>NZ_CABVPX010000018.1 GCF_902499125.1 Burkholderia arboris
TCCGCGCCGGTGTCGTCCGGCGCCGCGAGTACGGGCGCCGGCCGCGCCCGCCCGGGCCGCTTCGCCGCGCTGTCGCGCTTCCTGCCGTCGGGCCGCAGCGTCGCGATCGGCGTGCCGTTCCTGTGGCTTGCCGTGTTCTTCGCGCTGCCGTTCGTGCTGGTGCTGAAGATCAGCTTCGCCGACCAGGTGATGGGCATTCCGCCGTACACGTCGCTCGTCGAGATCAAGGACGGCGTCGTGCACTTCGCGCTGCAGCTGTCGCACTACGCGTTCCTGCTGCAGGACGACCTGTACATCGCGACCTACCTCAGCTCGCTGAAGATGGCCGCCGTGTCGACGGTGCTGTGCCTGCTGATCGGTTACCCGATGGCGTACTACATCGCGCGCTCGGAACCGAACCGCCGCAACGTGCTGATGATGGCCGTGATGCTGCCGTTCTGGACGTCGTTCCTGATTCGCGTGTACGCATGGATCGGCATCCTGAAGGACGACGGCCTGCTGAACCACACGCTGATCGCGCTCGGCATCATCCACACGCCGCTGCGGCTGTACCACAGCGATGCGGGCGTCTACATCGGGATGGTCTATTCGTACCTGCCGTTCATGGTGATGCCGCTGTACGCGCACCTGGTGAAGATGGACCTGACGCTGCTCGAAGCCGCGTACGACCTGGGCGCGAAGCCGTGGGTCGCGTTCACGCGGATCACGCTGCCGCTGTCGAAGAACGGGATCATCGCCGGCAGCCTGCTGGTGTTCATCCCGGCGGTGGGCGAGTACGTGATTCCGGAGCTGCTCGGCGGCGCCGACACGCTGATGATCGGCCGGGTGATGTGGGATGAATTCTTCAACAACATGGACTGGCCGATGGCGTCCGCGGTGACGGTCGCGATGGTGCTGCTGTTGCTGGTGCCGATGGCGCTGTTCCAGTACTACCAGGTCAAGGAACTGGAGGAAGCGAAATGATCAAGCCGAGCAAACCGCTGTCGACGGGCGTTCTCGCCTTCGGCTTCCTGTTCCTGTACATCCCGATCATCAGCCTGATCGTGTACTCGTTCAACGAGTCGAAGCTGGTGACGGTGTGGTCGGGCTTCTCGCTGAAGTGGTACGCGGCGCTGCTGGAGGACGACGAGCTGCTGACGGCCGCGTGGCTGTCGCTGAAGATCGGCCTGCTGACGGCGACCGCGTCGGTCGTGATCGGCACGTGGGCGGGCTTCGTGCTCGCGCGCTTCGGCCGCTTCAAGGGCTTCACGCTGTACACGGGGATGATCAACGCGCCGCTGGTGATTCCGGAAGTGATCCAGGGCATCTCGCTGCTGCTGCTGTTCGTGGCGCTGGAGCAGATGTTCGGCTGGCCGAAGGGTCGCGGGATGGTGACGATCTGGATCGGTCACGTGATGCTGTGCGTGTCGTACGTGGCGATCATCGTGCAGTCGCGCGTGAAGGAGATGAACAAGTCGCTGGAGGAGGCCGCGCTGGATCTGGGTGCGACGCCGCTGAAGGTGTTCTTCGTGGTGACGCTGCCGCTGATCTCGCAGGCGCTGCTGTCGGGGTGGCTGCTGTCGTTCACGCTGTCGATCGACGATCTGGTGCTGTCGGCGTTCCTGTCGGGGCCGGGGTCGACGACGTTGCCGCTGGTGGTGTTCTCGCGCGTGCGGCTGGGGCTGAACCCGGAGATGAACGCGCTGGCGACGCTGTTCATCACGGCCGTGACGATCGGCGTGATCGTCGTGAACCGGATGATGATCGCGCGCGAGCGGCGCCGCATGGCCGACCTGAAGGCGGCGTTCGCGGCGGCGTGAGCGTGTGGCGGGGCGCGATGTCGCACGGCAATGGCGCGGTCGCCACGTCGCGTGGCGACGCGCTATAGTCGTGCGATGCCCGCCGCGGTTGCTGCATGCCCGGCGGCCCCTTTCACGCACGCATTCGCCCGATGACCGCCCATCCCGACGTCACCCTCCGACTGACCGACACCGAGCAGCCGGCCGCCCGAGACTTCATCAGCCGCCGGCTCGGCGAATTCAACCATGCGATGACGGGGCGCTCGGACGCGGCCGCGCTCGACGTTTACGTAACCGATTCCGCGACCGGCGAGGTTCTGGGCGGCCTCACCGGCCGCACATCGCTCGGCCTGTTCTTCATCGACCTGTTCTATTTGCCCGAATCGCTGCGCGGCGGCGGCTTCGGCAGCCGGCTGCTGCGCGAGGCCGAAGCGGAAGCGAAGCGGCGCGGTTGTGCGCGCGCGGTGCTGTACACGATCTCGTTCCAGGCGCCGGACTTCTACCGGAAGCAGGGTTACGAGACGTTCGGCGAAGTGCCGTGCGAGCCGGAAGGGACATCGCGCGTATTCATGGTGAAGGTACTGTGAATCGCTGCCACCGGCTCGCTTCTCGCGGCCGGATTTTCGCGGCGATCGCCTTCCGGACCTAGCCGGGAAGACGGACCGGATCGACGAACCGGCCCCGGAAGATGCGCGATCGTCGTCGTCGCGAACAACGCGTCTTGACGATCCGTGACCCGGTATCGATGCCGCGTGGTGCTCATGGTGCGATGCCTTGTGCCAACGCGACGCTGCCGCTCGAACGCCGGCATGCCGGCGCAGCAGGCGTTGCAGATTGCGTGCCGCACCGACCGGCGCGCCTTCCGTGCGAACCGCTATCGAGCACCGGCCGCCTGCGTCAGCAATGCTCCAGCGCGTACGACAGGTCGGCGATCAGGTCATCCGGATGTTCGAGCCCGACCGACACGCGAATCAACCCTTCCGATACGCCCGCCGCGGCACGCGCATCGGCCGGCACGCCCGAATGCGTCGTCGACGCCGGATGGCAGATCAGCGATTCCGTACCGCCGAGACTGACCGCCGACTTGAAGAGCGTCAGGTGGTTGATGAACCGGAACGCCTGCTCGCGGCCGCCGTCGAGGATGAAGGCGAACGTCGAGCCGGGCCCGCTGCACTGGCGCTGATAGACGGCCTGGTAGGCCAGATCGTCGATCAGCTCGGGGTGCAGCACGCGCACCGGCCGATGCGGATTGCCGGCGAGCCAGCGGGCGACGGCGCTGCCGCTGCGTGCGGCCTGCTGCATGCGCAGCACGAGCGTTTCCATCGAGCGCGTGATCATCCACGACGAATGCGGGTCGAGCTGCGAGCCGAGCGTACTGCGGACCGAACGGATTTTCGTGATCAGGTCGCGGGCGCCCGTGACGCCGCCGGCGACGAGGTCGCTATGCCCGCCGATGTATTTCGTCAGCGAGTACACGCTCAGGTCGATGCCTTGCCGCGATGGTTTCTGGTACAGCGGCCCGAGCAGCGTGTTGTCGCAGACCGACAGCGGGCGATAGCCGTGGCGCGCCTCGAACGCGTCGATTTCGCGGCGCAGCCCTTCGAGATCGAACAGCGCGTTGGTCGGGTTGGCGGGCGTCTCGATGTAGCACATCCGCACGTTGCCCTTTTGCGCGGCCGCTTCGAGCGCGGCGCGGATCGCGCTGGTGGACAGCCCGTCGGCGATCGCTTCGGAGCGAATGCCCCACTCGGGCAGGAACTTCGAGATCAATGTCTCGGTACCGCCGTACAGCGGCACGGACTGGACGACACAGTCGCCCGGCCGCAGGAACGTCAGCAGGATCGCGGCGATTGCGGACATGCCGCTCGACGTGACGACGGCGGCTTCGGAATCGTCGAGCAGCGCGAGGCGGTCCTCGACGATCTCCAGGTTCGGGTGATTGAAGCGGCTGTAGACGAGGCCCGCGCCTTCGCCTTCCGGTGACGGCTTGCGCCCGGCCACGACGTCGAAGAACTCGGCGCCATCCTCGGCCGTGCGGAACGCGAACGTGGACGTGAGGAACACGGGCGGCTTCACCGATCCTTCCGACAGGAACGGATCGTAGCCGTAGGACATCATCTGGGTTTCGGGATGGAGTTCCCGGTCTGCAATCTTGCGCTTGTGGTAGTTGCGATAGGCCATGCAGTGCTCCTTGCAGAGGGGTGAGGAACGGCCGTTGCAGCGGCGGCATCACGCGTGCGCCACCGGGTAGGCGCCGTTCGTGGCGGCCGCATGTGCCGATACTAACCCTAAGGCGCTGCTTCGTGACGCGCTACTGACACTATGGACAGGGTGTCGCGCGCGCGACGATCATGTCGTAAAGCGCGCACGCCGCGGGCGACAGTTGCGCGTTCTTGCGCGTGACGAGCACGAGCGTGCGCGACACCGACGGCTCGACGAGCTCGATCGTGCGGATCATCGGATACGCATTCTTCTGGATCGCGAGCCTCGGCACGACGGCCGCGCCGAGCCCTTCCGCGACGAGCCCGAGCGCCGTCGAGCTGCGCTGCACCTCGTAGAACGAATGCAACGACACGCCGCTCGTCTTCAGCGCGCCTTCGAGCAGCCCGCGATTGCCGCTCACTTCGCCGGCGAAGATCAGCGGATGCGGCTGCAATGCCGCCCAGCGGATGCGCCGCCGCTTCGCGAGCGGATGATCGTCGCGGCACACGAGCACATAGGGATCGTGCGTGAGCGGCACGCTGACGAGTTCGGGGTGCTGGTCGCCGGCGATGCTGATGCCGAATTCGGCCTCGCGCCGCAGCACGGCCTGCAGCACCGACGCCGACGCGTGATCGAGGATCTTCACGCGATCGTGCGGACGGTGCCCGGAGAACGCGCGCAGGATGCGCGGCAGATACTGCACGCCGACCGTCGGCACGCATGCAATCGTGACGTCGCCGCGCTGGCTCAGGCCCGTCTCGCGGATTTCGGTCAGCGCGTCGGACAGCTCGTTCAGCAGCCGGCGCGCCTGCGGCAGGAAACGCCGGCCGATCTCGGTCAGCGTGGTGCGGCGCGTCGTGCGCTCGACCAGTGCGACGCCGAGATACGATTCGAGCTTGCGCAGCCGCTGCGTGATCGCCGTTTGCGTGACGTGCAGCGTATCGGCTGCCTGCCGGAAGCTGCCGCCGTCGGCGATTGCGACGAAGGCCTGAACACCGAGCGTATCGATCTTCATCAGAATTTTGAATCAATCACGATATTAAATTCATTTTACTGAAGGTTGGCGGCAGTCGCAGAATGCGCTGCATCGGCGGCCCCCGGTATCCCGCACCCGGATGCGCCGCAGCCGCTCATGCCGACCAGGAGAAATAGCGTGACGACCCCACTCGATCAATACGCGAACCAGTATGTACAGTTCGAAGACGAACGCACGCGGCCGGTGCGCGATTTGCTGGCCGCCGTGCCGAAGACGCCGATCCATACCGCGATCGATATCGGTTGCGGGCCCGGCAATTCGACGGAAGCGCTGATTGCCCGTGCGCCCGACGCGACGATCCACGGGATCGATGCGTCGGCGGACATGATCGCGGCCGCACGCAAGCGTCTGCCCGCATTGCGTTTCGATATCGCCGACGTGGCCACGTGGGACGATCCGGGCGGCTATGACCTGATCCTGTCGAACGCGGTGCTGCAATGGGTGCCCGCGCACGACACGCTGTTCCCGGCGCTCGTCGGCCGGCTTGCGCCGGGCGGCCATCTGGCGGTGCAGATGCCCGACAACCTCGACGAACCGGCGCACCGGCTGATGCGCGAGGTCGCCGCGGCCGGGCCGTGGGCCGACCGGCTGAAAGGTGCGGCGCGTACCGAGCGGTTCGATGCGCGGTACTACTACGCGCTGCTGTCGCCGCTGTGTTCGCGCGTGGACGTGTGGCGCACGACCTATTACCACGCGCTGCGCGGTGGCGCCGATGCGATTGTCGAATGGTTCAAGGGCAGCGCGTTGCGGCCGTATCTCGCGGCGCTCGACGACGCCGGACAGCGCGCATTCCTCGCGCGCTATCGCGACGCGCTCGCCGGGCCGGGCGGTTATCCGGTGCAGGACGACGGCACCGTGCTGCTGCCGTTTCCGCGCCTGTTCATCGTGGCGACGCGGAAGTAACGCGGCAACGACGTGACGGGTGGCGGCGGTGCGTCAACGCACCGGCGGCACCGATGCCGGATCGACCGTGCGGCTCCGTGCGGTCTGCCCGTCGCGCAGGTCCTTGTACCAGAAGAGGGCGACTTCCCCGGCATTCTCGCCATCGGCATACAGGAAGCGGTCGTGGCCGCCGAGCGCGAAGCCGGCACGCGCATACGTCGAGCAGGCCGCGACGTTGTTCGCCTGCGTTTCCAGCCGGATGAAGCCGAACCCGTGATTGCGCGCCCAGGCTTCCGCTGCCGCCAGCAGGAATTGTCCGATACCGAGGCGTCGATGATCCCGGTCGACGGCCAGCTCCGCGATCTCGGCCATCCCGTTCCAGCTCTCCTCGATCGCGACGAACCCGGCGAGCCGCTCGCCGGCCGTCGCGCGAAAGAGCGCCGTTTTGCCCGACGCCTCGTCCGCCCAGCCGGCCGGATCGAAGCCGTAGTCCTTGCGTCGCACCGGCAGCGCGCGAAGATCGAGCAAGTCCTGATACGGCGCGTTCAATTCCCATGCGATGTCGAACGAGAAATCGCATCCGTCCAGTTCGTCTGCGGCAAGCGCGAGCGCCGGTTCGATGCTGATGTGTTCGGCTCGGTCCATATGTCGGTGTCCTGTCTTCGCGGGAGGGTGTGGTTCTGTCCGTGACGCGATCGCCGGCGCCGTGAGGTATGCCGGATCGCATCGATTGTCTTTCTTCGTGTTCTGCACCTGCACAATTCGCCGCGCGCGAAACCGGCACAGACCGGCGGCGTTTCCGGCGGTCGAAGGCACGCGAGCCGTGAACCCGACGACCGCGCACACGTTTGCGGCATACGTGCGCGGGCTGGGGTGCGCGATCAAACGCCTGATTATGCTGGAATTCGGCGCCGGCCCGGTGCGACGCGACGCGATGCGATGACGGCCGCCGCGCAGCCCGTCGCCGCTTCCGGTTCGCCCGCGGTCGCCTGTGGATGAAAGACGACAGGAACCCGAATAATTGTTTACCGTTTGGTGACAACTCGATATATTCCGAAAAATATATCGAAGGTCGTGATGCCGTCAGGCGTCACGTCGTCCACCCGCTCCACGAAAGCCGGAAGAGATTCTGACCTGCATCGCCGGAGCAACGCGTCGTCACGGCATGCGCAACCGGTGCGCACGCTTCCCGGCGCTGCAACACGAGCGGCCGCCCTGCGGCATGCCGCTTCCGCAAGCCCACACTGGCATCGAATCGGAACATCGTGCGCACGCATGAGGCATGGGCGCGTCCGGCGTTCCGTCGGTGAGCGGGCTTGCGTTCGTCCGTCATACGGTTTTTCGTCAAGACGCCGCGCGTTTCGCTGCGACGCAGGCGCGTGCGTCCACAACAAAAGGAAGCAACATGAAGAAGACCATCGTGGCCGCGGCCGCACTCGGGATGTTCGGCGCGGCCGCGCATGCGCAAAGCAGCGTCACGCTCTACGGGTTGATCGATGCGGGTATCACGTATTCGAACAAGGTCGCGACGACGGGCGGGCACGACAAGCTCGTCAAGTACGGCGACGGCGTGGCATCGGGCAGCCGCTGGGGCATCCGCGGCACCGAGGATCTCGGTGGCGGGCTGAAGGCGCTGTTCGTGCTGGAGAACGGCTTCAGCAGCGGCGACGGCACGATCGGCCAGGGCGGCGCACTGTTCGGCCGGCAGGCGTTCGTCGGCCTGTCGAAGAACGGGATCGGGTCGCTGACGTTCGGCCGCCAGTACTCGTTCTCGACCGACTACATCGGTGCGAACTACACGATGGGCAGCCAGACGCCGGCCGGCAACTACGCGTATCACATCAACGATCTCGACCAGCTCACGTCGAGCCGCATCAACAACGCGGTGAAGTTCCAGAGCGCGAACTTCGCGGGCCTCACGTTCGGCGCGATGTACGGTTTCTCGAACTCGACGCAGTTCGCGGGCACGCCGACCACGACCGGCGCGAACGGCTCGCAGGGTTCGTCGAGCGCGTACAGCTTCGGCGCGAACTACGCGCAAGGGCCGTTCGGCATCGGCGCCGCGTACACGAACATCCGCTTTCCGAACGGCGCGACGCCCGCGTTCGGCGTGAGCATCGCGAACATCAACACGCTCGGGCTGCGCGATCTCGAGACGGTCGGTGTCGGCGCACGCTATGCGATCGCGGCGGCGCTCGTGTGGGCGAACTGGACGCATACGAAGTTCACGCCGCTGTCGGGCGAGTCGTCGAAGCTGAACAATTATGAAATCGGTGGCCGCTATGCGTTCACGCCGGCCCTGAGCGGCGGTCTCGGCTACACGTTCTCGAAGCTCGACGGCCGCTTTGACGGCAAGTGGCACCAGGTCAACGCCGCGGTCGACTACGCGCTGTCGAAGCGCACGGACGTGTACGTGAGCGCGGCCTACCAGAAGGCGTCGGGCAGCAATACGATCAACGGCCGCGCGGTGCCGGTCCAGGCAGAGATCGGCTCGTCGGGGTCGTTCATCGGCAACGCGGGTGCGAACACGCAGTTCGTCACGCGCATCGGCCTGCGTCACAAGTTCTGATCGACGCATCACCCACGGGCGGGCGCTCTCTCGGGAGCGCCCGTATTGCTGTAGCGCGCGACGAAACGCGACACGGCACCGGTTCGAAAATCGATATATTCTCCTGTGCATATCGAGGCGACACTCGATCCGCCCACATTCATTGCCCGGGAGCACGCTCTTGAATTCGACGCAACGCGAAGCCGTCGGCGAAGCCTTTTCGCTCGACGCGATGCAGCATGCAAGAACCATGACATGGCAGGCCGTCGACGCGATCGCCAAGGGCGTCCGGCCCGGCATGCGCGAATCGGAGGCCAACGCGCTGGGGCTGAGCGTGCTGAAGGAACTCGGCATGGACCGGATCTGGCATCCGGTCCTCGTCCGCTTCGGCGAAAACACGTTGCGCACGTTCAAGGAGCGCTCGGTGGCGGACCCCGTCCTTGCCGCGGACGACATCTTCTTCATCGACCTCGGCGCCGTCTGGGCGAAGCACGAGGGCGATGCGGGCGCGACGTTCGTGTGTGGCGACGATCCGGACATGCATGCCTGTGCGCGTGCGGCAGGCGTGATCTACGGTGAAGTCGAGCATCACTGGCGAACCACCGGCTGCGCGGGCATCGCGCTGTACGAGTTCGCGGCGCAACGCGCCGACGCGCACGGCTTCCGGTTGAACGTCGACATCAAGGGCCATCGCGTCAGCGATTTCCCGCACGCGATCTACAAGGCTGGCAACCTCGGCGATTTCGACGCCGCGCCGGCCGCCGGGCTGTGGATCCTCGAAATCCAGATCGCCCACCCGACGCGTGCGTTCGGCGCATTCTACGAAGACCTGCTCGTCTAGGCGCGGCGCCCGGCCGGCGCGCGTCACGGGTGCGCATCGGCCGGGTCCGGAAACGACGACGGAGCCGCCGCGACCTCAGATGCTGATCGCGATCGGGCCTGCAAGCGGCGTGTAGCCGTCGTCGAACAGCAGCCACGCATCGTACTGGCCCGATGCAAGCGTGCTGTTCGCGGTCGACGAGAACAGCAGCGAGCCGGTGCTCTTGGGCAGGTACGCCCACGACTTGTAGCCGCCCTTGGCCGGCTGCGCGCCGCGCGGATAGATGCCGACCCAGTTCTTCGGGCTGTGGCGCCACGGCGGCACGACGTAGTCGAACCGCAGCGTCCCGTACGACGACCCTTGCGACGCCAGCGCGGGGACGAACTTCCCGCTCGTGTTACCGATTGCCGAATCCGTCAGCAACGTGCCCGATTGCGTCTGGACACAGCCGGCGATACGGCGCAGGAAGTTCGGGTCGTTCGCGTCGCGGATGCTCGCGTCGTACCAGCCGGCGTCGCCGTACCACGTGACGGCCTGCGTCGCGCCGGCCGGCACACTGACCGATTGCGCGCTGTTCATCCCGTACGCGTTGTCGACGAGCTGGAACGTCGTCGCGCTCGAGCCGGCCGAGTTGTCGAGCGTGATCTGCACGTTGCCGTTCTGCACGTCGTAGCAGAGGCTGACTTCGGCGGTCGAACCCGCGTTTCCCGAGGCGCCGATGTTGCCGCGCAGCGTCTGCAGGAACCCGTTCGGTCCGTAGATCGAATAGTCGTAACCGCCCCCCGAATTCAGCGCGAGCGAATCCGTGAGACACGTCCCCGTGCCGGCACCGATCGTGTACTGCCGCGGTGTCGTGCTCGTGCCGTCGACCCAGGCCTGCAGATGCACGCCGGCTGCGCCGGTGTTGGTCATCGTCAACCCGAGCGTCTTGCCGGACCGGTTGACCCGGCCCTGGACGAAGAACTCGTACGGCAGCCGGCACGCCGTGTTGCGGCCAGCCGTTTGCGCGGGGACCGCCGTGGTGGTCGCCGCGGGAATCGGGACCGTCGAGCCGTTCGGATTCATGTTGCTGGCCGCTGCCGGAATCGCCGGAATCGTCTGGTCGGGATTCGCGAAGTCGAACGCCGACGTCAGGTCGCCGCAGACTGCGCGACGCCACGGGGTGATGTTGGTCTCCTGCAGCCCGAAGCGCGCCTCCAGAAAGCGGATCACCGACGTGTGATCGAAGACCTGCGAGTTGACCTTGCCCCCCTTCGACCACGGCGAAATCACGAACATCGGCACGCGCGGGCCGAGCCCGATCGGCACGTCGCCGCTTGCCGAGCCGTCCGATGCGGCACCGCTGCCGGCGACGAATTCGGCGGCCGTCGAGATCGTCGACCGGCCGGTGCCGGCGGCGGCACTCGCCGGAACGGCCGGCGGCATATGGTCGAACAGGCCGTCGTTTTCGTCGTACATCACGAGCAGCACCGTGCTGGCCCATACCGCCGGATTCGACGTCAGCGCATTGAGCACGTTGCTCACATACCATTCGCCGCCGCTCGCGGCCCACGACGGATGCTCGCAATACGCATAAGGCGCGGCGATCCACGACACCTGCGGCAGCGTGCCGTTCGCGACGTCGGCCCGCAGCTGGCTGAACAGATTCGTGTCGTATTCGGTGCCGCCGCCGGTCGGGTCGACCTGCGTGCCGTTGAGCGCCGGTGCGAGCGGATCATTGGCGCCGAGATTCTGGTACTGCTTGAAGTTCAGGATGACGTTGTCGCCGTAGTTGCCGTTCCACCAGAGATCGCTGCTGGAGCCGTTGGATTCGCCATAGCCATGCCCGGCGTCCAGCCCGTTGCCCTTGTCCTGGTAAAACTTCCACGTGACGCCGGCCGTGTTCAGGCGTTCCGGCATCGTGGTCCAGCCGGTGCCGGTCATCGTGTTGGTCGTATACGGCGAATAGCCGGCGACGTTGCCGCAGCAGCCGGTCCACAGATACAGGCGGTTCGGGTCCGTCGGGCCGAGCATCGAGCAGTGGTAGTCGTCGCACACGGTGAATGCGCTCGCCAGCGCGTAGTAGAACGGGATGTCGTTCTGCGTGAAGTAGTACATCGTGCCGCTGGTCTTCGCCGCGACCCAGTTGTCGTAGCGGCCGTTGTTCCACGCGCTGTGCGTGCCGCTCCAGGTGTGATCCAGGTCGTTGTAGTACGTGTCGCCGTTCGCGACGCCGGAAACGGGCGGCGACGGGTTGAACGGAAACACGTAGGACAGCGCCGACGGCTGGCGCCAGACCGGATAGCCGCTGGAGATCACGACCGGCCGGGGATCGCCGAAGCCGCGTGCGCCGCGCAGCGTGCCGAGATAATGGTCGAACGACCGGTTCTCCTGCATCAGGATGACGACGTGCTGCACATCCTGGAGGGTGCCGGTGACGGTCGCCGCCGGGATCGACTGTGCGCGCAGGATGCTTTCGGGAAGCATGCCGGTGACGGCGGTGGCGCCTGCGAGCTTCAGCGCATCGGTGAGGAACTGACGTCGTGTCGTGGGTTTGTTTTGCATGATCGCTTTTCCTGGGTGGCGGGTTGGGCTTGTGCCGGTCAGTGACACTCGCTGGCGCAGTGAATGACCGGCGCGGATGCCGGCCCCGATGCCGGCGCGCGCGCGGCGGCGACGGTGCCCGCGGCGCCCGGGTCGCCGTCGCCGCAAGCGGCCAGCGTGCACAGGAGCGCGATCATGAAAACGCCGCGCCAGGGCGGCATATGGCTTGCCGCACGGCGAGGCGGGACGACATGCTTCCGATTCGATTCGAATCGGATTCCTGATTGATCGGGGTGAATACTGCGTGCTCCGTCTTTCATTTCTCCTCCAGACATGAAAATGGACAGCAGAGAGTAGCGCCCGAATCAGAACAACTTCATGACAGGCCAGCCGCGTTTGCCGGCCACCTGAGAGAGCCTCGAGTCGGGATTGGTCGCGACCGGATGCGTGACGTAGTCGAGCAGCGGCACGTCGTTGATCGAATCGCTGTAGAAGTAGGTTCGTTCGAAATCGGAGGGTATGTAACCCAGCGATCTCAGCCATGCAGCCGTGCGCACGATCTTGCCTTCTCGGAAGCTCGGCACGCCGACACTGCGCCCGGTGAACTGCCCGGCCGGCGTGCCGTCGTCGGTATCGAGCTCGATGCCGAGCAGATGCTCGATCCCGAACTCGGCCGCGATCGGCCGCGTGACGAACACGTTGGTCGCCGTCACGATGCAGCACAGGTCGCCGCTCTCGCGATGCCGGTCGACCAGCGCGCGTGCTTCCGCCGTAATCGCCGGCCGGATCACCTCGTGCATGAACTGCGCATGCCAGCGTTCGAGTTGCTCGCGCGAGTAGCGCGTGAGCGGCGCGAGCGTCACGGCGAGATACGCGTCCATGTCGAGCGTGCCGGCCGCATAGTGGCCGTAGTGCTCGTCGATCAGCGCCGTATGCGCGTCGTCCTCCTGCCAGCCGACCCGCGTGATGAAGCGGCTCCAGGCCTGGTCGCTGTCGAGTGGCAGCAGCGTGTGATCGAGATCGAACAGCGCGAGATTCTTGTGCATGGGTTATTCCTTGTATTGCGGATTTACGCACCGATGAGCTTTTCGATCGCGTCCTTCGCGTTCTTCCCGTCGATGGTCGTGACGCCGTCGAGCCACTTCGACAGCACGCCGGGGTTCTTCTTCACCCACTCCTTCGCGACCGCGACTGGATCTGCATGATTCATGATCGGCACCATCAGCTGGTTCTCTTCGTTGGTCGTGAATTTCAGGTTGGTCAGCAGGTGGCCGACGTTCGGGCAGCGTTCGAGATAGCCGGGCGTGACGAGCGTGTAGACCTTTGCCGAGCCGTAATTCGGGCCGAACACGGTGTCGCCGCCGTCGAGATACGCGATCTTGAAGTTGATGTTCATCGGATGCGGCTCCCAGGCCAGGAACACGATCATCCGGTGTTCCTGCACCGCGCGCGTGACCTGCACGAGCATCCCGGCTTCGCTCGATTCGACCAGCTTGAAGCCGCCGAGCCCGAATTCGTTCTTGTCGATCATTCGCTGGACCAGCGCATTGCCGTTGTTGCCGGCGCCGATCCCGTAGATCTTGCCGTCGAGCTGGTCGCGGAATCGGGCGATGTCGGCAAAGCTCTTGAGGCCCTGGTCGGCCGCGTATTGCGGCACGGCCAGCGTGTAGCGCGCGCCGACCAGGTTCGGCTGCGGCAACTGGTGAACGGCGCCGGCATCGACGAACGGCTTCACCGTCGGCGTCATGCTCGGATCCCAGTAGCCGAGGAATGCATCGATCTGGGCCTTCTTCACGCCGGCCAGCACGATCGGCGGCGACGCGATCGTCTTGGTCGCCTCGTAGCCGAGACCGTCCAGCAGCATCATCGCGACGCCGGTGGTCGCCGCGATGTCGCTCCAGCCGACATCGCCGAGCGTCACCTTCTTGCAGACGTCGCTTTCCGACGCGTGAACGGGGGCTGTTGCCAATGCCGCCAGCAGGGTTGCAGCGAGCATCCATACCTTCTTGATCATGTTGGTCTCCTAAGCAAGTGTTTCGGATCGTGTTGCCTGATTGGTCTGACGATTGATCGTGTGGATCAGATGAAACAAACGAACTTGGGTCTGGCTTTGTCGTTTTGCGTACCGTATATTAGAACGCACAAAATCGCAAGATCGCACAAAAATACAACTCGCCGCTCGCCGGATGCGACGGCGGCGGGATGAAGTCCGGACAAGCCGGGGCGGCCGGGACGGGCGCCTCATCAAGCAGATCGACAGAAAGAGGAGACCTCGATGATCAGTCAAATGGAAATCATTTCCCGCCTGTTGCTGGCGGCCTTGCTCGGCAGCATCGTCGGCATCGAGCGCGAGCGGTTGTCGTGGGCGGCCGGGTTGCGCACGCACATGCTGGTCGCCGTGGGCGCCGCGCTCGTGATGATCGTGTCGGCGTTCGGCTTCGCGGATATCCAGGATGCGAAGAACGTGTCGCTGGACCCGTCGCGCGTCGCTGCGCAGGTCGTGTCGGGCATCGGCTTTCTCGGCGCAGGGTCGATCATGCTGCGCGGCGAGATCATCCGCGGGCTGACGACGGCGGCGAGCCTGTGGGTGGTCGCGGCGGTCGGGCTGGCCGTGGGCGGTGGGATGTACGTGGCCTCGATCGCCGCGACGGCGATCGTGCTGGCGATCCTGGCCGGGCTGAAGCCGATCGAGAAGCGCTTTTTCGTCGCGCGGCAGCGCTGGGGCGTGCGCATCCTCGCGAGTCGCGGCGCCGTGAAACTGACGTCGTTGCAGGCGATGCCGGGCATCGACCAGGCGCGGATCGTCCAGTTCATCATCGAGCAGGACGACGCGGCGCCCGACGACGACCGCATCCACGTGGTGTTTTCGAAGATGACGAGCAGCGAGTTCCAGGTGGTCCGTCAATCCCTGCAGACCCTCGTCGGCATCAAAAAGATGGAGGAAAGCGCTGGGTAGACGGTCGTTCGAATAAGATTGACAGACATTTCCGAGGATATTTCATGTGGCAAGAAGAGCGATACCAGAGGATCCGGCTTCTGTTATCGAAGATGCAGCGCGTTTCCACCGACCGGATCATGGCCGATCTGAACGTCTCGCGGGAAACCGTGCGCCGCGACCTCGTCGACCTCGAGGCGCTCGGTGAACTGAAGCGCGTGCATGGCGGCGCGGTGCAGGTGGGCGACGAAGCGCCGATCGCCGAGCGCGCGCAGACGCACGTGAAGGCGAAGCTGTCGATCGCGCGCGCGGCGGCACGGCTCGTCACGGGCTCGCAGACGCTGTTCATCGACGCGGGGACCACCACCACGCTGCTGGCCGAGGAACTGGCGAAGCTGTCGGGCCTCACGATCATCACGAATTCGATCGACGTCGCGCTGAAGATGCGGTCGAGCGACCCGGAGCAAGGGAAGAACGAAACGATCCTGCTCGGCGGGATGATCGGCAGCCGCGCGGCCGCAACGGTCGGTGACGGCACGGTTGCCGAAATCTTCCGCTACCGCGCCGATCTCGCGCTGCTGTCGCCGGTCGGCGTCGACCATGTTCGCGGTGCGACGAACTACGACCGGATGGAAACCGAGGTGGCGCGCGCAATGGTCAGCAACGCGGCGGAGGTCGCGATCCTGGCCGATTTCAGCAAGCTCGGCACGAACAGCCGGATCGGCTTCTGCGAGCCGGCACGGATCGGCACGCTGGTGACCGACCAGAAGGCGGAGTCGGTCGACAGCTACAAGAGCATCAGGAAGGCGATCCGGAACATCGTGCTTTCATAGCGCCTGCAGGCGCGGGGCACGACCGGCTGCCGTATACCGCTCATGCGGCGCGCATTCTGCCAGCCGGCCTTTTCGCGGCGTAATATATCCGCCGATACAACGCAGGCCCGCCACCCGGCGGGCCGTCACGGAGGCGGGCGATGGAGATGGCAGGGACGGCGGCGCCTTCGGCGCATCAGGCGGCGGCAGGTTCGATTGCGCTGACGGGCGCATTCGTGCGGCCGATGACGGTGACGCTCGACGATCTGCGCCGGCACGCGAGCGCGATGGCCGAGCCGTTCGACCTGCGCTGCTTCACGACGAACCGCTTCATCCGCTCGGTCGCGCCGTATCGCGGCGCGCGGCTGAAGGACCTGCTCGACGCGGCCGGGCTGCGCAACGACGAGCCCGGCGACTTCAAGCGAATGGTATTCATCGCGCATGCGCACGACGGCTATGCGGTCACGTTCTCGTGGCACGAGCTGTTCAATACACCTGTCGGCGAACACGTGATCGTTGCGTTCGAATGCGGCGATGCGCCGCTGTCGATCGAGGACGGTGCGCCGCTGCTGTTCTCGGGCGCCGACCTGCTGCCCGCGCCGCGCCACGTGAAGCGGCTGGCCGGCATCGTCGCGCGCGTGCTCGAGATCTGATCGCGACGCGCGCGCTGCCGGCGTTCGCGGCGGCGGCCATCGTGTATGCTTGCCCGCATCGATCTAACGGCGGACAAGATGAAGACTTCGGCACACCCCAAGCCTGAGGTGCGGTTCAGGATGCGTATCCAGCAGGCCGATACGATCGCGCTCGGCCCGGGCAAGGTCGCGCTGCTCGAAGCGGTGCGCGAGCACGGCTCGATTTCGGCGGCGGCGCGCAGTCTGAAGATGTCGTACCGGCGTGCGTGGCTGCTGATGGACGAGCTGAACCGCTCGCTGAAATCGCCGGCGACGGTGTCCGAGCATGGCGGGCAGAGCGGAGGCGGCAGCGTGCTGACGCCGGTTGGCGAAGAGATCATCCGCCTCTATCGCGGGATCGAGGAACGCGCGTATGCGGCCTGCGCGGACGAGATCGCCGCGCTCACGAAAATGGTGCGCCGCTGAAAGACGCATCGCACCGAGGCTGGCGCCGGCTACCCGTGTCGCAGGCAGAAGCGTGACGTGTCGCCCGCGGGGGTATCCGTCGCGATGACGTCGCGCGCCTGGGCATCGAGCCGCCCGATCAGTTCGACGAAGCTCGCGACGCTGGCGGTCCGCAGCGGGTAGTACGCGATGTGGTGACGCTCGCAGATGCGCTTGAGCAGGTTCATCGAATCGTGGTCGATGCAGTCGACCGGGAACACGACCATCTGCGCGCCCGGCAGCGCCGCGGCCAGCAGGCCTTTGCGATCCTCGATGCCGCCGTCGTGCAGCGTCACTTCGCCGCCCGCCGTTTCGACGATCCGCCGGATCGCCCGGTTCGAGCCGGGCCGCCCGCCCACGTAGACGAGGCGCCTGCCCTGAAGCATCGACAGCGAATCCGTTGCCGGGTCGACCGGATCGCCGCTTGACGCCTGCACCGCCTGTTCGATCGCGCTCGCTTCGGCGCGCAGCGTCTTCACCATCGCCATCAGGTCGTCGAGCCGCGCGCGCATCGCGCGGGCGCTCGCCTGTTCCGCGGCGATCCGCTGCTCGGCCGCCTCGCGGCGGCTCGTGTGCAGCGCGAGCCGCTCGTCTCGTGCGGCCAGCGCTTCGCGCAGCTCATGCACTTCGTCGCGCAACACGCTTTCGGCGGCCAGCGGCTGCGCATGCTGGCGTGCGTGGAGCGCATCCCGCTCCTGCAGCGCCGCGTCGCGCTGCGTGCTCATTTCGTGCAGGCGCGCCTGCTGCCGCTCGATCTTCGCGTGCAGTTCCGCATTCTCTTCCTCCAGCGCGACCAGCCGCCGGATATCGGCGCGATTGGCCGCGCCGACCAGGTGCGACAGCATGTGCAGGTCGCCGAACGCGGCCTGACGCACGCCCATCGTCGTGCGCGGATGCGTCATCAGCGCCCAGTAGGCGGGCGGAACGTCGCCGCTCTTGAGCGCTTCCTTCCAGCGCGCGAGGAGTTCGTCCGCGTCCTTCGCGGCGTCGAACGCACGGATTGCACCCGCATAGCGTTCGTCGAGCGCCTTGTGCAACGCCTTGGCGCCGGCCGTGCCGCCGATCGCGAGCTCGACGGCCGCGTGGTGGATCTCCAGATCGGTCGCGTGCTGGCGATCGAGATCGGCGAACTTCGGTACGAGCTTGCGCAGTTCGTGCGTGGTCAGGCAGGTGCCGATGATCGAGCAATGCAGGTTGGCATCGAGTTCGGACAGGCGCGCGCGGCGCTTCAGCTCGACCTGTTGCGAGCGGGACGGCGCGCAGCAGGCGTCGATCCGCACGCCGGCGGCTGCGCGGGGCGTGCCGCCCGGCGACGAGAGATCCGCCGTGCGGGCCAGGCGAAAGGGCGGAGCGTGCATGTTGACCTCTATCCGGCAGGTTCGGACCGGAGACGGATGCGCGAAAGATTCGCGAAATATACCACGGAATATAACGAGGGAAATGCCGGGGAAACCACCGGGCCACGCGGGGGAGCGCGGTCAGCAGAGCGCGGTCGAACGGCCGGTGTGCGGCAGGGCGGCCGGTGCCGCGGGTGAAACGGGGAGCGATGCCTGCGCATGGCGCGCCATCACGGATTCGACGCACAGCCCGACGAACAGCACGTCGACGCGCTCCAGCGCGGCAACCGCATCGCGCATCGCGGCCGGATCGTTGCTGAAGGAGTCGGAAAACACGTCGTCGCGCGTGCGTTCGAGGCGGCGCGCGTGGCCGATCGCACGTTCGAGATCGGGCAGCCGCGTGAAGCGCGCGGTACGGGCTTCGTGTTCGAGCGTTGCCAGCAGTTCGCGAAAGCTCATGGCCGACAGCCTGTCGTCCGGCATGGCGCCGGCGGGCGCGGCCCGGAACATCCGGATGAAACGCGCGACGCTGCCGCGCAGGCGCCGGAACGCATCGACGACATCGGTGACCTGCTGCGCGCGCGCATCGCTCGACAACGGCTTGAGTGCGCTGATCCTGCGCGCAATCGGCTGTTCCCGGGCGGTGTGCGGCGGGAGGCGATCCGTCGACGGGCGGGCCATGGTGTTTCTCCGGGTAGGCAGGTATCGATATATTCTACGGAATATATCGAGTGCGCAAAAAAACGGCGACACCGTGTCGCGAGACGCGGTGTCGCCAACGGCCCGAACGGCCGCGCCCGTCAGTCGATGGCAACCGGATGCCGTCGCGTGACCGCCACCGGCAGGGCGGCGGGCCGGATGCCGGGCGTCTCGTCGACGGTCGTCCGTCCGCCGTCGCGAAAGAACGCCTGTTCGGCGGCATTGTTCATCACGAGGATGCTGATGCGGCGATTGGTCGGCTCGTCGGCGACGTTCCTGTCGAGCGGCAGCACATCCGCGAGCCCGCGCACCTGAAGCAGCTTTTCTTCCCGCAACCCGCCGACGACCAGCGCGCGTCGCGCGGCGTTCGCCCGATCGCTGGAGAGCTCCCAGTTCGAATAGCCGGTCGGGCCATCGGGATAGGGCGTCGAGTCGGTATGCCCCGCGATCGACACGCGGTTTTCGACATCGTCGAGCGCCGAGCCGATCTGCGTGAGGATCGCGGTGGCATAGCTTTCCGGTTGCGCGCTGCCCGTCGCGAACATCGGACGCTTGAGCGAATCGACGATCTCGATGCGCAAGCCTTCGTTGGTGATCGCGATCCGGATCTGGTCCTGGTACGCGCGCAACGCCGGACTGCGGGCAATTGCCGCGGTCAGCTTCGCCTTCAGGCGCTCGAGTTTTTGCGTATCCGCGGTGCTGGCGAGCGCCGCGGGCGAGTCGGCGGGCGATGGCGGCGTCCTTTTGCCGATCGCCGGCGCCGGGTCCGACAGGTCGCGGCCGCCGCCCTGCACGACGCTCGGGCGCGGGGCGTCCGCGTCCTTCCCGCCGGACAGGAGCGTCGACAACGGCGTGTTGAAGTAGTCCTCGATCCCCTGCTTGTCGTACTTGGAGACCGAGCCAAGCAGCCACATCAGCAGGAAGAACGCCATCATCGCCGTGACGAAATCGGCGTACGCGATTTTCCAGGCGCCGCCGTGGTGGGCGTCATGGTCGCCGCCTTTCTTGCGACGCACGACGACGAGCGATGGCGATGCGGACTGCTTCGACGAACTGGAGCGGCGGTCGGTCATGGCGTGTTCCGTTTCCTTGCGTATCCGTTACGCCGCCTTGGGCGACTTGGTCGCGCGGACGGCATCGTCGAGTTCCTTGAAGCTCGGGCGATCGGCGGTGAACAGCACCTTGCGGCCGAACTCCACCGCCACCGCCGGCGCGTAGCCGCTCATCGACGCGAGCAGCACGGCCTTCACGCACTGGAACGGCTTGGCCGCGGCGCGGCCCTTCGCGTTGAGCAGATCCGCGAGCGGGCCGACGAAACCATACGCGAGCAGGATGCCGAGGAACGTGCCGACGAGCGCGCCGGCGATCATCTTGCCGAGCACGGCGGGCGGCGCGCCGACCGAGCCCATCGTGTGCACGACGCCCATCACCGCGGCGACGATGCCGAACGCCGGCAGGCCGTCCGCCATCTTCTGGATCGCATTGGCCGCGACCGACGCTTCCGCGTGATGCGTATGCAGTTCTTCGTCCATCAGGTCCTGCATCTCCAGCACGTTCACGTTGCCGCTCGACATCATCCGCAGGTAATCGACGATGAAGTCGAGCAGGTGATGGTCTTCGAGCACATGCGAATACTTCTGGAACAGCGGGCTTTGCTCGGGCGCATCGACGTCGGCCTCGAGCGCCATCATGCCGTCCTTGCGCGCCTTCTGCAGCAGCTCGTACAGCAGTGCGATCAGTTCGACGTACTGCTGCTTCGTGTAGCCGCCGCCCTTGAAGCAGGTCGGCAGGGTCTCGATGGTTTTCTTCAGCGTCGTGACCGGATTGCTGACGACGAACGCGCCCAGCGCGGCGCCGAAAATGCATAGCAGCTCGAACGGTTGCAGCAAGGCCGGCAAATGGCCGCCGACACCGACGAAACTGCCGATCACCGACCCGATCACGACGATCCATCCGATGGCTACAAACATGATTACCTCGTCCGCGACTTGCGCTGATGCACGTGTTGTCGAAAAGCGAGCGGGATGTCCGGCCATCTCGCTCGATGCCCGCGACGGCGCCGGATCGTTGCGTGTCGAATGCGATCCGGGCGGTCGTCCCGATGCGTCGCAGCGCGATGCCAGTCGGCGGGTGTTGATGCAATAACGGCGATCGTCCGGACGACTGAACCCGTGATTCCACGTATCCCGCGCGATTCGCGCCCGGCACACGTTTGCGGGCGCCGAGGTGCGCGATTTTCTTGATCGAGGTCAAAAAGTGCGCAGCGATCGCGCGAACGGCCGTATCGATGCGACCCTGAAACAGGGCGGCAAATGACGTATCCCTTCCCGGGAGAAGGTTCATCGCGGGATTCAGGGGAGCGCGGCGTGCGACGCGCATCGTCGGCCGAGCGGCGCGGTCCGCGTGCCGGCAGGGTTTTCATCAGGACATCCGGGGCGCCGCACGATCCATCATGGAGCAGGCACTGTCGCAGCCAACCGCAGGAGAGCGCACCGTGACTTCCGATCCCACTCCCTCGACCGCCTTCGTGTTTGCCGGCGGCGGCAGTCTTGGCGCGATCGAGGTCGGCATGCTCCGCGAGCTGGTCGCGAGCGGCGAACGGCCCGATTGCGTCGTCGGCGCGTCGGCGGGGGCGATCAATGCCGCGTATTTCGCCGGCCGGCCGGACGCGGACGGCGTCGCGATGCTCGCCGCGCTGTGGTGCCGAATCCGCCGCCAGGACGTCATGCCGTTCTCGATGCGCAGCGTCGTCGCGATGCTGCTGCGCAACCGGCCGCATCTGGTCGAGGCCGACGCGCTGCGCCTGTTGCTGGAAAGGAACCTGCCATACCGGCGGATCGAGCAGGCCGCGTTGCCGCTTCACATCGTCGCGACCGACGTGCTGAACGGCCGCGAAGTCGTGCTGTCCGCCGGCTCGGTCGTGGATGCCGTGCAGGCCAGCGCGGCGATTCCCGGCGTGTTTCCGTCGGTCTGCATCGACGGCGTGGAACTCGTCGACGGCGGCGTCGCGAACAACACGCCGATCTCCGTTGCAATCGCGCTTGGCGTCAAGCGGATCGTCGTGCTGCCGGCCGGGTTCGCCTGTGCGTTGCGCGTCCCGCCGCGCAGCGCGATCGCGCATGCGACGCACGCGCTGACGCTCGTGATCGCGCGGCAACTGGTGCGCGATCTGGAGCTGTACGCGGCACGCGCGCACATCCATGTCGTGCCGCCGCTCTGTCCGCTCGACGTGTCGTCATACGATTACTCGAAGTGTGCGCAACTGATCGACGCGGCCGCGGAACGTACGCGCGCGTGGATCGACGCGGGCGGGCTTGCGCAGTGTGCGATTCCCGGCCAGTTGCGCGAGCACGATCATGCCGCGGCGCAGTCGCATTAGCGGTTGCTCTCGCACCGTACCGACGCATGACGGACGCATGCCGATCGCCGGACTGCCGGGCCGCTCCGCAGAAATCTTCGGAGAATAAAAAAAGCGGCGCCGTGCCACCCGCCACGGCGCCGCCAACGGCCTGAACGGCCGCACTGGTCAGTCGATTGCGCGCATGGCGTGGCGCAGTTCCTGATAGCTGCGCAGCCCGGTGACGCCGAGTTCGCGGCCGATCCCGCTGAGCCCGAAGCCGCCCCAGCACACGTGCGGGTAGATCAGCTGCGGCGCATTGATCCACACGAGCCCTGCGCGCACGCGCTGCTGGAATTGCCTGGCGATGTCGGCATCGCGCGTGACGACGGTTGCGACGAGCCCGTAGCGTGTGTCGTTCGCGAGCGCGATCGCTTCGTCGTCGGTACGGAACGACTTCACGCACGCGACGGGGCCGAACACTTCGTCGGTCCACAGCGGGTTGTCGGCGGCCGGTTCGGCGATCACGACGGGCGCCATGAAGAAGCCTTCGCCGCCGGCATCCGTCACGCGGCCGCGGAACGCGACGCGTGCGCCCGCATCGATGCCGTGCTGGAGCATCGCCTCGACGCGCGCTCGCTGCGCGGCCGAGATCAGCGGCCCCATCGCGACCTGTTCGGCGGCCGGCGGCGCGACGACGAGCGCACGTACGGCCGTCTCGAACGCGGCCATGAAGCTGCGGTAGAGGCTGTCGTGCACGAGGATGCGCGCGGTGGCCGAGCACATCTGGCCCGCGTTCGTGAACGCACCCGCGACCGCGAGCGATACCGCGACGTCGAGATCGGCGTCCTCGCGCACGATCAGCGACGACTTGCCGCCGAGTTCGAGCGTCACGCGCTTCATGTCGACGGCAGCGGCCTGCATCACCTTGCGGCCGGCCGCCGTGCTGCCGGTAAACGAGATCTTGTCGATCAGCGGATGCACGGTCAGCGCCGCGCCGATCTCGGCGCCGCCGTTCACGACGTTGACGACGCCGGCCGGCACGCCGGCTTCGACGATGATGTCGAGCAGCGCATGCTCGGCCGGCGACGTGAGTTCGGACGGCTTCAGCACGACCGCGCAGCCGGCCGCGAGTGCCGGCGCGAGCTTCCACGCGGTCGTGACCATCGGGAAGTTCCACGGCATGACCAGTGCGGCGACGCCGACCGCATCGTAAAAGCGTTCGGCCGTGACGGCGTCGCTCGGCAGCGTGACGGGTTCGGCCGCGAACAGCGCCGGGTCTTCGCACAGCTTCGCGTAGTACGCGAACGTCGCGACGACATCACCGACATCGGCTTCGGCTTCGAACGGCGGCTTGCCGCTCACCTGCATCTGCAAGGCGGCCAGGCGGTCGCGCGCGGCTTCGACGCGCTCGGCGATCGTCGCGAGCAGGCGCCCGCGCCCGGCGGGCGGCGTGTCGCGCCAGCCCGCGAACGCGTCGCGCGCGGCGCGAACCGCGGCGTCGACGTGCGCGGGCGTCGCGAATTCCTGCCAGCCGATCGTGTCGCCGGTCGACGCATTGAAGATCGGCGCGCCGGCCGTGTCGGAGTGCGTGCGCACCGGCTGGCCGGCGATGCGCGCGGCGGGCAGTACGAAGGTGGTCGTGGCGCGGGAAAGCTCGGCGGTGGACATGAGGGGCATCCTGTCGATCGGGTTAGCGGTAGGCGACGCCCGGCATCACGCAGAGCATCTCGAATGCGAGGTTCGCGCCGGTGAGCGCGGTCGTGCCGGTCGGGTCGTACGGCGGCGACACTTCGACGAGGTCCGCGCCGACGATGTTCAGGCCCTGCATCCCGCGGATGATTTCCAGGCCCTGCTGCACGGTGAGGCCGCCGATTTCCGGCGTGCCGGTGCCGGGCGCGAACGACGGGTCGAGGCCGTCGATGTCGAAGCTCAGGTAGACCGGGGTATCGCCGACGCGTTCGCGCACCTGCGCCATCAGCGGCACGAGCGACTTGTTCCAGCATGCTTCCGCCTGCACGACGGTGAAGCCCTGCTGGCGGCACCAGTCGAAATCGTCCGCGTGATAGCCGGTGCCGCGCAGGCCGATCTGCGTGACCTTGTCGCATTGCAGCAGCCCGTCTTCCACCGCGCGGCGGAACGGCGTGCCGTGCGCGATCTTCTCGCCGAACATCGTGTCGTTCACGTCCGCATGTGCGTCGATGTGCACGACGGCGACCTTGCCGTACTTTTTATGCAGCGCGCGCAGGATCGGCCACGCGATCGTGTGATCGCCGCCGAGCGTGATCGGCCGGCAGCCGTTCGCGACGATCTCGTCGTAGGCTTCCTCGATGCGGCGCACCGAGTCTTTCAGGTCGTACGGATTGGTCGCGACGTCGCCGATGTCGGCCACCTGCAGCGAATCGAACGGCGCGGCGCGCGTGGCCATGTTGTACGGGCGCAGCAGCACGGATTCGGTGCGGATCTGGCGCGGGCCGAAGCGCGAGCCCGAGCGGTTCGACGTGCCGAGGTCGAGCGGCACGCCGACGAAACACACGTCGAGGCCGTCGGTCGTCGCGGCCTGCGGCAGCCGCATCATCGTGGCGATGCCGCCAAAGCGCGGCATGTCGTTGCCGCCCATCGGTTGATTGAGTTCGCGGGGCATGGGGCCGTCTCCTTTATCTGAGGTAAAGCGATCGGCCGATGGTAGAGGAGAACGCCTGCGCGAAGATTTTGAAGTCGCAACGTTTACATCGACGGGTCTCGATGCGAGTGGCGCCGCCGCATCGACACGGCGCAACCGAAGGCGGCCGTGCGGCCGGTCCCGGCCGGGTCAGCCGGAGATGACCGGCGGCGTGGCGCCGTCGTGCGATCCGGCGCAAGGAAACGCGGTGGCGGCCGAACCCCACGCGGCGAGTTCGCGTTTGGTCCGCACGCCGAGCTTCGCGAACGCGCGCTTCACGTACGACTCGGCCGATGCGACGCGCACGCCGAGAATCCCGGCGGTTTCCGGCACGGTCTTGCCGGAGATCAGGTGCTTGCAGGTTTCGTATTCGCGTTTCGACAGCTTCACGCCGTCGGCTGCGATGCGCGCGTCGAACTGCGCGAGCGGATGGACTTCCGGTGTCGGATGCGCGACGCGTCGCACGGCGGTGGTCGACGCGTGCAGTTCGAGCAGCGGGAACAGCACGTCGCTGATGCTGCGGAAGCGGTTCATCTCGGCGAGCGTGAACGGCGGCCGGTCGCGGCCGCGTTCCAGCGCGATCGAATGCTGCGAATAGCGCGTGCCGCGCGCGAGCACGCATTCATGGCCGATATGGACGTCGTCGAACAGTCGCTGGCGGAATTCGCCGGGCGGGATCGCCGCGATGTCGCGCACGACGAGCATCGTGCCCGTCTTGCCGCGCAGCCCCGCGAACAGCGGGTCGCTGTCGAGAAAGCGCTCGTAGTAGAGCGTCATCACGTCGGAGATTTCGGTGGATTCGGTGCCGATGCCGCTGCTGCCGATCCATTCGCAGCGGTAGCCGGTAGGCATCGTGCCGTCGACGCGCGAGCGTTCGACGTGCGCGACGTCGAGCGGCACGACGTCGTTCAGCAGTTGCGTGAGGCGCGGCACGAAGTGCGGCGTGCCGACCGTCTCGATCAGCTCGCCCAGCGCCTTGAACGACACGTTGAAGCGGTCGTTGTCGCGATGGAAGGGGTTCACGTTGAGCAGCATGCGGTCCCCCGGTGAAAAGCGGCGCGATTGTAGCGTTCGAGGCCGGAAACGTCATTAGGGGGAAACACCGTCGGTTGTCCTGCCGACCCGTTTGCCCTGCAAAACATCGCTTGTCCCCCCCGGAGGGGGGCATACCGGGGCAGTGTAAATGAGTAACTTTGTCTCTGCTTTTTCAATCAAGAGACGAACGATTCTGATGACCAAACTGATCAAGGACATCCTGCCGCTGGGCGCAGGCGTGGGCGAATTCACGAAGCTCGACTTCGGGATGGACGAAAGCGACTGGCGCGCAGCCGAAGGCAAGAGCGGCAACTACATCATCGGCTGGTGGGAAGGCAAGGTCGGCTCGGTGGAGTTTCCGGAAACGGCGGCCGACGAAGCGGTATGGCTCGTCGAGGGCCGGATCGCGCTGACCGACGTCGAAGGCAACCGCAAGGAATTCACGCCGGGCCAGGGCTACCTGCTGCCGGCCGGATTCGCGGGCCGCTGGGAGACGATCGAGGACGCGAAGAAGTTCTACGTGCTGCTCGAGAAGTCGTGATGTCCGAAGCCGCCGCCGTGGCGTCGTCGTCCGTGTGACGCGAACCCGGCGGCGGTTTCGTTTCCGCGTGTGATGGCTGGGATCATGGAAATGGAAGTCAACGAAGCAAAACAGACCGCGCCGGTGCAGGCGCACGCGCTGTGTGGCGCGCCGGTCGCGCTGGGCGTCGAGGCGGCGCTCGCGAATACGAAGCTGTTCCCGTACTGGCTCGACAATCCGGCCGAGCCGGCCACCGAGCCGGAACTCGTCGGCGACGTGACGGCCGACCTGCTGATCGTCGGCGGCGGCTTCACGGGGCTGTGGTCGGCCGTGCAGGCGAAGGAACAGATGCCGCACCTGAACGTGGTGCTGATCGAGGCCGGCAAGGTCGCGCACGGCGCATCGGGCCGCGCGGGCGGGATCATCTCGACGTCGGTGATGCACGGGCTGCCGAACGCGGTACGCGTGTTCCCGAACGACATCGCGGAGCTCGAGACGTTCGGCCATCACAACCTCGATGGCTTCGAGGAAACGCTGAAGCGTTACGACATCGACGCCGACATCGAATGGAACGGCGAGATGACGGTCGCGGTCGATCCCGAGCACATCGCGCACCTGAAGGGCGACTACGACCTGCATCGCGAGTACGGCCACGACGTCGTGCTGCTGAATCGCGACGAAACCCTCGAACAACTGAATTCGCCGCTGTTCGCGGGCGCGCTGTGGTCGCGCAACCGCAGCGGCATCGTGCATCCGGCGAAGCTCGCGTGGGGGTTGAAGCGTGCGGCGCTGTCGCTCGGCGTGACGCTGTACGAGCACACGCCGCTCACGGCCGTGACCGACGAAGGCAGCACGGTGTTCGTGAAGACGCCGAAGGGCAGCGTGCGCGCGCCGCGCGTCGTGTTCGGCAGCGGCACCGCTAAAGTAGGGATTCCCGATATCAACCGCCGCGTGATGCAGGTGCGCGACCACGTGCTCGCCACCGAGCCGCTGACCGACGAGCAACTCGCGCGGATCGGCTGGCAGAACCGCCAGGGCGTGTACGACACGCGTACGCAGCTCAACTATTTCCGGCTGACGAAGAACAACAACATCATCTTCGGCGGCCTCGTCAGCTATCACTTCGACGGCGATCCGGAACCGCACCAGGACGGCCGGCGCGAAACCTACTACCGGCTCGCGGAAGCGTTCTACCGCACGTTCCCGCAACTGAGCGACGTGCGCTTCTCGCATGCGTGGGGCGGCCCGATCGACTATTGCTCGCGCGGCTCGGTGTTCGCGAAGCGCTATCTCGGCGACAAGGCCGTATTCGTCGCCGGCTATACGGGCTTCGGCGTCGCGGCGAGCCGGTTCGGCGCGTTCATGGGGCTGAACATCCTGTTCGACCGCGACAGCCCCGAGCGCAAGCTCGACATCGCGAACCAGAGCCCGAGCTACATCCCGCCGGAGCCGATGCGCTGGGTCGCCGCGAAGATCACGTTCCATGCGTTCGACGGCGCGGATGCCGAAGGCGGCTGGAAACGCGCGTGGATCAGCGGCCTCAAGGCGATGGGCTTCCCGATGTAAGCGACACGGCGGCCCGGGCCGGGCCGCCGCCATACCAAGCTCCCCTGAGGAGACGGTCCGCGTTGCGGACACGGAGAGAGACAGCGAATGAATGGTTTGAATCTGCAGGATGAAGCGCGACAGGAAAGCGCGCTATTCGTCGTCGTGATGCTGTTGCTCGGCATTCTCGGGCCGACGGTCTTTCTCGGCCTGCCCGCGATCGTCGGGCAGGTCGAACGCCATTGGGGCTTCGGCGAAGCGGCGCTCGGGCTGTCGAGCTTCATCGAGGTGCTCGGCGAATCGACGGGCACGCTGCTCGTCGCGTTCGTGCTCGGCCGCCAGCCGGTGCGGCTCGTGCTCGCGGGCGCGGTGACGCTCGCCGCCGGCGCGAACCTCGGCACGCTCGCGACGCACGGGCTCGTCGCGTATTCGACGTTGCAGTTCATCGCGGGCGTCGGCTCGGGCGGGCTCAACGGCATCGCGCTGCGCTACCTGTCGTACTCGCGCGCGCCGGAACGCAATCTCGGGATCATGCTGATGGGGCAGGTGATGTGGAGCATGGTGCTGCTCGCCTACATCTTCCCGATGCTGAGCGGCACGTGGGGCGCGCACGGCGTGTTCGGTTTCGTCGCGTGCGTGCTCGGCATGTTCGTGCTCGCGACGCCGCTGTTTCGCCGTGGCGAGACGATGGCCGCGCCGACGCCGGCCGGCGTGGCGGGCAAGATCGACCGCAAGGGCGCGATGCTCGTGCTGTGCGCGCAGCTCGCGCTGTACGGCGGCGTCGGCGTCGTGTGGACCTTCCTCGAAAAGATCGGCACCGATGCGGGCCTGAGCGGCAAGTCGGTGTCGCTCGTGCTCGGCGTCGCGAACATCGCGAGCCTCGTGATTTGCGCGGCGATGCCGAAGCTCGGCGCGGGCGCGGGATTGCGCCGCTGGACGCTCGTGAACCTCGGCGGCTGCGCCGTTGCGGCGGTGCTGCTCGCGATGCCGGCATCGGTCGCGACGTTCACGCTCGGCGCGATCGTGTTCATCGGCTGCTGGACCGGCGGCGCGCTGCTGATCTACGCGACGATTCCGCAGTACGACCTGATCGGCAAGTCGGCCGCGCTGTCGCCGGGCTGCGTCGCGCTAGGCTATGGCGTGGGGTCGGTCGCGGGCGGCTCGCTGATCGAAAGCGCGGGCACGCAGTCGGCGCTGATCGCGGCGATCGTGTTGTGCGCGGTGGCGTTCCTTTGCTACGGGCGGCTGCGGCCGGCCGTGTTCGGCATGGAGCGCACGCTCGCGGTGGTATCGGAGTGAAGGGGTTGCGACGCGCGCCGCTGCCGATGGCGGCGCGTGTCCAGTTCGGTTCATCGGCGAAGGCGGCGGGCGGGGCGCGCGAAGTGCGTCGTGCCGGCCGGGCAACGCGCGTACGCGCAGCGGCTTGACGCATGTTTTCGAATACCTCCGATCTCGATCTCCGGCTCATCCGGGTCTTCCTGGCCGTCGTCGACGCACGCGGCATCACGGCCGCCGAGGCATCGCTCGGCGTGCGGCAATCGACGATCAGCACGCAGCTGTCGGCGCTCGAAGCGCGCGTCGGCTTCAAGCTGTGCGATCGCGGGCGCGGCGGGTTTCGCCTGACGTCGAAGGGTGAACGCTTCGCGGCCACCGCACGCACGCTCGTCGCGGCGACGTCCGAATTCGTCGCGCGTGTGCGCGACATCGATCGCAAGCTGGTCGGCACGCTGTCGATCGGATTGATCGGCCAGGCGCCGCTCGTCGAGAACGCGCGCGTGGCCGATGCGATCGGCGCGTTCCGCAAGCGCGACCAGGCCGTCACGTTCTCGATGAAGGTCGCGTCGCCGCAGGAGCTCGAGGAAAGCCTCGTCAACCACCAGCTCGATCTCGCGATCGGCTATTTCTGGCATCGCGTGCCGGGCCTGCTCTACACGCCGCTGTTCACCGAACAGCAGGTGATCTACTGCGGGCGCGGGCATCCGCTGTTTCATGCCTCGCGGCCCGTGACGGCGGACGACCTGCAGCTTCACGACTGGGTGTGGCGCACCTACCCGGTGCCGGAGGAACAGTATCCGCTGCCGGAGCGGCGCGTGACCGCGAGCGCGGACAGCATCGAGGCCGCGACGATCCTGATCCTGTCAGGCGGCCATCTCGGCTACCTGCCCGCGCATTACGCGGAGGCGTTCGAGCAGCGCGGGCTCGTGAAGGCCGTCGGCCGCACGACGTTCAGCTTCGACGTGCCGCTGCATCTCGCGATGAAGCGCAGCACGAGCGACAAGCCGATCGTCGATGCGTTCTGCGAGGACTTGCTGCGCGCGTTCAACATCAAGGCGGCCGCGCTGGCCGCATAAGCACGCAGGCGGCGCGCTCAGCAGTCGACGAGCACCCAGTCGAACAGTTCGCGGCGCGTGCGCACGCCGAGCTTCGCGAACGCGCGCTTCACGTACGACTCGGCCGTCGACAGCTTCACGTCGAGCTGCTGCGCGGCCTCGGGCACCGAGCGCCCGCACAGCATCAGCCGGCAGATCTCGTGCTCGCGGCGCGACAGCTGCACGTCCTGCCGTTCGAGGCGTGCGTCGAAGCTCGCCTGCGATTCGACATTCACCGACACCGCCGCGACGCGCCGCGCCGCACAGGTGCGTGCATGCAGCTCGAACATCGGGAACAGCAGATCGACCATCTGGCGGAAGTGGAACAGCTCGTCGGTCGTGAACGCGGCGCGCCCGACGGTGCGCGCGAGCCCGAGCGCGTACTGCAGGTGCGCATTGCCGTGCACGAGCAGGCATTCCTGCCCGATGCCGGGTTCGTCGAAGATCCGCCGGCGGAACTCGCCTTGCGCGATGCCGTCGACATGGCGCTGCACGAGCAGCGTGCCGGCCTTGCCGCGCAGCGGCGCAACCAGCGGGTCGCTCTGGCAGTAGTCCTGGTAGTAGACATCCATCACACGCAGCGTATCGGCCGCGAAGCGCAGGCTGCCGCTGCCGAGCCATTCGACGACGAAGCCCGACGTGCTGCCCGTGTCCGCGCGCCAGCGTTCGAGGTGCACGGCGTCGGCGTCGATGCTGTCGTTGACGAATTCCGTGACCGCGCCGACGAAATCCGGCGTGCCGACCGCGCGTAACGTCGCGCCGAGCGAGTCGGGGCGCACGCCGATCAGGTAGTGGCCGCGGGCGGCAGGGTCGGGCTGGAGAAGTCGCATGATCGGGCGGGGGCGGTCTGGGGACAGCGCGACGTTACGCGAACGCCGCGCATGCGTCAGCCGGGAATTCACCGGATCCACCCCGCGGATTTCGGCCGTTGTCCCCAAAACGATGACAAGCCGCTGCATGCGGCGGCCAGAAATCGCCGAAGCCCCCTCGGCGGGGGGGCATACCGGTGCGAATCGTCTGCCTATAGTGAAAGCACTTCGAAAACCTGATGACCACAAAGGACAGGCAATGCAGATTCAACCGACGCAGGCCGCCGCGACGCCGGCGGATTTCGTTCTGACCAACGCGAAGGTCTACACCGTCGATCCGCACAAGCCGTGGGCGCAGGCCGTGGCCGTGCGCGACGGCCGGATCGTCCACGTCGGCGATACGGCAGCCGTGCAGGCGTACGTCGGCGCGCAGACGAAGGTCGTCGATGCGGCCGGCCGGCTTGTGTTGCCGGGCTTCGTCGAATCGCACTGGCACTTCGAGACGACCGCGTTCGCGTTCCAGGCGTTCGTGAACTACGAGGATCCGCAGAAGGTGCTCGGTGCGCTGCGCGCCTATGTCGAATCGCATCCGGACGAGCCGGCGATCACCGGCATGGGCTGGGTGCAGGCGACGATTCCGCCGTCGATGCTGCGCAAGGAGACGCTCGATGCGATCTGCGCGGATCGCCCGGTGTGCCTGCTGTCGACCGATTTCCATTCGATGTGGGTGAACTCGAAGGCGCTCGAGATTGCGGGTATCGACGCGTCGACGCCGCCGGTGCAGGAAGGCGCGAGCTGGTTCGAGAAGGACGCGGCGACCGGCGAGCCGACCGGCCTGATCGTCGACGGCGCCGCGTATTCGCTGCTGATGCAGCGGATCAGCGCGGCCGGCCTGCTGCCGACCGGCATCGACCTGTACCTGAAATCGATTCCGCCGTGGCAGAAGAAGCTGTGCGCGGCCGGCGTGACGACCGTGTTCGATGCCGGTTTCTTCGACCCGAGCGGCGATCAGTCGCTGCTGTACGAGACGCTGCAGACGATGGAGCGCGCGGGCGACCTGAAGCTGCGCGTGGTCGGCAGCGTCGCGGTGATCGGCGAGATCGAAGACCCGGTCGGCACGCTCGTCCGGTATCGCGAGCAGTACGATTCGCCGCTCGTGAAGGCGCGCGCGCTGAAGCTGTTCCTCGACGGCACCGAGGCGAACCATACCGCCTACCTGCTCGAACCGTATGCGGACCGCCCCGACACCTGCGGTGCGCCGACGATGCCGGCCGACACGTTCAACCGCTATCTGGTCGAAGCCGATCGCGCGAACGCGAACGTGATGGTCCATTGCGTCGGCGACGCGGCGGTGCGGATGGCGCTCGACGGCTTCGACGAGGTCAACCGCTCGAACCCGCCGCGCGACCGCCGCCACGTGATCACGCACGCGTTCCTCACGCATCCGGACGACATCCCGCGCTTCCGTCGCGCGGGCGTGATGGCGAACACGCAGCTGCAGTGGGGCGTGGTCGACGCGTATACCGAGCAGCTGCGCGACCACTACGGCTACGAGCGCTGGAGCAACATGTACAAGTTCCGCACGTTCCTCGACGAAGGCGTGACGGTGTCGATCGGCATGGACGGCCTGGCGTGCCAGTGCCGCTGCCAGCACAAGCCGCTCGAACACATCGAGTCGGGCCACACGCGCCAGCTCGCGGGCGAGCCCGACGCGCCGGTGTTCCCGGACATCGCCGAGCGTCTGAGCATTCCGCAGTTGATCGCCGCGTACACGATTCACGGCGCGTACCAGCTCGGGATGGAGCACGAGGTCGGCTCGCTGACGCCGGGCAAGCGCGCGGATCTCGTCGTGCTCGAGCACGACCTGTTCGAGGTCGGCCAGTACGACATCGGCCGCATCGACGTCGGGTTGACGATGATGGGCGGCCGCATCACGCACGTGGGCGACGCGTTCGGTGCGCGCACGGGGATGCAGGCGTCCTGACCGGGCATCGCGGCTGACGAAGCGGTGACGGATGCTTTCGGATTGCTTCCGTTTTCGCGGCACGGCGCATCCGGCCGGAACCGGATGCGCCGATTGTGCGGCGTGTCCCCCTATTGGCAGGGCAGACCGGCCAATTTCCTCTGGCTACATTTTTCCGGACCGAAGCACACCCCGTTCATCGCGAACGGATCATGATATCGACGGAGGAAGACATGGCAGGGGACTGGAAACATCATCTGAGGACGGCATGCGCGGCGCTCGCGCTGGGCGGGTTCGCCTGCGCGGGCACGCCGGTCGCGCACGCGGCAGACGTCGTCAACGTGTACAACTGGGGCAACTCGATCGGCAAGGCGACGATCGCGAACTTCGAGAAGGCGACCGGCATCAAGGTCGTCTACCAGGAGTTCGATTCGAACGAGACGCTGCAGGCGAAGCTGCTGTCGGGCACGTCGGGCTACGACGTCGTCGTGCCGTCCGACATCTTCTGGGCGCGGCAGCTGCAGGCCGGCATCTATCGCAAGATCGACAGGAGCCAGGTGCCGAACTACGGGCTGCTCGATCCGGAAATCATGAAGGTGCTGTCGAAGGACGACCCGGGAAACCAGTTCGGCATTCCGTGGACGTGGGGCACCGACGGGCTCGGGATGAACGTCGAGAAGGTGAAGGCTGCGCTCGGCAGCGACGCACCGCTCGACAGCTGGTCGCTGCTGTTCGATCCGAAGTACGCGAAGAAGCTGAAGAGCTGCGGCGTGTCGGTGCTCGACTCGCCGGTCGATGCGTTCGGGATGGCGTTCGTGTACCTGAAGAAGGATCCGAACACGACGAATCCGGCCGACTACCAGGCCGCCTATGACCTGCTGAAGACGGTGCGGCCGTACATCACGCAGTTCAACTCGAGCAGCTACATCAACGATCTCGCGGGCGGCGACATCTGCCTCGCGCTTGGCTGGTCGGGCGACGTGAACTCCGCGCGGATCGCGGCCGCTGCCGCGAAGAAGTCGTATCACATCAAGTACGTGATCCCGACCGAGGGCAGCGCGATGTGGTTCGACATGATGGCGATCCCGAAGGATGCGCCGCATCCGGACGCCGCGCTGAAGTTCGTGAACTTCGTGCTGTCGGAGAAGGAGAGCGCGAACCTGACCAACGACACGTCGTATCCGTCGGCCGTGCCGTCGTCGAGGCACCTCGTGCGCGCTGAAGTGACGAGTGATCCGGCCGTGTTCCCGCCTGCCGACGTGATCCGCAAGCTCAGCCTCAGCAAGCCGGTTCCGCCCGAGCTGATGCGTCTGCAGAACCGTCTCTGGACGAAGCTGAAGACCGAGTAAGCCGGCCGCCGTTCCCCGCACTCCCGCATACCTTACGCGCGCCCCGCCGCCGATCGCGGCGGGCGGGGGCGCGCTCGTCCCGACGACCACCCAGAACATGAAAATCAAACACATGACGATGCTGTGCCTGCTCGCGTTCGAAGCGGCTTCGGCAGTCGCACATACGCCGCAGGCAACCGATGCGAGCAGGATGAAGGCGCTGCAGGCGCAGGTCACCGCGCTGCAGCAGCAGGTGAACGAGCTTCGCGCGAGCATGCTGGCCGCGAAGCCGGCCGGCACCGTAACGACGGCCGATGCCGCATCGGGCAGCGCGAAGATCGGCACGATCAACACGGCAGCGGCCGCCGCGCCGGCAGCCGATGCCGCGCCGGCGTTCACGAACGACGACCTGCAGCAGATGCGCGAGCAGATCGCGAACGCATCGCTGAAGGTCGACTCGCTGCAGGAGGCCGCGACGACCGGCCCGCTCGCGGGCCTGAGCATCACCGGCTACGTCGATCCCGTGTACCTGTTCAACCGCGCGCAGCGCACGTCCGGCTTCCAGTTCCTGAATCACGATCCGGGCGCGTACGACTACTACAACAGCACGATCGGCGACGTCTACCTCGATATCAAGAAGACCTTCGGCGTCGGCCCGATGGCGCCGTCCGCGGAGATCGTGATCCAGCCGAACCGTGGCTTCGGCAACGTGTTCAGCAATTCGCACGGCGGCGTCGGCAACAACATCGTCACGCAGGCGCAGGTGAACGTGCCGCTCAGCACGACGCGTACGTTCGAGATCGGCATGATGCCGAGCCTCGCGGGCTACGAGGTGCAGCCGTCGAACCAGATGCTCACGCTGACGCACGGGCTGCTGTACGACTTCAGCGAGCCGGGCAACCTGATCGGCATCGGGCTGAAGGGCTCCAACGCGGCGATGACGCGCTTCTGGCAGGTCGTGATCGGCAACGAGGTGCTGCGCACGGCCGGCGCGATCGCGAACGCGGCAAACAACACGACCAAGACCAACTGGACGCCGACGATCACCGCGCGTTTCGACAATGCGACGTCGACGGCGTTCGACTTCGGCATCTCCGGGATGCTCGGCCGGCAGTCGCTGTTCTCGCCGTGTGCGGCGGCGGGCGGCTACGGCTACCAGTGTAACGGTTCGTCGCCGACCGGCCTCTACAAGTATGTGGAAGCCGACATGACCTATACGCACGACAAGACCCAGGTCAACGCGCAGGTCGACTACGGCGAGCTGCAGAAGGGCGCCTGGAACGGCGGCACCGCGCGCTGGTACGGGATGTCGCTGCTCGGCCATACGAAGTGGACGACGTCGTGGGTCGGCCGCATGGGCGCGACACTGCGCTTCGACTACCTGAACAACACGTCGAACGGCGGCGGCGGCACGAACATCCAGTACGGGCTCGCGGGCGGCAACCCGTCGGTGAACGGCACGAGCGGCTTCGGCGTCGATCCGTCGTGTTTCCAGGGTTCGGCGACGAATGGCACCGAATGCAAGGGCGCGCAGCGCTATGCGATCACGGCCGACCTGTTGTTCTATCCGACGCAACAGATTACCGTGAAGGTCGAATACCGCCACGACGCGGCGAACCATCCGGTGTTCCTGAAGAACAACGGCACGTACTCGCGCAGCAACGACCTCGCCGGGATGCAGTTCATCTACTCGTTCTGACGACGGGCGCGCCGATTTTTTCGTACCACGAAACATGCTTCGGGCCGTTCGGGCCCGGAGCGCATTCGACACAGGAGGTTTGATCTTGAAGCTGCACACATTCGCGACCGACATCACCGATCCGCGCGAGCGGGGTCGCCTGATCGGCGCGCGCTTCGCGCCGGAGATCCGCGAGACGGTCGCGCTGTATCTCGCGTTCTTTCCGAAGCTCGGCATCGAGCCGCAGCGGGCGCGGGAGATCGGCGAAGCGAGCCTGGCCGCGCTCGACGCATGGTGCCCGCGCCTCGCCGCCGAAGTCGAGGCGATCGCCGATGGCGTCGACCTGCCGCGCTGGCAGCTCGCGTGCCTGAATGCGCGCACCGAGATTCTCGCGACCGCACCGGCGTCGGCCGAAGGCGAATGCTCGACGACCGTCTACGCGCCGGCCGGCCCGGATGCGCCGCGCACGCTGCAGACGTGGGACTGGCACGACAGCCTCGCGCCGCGGGGGGTGCTGATGCAGTTCGTGACGCCGCAGGGCCGCACGGTCAAGCTGTTCACCGAATTCGGGATGCTCGCGAAGCTCGGCGTGAACAGCGCGGGGCTCGGGCTGCATTTCAACATCCTGCATCACGCAAGCGACAACGACAGCGCGGGCGTGCCCGTGCACGCGATCGCGCGGCGCCTGCTCGAGGATGCGACGACGGTGCAGGAGGCGATCGACATCGCGCGCACGGCGCGCGTGAGCGCATCGACGGTGCTGACGGTGTTCACGCGGCACGACGCGAACCCGCGCGCGGCGAGCATCGAGCTGAGCCCGTCGGGTGTCGGTGTGGTCGTGCCGCGCCCGGACGGCTGGCTGCTGCATACGAACCACTTCCTCGATCGCGCGTTGAGCGGCGGCGAGTGCATGCCCGACAGCTCGACCACGCGCGAGCGCTTCGCGCACCTGAACGCGGTCGTGACGGGGATGACGAGCGCCGATGTGCGCGAACGCGCGGCGGCGATGTGCGGTGCGGCCGGCGACGCGGCCATCGTGTGTTTCCACCCGGATTTGTCGATGCCCGACACCGAACGCTGGGAAACGCTGCTGACCGTCGGCATCGATACCGATGCGTGTGCGCTCGACTATGCGGCCGGCAATCCGCACGACCTTTCGCGTGACGGGTTCACGCGGTTCTGACGCGGCACGCGGGAAGAGGTATAGGAGGGCGGCCCATCTGGGCCGCCCTCGTGATGCTTATGCGTCGATGCGCTCGACCTTGCCGACGAGCAACCCGTATGACAGGCTGCCCGCGAGCGCCATCGCGGCGATGTAGGTGATCGCGCGCGAGAAGTCCGCGCCGTCGACCAGCAGCCCGATCACGATCGGCGTCGCGATCGCGGACAGGTTGCCGATCAGGTTGAACACGCCGCCCGTGAGGCCGAGCAGCCGCGCGGGCGCCAGGCCGGACACGAGCGACCACGTGATCGACGCGAAGCCGTTGCCGAAGAACGCGATCGTCATGAACGCGATCACCCAGCCCGTGGACGTCACGTAGTTCGCGCCGATGATGCACGTCGAGATCAGCAACCCCGAGATGATCGGCAGCTTGCGCGCGAAGCCTTGCGAGGCGCCGCGGCGCATCAGCCAGTCCGACAGCACGCCCGAGCACAGGACGCCGACGAACGCGGCGAGAAACGGCAGCGATGCGAGGAAGCCCGACTTGATGAAGTCCATCCCGCGATACTTGACGAGGTAGGTCGGGAACCACGTGAGGAAGAACCACAGCGTCGAGTTCAGCGCGAACTGGCCCAGGTAGATCCCCCACAGCTTGCGCCGGCCGAGCACGACGCCGAGATCGCGCCACGTCGACGGTGCGCGTTCGCTGCGCGCCGCGATGCGGTCCTCGAGATCGACGATGCCGCCGCCGTCGCGGATCAGCGCGATCTCGGCCGCGTTGACGCCGCGAAACGCGCGCGGCTCGCGATACACCGCATACCAGATCGCCGCCCATGCGATGCCGGCGAGGCCCGTCGCGACAAACACCATGTGCCAGCCGAGATGGACTTGCAGCCACGCGAGCACCGGCGTGAGGAACGCGAGGCCGACGAACTGGCCCGACGTGTAGCCGCCGATCGCGTTCGCGGGTCGGGAACCACGTCGTGACCACGCGGTTGTTGATCGGGTAGGCCGGCGCTTCCAGCGCGCCAACGGCGAGACGCAACACGATCAGCCCGACGAACGAACCCGCGAAACCGAGCAGCAGCGTCGCGGCCGACCACAGCGCGAGCGCGCCCGCATACAGCACGCGCGACGACACCTTGTCGACGAGCCAGCCGCCCGGAATTTGCATCAGTGCGTAGGTCCAGCCGAACGCGGAGAACACGAGGCCCGCGCGCACCGGATCGATGTTCAGTTCCTTGAACAGCGCGGGCGCGGCGATCGACAGGTTGCTGCGGTCGAGATAGTTGATCACGACCGTGACGAACAGCAGCGCGAGGATCAGCAGGCGCTTGCGGCTGGGCTGAGCGGTTGCGGCTGTGCGGGCGGCTGAATCGGGTGCGGTACCGCCATGCGCGGTCGAGGGCTTCGGCGGGTTCGCATGGGTGCGCGACGCGGATTGGGCCACGGTTGTCTCCTGTGTTCTATGCCCGGCCGGCGCCCGCGAGCGGGGCGGCCGAATCGAATGGCGTTGGGGCGAACGTTAGAGCCGTGGAGCGAAACGCGTCAACATTTGAACAGGTATCCCTATTAATGGGATGTTGGGCGTTCAGTATGTGGGACAGGCGGCGTGCGAGCCGCATCGTGGATCAGTTGGCCATCGCTTCCTTCGCGCTGACCCAACCCTGCACGGCACCGGTGTGCGGATTGCGATACCGCACCTTCAGCCACTGGAAATCGTCGCTCGCGTCGATCACCTCCACCGTGTCGCCCGCGACGACATAGCGGCGCGTGGGCCCATCGGTCATCGCGTCGTGCAGCGGCAGGCGTGCCGGGCGCACCTTGAACGTGACCTTGCCGGCGTCATAGCCCTGCGGGCGGCGCGCCACGCGCTTGCCGTGCTCGTCGTAGGTGAGCAGCATCGACGACGGGCCCGATTCGCCGTCGAGCAGGTCGCGCAGATCCTCGGGGATCGCTTCGCTGGATTGATACAGGTACATCTTGCCGCCGGCGTCGAAGCGGTACGCATCGGTGTACCAGATCGGCCCGCCGCGGCACGAGCTGTACAGCGTGCGCTCCTTCGGCTTCGCTTCGACGTTGATCAGGTCGTCGCAACTGCCGTGCGGCATGTTCTTCGCGGGCAATTGCAACGGCTCGAACTGCTGGCGCGCGGCGTCGTACAGGTAGATGCCGTAGCTTTCGTTGACCATGCCGAGCAGCGCGTGCACGGCGAGATCGCGGTGGCCGTCGAAGTTGTAGTCGTCGGTGGCGAGGTGATAGTGGCCTTCCTCGTCGGTGGCGGTGACGTCGAGCGTCTGCGTTTTCCCGCTCGGCAGGAAGCGGACCGTGATGTGCGCGCTGTCGGCGTGCTCGACGCGGGCCGTGACGGTGTCGTCGACCTTGAACGTGAGCAGCGGCTTGGCTGCATGGGCAGCGGGGGCGATCAATGCGCAGGCTGCCGTCAGCAGTGCGGCGACGCGGAGAAGCGGGCGGAATCGCAGGGAGCGTGTCATGAGCGGGCGGCTGGTCAGCGTTGCGTGCTGTCGTCGCGATACCCGTCCTTGCCGACGAAAATCTCCTTCAGCGCGGCCCGCAGCGTGACCGGATCGTACTGGCCCGGTGCGAGATGGATGACGTAACGCGTTTGACCGTCGAGACGCGCGGCGATGCCCGGTTCGATCTCGACGTCGATCGTATCGTCCGTCAGTCGCACCGACAGATCCTTGACGCGCCAGTTGATCTGGTCGCGCACCATCACTTCGATCAGCGCGTCGTCCGGAAAGCGCGACAGCGCGAAGCAATAGTCCTGCTCCGCATCGTGACAGTAGATGTTGGCGAAGCTTTCGTCGTCGTCGAGGTCGGACGTTGCCGCGCCGACGGTAGCGTGAAGTTCCATGAACGTAGGTTCCTGCGTATGGGTTATCTGGGGTTACCGGGGCAATCGGGTTGCGTTTCGATCGCCGCTTCAGGCGTCGCGCCGGTATCGCACGTCGCATCGACATCGCGCGCCTTCAGCCACAACCCGAATTCGCGCATGACGTCGACCACCGGCCGCAGCCGGTCGCCGTCCGCGGTCAGATCGTACTCGACACGCACCGGCACTTCCGGATAGACGGTCCGCCGCACGAGCCCGGCGTCCTCCAGCGCGCGCAGGTCGAGCGTCAGCATGCGCTGCGAGATGCCCGGCATGTCGCGGCGCAGGTCGCTGAAGCGCTGCGGCCCGTCGAGCAGGTACGACACCAGCAGCAGCCGCCAGCGGCCGCCGAGCAGGCGCATCGCTTCTTCAACGGAACATCCTGTCGCACTCGTTTTCATCGTGCTGAACCCTGATCGGTAAATTTTTTGTGACTACGGCACAAACGACTGCCGTCTTCTCAGCCGTGTGCCGATGCGAGATATTAGCGCCCGCGTCGCGGCGAATCGATACATGGACCACTCACGAAGGAAACGCATGAAGCTCTATCACGCTCCCGGCAGCTGTTCACAGGCGATCTGCATCGTGCTGCGCGAAGGCGATATCGACGCGGAGATCGTCAAGGTCGACGCCCGCAAGCATGCCGTCGAAGACGGCCGCAACTTCTACGACGTGACCGAACTCGGCTACGTGCCGCTGCTCGAACTCGACGACGGCACGATGCTGCGCGAAGGGCCGGTGATCGCGCAGTATCTCGCGGACCAGCGCCCGGAAGCCGCGCTCGCACCGGCCTACGGTACGCTCGCGCGCTACCGGCTGATGGAATGGCTCAACTTCCTCGGCACCGAGATCCACAAGGGATTCATCCCGCTGCTGTATGCCGTGCAGGCGGGGAAGTACGTCGAGCCCGTCCGGCAGAAACTCGACAGCCGCTTTGCATGGATCGACCGCCAGCTCGACGGCCGGACGTTCCTGGCGGGCGACACGTTCACGGTCGCCGATGCGTACCTGTTTGCGCTCACCGGCTGGGGCAAGGCCGACTGGATGCGCTCGGTGTACCACGCGGATATCGACCTGAGCCGGCATGCGCATCTGCGCGCGTGGTACGAGCGGGTGCGCGTGCGGCCGGCCGTGCAGGCCGTGCTGGCGGCGGACAATCTGCTGCGGTAATCCGCGGTGGCGGTCATGGAGACGGCGCGTCATTCCGCCGTATCGACGCACCGCCACGCAGCAATGGGCCGCGCTATAATCGCGCCATGAAATGGCTTCGGACTTTCATCCTGCTGCTGCTGTGCGCGGTGCTGCCCATCACTGGGCTGGCAGCCAGCGGCTTGACCGGTGAATGTCCGATGCAGCACACGATGTCGATGGATTCGGACACCGGCATGAACCTGGCCATGTCCACCGGCATGAGCGACTGCGATTCGATGCAGCCGTCATCCGCCGATCACGCGAAGGCCAAAGCCAAGGGCATGGCCTGCAAGGTGACGGCCCAATGCCAGTTCGGCAGTCTCTATCACCCGGCCGCCCGCGCCGACGTCAGCCGTCCCGCTGCATTCGCCAGCACGATCGTCTTCCACTACACGCAGTCCGTCCCGGTCCGCGACCCGAGCGGGTTGTGGCGCCCTCCACGCATCAGTTGATCCCGATCTGACCGGTTCACCGCCCACGCGGTGAGGTTCGTCCTGTGCGCAGGACGTGGAATCCCTTTGGGTTCCGACTTGGGGTTACACCATGTCATTCGATTTCAGCACGCCGCACACGCGGCGTGCGTGTCGGCGCGCGCCCGTGCTGTGGGCAGCGCTGCTGGTGGCGGGCGCCGTTCACGCGCAGCAGCCACCTTTCACGCTGGACGCCGCGCTGCAGGCCGCGACCGATCATTCCGCCTCGATGCAGGCCGCGCAGGCTTCCGTGCTCGCGCGTTCCGAAGCGGCCATCAAGGCCGGCCAGTTGCCGGACCCGATGCTCAAGGCCGGCATCGACAACCTGCCGATCAACGGCGGCCAGCGCTTCACTGTCGGCCAGGATTTCATGACGATGCGCCGTATCGGCATCGAACAGGAATGGGTGTCCGGCGACAAGCGGCGGCTGCGCACGGCACTCGCCAACGAGCAGGTCGGCCGCGAACGCGCGGGCTATCTCGCGCAGCTCGCCACCGTGCGTGAGCGGACCGCGACGGCATGGCTCGACGCCGTTTACGCGAAGCAGGCGCTCGCGCTGCAGCAGGCGCTGCTCGGTCACATGAATCACGAACTCGAGGCGACGCAGGCGTCGTATCGCGGCGCGAAGGCGAGTGCGAGCGATGTCGTGCAGGCGCGCGTGATGCTCGCGCAAACGCAGGATCAGGTGCTCAAGGCACAGCAGGCGTATCGCACCGCGCTCATCGCGCTGGCCCGCTGGACGGCCGTTCCGGTGGCCGACGTGACGGGGGCGCCGCCCGCGCCCGAATCGTTCGTGTCGTCGCTGCCGCCGGACGAACTGCGCCTGTCGCAGCCGGCGCTCGTCGCGGCGGCGGACGACATCGCGGTGGCCGAAGCCGACACGGCGGTCGCGAACAGCGAGCGCAGCCCGAACTGGACGTGGGAGATCGCGTACCAGCAGCGCGGCGGCGCGTATTCGAACATGGTGTCGGTCGGCGTCTCGATCCCGCTGCCGCTCAATCGCAAGAACCGCCAGAACCGCGACGTCGCCGAGAAGGCCGCACTCGAGACGAAGGCGCGCCTGATGTACGAGGACACGCTGCGTCAGGTGCAGGCCGATATCCGCACGCAATCCGACACGCTGGCGAGCGGCCGCGAACGCATCGCGAACCTGAGCGCCGCGCTGCTGCCGGCCGCCGACCAGCGCGTGCAGCTCGCGACGGCTGCGTACCGCGCCGGTACGGGGGCGCTCGCCGATACGTTCGCCGCGCGGCGCGCGCAACTCGACGCGCAGTTGCAGGTGCTCGATCTCAGGCGCGACGTATCGCAGACCTGGGCACAGCTCGAATATCAGGTCGTGCCGTCGGCGATGGCCGCCGCGCAGTGAAGGAGAACACCATGACCAAGCAATCACTGGCGCGCGCGGCGCTGATGGCGTTCGCCGGCGCGGCGCTTGCCGGGGCCGGCTATTTCGCGGGCGCCCGCCATGCGGCGGGCGGCGCCGAGATGGCCGCTGCTTCGCCAACGCGCATGCCGGACCGGCAGGCAACCCGCAAGGTGCTGTACTGGCACGACCCGATGGTGCCGAACCAGCACTTCGACAAACCGGGCAAATCGCCGTTCATGGACATGCAGTTGCAGCCCGTCTATGCGGACGAAGGCGGCAACGCAGCGGGCATCCGGATCGATCCGGGCCTGCAGCAGAACCTCGGCATCCGCTATGCGACCGTCCGCCGCCAGCAGACGGCGGCGGGCTTCGACGCGGTGGGCACCACGCAGTTCGACGAATCGCGCGCGGACGTCGTGCAGTCGCGCGTGACCGGCTATATCGACCGTCTGTACGCGCGTGCACCGATGCAGCGCATCGCGAAGGGCGCACCGGTCGCGTCGCTGTTCGTGCCCGACTGGCTTGCGCCGCAGGAGGAATATCTCGCGCTGAAGCGCGGCGGGATGGACGGCAGCCTGCTCGATGCGGCGCGCGCGCGGATGCGGGCGCTGTCGATTCCGGACGGCATGATCGCCGCCCTCGATCGCACCGGCCGCGCGCAGACGCATGTCGTGCTTGCCGCGCCGGAAACGGGTGTCGTCAGCGAGCTGAACGTGCGCGACGGCGCGATGGTCGCGCCCGGTCAGACGCTCGCGAAGATCGCCGGGCTGTCGACGCTGTGGCTGATCGTGGAGGTGCCGGAAGCGCTCGCGCTGAACGTGCAGCCGGGGATGTCGGTCGATGCGACGTTCGCGGGCGATCCGGCGCGCCACTTCAGCGGACGCATTCGCGAAGTGCTGCCCGGCATCAGCACCGGCAGCCGCACGCTGCAGGCACGCGTGGAGATCGACAACGCATCGCTGAAGCTCACGCCCGGCATGCTGATGCGCGTGCGTGTCGCCGCGAAGGACACGGTGTCGCGCCTGCTCGTGCCGTCCGAGGCCGTGATCGCGACCGGCAAGCGCACGATCGTCATCGTGAAGAACGGCGACGGCCGGCTTCAACCGGTATCGGTCACGGCCGGCCGCGATGTCGGCGGCGACACCGAAGTGCTCGGCGGGTTGAACGAGGGCGACACGGTCGTCGCGTCGGGGCAGTTCCTGATCGATTCGGAAGCCAGCCTGAAAGGCGTGCTGCCGCGGCTGGAGCGCGCGACGGGGGCAAGCGCGGCCGCATCGTCCGTCGCGGCAACCGCGCCGGTCTATGAAACCACCGGCAAGGTCGAGAAGGTCACGGCCGATGACATCACGTTCTCGCATCAGCCTGTACCGGCGCTTGGCTGGGGCGCGATGACGATGGCGTTCGGCAAGCCGTCGGCCCGCGCGTTCCCGGACGTGAGGCCAGGCCAGACCGTACGATTCGCGTTCACGCAGACCGACGACGGCTACCGGCTGACGAAGATCGAGCCGCAGGGAGGCGAACGATGATCGCGCGCATCATTCTTTGGTCGGTCCGGAACCGCTTCCTCGTGCTGCTGGCCACCGTGCTGCTCGCCGCATGGGGCGTGCATTCGCTGCGACAGACGCCGCTCGATGCATTGCCCGACCTGTCGGACACGCAGGTGATCGTGAAGGCGTCGTATCCGGGCAAGGCGCCGCAGGTCGTCGAGGATCAGGTCACCTATCCGCTGACGACGACGCTGCTCGGCGTGCCGGGCGCGAAAACCGTGCGCGCGTACTCGTCGTTCGGCGACGCGTTCGTCTACGTGCTGTTCGACGACCACACCGATCCGTACTGGGCGCGTTCGCGCGTGCTCGAATACCTGAGCCAGGTGCAGAGCCGGCTGCCGGCCGGCGCGACCGTGTCGCTCGGGCCCGATGCGACCGGCGTGGGCTGGGTATACGAGTACGCGCTCGTCGATCGCACCGGCCATCACGATCTCGGCCAATTGCGCGCGCTCAACGACTGGTTCCTGAAGTTCGAGCTGAAGGCGGTGCCGGACGTCTCGGAAGTCGCGAGCATCGGCGGCATGGTGCGCCAGTACCAGGTCGTGCTCGATCCCGACAGGCTGCGCGCCTACGGCATCACGCAGGCGGCGGTCGCGGATGCGCTGCGTCAGGCCAATCAGGCATCCGGCGGGTCGGTCGTCGAGCTGGCCGAGTCGGAGTACATGGTGCGTTCGTCCGGCTACCTGCGCACGCTCGATGATTTCCGTCATGTCGTGCTGCGCACCGACGACGCGGGCACGCCGGTGCTGCTCGGCGACGTCGCGCGCATCCAGGTCGGCCCGGCGATGCGGCGCGGGATCGCCGAGTTGAACGGGCAGGGCGAGGTGGCGGGCGGCGTGGTCGTGATGCGCTCGGGCAAGAACGCATTGACGACGATCGATGCGGTGAAGGCGAAGCTCGCCGGCCTGAAGCGCTCGCTGCCGCCCGGCGTCGAGATCGTCACGACCTACGACCGTTCGCAACTGATCGAGCGCGCGGTCGGCAACCTGAAGGACAAGCTGATCGAGGAATTCGTCATCGTCGGGATCGTCTGCGCGGTGTTCCTGTTCCATCTGCGCAGCGCGTTCGTCGCGATCCTGTCGCTGCCGCTCGGCGTGCTGGCCGCGTTCATCGTGATGCGCTACCAGGGCGTGAACGCGAACCTGATGTCGCTCGGCGGGATCGCGATCGCGATCGGCGCGATGATCGACGCGGCGATCGTGATGATCGAGAACGCGCACAAGCATCTGGAAGCGTACGACCACGCGCATCCGGGCGAGCCGCTCACGGCCGCGCGCCGCTGGGCGCTCGTCGCGGCGTCGGCCGCGGAAGTCGGGCCCGCGCTGTTCTTCTCGCTGCTGATCATCACGCTGTCGTTCATCCCGGTGTTTTCGCTGGAAGGGCAGGAGGGCAAGCTGTTCGCGCCGCTGGCGTTCACCAAGACCTACACGATCGCGGCCGCCGCCGGATTGTCGGTGACGCTGGTGCCGGTGCTGATGGGCTATCTCGTGCGCGGCCGCATTCCGCACGAGCACGCGAATCCGATCAACCGCGTGCTGATTCGCCTGTACCGGCCGCTGCTCGAAGCGACGCTGCGGCGCCCGTGGTTCGCGATCGGCGTCGCGGTCGTCGCGCTCGCGCTGACAGCCGTGCCATTGTCGCGGCTCGGCGGCGAATTCATGCCGCCGCTCGACGAAGGCGACCTGCTGTACATGCCGACCGCGCTGCCGGGCATTTCTGCCGACAAGGCGAGCGCGCTGCTGCAGCAGACCGACCGGCTGATCAAGACCGTGCCCGAGGTCGACACGGTGTTCGGCAAGTCGGGCCGCGCCGATTCGGCCACCGACCCCGCGCCGCTCGAGATGTTCGAGACGACGATCCGGTTCAAGCCGCGCAGCGCATGGCGGCCCGGCATGACGCCCGAGAAGCTCGTCGACGAACTCGACCGGACGGTGAAGGTGCCGGGCCTGTCGAACGTGTGGGTGCCGCCGATCCGCAACCGGCTCGACATGCTGTCCACCGGGATCAAGACGCCGGTCGGCGTGAAGATTTCCGGGCCGGACCTCGCCGGCATCGATGCGATCGCGACGCAGGTCGAGGCGGCCGTGAAGCACGTGCCGGGCGTGACGTCCGCGCTTGCGGAACGATTGAACGGCGGGCGCTACATCGACGTCGATATCGACCGGCTCGCGGCCGCGCGCTACGGCTTGTCGGTCGCCGATATCCAGTCGGTCGTGTCGTCGGCGGTCGGCGGCGACGATGTCGGCGAAGTGATCGCGGGGCGTGAGCGCTTCCCGATCAACATCCGCTATCCGCGCGAGATCCGCGATTCGCTCGAGAACCTGCGGCAACTGCCGGTCGTCACCGCGCGCGGCGCGCAGATCCGCCTCGGCGACGTCGCGCGCATCGACATCGCCGACGGGCCGCCGATGATCCGCAGCGAGAACGCGCGGCTGTCCGGCTATGTGTACGTCGATCTCCGCGGCGTCGACCTGAGCACGGCGGTCCGTGCGATGCAGCAGGCCGTCGCGCAACAGGTCGCATTGCCGCCCGGCTATTCGATCGCGTGGTCGGGGCAGTTCGAGTATCTCGAGCGCGCGGCGGCGACACTGCGCACCGTCGTGCCCGTCACGCTCGTCGTCATCTTCGTGCTGCTGTTCCTCACGTTCGATTCGGCGGCCGATGCGCTGCTGCTGATGTCGACGGTGCCGTTCGCGCTGATCGGCGGCTTCTGGCTCGTGTGGGTGCTGGGCCATGCGGTGTCCGTCGCGACGTCGGTTGGCTTCATCGCGCTGGCCGGTGTGGCCGCCGAATTCGGCGTCGTGATGCTGTTGTACCTGAAGGGCGCGCTGCAGCGCCGGCTCGATGCCGGCGCACCGCTGACCGATGCGGTGCTGCTCGACGCGATCCGCGAGGGCGCAGTGCTGCGCGTGCGGCCGAAGGCGATGACGGTCGCCGTCGTGCTCGCCGGCCTCGTGCCGATCATGGTCGGCCACGGCGCCGGTTCCGAAGTCATGCAGCGCATCGCCGCGCCGATGGTCGGCGGCATGGTCACGGCACCGCTGCTGTCGATGTTCGTCATTCCCGCCGCGTGGCTCCTGTTTCAGCGCCGTCGTGCACGAAGCGCGGGCCAGGTGCGGCATTCCGATGCAGTTCCTTCCGGCACGAACGTGCCATCCACCCCAACTGGAGAATTACGATGAAGATGAATCGATTGATCGCCACCGCTACCGCAACCGCCGTCGTCGCGCTCGGCGCTGTCGCCGTACCGGCGTTTGCCGCCGGCGAGATGTCGGGCATGGACATGTCGGGCATGAAGATGTCGTCGGACGGTGCGGCCGAATCGAATGCCGCGCTGACCGATGCCGAAGTGAAGAAGGTCGATGCCGCGAGCGGCAAGATCACGCTGAAGCACGGCGCGCTTGAAAACGTCGGGATGCCGGCGATGACGATGGCGTTCAAGGCGAAGGATGCGGCGATGCTCGCGCATGCGCATGCGGGCGACAAGGTCAAGGTGCGGATCGAGAAGGTCGATGGCACGCTGACGATCGTCAAGCTCGTCAAGGGTTCCTGATCGTCCGGAGCGGGCGTTGTTGCCGCCTGCGTCCCGCGCAGCGAAGCGCGCCGCGCCGACGTGTCCGTCGGCCGGCGCGCCCGTTCCTGGCGTCAGGGCATCAGCATCAACGCGTCAGCGTCAGGACCAGATACCCCGCATAACCCGCGCCGTTCGCGAGCAGCGCCCAGATCGCGAGCCCGCGCGTGCGCGCATTGAAGCGCAGCCACGCGGCCGCCGCGAGCGTGATGATCACGCCGGTCAGCACTTCGGGGCGCGGCTCCCACGGCGTCAGCATGATGCCGATTGCCGGCAGCAGCGTGCCCTGGAACACCATCGCGCCGGTGATGTTGCCGAACGCGAGCGTGTCCTTCTTGCGCCGGATCCACAGCACGCTGTTGACCTTCTCCGGCAACTCCGTCGCGATCGGCACGATGATCAGCGACAGCAGCAGCGCCGAGATGCCGAGCACGTGCGACACGCCTTCCACGCCGTGAATGAAGCCCTTCGCACCGGCGATCAGCAACGCGAGGCCGATCAGCAGCTGCAGCGCGATCGTCGCCAGGTTGGTCGGCAGGCCGAGACGCGACAGGAACATCGCATGCGGCGCTTCGGTGCCGTGCCCGGCATCGACGAGCCGGGTCGATGCGCGGAACGTCATCACGACGTACATCACGTAGATGCCGACCAGCATCGCGGCGAGCAGTGCCCGCACGGCCCAGTTGTGATGCGGGACGAACATCGCGGCGGTGGCCAGCGAGAAGGCTGCGAGGAAGTAGTTCATGTCACGCACGAAGCCCGTGCGCTCCGGTGCGATCGTGCCGCGCAGCCCGCGCGAGCGGATCACGGCGAGCGTCATCAGGAACGTGGTGAGCGTCGCGAGCATCAGCGGCGCGCCGAGAATCGCGCCGACGCCGATTTCCTCGTTGACGGCCTGGTTCGCGGTGCCGCCGGCCAGTGCGAGCAGCGGCACCATCGTTTCGGGCAGCGCGGTGCCGACGGCCGCGAACAGCGAACCGGTAACGCCTTCGGAAATCTTCAGGCGTTCGCCGAGATGTTCGAGCGCATTGGTAAAGACCTCGGCCGCGATGAGGATGACGATCAGCATGAACGCCAGTTCGAGGAACATGAAGGTCATGCGGCACCTCCGCAGGCACGTGCGTAACGGGCGGGGGAGCGCGGGGAGAAGGTTGCGGGGAACATGGGGACTCCGTGGTCGGACGCTGACGAACCATGGCGCATCCGCCGACGTCCGACCAGGAACGACGCGATGCGCCTATGGTCTCGCCAAGCCGATCCGGCTGAACGCGCCACGGCCGCAGGCCGAGTGTGTTGACGCGTTCGCTTTCCGGGGGACGGAAAGCAGGCTACTCCCCAAAGACGAAGGGCAGTCTAGCCGAGCCGATTGCTTTCGGCAAGCTTGCGTGTGCATATCCCTGCATCGGATGAGGAAAGGCGCGTGCATGGCGGGCACGCTTGCCGCATCGGAAAGCAATCGGCATGGGGTGACGTCACGTGAACGTCGTGAATGAGAATCGCTAACCGGATTGCCCTTCCACGCTGCGCGGAAAGTAGAGCGCGAACGTCGTGCGCCCGTCGCGGCTCGCGACCTCGACGTTGCCGCGATGCAGTTCCATGATCGACTTCACGATCGCGAGCCCCAGCCCCGCATTGCGGGCCGCGCCGTGCCGCGACGAATCGATGCGGTAGAAGCGTTCGAAGATCCGCTCGACCTGTTCGGGCGGAATCGCGACGCCGCGATTCGTCACTTCGACGACTGCGAAATTCCCTTGCGTCGAAACGGCCAGCTCGATCGTCGACGCGGCTTCCGCGTGTTCGAGCGCATTCGACGCGAGGTTGCTCACTGCGCGCCGGAACAGCGTTGCGTCGGCGATGACCGGCGCTTCGCCCTGCACGTCGATGCGCACGCCCGCTTCGTCGGCCAGCGCCTGGAAATACGACGCGAGCCGGCGCAGTTCGCTGCCCGCGTCGAGCGCGGTGGCCTTCAGGTGCTGCCGCGCATTGTCGGTGCGCGCGAGAAACAGCATGTTCTCGATCATCCGCTGCAGCCGTTCGCATTCCTCGATGTTCGAATCGATCAGCGCTTCGTATTCCTCGGTCGAGCGCGCACGCGACAGCGTAATCTGCGACGAGCTGATCACGTTCGCGAGCGGCGTGCGCATGTCGTGGGCGAGATCGGACGAGAACTGCGACAGCCGCACGAACGCGCGTTCGAGGCGGTCGAGCATGCGGTTGACCGACGTCGCGAGTTCACGCAGCTCGACGGGGCCGCCGCGCGCGTCGAGGCGCGCGTTCAGGTTGTGCGCCTCGATGCGCGACGTCTGCCGGCCGAGGCTCTCGACCGGGCGCAGGCCGCGCGACGCGACCGCATAGCCGAGTGCGCCGACCAGCAGCGCGCCGACGGCCGCCGCGAGCCAGATGTCGACACGATAGCTTTCGAGCAGCGAATGCCGGTCGGTCGCCGTGCGCGCGAGCGCGACCTGGATCGCTTCGCCGGACGGCAGCGTTTCGCGGGCGTACACGCAGCGCGACGTGCCGATGCCGGATGGCGAGCAGGTGAACGGGCCGGCGCTGCCACCGGCCGGATGCGATGCCGCGATGACGGAAGCGAGCGTGTTGCCGGCCTCGTCGGAATGCTCGACGAGCGGGTGGTTCTGCGCGTCGTAGATGCCGAGATAGACGCCCGGGTGCGACAGCAGCACTTCATGAAACACGGCCGGATCGGCGCGCAGCGCGGCCGTCGATCCGCTGGCATGCGAGAGTTGCAGGAACTGGTTGAGCTTGCCGGAGATCTCGATGTCGTCGCGCCGCGTGAGTTCTGCGGACAGCGAACGGTACAGATACGCGCCGGTCAGCGCGAACACGAGCGCGGCGACGACGGCGAACGCGACCGTCAGGCGCCGCAGCAGCGAATACGACGCCGGGCTCGCGGTCACGAGCGATCCTCGAGCACGTAGCCCATCCCGCGGATCGTGTGAATCAGCTTCTTCTCGTACGCGTTGTCGATCTTCGCGCGCAGGCGCTTGATCGCCGCATCGACGACATTCGTGTCGCTGTCGAAATTCATGTCCCAGATCTGCGACGTGATGAACGTGCGCGTCAGCACTTCGCCTTCGCGTTCCGCGAGCAACTGCAGCAGTGAGAATTCCTGCGCGGTCAGGTCGATGCGGGTGTCGGCGCGCCGCACGCGGCGCTTGAGCAGGTCGACCTCGAGATCGGCAACCTGCAGGAGCTCGCGCACGTTGCGCGGCGCGCGCCGCAGCAGCGAGCGGATGCGCGCGAGGAATTCGGCATACGCGAACGGCTTGAGCAGGTAATCGTCGGCGCCGAGTTCGAGCCCGGCGACCTTGTCCTCGATCGCCTCGCGCGCCGTGAGCAGCAGCACAGGTGTCTGCTTCTGCGCGCGCAGCCGCTTGAGTACCTCGAAACCGTCCAGCTCCGGCAGCATCACGTCGAGCACGACGAGGTCGAAATCCTCGTGCAGCGCGAGGAACAGCCCGTCCTTGCCGTTTTCCGCGATGTCGACCGTGTAGCTCGCCTCCATCAGCCCCTTCCGGAGGTACGAGGCCATCTTGGGTTCGTCTTCGACTATCAGTATCCGCATGGTAAGGCAGGCTGTCCGTGATTCCAGCCGGTCAGTGTAACGCCTGAGCTTACGGCGCCGCGCGTGCGCGAAGGATGACCGCCGGATGACGGGATTGTCATGGAGCGCGCACGCTGCGTAGCCCGCGTTTCATGAAAATCCGGTCATGTTTCGGCCATGTCGTCGTCACCGCGCCGGCGATAAGCTGCGGCCGTCGTGTCTCCGGAGCGCGCCATTGCGGCGCCGTGCCGGCCCATCCGGTCATTGCCTGCCTGATTCCGCATCCATGTCGTACTGGCGCAAATTCGTCCTCGTCGTGCTGCTGGCGCTGAGCCTGCCGATCCAGTCGTTCGCGGCCGTGTCGATGGCATGCGCGGGCGCTGGTGCGGTCGTGGCTACGCCGCACGCGGAAGGCACGGCACGCGCCGATGATTCGGCCGCGCAGCATGCGATGCCGGGTGCGCACGGTGGCCAGCATGGGCATCAGCATGAGCACGACGATCATGCGCGACATGCACAGCCGTGCCCGGCGTGCGGGTCGTGCTGCTTCGGCACCGGCATGGCGGATCTCCCTGCGGTGTCCGTTGCGTCGGGTATCGGTATCGCGATCGCCTCTTTCGCTCCGACGCCAGTCGTTGTGTCGTTCCTGACTGGCGGCATCGACAGGCCACCGCGCCGGCTTCTCGTCTAGACACGGCCCGCGGCCCGACCGGCCGCGATCTGCAATCCGCGCCGGCGGCGATATCGAATCCGCCGGACGACTCAAGACGAGACCTTTTCATGCGACTGATCACTGCGGCGCTGTTGAGCGCGGCGGCCTTCGTGCCGTCGCTCGCGCCTGCGCAAACCCCGCTGCCCGATCCGGCGGACGCCGCCGCGGCGGTGCCGGATGTCACCGTGACGTCCGCATTCGATGGCTACCGGCCGTATCGCGACGACGAAGGCCCGGGCTGGAAACAACTGAACCGGGACGTGTCGGCGCGGCCCGCGAAGCCCGGCACGCCGGCGCGCAACGGCGGCGCCCATGCAACACACGGAGGGGCCGCGCAATGACGAACCTGGCGATATCGCCGAGGATCGGCGCGGCCGCGGTCGCGCTGGCGTTCCTCGCGGGCTGCACGACGTTTTCGAAGGACGGCGGATTCGATGCCGTGTCGTCCGCCGCATCGGAACGCATCGGGAAAGACGCGGTGGTCGTCAGGAGCGACGCCGATCGCGAAGCCGTCGACAAACGAACCAGGGAACTGCTTGCGAAGCCGCTGTCGATGGACGACGCGGTGCAGGTCGCGCTGCTGAACAACCGCGGCCTGCAGGCGTCGTATGCCGAACTCGGGTTGTCGGAGGCCGACCTCGTGCAGGCCGGCCGGCTGCCGAACCCGCGCTTCGCGTTCAGCCGCACGCGCGCCGGCGATGGCGAGCTGACGCTTGGCCGCACGTTCTCGGCGAACGTGTTCGCGCTGCTGACGATGCCGCTCGCAACGAACATCGAACGCCGCCGCTTCGAGCAAACCAAGCTGGAAACGGCCGACGCGATGCTGAAGGTGGCGGCCGATGCGCGCCGCGCGTATGTCGAGGCCGTCGCCGCCGAACAGGCCGCGAACTACGCGCAACAGGTACGTGACGCCGCGAGCGCGGCCGCCGAACTCGCGCAGCGCATGCGGCAGGCCGGCAACTTCAGCCGCCTCGATTACGCACGCGAACAGGCGTTCCATGCCGACGCGGTCGCGCAGCACGCGAAGGCGCGCCAACAGGCCGTGGCCGCGCGCGAGAAGCTGACGCGCGCGCTGGGGCTGTGGGGCGAGCGCACGCAGTACGCGCTGCCCGAGCGCTTGCCCGACCTGCCAAAAGCCCGCCCGGACCTGCCCGGTCTCGAACGCTTCGCGATGAGCAACCGCTTCGACATCCAGGCCGCGAAGCTGCAGATGCAGGGCGTCGCATCGTCGCTCGGCCTGAGCAAGGCGACACGCTTCGTCAACGCGGTCGAGCTCGGCTACGTGAACAACTACGAGACCGGCAAGGGCCACGAGCACGGCTACGAGATCAGCGTGGAGATTCCGCTGTTCGACTGGGGCGGCGCGAAGGTCGCGCGCGCCGAGGCCATCTACATGCAGTCGGCGAACCGGCTCGCGAAGACGGCGATCGACGCGCGCTCGGAAGTGCGCGAATCGTACGCGGCGTATGTGACGAGCTACGACGTCGCGACGCACTATCGCGATGAAGTCGTGCCGCTGCGCAAGACGATCTCCGACGAACTGCTGCTGCGCTACAACGGGATGCTGGCGAGCGTGTTCGAGCTGCTGACCGATGCGCGCGAACAGGTCGGCGCGGTCAACGGCTACATCGATGCGCTGAAGGACTACTGGCTCGCCGAAACCGATCTGCAGATGGCCGTCGGCGGCCGGCTGCCGTCATCGGGCGCCGCGCCGCGCGCGACGAATGACACCGCCTCGGCACCGGAATCCCCATCCAGGGCCGACGCTGCTCCGCAGCCGGCTTCCACCCCCGCGGCGCAACCGGCGCCCGCGACGCAAACGCATCCGGAAGGTCATTGACATGGTGTCCCGTCGACAATTTCTCAGCGGCTCGGGCGCCGCGCTGCTCGGTGCGGCGATGGTCAGCAAGGCCGGCGCCGCGTCGCTGCCCGAAGCGCCCTCGATGGCGAAAACCGGCACGCAGCCGCCGCTCGTGCCGCCGAACGGCCGCCCGTACACGCCCGTCGCGACGCTGAACGGCTGGTCGCTGCCGTGGCGGATGAAGAACGGCTGGAAGGAATTCCACCTGACGGCCGAACCCGTCGTGCGCGAGATGGCGCCCGGCATGAACGCGAACCTGTGGGGCTACAACGGCCAGTCGCCGGGCCCGACGATCGAGGCCGTCGAAGGCGACAAGGTCCGCATCTTCGTGACCAACCGGCTGCCCGAGCACACGACGATCCACTGGCACGGGCTGCGGCTGCCGAACGGGATGGACGGCGTGGGCGGTCTCACGCAGCCGCACATTCCGCCCGGCAAGACCTTCGTCTACGAGTTCCAGCTCGAATCGCACGGCACGTTCATGTATCACCCGCACGCCGACGAGATGGTGCAGATGGCGATGGGGATGATGGGCATGTTCATCGTGCACCCGAAGGATCGCGGCACGATGCCGGTCGATCGCGACTTCGTGTTCCTGCTCGCCGCGTACGACATCGACCCGGGCAGCTACACGCCGCGCGTGAACGAGATGACCGACTTCAACATGTGGACGTTCAACTCGCGCGTGTTCCCGGGCATCGATCCGCTGCCGATGCGCGCCGGCGACCGCGTGCGGATTCGTTTCGGCAACCTGACGATGACGAACCATCCGATCCACCTGCACGGCTACAGCTTCGAAGTCGCGGGCACCGACGGTGGCTGGATTCCGCCGGCGGCGCGCTGGCCGGAAGTGACGGCCGATGTCGCGGTGGGGCAGATGCGCGCGATCGAGTTCACCGCCGATCGTCCGGGCGACTGGGCGTTCCACTGCCACAAGTCGCACCACACGATGAATGCGATGGGCCACCAGGTGCCGAACCTGATCGGCGTGCCGCAGCAGGATCTCGCGAAGCGCATCGGCAAGCTCGTGCCCGACTACATGGCGATGGGCAGCACGGGCGGCGCGATGGGCGGGATGGAGATGCCGCTGCCGGACAACACGCTGCCGATGATGACGGGCACCGGCCCGTTCGGGCCGCTGGAGATGGGCGGCATGTTCACGGTCTGCAAGGTGCGGCAGGGGCTCGGCCGCAACGACTATCGCGATCCGGGCTGGTTCCGGCATCCGAAGGGCACCGTCGCCTACGAATACACCGGCGAATTGCCGGACGGTTGAGCAGCAGCACGCGGGGGCCGTACCGATGCGGCCGCCGGGTTTCATTCACTCACATGGGAGTCTTCACGATGAAGAAGGGACTGGTTTTGATGGCAACGGGTTGCGCGCTGGCGTTTTCCGCCGCGTCGTACGCAGCCGGCGACATGGCCGGCATGGACATGAGCGGCGCCGCGAAGCAGGGCGCCGACGCGGCGCATTGCATGTCGCACGGTGAAATCCGCAAGGTCGATACGGCCGCCGGCAAGCTGACGATCAAGCACGGCCCGCTGGAGAACCTCGGGATGGACGGGATGACGATGGCGTTCAAGGTGAAGGACCCGGCGATGCTGTCGCAGGTCAAGGCCGGCGACAAGATCGACTTCGTCGCCGAGGACGTGAATGGCGCGCTGACGGTCGTCGAACTGAAGAAGCCGTGACGCGGAGCGCGAACATGAAGATCACGAATCCCGGACGGTTGGCCGCGATCGTTGCGGTGGCCGCACTCGTTGCGGCCGTGCCGATCGCGGCGTCGGCACACGGCAAGCTGGAAAGCGCCGCACCGGCGACGGGCAGCACGGTCGACGTGGCGCCCGACACCGTGCGGCTCACCTTCAACGAAGACCTCGAACCGGCATTCAGTTCGGTGAAGGTGTCGGACGCGAGCGGCAACGCCGTCACGCAGGACAAGGCGCAGGTCGATGCATCGAACCCGCGCGTGATGACGGTCGCGATGCCGAAGCTCGCGCCCGGTGCGTACACGGTGCAATGGGCTGCGATGACGGCCGATGCGCACCGCACGAAGGGCACCTATACCTTCAGGGTGAAGGGATGAACGACGGCATCGTCGGCCTGCTGCGGCTCGTGGCGGTGGCGCTCCAGAACGCCGGGTTCGCCGTCGTCGTCGGTGCGCTGCTCGGCAGCCACTGGCTCGCGCGCGGCGCGTCGGCATGGCAGCGCGCCGTCGGGCGGCGGCTCGTCGCGACGCTGCGCCTCGCGTCGGTCGTGTCGCTGCTCGCCAGCATCACTGCGTTCTGGGCGCACTGCGCACTGATGAGCGAAGTGCCGTTGCTCGACGCGGGGCCGGCCGTTTGCGCGATGCTCGCGGGCACGGGGTTCGGTCATGCATGGCTGGCCGGCGCCGTGTTCATGCTCGTCGTCGTGCTGCTGTCGTGCGTCAGGCGCGCGGACGACACGCGGGTTCCGTTCGCGATGTGGGCTGCGCTCGCCTGCGTCGCGCTGGCTCGCAGCAACGGCGGGCATCCGGTGGACGCAGGCTGGTTCAGCGTGCCGGTGTGGATCGACTGGCTGCATCTGCTGGCGATCAGCGCGTGGGTCGGGCTCGTGCTCGTGACGGCGTTCGGCGTGATGCCGCGGCTCGCCGGCATGCCCGCGAGCGAACGCACGGCGGGCGCATCGTTCGTGCAGTCGCTGTCCGATGCATCGACGTATGCGCTGATCGTGCTGTTCGCGACCGGCGCGTACAACGGCTGGCGCGGCGTCGCCACGCCCGCCAACCTGCTCGCGTCGACGTACGGGCAGATCCTGCTGCTGAAGTTCGCGCTGGTGCTGATCGCGGCGGCGCTCGGCGGGCACAACCGCTTCTTCGGGATGCCGAAGCTGTTGGCCGCGCTGAAGGATCCGGTCGCCGCGATGCCGGCCCGTTCGTTGAAACGGTTCGGCGCAGTGTTGCGGATCGAGGCGGTCGTGCTCGGTGGCGTGCTGATGGTCGCGGCCGTGCTCGTGTCGAGTGCGTTGCCGGGGACGGTGTAGCGCGGCGGGCCATGCGCACAGGCACGCGGGGCAATCGTCGCGGGCACGAAGACGTTTTTCGTCAGACGATTTCCCCGCATTTTCAGGCCCGAACGGGCGATCGGTGGCGATCGCAGCGCGATAACGACAATTACATCGACCTGTCTTTCGATTACCAAAAACTGTCATTGAGCGCCGCTAAGCTTTCGCCACCCTCACAACCGGGATTCCCCGTCATGCGCTCGACAATCCGCCTGTTTACCCCGCTATTGCTGCTCCCGACGCTCGCCGCGCCGGTCTTCGCCGCCACGGCCGCCCCCGTCAGCCCGAACTGCGGCGGCAGCACGACGCCGATCGCCGATATCCAGGGGCCTGGCGCGCCGTCGCCGCTCGCCGGCCAGAACGTGTCGATCGAAGCCGTCGTCACCGCCGATTTCGGCGGCACGGACGGCTTCGGCGGTTTCTTCGTCCAGCAGGCCGACGCGCAACGCCGCAACCAGCCGGGCGTGTCCGAAGGCCTGTTCGTCTATGCGCCGAAAGCGCGCGCGAAGGCCGGCGATCTCGTGCACGTGACGGGCAAGGTCGAGGAGAAATACGGGCAGACGCAACTGACGCTGTCGGGCGCGATCGCGGTGTGCGCGAACGGCCAGACGGTCACGCCCGCGACGCTCACGCTGCCGGTCGACAGCCCGAGCACGTTCGCCGCGTACGAAGGGATGCTCGTGCGCCTGCCGCAGACGCTGAACGTGACCGACAACTACGAGCTCGGCCGCTACGGCAGCGTGATGCTCAGCAACGGCCGCCTGCGCACGCCGACGAGCGTCGTGCCGCCCGCCCAGGCGCAGACGCAGATCGACGCGAACGCACGCAACCGCCTGATCCTCGACGACGGCTCGAACAAGCAGAACCCGGCAACCGTGCCGTACCCGGCGCCGGGCCTGTCGGCCGCGAACACGCTGCGTGCGGGCTACACCGTGCGCGACGTCGAAGGCGTGCTCGAGGTGCGTTACGGCGCATGGCGCGTGCAGCCGCTGCCCGGCGCGGCCGTACCGGCGTTCGACACGCGTCCGAACCCGCGCACGAACGCGCCGGCACGCGATCCGAAGTCGAACCTGCGCGTCGCGTCGTTCAACGTGCTGAACTACTTCAACGGCAACGGTCTCGGCGGCGGCTTCGACGATCCGAACAACCGCGGCGCGAAGAACTACCAGGAATTCCAGCGTCAGGAAGCGAAGATCGTCGGCGCGCTGAAGGCGCTCGACGCCGACGTGATCGGCCTGATGGAAGTCCAGAACAACGGCTACGGCGAACTGGGCGCGGTGCGCCAGCTCGCGGCGAAACTCGGCAACAACTGGCGCGTGGTCGATCCGGGCGTGTCGCGCCTCGGTGGCGATGCGATCGCGGTCGCGATAATCTACGACAGCCGCAAGGTCGAACCGGTCGGCCGCACGGCGACGCTCGCGATCGACGACAAGAACCGCCAGCCGCTCGCACAGTCGTTCCGGCTGATCAACGGCAACAAGCAGTCGCTGACGGTGGCCGTGAACCACCTGAAGTCGAAGAACTGCCCGGACGCCACGAACGACGATCTCGACCAGGGCGACGGCCAGGGCTGCTGGAACCCGACGCGCACGCGTGCGGCGGCGAAGGTGGCCGACTGGCTCGCAGGCAACCCGACGGGTGTCGCGGGCCAGGGCGTGCTGCTGATCGGCGACTTCAACAGCTACACGTACGAAGACCCGATCCGCACGCTCGAATCGCGCGGCTACCGCAACCTCGTCGCGCGCTGGATCGGCGCAAATGCGTACAGCTACGTGTACAACGGCGAAGCCGGCTATCTCGATCACGCGCTCGCGACGCTGCCGCTCGCGTCGCACGTGAAGGCCGTGCACGAATGGCACATCAACGCGGACGAGCCGCTCGCGCTGCAGTACACGCTCGCGTACAAGTCGGCCGAACAGCAGAAGACGTTCTACGCGCCGGATGCGTATCGTTCGTCGGATCACGATCCGGTGCTGATCGATATCGCGCTGCCGGGCGGCGGGAAGTAATCGCGGGCTGACGTGCCATCACCGACGACGTGCGGCCCCGCCGCACGTCGTCGGCCCGCCCGGAAATGCCGGCCGGATATCGGGTAAATAATGCCGCCGATACCGGATTGAATTAACGAAATCGGTATTTTGTGGATGACGCGATGCGCATCGGCATCGCAATTGAAGAAAGGCCGAAGTGAATCGAATCCTGAAGTGACGGGTGAATGTCGCTATCCAGTCTTAATCGATTATGGATAATAAAAATGAAAGAAAAATCCTGTCGATCTGAAGGCTTTCGATGCGCAGTGCCAATACGGCAAAGGCTTGCGTGTTGTGCGAGAAAAGTAAAATATTTGGCGCCGCATTGCGGATAAAGAACACCTTGCACGAATAATCCCATTTTCTTTCAAATGCCAGACACTGGCGGCCCTTCGCATCATTGCGGGATTTTTAATATCGGAATGATCTTTGACAACGCGGCGCAGCACCGCCTATTTTTGTCATGTCGTAAATTTTGGTCATATAAAAGTTGTCCAAACTGCAGGGGGCGCGTCCGAGCACCATTCTCGCCAGCAGTTTGCTGTGTCTGTATCAAGTTCAGTCTCTGAGAAGTCCCATCCCCAACCGCCGACTGCCGACCGTGCAACGCGAGTGGCGGGTAGGCCTGCGCGTTTCGCGGGCGTTGGCGGCCTTTGTGAAGTGGTATCTGAACCAGCCACAAGGAAAGAGATGAAACCAGACAGGAGCAGTACCGGCAGCCGCCGTGTTTGTCACGGCCGGCTGGCCGGGCTAGGTGCATTGACCGTCATGACACTGGCGCTCGCGGCGTGCGGCGGCGACGATTCGTCGTCCGTCGGCGCGTCGAGCCTCGCGCAGGCCACGGCCAGCCAGCAAGCCAGCGCGCAAGCGGCCGGCAACCAGGCGCCGGCGGCCAACCAGCCTTACGTCGACCAGGTTGCGTACTCGATGAATGCGACCGACGGCCTCGCCGCGTCGCAGGTCTCCGAGAAAGCGGCCGTCATGCATTACCAGTGGAAGGGCGGCGGCACGACGGTCAACTACACGACGACCACCGGCCACCTGACCGCGCAGGATGCGAACGGCAATGCGGAAGCGTCGATGTCGTATGTCGCGTACACCGCGCCGAGCAAGAACGGCAAGCCGCGCCCTGTCACGTTCGTCTACAACGGCGGCCCCGGCTCGTCGTCGATCTGGCTGCGGCTCGGCTCGTTCGCGCCGACGCGGGTCGCCACGCCCGATCCGCTGTTCGGCACCAACTGGCCGAACTATCCGCTCGTCGACAACGCGGACAGCCTGATCGACACCACCGACCTCGTGTTCATCGACCCGCCCGGAACGGGGCTGTCGGAAGCCGTGTTGCCGAACACCAACCAGAAGTACTGGGGTTCGGATGCGGACGTGAACATCATGCGCGACTTCATCCAGCGCTACCTGAACGTCAACAGCCGCAGCACGTCGCCGATCTACCTGTACGGCGAATCGTACGGCACGCCGCGTACCGACATGCTGGCGCTCGCGCTCGAATCGGCCGGCGTGCACCTGACGGGCATCGTGCTGCAGTCGGCGATCCTGAACTACTTCGCGGATGCGGTGGAGGCGGTGGCGATCACGCAGTCGACGGAAGGGCTGCTGCTCGAAACCGATACGGTGGCCGGCTATCTGCCCGGCTACGCGGCGGTCGCGGCGTACTTCAACCAGGTCTCGCCGGCACCGGTGAACCCGGGGTTGTACGCACTGCAGACGGAACTGTTCACGACGCTGATCTACAACCAGCTGCAGAAGTACTCGCAGTCGTGGGTGTTGAGCCAGCTCGGCATTCCGGATGCGCTCGGCACGCCGGTGTTCCCGAGCGATGCGACGCTGAAGCTGTGGTCGATCCCGTCGAGCCTGACGCAACAGGCGCTGCGCGGCTACTTCAACGCGAATCCGTTCGGCACGAGCCTGCTGCCCGGCACGACGATCGGCCGGTATGACGGACGCGTGTCGTTGCCGAACTCCGATCCGCGGCTGCAGAACGACGGCGATCCGTCCGACATCCTGATTTCGCAGCCGTTCACGAACGCGCTCGCGACGCAGATGCCGGATTACCTCGGCTATACCGCCCCGAACGCGACGTACCTGCCGCTGAACGACAACATCATCGGCGTCTGGGACTTCTCGCACGACGGCCAGCCGATGCCCGACACGATCCCCGATCTGCTCGGTGCGCTGCAGCTGAACCCGAAGCTTCGCGTGCTCGCGGAGAACGGCTATCACGATCTCGCGACGCCGTTCTTCAACACCGAGAAGCAACTCGCGCGGCTGCAGACGGTGAAGGGCCTGAATCCGAAGCTGCAGGTGAACTTCTTCCAGGGCGGCCACATGATCTACCTGGACGACGTCGCCCGGCCGGAGATGAAGCGGGACCTGAAGACGTTCTACAAGGGCGCGCGGATTCCGACGGCGCTGACGCTGCACACGCTGCCGCCGCCGTGGCCGGATGAAAACCCGCCCAGCGTGCCGACCGGCAGCGTCCCGGGTGCGACGGCCGCGACGACGCTGGCGGCGGCCCCTTAAGCGACGGACTCCTTGTCAAAGGAACCCTCTATTCATCCATTGAATGCGAGTGATCATGTCCCTAATCAAATTGATGCGGCGTATGTCCCCGTTGATCGTGCTCGGAGCCGTGATGAGCAGTGCCTACGCGTTGCCGCCGCAGTCGGTGGCGCCGGTGAAGCTGCCGCACGGCGGGCGCGGTGTCGACGGTCCGTTCTTTCCGGCCACGCGGGCGGCGCCGGTGTTGCCGTCGACCGGCGCGGCGCTGCAGCAGCAGGCGCAGCAGCGCGTCGACGCACGGCTCGGCGGCAATACCGTGCTGAGCAACGGCGCGGCCGTGACGAAGGCGCAGGCGCAGAGCAGCGGGCTCGGTTTCGTGTCGAAGCACTTCGACGAGATCGATGCGAAGCACACCGGACGCGTGACGATGAGCGACGTACGGCAGTTCATCCAGCAGCGGCAGGTGCAGGCGCAGCAGGAACAGCAGGACGAGTGACGTAGCAGGCAGCGCGGTGGCCGGTGCGATATCCGTCGCATCGGCCACCGGATCGTGAGCGGGCCCTAGCCGGCCCGGTGCGCGGCGTAGCGTTTCGCCGTGGCCGACGGCAACTCGCCGAACATCGCGCGATAGTCCTGCGCGAAGCTGCTCAGGTGCCAGAAGCCCCACTTGGTGGCGGCGGACGTCACGGAATCGCCGAGCCGCAGTTCGCGGCGCACGTGATTCAGCCGCACGGCACGCAGATACGCAATCGGGTTGAGGTTCAACGTATCGTGGAACGCGTACTGCGCGGTACGCCGGCTGATGCCGAGCTGCACGCACAGTTCGGCGATCGACAGCGGGCAGGTCGACGCGTCCTGGAGCCGTTCCTGCACCGCGTTGACCAGCGACCAGTATTTCGTCGGGCGCGCGGCCTGCGCGCCAGCCTCCGGCGTGGCGGCCGTCATCGCTTCCGAGATCGCATACAGCACGGTGCGCTCGAGCAGTTCGATCCTCTCCTGCGTCGCCACGTCGTCGATGCGCAGGCATTTCGCCGCGGCGGCCAGCGTCTGGCGCAGCAGGTCGCGCAGATGGTCGGCCATCGCGGTCGCCATCGGGATCACCGGCGAATGGGTTTGCGCGCGCAGCGACGCGGCCACCGTGCGCATCGCTTCCGTCGACAGCTTCCCGGGCTCGATCTCGATATTCACGAGCACGTGCCGGTCGGGCGAATAGAACTCGAATTGCGGCTGGCTCGAGAACACGTGCAGGCTGTCGCGCCCGCTCTTCTCGCCGCACAGCCGCGCGTGGCCTTCCAGTTCCAGCGGCACGGCCACGGCGATCCGCTCCGACGGCACCGCGCCTTGCTGCAGGATGACCTTGTCGAGGTCTTCGACGAGCAGCTTGATGCCGCCCAGCGACATGATCGACGACGAGCCATGAAACAGCCCGCCGGAGATCTGCGTGTAGTTCATGTTCCAGCCGTCGAACGACCGCGCCTGTTCCTCCACGTCGGTGAACGCGCAGAACGCGACCGTGCGCGCAAACAGCGGGTCGCCGGAGAAATCGCTCGGGTGGGCAGGCGGCGTCATCGGGGGCGGGAAGGGGCGGGCCGGATCGATTCATTGTAGCCGCTCGCCCGGCCGGTCAAAAAGGCCGCAACCGGCACATGCTCGTAAATACCCTTGCTTGCCGAAATCCGATAGTGAAAAGCCTGTCGACGCCCTACCTTTGGCACAAAACCAACGCTGGAGCGACGTCGATGGAACTTCCCCGTGGCGGATTCTGGAGAAACTGGGTCGGCAACCAGTCGTGCGTGGCCGCGCACCTGGCATCGCCGACCAGCGAGGCCGAGATTGCGGAGCTGGTGCGCACCGCGACGCGCCAGGGCAAGCAGGTGCGCTGCTCGGGGTCGGGCCACTCGTTCACGCCTGTCGTGGCCACGAGCGGCTTGCTGCTGTCGCTGCAGGATTACCAGGGCATCGTCGATGTCGATCAGGCGCGCAAGCGCGTGACTGTGAAGGCCGGCACCAAGCTGAATGCGGTGACGCGCCACCTCAAGGAGGCCGGCCTGTCGCTCGTCAACCAGGGCGACATCGATTCGCAGGCGATCGCCGGTGCGCTCGCCACCGGCACGCACGGCACGGGGACGACGCTGAGCAACCTGTCGTCGCAGGTCGTCGGGATGCGCATCGTGCGCCCGGACGGCTCGATCATGGAAGTGAGCGACGGGAAGGACCTCGATCTGCTTCATGCGACGCAGGTGAATATCGGCATGTTCGGCGTGGTGTCGGAGATGACGCTGCAGGTGACCGATGCGTTCTGGCTGCACGACCGCGTGTGGCGCGAGGACTTCGAAGCGTTGATGGAGCAGTACGACGCGCTGGCGGCGACGCACCGGCATTTCGGCTTCTTCTGGTGCCCGACGCCCGCAAGCCGCGACCTGTACTGCCTGCCCGACACCACGAAGGTGTCGAACTCGAAGAAGGACTACGACGTGTGCGAGATCAAGGTGATGGATGTCACCGACGAACGCACGTTCCACGAAGGCGAACACGAGAAGATCGCCTACAGCTCGGAGGTGTACGCGATCCACTACGTGCCGAACTTCCACGAGCTCGAATACGCGGTGCCCGCGCAACACGGCAAGGAAGCGCTGCGCCGCGTGCGCGACCTCATCCTCACGAAACACCGCGACTGCATCTTCCCGGTCGAATACCGCTTCACGAAGGGCGATCCGGCCTGGATCAGCCCGTTCCATCGGCAGGACAGCGTGACCATTTCATGCTCCGGCGGCCCGAACGGCGTCGACTACTGGCCGTTCCTGAAGGACGTCGACGACATCCTGCGCGACTACGACGCGCGTCCGCACTGGGGCAAGCTGCATTTCACGAACCGCGAAGACGTCGATCGCTGGTTCCCCAAAGCCGAAGCGTTCCGCGCGCTGCGCCGCAGCGTGGACCCCGAAGGCTGCTTCCTCAACGATCACCTTCGATCCCTGTTCAGCTGAGCATACCGAACGAACCAGACTGGAGAACGACACATGAATGTCAAGATTGACGGCCGCCTGGCCGGCAAGGTCGCCATCGTCAGCGGCGGCGCCGGCGGATGCGGCGGCGCGGCGTCCGAACTGTTCGCCGCGCAGGGCGCGAAGGTGGCGATCGTCGACCGCGACGGCGATGCGGCCGAAACGCTCGCCGCGCGGTTGCGCGATGCGGGCCTGCAGGCGATCGGCCTCGGCGCCGACGTGTCGAAGCAGGCGGAGGTCCAGAAGGCGGTCGATGCAGCGCGCAAGCAGTACGGCAACGCGGACATCCTGTTCAATCATGCAGGCACGCTGATCGTCAAACCGTTCCTCGACATCGAGGAATCCGAATGGGACTGGTTGATGGGCGTGAACGTCAAGAGCATGTTCCTGATGACGAAGGCCGTGCTGCCGCAGATGCTGGAGAAAGGGCGCGGCAGCATCGTCTGTACGTCGTCGATCTCGGCGGTATGCGCGACGCCGGGCGAAGTGCTGTACGACGCGACCAAGGGCGCGTGCCACATGTTCGCGCGGGCGATCGCGGTCGAGTACCGCGACCGCGGGATCCGGTGCAACGCGCTGGCCCCCGGGTTCATCCGCACCCCGCACGGGATGCGCGAACTGAAGGACCTGCAGGCGATGGGTGTCGATGCGACCGAAGCGGCGATCGCGGTTCAGCAGGGCCGGTTGTGCGAGCCGTCGGAAGTCGCGGCGGCCGCGTTGTTCCTCGCGTCCGACGAATCGAGTTTCGTCAACGGCACCCACCTGTTCGTCGACAACTGTTTTTCCGCCGTCTGAACGCGGCGGTTCGCAAGAAGCCGAACGGCGGGCGTCACGCCTGCCGCAGATCGGCCCGTCTCGTCGAAGGTTCCGCAGCGATGCGAACCTTCGATTTTTTTTGTCCGCACGGCGCGGGGTGCGTCCTAGCGGATTGTCGCAATCCTTCTATCTGAACGGTGGCGCGTCTGCTGGAATGCGAAGGCCGAATCACCCTGCAGCCGGCATCCCGCGGTCAGTCAATCACTCTCATTGGGTCCATCATCATGTTCAATCGCACCACCAGCACCGTTGCCAACGTCGATCCCGAAATCTTTGCAGCGATCGAGCAGGAAAACCGCCGCCAGGAAGATCACATCGAGCTGATCGCGTCGGAAAACTACACGAGCCCGGCCGTGATGGCCGCACAGGGCTCGCAGCTCACGAACAAGTACGCGGAAGGGTATCCGGGCAAGCGCTACTACGGCGGCTGCGAGTACGTCGACGTCGTCGAGCAGCTGGCGATCGACCGCGTGAAGCAGCTGTTCGGCGCGGAAGCGGCGAACGTGCAGCCGAACTCGGGTTCGCAGGCGAACCAGGGCGTGTTCTTCGCGATGCTGAAGCCGGGCGACACGATCATGGGGATGAGCCTCGCGCACGGTGGTCACCTGACGCACGGCTCGCCGGTGAACATGTCGGGCAAGTGGTTCAACGTGGTGAGCTATGGCCTGAACGAGAACGAAGACATCGATTACGACGCCGCCGAGAAGCTCGCGCAGGAACACAAGCCGAAGCTGATCGTTGCGGGCGCGTCGGCGTTCTCGCTGAAGATCGATTTCGAGCGTCTGGCGAAGATCGCGAAGTCGGTGGGCGCGTACCTGATGGTGGACATGGCGCACTACGCGGGCCTGATCGCAGCGGGCGTGTACCCGAACCCGGTGCCGCACGCGGACTTCGTGACGACGACGACGCACAAGAGCCTGCGCGGCCCGCGCGGCGGCGTGATCCTGATGAAGGCGGAGTACGAGAAGCCGATCAACTCGGCGATCTTCCCGGGGATCCAGGGCGGCCCGCTGATGCACGTGATCGCGGCGAAGGCGGTGGCGTTCAAGGAAGCGCTGTCGCCGGAGTTCAAGTCGTACCAGGAGAAGGTGGTCGAGAACGCACGCGTGCTGGCTGAAACGCTGGTGAAGCGCGGCCTGCGGATCGTGTCGGGCCGTACGGAAAGCCACGTGATGCTGGTGGACCTGCGTGCAAAGCACATCACGGGCAAGGCAGCGGAAGCGGCGCTGGGCGCGGCACACATCACGGTGAACAAGAACGCGATCCCGAACGATCCGGAAAAGCCGTTCGTGACGAGCGGCGTGCGCCTCGGTTCGCCGGCGATGACGACGCGTGGCTTCGGGGTGAAGGAGGCGGAGATCGTCGGCAACCTGATCGCGGACGTGCTCGAAGCCCCGGAAGATGCGGCGACGCTCGAACGTGTGCGTGGGCAGGTCGCCGAGCTGACCAGGCGTTTCCCGGTCTACGGCTGACAGACGCGAGGGTCGACCGTCGCGGGGCGGTTGAATCCCGTCGTGACCCGTCGACATAAAAAAACCGACTCGCGGCATCGTGCCGGCGAGTCGGTTTTTGAGTTTGCCTGGAGACGCTTCAGACGGACGGATCGACGTTCGCCTCGAGTTCGCGGATGCGGTCGAGATTGCGCGTGTCCTTCAGCACCGGAGGCCCCGCGAACGTGTTGCGCACGCCGAAGCCGTACCAGATCACCATCAGCACCACGACGAAGCCGACCAGCACGTACAGCACCTTTTCGTTCGGCGGCTGGATGCCGACATACGCGAGCACACAGGCGCCGACCAGTGCGAGCAGCGCGCACGGCTTCGACCAGATCCCCAGCCGGAACGGGCCCTTGTCGGTCCACGAGCGGCCTTCGGCCAGCATCCCGGAGCCGATCGGCATCGCGTACGAGATGAACAGGAACACCGCGCTGCCGGCGCTCAGTACCGAGAACGCATCGCCATACAGCGTGACGACGATCGCGAGCACCGCACACGTCCAGATTGCGGGCCCGGGTGTCCGGTGGGCCGGGTTCACGCTGCGCAGCAGCTTCGACGCCGGCAGCCCGCCGTCGCGTGCGAATGCATACATCATCCGCGACGTCGACATGATCGCCGCGAGCCCGCACACGTAGTTGATGAAGAACATCGCGATTTCGAGGGTCACCCGCAGCGTCTTCGGAATCGGCGCGAGGATCGCTTCGAAGAAGCCGGTGCCCTGCTTCATGCTGGCAGTCAGGTCGGGCATCACCAGTACGAACGCGCATACCATCACGTAGCCGAACACCGCGGACCAGAACACCGACCCGATGATGCCGCGCGGCACGTTCCTGGCGGCGTCGTGCGTCTCTTCCGACGTATGCGCGGACGCGTCGAAGCCGGTGATCGTGTAGGTCACCAGCAGCAGGCCGGACAGGAACGCGAGCGGGGTCGTCTGCTTCGGCCATGCGCCGCCGTCGACGCCGGTGAAGTTGGTGAAGGTGACCAGCCGGTGCGCGTCGAACGCGACGGGCGAGTAGTAGAGCAGCGACACCACCAGCGCGATCGTCACGACGAAGATCAGGTAGCCCGACAGGTCGGTGATCTTGCTCGCGATCTTGATGCCGCGCGCGTTCAGGATCGCCTGCGAGATCGTGATGACCGCGATGAACGCGGTTTGATGCCACCACGTCAGGCTGTCCGGACTGACGCCGAACATCGGCGCGATCAGCGTCTTGAAGAACGGATCGTAGGTGCCGAAATTGATCGCGGCGATCACGAAGATCAGGCCGATCAGGTTGAGCCACGCGGTCATCCACCCCCATTTCTTCCCGCCGAGGATCGCGCCCCAGTGATAGAGGCCGCCGGCCGTCGGAAACGCGGACGCGATTTGCGACATCGACACGGCGACGATCAGCGCAAACAGCGAGCCCAGCGGCCAGCCGAGGCCGATCGATGCGCCGCCGGCGGCGGAAAACGCGAGCTGGAACGCGGTAATGCCGCCCGACAGGATGCAGATCACCGAAAACGACACGGCGAAGTTCGAGAAACCGCTCATACGTCTCGACAGTTCCTGCGCATAGCCCATCTTGTGCAGCAGGCTCACGTCACTGTCGGTGCCTGAATCAGGCTGGAATCTTGCATCCATAGTCGCTCCGTCACGAATGTCCTGCGTGGCAGGACCGTCATCGCCGCCCGGGCCTCATGCCGCGACCCGCTCCTGGGATTCGTCGGCGGCACGCGATGCCGTGCTCGAACGGCCATCGCTTTCCATTCCGATGCGTGAACGGTATGAAATCAAATCTCCCGGCTCTATCAGATTTCGGCAACGTAGTGAAAATCCGGAGGCGTGCCCTGTTTCAGGGCAAGTCCGCCCGCATTTCATCCTGAACGCGGGATGAATCGGGGCGGCCTATTCCGTCTTCCGCTTGTCGCTTCGAGGTCCGAAGCGCGCGCGATAGTCGCGCGGCGTGGCGCCGACGCGTTTCGCGAAGGCACGCTGCAACGCGTCCACGCTGCCGAATCCCGAACGTTCCGCGATCCGTTCAAGCGGCCAGTCGGCCCGCTCCAGCAGTGCCTTCGCGCGCTCGACGCGCGCTGCAAGCACGTACTGCGCAGGCGACAGTCCGGTCTCCCTGAGGAAATTGCGCGCAAACGTCCGTTCGCTCATGTGCATGCGGGCGGCCAGTGCAGTGACGCCGAGGTCGCCGGCCGGATTGTCTGCGATGTCGGTGAGCAGCGCGCGCATGCGGGGTGTCGCACCGGCCTGGAGGTCGAGCCCGACGCTGAACTGCGCCTGTCCGCCGGGACGGTGCATGAACAGCACGAGTTCGCGTGCGACCGCAAGTGCGGTCGGTGCGCCGCAGTCTGCCTCGACGAGTGCGAGGCACAGATCGATGCCGGCCGTCACGCCGGCCGATGTATGGAACGGCGGATCGCTCACGTAGATCGCGTCCGGTTCGATCCGCGCATCGGGGCAGCGCGCCTGTAGCGTCGCGCACTGGTTCCAGTGCGTGGTCGCGCGCTTGCCGTCCAGCCATCCGCCCGCGGCGAGCACGAACGCGCCCGTGCAGATGCTCGCGATTCGGCGCGTGTCCGCGATCCGCGTGCGCAACCACGGCAGCACGCCGGCTTCCGACGCGGCGTGTCGCAGCGCCGCTTCATTGCCGCCGGCAACGATGATCGTGTCGATCCGCCCCGGCAGTGCCGCGAGCGCGGCCGTGCCGGCGAGGCGCAGGCCCGCGTGCGTGACGAGGTCATTTCCGTGTTGCGTCGCGAGTGTGAGGCGGTACGGCACGGCATGGTCGGACAGGTAACGGTTCGCGACCGCGAACACTTCCATCGGGCCCGTGATATCGAGCGACTGGACGCCTTCGAAGCCGACGACAACGATGTCGCGTGCCGGGCAGGTTGACTGGGACATGGCGGAAAGTGCGGTGGAGTTGTCCTTGTGACCGCAAGCATGATCCTTGTAATTTTCCGGACGTGCAATCGACTGATGCGAGGGGACGATGCGGGTACGGAAGACAGGCGGGGCAGTGTTGTTCGTGTGCGGGCTGCTGGGCGCTTGGGGATCGGGGCGGCCGGTGCAGGCACTGGCAGAGGACACGCCTCCAGTCGCGCAAGCGTTGACGATGAGTGTGCCAAAGTCGGGCCGCACGCGGCCGCTCGTTGCAATCGTTGCAGACAACGCCGGAACTGAAACAACCGATTTCATCGTTCCGTACGCGATTCTGAAGGCGTCCGGTGCGGTCGACGTGGTCGCCGTGTCGGCCGACGAGGGCGAGGTCGAGCTGATGCCCGCGCTGCGCATGCTGGCAGACACCGCGTTCGACCGGTTTGACGCCACGGTTCCCGCGGGGGCGGATGTCGTGATCGTGCCTGCGATGCATCGTGCCGACCGGCCGGCGGTGCTGGCCTGGCTGCGCAAGCAGGCGGCTGCCGGCGCGACGATGGTGGCGATCTGCGATGGTGCCGAAGTCCTCGCGAACGCGGGCTTGCTGCGGCATCGCACGGCGACGTCCCACTGGTATTCGCGCGAACGACTGCGTCGCCGCTTTACCGATACGACGTGGGTTGATGATCGCCGCTACGTGATGGACGGTAACGTCATGACGACGACCGGCGTGTCGGCGTCGATTCCCGCTTCGCTGGCGTTGGTGAATGCGCTGGTCGGGCCGGCAGCGGCACGCGAGACGGCGCAGAGCGTCGGCGCGCAGGCATGGAGCGACGTTCACGCCGGTAGCCGATACGCATTGACCACGCGTACGGTGGCGATGGCGTTGATGAACCGCCTCGCGTTCTGGCGGCACGAGACGTTCGAACTTCCGGTCGAAAACGGGTTCGACGAGCTTCCTGTTGCGTTGACCGCCGATGCGTGGGCGCGGACCTGGCGCAGTGACGTCGTCGCGACGGCAGACGCGCGCGTGATCGAGTCGAGGCACGGGCTGCGCTTGCTGGCGCAGCCGGTGAATGACCGGCACGAGCACGTGGCGATGCCGGCCGGCCGCCATGGCGAATCGGTGCTTCCCGGTGTGCTCGGAGACATCGCGGCACGCTACGGCGACGCGACATCAGGTTGGGTCGCGCTGCAACTGGAGTATCCGAAGTAGCGGCTGTCGTGCGGGGAATGCTGGCCATGCACGCCGCGCTTACTTTACTAACCCGGCGAGCTGTGGATCGGGATAGGGCAGGAGGTCCCGCGACTCGGTGGGCTCGGCCACCCATTTCTTACCGTTCCAGTGGAAATCGGCCTGCGTCTCCGACCCGTGGCCGTTCGAGCGGATTGCAACGGTGCAGGCCGCCTGGCCCGGGTAAGTCGGGTTTTTGGCGCCGATGCAGGACCCGAGAAATACCATGACGCCGCCGAGGCCGAACCGCTCCTTCATCGCGTAGGTCGCGTCGGCGTCCGAGAGCCGGTCAGGTACCGGCGTGGCGTCGCAAGCGGCGATGCTCGCTGCAAGCAGCAGCGCGGTGGCCCGACTGGCACGCTGCTTCTTGCACGGGCTGCCGGCGGAAGGTGCGTCAGTGTCGGCGCGCTTCCACGCGCGGAAATGTGACGGGCAGGGCATTCGTGTCTGGGGTGACGGACAGGACAACCATTGTGCCGGAACTCATCGTTGGCCTTGCCCGATCGCCGCCCGAGCGCGGCATCTTCGCGTTACGCGATGGTGTGCGGGTTCAGGCCGAGACCGGGGCCGTGCGCCGGGCGCACAAACGATTCCACAGCATGCCGGCCCGGTTGCCGCTTCCGCAATACGCGAGCACCGGCTTCTGCAGCGTGTCGACCAGTGCGCCGAACGCGTCGACTTCCGCGTCGCCGATGTGGTCGCGCTCGACCGGCAGGTAGCGTGCTTCGAGGCCCAGTTCGCGGGCTGCGGCGGCAATCTCGTCGAAGGCCGGCTGATCGACGCCTTCGCCGTCGGGCCGGTTGCAGATGACCGAGCGGAAGCCGGCATTGCGGATCGCCTTCAGGTCGGCCGGCGTGATCTGGCGCGACGCGGAGAACCCGTTCGCGGCGGTCGCGCGGCATTGCTCGATCGCCTGGCGGAAACACGCGATCGCGAAGTCGACGTCCTGCTCCGTCGTGAAGCGGCCGAAGCTGATGCGCACGGTGCGGCCGGCCGTTTCCGTATCGAGGCCGATCGCGGTCAGCACGTGCGACGGTGCGCCGCTGGTCGAGTTGCACGCGGAAGTCGACGACACGGCGAGCGCTTCGCCAAGCATGAACGGGAAGAAGCCCGGTGCGTTCACCGTCAGGCTCAGCGTGTGCGGGATGCGGCGCGCGGCGGCAGCGTTCTGCGTGACGTCGCCGAGCGCGAACAGCGCGCCGGTCAGGCGTGCGCCGAGCGCGGCGATCCGCGCGGCTTCGCCGTCGAGCTTTTCAGCGGCGAGTTCGCACGCGACGCCCATGCCGACGATCTGATGCGTCGCGAGCGTGCCCGAGCGCAACCCGCGCTCATGACCGCCGCCGTGAATCTGCGGTGCGATGCGATCGGCGATCTCGCGGCGGACGAACAGCGCGCCGATACCCTTGGGGCCGTAAACCTTGTGGGCCGACATCGACATCATGTCGATGCCGAGCGCGCGCACGTCGATCGGGGTCTTGCCGAGTGCCTGTGCGGCGTCGACGTGGAGCAGGGCGCCGGCGGCGTGCACGATGCGGGAAATGGCGCCGATATCGGTCAGCGTGCCGATCTCGTTGTTCACGAGCATCAGCGACACGAGGCCCGTATCGGGGCCGATCGCGGCCGCCACGGCGTCGGCGGTGATTTCGCCGTCGCGCGTGGGCGTCAGGAAAGTGACTTGCGTGCCGTGCTTCGACAGGTTCGCCATCGTGTCGAGGATGGCCTTGTGCTCGATGCGGCTCGTGATCAGGTGGCGCTTGTCGGTCGCGTTCTCGGCATAGCCCTTCAACGCGAGGTTGTTCGATTCGGTGGCGCCCGACGTCCAGACGATCTCGTCGGCATCCGCGCCGATCAGCGCGGCGACTTGCGCACGTGCGTGTTCGACCTTGTCTTTCGCCAGCCGGCCGGCGGCGTGCGAGCTCGATGCGGGGTTGCCGAAGATGCCGTCGAAGCCGAGGCAGGCCGTCATCGCTTCGATCACGCGCGGATCGGCGGGCGTCGTGGCGGCGTAGTCGAGGTAGTGCAGCGTGGTGGTGTCGCTCATGTCCGTCTCTTGCTCATTGCGTAATGAGAGAAATGATACGGGGGACAGGCGGGAAAAAGGATCCAAAGTTGGCTGGCGATTCAGCTTGATATGGAATAACGTTTTATTTGAATGTGGAATGGAGGAATTTGTTTCTCCGTGGGCCGGGCCGGGCCGGGCCGTGCACGGGCGGGTGCCGGCACGGCCGGGCAAACCGGCGGGTGGCGGGCTCACGCGTAGAAGCGTTGCGGGCGGAAGTCCTGAAGCTGCGCCGTTTCGATGCCGTCGAGCACTTCGATCGCGAACAGCTGGCCGATGGCCGGCGCGGACGTCATCCCGCTGTGCATCGCGGCAACGTGGACATTCCGGTACTGGCGGCCGCGGCCCATGATCGGATACTCGTCGCGGGGCATGACGCGATAGCCGAGCGTCATGGTGTCGAGTTCGATCCCGCGGGTCTGCGGCAGCACGCCGGTCACGCGTTCGAGCAGCTGCGCGCCGAGTTCGGGCGTCGGCGCCAGCGCGCCGGTGTCGCCGAAGTTCGACCCCGCCACGATGCGCCCGTCGGGATTCTGCTTGATGTCGAGGCCGGCCGGCATCAGCACCTGATGCACGAGCGGCGGCATCGGCTTGCTGTGGGCCAGGATGCCTTTCGACGTGCGGAGCGGAACGGGGATGCCCGCCTGTGCGCCGAGCCGCGTGGAGTCGTTGCCGGCCGCGATCACGACGTGGTCCGCGAAGAACGGCCCCTTGTCCGTCGTGACACCGATCGCGCGATCGCCCTTGAAATCGATCGTCGCGACGTTGGCCTTCGTCAGCGTGACACCGGCCCGGATGCCGGCCTGGACCAGCGCCAGCGTGGCGGCGACGGGGTCGAGCGTCCCGTCGAGGGTCGAATGCCAGCCCGCGCCGAAGTCGCCGGCGCGCACGCCGGGCACCAGCCGTTCGAGGTCGTCACGCGTGATGTTGCGGATCGGATAGCCCCACGGCTGATGCCGCGCGGTCGTGTAGTGGAGCGTATCGATCTGCTGCGGATCGGGGCCGCACCACGCGATGCCGCCGCCCCACTGAATCTGCAGTGACGGGCCGATTTCAAGCTGAAGGCGGCGCCATCCGAGGATGCCTTCGTAGTTCAGTGCGTAGTACGAGTAGGGCGTCTTGTTGTTCGCGTTGATCCACGCGAACGAGTTGCGCGTCGTGCCGGACGCCGGCGCGTCCTTCTCGATGAGCGCGACCTCCGCGCCGCGCGCCGCGAGGTGATACGCGATCGACGCGCCCATCACGCCGCTGCCGATCACGATCACGCGGTCTTTCGACTTCGCCGCCTGCACGATCTCGGGAAAAGCGCCGGCGAGCGGCACGGCAAGCACGGGGAAGAACTGCCGGCGGTTCATGAGCATCTCCTTGGTTCGATATGTTTCGTAAAACTAATGAAGTGAATGAAAGGAACGACCGGCCGGTGGCCGGTCGGGTGCGCGTCAGGTCTCGATGAGATTGAGGAACTGACGTACGCGCGGGTGGGTGCTGGCCGTGAAGAACGTATCGGGCGTCGTGTCTTCGACCACCACGCCGTTCTCCATGAACACCACGCGATCGGCGACATCCTGCGCGAAGCGCACTTCGTGGGTGACGACGAGCATCGTCATCCCGTTGCCCGCGAGTTCCCGCATGACCGCGAGCACGTCTTCCCGCAAGGCCGGATCGAGCGCGGAAGTCGGTTCGTCGAACAGGATGACTTCCGGGTCCATCGCGAGGCCGCGTGCGATGGCCACGCGCTGCTTCTGGCCACCGGACAGCCGCGCGGGATATTCGCCGGCCTTGTGTGCGAGGCCCACGCGATCGAGCAGGTGCAGGCCGCGCTCGACCGCCTCGCCCTTCCTCACGCCCTTGACGCTCACGAGCCCCTCGATGACGTTTTCCAGCGCGGTGCGATGAGGAAACAGGTTGAACGACTGGAACACCATCGCCGTGCGCTGGCGAATGGCCTTGATGCGTTTCTGCTCGTCGCGCGACAGCGCGGCGCCGCCGGTGCGCGCGATTTCGATGCCGCACACCGACACCGTGCCCGCATCGGGCAGTTCCAGAAAATTCAGCGAACGCAACAGCGTGGTCTTGCCGGAACCGGACGGCCCCATCAGCACGACGACTTCCCCGCGCGCGACGCGGAAGTCGACGCCCCGCAGCACGGCGTTGTCCCCGAACGACTTGGTCAGCCCCTGAACGACGATGGTATGCATGGTGGTCTTCATTGAAAGCGCCGCGACACCCGGCCTTCGAAAATCGTCTGGACGATCGTCAGCACCTGGTTGATGACCCAGTAGATCAGGCCGACCATCAGGAACATCTCGAGGTAGCGGAAAGTGGATGCGCCGACCTGGTCGGCCACGCGCGTGAGTTCGACGACGGTGATCGTGGACGCCAGCGACGTGTCCTTGATCAGCGCGATCATCCGGCTGCCGACGGGCGGAATCGCGATGCGCAGCCCTTGCGGCAGGATCACGCGCCACATCATCTTCCAGTAGTTCATGCCGAGCGAATGCGCGGCCTCCCACTGGCCGCGATCGACCGCATTGATCCCGGCGCGGAAGTTCTCGCTGAGGTACGCCGCGGAAAAGAGCGTGAGCGCCAGCAGGGCGGCGGGCACCGGGTCGAGCGTGATGCCGTAGCGCGGCAGGCCGAAGTAGATCAGCAGGATCTGCACCAGCAGCGGCGTGCCGCGAAAGATCGACACGTACGCGAACGCGACGCCGCGCAGGAACCGGATCGACGACACCCGCGCGAGTGCGACGGCGAGCCCCAGCGCCGACCCGAGCGCGAACGACGCGAGGCCGAGGAACACGGTCATCGTCACCGCGCTTTCGAGCAGCGGCAGCGACCGCACGAAGAGATCGAACATGCGTTACTCCTTCTGCGCTTTCGCCTTGGCGATGTTGCCGACCATGTCGTAAGTCGGGCCGACCCAGCGCTTCGCGAGCCGTTCGAGCGTGCCGTCGGCGGCCATGTCGTCGATTGCCTTGTCGACGGCGGCGAGGAGCGCCGGTTGTCCCTTCACGAGCGCCGGCGCGGAAAGCTGATAGATCAGCGGCTCGCCGACTTCCTTGACCGGCAGGTGATTCACGTTCGCGTATTTCATCCCGCCGAAGTGGGAGATGATGACGGCGTCGAGCCGCCCGCTGCCGAGATCGTTGAACACGAGCCCGCCGTTGTCGTATGCGCGGATGTCGGAATCCTTCAGGTGCGCGCGTGCCCATGCCTCGTTCGACGAGCCGGTGGTGACGCCGACGCGCTTGCCCTTGAGGTCCGCCTGCCCGTGGATGTCCGTGTTGTCGGTGCGCACGAAGATGCGGAAATCCTCGACGCCGTACGGCTTCGCGAAATCGACCTGCTTGCTGCGCTCGGTAGTGGGCGTCAGGTCGTTCATCACGAGATCGTACTTGCCGGCCTTGAGCCCCTCGACGAAGTTCTTGTACGCATCGGCGATGAACACGACCTGCTTCACGCCGATGCGCTTGCCGACTTCGCGCGCGACTTCGACGTCATAGCCGGCCGGCTGGTTGCGATCGTCCAGCAGGCTCCACGGCGGGCTGCTCTGCGTGTTCGCGACACGCAGCGTGCCGCTGGTGCGCGCGGCCGCGAGCAGGTCGGCAGCGCCGGCCTGGACGCTGGACAACGCCAGCGCGCCCGTGATGCCGAGCGTGACCAGGCATCTGGCCAACGCGCGTGTGGTCTGGTTTTTCATGGTGTCTCCTTGGGTGTCGGTTGGTCGCGCATGACCGTCGCGTTATGCGTCGCGGTTCCTGACGTCGGTGAACGCGGCGAGGCCGGTGCACAGATCGTCGATCAGCAGATCGGGGGATTCGAGCCCGATCGACAGGCGGACGATCGGCTGGTCGGTCAGCGGGAACGGGCGCTGTGCCTGCAGCGGCGCCGGGTAGTACGCGGCGAGGCTATGGACGCCGCCCCAGCTCGCGCCGATCGCGAAGTGGCGCAGCGCATCGAAGAACGCGGTGAACGCGGCTTCCGGTGCGGGTTCGAGCATCAGCGAGAACAGGCAGCCGTTGCCGGAGAAATCGCGCTTCCAGATCGCATGGCCCGCGTCGGACGGCAACGCCGGAAACAGCACCTTGCGAACGGCCGGATGGGATTCGAGCGCTTGCGCGACGCGCAGTGCCGCCGCGCTTTGTGCATCGAAGCGCACCCTGAGGGTTTCGAGGCCGCGCAGCACGAGGAAACAGTCGTCCGGGCTGGCCTGCTGGCCCAGGATGCTCTGCGTCTCGCGCAACGTCTCGTAGTGGCCGAAGTCGTTCATGCTGATCGCGCCGAGCAGCAGGTCGGAGTGACCGCCGAACAGCTTCGTGGCCGCTTCGACGCTCAGGTCCACGCCGTGTTCGAGCGGACGGAACGCGAGCGGGCTGGCCCACGTGTTGTCCATCATCGTCATGACGCGATGGCGGCGCGCGACTTCGACGATCGCGGGAAGGTCCGGCACTTCCATCGTCACCGTGCCCGGCGATTCCATGCAGATCATCCGCGTGTTCGGTTTCACGTACCGCTCGATCTCGGCGCCGATCGCCGGTTCGTACAGTTCGACTTCCACGTCGAACAGCGCGAGCCATTTCTGCGCGAAGGTCTTGAGCGCGCCGTAGCACGCGGCCGACACGAGCAGGTGATCGCCGCCGCGCACGAAGCCCATGACGGACGTCATCAGCGCGGCCTGCCCGGACGGCGCGAGCACGCAGTGCGCGCCGCCTTCGAGCGCGGCGATGCGGCGCTCCAGTTCGCGCGCCGTCGGCGTGCCGGTGATGCCGTAGCTGTAGCCGTCGGGCTGGCGTTCCTTGCGGCGGGCGAAATCGTCGAGCGAGTCGAACACGACGGTCGAGGCGCGCATGACCGCCGGCGACAGGCTGCGGAACGGTTGCGGGGGGAGCGGCGGGGTGGTGGTCATGATGCGGGTCGGTACTCCGTGGCTGGAAACTGGATGACGTGAAGTTTTACTTTCGCGCCGGTTTGCAGCAACATCGGAAATAATTAGGTTGATAAGCCGAGGTTATAGGTGGGCGTGCGCGATATCGAGGTGTTCCGGGCCGTGATGAACGCCGGCAGTACCAGCAAGGCGGCCGGCGTGCTGGAGATTTCGCAGCCGGCGGTGAGCCAGTCGATCCGGCGGCTGGAGAGCATGGCCGGGTTCCGGCTGTTCGAGCGCGTGCGCAGCCGTCTCGTGCCGACGCAGGAGGCCGTCGCGCTGATGCGCGACGTGGACCGCTACTTTCTCGGTTTCGAGGTGATCGAACACCGGATCCGTAGCCTGCGTTCGTATGGATTGGGGCGGCTCGCGATCGCGTCGCTGCCCGCGCTCGGCACCGGGTTCCTGCCGCGCGTGATCGCGTCGTTCGATGCGGCGGCGCGCGACGTGCAGATTTCGCTGCAGGTGATGAGCTCGCGCGAGGTTCACGAGAAGGTGTCGGCCGGGCAGGTGGATTTCGGGTTGATGTCCGACGAGATGTCGATGGCCGGGCTGGAGCACTCGTCGTTCGTCAGCATGCCGGGCGTGGCCGTGATGAGTGCGCGTCACCCGCTCGCCGCCAAAAGCGTGATCAAGGCCGAGGATCTGTCGCAGACGCCCTTCATCGCGCTGAACCCGGAGGACAGCACGCGATTGCGGCTCGAAACGCAGTTGCGCGGGCTCGGCGTCGTGTTGAAACCGCTGGTGGAAACGCCTTACTCGCATACCGTGTGCGAACTCGCGCTGGCCGGCGTGGGCGTGGGGTTCGCGCACCCGCTCGTGGCGCTCGATTTCGTGCCGCGCGGGCTGGTCGTCAGGCCGTTCGACGTCGATGTCGCGTTTACGGGCGTGCTGGTGTTTCGTCCGGGCACGCCGATGTCGGAGAACGCGCGGGTGTTTCTCCAGCACATGCGGATTCAGCTGGAGGCCGACCGGAATGCGCTGGTGGCGCTGTCCGGCAGGAAGGGGCGGGGGCGGGATGCGCGAGCGGCGACGGGCGGTGGGAGATGACCCGGCACCGGTGGGCCCGACGGCGACGGCGCGGGCTCGTCGAGCAAGCCATGCGAACGACTTGACGCACGTGTCGACGAGCGCCGGCGATGGCCGATCGAAGCCGAATCAGTTGTGTACCAGCACCTTGCCGATGACCTGGCCCGATTCCAGCGCTTCGTGTGCATCGATCACCTGGGTCAGTGGCACCTTCATGCCGATTCGGGGCGAGTAGGCGCCCGCTGCGACGCATGCGTCGATGTCGCGGATGGCAGCCTGCTTGGCTTCGCCGGGCACGTGATAGATATAGACGAAACGCAGTACGCAGCCGTGCATCATGGCCTTCAGCAGCGGAACCGGCAGCGCGTCCGTTGCACCGGCCGTTGCATAGGCGCTGATCACGCCGCCTTGCGACAAGCAGGCAAGATCAAGGTCGAGGTTGGATTTCAGGTCGACGTCGACGATACGGTCGACCCCGTGCCCGCCGGTTGCATCGAGAATGACGCGTGCGCCATCCGCGGCGTGCCGGTCGATGACCAGATCCGCGCCGTTCGCTCGTGCGACGGCAGCCTGTTCGGCGTTCCTGACCGATGTCGCAACCCACGCGCCCGCCCATTTCGCCAGCAGGATCGCGGCGGTGCCGACGACGCCCGCGCCGCCGTGAACCAGTACCGGTCGCCCAGCCAGGCTGCCGTCGGCGAACAGGCAACGATGCGCCGTCAATGCCGGAATGCCGAGTGACGCGCCCACGTCGAACGACACATGGCCCGGCAGGCGAACCGCATGGCTTGACGGAACGACGACGTATTCGGCCGCCGTGCCGGCGGCGCGGCCGAATTGCGCCTCGTAGATCCAGACCCGCTCGCCGAGCCGGTCCGGCGATACGCCGGGGCCGACCGCATCGATGATGCCTGCGCCGTCCTGGTGAGGCGTGATGCGCGGGAAGGGCATCGCGGAGGAGAACCCGGCACGCGCTTTCATGTCGGTCGGATTCAGTCCGGAGACATGGACGCGGACGCGTACTTCGTTCGGCCCGGGCGCCTGCGTCGGCAATTCGCCGACGATCAGGACATCCCGGGCGGCACCCTGACGCTCGTAGAACACTGCTTTCATCTGTCTTGCTCCGATGGGTTTCCTGCAACTGGGGCATGCCGTGCGGTCTTGACCGCCGCCCGGAAAAATTCTGCGTTGCAGGGATATCGATGGCAAGTAAGTACGAGTTTGATATATAGGGTAAATTTTTATACTATTGGCCGATGGAGAAACCCAATACGAACGCATACCGATGTACGGTAGCGGCAACGGTCGACGTCATCGGCGGAAAGTGGAAGCCGTTGATCATCTATTATCTGCTCAGTGGTACGAAGCGATTCGGCGCGCTTCGCACGGCCATCGGCAGCGTCACGCAACGATCGCTGACGTTGCAGCTTCGGGAGCTTGAAGCGCACGGCATCGTTTCCCGGGCGGTATTCGCGGAGGTCCCGCCCCGAGTGGAATATTCGTTGACGGACGTGGGGCGAACCCTCGCGCCCGTGCTCGACGCGATGAAAGACTGGGGCGACAGCTACGTTGCGCGGGGCGAGTCGCGGTAAGTGCATTCGGATCGGGGCGCGCCAGCTCCGGTGACGGGCGGCACGCGCCGGATCGGTGCGCGCGGCCGCCCGCCGGTCAAACATGCAGTGTCGGCAGTGCGCCGGATTGCGCGGCCGGCACGCCGACACGCAGAACGATCAACAGTGCCGCAAGCAGCATCACGATCCCGCCTGCGACGAACACGCCGGTGATGCCGCTGAAGCTGAACATCGCCCCGCCCGCGGCTGCGCCCGCCGCAATCGACGATTGCACCGATGCGACGACCATTCCGCCGGCGCTTTCCGCCTGATCGGGCACCGCGCGCGTCACCCAGTTCGACCACGCGACCGGCACGCCGCCGAACGCCATCCCCCAGAACGCGACCAGCAGTGCATGTCCGGCGACGGATGCCGGCAGCATCACCAGCGCGAATGCCGCGATGCCGACGAGGCAGGGCATCAGCGCCAGCGTGCCGCGCAGGCTGCGTTCCATCAGGAATCCGGTGATCAGCGTGCCGGCGAAATTCGCGATGCCGAACCCGAGCAGCATCAGCGCGAGCCCGTCCGGGCCGACACCCGCCGTGCTTTCCAGGAACGGCCGGATATACGTGAACAACGCGAAATGGCCCGTGTGCGCGAGTACGCAACCGAACATGCCAATCGCGACGCCCGGGCGCAGCAGCAACTGCAGCACCGTGTTCAACCGCACGGTGCCGCGCGGCGCCATCCGAGGCAGCGTGAACCACTGGAACAGCAGCGTCGTCGCGCCGACCGCCGCCGCTGCGATGAACGCGCTGCGCCACCCGAACAGCCCGCCGAGATAGCTGCCCAGCGGCACGGCGACGACCGTGCCGACGGCAATGCCGCTGAAGACGATCGACAGCGCACGCGGCAGCAGCGCCGGCGGCACCAGACGCATCGCGACGGCCGCGGCCATGCTCCAGAAGCCGCCGAGCGCGATGCCGAGCAGGATCCGCATCGCCAGCAGCATCGCGAGGCTGGAAGACAGCGCCACCAGCAGGTTGGACGCGATCATCAGCGTGCTGAAACCGAGCAGCACCGTCCGCCGGTCGAGCCTGCGCGTCAGGCCCGGCACCAGCAAGCCGGCGAACAGCGCGACCACGGCCGTGACCGTGACCGCCTGGCCGGCCAGCGCTTCCGATACGTGCAATCCGGTCGCCATCGGCGTCAGCAGGCTGGCCGGCAGATACTCCGCGGTCAGCAGCCCGAACACGCCCATCGCCAGCGAGAACACGGCCGTCCATGCGGGCTCGGTCACGGCCGCGCTGCGACGACCGTCGTCGCCGGGTACGGCGCTGGAAACACATTCGCTCATGACAAGACATTCCTCGGAAAGTTGATTTCAGAGCGAGTCTAGGTGGGATGGTCAGGATGATCTATGATAGAAAGCCTTGAATTTTTACCTGAAACCCCGAAGATGACTTTGCCGGACCCGTTCGCGCTGTCGTCCGACCTGATCAGCGAGCTGCTGACCGGCATGCGCCTGCGTGGCGTCCAGTACCGCCGCATCGAGGCCGGGCCGGCGTTTGGCCTGGGCTTCGATACGCGGCCCGGGCACGCGTACTTCCACTTTCTCGCGGTCGGCTCCGCGGTACTGCGCACCGAAGACGGCACGCTGCACGAACTGTCGGCCGGCAACGCGGTGTTCCTGCCGCGCGGCGACGCGCACCAGCTCCTGTCCGGCACCGATCAGCCGGTCCGCGATATCGACACGTTCGACGCCGCTCCGCTGGGCGACACGGTGAGCGCCGTGAACGCGTGTCCCAGCAAGAGCATGACGCCCGGTGCGATCCTCTTCACCGGCTGCATGGCGTTCGATCTCGGCGGCATGCAGGCGCTCGGCCGGTTGATGCCGGGCGTGATGGTGGTCGATGCGAAGGGGAAGCGCTATCCGGGGCTCATGCCGATCCTCGCGTCGATGAAGCGCGAAATCTGCTCAGGGCGCATCGGCTTCGCCGGCGTCCTCGCGCGCCTCGCCGACGTGGTGGCGGCCATGCTTGTGCGCGGCTGGGTCGAATGCGGCTGCGACAACGCATCCGGCCTGGTGGCTGCATTGCGCGACCCCCGGCTGGCGCGGGCGATCCTGGCGCTGCATCGGCAGCCCGATCGGGTCTGGAGCGTGTCCGAACTGGCCGCCGAGTGCCATATCTCGCGCTCCGTGTTCGCGGAGCGTTTCCAGGCGACGATCGGCACGCCGCCGTTGCGTTATGCGACGGAGTTGCGAATGCGCGTGGCCAGCCAGTGGTTGAACCACGACCGGCTGCCGATCGAGACGGTGGCGCTGAAGCTCGGCTATGCGTCGCAAGCTGCGTTCAGTCGCGCGTTCAAGCGCGTGACGGGGGTGCCGCCGGGGGCCAGCCGGCAGGTTGTTCGGGGTACGTAGAAACCGTCGATGCCGTTGCGCCGGTCGAACCGGCTGCATCGTCCCTGCTCGCGAAGCAGAGCGCCGATGCGTCGATGTCTATGAGGGATTCCCCCGTAACACGCGAGTGGGCACGACGTCCACGTTGCGTGCACCCGCTCCACGCTGTCCCGCCGTCCGTTCCAGCCTACCCCTGCCGATTATTTGCGTTTCGCGAATGGCGCGTTCGCCGGTTGTTCCATACCCGATTCGCGGCCGTGCACCTATCGTGGTGGCGTCGGTCGAGTGAATTTGATTCGTCGAATCCGAAAGGCGGCCGGCACTTCCTCGCGATTCACGTCGCACACAAAAATCATCGGACCTGACCCATGCGCAGGCGCTCCGGCGCGCGCAGGCGAACCGGCGTCCACGGAGACGGACATGAAAGCAAACGAGTGGGATACCTCATACGAGTGGAAGGCGGTGACGCTGCTGGCGCTCGGTTTCGGGCTGGTCGGCCTCGACCGCTGGCTCATCGCGCCGCTGTTCCCGTCGATCATGAAGGACCTGAACCTGACCGCGCAGGACGTCGGCAACTGCATCGGCGTGCTCGGGCTGTCGTGGGGCATCTTTGCGGCGCTGATGGGCGGCATCTCCGACAAGGTCGGCCGCCGGAAGGTGCTGATTCCGGCGATCGTCGCGTTCTCGCTGTTGTCCGGTTTCTCGGGGCTCGCGGGCGGGCTGCTCGGCCTGATGGCGATTCGCGGGCTGATGGGCGTCGCGGAGGGTTCGTTCTGCCCGACGAGCTTCGCCGCGACGGCCGATGCGTCGCATCCGCGGCGGCGCGGGCTGAACCTCGGCCTGCAGCAGAGCGGCTTTGCGCTGTTCGGGCTCGCGCTGTCGCCGATCATCGCCACGCAGTTGCTCGGCTTCGTGTCATGGCGCTGGGTCTTTGCGCTCGTGGCCGTGCCCGGCCTGATTCTCGGCGCGATCATGTTCTTCGTGATCCGCGAGCCGAAGGTCGTGAAGGAGGTCGCGTCCGAACCGGCGCCCGCGTCGCTCGGGCATGTGCTCAAGAGCCGCAACATCCTCGTGGCAATGGCCGCGCTGTGCTGCGCGATGACCGGCGTCTTCGTGCTCGGCGCGCTGCTGCCGCTGTACCTGACCGATTACCTGTCGCTCGGCACGCAGAAGATGGGCCTCGTCGTCTCGGCGATCGGCTTCGGCGGTTTTCTCGGGCAGTTCGGGTTGCCGGGGCTTTCCGACCTGGTCGGCCGCCGCATCGCGAGCATCGTCGGGTTCGTGGGCACGGCCGTGATGCTCTACATCTTCCGTGGCCTCGGCCCGCAGCCGCTCGCGCTGTTCGGCGTGCTGTTCGTCGCGTCGTTCTTCACGCTCGGGCTGGTGTCGCTGCTGTCCGGCCCGGTGGCGACCGAGGCCGCCCCCATCGGCCTCGTGTCGACGTCCATCGGCATGGTGGTCGGCGTAGGCGAGATCTTCGGCGGCGGCATTGCGCCGGCGATGGGCGGCTACGTTGCCGCACACTTTGGCATCCAGAACATTCTGTGGCTGCCGATGGGCTCGGTCCTGCTGGGAATCGTGGTCAGCCTGTTGCTGAAGGAAACCGCGCCGGCCGTGCTGCAGCGTCGCGCGGTCGTGCGGCCGGACCTGGTGGCCGGAGAGCAGTCGCGGTAATGCCGGCGCGGGCATACCGGCGCGGGCGTACCGGCGCGGGCATACCGGCGAACGCCGGTACCGGTGCGCCCGGCAATTGACATCGATTTGGCGACACTGTGACGCCTTTCGCATGACACAGCCCGATACCCGCACAGGTAGACTGCCTGTTTCGCTGTCGAAAAAGGGCGCGGTATGGACCGGTTCCTGAGCATCGAAGCATTCGTGAGAGTGGCCGAGGCAAGCAGCTTCGCGGAGGCCGCGCGGCAACTGGGGGTGACGAGTTCAGTCGTGACGAATCGCATCCAGCAACTCGAGAAGTTCGTCAACGCGCCGCTGTTCCATCGCAGCACGCGCCACGTGCGGCTGTCCGAAGTGGGCGAGGCGTTCTATCGCGAGTGTGCGGAGGTGGTCGGGCGCGTCAACGAGCTGACGGACCAGATGCGCGAGCTTCGCGCGACGCCGACCGGGCGGCTGCGCATCCAGATACTGCCCGGGTTCGCGCTCGATCACTTCGGCGCGCCGCTCGCCGCATTCAATCAGCGCTACCCGGGCATCCAGCTCGACATCATCGTCAATGACCGTGTCGTGGACCCTGTCGAAGAAGGGTTCGACATCGCGTTCCAGATCTTCCCGCCGATTTCCGAATCGCTGATCGAGCGACGGCTGTTCACGGTCCGGCGCCTCTTTTGTGCGGCGCCCGCGTACGTCGACGCGCATGGTGCGCCACAACATCCACGCGATCTGCTGCAGCACACGACAGCGCTGTATTCGGGCTACCCGTCGCGCAACCGCTGGACGATGACGCGCGGCGACGAGGTGGTCGAAATGGAGCTGCCGGGCATGATTCGCTCGAACTCCGTTCACCTGCTGCGCGAATACGCGCTGACGGGCGGCGGTGTCGTCTGCTTGCCCACGCTCGTGGCGAGCGAAGCGCTCGTCGCGGGCCGCCTGGTGCCGATCCTCACCGACTATCAGCTCGCGCCGCTGAGCTTTGCCGCCGTCTATCCCGCAACGCAGCGACAGGCGTTGAAGGTGAAGGCCCTGGTCGAATTCCTCGCCGAATACATCGGCGACGAATCCCCGTGGGATCTCCCGCTGCTGGAGCGCGGCTGGGTGCGTTGAACCGCGCGGATTATTCGCGAAACGCAAATGCCGTAATCGCCATCCGTTGCCTTGTTGCTGCTGTCCCTTGCCCCTAGAGTTGAATCCAACAAGCGGTTCAACTCAGGAGACAGCAATGACCAGCACGGCATTCCACACCGTCTTCGGTTCGCTCGATGGCTATCGGAAGGGCGAGATCGAAATCACCAGCGGCAGCGCGCAGCACTACGCCTTCTCGAATGTCTTCGAGGTGGCGTCGAAGTCGGCCCCTTACGAAAAGGTCGTCGCCGGCAAGAATCTCGAATACGTGATCGAAGTGTTGAGGACCGACGGCCAGTCGCCGTGGTTCGCCTGCGCGCATGACGAGTTCACGATCCAGATGGACGGCGAAGTCCGGATCGAATTCATCAAGCTCGACAATCCGCCGGCATCGGGTCGCGGCACCGTGAGCGCCGGCACGCAACCGGCCGGCCGGAACATGGGGTACGTCGTATTGCGCCAGGGCCATCAGGCGCTGCTGCCGGCCGGCTGTGCGTATCGCTTCACCGCGAGCCGGCCGGGCGTCGCGCTCGTGCAGACCATCCTCGGCGAGCTGTCGGTCGAGAAGTGGGCCGAGATCTGCCTGCACTGACCTTCCGACCTCATTCGACTATCCCAGGAGACACGTTATGGCCACCCTCGAAACCCTCGACCCGTCCACGGGCTTTGCCGCCGATCTGGTGCGATCGACCGAAGCCGATGCCGTCACCGGCTACCGCCGCTTCCAGCTCGGCGAATTCGGGTTCCAGCGCGACGAATACTTCGTGAAGATCAGCTGGCCCGCGAAAGGCCAGACGCGTACGCATGCGATGCCAGCGGACGCATTCCTGCGCGCGATGATGCGCGACGTGGCGTGGGGCTTCTTCTACGGCTGGGTGAATTTCGATCACGTGTTCGGCACGCGCAATCACTACGGCAAGGTCGACATGTATGCAGGCACCTTCAACGGCATCCTGAAGGACGCCGGTGTCGATTACACCGAGACCTTCGAAACGCCGACGATCATGGCGACCTTCAAGGCAATGCTGCACGACTGGACCAACGAAGGCTTCGACCCGTTCGCGGCGCCGGAGGAAACGGGCACGGCATTCGGGCGCAAGCACGGCGAAAACGGCTCGGCGATCGAGCGCACGCGTATCGCGACGCGCCGCATGCCGGGCCTCGAAGGCGACTCGCCGCTGCGCGACGCGCTGCCGGTCAACCGTGCGTTCCTCGACGTCGCGCAGGACGAGCCGGAGGTGCACGTCGAACCGGGCTTCGAGGGCGAACTGCACGCGTTCAACCTGTTCAAGTACCTGTCGCGCTCGGACGTCACGTGGAATCCGTCGGTCACGTCGGTGTGCGGGCGCAGCCTGTTCTGCCCGACCACCGAGGAATTCATCCTGCCGGTGTTCCATGGCAACGACCGCGTCGAATGGTTCCTGCAACTGTCCGACGAAATCGTGTGGGACATCGGCGACAAGAACACCGGCGCGCCGCGCGCACGCATCACGATGCGCGCGGGCGACATCTGCGCGATGCCGGCCGACATCCGGCACCAGGGCTACTCGACGAAGCGATCGATGCTGCTCGTCTGGGAAAACGCGACGCCGAACCTGCCGCAACGCTACGAAAGCGGCGAGCTCGCGCCGTACCCGATCGCGTTCTGAGCCGCGTTTTTGCTACCGATTCAGCTTTCGCTTCCGCAATACACCGAGGACGATTCATGCAAACCCAACTCTTCATCGACGGGCGCTTCGTTGACGCCGTCGACCGCGGCACGATCGACGTGCTGAACCCGCACGACGGCTCCGTCATCACGAAGATCGCGGCGGCCACCGCGGCGGACGTCGATCTGGCCGTCGAAGCCGCGACGCGCGCCTTTCCCAAATGGTCGGCGATGCCGGCGGCCGAACGCGGCCGTCTGCTGCTGCGCCTGGCCGACGCGATCGAAGCCAACGCGGAGGCGCTGGCGCAGCTCGAATCGCTGGACACCGGCCACCCGATTCGCGATTCGCGGTCGCTCGACGTGCCGCGTACGGCCGCCTGCTTCCGCTATTTCGGCGGCATGGCCGACAAGCTGCAAGGCTCGGTGATTCCGGTCGAGACCGGTTTCCTGAATTACGTGCAGCGTGCGCCGATCGGCGTCGTCGGCCAGATCGTGCCGTGGAATTTCCCGCTGATGTTCACGAGCTGGAAGATGGGCCCGGCACTCGCCGCTGGCAATACGGTGGTGCTCAAGCCGTCGGAAATCACGCCGCTGTCGACCTTGCGCATCGTCGAGCTGATGGCCGAAGTCGGGTTCCCTGCGGGCGTCGTCAATATCGTGCCCGGCTACGGGCATACGGCGGGCCAGCGGCTCGCCGAACATCCGGGCGTCGGCAAGATCGCGTTCACCGGTTCGACGGCGACCGGCCGCCGGATCGTCGAAGCGTCGCAGGGCAACCTGAAGCGCGTGCAGCTGGAGCTGGGCGGCAAGGGCGCCAATATCGTGTTCGACGATGCGAATCTCGACGCGGCGATCAACGGCGCTGCGTGGGCGATCTTTCACAATCAGGGGCAGGCGTGCATCGCGGGTTCGCGGCTCGTGCTGCACGAACGCATCGCGGACGCGTTCCTCGAGCGGTTCGTCGCGCTCGCGTCGTCGATCAGGATCGGCAATCCGCTCGATCCGAATACGGAAATGGGGCCGCTCACGTCGAAGCAGCACCTCGACCGCGTGCTGTCGTATGTCGACGTCGCGCGCGAGCAGGGTGGCCGCGTGCTGACGGGCGGCAGCGCGCCGCAGGATCCGGCGCTCGCCAATGGCTACTACGTGCGCCCGACGATCATCGAGGCCAGGAGCGCGGCCGATCGTGTTGCACAGGAAGAAGTGTTCGGCCCGTTCGTCACCGTGCTGCGCTTCGGCAGCGACGAGGAGGCGCTTGCGATTGCCAACGCAACGGAATACGGGCTCGGCAGCGGCCTCTGGACCCAGAATCTCTCGCGTGCGCACAAGATGGCGTCGCAGATCAACGCGGGCATGTGCTGGATCAACTGCTACAAGCGCGTCAATCCGGGCAGCCCGTTCGGCGGCGTCGGCAAGTCGGGCTACGGCCGCGAGATGGGTTTCGAGGCCATGCACGACTACACGGAAGCACGCTCGGTGTGGGTCAACGTCGACGGCAACGTGCCGCCGCATTTCAAGCGCTGAGGCTCTCATGGAGCGCTTTGTCTATCAGGGCACCCCTTCGCGCGTGGTATTCGAATGGGGGGCGCTCGACAAGTTGCCGGACGAACTGTCGACGCTCGGCGCCCGTCGTGCGCTCATCCTGTCCACGCCCGAACAGCGGCATCTCGCCGATCGCGTGAAGAGCGTGCTGGGCGAGCGTGCGGCCGGCGTATGCGCGCAGGCCGTCATGCACGTGCCGGTCGAAGTCGCGCGTGCCGCGCGCGAGATGGCGGCCGCGCTGGGCGCGGACTGCTGCATCGCGATCGGCGGCGGCTCGACGATCGGGCTGGGCAAGGCCATTGCGCTCGAATCGTCGCTGCCGATCCTGGCCGTGCCGACGACTTACGCGGGCTCGGAAATGACGCCGATCTACGGGATCACCGAAGGCCGGCTGAAGCGCACCGGGCGCGATGTGCGCGTGCTGCCGCGTACCGTGATTTACGACCCGTCGCTGACGTTGTCGCTGCCGCCGGGCATCTCGGCGGCGTCGGGCGTCAATGCGATGGCGCACGCGGTCGAGGCGCTCTATGCGGAAGACGCGAACCCGGTGATCAGCTTGATGGCCGAAGAGTCGATTCGCGCGCTCGGCGAAGCGTTGCCCGCGGTGGTGCGCGATCCGGAGGATCGGACGATGCGCAGCCGCGCGCTGTATGGTGCGTGGCTTGCCGGGACCTGCCTCGGCGCGGTCGGCATGGCGTTGCACCACAAGCTTTGTCACACGCTCGGCGGCACGTTCAACCTGCCGCACGCGCAGACGCACGCGGCGATGTTGCCGCATACCGCACATTACAACCATGCCGCGGCGCCTGATGCACTACGCCGCGTTGCGCGGGCGCTGGGCGGGACCGATGCGGCCGACGCCGGCCCGCTGCTGTTCAGGCTGAACGAGCAGCTTGGCATCGCGCCGGCGCTCGCCGGAATCGGAATGCCTCGGGAAGGGCTCGACGAAGCGGCCGACCTCGCGTGCAAGAACCCCTATGCCAATCCCCGGCCGATCGAACGCGCGGCGATTCGTGCGTTGCTTCAGGACGCATGGGACGGTCGCGCGCCGCATTGAGCGGCCGGATGCGCCAACGGAGAAAGACGTGATGAATGACCTCATCGACCGGAGCTGATCGTCATGGCTCGATTTTTCGCGGTGTTTGCGACGGACCAGCCCGGCATGCGCGACGTGCGCGACCGCGTGCGTCCGATTCACAGGACGTATCTGCGCTCGGCTGCCGAGCACGGCGTGTACGTGCGGCTCGGCGGGCCGACGCTCGACCCGCACGGCGACGCGATGAACGGAACGCTGCTCGTCGTCGAGGCGGACGACCTTCATGCGGTGATGCAGTTCGTCGGAAACGACCCGTATGTGAAGGAAGGGCTGTTCTCGCACGTGGAAGTGCGTCCGTGGGACTGGAGCCTCGGCAACCCCGAGCAACGGGTGTGAGCGATGGAAGCGAAACAACTCTGCCGCGTGTCCGAGGTGCCTGATGGCGGCGCGCGCGTGGTCGACGAAGCCTGCATCGGACGTCCCGTCATCGTGGTGCGGCGTGGCGAGCAAGTATGGGCGTATGTGAATCGGTGCCCGCATTTCTCCGTGCCGCTCGATTTCGTGCCGGGCGATGTTTCCTGCTATCGGTCGCAGGTGCTGATGTGTGCGCATCACAGCGCGCTGTTTCGCTTCGATGACGGCGTGTGTATCGACGGGCCCTGCACGGGGGCCGGACTGGAAACCGTCGCGGTCGAAGTGGATTCCACGGCTTGGGTCATCTTTCGAGGCGCTTGATTCACGGGTTTGGATCCAGGCGGGTTTGAAGCCGGTTCTTGTGCGAATTGTCGTGTTTGTAAATAAGTAAAACTAATCATATTTCCGATGTTGATGTAGCTGCCTGAATCCAGGCGATTTTTCACGAAGCAACAAGCGGGCAAGCGCCACCCAGTGTGGCGACGGACGCGTATTTCCATAAAAAAGACGGAGACAACATGAAACTCAGGTTTGGCGTATTCGCAGTTCTTGCCGTTGCGCAGGGCGCGTGGGCGCAGAGCAGTGTGACGATGTTCGGTCTGATCGACTCCGGCATCTCGTATGTCAGCAACGAGGGCGGCGGAAAGAACGTCAAGTTCGACGACGGCATCTACGCGCCCAATCTCTTCGGCTTTCGCGGCACCGAAGATCTCGGTGGCGGGTACCACGCAACATTCGCGCTCGTGAACCAGTTCTCGATGGCGAACGGCAGCATCGTCGGGACCGGAATTTTCGGGCGCAACGCCTACGTGGGCATCGATAGCGACCGGTTCGGCAGCATCACGCTGGGGAATCAATACGACTTCATGGTGGATTCGCTCTTTTCGAAAGGCAATGCAATTTCGCGAGACATTTCCGGGCTGTACGGATTCCGGAACGGCCCGTTCCAACGTCTCGCGCTTCCCGACAACCCGACCGGCGCGTTCGACTGGGACCGCACCGCAGGCAGCAAGCCGATCGCGAACGCCGTCAAATACAGTTCGCCGACGGTCGCGGGCTTGTCCGGCGGCGTGATGTATGCGTTCGGCGGCGTGGCCGGTTCGGTCGGCGCGGACAACGCGGTCAGCGCCGGGGTGAACTATGAACTCGGGCCGTTCGGCGTGGGGGCGGCCTATACGAACGAGAAGTACGGCCCGGCGCCGGGCGTGCCGTCGACCAGCGTGCGTAACTGGGGCGTCGGGATGCACTACGACTTCGGTGTCGTTGCCGCAAAGGCCTTGATGACGACCGTGCACAACTCGTTCAACGATGCCGGCGTGTGGATGGCCGAAGCCGGCGGTCTGTGGCGGATCCGGCCGGATGTCGTTCTGGGCGCGAAATACATGTACATGAAGGGCAATGAAGCGGTGAGCAACAACCACGCGCATCAGATCAGCATGGCGCTTCAATACCTGTTGTCGAAGCGGACCATGGTGTACGTGTCGGCGGATTATCAGCGGGCGAACAGCGGCGCGAACGCGCAGGTGAATGGCGTGCTGGATCCGAACGGTGCTTCAAGTTCGGCGAGTCAGGCCGTGGCGCGGGTCGGGTTGCATACCGTGTTCTGACGGCGTGTCGCGCCGCGTTCTTCCAGCACGCAGGGCGACACATGCTCGCCCTGCGTCGATATTCCCCATCGCCGAAATTCTCCGCACAGTCCGCAACGCAACGATATTTTTCCTGGTAAGTGAGCGGTAAGTCGACTGGTCCTACAGTAGCCCCCGTTTCGATCGTCGACTCCAGGAAAATGATTGTGAAAACCGCCTTCCACCGCGAACGTCCGTTGTTGCTGCTTGCCGCCTCATTCGCATTGTCGTCTGCTTCCGCCTGGGCCGACGAGAGTATGATCCCGCCCGATGCCGATCATTCGGGGCTGACCATACTCAATAATGCGACCAACGTGACGCATTGGGGATTGGGTGCCGGAGTCGGCATTGAGCCGTCGGTCTACCAGGGCGATAGCAGCCGCGTGCTGCCGTTTCCGCTGGTCTATTTCGACAACAAATGGGTCCAGGCCATCGGTACCACGGCCGACCTGAAAATCGGTAGCTGGAGCGGGGTCAGTGTCGCGCTGCGTGGCCAGTTCTCGATCTTCGACGGCTACAAGGGCTCGGACGCCCCGATCCTGAACGGCATGGAAAATCGCAAGGGCGCGTTCTGGTACGGGCCTGCTCTGTCATGGGGCACCGGGTTCGGCACGTTGTCGGGCACCTTCCTGTTCGGCGGAAACAAGGGCGAGCGCGCGAAAATCGGCTTCGAGAAGGCGTTTGCCTTCGGCCAATTCTCGGTTGCGCCGCATGTCGGCGTGGAATGGCTGAGCGACAAATACGTCGACTACTATTACGGCGTGCGACCATCGGAGGCGCGCGCCGGGCGCGCAGCCTACAGCGCGGGTTCGACCGTGAACGTGTCGGCCGGCACGCGTATCGACTACCGGCCGACGAAACAGCAGACGATCTTTGTGGACGTTGGCGTGTCGCGTCTCGGCGACGCCATCACCGACAGCCCGATCGTCGGAAGACGGTTCGTTCCCGAAGCCAGGGTCGGCTACATGTATCGGTTCAAGTGAGTGCGAGTATGCCAAGAGTGGCGATTGTCGAGGATCATGAGCGCCTAGCCGACCTGTTGTCCCAGGCGCTGGCCGCTGCGGGAATCGAATCCGACCGGTTCGGCAATGTAGGGGAAGCCACCTACGGTGTCGACCGGGCCGACTACGCGCTGCTGATCATCGACCGTGGCTTGCCCGACGGAGAGGGGCTGGCGTTCCTGCGGACGCTGCGCGCGGCAGGGCGCATGACGCCTTGCCTGATGCTGACGGCGCGCGACGCGCTGCACGACCGCATCGACGGGCTCGAAAGCGGGGCCGACGACTATGTGACCAAGCCGTTCGAAATGAGCGAGCTCGTCGCCCGCGTGCGCACGCTGATGCGGCGTCCGGCGTTGCTGACGACGCTCGTCGCGTCGTTCGCGGATGTGAGCGTGGACCCGCCCCAGCGCGCGATGCGCTGCGGCGACCGGACGGTGCTGCTTGCGCCGGCCGAGCTGCAGGTCATGCTGTGCCTGATCGAAGCCGCCGGCCGGACCGTCCGGCATTCAATACTCGAGCATGCCGCCTGGGGGCTCGGGGAGGCGGTCACGCCGAACGCGCTCGAGGTGACCGTGCACCGCTTGCGCAAGAAACTGGCTTCAATCGGTGCGACGATGCGGCTGACCAATATCCGCGGTGCCGGCTTCGCGCTGCGGGATGCATGACGATTCGCCGCGTCTCGCTCGTTGCTGCTTCAGGGTAAGAAACTGACCATGTTCCATCATTGGATTCGACGCCTGTCGACGCGTCTGTGGGTGACCAACGTCGTTGCGTTCGCCATCAGCCTGGCGCTGCTGGCCGCAGTTTCCGCGCATGTCCTCGATCGATATCCGGAGTTCTTCGGGCGGCGGCAGCAGATGGAGAGCATCCGTCATATCGAGGCGGGGTTGAGCTTCGACGCCGATGGGCGTCCGGTAGCGGTGCGATTGGGCGAGCGTCCGGCGCTGATGTTCCGGCTCTTGCCGACCGAGGTGAAGTATCGCGTGCTCGACGCGACGGGCAAGCTGTTGCTGGCCTCGGTGCCGTCGAGCGGCGATCGACCGTGGTTGACGGAAGATCTCGCGAAGGCGGCCGGCAAGGTGCTGCCCACCACGATCGACGGCAACGCGTATGCGATCGCCACGCAGCGCGGATCGAACGGGCGCGTCGTTTATTACGTGCAGGTGGCGCAAAGCAGGCAGCTCGTCGATGCGCTCATCATGTCGAGAATCGATCCGATACCGAAGACCGTCGCATATGTGCTCGTCATTGCAACCATCATCTTCGGGCTGACGCTGCCGCTGACGATCAGTCGCGTGCTGAAGCCGTTGCGGGAAGTATCGCGTGCCGCGAGGGGCATCGAGCCGCGCAACCTGAAGACGCGCTTGTCTTCGGACGGCATTCCCAGCGAGATCAAGCCGCTGATCGATGCGTTCAACGATGCGCTGACGCGGCTCGAGAACGGTTTCGCGGTTCAGCAGCAGTTTCTGGCCGACGCCGCGCATGAGTTGCAGACACCGCTCACGCTGGTCAGAGGCCAGATCGAGTTGCAGCCCGACATCCGGCAGAAGGCACTCCTGCTTCGCGAGATCGACCTGATGGCGCGGCAGGTCAAGCAACTGCTGCATCTGGCCGAAGTCAGCGAAGCGCAGAACTTCTGCTTTGGCGACGTGAACGGCGCCGAAGTCGCGCGCGACGTCGTGAACATGCTGGCCGGCAAGGCCGATGCGAAGCAGGTGAAGCTCCATATCGAAGCACGCGACGCTGCGTCACCGATTCGGGCGGATCGCGGGGCGCTGTTCATCCTGCTCAAGAACATTCTCGAGAATGCGATTAATGCGTCGCCGTCGGACGGCGTTGTCGTGCTGACCGTTCTCGACAAGGCGATCCATATCGACGATGAAGGGCCGGGCATTCAGCGGGAGCATCTGCCGCGGCTCTTCGACCGATATTGGCGGGCGCCTGATTCGCGGTATGACGGTGCCGGTCTCGGGCTGGCCATCTGCAAGGAGATTGCCGTGGCCCATCAATGGAAACTGACGGTCGATGTGCTGGCGACGGGGACGCGGTTCAGTGTGTGGTTTTAGGCCGTGATGAAGGGATTCTGACCCTCATGCAAGGCACGAAGGTCCGTGGGCTCCCCTTGGTGCGAGGGCCGGAAGAGTGGACCTGTCCCGCTGAAGGGTTGCTTTTCACAGACCACTTGCCCGACGTCGTTTTTTCGATATAATGAATCAACGTTCGAAATGTCGAACGTGAGAAGTCAAGCATCCAGAGTCGGATTCTCCGACGCCAACCTGCCCTCCCGGGCAAGGTGGACGCCTCTGAGGCGATGCGGCCGATTTACGGCAACGAAACGGGAGCAGCATGGCTGGCACCGGTTCGGTAATCACTTATCCGGAGCAACCATGAGCCAAGTTTCCTCCGCTTCCCGCCCGGCAGTCTGTGAAGACTGGTCGCAATTCCTTGCCGGTTTCACGTTGACGCATACCGTCCATCTCGTATCGAGACGGAATCCGGGCATCGTCTCGACCGCGGCGGCCGTACTCGAAGGGGAAACGGCGACGGTCGATCGTTGGGCCATCACGCGCTGTGGCGATGTTCTCGAGCAGAAGATCGTTCTCGGTGAAATGACGGAAAGGCAGGCGGTGCGATTGCGTGAACGGCTTGCTGCGCTTGAAGGCGTGCTGCGCACGAAGGTGGAGCATCATTTCGTGCGGGCGGGGTCGGTTGCGCCCGAACATGCATCGGCGAGCGGGCGTTAGGCGAGGCGTTTGCGTTGTCGGTGTATCGGCTGAAAGCGGGGAGAGGAAACGCCCCCCTCACTCCACCGTCACCGACTTCGCCAGATTCCTCGGCTTGTCGATATCCGTCCCCCGCGCCAGCGCAGCGTGATACGCGAGCAGTTGCATCGGCACCGTATGCAAAATGGGCGACAACGGCCCGTAGTATTCATTGAGCCGAATCACCTCGATCCCCTCACTCGGCACCAACCCGCAGTCCACATCCGCGAACACGAACAGCCGTCCATTCCGCGCACTCACCTCGTGCATGTTCGACCGTAGCTTTTCAAGCAGCATGTCATTCGGCGCAACCGCAATCACCGGCATCTCGTTACTCACGAGCGCCAGCGGCCCATGCTTCAACTCGCCCGCCGGATAAGCCTCTGCATGAATATAGGAAATCTCCTTCATCTTCAGCGCGCCTTCCAGCGCGATCGGATAATGCATCCCGCGCCCGAGAAACAGCATGTTGTCGCGTCGTGCGAGCAACTCTGACCACGCCATGATCTGCGGCTCCAGCGCGAGCACTTTCGACATCGCATCGGGCAGATGCCGCAGCGCGCGCAGATGCGCTTTCTCCTCGTCGTCGCTCAACCGCCCGCGCACCTGCGCCAGTGACAAGGTCAGCAGGAACAACGCAACGAGCTGCGTCGTGAATGCCTTCGTCGAAGCGACCCCGATCTCGATCCCCGCACGCGTCACGAACTGCAGTGCGCATTCGCGCATCAACGCACTCGTCGCGACGTTGCAGATCGCGAGCGTATGCGTCATCCCGCTGCGTTTCGCGACATGCACCGCCCCGAGCACATCCGCCGTCTCGCCGCTCTGCGACACCGCGACAACCAGTGTGCGCGGATTCGGCACACCGTCGCGATAACGATACTCACTGGCAATCTCGACGCTCGCCGGCAGCTTCGCGATGCTCTCGATCCAGTACTTCGCGGTCAGCGCCGCGTGATAACTGCCGCCGCACGCGAGCAGCAGCACCGAATCGACGTCATTGAACACACGCCACGCACCGTCGCCGAACAGCTCGGGCATGATCGACGAAACATCGAGCAGCGTATCGGCCACGGCCTGCGGCTGTTCGAAGATCTCCTTTTGCATGTAGTAGCGGTACGACCCGAGATCGGCCGCGCCGCTATGCGCGGCGACGCGTTGCACCGCGCGCTCGACGCGCTGGCCGGCCGCATCGACGATCCAGTAACGATGCAGTTGAATGTCGGCGACGTCGCCGTTCTCGAGATATGCGATGCGATCGGTGATGCCCGACAGCGCAATCGCATCGGACGCCAGGAAATTTTCGCCTTCACCGACGCCCACCACGAGCGGCATCCCGTCGCGCGCGCCGACGATCCGGTGCGGCTCGTCGCGGCACATCACCGCGATCGCATAGCTGCCGCGCAGTCGCGCCACCGCATGCCGGACCGCATCGAACAGGTCGCCGTCGTACAGATGGTCGATCAAATGCGCGATTGCCTCGCTGTCGGTCTGGCTCGCGAATACATAACCGTGCGCCTGCAGCTCCGCGCGCAGTTGATCGCAGTTCTCGATGATGCCGTTGTGCGACAGCGCGATGCGCGCGTTCGCGTCGCTCGGCGAGAAGTGCGGATGCGCGTTGAGCGTGACAGGCGCGCCATGCGTGGCCCAGCGCGTATGGGCGATCCCCGTGTAACCCGACAGCGCATGTTCGGCGATCTCGCGCTGCAGGTTGGCGACCCGATCGACGCTGCGGGCGCGCGCCAGTGCCCGGTCGCGGTAGACCACGACACCGCACGAATCGTAGCCGCGGTATTCGAGCCGCTTCAGGCCGTCGACCAGGTTCGGCAGGATGTCCCGCTGGGCGACCGCCCCGACAATTCCACACATATCGCGCTCCGTAAATGTCCGTCTGGACCCGTGAGAGCGATGGTAGAACCTGTCAAATGGAATTAAATTTCAAAATTCAACAATGAATGAAACGTAAGGATGATCATCTATCATGTTGAAATTAAATTTCACGCCCTGACCGGAAGGAGCCGCCGATGGCCGGCATCACCCTCGACGATCTCGACCTGCGCATCCTCGCGATCCTGCAGGACGACGCGTCGGTGTCGAACCTGCAACTGGCCGAGCGCGCGCTGTCGTCGCCGCCTACCTGCATGCGCCGCGTGCGGCGGCTGACGGAAGCCGGCGTGATCCGCCGGCAGGTCGCGGTGCTCGACCCGGTCGCGATCGGCACGGCTGTCACCGCGCTGATCGAGATCAGCCTCGACCGGCAGACGGCGGAAGACTACGACGCGTTCGAAACGTACGTCTGTGCGGAGCCTGCCGTCACGCAGTGCTACCGCGTGTCGCCGGGGCCCGATTTCGTCGTGGTGGCCGATCTGGCCGACGTCGCCGAATACGACGAATTCGCGCGGCGGCTGTTCACCGGTGCATCGAACGTCCGCAACGTGCGGACGTTCTTCTCGACGCATCGCGCGAAATTCGAAGCGAACGCGCGGGTCGCACATGCGATGCGCAAGCGCACGTGACGTAACCGCGTCGTTCGTCGCGCATCACGCGGCTGCGTCTGCGAGTTGCAGCGGCTTGCCGTACCCGAAGCAATGCGCGGGCTCCGGAAATACGCGCTCCCGCACGTCGTGCGCGTATTGCCGGATCGCGTCGCGCATCACCGCATTCGCATCGGCATAGCGCTTCACGAAGCGCGGCGTGTACGCATCGAACGCGCCGATCATGTCCTCGGTCACGAGCACTTGCCCGTCGCATACCGGCGATGCACCGATGCCGATCGTCGGGATCGTCAGCGTGTCGGTCAGGTGGCGCGCGAGCGCTTCGGCGGTGCCTTCGATCACCACGCTGAACGCGCCGGCCTGCTCGGCCGCGCACGCGGCGTCGAACACCTGCGTAGCGGAACGCGGATCCATCCCCTGCGCGCGGAAGCCGCCCGTCGCGTTGGCCTGCTGCGGCATGAGGCCGACATGCGCCATCACCGGAATGCCGCGATCGGTCAGGAAGCGGATCGTGTCGGCCATCTCGGTACCGCCTTCGAGCTTCACGGCCTGCGCGCCGGTTTCGGCGAGCAGCCGCGCGGCGGAGCGATAGGCCTGCGCGGGCGATTCCTGGAACGTCGAGAACGGCAGGTCGACGACGACGCACGCCTGCGCGGCGCCGCGCACGACGGCCGCACCGTGTGCAATCATCATGTCGAGCGTGACGCGCAGCGTATCGGGCATCCCGTACAGCACCATGCCGACGGAGTCGCCGACGATGATCACGTCGGCCACTTCATCGACGAGCTTCGCCATCGGCGCGGAATACGCGGTCAGCGACACGAGGCTGCCGATGCCTTTGGTCGAACGGATCGCGGTGACGGTCTTGCGGGTGGTGCGGGTGTGAGCGCTCATGAACGGAAGCCGTGTAAAAGAAGAGCCGCCACGGTAGCATCGCGTTCGTTCGTGCAATGACCTTCGGAGGACGTCTTATGTTGCTGGCGGGACAATCGGGTGACCCTTACGCGGTGCCGCCGATGGCGCGCCTGCCGAGGCCGCTGTACGTGCGCGCGTTCGGGATCCCCGGCAACGTGAGCGTCGACGCGCACAGCCATCCGTGGGCCCAGCTGATGTATGCGACGAGCGGCGTGCTCGAGGTGTCGACGCCGTCGGGCCGGCATCTGCTGCCGCCGCACTATGCGATGTGGATTCCGCCGCACGTGCCGCATGCGGTGTCGACGCGCGATTGCGTCGCGTTCCACAGCCTGTATCTCGACGCCGCGATCGCGCGCGACGACGTGAACGACGACTGCACGATCCTCTGCATGACGCCGCTGTTGCGCGAGCTGGTGATCGCGACGGGCGAGTTGCCGGTGAACTACGACGAGGCGGGGCCGGAGGGCGCACTCGTGTGCCTGATCGCCGACCGGATCGCACGGATGCAGCCGGCGCCGCTGACGGTGCCGCTGCCGCGCGATCCGCGCCTGCTGAAAATCGCGCGGGCATTGCATGCCGCGCCGGGCGATACGCGCAGTCTCGACGAATGGGGCCATCAGGTCGGCGCGACGCGGCGCACGCTGTCGCGGCTGTTCCGGCAGGATACGGGGCTGTCGTTCACCGAATGGCGGCAGGCCGTGCGGCTGATCGCGTCGCTGCCGCTGCTCGATGCGGGCGAGCCGATCGGCACGGTGGCCGCGCAACTGGGCTACGACTCGACGTCGTCGTTCATCGCGCTGTTCCAGGCAAAATTCCGCACGACGCCCGGCGCGTATGCGAAGCGTGAAGCGCGCCGGCCCCTGTTGAGCGCGTGATGCGCATCACGTATCAGAATGCGAGCGCCTGCTGAACCGGATGACGGGCGCCACGTGAGAACCCGGCGCCTTCGAGCGACAGCAGCGCACGCTTGCGGTCGATGCCGCCTGCGTAGCCGGTCAGGCTGCCCGACGCGCCAACCACGCGGTGGCACGGCACGATGATCGATACCGGATTGCGGCCGACCGCACCGCCGACGGCGCGCGCGCCGCTCATCGGCAACCCGACGCGTTCGGTGATGTCGCCGTACGACACGAGTTCGCCGAACGGAATCGCGAGCAGCTCCTTCCACACGCGTCGCTGAAACGCGGTGCCGCGCAGGTGGATCGGCACCGAAAACGTGTCGCGCGTGCCGGTGAAGTATTCGGCGATTTCTTCCGCGACCTTGCATGCGACCGGCGACCTCGCGAGCGCTTCGGCTTCGGTCACGATCGCCACCGGCGGAAAGTATTTCTGGCCGACGAAGTACAGGCCCGTCAGCGCATCGTCCTCGATGCGCACGGCGATGTCGCCCAGCGGGCTCGGAATCAGGTGAGCGGGAGTCATCGCGCTGCATCTCCATGAAGTCGCCACACATGCAGTGCGGCATACGCGCGCCACGGCGCCCAGCGCGCCGCATGCGGCGCAGATGATGGCATGGTCGCGCGTTCGGTGCGTGCGGGAAGCCACGCATCGTCGGCGGGGAACGCATTCGGCCAGGCCATCGCACGCATCGCGACGTACTGCACCGCGCGTTCGTCGAAGCCGGGCATCGTGCGCAGCGCGGCGAGCGTTGGATCGAGCGGCGCCATGGGTTCGAGTGCGAGCGTGCCGTCGTCGATTGCGCGTGCGAGCGACACGATTGCCCGTGCCGTATCGCGCTTGATGCCGATGGTTTCGAGGGCCGAAGGCGGCAGGGCGGCCAGCGTTGCAGCGGACGGCAACGCGTGCGTGAGGCCCGGCGGCGCGCCGTCGACCGGGGCGCCGAAGCGTTCTGCAATGCGTGCCGGCGCAGGCGTGCCCGCATCCGCCGCCGCCAGCTGTTCGCCTGCGATGGCGCGAATCGCGATCTCGAGGCCATCGAACGCGCCGGGCACCCGCAGGCCCGGCGAGCCGCTCGCGAGATCGCCGAGATGCGCGTCGATCACGTCGGGCCGGCTGTCGAGATCGAACAGCCGCCGCACGCGGGCAAGCACGGCCGGGACGACCGGCGTCAGCGCGCGCGACACGGTGACAGCCAGCGCGAAGCGCTGCGGCACGTGTGCGACGGATAGCCAGCCCGTCACGCGGCCACCGTCGTTCCGGTCCGGCATGTCGACGACACGCGCATAACCCTGCGCATCGATCCGCTCGACGCCGTCGATCTGCCGCTGCGCCAGAAAGCGCATCAGGTCGTCCCACGCGAATGGCGGCCGGTACGGCAGCGGGAACGTCATGTCGCCGTCGGCCGATGCACCGGCGCCTTTGCGCAGCCGCAGCGGGTTGAGGCCATAGCGCTGGCGGAACAGGTCGTTGAAGCGCCGCACGCTGCCGAATCCGGCCGTCGACGCGACGACGGCCACCGGCAGCGCGGTATCGGTCAGCAGCCGCTTGGCCATCAGCAGCCGGTGCGTCTGCGCGAACTCGACCGGCGACACGCCGAATTGCGCGCCGAAGATCCGCCGCAGATGCCGCTCGGTCACGCCGACGCGCTGCGCGAGCGCGTCGACGGAATGTGCGTTCAGGAAACCGTCCTCGATCAGCGAGGCGGCTGCGTCGGCGAGATTGCCGGACAGGTCGAGCAGCCCGTGGCCGGGCGCGAGTTCGGGGCGGCAGCGCATGCAGGGCCGGAACCCGGCTTTCTCGGCGGCTGCGGCGGTCGGGTAGTAGCTGCAGTTCTGCGCCTTCGGCGGCTTCACCGGGCAAACGGGGCGGCAATACACACCGGTCGTCGCCACGCCGACGAAGAACCAGCCGTCGAAGCGGCGGTTCCGCGAAAGCAGGGCGTCGTAGCAGGTGTCGGGATCGAGGCGCATGCGACGACTGTAAACCATCCCCGCGCCGGATTCTGGCTGGAATCGGACATGTGAATGGGCGGCCGCACTCCCGCGCGCGTGTCGGGAAAATCCGGGAAAAACGGTTAATGCCAATCTGCGAAACAGTCGTCTCTTTTGCGGTGACCCATTTGAGATGACTCATCGAAATCCCCGAATGACAGGGCGCCGGCAGACGCCCTATCCTTTGAAAAACGTTTTCCAGATTGGTGGGTGAACCGACCCGTGCGTCAGCGCGGGCCGCCCACCCCGGCGCCGGTCGCCGGTCAACGAATACCGTGCGGCGCGACGGGCGCGGCCGCGCATCGGAGACATTCATGCAATCTGCCGTCGTCGGCGCCGTGCGCGCAGCCGCCAGCCGCTACCGCTGGACCGTCTGTGCGCTGCTGTTTTTCGCGACCGTCATCAACTACATGGACCGGCAGATCCTCGGCCTGCTCGCGCCGATGCTCCAGCACGACATCGGCTGGAGCCAGGTGCAGTACGGCCGCATCGTGATGGCGTTTTCCGCGTTCTATGCGCTCGGCCTGCTTGGCTTCGGGCGCATCGTCGACTGGCTCGGCACGCGCGTGTCGTACGCGGTGGCGATGCTGGTGTGGAGCATCGCCGCGATGCTGCATGCGGCAGTCGGCTCGGTGACGGGCTTCGCGTTCGTGCGTGCGCTGCTCGGGATCGGCGAGGGCGGCAATTTCCCGGCCGCGATCAAGACGACGGCCGAATGGTTTCCGCGCCGCGAACGCGCGCTCGCGACCGGCATCTTCAACTCGGGCGCGAACATCGGCGCGGTGTTCGCCCCGGCGATCATCCCGGCGATCGCGGTGGCCTACGGCTGGCGCGCGGCGTTCGTGATCATCGGCGCGATCGGCCTCGTGTGGCTCGCGGTGTGGCTCGTGCTCTATCGCCAGGCCGACACGCGTGCGCTCGCCGCGGAGTACGACGAGCCGCGCGACGAAGCCGAAGCGCTCGATGCCGCGAATGCGAACGCCGGCGCGCCGCGCTGGGGCGAGCTGATCCGCAAGCGCGAGACGTGGGCATTCCTGATCGGCAAGTTCCTGACCGATCCGGTGTGGTGGTTCTACCTGTTCTGGCTGCCGAAGTGGCTCAACGAGTCGCGCGGGATGGACATGCAGCACATCGGCCTGCCGCTCGTCTGCATCTACGCGCTGACGACGGTCGGCAGCATCGGCGGCGGCTGGCTGTCGTCGATGCTGCTGCGCGCAGGCTGGAGCGTGAACGGCGCGCGCAAGACGGCGATGCTGATCTGCGCATGCTGCGTGCTGCCGATCGCGTTCGTGTCGCAGGTGCAGAGCCTGTGGCCCGCGGTGCTGATCGTCGGCCTCGCCGCCGCCGCGCACCAGGGCTGGTCGGCGAACCTGTTCACGACGGCGTCCGACCTGTTCCCGCGCCGTGCGGTGGCGTCGGTGGTGGGCATCGGCGGGATGGCCGGCTCGATCGGCGGCGTGCTGTTCTCGGAAGTGATCGGCCAGGTGCTGCAGCGCACGGGCCACTACTGGGTGCTGTTCGCGATCGGCGCGTCGGCCTACCTGATCGCGCTGGCCGTGATGCACGTGCTCACGCCGAAGATGAAGCCCGCGAAACTCGACGCCTGATGGCGTCCCGGCAAACGAACGCGCCGCCCTCGGGCGGCGCGTTTTCTTTCGGCGCGCGCGGCGGGCGCGCGATCAGCCGGCCGATGCCGTCGATGCACGCATGATCAGCCGCGGCTCGAACGTCGAATAGCTCGCATCGGTGCGTCCCGCGAGCGCGTCGATCAGCTTCTGCATCGCGAGCTCGCCCATGTTCTCGCTCTGGATGTCGACGGTCGTCAGCGCGGGCGCCGCGTATTCGCCGTACGGCACGTTGTCGATGCCCGCGACCGACACGTCCTGCGGCAGCCGGAAGCCGAGCGATGCCGCTTCCTTCATGAAGCCGAGCGCGATCAGGTCGTTGTAGCAGATCACCGCTTGCGGACGCTGCGGCCCGAGCATCACGCGCGAGCATGCGCGCTCGCCGGCTTCGGCGGTCGGCGCATGCGCATCGTGCACGTCGAGCGTGAGCCCCGCTTCGGCGAGGCAGTCGCGCGCGCCCTGGATCCGCTCGTCGTTCACGCGCGCGGTGCCGAAGCCGAGATAGGCAATGCGCGTGTGGCCGAGATTGAGCAGGTGACGCGCGAGCATGTAGGTCGACAGCCGGTTGTCGATGCCGACGCTCGGAATCGGCAGGCCGGGGCTGCGACGCAGCAGCACGAGCGGCTTGTTGAGGTCGAGCATCCAGCCGGCTTCCTCGTCGGGCATCCGCGTGCTGACGATCAGGCCGTCGACGCGCTGCGCCAGCGCTTCGATCAGCGAGCGTTCGCGCGCCTGGCTCTCTTCGGTATCGACGAGCAGCAGCGTGTAGTCGTGCTGCAGCGCGACGCGGTTCGCGCCTTTCACCACGTTCGTGAAGTGCGGGTTGCTGATGTCGAGGATCACGAGGCCGATCGTGCGCGTGCGGCCGGTGATCATCGAACGCGCGAGCGGGTTCGAACGGTAACCGAGACGCTCGATCGATTCCTTGAGCCGCGCCTCGACGGTCGGCGAGAAGCGCTGCGTGCCGTTCACGTACTTCGATACCGTCGCGACCGACACGCCGGCTTCCGCAGCCACGTCGCGGATCGTCGGGGAAACTTTTTTCATCGGAAGGGTAACGTTTTCGTTCTATTACGCCGGATTGTGTCAGAAAAAGCCGGTGCGCGGCCAGCCGTCGATATCGGGAAAGTGCGGATGGCTGAGAACGGGTTCGACCATTGACGTTCGGCCGCGCCACCGCGTATAGTTGGAAAACGTTTTCCGATTTTGGTCAGATTCAAGGAGATTCGATGAACGCCTCATCCACCGCCGCGCGCAAACCGTTCGGGCGCCTGCTGCTGACGGGCGCGGCCGGCAACCTGGGCCGCCAGTTGCGCGGCGCGCTCGCCGACTGGGCCGACGTCGTACGCGTCAGCGACATCGCGGCGCTGGACGACGCGGCCGCGCATGAAGAAATCCGCGTGGTCGACCTGGCCGATCGCCCGGCCGTGATGGCGCTCGTCGATGGCGTGGACGCGATCGTCCACCTCGGCGGCATTTCGGTCGATGCGCCGTTCGACGATCTGGTCGGCGCGAACATCACCGGCACGTACAACCTGTACGAAGCCGCGCGCAAGCACGGCGTGAAGCGTGTCGTGTTCGCGAGCTCGAACCATGCGATCGGTTTCCATCCGGTCACCGAAGTGCTCGACGCCGATTCGCCGCTGCGCCCCGACAGCCTGTATGGCGTGACGAAGTGCTTCGGCGAATCGCTGTCGCGCTATTACTTCGACCGCTTCGGGATCGAGACGGTGTGCCTGCGGATCGGCTCGTCGTTCGAAGTGCCGAAGAATCCGCGCATGCTCGTCACGTTCCTCAGCTATCGCGACTTCATCGAGCTGGTGCGCTGCTCGCTGCTGACGAACCGTGTCGGGCACGCGATCGTCTACGGCGCGTCGGACAACCCGGTGAAGTGGTGGGACAACACGAAGGCCGGCTTCCTCGGCTTCCGCCCGCGCGACAGCTCCGAGCAGTTCGCCGGGCTGTTCCCGGTGACGGCGCCGACCGCCGAGTACGACGATCCCGCGCAGCGGTTCCAGGGCGGCGGCTTCGTGGTCGGCGAGCCGATGGAGCGGAACGCGTCGTAAGCGTTGCCGGCCTCGCCGGCGTCGCGATTCAGCGCAGGACGTCCGTCGCCTTGTGCCGTTTGTCGACGCCGTCGATCAGGATCAGCGGGCCGCTCGCGTGCCGGGCGCGCAGCGGCTGGATCTGCCGGTACGCATCCGAGTCGTACCATGCGCGCGCCGTGTCGAGATCGGGAAACGCGATCGCGATCAGGTCGCCGCGCCACACGCCTTCGCGACCTTCCGGCCGCGCGCCGTGAATCGCGAAATGACCGTCATACGGCGCGAGCGTGCCGTCGATGCGTTCGAGGTACTCAACGATGTCGTCGCACATGTCGACGTCGTGCAGGTGGGCGATGGCGTAGGCGGTCACGGCGGGCTCCTGGGCGTGCTGCGGTTCGTGAATCGATGGCGCCATGATCGCGGTGTGGGCGGCGCGCGTCGATTACCTGCGACGTAGGCAAATCCGGACAGTCGTGCCGCAGCGCACTTCAAGCGACCGGCACGCACCGTCGCCGCCCGCGCGTCGTCAATGCTTGCGGCAAGCCGGATCGCTGTCGCGCCGTTCGGCGGCATCGCACCAGTCGCTCGGCCGCCACGCGTCGAATGCGACGGCCTTCGCCGCATCGGCGCGCGTGACGCGCACCGGGTCGGCTTTCAGCGCATCGCCATCCGGGTTCTCGTTGAATCGCCAGTTTCGGAACACTTCGCGATGGAACATCCACGTGCGATGCGCCGCCTCGTAGCGAAACGTCACGCGGTCGCGCCAGTGGTTACGGCCCGCGAATACGCCTTGTTCGACCGTGAACGTGCGAGGCTCGACCGTGAGCGCATTGTCGGCGACGCCATCGAGATACGGGTCGCCCATGCCGCCTTCGTCGGCTTTCATGATCACGGTGTCGTTGCGCGCCGCGAGCCGGTAGTGCCCGTCCTTGCCCTGCAGGAAGATCAGCAGCGGCCGCGGCGAAGGCGTACTCATCGAATCGCCGGGCTGATGCGCGACGACGACGTACCCGTTGCGGGTGCCGTCGGTCAGTCGCCCCGACGCGGCATCCAGCGCTTCGTAGCCGGCAGGCAACTGCGCGACGATGTCGGCCGGCAGATCGGGGGTGTCCGGGCAACGGATCGACGAATGGGTGTCGTCGCACGTCGCTGCAAAGGCGCTGCCGATGGCGCACGTCAGCAGCGCGGCGATGAAAAATCCTCGGATACGGGGGATCGTCATGCGGATAGGGCGGTCATGAGGGGGCGCAGCGGAAGCCGGCGCGCTTGCGTCGACGCGTCTCGCCACAGCGCGGGTTGATCGATCGATGGGGAACGCCGTGCAGTCAGTCACGCCCGCTTGCGCGCCGGCCGCACGATGGGCGCGGGTTCAAGCGGTTCGCTGGCCTGCTCGCACAGCCGGTCGAGCATCCGTTGCGCGGCGCCCGCGCAATCCTCGCCCGCCGGCTTGTTCTCGATTTCGTCGATCAGTGTTTCCAGATGCTGCCGGTTCTGTACGAGACGCCGCTCGAGCAGCGCGATTTCGTCGACCTTGTGCCGCAGCGCGACCAGCAGTTCGTCGCGCGGCCACGCGCCGAGATCGGGCGGCAGCACCGCGCGGATTTCGTCGAGCGCGAAGCCCGCGCGCTGCGCACGATCGATGATCGCGAGCCGCGTCAACGCTTCCGGCCCGTATTCCCGGTAGCCGTTCGCCTGGCGGCGGGCCGGTTCGAGCAGGCCGCTCGCTTCGTAGAAGCGGATGCGGGACGCCGCGAGGCCGCTCGCCTTAGCCAGTTCGCCGATTTTCATGATGTGCTCCAAAAGGGCTTGACCTTAAAGTTGACTTTAAAGTTATCGTTGGGCATCGTCAATCGAGGAAGTCCACCATGAATCTGTTTGCGCCGCTGACACTGCCCAACGGGGCGGTGATTCCGAACCGTCTGGCCAAGGCCGCGATGGAAGAGAACATGGCCGATGCGGACCACGCACCGTCCGACGCGTTGCTGCGCCTGTACCAGGCGTGGGCCGACGGCCAGGTCGGCCTGATCCTGACCGGCAACGTGATGGTGGACGGCCGTGCGATGACGGGGCCGAACGGCGTCGTGCTCGAAAACGACGCGCAGCTCGACCGCTTCCGCCGCTGGGCGCAAATCGCCCGCTCGGGCGGCGCGCACGTATGGATGCAGATCAACCATCCGGGGCGCCAGATGCAGGCCGCGCTCGGCCAGACGACGCTCGCGCCGTCGGCCGTGCCGCTCGCGCTCGGCGCGCTGTCGAAGCAGTTCCCGGTGCCGAAGGAGATGACGGAAGCCGATATTCGCGACGTGCAGCAGCGCTTTGTGCGCGCCGCGCAACTCGCGGAGCAAAGCGGCTTCACCGGTGTGCAGGTGCACGCGGCGCACGGCTATCTGCTGAGCCAGTTCCTGTCGCCGCTGACGAACCGCCGGCAGGACCGGTGGGGCGGCAGCGTCGAGAATCGCGCGCGCCTGCTGCTCGATATCGTGAAGGCGGTGCGTGCAACGGTGTCGCCGGAATTCGTCGTTGCGGTGAAGCTGAACTCGGCCGATTTCCAGCGCGGCGGCTTCAGCGCGGACGACGCGAAGCGTGTGGTCGAGCTGCTGAATCCGCTCGGCGTCGATCTCGTCGAGCTGTCGGGCGGCAGCTATGAAGTGCCGGCGATGCAGGGCGAAGCCCGCGACGGGCGCACGCTGGCGCGTGAAGCCTATTTCCTCGAATTCGCACGCGACATCACGGCCGTCGCGCGGATGCCGCTGATGGTCACGGGCGGGATCCGGCGTCGTGCGGTCGCCGAGCAGGTCGTGAACAGCGGCGTGGCGATGGTCGGCATCGCGACCGCGCTGTCGATCGACCCGAACCTGCCGCGCGACTGGCGCGCGGGCAAGGACAGCGCACCGGTGCTGCAGCCGATCCGCTGGAAGAACAAGGCGCTGGGCGCGCTGGCCAACATGGCCGTCGTCAAGTTCCAGCTCACGCGGCTCAGCGAAGGGCGGCGTACGCACCCGCAGGTGTCGCCGCTGCGTGCGCTGGTGCGGCAGCAACTGGTCGCGCAGTGCCAGACGCGCCGCTACCGGAAGTGGATGGCGGGGCGTGCGGCGGGCACGGGGGCGTGAGGCACGAAGGCGGGGTGGCAGCGGCGATGCCGGAGACCGACCGGCACGCCGCCGCGCCCGTGCCGGCCGGCACGTTGTGCGGCGGCATGCGCCGTCAGAACCGGTAGTTCGCCAGCACTTCGAACCGCCGGTCGTTGCCGAGCAGGTACTGCGTCTCGTTGTAGTACGCGGATTGCACGTAGCGGCGGTTGAACACGTTGTACGCGCGTGCGGTGATCGTCGTGTCCTTGCGCGGCTTCCACGCGAGGCCGAGGTCGACGGTCGTGTACGACGGCATCACGAGCTGGTTCGCGGTGTCGGCGAAGCGCTTGCCGACGTACTTGACGCCCGCGATGCCCGTCCAGTCCGGCGCGAAGCGCCAGCTCACCCACAGGTTCGCGAGCCGCTGCGGCACCGACACCGGCACGTTGCCCGCGCGCGACACCGTCGTGCCGCCGGACGACTGCTGGAAGTCGTCGTACTTCGCGCGCAGGATCGACACGTTCGCGTCGACGCGCCAGTCCTTCGCGATCTCCGCACCGACCGTCGCCTCGAGCCCGCGCGACGATTGCTGGCCGACCTGGATCGACTGGTTCGGGTTCACCGGGTCGGCCGTCAGCAGGTTGCTCTTGACGATCCGGTACGCGGCGAGCGTCCATTCCGCCTTGCCGTCGAGGAACGACTGCTTCACGCCGATCTCGATCTGCTTGCCGGTCGCGAGCGTGAAGTTCGCCTTCGACGCATTCAGCGACAGCAGCGAGCTGACCGGATCGGCCGATACCGAGTACTGGCCATACACGGCGAGACCGGGCCGCACGTCGTACACGGTGCCGATGCGCCAGCCGGTGTTCGCGAACACCTTCGTGAACGCGCCGCCGTTCACGAGATCGTCGCGGTTCACGCTCGCGTGGTCGTAGCGCAACCCGCCGATCACCGACCAGCGCGGCGTGATCTCGAGCCGGTTCTCCGCGAACAGCGCGTACTGGTTCGACTGGCTGCGGTACTTCGGAACGGTGCCGGCCGTGTTGATGAAACTGCCCGGGTCGAAATTGAACGGATCGACCGTCGACGTGCCCGAGTACGGCGAGTTGTTGTCGTGCTGGAACGTCGTGTGGTTGAACTCGAAGCCGGTCGAGAACGTGTTGCGCATGCCGAGCAGCGCGCTGCTGACCGTGGCCGTCGTCACGTTGCCGTACTGTTCCTGGTCGTGGAAGATTTCCGTGTAGCTGCTGCGCCGGACCTGCGCGCTCGACGGCAGGTACGTGTAGTACTCGGCATCCTTCCAGTGACGGTTGCTCTTCATCCGGTACAGCGTGGTCGTCACGTTCAGGTTGTCGCTCGGCTGCCAGTTCGCCGATACGGTGGCCCAGCTGTCGCGAAACGCGATGTCGCTGTCGCCGACGTTGTAGTTCTTCTTGTCGAGTGCCCGATCGCGCGCGCCGTTCACGAGCGGCACGCCGAAATACTGCATCGGGTGCATGAAGCCTTGCGCGTACGACGCCGTGACGGTCAGGTCCGGCGTCACGTCGTAGCGCAGCGCGCCGGAGATCGACAGGTTGCGCGAGTCGCCGCGGTCGACCCAGTTCGACGAGCGGTTGCCGCTGATGTCGAAGCGGTACGACAGCTTGTCGTTGAGCGCGCCGCCGCTGCCGAACGCCGCCCGCGCCGTGCCCTCGGTGCCGCCGCCGACCTGCAGCTCGTTGCGGATCGGCGTGCGCGTCGGCTTCTTCGGCACGATGTTGACCACGCCGCCGATCGCGCCTTCGCCGTAGATCACCGACGCGGGGCCGCGCAGCACGTCGATATGGTCGACCGACCACGTGTCGAACGGGAACGTGACGCCGATCGCGCCGTACGGGCGTACGCCGTCGTAGAGCTGCGTGACCGACGATGCGCCGACGAAGCCGCGCGCACTCAGCTCCGAATTGCCGTTGCCGGGATGCGGCGACGCACTGATGCCGGCGGCGCGGCTCACCGCGTCGATGATCGAACTGTCGCCGCGCGTGTCGAGCGTCGCGCGGTTGATCTGCTCGACGCTCGCGGGCGTTTCGAGCGACGACAGCCCGAGATGGCTGCCGGTGTCGAGCGGCTGCGTGAGCGCGGGTGCCTTCTGCGCGTCGACGCGGATCGGGGCGAGCGTGGCGCCGGTGCGGTCGACGCCGCTTTCCTGTGCCTGCCCGGCCGGAGAAAAGGCCGCGAGCACGGCGGCGGGCAGCATCAATCTGAACTTCATCGTTTCGGTTTCCTTCGAATGGGTGGAAGCGCTTGCGTCGATTACGCTGCCGCGCGCGTCGCGCGGCCGAACAGCAGCCGGTCGAGCAACCAGACCGCGACGATCGTGATTCCCATCAGCGGGAAGACGATGCCGAGCAGCACGAGCCCGGCGATCCAGCCGCGCATCGGCGGCGTGCCGCGTTCGCGCGACGGTGCGCCCAGCTTTCCGGCCGGGCGGCGCTTCCACCACATCACGGTGCCCGTGACGGCCATCGCGGCCAGCCCGAGCGACAACACTGCGCAAATGATCTGGTTCGCGAGCCCGAAGTAACGGCCCATGTGCAGCGACGTGCCGTACGAAACGGCCTGCGATACCGCGCCGTAGTCGTCGTAGCGGATGTCTTTCAATACCGCGCCGCTGTACTGGTCGACGTAGATCGTGCGTTCCGCTTTCGGGTCGGCCGGGAAGTACGACGCGGTGAACACGCCGTCCGCGCCGGACGGCAGCGCGAGCGTGTAGCCGCTCGTCACGCCCAGGCCGGCGACGGTCGCGATCGCGCGGGCCAGCGGCAACGGTGCGGGGGTCGGCGCCGACGGCGATTGCGGAACGGGCACGTTGCCGACCGCCCACGGCGTTTGCGGCAATGGCAGGTCGTCCATCACCATCCCCGGCATCGAATCGCCCGAATCGTGGTGATGGCCGGACGGTGCGGCGGCGTGCGCCGGCGCCTGCCCGGGCGTCGTGGCGGTGCCCGGTCGCGTCGAGCGCACCGATGAGCCGCCCCATGCGCCTTCCGGCGCGCCGAGGTTCACGGTCGCGGCGAGCGCCTTGAAGTTCTTGCCCCACGAGCCCGACCACGGCAGCCCCGTCAGGATGAACGCGACCGTGCCGGCCGCGAGCCAGATACCGGCTGTCGCGTGGAGGCTTTTCCACAGCGGCCGGCCGCGCAGCGACAGGTCGGGCCGCAGTGCGCGCCCGACGCGCTCGGCGCCGCGCGGCCACCACAGCGCGATGCCGGTGCCGATCATGACGAAGGTCCAGCAGGCGGCAAGCTCCATCAGCAGCTCGCCCGTCTTGCCGAGCAGCAGCTTGCGATGCAGCATCCGGTCGACCTGCATGAAGCGGTTGTCGACGCTCAGCGTGCCGAGCACGCCGCCGTCGTACGGGTTCACGTACACGCTCTCGCGGCTGCCGTCGCGCAGCCGGAAACCATACTCGGCGCTGCGGTCCGGCGCGGTGGACACTTGCACGGACACCGGCGTTGCACCGGCCGGCATCGCGGTGCGTGCGCGTGCGAGCAGCGTGTCGGCGTCGAGCCGCGGCGTCGCGCGCGGTTCGACGATCAGCCGGTGCGGATAGAGCAGCGGCTCGATCTGCGGCTGGAAGCAATAGAGCGTGCCCGTGATCGCGAGGATCACGAGGAACGGCATCACGAACAGGCCGGCATAGAAGTGCCAGCGCCAGAGCGTCCGGTAACCGGCGCTTGCGGAACGGGTGGGCGAGATTGCCCGATCGACGGTCGTCGACATGGTGTCAGCTCCTCGTGAGCGTCGAGCGGCGGGGCCGGCGCGGGCCCGCTGCCGTCAACGTGCGTCGCACCCGCATGCGCGCAGGGGCGCAACGGGCGGCGCGGCGTCATGCGCAAGCGATGCGCAACGCGGCGCCGCCCGCGCGATGCGGGCATGCGGATGAACGCGTGAATCAGGTCGTGTGAAACGAACGGCGTGAAGGCGCATGCACATTGACGTGCACGCGCCGCAAGGCGGAACGTTCAGCAGAACAGAGGAGGTGCGCGGGAGGGCGGGCGATCGTCGAATATCGATCGCACGAAAGGGATACTGTCGAAATGAATGCGGAACCGTCGCGGCGCCGCGGCGGGAAACAGCAGCACCAGCAGCACGAACGACGCGAGTGCGGTGAATAGCGCTGCACCGAAGGCGCAGAGGCTGTCGCCGTTTCCGGAGGATGCGGCCTTGTCGGCGTGCGCATCATGCTTGAGCGCATCGACGAGCGCCAACGCGTCGTTGGCCGGCGTGATCGGCGCGCTCGCATCGAAGCGGGCGGCCAGTGCGGCGCCGGTGACGATCAGCGGGCCGCGGCCCGAACACAGCACCACCGAGCCCGCCTCCGGACCATCCGGATCGAGCATCACGGCGCCCGACATCAGCGCGCGGGACAGCAGCGTCACGAGGAGGAATCCCCACAGCAGTTGTCGCGCGACGCCTGGCCGGAGCAGGAAGCGGCGAAGTGCGTTCATGGCGCGCGATTGTACCTCCGTTTGCGGGGAGGGGCAGTCGGGCAGCACGGGTGGGCGGTCAGGCCCGGCCGAAGCCGGCCACGTTCAGGGCCGGCGGGGCGTATCGGCGGAACCGGGCGCGATGTCGTGTTCGCCTTCGGCTTCGTCGCCGGCCAGCAGACCGGAGAGATCGGCCGGCGACAGTCGCCGCATCGTGCGTTCGACGTCGTGATCGTAGCGGCGATCGTTCGGGTCGAGATGTTTCTGTGCCTTGCGCCCGTACCGCTTCGCGAAGACGCAGAGTTCGCCGGCCAGTCGCGATGTCCGGTTCGCGATGCTCATGCGGCGAGATTACCGGGCATCCGCGCACATCGGGAATGAGCGGGTTTGCCGCACGTGCCGCTCGCCGCAGACGATGCGTCGTGCCGGCTCAGACCGGATACGCATCGTCGACCTTCAGGTTCGCGAGCCGGAACAGCGTGCGCAGCGTCTGCGGATGAATGTCGCGGTGCGCGGCGAGCGACGTCAGCATGAAGTCGAGCACCTTCGCGTAGCGGAGCAGCACGAGGCAGCGTGCGAGATCGGGCGTGTGGCCGCGCATGTCTTCGGCGAGATTGACCATTTGCGTCGACAGCGTGCGGGCCATCTCGAGTTCCATCTGCTGTTTTTCGGTCCAGTCGGGCAGCGGCTGTTCGAGCACCTTCGCGAGAAAGAGCTGGAACGACGGATCGGACGAGTTGGGCAGCGCATTCATGAAGGGCCTCGTTGCATGTGCGGATCGTTCGGGCGGGTTCTTGGACGCGCCCGAGGGGGGATTCCTGTCCGCGCGATGACCGGCGCGGCTTTTACCCGAATGGAATGCAGATTCCGTACCAGCGTCGTCAGACGATTGTTGAGTAATGTTGAGCAGTGATACGGCGCGGGTCGGCGAGTCCCGCCGGGACTGGATTGCGCAGTCGGTCGAGAAAGGTGTCTACGGACGGGAGGGCCGGGGCGTCGGGTGCCCGACGCGGCCCGACGAGGCGAAATGCTTCACGGATGTAACGTAACGCCGGCATCGGACGCGTCGTGCGTTTCTGCCGACGAACGGCCGGAACGACGCGTGCAGCGCGGTCTGGCCACGTCTGCCGTACGTTCGGCGGCGGAAGGCGGCGGCACGGGACGACTGCCGTTGCATCGCGGGAACCGGCGGCGAATGCGCCGGTTGTTTCAAAACAGAGACACGCTTGCGCGGGGCGACCTGGTTGCACGGCCGCTGAACTGGCCCAGCGAATTGCTGGCCAACTGTTCATGGGCAGACGGCGTGCGTTTGCCAACAATCTCCGGATCATCCCTGCGAGGTTCGACATGAGCGTCCCCACCTTCTTCTCGGCCAACCTGCTGCTGGCGTACACGGCGTATTTCATCGGCACGGCCAGCCCGGGGCCGAGCAATCTGGCAATCATGTCGGTCGCCGCGAACCAGGGCCGCAAAGCGGCGCTCGCGTTCGCGCTCGGTGTGATCTCCGGGTCGATGTTCTGGGCGACGGTGGCCGCGCTTGGCGTGTCGGCCGCGCTGCTCGCGTGGTCGAAGCTGCTGGTCGCGATCAAGGTCTTCGGCGGGCTGTACCTGTTGTGGCTCGCGTTCAAGTCGGGGCGCACGGCGCTGTCGGGGCCGGCGGCGGCATCGGCGAACGCGGCGAGCGAGCTGCGGCTGTCGCGCTTCTACGTGCGCGGCGCGATGCTGCATTTGACCAATCCGAAGGCGATCCTCGTATGGGTGTCGATCGTCGCGCTGTCGTCGAACGGTGCGGGCGCGTCGCACGGCGCCGTCGTGCCGGGCTGCCTCGCGATCGGCTGCGTGGTGTTCGGCGGCTATGCGCTCGTGTTCTCGATGGACGGTGCGCGCCGGTTGTACGTGCGCGGCCGCCGCGCGATGGAGGCGTGTCTGGCCGTCGTGTTCGGCGTGGCGGGGATCAGGCTGCTGGTGACCAACGTCCAGGGCGTACGATAGGTCGATTCACAAGCGATTTCCGATGGGGGGAAGATGGGCCGCAACCTCGAAATCTGGCGTATCGCCATGGTGCTGGCGCCGACGAGCCTGCGTAGTCGAATCCATGCGTTTCCAGGCGATCGGTCGCGGAATGCCAACTGGACGCTGGAACAGCAGCAGGAATATATCGATGCGATCCTCCGCGACCGGTGGGTCGACACGCAAGTGTGGATGCGCACATCGGGAGACGACGGGTTTGCGCGTTTCGGGGTGGTTGACGGGATGCGGCGTCTCAGGACGATCTGGCAATTCGGAGATGGCAAGTTGCCGCTATCAGGCTCGTGCGACCCGATCGACGGCGAAGTCGTGGCAGGGATGCGATACGACGAACTGCCGGAAGCCGTTCGGGCGCGATTTCTGGCATACGAGTTTGCCGTGTTTTCATTCGACGGCGACGACGTCGTTGACGTGTTCGAGCGCGTCAATCGCGTGGCCGAGCCGCTCGGCGCAATTGAACACGGGAACATGACGTGAGTCGATTTCGCGCCATCGTGCCGGGCCTGCTGGGCGCGGGGCTGTCTGTTTGTCTGGCGTTCGGCTGTGCCGCTCGCGAGCCGGCGTTGCCTGACATATCCACCGCGCAGGCCCCCGTGCTGCGGGATCTCGCCGACATTCGCCTCGCGGTCGAATCGATCGACTGCGACGACCTGAATCAATGTTCGGTCGTGGCGCGAGGCGTCTACCAGGGCCGGACGGTCGGTCTCAAGGTCGTGTTCGGCGTGCGTGCCGGCACCGGCCGGGGAATTGCCTACCAGTCGATCGGCGGCGAGAGTGACGCGTTGCTGGACGCGATGGCAACACGCTACGGACAGCCACTGTCGTCGCCGCATTTTGCGGCGCGCGTGTCCGGCGACATGATCGTGCTGAGCGGGGATCTTCGTCGCGTTCGTACGTCGCCGGTGCAGGCGAAGGTGTTTCTCTTCGCGAATGGCGCCGAATCGAGCAACGCCGAGCTGTACACGAACGTCGACGCAACGCGCGGCGTGCTCGAGATTCTTGAAAAGGACCCGAGCTACCGCCGGAATGTGCTGGCGGCGCTCGCACGGTAGGCGGGCAACCGCCGCGGCTTCGCCGAGGGCCTGGCGATCGGGCGGGCGCTGCGACACCCGCCGCGTGCGTCAGAAAATGAAGCCCGTGTTGATGAACTTCGAGTGGTGATCCGACACGATCGAATCGAGCAGCTGCTTGCTGCCGTCGGTCTGCTTCGCGGCGACCATCGAGCGGATCGAGAACGCGCGCAGCGCGTCGCTCACCGACAGTGTGCCTTCGGCCGAATCCTTGCGCCCCGCGAACGGGAACACGTCGGGCCCGCGCTGGCACTGGCAGTTGAGGTTCACGCGGCACACCTGGTTCACGAGCGGATCGACGAGCGCGCCGATCTGCGCCGGATCGGAACCGAAGATGCTGACCTGCTGGCCGTGATCCGACGTCGTCACGTAGTCGAGCGCGGTCTCGACGTCATCGAACGGCGCGACCGGAATGATCGGCCCGAATTGTTCCTCGCGGTACAGCTTCATCCCTTCGGATACCGGATACACGACGGCCGGGTAGAACAGCGTCTTGCTGAACTCGCCGCCCGAGTGATTGACGACCTGCGCGCCCTTGGCCTTTGCATCGTCGATCGCGTCCGTCATGTACGCCGTGCGATGCATGCCCGGAAGCGGCGTGATGCTGACGCCTTTCTCCCACGGCATGCCGATCTTCAGCTGTTCGAGCGCAGCGGTAAAGCGCTTCAGGAATTCGTCGACGATCGAGCGATGCACGAGCAGCATCTTCAGCGCGGTGCAGCGCTGGCCGTTGAACGACAGCGCGCCGAGCAGGCACTCCTTCACGGTCAGGTCGAGATCGGCGTCGGGCAGCACGATCGCCGCGTTCTTCGCGTCGAGGCCGAGGATCGCGCGCAGCCGGTGCGACTTCGGGTGCTGCTTCTTCAGGTGATCGGCCACCTTGCTCGACCCGATCAACGCGAGCACGTTGATCTTGCCCGACGCGAGCATGTGCGGCACGACCACCGCGCCCGGCGCGTAGATCGTGTTGATCACGCCCTTCGGGAACGCGTCGCGGAACGCTTCGAGCAGCGGCTCGAACAGCAGCGTGCCGTACTGGGGCGGCTTGAACACCACGGTGTTGCCCATCAGCAGCGCGGGGATCAGCGTTGCGAACGTCTCGTTCAGCGGATAGTTGTACGGGCCCATGCACAGCACGACGCCGAGCGGCGTGCGGCGGATCTGGCCGATCGTGCCTTCGGCGATCACGAAGCGCGAGTTCGCGTTGTCCAGTTCCTTCAGCGCGTCGATCGTCTGCGTCATGTACGTGACGGTGCGATCGAATTCCTTCTGCGAATCGGCGAGGCTCTTGCCGATTTCCCACATGATCAGGTTCACGACGAGTTCGCGTTGCGCGACCATCCGCTTGATGAAGTCCTGCATGCACGCGATGCGTTGCTCGACCTTCATCGTCGGCCACTCGCCACGGCCGGCATCGTATGCGCGCACCGCGGCGTCGAGCGCCGCGTCGCTTTCCGTTTCGCCCATCACCGGGTAGCTGCCGATCTCGACCTGCTCGACGCTGCCGTCCGCCTGTCGCACGCACACGGGCGACAGGACGGTCTTGGTCGCGCCGTCCCACGGTCGCAACGCGCCGTCGACGAGCGACACGCGCTGGTGGATCGGGGCGGTGAGCCGGAATTCGGCGGGGATGTCCTGATAGGCGGGAAACAGCTGCTGCAAGGAGGCGGAATCGGGCATGACGGTCTCGTTTGACGGGGTGTCCGGGAGGGACGGGCGATGCGAATCCTGAGCTGAATGATCCTCGATCCTGAATCGGCATCATGACGCGCACGCGACTGCGCGTCACGCGGGATCCTGGCCGATTCAACGAATGGAACCAGTTCCATTAAAAAGGAACGCCGTCTCGAATGCAAGGATGGCCGAATGGCATCGCACGAACCGTAAGTATTTGGAAAGACTGTTGACGAATGGCCGGTATAACGTGCCTGGTGCAACCGCAAACGTTTCACTTTGGCCGGATTGGGCGGATAATGGCGCAGCGCGGCGAAGAAAAAAATGAAGTGAGCCTGAGAGCAGACGTAGTGAAGAATAGAAGTAGGTCCGCCGCGTTGCCGATGCGAGGTCGGCTGCCCGGAGCGCCGGGTCGGGGTTGCCCGGTCCGGCGCGCACCGGACCTTTGAATCCGTTCCACCTGCACGCCCCGATCCTTCGTGATCCTCTCCAATCTCGTCCCTTCCGTTTCCCGGCTCCCGTATTCGATGTGATCGCCGCTACGCGATCCGGTCGACCCTGTTCTTTCATTTTCATTACGTTTCGGGCGCATTCATTCCGTCGAACAGAAAGGCATTCGTCAGGAATGCAGATCGCCATGTGCGCGCACGTTGCGGACAGGCGACACGTTAAAAATTAACTAAAAATACGAATCATTCTCGTTTATTATTTCGCCCGATTACGAACCATGACGGGATGTCACGGCTGGTTCACGCCGGTCGTGCCGGCCGGCATCCATCCGTGCCGGTCATTCGCCGGCCGGCATGCGCAACGGGCGATCCTCCGCGCGCGTCATCTCCTTCACGGAAAGGGCTTCACCCGCCGGTTCGTCGCGTGATTCGCGCATTGGCCGGGTGTGCTTTCGTTCGCCGCATTTCTTCACCACCTCTACGTTCACGATGAAACTCAACAAGAGCGCCTGCCATGCGCTTCTGATCGCCACGTCGCTGGCTGGCGCACGCACTTCGTTTGCACAGGCGAGCGAAGCCGCCGCGACCTTGCCCGCGATTTCCGTCAACGCGGCCGCCGAGCATGCGTCGTACGACGGCGGACACTCGCGTGCAGCGACCAAGACCGACATGTCGCTGATGGACGTGCCGCAGACGGTGAACGTCGTCCCGCACGCGGTGATCGAGGACCAGAACGCGACGTCGATGCAGGACGCGCTGCGCAACGTGCCGGGCGTCGGCTTCTCGGTCGGCGACGGCCAGCGCGACCAGATCACGATCCGCGGTTTCAACAGCATCACGGACCAGTACGTCGACGGCATTCGCGACGATGCGCTGTACTACCGCGACCTGTCGAACGTCGATCGTGTCGAGGTGCTGAAGGGGCCGGCGGCCGTGCTGTACGGGCGCGGTTCGGCGGGCGGCATCGTGAACCGCGTGCTGAAGCGGCCGCTGGCGACCCCGGTGAACGACGTGGGCGTGACGCTCGGCACGCGCGGCGAGCGGCGCGGCGAATTCGACCTCGGCTGGAACGCGAACGATGCGGCGCGTTTTCGCGTCACCGGCGCGGCCGAGAACTCGAACAGCTTCCGCGACCAGTTCCAGCTCAACCGCCAGGCGATCGCGCCGTCCGCGCAGTTCAAGCTCGACAGCGACACGGTGCTGAACGTCGAATTCGACTACCTGCACGACCGCCGCACGTCCGACCAGGGCCTGCCCGCGTATCTCGGCCGGCCGGTCGACGTGCCGATCAACACGTATTACGGCTCGGCCGATGCGGCGAACAGCTCGTACAACGACATTTCCGCGAAGAGCGCGACGGTGTCGCTCGATCACCGCTTCAACGATTCGCTGTCGTTCCACGGCGCGATCCGCGCGTACGACTTCTCGCTCGAGCGCAAGAACTACGTGACGTACGAGCCGATCAAGACCGCCGCGCACCCGGTGGTCACGCTCGACCAGTCGACGCGCCAGCGCACCGATCACGGCATCGACGGCCTGTTCGAACTGACGCAGAAGACGTCGTTGTTCGGCATGCGCCACGAGCTGCTGTACGGGCTCGAACTGTCGCAGCAGCAGAAGTTCGACACGATCTACAGCGTGACGAAGGTCGCGACCTACGATCTCTTCAATCCGCAGCCGGTGATCCTGCCCGGCGTGCCGACCGGCGCGCGGGCGAAGACGAACGCATCGACGGTGGTCGGGCTCGCAGGCGTCTACGCACAGGACCTGATTTCGCTGACCGAACACTGGAAGGTGCTCGCCGGTTTGCGCTTCGACTACCTGAACCAGATCCGCCACGACTACACGTCGTCGAACGTCAACCTCGACCGCACCGATCATGCGTGGAGCCCGCGCGTCGGCCTGATCTACGAACCGCTCGACTGGCTGACGCTGTACGGTTCGTTCAGCCAGTCGTTCTCGCCGCTCGCCGACACGCTGATCAGTTCCGGCGCGTTCTCGAACGGCGCCGCGCTCGCGCCGCAGAAAACCACCGCGTATGAAGTCGGCTCGCGCTTCGACCTCGGCGGCAAGGCGACGGCCAGCGTTGCGCTGTTCGACATGCGCCAGACCAACCAGCAGATCGGCGATCCGGCGAATCCCGGCTATGCGCTGCCGATCGGCACGCAGCACGTGCGCGGGATGGAGCTCGGCTTCACCGGCGAGATCGCGCCCAGGTGGTCGGTGTATGCGGGTTACGCGTATATGAACGGCACGGTTGACGGTTCCGCGCAATCGACGGCGGCTGGCCTCGCGGTGTCGAGCAACACGCCGGGGCTGATGCCGCGCCACAGCGCGAACCTGTGGCTCAAGCGCGAGCTGCCGTACGGTTTTTATGCTGCGGCCGGCATGCAGTTCCAGTCGGCGCGCTATACGTCGGCGAGCGATCTCGTCACGCTGCCGTCGTTCACCGTGTTCAACCTGGGGGCCGGCTATCGCAGCAAGAAGGTCGACGTGACGCTCACGCTCGACAACCTGTTCGATCGCCGCTACTTCATCGCCGCGCACGGCAATGCGGACCTGTACAACATGCCCGGCGATCCGCGTACGCTGACTGCCACGGTGAAGTGGCATATGTAACGCCCGTCACGCCCGTCACGCACGCGCCGTGCGCGACAATGCGGGTCGTCGTCACGATGACCCGCACCGTGTTGCCCATGATCCGCCAAATGATTGATGCGTTGAGCATGACCGGCCGCGCCCGCGTGCCGGGTATCGTATTGTTGCTGGCGTGCGGCTCGGTCGTGGCCGGCGAGCAGCCGATCCCGGCGGATGCCGAGCCGGAATGCCATGCGGTGCATGTCGACCGGGCGATCACGCTGTCGGGCCGCTTCGCGGTCGATTACGACGACGATACGATCGGGCCGGACGTGTGGTTCGAAGAAGACGCTGCGTCGGCGAAGCGCTTGCCCGACCGCTCGCAACGCGCGGGCGTGATCGTTTTCACGAACCAGGAGGATGCGCGACGCGGACTGCGGCTGCCCGCCGCGCAGCCGCGCGGCGTGTGCCGGCTCGACGGGCGCGCGACGCTCGTGATCCGCGATCTGGATACGGCGTGCCCGGGGCTGGAAACGCCCGATAGTGCGCGGCTGGTGAAGGTCGTCACGGCTGGCCCGCCGGCGCGGCAGGCATGCAACGCCACCGCGCCATGACGTTGGCGCGACAGCGCCGTTACTCGACGTCCTCGTCATCCTCCAGGCCGTCATCCTCCGCCGCGCCCTCCGGCGCCGCATACGCGCTCGCCTGCTCGAGCAGCCAGCCGCGAAACGATTCCAGCGGCTTGCTGTGGCTGAATTCCGTCGGATACACGAGGTAGTACGCCGAATCGCCGACGGTGGCCGCATCGCACGGCACGACGAGGCCGAGCTGCTGCAACTGTTCCTCGACGAAGAACTTCGGCACGAGCGCGACGCCGAGCCCGGCCGCGGCCGCGCTGATCAGCATCGTGTGCAGCTCGTAGCGCACGCCCTGCATCGTGCGGATGTCCTCGATGCCATGCGCCTCGAACCATTGCGCCCACGCGCCGGGACGCGTCGTCGAGTGCAGCAGCGGATACGCGAGCAGATCCTCGACGCGCTCGACGGGCCCGTCGAGCAGCGCGGGCGAGCAGATCGGCACGACTTCCTCGCCGAACAGGTAGTCGGACGACGTGCCGGGCCAGGTCGGCTTGCCGTAGTGGATCGCGGCTTCGAAGTGGGTGTCCTCGAACGAAAACAGGTCGGTGCGGCTGCCCATGTTCACGCGCACGTCGGGCGTGCGGTCGTAGAAGCTCTTGATGCGCGGGATCAGCCAGTGCGACGCGAAGGTCGGCAACACCGCGAGTTCCAGGTAGCCGCCGCCGCTGCCGTGCGCGATGATCGACAGCGTGTCGCGGTCGAGCGTTTCCAGCGCGCGCCGCACCTGCGTGCCGTACAGCTTGCCGGCGCGCGTCAGCACGACGCGCTGCTTCACGCGGGCGAACAGCCGTACGCCGAGGCTCGCCTCGAGCGTCGCGATCTGGCGCGATACCGCGCTTTCGGTCAGGAACAGCTCCTTGGCCGCGTGCGTGAAGCTTTCGTGGCGCGCGGCGGCTTCGAAAGCCACGAGCGCGCCCATGTTGGGAATCTTGAATTTACGCATGATGCTCGATTTGTCTGACGAACGGGCCCGCGCCGAGTGGGGGCGGAAGGCAGGCGAGGAACGGCTAATAATTCCAAAAACTCATCACGTGTCAATTTAATCTCGCTTTACGCCCCACTGCAACCCTTTGAATAATGCTCCCCACGCAAGGTCAGGCGCCCGTGGGGCGGCCGGCCAACGAGTTGCCGGCACGTTTGCCGGCGGTCCCCCGAGACGAGAATCCTGATGCGCAATCCGAATATCGAGAGCTTGCTGACGAAGCTGCTGGGACAGGCGAAGACCGACGCCCTGTTCTCGACCCTGAACATGCCGGCCATCCTCGAAGAATGGGAAGACGGCGTCGTGACGCGCGCGGAAATCGCGCAGGCGATGAACATGGCGCTGTTCGAAGGGCTGCTCGAGCGTTCGGCGAACGGCCGCGTGTACACGGCCGAAGCGATCGAAAGCGGCGGCTCGGTCTATTTCGACCACGGCGCGCTGCGCACGGTGCGCTGGCCGAACACGGGCGCGCTGCCGCCGGGCGAAGCCGCGTTCACGCGCATCCTGCGTCCGCTCGGCTTCCGCCTGAACGGCCGTTACCCGCTCGACAAGCTCGGCATGACGGGCCGTGCGTATGCGCATGAAGATGCACCGGACGAAATCGCGCAGTTCTTCGTCAGCGAACTGCATCCGGAACGTTTCTCGAAGGAATTCCAGCAGGCCGTGACGAACGTCGTCAGTTCGTCGCGCGATCCGCTGTCGCCGGCGGCCGTCGCGCTGCTGTGGGAAGTCGAGCGTGAGGGCTGGCTGTCGCTGGAAGCCGCGCACGCGCTGCTGCCCGAGATCGTCGGTGCGTTCGCGCGCCAGCACGACCTGCCGAACGAGCTCGACTACGAAACGCTGCTGATGGAATCTGCGGAAATGGCGTGGATCTCGACCGAAGGCAACGCGTTCAACCACGCGACCGACCGCGTCGCCGACGTGTTCAAGCTGTCGGACGACGAGAAGGCAAAGGGGCGGCCGATGAAGCCGGAAGTCGAGCGTTCGCGTTCGGGCCGCGTGTTCCAGACCGCGTATCGCGCGGATACCGTCGAGCGCGAGTTCCGCACGCGCGACGGCGGCACGGTGAAGCGCAACGTGCCGGGTTCGTTCTACGAGTTCATCACGCGCAAGCGCACGTTCGACCAGGGTGCGCGCCGCTGGGTGACCGACCTGCGCTTCGACGCAGGCAACGCGCAGGGCATCTTCAAGATGACGGCGAACGCGGCGAAGTAACGAAGCACCGCCATAGCCGTGACGAACCGGTCGGGCAGGACGTGCAGGCGTCCTGCCCGATTTGCGTTTGACGGCCGCGATGCCGCGGAGCGCGCGTGCGTTCGAGCGGCAGCGGCGGAGCGCCGTGCCGCGGTCGATTGCGTCGCCGGGAGGATGAGGGTGCCGCGAAGGCGGCGGGCGCGTGCCGGGCGCCGCGCCGTCAGAAGACGTGCGTGATCAGATAGAACAGCACCAGCAGCCCGAACGGCACGCCGAGCAGCCAGGCGATCAGGTATTTGCCCATGTCGTCGTCCTGATGGCCGCGACGCCATCGGCGCCGCGGCGGGTGAAGTAGCCGGAGGCGTTACAGTTCGCGATCGAATTCCTTCAACTGCTTCTCGGCCGCGTCGCGGGCGATCCCGTAACGTTCCTGGATCTTCCCGGCCAGATAGTCGCGATTGCCTTCCGCGACCGCGAGATCGTCGTCGGTCAGCTTGCCCCACTTGGCCTTCAGCTTGCCGGTGAGCTGCTTCCACTGGCCCTTGATCTTGTCCTCGTTCATCGTGTGCTCCTGTGTCGTAACGGGAAAACTGCGGGAGTAGGCGCGCGGCAACCGCCGCGCGGTAAGTCAGGCCTTCGCCTTCAGGCCGGATGCGTCGACGTGCTTCACGCCCTTCACGGCGCGCGACACGGCGATCGCCTTCTTCACGGCGATCTTGGACGGCAGCACGCCCGTGAGCGTGACCACGCCGTCGACCGTCTTCACGCTGACGTCGGTGCTCTTCACGCCTTCGGTGGTCGCAAGCTCACCCTTCACCTTGGTCGTGATCCACGTGTCGGTGACGGGCTGGTTCGAATGGACCTGCGTGCCGTTGTCGGCCGAGGCGTCCTGCGCAACCGCGTTCGTGAGCGGTGCGGCGCCGAGCAGGAACGCCGCGCTGACGGCGAGCAGCGTCGAAAGATGCGGGGTCTTCTTCATGGATGGGTTCTCCGTCGGTTGGCGAGTCGAATGGGTAAAGGCGAACGGCGTCAGCCGTCACCGGACGATCGGCGTGTCGTAGCCGGGCTCGCGCGGCGGGATATCCGGGCGCGGCATGTCGGGCGGCAGCGGCACCGGCGGATCGGTGCCGGGCGGCGGTTCGGGCGGACTGTCCGGATGCGGTTCGGGCCGCGTCGGATCGGGTGTCTGGTGCAGCTTCATTCGGGCTTCTCCTCTGCGGTTGGGAAGGCAGCGCATGAGCGCCGATGCAGTACCAGCGTACCGATGCGAACGCGAGCGGACATCGCGCAAATTCACCTGATCGGCTAGTGCGTTTGCACGGGGGGCGGGGGGATGCGTCAGTCGAGTGGCGCAAGTGGAAAGCGGGCCAGGCGGATGCGTCCGGGATCGGCGGGATGCCGCACGATGGCGTGCGGCGTGCGAATGTACTATGGCGGATAGTGCATTCGCGCCTGTCATGCGCCCGGGCGGCAAGCGATCATCGCCACACGCGCCGGCCGGCGCGTGTCGACGACGATACGACCGGGCCGGCGGCCAAGTTGACCACGCGGAAAACCATTCGATGAACGAACAGGTAAACGAACAGGTGCTCAAGTCGCATACCGACCGGCGCCAGCTGCACCAGATCATCGCGGGGCTCACCGAGGGCGTGATCCTGGTCGAGCCCGACCAGCGGATCGTCTGGGCGAACGAGGCCGCGCTCGCGATGCATGGCGTGACCGAACTGAAGGCGCTCGGCGCGGACGTCACCGCATACCGCGAGCGCTTCCGGCTGCGCTACCGGAACAACCATCCGGTGCGCGACGGCCACTATCCGATGGATCGCGTGATCGCCGGCGAGGAATTCAGCGACGTGACGGTCGAAGTCGAATCGGCCGCCGACGAGACGTTGAGCTGGGTGCACCGCATCCGCAGCCTCGTGCTGACGAACGCGGCCGGCGAACCCGATTGCCTCGCGCTCGTGCTGCACGACGCGACCGAATGGGCGAGCGCCGAGGAGCGCTTCGAGCGCACCTTCAACGCGAACCCGGCGCCGGCCGTGATCTGCCGGCTCGACGATTTGCGCTACGTGAAGGTCAACCAGGGCTTTCTCGACATGACGGGCCACGCGCGCGACGACGTGCTCGGCCGCTCGGTGTACGAAGTCGACGTGCTCGAACAGGCCGAGCGCCGCGAACTCGCGATCGAGCGGCTTGGCGAAGGCGCGACGATCCCGCAGATGGAAGCCGTGCTGAAACTCGCGGACGGCAGCACGAAGGCGGTGGTCGTTGCCGGGCAGCCGATCGACATGAACGACGAGGCGTGCATGCTGTTCACGTTCATGGATCTCGAGCCGCGCAAGCAGGCCGAGCGCGCGCTGAAGCAGAGCGAGGAACGCTTCGCGACCGCATTCCGGATGGCGCCGGTCGCGACCGCGATCGTCACGGCCGACCGCTTCGAGCTGCTCGACGTGAATGGCGCATTCGCGGCGATGACGGGGCACGCGCAGGACGACCTGCTCGGCAAGTCGGCGGACGAGATCGGGCTGTGGGCCGAGCGTGGCGCGTGGCTGCGCATCGAAGGCCGGCTTGTGCGCGACGGCAGCGTGCGCAACGCGGACGTGCAGATCCGCACGCGCGACGGCGATGTGCGCGATTGCGTCGTGTCGGCCGACCCGGTTGCGATTCACGGGCGCGACTGCCTGCTGGTCGCGCTGCTCGACATCAGCGACCGCAAGCGTACCGAGATGGAGCTCGTCTATGCGATCGAGACCGCGATGCAGGATGCATCGTGGTTCAGCCGCACGCTGATCGAGAAGCTCGCGAACGTGCGGCGCGCGAATGCGCCGGACGCGGGCGCGCAGCTGTCGGACCTGACCGCGCGCGAGCGCGACGTGTTCGACCTGCTGTGCCACGGTCTGGCCGACAAGGAGATTGCCGGCCGCCTCGGGCTCGCGCCGAACACCGTGCGCAATCACGTCGCGACGATCTACGCGAAGCTCGACGTGCACAGCCGCGGCGAGGCGATCGTCTGGGCGCGCGAGCGCGGAATCGTCGGTGCGGCCGAAGCGGGCGGCGCGCGCGGCACGAAGGGCGGCACGAAGGGCAAGGACTGATACCGGAGGCCGCGGCCGTCGGTACGAATGCACCATGCCCGTTGGTGCATCCGCATCTGCCGCCCGCGGTGCTCGCTTGCGATCCTGTCCACTCGGCGGTGCGGCGCAGGCCGTCACATCGCCGGCTCTCTCCAACCATCGCAGGAGACGACCATGGACAGGAATCGCATCGAAGGCAAGCTCAAGCAGGTCAAGGGTTCGGTCAAGGAAGCGCTCGGCAAGGTGACGGGCGACCGCAAGACGGAAGCGGAAGGCCTGGCCGAACAGCAGGCCGGCAAGCTCCAGGAGAAGGCCGGCGAGGCGGCCGATGCGGTGCGCAAGCATACCGGCGCCGATCGGCACTGACCGATGATGCGGCGTTGCGGGCGCCGCGCAGGCCGGCCGGGCCATCGTCGCAACGATGATGCGCCATCGGCATGACCACGGCCGGCCTTTACCCAAGCGTGCCGCCGCCGTTTCCCACTGAACGATTCCACCCGCGGCCACCGTTGCACGGGCCGCGGGTCGGCCGCGAACGCGGAACTTGATGATAAATCCTCACAACATAGTTCCGATATTTCGTTTGCTGCACCGGTATTGGCTACCCACAATCCATTCACCTCTTTCGCGACGAAAGGTTCTTCGGAGACGGAACCGCGGTGATCGGCCGGCCGGTTGGGCGCATTGAACGGCGCCCCGGCAGGCAACGACATCACCGGCGCGCCAGAGGTCGCCGACGCGCGGCAAGCGCGCGTTGCACCCCGACCCACAGAAGAAGGATTGCCATGACGTTCCGCATTCGTTCGCTTTCCGGCGCCGCATTGACCGCCGCGCTCCTCGCGTTCCAGACGGGCGCGGCCCACGCGCAGGAAACGGTTGTGAAGGTCGGCGTGGCCGGCCCGCTGACGGGCGGCGGCGCCGCGTACGGCAAGGACATCGAGAACGGCGTGCGCATGGCGGTCGACGAGGCGAATGCCGCGCACACGACGGTCGGCGGCAAGCCGGTGAAATTCGTCGTTGCGTCGCAGGACGACCAGAGCGATCCGCGCACCGGCGTGCAGGCCGCGCAGCAGCTTGCCGACGCGCAGGTGGCCGTCGTGATCGGCCACTTCAATTCCGGCACGACGCTGCCCGCGTCGAAGATCTACGCGAAGGCCGGGATTCCGATGATCACGCCGTCGGCGACCAATCCCGACATCACGCGCGCCGGGCTCGGCACCGTGTACCGCGTGATCGCCACCGACACGCAGAACGCGGGCAACGCCGGTGCGTACGCCGCGAGCGTGACGAAGGCGAAGCGCATCGCGATCATCGACGACCGCACCGCGTTCGGCCAGGGCGAAGCCGACGAATTCGAGAAGGCCGTGAAGGCGAACGGCGGCACGATCGTCGCGCGCGAATTCACGAACGACAAGGCCGTCGATTTCAGCGCGCAGCTCACGAAGATCAAGAGCACCAACGCCGATCTCGTGTTCTTCGGCGGCCTCGACGCGCAGGCGGCGATGCTCGTGAAGCGCATGCGCCAGCTCGGCATCCGCGCGCAGTTCCTCGCAGGCGGCGGCGTGATGAACGCGAACTTCATCAAGCTGGCCGGCAATGCGGCGGAAGGCGCTTCCGTGTGGGAATACGGGCAGCCGCTGTCGCGCCTCGCGAAGGGCAAGCAGTTCGAAACGAAATTCAAGCAGAAGTACGGCATCGACATGCTCGCGTATGCGCCGTTCGCGTACGACGCGACGTGGATCGCGATCAACGCGATGCAGAAGGCGAACTCGACGAAGCCGGCCGATTTCAACGGCGCGCTGAAGGGCACGCGCTACGACGGCATCACGGGCACGATCGCGTTCACGAACACGGGCGACCTGAAGAACCCGAGCTCGACGCTGTATGAAGTGAAGAACGCCGCGTGGCAGCCCGTCACGACGAAATCGGCGGACTGAACGCAACCCGCGCGAGCGGACTTTCGCGGCGATGCCGGACGTGCTGAAATAGCCGAAGCGATCGCCGGGGAAGTCTGCCCGCGCGACGCCGCGCGCGACGCGGCACGAACAACCTGCAGGCGCGGCCGGCTGGCTGCGCCCTTTTACGTGCAACTGGAGTCAGTCGTGAGTTCTCAAGTCGTCATCGTCGGCGGTGGTGTGATCGGCAGCTCGATCGCTTATTTCCTGCGCGCCACCGATCCCACGGTCGCCGTGACCGTCATCGAACGCGACCCCACCTATGCGCGATCGTCGTCGGCGCTGTCGGCCGCATCGATTCGCCAGCAGTTCTCGACACCGCTGTCGATCGAGATGTCGCTGTTCGGCATCGACTTCCTGCGCTCGATCGGCGAGCGGCTCGAAGTGGACGGCAACCGGCCGTCGATCGATCTGCACGAAGGCGGTTACCTGTTCCTCGCCACGCCGGCCGGCGATGCGACGCTGCGCGAGAATCATGCGCTGCAGACGAGCCTCGGCGCCGACATCCGGCTGATGGATGGCGATGCGCTGCGTGCGAAGTTTCCGTGGCTGAACGTCGACGATCTCGTGTCGGGCGCGTACGGCGTGAGCGGCGAAGGCTGGTTCGACGGCTATGGGCTCGTGCAGGCACTGCGCAAGAAGGCGCAGGCGCTTGGCGCGCGATATGTGCCGGCCGACGTGAAGGACGTGGTGCGCGACGGCCGCAAGATCACGCATGTCGTGACGGGCGACGGCGAGCGTTACGCGTGCGACACGCTCGTCAACGCAGCGGGTGCATGGACGCGCACGCTGTCGGCGATGATGGGCATCGACATCCCCGTGTTTGCACGGCGCCGCAGCATCTTCAACGTATCGTCGCCGGCGAAGCTCGCCGATTGTCCGCTGCTGATCGACCCGACCGGCGTGTACTTCCGGCCGGAGGGGCGCACGTATATTTGCGGTACGTCGCCGAGCCCGGATCGCGATCCGGACGATCTGCCGCTCGATGAAGTCGATCATGACCTGTTCGACGAGGTGATCTGGCCGACGCTAGCGAACCGCGTGCCGGAATTCGAGGCGCTGCGTGTCGAGAATTGCTGGTCCGGGTACTACGAGTACAACGTGTTCGACCACAACGCGATCATCGGCTACCACCCTGACCTCGACAACGTCGTGTTCGCGAACGGCTACAGCGGCCACGGGCTGCAGCAGGGGCCGGCGACGGGGCGTGGCGTCAGTGAACTCATTCTGGGCGGGCGTTATGACACGCTCGACCTGTCGTCGCTCGGCTGGGCGCGAGTGCTGGAAAACCGGCCGATCGTCGAAAAGAACGTCGTGTAGCGCGACGTAACCGCCCGGTAGCGGGGTGGGCGGGATTCTCCTTGTGTCTCAAACCCATTGGCCCGACGCTTGTCGGGCCTTTTTTTGTTTGCGCGGATCAGCCGGCGCCGTAGACGGCGTCGCGCAGATCGAGCGTGTACTGGCCGTTCATCCCTTCGTAGAGCGTATTCGACAGCGACACGACGGTCAGCCCGCGGGCGCGATCGACGAACCACGAATGACCGTAGACCCCGCCCCAGCGCCATGTGCCGACGGACTCCGGCGACGCGGCCGCCTGCGGGTCGTGCAATACCGAAAACCCGATCCCGAAGCCCGCACCCGGCAGGTCCGGCAATTCGAAGTCGCCGGTCTGTACGCGGCCCATCTCGGCGACCAGGTCGGCCGGCAGGATCGCGCCACCGCCCGCGCGCAGCGTATCCAGCACCGTCAGCACGTCGCCGGCGGTACCCACCATCCCCGCACCGCCCGATGCGAACGCGTGCGCATTGAGCGCGCGCGACGGCGAGTACGTGACGCCGACGAACCCTTCGTCGATGGGCACCGTCTCGTTCTCGGCGAGGCGGTGCGGCTGCGGCGTGTCGTTGACGTACGGCGTGGCCAGCCGCGCGGGATCGCGTGCGACGAAGGCCGTGTCGCGCGCACCGAGTGGACGCAATACGAGCGCGTCGATCGCGTCGGCGAGCGGCGTGCCGCAGACGGCCTCGATCAGCGCGCCGATGACGTCGATCGACAGCGAGTAGTTCCAGCCGGTGCCGGGCGCGAACTGCAGCGGGACGCTGGCGATCCGGCGCAGGTTTTCAGCGAGCGTGATCGCCGCGCCGTCCAGCCCGTCCGACACGCCTGCGCGCGCATAGGGGCCGTTCGCGTCGGTTTCGTTGAAGCGATAGTCGAGGCCGGCGGTATGCACGAGCAGCTGACGCACCGTGATCACCGGCACGCGGCCGTCGGGCAGCGCCGGACGGAACTCGGGCAGCCAGCGCGTGATGTCGTCGTCGAGCGACAGCTTGTGTTGCGCGACGAGCGCCATCGCGGCCGCCGAGACGATCGGCTTCGTGACCGACGCAAGCCGGAACAGCGTGTCCTCGCGCATCGGCGTGCGCGATTCGCGGTCCGCGAACCCGGCCGCGCGGCGGTAGACGAGTTCGCCGTCGCGTGCGACCAGCACCACGGCGCCGACGAGGCGCTGCGTGTCGAGCTGGCGGGACAGGACCGCATCGATGCGCTCGGCGAGCGCAGGATCGGCGGGCGACTGCAGGGACGAAGCTGAAGAGGCGGTCATCGAAGATTCCGTCGTGAAGAGTCTGATCGACATGTTATGGGCTGCCTGCCGCATGCGTCGTTAACCCTTACACGAAACAGGGCTACGTGCGCGTCGCGGGCCGGTACTGACGCGCATCGAACCGGATTGCGGACAAAATATGCCCCAATCGGCCTGCCGCGTTCGTTAGAATCTGCTTTCGTCGAGGAAATGACGCATTTGCACGGGTGCAGAGCAGTATCGAGTCGCAGGCGCTGCGCGCCCTGATTCCATCGTTCATCTTTCACCGGAGGCGAGCATGCCAGGTTTACTTCCCGATGTTGACCGCGAGGGACTCCTCGAATATTCGGTGGTATACACCGATCGCTCGGTCAACCACATGTCGCAGCGCTTTCAGGGCGTCATGCGCGACATCTCCGCCACGCTGAAGAAAGTCTACAACGCGAAATCGGTCGTGATCGTTCCGGGCAGCGGGACGTTCGGCATGGAAGCCGTGGCGCGGCAGTTCGCGACGAACAAGAAGTGTCTCGTCATCCGCAACGGCTGGTTCAGCTTCCGCTGGTCGCAGATTTTCGACATGGGCAGCATTCCGTCCGAAACGACGGTGCTGAAGGCGCGCCCGGTCGAAGCAGGCCGGCAGGCTGCCTTTGCGCCGGCGCCGATCGACGCAGTGGTCGCCGCGATCAAGGAGAACAAGCCCGATCTGGTGTTTGCGCCGCATGTCGAGACGGCGTCCGGGATGATGCTGCCCGATGGGTATCTGCGCGCGGTGGCCGATGCCGTGCACGCGGTCGGCGGGATGTTCGTGCTGGATTGCATCGCGTCGGGGACGGTTTGGGTCGACATGCAGGCTAGCGGCGTCGATATTCTGATCAGCGCGCCGCAGAAGGGGTGGAGCGCGTCGCCGTGCTGTGCGATGGTCATGCTGAGCCCGCTCGCGCGCGAGCGTATCGATGCGACAACCAGCACCAGCTTCGCGTGCGATCTGCGCAAGTGGCTGCAGATCATGGAAGCGTACGAGGGCGGCGGGTTCGCGTATCACGCGACGATGCCGACCGACAGCCTCACGACGCTGCGCGACGTGATGAAGGAAACCGAGGCGTACGGCTTCGACAAGGTGAAGGCCGAGCAGCTCGAACTTGGCGAACGCATTCGGGCGCTGCTGGCGGAGAAGGGGTTCCGGAGCGTGGCGGCGGCGGGGTTCGAGGCGCCGGGGGTAGTGGTCAGCTATACGGACGATGACGGTATTCGAACCGGGAAGAAGTTTGCGGATGTCGGGTTGCAGATTGCGGCCGGCGTGCCGCTGCAATGCGACGAGCCGGAGGATTTCAAGACTTTCCGGCTCGGGCTGTTCGGTCTCGACAAGCTGCATGATGTCGATGGCGCGGTCAAGCGGTTCTCGGATGCGTTGAACCGGATTCTTTAAGGCGTGGTTGCGGAGTAGGTGCGCACCGGATCGCTGGCGGGACGGTGCGCGCGTAATGTGTTGTCTTTGCAACCACTTTCGTTCCGTCACCCTTGAGCAACTCAACGAGCGGTGTCGAACCGCTCGTTGCGCGTCCGGTTCTGGCTTGAAGAACCGTATCCCGAACGCGTCTTTGGTTTCCTTCACCAGGATTGTTCGTCCGCAGTTCCCGCATGCAAGCAGAAGCTCAGACCGTCGAACGAGATCGGCGATCAAGCCATCCGCATTTCTTCCGGGCAGACGGGTAATGCGAGCCAACGGATGGACGCACTACCGCATCAGGCAATACAAGACATCCGGGCAGCCTTCCTCGTTTCTGCTTCCGTCGCTGTATGCAATGGCAACGAACCCGTGCTGCTCGTAAAACGCAGCAGCATCGCGGTTCATCTGGAACGTATAGAGCTGGAGCTTGCCGTCCGTCTGCGCTTTCACGGCTTCCAGGAGGGATGTGCCAATCCCTTGCCGTTTGAATTCGGGGCACACGTACAACTGATCGAGCCATGCCACGCCGTCGGTGACGGTGTGTGCGGCCATGCCGACGATGCGGTCATCGTTCACTGCAACGGTGACGTTTCCCGACGGGATCAGCATGTTGGCAATCCAGTCCCGGACCGCCGCTTCGGCGTGCGCGAGCGGCGCATAGGACGCCAGCGCAGTGCGCGACCGTAGAAAGACTTCGGCCACCTCTACGGCATCGGCTGTCGTTGCTCGACGCAAGATCAACGGCATGTATCCGCCACTCCGAGATCATCGAAAGAGGCACCACGATAGCAGCACGGAATCGAACTTCCAAGATCGCTGAAACTCGCGAGACCGGGCGCTGCGTGCAACGTATCGGGTTCGCGGTACGGAGAATTGGCGATGCGCGTTCGTTGTCGATTTGCTGCCTCGGTCCGAGGTTCCTGGACCCCGGCATTCCCGTATCATCTGTCCGGTTCGCCGGGACCGCATGACCTGACCGTCCCGCACAAACGAAAGGACGAGCGATGAAGGGCGAAGGGAACGGCCACGGTAAAGCGATCACGCCCAACGCGACAGCCAACCCCAAGCGTGCCGACATCTCGCATGCCCCGAAGAGCACCGACCCGCGCGACTACCAGAACGCGCCGGGTATCGCGGCAGTCATGCCGAAAGCGTTTCCCGACGGTTTCGTCGTCGCCGAACATCGACACCCGCGCGCGCAACTCGTCTACACGATGACGGGTATTGCCGAAGTCTTCGCGTGCCAGTCGATGTGGATGATCCCGCCGCATCGCGCACTGTGGATTCCGCCGGACCTTCCGCATGCGATGCGCGCACACGGCCTCCTCGAAATGCGAACCGCCTACGTCGACCCGCGCGCGTACCCGTCGGCCTACCCGAATCAACCGCGGCTGGTCGAGGTTTCGCCGCTGCTGCGCGAGTTGATCGTGCGGGCGTCGTCGCTCCCGATCGACGCTCATCCGGCCGGACGCGACGATCTCGTCATCCAGCTCATGCTGGCTGAAATCGAGTGGTCCCCCGAGCAGCCGCTGCGGCTTCCGTCCGGTCGGGACCGGCGCCTTGCCCGGATATGCGATGCAATCCTGTCGAATCCGGCCGATCAACGAACGCTGACGGAATGGGCCGATGAAGTCGGTGCGTCGAGCCGGACCTTGGCGCGGCTGTTCACCGCCGAAACCGGCTTGTCGTTCAGCCAGTGGCGGCAGCAGGCCCGAATCTCGGCTGCGCGTCCGTTGCTGGCATCAGGGTGCTCCGTGATCGCTGTCGCGGCCGGACTGGGCTACGAAACCACGAGTGCATTCTCGACCGTGTTTCGCCGGTTCACCGGCATGACGCCGAGCGCTTACGCGAAATTGTCCGATTCCGCGTAGCAAACGTCTCTCCGCAACACGCGGGACGCGGCGTGCAGGCTTATCGTGTCGGTCATCGCTACCACCGACCGAACGAGGCAAGCCGACATGACGCGATCCGACATCGAATTTCCGTCCGAATCCACGACGCTGCGAGGCTGGTTCTACGCGCCGGCGCAGCGCACCGCCGATAGCAACACGTATCCCGCCATCGTGATGGCGCACGGCTTCTCGGCCGTGAAGGAACAGTACCTGGACCGCTATGCGGAGGCGTTCGCCGCGTGTGGCTTTGCCGTGCTGCTCTACGATCACAAGAACTTCGGCGCAAGCGACGGGCTGCCCCGTCAGGAAATCGACCCCGTGCAACAGAAGCGCGGCTATCGCGATGCGATCAGCTATCTGCTGACGCGTGCCGATGTCGACGCCGAACGCATCGGCATCTGGGGCACCAGCTACAGCGGCGGCCACGTGCTCGAAGTCGCCGCCATCGACCGGCGCGTCAAATGCGTCGTGTCGCAGGTGCCGACGATCAGCGGGTATCAAGCGGGCTTGCGCCGCACGCGTTCCGATCGGGTGCCGGCGATGCTGGCTCGCTTCGATGAGGACCGCCGGCAGCGATTCGCGGGCGGTTCGCCGGCCATGCTGCCGGCCGTCAGCGTCGATCCCTTGGCCGCCTGTGCGATGGCCGGCTCGGATGCGTACCGGTTCTTCACCGAGTCCGCCGCGCAGTTTGCGCCGAACTGGCGAAATGAGGTGACGTTGCGCAGTGCCGAGATGTCCCGCGAGAACGAGCCGGGCCAGTACGTCGACCGTATCTCGCCGACACCGCTCCTGATGATCGTCGCCGACCAGGACGTGCTGACGCCCACCGACCTTTGCCTCAAGGCGTGGGAAAACGCGCTGGAGCCGAAGCGCTTGCTTCAGGTCAAGGGCGGGCATTTCACGCCGTATCTCGAGCACTTCGACGCAACCAGCCAGGCGGCGGCGGAGTGGTTCACGCAGCATCTGTGCGGCCCGCGTTGACCGGAGCCAACGGCGCCAGCCGATGCTTCGTCATATGAAGTAATAGCTGTAATACGGCATGAAATCTTCTTTCCAGTGACTCGGGCTAGACTGGTTTCGCCTTGTCCCCCCCAAGGTGTTGTGTGACCTCCGCTCGGCCCGCGCTTTTCGGCGTGGGCCAATTTTTTCGGGCGGGTGTCGCCGGCGGTCGAGCGATTGCCGGCCCGATCCGCATTGGAGGAAACGTAGCGTGACAGCCCATCCGATCACCCGAAATACCGGTTCGCTCGTGCGCTTCGTCGCATTCGGCGCCGCGGCGGCAACAGCCGCGATGTCCGTCGTGCCGGCTGCGTTCGCGCAAGCCAGCGCGGCCGTTACCAGCAGTGTTTTCGTACACCAGCCGTACGACACCGGCAACAGCGCGATCGACGACAATTTCCGGTACATCTCGCATCCGCCGATACGGCCGGTCGCGGCGAGCGAACCCGCGGTCGCGCATGGCGCGCACCGGGGCCGTCGCGGACAAGCCGGCAGCACGAATGCAGCGGGTGCGTCGGGCGGCGGAGCGAGCAACAACACGGCGGCGATGCCGTTGCCGCAAATGCCGACGGCTGAAGCATCGAATGCGTCTGTTTCGCAATAGGCCTGCTTCTTCGAACTTTTCCAGACGGACGCAGTAGCTGACGATTGATGGCGCTCGGTCCCGCGCGCGTTCGTCGGGCCTCCTCCGAATCTTGACAACGCCGTGTCGTGCGGCGTGACCGCCCGGTGAGGGGTGAGCGGGATTCTCCTTGTGTCTCGCTCGTTGGCCCGACTCTGTCGGGCTTTTTTTGTTGGTGAGCCGAGAGGTGTACTGTCGCCGGCTGTGTGTGGCAACATCGCGTTGGTCTCGACATCACACCCGGGTGCAGGCCAGCCCATCTATCCGAGGGGATCTCATGTTTGACCACGTCAAATTCGGAGTCAGCGACTTTGCCGCCAGCAAGGCGTTTTTCCTCAAGGCGCTCGAACCGATTGGTGCCGTGACGGTGGACGAGGGCGAGCCGTCTTACGGGATCGAGATCAGTACGCCCGCCAAGTCTTCGTTGTGTCTGTTCCAGACGGCCGAGAAACCGGCGCATCTCCACATCGCGTTCGTAGCGGACAATCGGCGGCAAGTCGATGCGTTCTATCGCGCGGCGCTGGAGGCCGGCGGGAAGGACAACGGCGCGCCCGGGCTGCGGCCGCATTATCACGCGAACTACTACGCGGCGTTCGTCATCGGTCCGGATGGACACAATATCGAGGTCGTGTGTCATCAGGCGGAGGGGTGACCCTTCGATGCGCGGCACCAGTAGACGAATGTCGGCGTGAGCTTCGGCAGGCGTTGGGCCACGCAGTGGGCGATGCAGAACGGGGGGGGGCGCCGCGATCGACCGGAGCGGACCTGTCGATGCCGGGAATAGGTGCGCCAGCGCTGTCGAGCGCTTCCTGTCTATGGATGGACGGTTTCGCCTCGATTCAGCATGTCGATGAATTCGCGGATCTTGCGCGCCCTTGTTTCCGGCTTCTTGGCATTCTGTATCCGAAACAGAATGGCATAGCGGTTACGGCTGTTTAGTGTTGCGAAGAACTTCCTGGCTCCCGGATTCGCGTCCAAGGCTGCTTGCAGGTCGTCCGGCACTATCGAGTTGCCGGCCGACGTATACGCCGCCTGCCAGCGCCCGTCCTTCCTGGCCTTCTCGATTTCGGTCATGCCGGGCGGGCGCATTCTGCCCGTGGCGATCAGCGCTTCAGCCCTCTCCTTGTTGAGTTTGGACCAGATGCTCTTTGCGGTGCGTGGGGTGAAGCGTTGCAACCAGTATTGCTCGCTCTCGGCCTTCTTCCGACCATCGATCCAGCCGTGGCAGAGGGCGCATTCCAACGCCTGTTGGTAGGTGACGGTTTGCTGCCCGGCGCCTTTTTTGGCCAGACGCAGCCACGCACCGGTCGACGTGCTGCCGTGTTTCTCTAACCAGCTTTCCCATTCGGTCTGACCGGTCAATGTTAGAACGCATTCGGTCATGTCACTGTCCTGAATGGTGGCGTACATGTGCGGGGAGGGCGTCCGCAGTCTAACAGCGTTTATGCGGGCATCGACGTCCGTGGCGCGATCCAGGACCGGACGCTCGATCGTCACTGGCCCGTCGGCTGGGTCGGGTTCCGCATCAGCCAGTCGGGTGGGTAGCGTTGTCCGCCGCCACTGCCTGTTCGACAGGAATGATCGAATCATCGACAATCTCCGTCATTCAAAAAATGAGAGAGGGTGGTGTATGCGCTGGATCGGTAAAACGCTCGCGGTGAGCTTGGGCATGGCTGTCGTCGGTATCGCCTCCGTTCGGGCGGCATCCGCCGAATCCGCGTTCCCGCGCTTCACGCAGGCGGAAGGCAAGGTCGATAGCGATGGCCTCCCGCTGTCCGGCGTGAAGCTTTGCGTGCTCCCCGACCATGCGCCGTGCTTCGAGATGCCGCCGGTGCCGCTTCCCCATTCTTCGAAGGAGCTGTACCAGTTCGGTCTGGATCCACGGTCCGAACGGCTGCCGATCGCATCGGGTGGCTCGTGGGTGTTCTTCTCGGGGATGTTCTCGGGTGGCGGCAGCGGAATGCTGGAGCGCGTGGCGATCCTGCGTATCGGCGCGAACGGCAAGATCGAGAACCTGATGCCGCAAGTCACTCAAACGGAGTCCGCCGATCGCGCGATGTGGAAGCTGCCGGATGTTTCGCCGTATCCGCTGTTTGTCCGCGCGGACTTTGTCTGGGGCGACGACGAGGATCATTTCGGCAAGCACTTCTTCGACGTTGACGCGTGGGCGTTCGATCCCGCGACCAGTCAGTACAAGAAGCGCTTCTCCTACCGCACGACCAAGCGTTACAGCCGGGGCGACGGCTCGGATCGCGTGCTCGCCGCCGAGCGTGCGGAAATCCTGCGCCGCCTCGCGGCCAGCAAGTAGCTTGCGTGCCCCCGAAGCCCATCCGCCCGGGGGCATCGCACGACGGTCAATGCAGCATGTCAGCGGGTAGCGCTGGCCGCCGCTTCGTCGATCAGCGCGGCCACTTCCACAGGATGCGACGCGAGCGACGCGTGACTGGCCGGCAGTGTAATCACCTTGCGTGGATTCATTCTCGCGGACATGCGCCGTTGATTCTCCGGCGCGATCATCCGGTCGTCGCTGGAGACCTGATACCACGACGGCTTGACCTTCCACGCCGGCGACGTGATCGCGTCGCCGAAGGTGCTCGCCAGCGGGGCCTTTTGCGTGACGGCCATGACGAGCCCGTCGTCGTCGCCGAGGTCCTGGCAAAAGCTCTCGTGGAACGTGTCCGCCTTGACCCACAGATAGCCATCGCTGTCCGGCGCGAGGTTGGCTGCCGCGGCCGGCAGATGCTGCTGCGTGATTGCGCCGGGGCTTTCGCCGGCGTCCGGTGCGAAGGCGGCGATGTAGACAAGCCCCGCGACATTGTCCGCGTTGCCGGCCTCGGTAATGACGGCCCCGCCGTACGAATGTCCGACGAGCAGAACGGGGCCTTGAATCTGCGCGATCATTTTCCGGGTACGATCGACGTCATCGGCCAGCGACGTCAACGGAAGTTCGACTGCGCGAATCGACCGATGACCTTTTCGGCTCAGTTCGACAATGACCCTGGCCCAATGCGCGGCACCGCCCCAGAAGCCATGGACGAGCAAGATTGTCGGCGTGGTGTTCATCGAGATGCTCCTCAGTGTAGAGATCGAATGTTCGAATGTCTTGCGACGATTCGTGACATGCTGTGCGTTCGGACTGCTGATAATCGGCAAGCGCCCATCAGCCGGACCGATCGTTCGATGAATCGGGCGACGGGCGACGCCGGCTGAAATTATCGAATGGCGTATCCGTCGGATCTACGGCCAAAACGCCGAAGATTATGCCGAGACGCCACGAAGCGCGAGAAGTCTCATCCCATACCGCAAGGACGTTCGATGCATTCGCCAGATGTGTTCTCGGAGATTTATGCCCGTGCGCGCGTGCGCGGTCGAGTGAGCGTATTGACGTGTCCGGGCGTCGCGGCGCCGAGTGTGTTCGAAGGCAGTGACGTGTTCATCCATGCTGTCCAGCAGGGCACATGCAGGCTGGTGGTGAACGGAAGCGGGGAGGTCGTCGTACTGGCGTCCGGCGATGTGGTCGCGCTGATGAAAGGGCAGCCGCATCGTATCGACGCGCGGCCACACGCGGCGGCACCTGGAGATCCGCGCCCGGCCGGCGTGCGGATCGTGACCATCGCGTTCACGTTCGACGGCGTCGGCGGCGATATTCTCGCCCGTGGTTTGCCGGACGTGATGGCCGTGCGGGGATGCGAGCAAGCCGAAGCCGGTTCCGGACCGTCAACCCAATGGATCCCGACGACGATCGGCGCGATCGATCTCGAACTTCAGGCGCCGTCGGTGGGCAGCGAAGTCATGCTGTCGAAGACGGCGGAGCTGATGTTCATCTGGCTGATCCGGCGTCACATGGCAAGCGGCGATCCGGCCAGGCGCGGCTGGGCCGCTGCGCTGGGCGACCCCGCGGTGAATCGGGCGCTGTCGCTGTTGCATGCCGATCCCGGCTACGAATGGAGTGTTCCGGAGCTGGCCAGGCGGGTGGGGCAGTCGCGTTCCGCGTTTTCCCAGAAGTTCGTCGATGTCATGGGCGAGACACCCATGCGCTATCTCGTGAATTGGCGCATGGACCTTGCCGCGCACCTGCTTGCCTCGTCGACGCTGCGCATTTCGAAGATCGCCGAGCAAGCGGGATACGCGTCGCAGGCTGCGTTCGGGCGCGTGTTTCGGCGGCGTTACGGCATGTCGCCGTCGGACTATCGTGACACGTACGCGACGGAGTCCGGCCATGCCGGGCCGTGAACGCGGTCCGGCTATTCAGCCGGAATCGATGGTTCAGGCCAATGCCGGTTTCGCGGATGACAACGTGCTGTTCCGGTCGATCGCGTTGATTGGCCTTCAGCGCAAGATGCCTTTATCGCTGCGCTTCCCCGTACGTCTCCTTGCACACCCCGCGCAGCGCATCGACGAGCAGATCCCGCGCGGGTGAATGCGAATCGGCGGAGCGGGTGAACAGCGCAATCGGCGGAAGCGTCCACACGAGCGAGTAAGGCACGATCGCCACGCCCGCAATCCGCACCAGTTCTTCCGCGATATCGGCCGGCACGATCGACACGGCCTCATCACTCGACGCGATCATTTCGCCGATCAGCTTCGACGAGTAGCTTTCGACGATCGGCACGGGCGGCGCGATGCCGGCCGACAGGAACAGGTCGGCCACCTGTTCCCGCATCGGCGTATGCGGCGCGCCGAGAATCCAGTCGAGCGCGTGCAGCTTGTGCCAGTCCAGCGGCGTGCGCGCGAGCTTGGCCGCAAGACGCCGGCTCGCGATCATGCGCGGTTGCTGCTGGTACAGCACTTCGAATGAAACCGGCCCCAGATCGATCGCCGACGACGCGCGCCCGATCACGATATCGACGCTGTGATCCCTGAGCTGCAGCAGCAGCTGATCGCTGGTGCCTTCGTGAATCGTCGCGGTCAGCCGTCGCTCCATCCGTGCCTGCAACCGCTTCAGCGCGGCCGACAGCATGTGCCCGGAGATGAACGGAATCACGCCGATGTGCAGATGGGCCGCATGCCCGGCGGCGACGGCCTCCATCTCGCGGGCGAGGTGATCGAGATCCTTGATCATCGCCTTCGCCCGCTCGAGCACGACCGCGCCGAGCGCGGTGGGCCGCATGCCGCGCGACGAGCGCTCGAACAGCGGCGTGCCGAACATGCTCTCCAGCTCGGACAGCGCGTTCGTCACGGCTGGCTGGCTGCTGGCCATGTGCTCGGCGACGCGCGTCAGCGACCCGTGCTGCTGGATCTGCAGCAACAGCACCAGATGCCGAATCTTCAGACGAGCGCCCAGCCGCCTGACCACGTCGTTTGCGTCAAAAGTCATTGACTGGTCATGTATTCATCATGAAAAAGTGATGGACCGATATTAAAACAGAATCATCACGTTATGGCGGATCCCTAGAATCACCTTCATGGATCGCGCCGGGACTGGCCTGGCGCCCACGCCGGGACCCAAAACATGAAACAGACAGAGACACAGCAGCAGGCCGCGTTCGACTATCACGAGTTTCCGACCCCCGGGAAAATCTCGGTCGTGGCGAGCAAGCCGCTGGTGACTCAGCGCGATCTGGCGCTGGCCTATACGCCCGGCGTGGCGAGCGTGTGCGAGTCGATCGCCGCCGATCCGCTGCAGGCGCACCGTTTCACGAGCCGCGGCAACCTGGTGGGCGTGATCACGAACGGCACGGCGGTGCTCGGCCTGGGCAACATCGGCCCGCTCGCATCGAAGCCGGTCATGGAAGGCAAGGCTGTCCTGTTCAAGAAGTTCGCCGGGATCGACGTGTTCGACATCGAGATCAACGAGACCGATCCGGACAAGCTGGTCGACATCATCGCGGGCCTCGAACCCACGTTCGGCGGCATCAACCTCGAGGACATCAAGGCGCCGGAATGCTTCACGGTCGAACAGAAGCTGCGCGAACGCATGAAGATTCCCGTCTTCCACGACGATCAGCACGGCACGGCCATCACCGTTTCCGCCGCGTTCATCAACGGGCTGAAGGTCGTCGGGAAGTCCATCAAGGAAGTGAAGGTCGTGACGTCGGGCGCCGGCGCAGCCGCGCTGGCGTGCCTGGACCTGCTGGTCGACCTCGGGTTGCCGGTGGAAAACGTCTGGGTGACCGACATCGAAGGCGTCGTCTATCGCGGCCGCACCACGCTGATGGACCCGGCCAAGTCGCGCTTCGCGCAGGAAACCGATGCGCGCAAGCTTGCCGAGGTGATCGGCGGCGCGGATGTGTTCCTGGGGCTGTCGGTCGGCGGCATCCTCACGGCGGAGATGCTGAAGGCGATGGCGGCGCGTCCGCTGATTCTCGCGCTGGCCAACCCGACGCCGGAAATCTTCCCGGAACTGGCGCACGAGACGCGCGACGATGTCGTCATCGCGACGGGCCGCTCGGACTACCCGAACCAGGTCAACAACGTGCTGTGCTTCCCGTACATTTTCCGGGGCGCGCTGGATGTGGGGGCGACGACGATCACGCGCGAAATGGAAATCGCCGCGGTTCACGCGATCGCGGGGCTGGCCGAGGAAGAGCAGAACGAAGTCGTCGCGGCGGCCTATGGCGCGTACGACGTGTCGTTTGGCGCGCAATACCTGATTCCGAAGCCGTTCGACCCGCGCCTGATCGTGCGGATCGCGCCGGCCGTGGCCAAGGCGGCGATGGAAGGCGGCGTGGCGACGCGTCCGCTCGCGAATCTCGACGCGTATGTCGAGCAGCTGCAGCAGTTCGTTTACCACTCGGGCGCGTTCATGAAGCCGCTGTTCGCGACCGCGCGTCAGCTGGTGCGTGACGGCGGCAAGGCGCGGATCGTGTTCACCGAAGGTGAGGACGAGCGCGTGTTGCGTGCGGTGCAGGTGATCGTCGACGAGAAGCTCGCGCGTCCGATTCTGGTCGGGCGTCCGGAGGTGCTGCTGGCGCGCATCGAGCGATTCGGCCTGCGTCTGCGACTCGGTCAGGACGTCGAAGTGACCAATCCGGAATATGACGAGCGCTTCCCGCAGTACTGGACGAAGTATTGGGAACTGCGGTGCCGCGACGGCATTTCGAAGGAAATGGCGCGGGTGGAAATGCGCCGCCGCCTGACGCTGATCGGCGCGATGATGGTGCAGCTCGGCGATGCGGACGGGATGATTTGCGGAACGGTGGGCGAGTATCACAATCACCTGCGGTTCGTGGACGAAGTGATCGGCAAGAAGCCCGGCGCGTCGACCTACGCGGCGATGAACATCCTGCTGCTCGATCAGCGCACGGTCGCGCTGGTGGATACGCACGTCAACGACAACCCCGATGCGGAGCAGATCGCGGAGTTCACGATCGCGGCGGCGCGGCAGATGGAATGGCTGAACCTGACGCCGAAGGTTGCGCTGCTGTCGCGGTCGAATTTCGGGTCAGGGAGCGCGGCTTCGGGCGTGAAGATGCGCCGGGCGCTGGAGATCGTGCGGGAGCAGGCGCCGGATATCGAGGCCGATGGCGAAATGCATGGCGACTGTGCGCTGGATGAAGGGCTGCGTGCGAAGCTGCTGCCGATGTCGCCGTTGAAGGGGGCGGCGAATTTGCTGGTTTGTCCGAATGTGGATGCGGGGAATATCGCGTACAACCTGCTGAAGACCGAGGCGGGGAGCAATGTGGCGGTGGGGCCGTTCCTGCTGGGCGTCAATGCGCCTGTGAACATCCTGACTTCCAGCGCGACCGTGCGGCGGATTGTGAATATGGCCGCGCTGACGGTGATCGAGGCTAATCGGGGTGTGGCGGGCTGATCGATTGGCGGGAGCGGGGCGGCAACGGCCGCCCCGCGTTTGTCGGCATTCGGCGTGTGCGACGATGTGCCATGACCAAGATGAGAGATGGAATGACGACGACCTTCGACGAGGCGACAACGGCGGCGATCGCCGCGTTTGCCCAATTGGATCTCTACACGGCTGTACAGGCGATGCGCGCCGAGGCCGATTACGACCGCGAACTGGACCAGTGGATCTCGCGCTACATCGACGAGCATGACAGCGACGCGGACGATGCAGCGTACGACGCCTTGCACGCGCAGGCACAGGCAAGCCCGGAATACGCGCAGTTCGTCGATGCGGTTCGCCGGGAAATCCTGGAATACTTCGGCGTGACCGACAATCAGCTGGACTGCATGGTCCTGCTGCGCGCTGACGACAGCGATGCGCTTTGGGCGGAAGTCAACCGGCAGCGGAGCGCGCTGGGAACCGGTGAGGTGCGCGGAGATCTCTGAGCATTGCCGGTGTCATTCAATGCGCAGAAACATGCCCGCTTTCTCGGGAAGCACCGACGGCTGGAAGCCGTAGCGCTCGTAGAACTTCGGCGTCCCGTGATCCGCCATCAGACTGACATAGGCGGTCGGCGGCGCATTCTCGTGGATGTAGCGCATGAGCGCTCGCATGATCAGATCGCCCACGCCTTTTTTCTGGTGAGCCGGCAATACTGCGATATCCACGATCTCGAAGAAACAGCCGCCGTCGCCGATCACCCTGCCGATTCCGACCGGAGCGCTCCCCCAGTACGCCACGACGCTGAAGAGGCCATTCTTCAAACCGAGCGTTGCGGCCTGCCCGGATTTTCGGCTCAATCCTGCAGCAAGGCGAGTCTCGATGTACGTGGATACTGACGGGACTTCTTGATGTATGACGTACCCCATGTGACCTCTCCAGGTTGGTCGTGTCGTCGATCGTTGAGTTCGGCTTGTGCGCGATGTTTCCGCCGTGTCTGGATGCGTACGCGCGCCGACGAAGAAAAGCGGACTGGATCATGCGGGCCGCTCAGGTCACTTTATCAAGTTCTGGCGAATTCGCTGCAGGTTCCATCCTTGACGACGCTGGCGTGAACGCGCGGATTCTGTTGCGGCGGAATGGCAGTCAAGGTTCCGGCTGAACCGCAGGCGAGGAAGTGCTCTCTGCGCCTGCCCGATACGCCTGGAAACAGTGACGGTCGCCTCAATGGCTCGACAAGACGACAATCGAGATCGAGATCGAGAACGCGAAGTTGGAGCGGCCAGAGACAAGGCCACCCATATCAATCGCCCCTTATTTGTTGTCCCAATCTTCACGACTTTCGTCTAATCGGACTGTTTTAACAGTTGTTTTAATTACTATTGCGGACGTACTTGAGCATCGATTGTTTTGGCGCCGGTTCATTCAGAGGTGCTATCCATCCATGCCAGTTGTCAAAAAAGTCGCGTATTACCAGATGGAGCCGCGACTTTTATATTCCGGAAAGCATTGGAGATGTTACTCGGGCGTTGTCGGGTGTGTTCGCTTTCGGAAATTTCGGGCGAAGGATGTCTACTGGCCAGTGCATAACAAGACATACCGGCACTGGAGGTCGGTGCGTAATCGTGGCGGTGACTTCATGGTCTACAGTAAGCCCAAACTCATCAAGCTGGACAAGCCGATCATTCTGAAAATTGACACCGTATACAGGACCATTCCGGCCGAGTAATGAAAGCGACCATGACCATCGTCAAAGTGGCCTTGTCTGTGATCGCCATATACCTGGTTGTCGATATCGGGTGGCTGTTCTTGCCGCTCAACGTGAGGAACGGGATCATACTTGTCGCGGCCATGAATACGAAGCACGCGATCTTCGCCATCACGTCGATCCTCTTCGGGTTCTACCTGTACAGGCTTGTCAGAAATTTCAACCGGTTCAGCCGATCGAAGCGTGTCGGTCTGGCGATCGTCACGCTCGTTTTTTTGCGTTCATCTACCTGGTCGGCTTTCGCGGGATCATGACTGACGATACCGATTGCCAGCGCTTCAACTACAACGTCAAGATGAATGGCGGTATCAAACAGATTGACGGAACAACATACATCATCAACGTTTGCGGAAGTGGTGCCCGCGGCAATGGCTTTTTTGCAGATCAGAATGAGCAGGTCAAGCTCGTCGTCACCGATGCGCATGGATCGACGCTTGCCATCCGACTGTTTTCAGTTTTTTGGGATGGTCGGTCAGGTGAGGAATCGCTCACCATCCGTAAGGAAAAGTTGATCTACTTCGACGCATCGGATGAATACGACAGTGAAAGGTCGATCTCGATGCCGCCCACCACGCTCGATTGGGTCGCGGCGAGAATTCCAATATGGCTTCGCTGAGAATGGTCCTGCTGCACGGGTGCTCGTCGCGTTGATGCGATGCGGCCCACGATTCTGGATTCGCGCGTGGGCCTCGAGTGATACTTCGCCGCGTTGCGGCGCATCAGAGCCTCTTGCGGCAACACGTAGATCGACGTCGTACCGGGCGACACGCGGCCGAACGTGCGCTGCGCGGCGTTCCTTGGCTGCCGCCGTTATCTGTCCGCGCATCGTCGACGACTTGCACTAGCGATTTAGTTGAGGAACGGCATGCGTGCCCGCATCCAATCAACAGTCGCGGAAGGGACGGACATCTTGCCCTCCCCAGTGTTGTCATAGAAGGTGATGCGATCGAGGCCGTACTCGAGCGCCATCTGGTACCTTCACGTCAACGACGTTACCCGAACGATCACGCCGAACTGCAGCCGTTGGCGCTGCGAGAGTGGCCGGACCCCGATCCTGACCGGGACCGTCGCCGCTATACCCCTTTCAAGAGCTGCCTGATGCGGCTCTAGCGACTGCGACGCAGTCGTTTCCCAAACGCGACTGACCGCCGGGACGATACCACCCTGGCCATCGCTGCGAACGCCGCGACTCACACGCACTGCCACCTCCAACAACTGTCACGACCTCAAGGCCCATGAGGCCGCGTTGTGTCCGGCGAAACGGCGTGCATGGAAATGCCAGAGAACATCGTCGACGCATGTTGCCAAAATAATGCACGACGTATACAGTTGCACAAAGTGCATAAAATGACGTTTCCTGCAGAGCCGACCGATACCGTGCCAGGCCGACGCCACGCGAAACCCTCGATGTTCAACACCCGCCATTGGAGCGACGTCAGTGCATCAAACGCTATCGACCTCACTCAGCGCGCTGTACGACCTCGGCTTCGCGTTGTTCCATTTGACCTTCTGGCGCTGGTTCAAGTGGCCGCGGTCTCTGGAGAAAAGCGGGCGACTCAATCAGGGCATTACCCAGACACTTAACGTGATGCTGAGTTACGTGTTCGTTGTCTACGCGGCATCGCTTGTCCTGGCTGCCACGCCAAGCCAGGGGCCGCTCGCGCTGGCAGGCAGCGGATTCTGGTTGCTGAGAGCGATTGCACAACCCGTGCTGTTTGCCAGAACGCGCCTGAGCTGGATCCTCGCGGCAGTGTTCGCGCTTGGCGCGGGCCTGCATGCCATCTCGTACGTTGATTCCGCGAAGGTGGGCGCCGACGCGTTGTCGTCCGCCAAACCGCTTTCGTGAAAGCGGCGTCAGCGTACTTTCGTTTGCCGGATCTTCCCGGTTCTAGAGTGTCTTCCGAAACGCTGTCCAACATCGCCATGAATGCCGACCAGCTCTTTCAACAAGCACGTGAAATCGTCAGCAACTGCACGCTCTGTTTTGTGTCTTCGAACGACGCGTCCGGTCAGATCAACTCCAGGGTCGTCGAAATCCTGGAAATCGGGAACGACCTCACGATTCGATTCATGACCGACTCGAGAACGCGTAAAGCGTTGGAGATTTGCCGGGGGAGTGCGATCAGCCTGTCCTTTCTCAGTATGGCCGACCGGGGATACGTGACGATCGGAACCGTTCCGGTCGTCTCCGCAGATACCGCGTTGAAGCAACGCATCTGGAAGGAGTCGCTGTTCACCTGGTTTCCGAACGGGCCGGATGATCCTTACGTGATCGCCGTCACCTGCGCGCCCGTCTGGGTTGAACTGTGGTCGCGCATGCGGGGGATTGCGCCCGATCCACTCGGCCTCAACTCGGTCCGGCTGATTCGAATGGATGGCAATTGGCATGCCCGTCACACGTTTCCCGACACACGCGAATCATGGCGTGAGGGATCGCATGACGCGCAATGACAAACAGCCCGCCGTCGTGATCGGTGCAGGCCTCGCCGGCCTGTCCGCTGCACTGCTGCTGGCACGCAACGACAGATCGGTCGTCGTCGTGGAAGCATCGGACGAAGCAGGTGGTTGCTGCTCCACCGCGACGAGCGACGGCTTCACGTTCAACAACGGCGCGATGTATGTCGCGGTGCCGTCGCTGATTCGCGCGTCTTTCCAGCGCCTCGGTCTCGACTTCGATCGCGACGTTCCGATGGTGGCCATCGAGCGACCTCACGTCACGCATCTGGAGAATGAAACGGCCGTTCATCTGTCCAGCGCCGATGCGTCCTATGTGGAAGGCGATCGGGCGGATTCGCGGACACGGCAACTGCGTGACGGCCTTGGCAGGCTCCAGCGGCAATGGGGGCCCGTCTACCGTACGCTGGTTGATGAAGTGCTGCCGCAGGAGCCTTCGCTCCTGCGGACGTTGAGCAAACTGTGGCGCTACCTGCCGCGCATGAGCGGGCACGCCAGTCGCCTGATCGAAGCGCACTTTGCCGATGCAGACCTGCAGGCGGCTGTTGCCTCGACGCTGCTCTATACCGGGCAAGCCCCCGATCGTCTTCCGGCCACGCAGATCATTGGCTTGATTGCGATGCTGGAAGAGGGGTTCCATCTACCCCGTGCAGGCATGGGCGCGATCAGTTCCGCCATGACGCGCGAACTGTCCAGACGGTCGGTGCCGATCCGGTTCGGTGCCCATGTCCGCGAAATCATCGTGGAGAACGGAGCCGCCCGGGGCATCGTGCTTGCCGACGGTGAGCGCATCTCGACAGATTGCGTCGTCGCGACGTGTTCGGGTTTCGACGTGGTGCGCCACCTGTTGCCCAACCATGCGGTGCCGCGGGGGCTGGCGCACAAGGCTCGCGCGGCACCGCTGTCGCATCGTGCGATCTCGATTCAGGTGGGCGGCTCGGGCGCGGTGCCGCCGCGCGCCTTCATCACCAATCGCGTTCCAGCGATGCGGCAGCAGGGGGCCTTGCACGCATCGACGCCTGGCGTGCCTCACTGGCTTGCCTATACCTGTCCGTCGCTGGTGTTGCCGGAGCTGGCGCCGAACGGCAAGACCGTGCTGGAGTTGTATGCGCCGGCGACGGGCATCCACGCCGCATCGGAATGGACAAGCGCGATGACAGAGGCTGCGGTCGGCGACTATCTCAATGCGCTACGGGCGCATCTTCCCGGCCTCTGCATCGAACGTGTCCGCGTCGCGGATCCGCAGGATTTCGCGAGCGGACGGCATTTGTACGAAGGGGCGCTCTACGGGATTGCGCCGGGCACGACGCCTGACAAGTTCTTTCCGCATCGGACAGGGCTGCGGGGCCTCTATCTGGGCGGACAAACGACATTCCCGGGGTATGGCGTACCCACGGCCATGCTCTCCGGGATCCAGGCGGCGGAAGCGGCCGTGCAGGACATGCGCGGGAATGCGTGAGCCTGGGAAGCGCATGCCCGAAACATGCATCAAATCCGCATTCCGTGCCGCCCGCAGCCCTCCATTTAATGACCAAACCGCAAGACCTAGTGCATAGATATCGTTTGCCGAGCCCTTAATGACTATCGACAATCGTGGCTCGAATTCACCGCCGTGGCGCCAGAAGCGCCGCGGTGGCCGGCACTTGACGGCTATCCCGGCCGTCCGCGCCCTCCAGCTCACGACGACATGTACGCGTTCACTCCCTCATTCCAAAACCCCGCCGGCTCGCCGATCCGCGAGTTGTTCAAGTACCTGTCCGAACCGGGCATGATTTCCTTCGCGGGCGGCTATCCGGCCAGCGACCTGTTCGACGTCGACGGCCTGAACGCGGCGGCCGAACGTGCGTACGCGCAGCCCGTGCGCTGCCTGCAATACGGCCCGACCGACGGCCTCGCCGAACTGAAGCAGCAACTGATCGGGCTGATGGCGCGTCGCGGCGTCGCGTGCACACCGGCCGAACTGCTCGTCACGACCGGCTCGCAGCAAGGCCTCGACCTGCTGCTGCGCGTGATGGTGTCGCCCGGCGACGTCGTGCTGACCGAACAGCCGGCTTATCCGGCCACGCTGCAGGCGATGCGTCTGCAACAGGCGCGCATCGTGACGATTCCCGTCGACGGCGAAGGCCTCGACGTCGATCGCCTCGCGGCCCGGCTCGCGTCCGGCGCGATCGCGCAGCCGAAGCTGCTCTACACCGTCCCGACCTTCGCGAACCCGACCGGCGCGACGCTCACGCGCGAGCGCCGGCTGAAGCTGCTGCGTCTCGCGGTGCAATACCGTTTCCTGATCATCGAGGACGATCCGTACGGCGACCTGCGTTTCGCAGGCGAAGCCGTGCCGTCGATGCTCGCGCTGGCCGGGGAAGTGGACGGCGCGCGCGACTGGATCGTGCATTTCGCGAGCCTGTCGAAGATCGTCGCACCGGGGCTGCGCGTGGGCTGGACGATCGCGCCGGCCGAGATCACGCGGCGCTGCGTGATCGCGAAGCAGACGGTCGATCTGTGCAGCACACCGTGGACGCAGGCCACCGCCGCCGAATACCTGGCCGACGGCGCGCTCGAACGCCATCTGCCGCGCATCACGGCCGCGTACCAGCGCAAATGCGACGCGATGTGCGACGCGCTGCGCGACGGGTTCGGCGATGCGATCGAATTCCATCGTCCCGAAGGCGGGATGTTCGTGTGGGCGCGGATCGGCGCGGTGTCGTCGGACGTGCTGCTGCAACAGGCGATCGCCAACAAGATCGTGTTCGTGCCCGGCAAGGCGTTCTTCGCGGACAACGTCGACGCAGCGTCGCTGCGCCTGTCGTTCGCCGCGCCGGACGTCGATGCGATCCGGGAAGGCGTCGCGCGCCTCGTGCGCGCGTATGGTGCGGCGCTGGCCGCGTGAGGAGACATCAACGTGAATATCACCGTCAACGAAACGGCATCGATCGGCGCAGCGTCAGGCGCGGGCGACAAGCGGCCGGCCAAGCATCGCTCGTCGCAGATCAGCGCCGGGCCGCAGTATGTAGCCGACGTGCTCGGCCGCTTCGGCGCGGAGCCGGCGACCGATGCCGGCGACGCCGCGCCGGTCGTGCTCGGCTATAACTGAGCGGCACAAGCACGGCGGCTCGCGTCGCACGCGAGCCGTCGCTCGAACAAACGGGTAAGCTTCCGCGATCGAAACACCGACGATCGCCGCCGCCTCCTCATGTCCGACCCGACTTCCGAATCGCTCGCGCAAGCGTATGACCGCGTCTGGTCCTGCCTCGAATCCGGCGTGAGCATGAACCGCTCGCCGTTCACGATGCTGCAGGCGGCCACGCTCGGCCTCGATGGCGCGCCGAAGGTGCGGACGATCGTATTGCGTCAGGTGAGCCGTGCCGATCGCGTGCTGTCGTTTCATACCGATGCGCGTTCGGAGAAAGTCGCCGAGTTACGCCGCGATCCGCGCATCTCGATCGTCGCGAACGATCTGGACGCGCTCGTGCAGATTCGCGCGGAAGGCGTTGCGTCGATCTGCGAAGACGAAGCGCAACGGCGTGCGATCTGGGAATCGAGCCGTCCGCATACGCTGCTGCTGTATCGCGCGCCGTTGCCGCCCGGCACGGTGATCGACTCACCGGAAGAAGCGCAAATCGACGGCACCGCGCCAACCGGCGACGGCTACGAAAATTTCTGCCTGATCCGCATGACGGTCACGCGCATCGACTGGCTCGAACTTGCGCGAGCAGAGCATCGTCGGGCGGTGTTCGATCTGTACGGCAAAAGCGGCTACGCAGCGCGCTGGATCGCCCCCTGACGCTGACGCAGCACGTTCGAGGCGCTCAAGCCGCTCAAGGCCGCCCGTCCGACGCCGCCTGCCCGGTCATCCACTCGCGCATCACCACAATCGCATCGTCGTCACGGCGCTCGGCCGGATACACGAGATAGAACCCCATCGACAGCGGAAACGCGAAATCGAACGGCTTGCACAGCCGCCCGGCGGCGAGGTCGCGCTCGACGAGCGGATCGGTCGCAAGCGCGATGCCCTGGCCGGCGACGGCCGCATCGATCGCGAGCGACGTCTGGTTGAAGCGCAGCCCCTTGTGCGGATCGATGTCGACGGGGTCGGGCATCGCTTCCAGGAACTCGGGCCACAGGTCGTGCGCATCGTGCAGCAGCACCTGACCGGCGAGCGCACGCGGTGAAGCCGGGGCGGCCAGCACGGCAGGGCTGCACACCGCACACACATCGAGCGGGAACAGCGCATGCGTGACGAGATGCTTGCCGAACGGCGGCTTGCCGTAGCGGATCGCGAGATCGACGCCGTCGTGGCGGAACGTCGCGATCTGCGGATCGGCGATCACGCGCACGTCGTAGTCGGGATGAGCGTCGGTGAAGTGCGCGAGCCGCGGGATCAGCCACTTCGACGCGAACGACGGCGTCGTGCTGATCGTCAGCGCCGCGCGCCGCTTCACGAGCTTGTCGGTCGCGTCGGCGATCGCGTGCAGCGCGCGCTGCACGTCGGAGAAATACGCGGCGCCGTCGTGCGTGAGCGCCAGGCCGCGCGGCAGTCGCTCGAACAGCTTCAGGCCGAGCACGTCCTCGAGGTGGCGCACCTGCTGCGCGACGGCGCCCTGCGTGACGCCGATCTCGTCGGCGGCGGCGCGGAAATTGAGGTGCCGTGCGGAGACTTCAAACGCACGAAGCGCATTCAGCGGCGGCAGGCGGGAAGGGCGTGGCGGCATCGTCAGGCTGTAGAAAAACTATCGGCTGGCGGCAGAAATACTGGTTCGACAGCTGGAATTGATGCGCCTACATTACCACCATGGCGCGCCGAATGGCGGCTGCGCGGCGGCAGAATCGGAACGAGGAGCAAATCGTGACTGTAGAAAAAGTGGCGTTGATCACGGCGGCAGGCAAGGGCATGGGCGCGGCGATCGCGCGCGAACTGGCGGCGACGGGCTATCGCGTCGCGCTGATGTCGCCGTCGGGCAGCGCGGTGGCGCTCGGCGAGGAGCTGGGCGGCTTCGGCATCCAGGGCTCGGTGACGGAAGAAGCCGATATCGACAAGCTCGTGCAGGAAACGGTCGCGCGCTACGGCCGGATCGACGCCGTCGTGAACAACACCGGCCATCCGCCGAAGGGCGACCTGCTGGCGATCACCGACGACAACTGGCACGCGGGGCTCGACCTGATCCTGCTGAACGTGGTGCGCGTGATGCGCCGCGTGACGCCGGTTTTCCAGAAGCAGGGCGGCGGCGCGGTGGTCAACATCTCGAGCTTCGCGGCGGACGCGCCCGAGCAGCCGATGCCGGTGTCGTCGGCGCTGCGTGCGGCGCTGAGCGCGTGGACGCGCCTGTACGCGGAACGCTATGCGGCCGAGAACATCCGGATGAACGCGGTGCTGCCGGGCTTCATCGACAGCTGGCCGGAAACGCCGGAGATCGTCGCGCGCATTCCGGCCGGCCGTTTCGGCAAGACGGGCGAGATCGCGAAGACGGTCGCGTTCCTGCTGTCGGACGGCGCGGGCTACATCACCGGGCAGAACATTCGCGTCGACGGCGCGATCGTCAAGGCGCTCTGAGCGTCGCAATCGACGAGCGAGCGGCGGCGCGGGCCGCTCGCGGTGCAAGGCTACAAACGCGTACAAATCAGACAAATCCGGGATACATCAGACCTTTCAAATGGGCGACGCCGCGTGACGAGGGCGCGCCGGACTGAAAGCCTGGGCGCGATCCCGCGCGCGGCATGTTCACTTTCCACTTCACGAAAGGAGATGCCGAACGATGTCTTCCACACCGTTTTCCCCGATGCGTCGCCACCTGCTGGCCACTTCCGTGGCCGCCGGGGTCTCGGCGATGCTGCCTACCGCGCTGCATGCCGCGACCGGCGCGAGCGGCATACGCCCGTTCACCGCGCACATTCCCGATGAAGCCGTGGCCGACCTGCGCCGCCGCATTGCGGCGACGCGCTGGCCGGGCCGCGAGACCGTCGCCGACGAATCGCAGGGCGTGCGGCTCGCGCGCATGCAGGCGTTGCTGCGCTACTGGGGCACCGACTACGACTGGCGCAAGGGCGAGGCGCGCCTGAACGGGTTCCCGATGTTCGTCACCGAGATCGACGGGCTCGACATTCATTTCATCCACGTGCGCTCGCGGCACGAGAACGCGATGCCGATGATCATGACGCACGGCTGGCCCGGTTCGATCTTCGAGCTGCTGAAGGCGATCGGCCCGTTGACCGACCCGACCGCGCACGGCGCGAGCGCGGACGATGCGTTCCATGTTGTCGTGCCGTCGCTGCCGGGCTTCGGTTTCTCGGGCCGGCCGACCAGGACGGGCTGGGGCTCCGATCACATCGCGCGTGCATGGGGCGAGCTGATGGCGCGGCTCGGCTATGCGCGCTTCGTGTCGCAGGGCGGCGACTGCGGCTCGGTGATCTCGCACCGGATGGCGATGCAGCGCGTACAGGGCCTGGCCGGGATTCACGTGAACATGCCGGCGACGGTGCCGCCGGATATCGCGACGCTGCTCGCGACCGATTCGCCCGCGCCGGCTTCGCTGTCGCCGAACGAGAAGGCCGCGTACGAGAAGCTCGCGACGTTCTATCGCGACAACTGCGGCTACTCGGCGATGATGGTCACGCGGCCGCAGACGGTCGGTTACGCGCTGGCGGATTCGCCGTCAGGGCAGGCGGCGTGGATGTACGACAAGATCTCGCAGTGGACGTACAGCGGTGGCGTGCCGGAGCGCTCGATTCCGCGCGACGAGATTCTCGACGACATCTCGCTGTACTGGCTGACGAACACCGCGACGTCGGCCGCGCAGATCTACTGGGAGGATCACTCGAACAACTTCAACGCGGTGGACATCTCGCTGCCGGCGGCGATTACGGTGTTCCCGGGGGAGATCTATCAAGCGCCGCGTAGCTGGGCCGAGCGCAGTTATCACAACCTGATCTACTTCAACGAAGTCGACAAGGGCGGGCACTTCGCGGCGTGGGAAGAGCCGGAGCTGTTTGCGCGTGAAGTGCGTGCCGGGTTCCGGCCGCTGCGGCGCGGGTAAGCGGGGGAATGGCGAACGCGGGCCGGTGGTTGTGCGGGCCGTGTTCGCCGTTATGCGCTCACGCGCGGCCGACCGTCACGACGGATTGAGCATGCGCAGGCTTTCGACGGCGTCGTCACCCATCCACAGCAACGTGTTGAGGTACGTCTCGATGTGCACGACGAGCGCCTGGCGTGGGCCTTCACGCCATTCCGTCGAGTTGTAGAACGCTGCCTGTTCCGTCTCCAGCGACTGGCGATCGGCATAGGCACGCACCAGACAGTAGCTCTCTTCTTCGTGATCGGAACGGCCGTAATACACGACGTCCATTCCGTGCGCACGGATCATGGGAGCGGCGAGCTGGTGCATGGCCTGATGAAATGCGTGCAAGGTTCCCGGCTTCAGGCGGTAGGTGCGAATTTCCAGCAACCGGTTCATGTTTCCTCTCCTTCGCGTTCCTCATGATCGGCCGCGCCGATCCGGATCACGCCGATTCGTGCCGATGCCGGCGCAGCACGCCGTCGAGCCACGCATCGATATCCTGGTGAACGAGGTCCCGGTCGTGATCGTTCAATATCTCGTGCCGGTCGCCCGGATAGAACCGGTAGGCCAGCGCCAGGTGCCCGTGGCGCATGTATCGGGTAATCAGCGACTGGATCGACAGCGTGTTTTCGCCGACCGGGTCGCGGGTTCCGGCGATCACCAGGATCGGCAGGTCCACCGGAATCCGCGATTCATGTTCGGGGATCCACAGGCTGTGGAAGCCTTCGAGCACCGAGTACAACATGCTGTTGGAAAACGGTTTGCCGCAGAGTTCGTCGTCGAGAAAGCGTTGTATCTCTGCCGGGTCCGCCGTCATCCATTCGCAGCCCGTCGACGGTTGCCCGTGAGCGACGAACGGGGCGTTGAATGCCTGCAGCACCGAGCCGAACAGCATCGCGGGATGGTTGCCTTCGGCGGAATGGGCCACGGCCTTGAGCTGGTCCAGCGTGTCGCCGTCGACGCCGGGCAATGCGCCCATCGTGCCGCACAGCACCGCGCCCGCAAGCAGGTTGCCGTGGTTCTGGATGTGCGATTGCGTGAGTGCGGAGCCCATGCTGTGGCCGAACGCGATCAACGGCAGGCCGGGATACTGCGTGCCGATCAAGCGGGACAACTGAGCAATGTCGGTCGTCATGTCGGACCAGGCGGTGAGCCCGGCCTGCCCGAGCGCCGCGACCCCGGCGGTGTGACCGTGCCCGCGCAGATCGAGCGCGAACACGACGCAGTTGCGCGCGGCCAGATGGCGGGCGAGCCCGTCGTAGCGGCCGCCATGTTCGCAGATTCCGTGCGTGATCTGCACCGCCGCTCGCGGTCCGTCGCTGGCCACCGGCATCCATTTCCGCAGAAAGATCCTGGTGCCGTCCACGTCCGACGTGAATGACGATTCTTCGTACCGGCAATCTATCGATGGGCTCATGTCGGGGCTCCGTTTGACGTTTTCGGGGGAGAGGCGATCGAGCGTATGCGTGTCGCGCGTTTTCACGATGATCGTGAAATGACGGTCCCGCTCGCGCGAAAACGAGCAGGACGGTTCGTCCCGGGCGAGCATATCAGGAACATCGGCCGAAAAATAACGAAGCAGTCGATTGATGAGCGTTGGTGGGTAATTGGCGTTGGATGCGGGTGTTTTACGTCGTGAGTCGTTGAATTTCCTGTCGGAGAAGACCCCCCGATGCGTCTGGTGATTCGCGTCTGTCCACGCGCGGCATGGGCGGGCCGTGCATCGCGGCGCTACGCAATCGCTTGCAACGCCTGCGCGAACCGCTTGTCCGCGAGATACGCAACGTTGAACCGGCAAAACCTCGATGGCCGCTCGGCCTGCGGCGAAAACACCGCGCCCGGCGCGAGAATCACCCCGCGCTCCAGCATCGCCTGCGCGAGCTGCATCGAATCGGGCCAGCCGGGTAGCGCGGCCCACAGATACAGGTTCTGGTCACAGGGCCGATAGACCTCCGCGCCGAGACGGCCGAGCGCATCGAGCGCAGTGCCCGTGGCACGCCGCAGCTTCTCCTGAAGATGATTCGTATGCCTGAGAAAGTGGCCATCGCTGACGATTGCATCGAGCGTGCGCTCGCAGTATTCCGAGCTGCTGACGTGCGTCAGCATCTTCACGTCGGCGAGATCGCTGGCAAGCGCGGCATTGCAAGCAAGGAACCCGACACGCAACGCCGCCGACACCGATTTCGAGAAACTGCCGATATAGATGGTCCGGCGCAGCTGGTCGAGCGTCGCGATGCGTGTGAGCGAACGCGGCCGCAGGTCGGCGAGCGCATCGTCCTCGACGATGATCAGGTCGTGCGCATCGGCGAGCTGCAGGATACGGTGCGCCTTGGCCGCGCTCGTATCGGTCGCGGTCGGGTTGTGCCCGACCGATTGCGTGAAGAACAGCTTCGGCCGGTACGCGGCGACAAGCTCGGCCAGCTTCGCGACGTCGGGGCCGTCGATCTCGCGCGGCACGCCGACGATGTTCGCGCCGCTCAGCTTCAGCTTGCCGAACAGCGGGTAGTAGCCGGGATCGTCGACGAGCACGGTGTCGCCGGGGCGCACGAAGTAGCGCAGCACGAGGTCCATCGCCTGGTTTGCGCCGTGCGTGAGCACGATCTGCGCGGGCGGCGCTTCGATCTCGTAGCCGGCGAGCTTCTGCTGCAGCGACTGGCGCAGCGGCAGGTAGCCGAAGCGGCTGCCGTAGCGGAACAGCGACGCCGCGCTCGTGCGCATGATGCGTTGCTGGTACTGGTTCAGCCGCGTTTCCTCGAGCCACTCGATCGGCGGGAAGCCTTCGCCGAGATTGAGCACGTCGGGCTTCACGTGCAGCTGCTCGCGCATCAGCCACACGATGTCCATCGCGCGGTTGAGCGAGCTTGGCTCGTCGATCTCGGGCGCGGCTGCCGCACGCCGCGTGACGAAGAAGCCCGAGCCGCGGCGCGGCTCGATCAGGCCGTCGGCCGCGAGCATCTCGAACGCGCTGATCACGGTGTTCTTCGAGCAGCCGGACGCCTCAGCGTATTCCCTGATCGAAGGCAGCTTCGCGCCGGCCGGCAACACACCTTCCTCGATCTGTCTGGCGAGATTGTCCGCCATCGCGCCAGACAGGCTGGCTCTTGCACGCTGTTTCATCGGAATGCTCCGTCGGGCCGGCCCGCTGTAATGGGTACGGTTGGGTGACTGTCTGCGCCTTCTGTACCTTTTCAATGGGTACAGCGTGACTATTATTCGGCTATCCGCTGCCCGCCGCAAGCGCCGACGGGCCACACCGCCACCCCGAAACAGCAGACCCATCATGTCCATCGATTCCGCCTTGCCCAACTTCCGCTCGCTCACGCCCGAGCAACGCCTGTCCCACCTGTCCCGCGCCGTCGGGCTCGACGATGCCGAGCATGCGCTGCTCGCGAAACCGGGCGCGCTGCCGCTCGACACCGCGAACGGGATGATCGAGAACGTGATCGGCACGTTCGAACTGCCGATGGCCGTGGCCGGCTACTTCCGGATCAACGACCGTGACGTGATCGTGCCGATGGCCGTCGAAGAGCCGTCGATCGTTGCGGCCGCATCGTATATGGCGAAGCTGTCCCGTGCGGCCGGCGGCTTCCGCACGTCGAGCAGCGGCCCGCTGATGCGTGCGCAGGTGCAGGTGATCGGCGTCGACGATCCGTACGGCGCGCGGCTCGCGATCCTGCGGCACGCGGCCGAACTGATCGCCCTCGCGAACAGCCGCGACAAGGTGCTCGTCGGCCTCGGTGGCGGCTGCCGCGACATCGAGGTCCATGTATTCCCCGACACGCCGCGCGGCGCGATGGTCGTCGCGCACCTGATCGTCGACGTGCGCGACGCGATGGGCGCGAACACGGTCAACACGATGGCCGAAACGGTTGCGACGCGCATCGAAGCCATTACGGGGGGCCAGGTACGGTTGCGGATACTGTCCAACCTCGCGGATCTCCGGCTGGCCCGGGCAGAGGTACGGTATTCGGCCGCCACGCTCGCGACCGATGCCTATTCCGGCGAAGACGTGATCGACCGCGTGATCGACGCGTACGTGTTCGCGGCAACCGACCCGTACCGCGCCGCGACACACAACAAGGGCATCATGAACGGCATCGATCCGGTCGTGGTCGCGACCGGCAACGACTGGCGCGCGGTCGAAGCCGGCGCGCATGCGTATGCGAGCCGCAGCGGCCGCTATACGTCGCTGACGACGTGGGAGAAGGCCGCCAACGGCGACCTCGTCGGCACGATCGAAATGCCGATGCCGGTCGGGCTCGTCGGCGGCGCGACGAAGACGCATCCGCTCGCGCGTCTCGCGTTGAAGATCATGAACGTGACGTCCGCGCAGGAACTCGGCGAAATTGCCGTGGCGGTCGGGCTTGCGCAGAATCTCGGTGCGCTGCGCGCGCTCGCGACCGAAGGCATCCAGCGCGGCCACATGGCGCTGCATGCGCGCAACATCGCCGTCGCAGCGGGTGCGACCGGTGCCGACATCGACCGGATCGCGCAGCAGATGGTCGCGGCGAACGACGTGCGCACCGACTTCGCGGTCGAGTTGCTCGCGGGCCGCAGCGGCGGCTGACGCGTAGACTGCACGCCGCGCAATCCACGCGGCGTGCAGCGCGCCACGCCGGCCAGACCGGCGACCTATCAATCCAGGAGGAGACACATGGAACAGACCGGTTCAAGCGCGGTCGCAACCGCGCCGCATCGCGCCCGGTCGTTGGCCGGCGCCGATGCGGCGGCCACGACGCTCGTCGAGGTGTGGGGCGATACCGTGGCGACGAAACATCTCGCGTGGTCGGTGTTGCTGGGCATTGCGATCAGCCTTGGCGCGTTCGAGATCGGCCGCGTGGTGCTCGCATCGTTCGTCCACGACGTGGCGATCGCGCGCGCATACGCGATGCTGATCGGCCTTGCCGGCTGCCTGCTGGCCGGTACGATCTGCGCGGTGCTGTTCAAGCCGAAACGCACGGTGATCGAACACGCGGCGGGCGGCGCCGAGCGTGACGCGGCACTGCGGCAGCTCGCCGAAGCATCGGGCGGGCTCGGCTCGACGAGCGACTTGTCGGCCAGCGCGCGCGCCGAGATGGAGGAACTCGGGCTGCTCGATCTCTTTGCGTCGTACGACGCATCGTCCGAGCGCGCACGCGCGGGAGGCCGCTGATGGACGCGCTGCTGCATGCGTTGCCGGCCGCGTTCGCGATGGGGCTGCTTGGCGCGATCGTGTTCTCCGGCATCGGGCTGATCTCCGGCACCGACGAAACGACGACGATCGCGCCGCTCACCTTGCTCGTCGCACTGCTCGGCGTGCCGCCGGCCGGCGTCTTCACGTTTTTCCTCGCGGGCGCGGTGGCCAAGCACATCACGCATTCGATCCCGACTGCGCTGCTCGGCATTCCCGGCGACACGATGGCCGCGCCGCTGCTGCAGCAGGCGACGCTGCTGCGCGCGCTCGGCGTGCCGCACATCGCGCTGCGCAAGATGATCTCCGGTGCGATCGTCGCCGCGTTCGTCGCGCTGCCGCTCGCGGTGCTGTTCGCGTCGCTGCTCGCGCCGTTCGGCGCCGCGATCGCGAAGGCCGCGCCGTGGGTGTTCCTCGCGGCGGCCATCGGCATCGCGTACTTCTCGGCGGGGCGCTGGGCATCGGTGCTGCTGCTCGTGCCGTTCGTGATGCTGGTGGTCGGGCTGCAGGCGCTGACGGGCCATTACGGCGTGAAGCTGAGTGTCAGCTACTTCCTCGGGATCGCGATCGGGCCGCTGGTGGCCGACCTGTTCTCGATACTGTCGCCGGCCGAGCGGCGGCGCATGCGCCGCGACGGGCCGTCGACGTTCGTGCTCGCGCCCGACGTGAAAAGCTGGCGCGGCTATTTCCCGAATCCGCTGAAGGTGCTCGACCGCGAGCAGGTCGCGTGGACGGTCGGCACGGCCGCCGTGTCGAGCGCGACGTTCGTGTTCAGCCCGGTCGCGATGACGGTGCTGATGGGCGAGATCGTCGGCGCGCGCGTGCGCCATGCGTACCAGCGCCTGACGACGGTGATCGCCGCGCGTAACGGCGTGACGGAGGCGACCTACATCGCCGAGGCGCTGATTCCGCTGATCGCGTTCGGGCTGCCGCTGAGCCCGGTGGCGGCCGGCCCGGCCGCACCGCTGTTCAATGCGCCGCCGCGCTTCACGGTCGACGCGGCGAGCGGGCAGATCCACAACCTGCATACGCTGATGAGCTGGCCCGAGTTCCTCGGCTACGGGCTGCTGTCGATCCTGCTGGCCGCGCTGATCGCGTATCCGCTCGCGATGCACCACGCGCACCGCGCGGCGTCGTTCGTCGCACGCAAGCTGAGCCACGAAGCGATCATCGCGACCTTCGCGGGGCTGATCGTCGTGATCGGCGTGTGGGAGGGGCAACTGCTGGGGCTCGCCGTGATCGTGACGATCGGCCTGTTCGGCGGAATGCTGTCGCGCCTGTTCGCGTTCAACACGGGCGTGCAGTTCATGGGCTACTACGTCGCGGTGCTCAGCGTACCCGCGATCGCCAAGCTGTTCTGAAGAACCCGCATCCGGCAGCCGCGTGTGCCGCGCGGCTGCCCGGAAACGGGGCTTTTCATGCGATTTTTGAATCGCTGTGTGTCGTGTTCGCACACAGATACGTTGGGATACAAAACCTCCGGATGGTTCGGATATAAAGCCGGTGAAGCGATTCACACGGCGGCGCGGAGCCCTGCGCCGCCGCTGCGAACGGCGACACCTGAATGCCCGCACGTGCCGCGGGCGCCTTCCTTAGCGATCGACATTGGAGAACGAGTCATGCCTGATACCGTGAACACCCGCCGCCGCCTGATCCTGGGCTCGACGCTGGCGAGCCTGAGCCTTGCCGACCTCGGCTTCAGCGCGCTCGCGCACGCGCAGTCGGCGCCCGATGCACCGGCCGGGAAGCGCCCGGCCGGCGTCGCGTCGCTGGGCACGATCCACCAGATCGACGCGGGCGTGCTCAACGTCGGGTATGCGGACCTCGGGCCGAAGCAAGGCCCCGTCGTGTTCCTGCTGCACGGCTGGCCGTACGACATCTACAGCTACGCGGACGTCGCGCCGCTGCTCGTCAAGGCCGGCTATCGCGTGATCGTGCCGTACCTGCGCGGTTACGGCTCGACGACGTTCCGCTCGGCCGACACGGTGCGCAACGGCCAGCAGGCCGTGACGGCCGTCGACATCGTCGCGCTGATGGATGCGCTGAAGATCGACCGCGCGGTGTTCGGCGGCTACGACTGGGGCGCGCGCACGGCCGACATCATCGCGGCGCTGTGGCCGCAGCGCGTGAAGGCGCTGGTGTCGGTGAGCGGCTACCTGATCGGCAGCCAGGAGGCGAACCGCAAGCCGCTGCCGCCGCAGGCCGAATTCCAGTGGTGGTATCAGTTCTATTTCACGACCGAGCGCGGCGAACTCGGCTACGCGGCGAACCGCGACGCGTTCAACAAGCTGATCTGGCAACTCGCGTCGCCGAAGTGGCAGTTCTCCGACGAAACCTATGCACGCTCGGCCGCGTCGTTCCAGAATCCCGACCACGTGGCCGTCGTGATCCACAACTACCGCTGGCGCCTCGGGCTCGCGAAGGGCGAGGCGCAGTACGACGACATCGAGCGGCGTCTGGCGGCCGGGCCCGCGATCACGGTGCCGACGATCACGATGGAAGGCGATGCGAACGGCGCGCCGCATCCGGAGCCGGCCGCGTATGCGAAGCGGTTCACGGGCAAGTACCAGCACCGCACGATCACCGGCGGCATCGGCCACAACCTGCCGCAGGAAGCGCCGCAGGCGTTTGCCGATGCGATCCTGCAAGTGGAGCATCTGTGATGCGGGCTGGCATGGGTGTCTGGCGTCGCGGCGCGCGCCGTGCGCTCGTCGCGGGCGTGCTGCTGGGCGGCGCGCTGTCGGCGAGCGGTCCGGCCGCATTCGCGGAGCAGCCGAAGCCGGCTGCGGCCGCATCGCCGATCTACGGCGTGACGATCCCGCCCGGCTACCGGAAGTGGGAAATGGTTGCGCCGGCCGAAGAGGCCGCACCGCTCGACGAGCTGCGCGTGGTGCTCGGCAACCCCGTTGCGATCCGCGCGCTTGAACAGGCAACGCTGCCGTTTCCTGACGGCACGATCCTCGTGAAGCTCGCGTACAAGCGCAAGCAGTCCGACGAGTTCGCACCGGCGACGGTGCCCGGCCAGGCGACGACCGTGCAGGTGATGGTGAAGGACTCGCGTCGCTATGCATCGACGGGCGGCTGGGGCTTCGGGCGCTTCATCAACGGCGTGCCGGCCGATATCGGCCAGCATCAGACGTGCTTTGCGTGTCACCAGGCGCGGGTGAAGAACCACGACTACGTGTTCACGCGGCTTGCGCCGTGACGTGACATGGCCGTGCGAAGCGGATGGAGAGGCGTGCCCTGCGAGGCACGCCTTTTTTCATGGTGCGCGCGGCGGGGCGAAACGGATCGGCAAGCAGGTTTGTATCGCACTGTATCTGCGGCCGCTCCTGAAATACTGGCATGCAGAAAGCACCGGTTTCGGAAACATGCCGGATACGTGAGCGGGTTCTACTGTCGACATGCAGCAAACGTTCGGTGCCAGACGTCCGCACCGGATGCCAAGTGATCGATACCCCAACTTCGTTCCAGGAGAACTCTGATGAAAGCCGCTCGAATCCTCGCCGTTGCCGTCCTCGCCGTCGCTCCCGCCTTGTCGTTCGCCGATACCGGCCACAGCCTCACGCGTGCCGACGTGCGCGCCGAACTCGTCCGCCTCGAGCAGGCCGGCTACAACCCGGCGCGTAGCGAACCGCACTACCCGGAAGACATCGCTCACGCGTTGCAGGTGGCGCGTTCCGATCAGAACGGCCCGTCGAAGTCGCAAGGCGACACCGTGGCCGATGCGCCGACGCCTGCCGGCCATCGCGACGCGGCGCAATCGCGCGCTGCACGGAATGCCGCCGACGACCTGTACGCGCATTCGTAATCCGGTGCCGCGCCTGCTGCAGGCAGACGCGGCCGCCACTGCAGCACTTCATTTGAACAACAGACACGACAGAGAAAGGAGCATGACGATGGCCGGTTTGATGAAACGCGTTCTGGTATCCGCCGCGGTGATCGGCGGACTGTTCGGTGCGGTCGCGGCGCAGGCCGCGCCGAAGGAAGACCTGAAGGGCACGAACGTCGTGCTCGTGCACGGCGCATTCGCCGACGGTTCGAGCTGGAACCGCGTGATTCCGCTGCTCGAGGCGCGCGGGCTGCACGTGGTGTCGGTGCAGAATCCGCTGAGCTCGCTCGCCGACGACGCGGCCGCGACCAGGCGCACGATCGACGCGCAGAAGGGGCCGGTCGTGCTGGTCGGCCATTCGTGGGCCGGCGTCGTGATCAGCGATGCGGGCAACGACGACAAGGTGAAATCGCTCGTGTACGTCGCCGCGTTCGCGCCCGATAGCGGCCAGTCGATCGCCGACGTCACGCAGGGGCTGCCGGCGCCGTCGTGGGCCGGTGAGCTGCGCAAGGACGCGGGCGGTTTCGCGCGGTTGTCGGACAAGGCGATCGCGCAGGACTTCGCGCCGGACCTGCCGCCTGCGCAGCAGCGCATCGTTGCGGCGACCCAGGGGCCGTGGTATAGCGGTTGCATCTCGGAGAAGGTCGCGCAGGCCGCATGGCATGCGAAGCCGTCGACGTTCGTCGTCGCGACGCAGGACAGGATGATCGATCCGACGCTGCAGGAAACGATGGCGAAACGGATCGGTGCGACGGTCGCACGCGTGAACGGCAGCCATGTCGCGATGCTGAGCCAGCCGAAGGCCGTGGCCGACGCGATCATCGCTGCGGCCGAGCGCGCGAAGCAGGATACGCAGTGAGTGAACGGGGCGCCGCGTCTTCGTGAAGAAGCGCGGCGCCGTGTGGGATTGTGATGTCTTTCCACCAGGAGAAGTCATGACCGAACTCTGGCAACTGTCGGCCGCCGAACTGGCGAAACGTGTGCGGCATCGTGAAGTGTCCGCGCGCGACGTGGCGGACGCTGTGCTCGATCGTCTCGATGCCGTGAATCCGGCGATCAACGCGGTGGTCGAACACCGCCCCGACGACGTGCGGCGGCAGGCCGACGAAGTCGACCGCGCGATCGCGCGCGGCGACGATCCGGGCCCGCTCGCGGGCGTGCCCGTGACCGTGAAGATCAACATCGATCAGGCGGATTTTGCGACGACCAACGGTACGCGCTTGCAGGAAAACCTGATCGCGCACGCCGACAGCCCGGTGGTCGCCAACATCCGGAAGGCCGGCGGGATTCTGCTGGGCCGCACCAATTCGCCGACGTTCGCGCTTCGCTGGTTCACGTCGAATCTCGTGCACGGCCACACGCGCAATCCGCGCAATGCGTCGCTGACGCCGGGCGGATCGAGCGGCGGCGCGGCGGCCGCCGTGGCGGCCGGGATCGGCCCGCTTGCGGTCGGCACCGATATCGGCGGCTCGGTGCGTTACCCGGCTTATGCGTGCGGCGTGCACGGGATCCGGCCGTCGCTCGGCCGCGTACCGGCGTTCAATGCATCGTCGCCCGAGCGTGCGATCGGTGCGCAACTGATGTCGACCGCTGGGCCGATCGCGCGCACGATCGACGACCTCTCGCTCGCGCTGCGTGCGTTCGCCGCGCCGGATACGCGTGACCCGTGGAACGTGGCCGTGCCGTTCGACGGGCGCGAGGAGCCGAAGCGTGCTGCGCTGTGTGTGCGTCCGGGGGGCTTGCAAGTCGTGCCTGAAGTGGAGGCTGCGTTGCGCGATGCCGCGCGCCGGTTGGTCGATGCGGGCTGGATCGTCGACGAGATCGACGATACGCCGCCGATGCGAGAGGCGGCGTTGTTGCAGGAACAGCTTTGGCTCGGAGACGGGTTCGATGCGTTGGCGAATTCGGTCGAGCAGGACGGCGATCCGGGCGCGGCGGCGGTGATTGCGGCCGTGCGCGGCAAGGTGCGCGACCTGCCGGCCGACGTGATCAGCCGTGCGCTGGTCCGGCGTACGACGTTGACGCGGCAATGGCGGCTGTTTCTCGACGAGTATCCGGTGTTGCTGTTGCCTGTTTCGTCGGAACTGCCGTTCCCGGACGATCTCGACCGCCAGGGGCCGGACGGCTTCGCGCGCGTGTGGGAAGCGCAACTCACGTTGCGTGCGCTACCCGCGATGGGGCTGCCGGGGCTGGCCGTCACGACGTCACTCGTGAACGGCGTGCCAGTGGGCGTGCAGGTAGTGGCTACGCATCATCGCGAGGATCTGTGTCTGCTCGCGGGGCGAGATATCGAAGCGCGTGGCGTGCCGATTGCGCCGGTCGATCCGCAGTCTTGATGATTTGACGGGGGCGTGCATCGGCGATGCGCGCGCCATCCGGTTCATTTCGGATTCCATGGCAACGCGGCCCGCGCCGCGTTGATCCGTTCCCTCCCATCCTTTCAAACTCCTTCGATGCAAGACATCGAACGGTCACCGTCCCGCATTTCCAGCCCGCCAGCGACCGCGCGCCGATAGCGCGCGTCTGCTATTGCATTCCCCGCGGCGCTGATTAGGAAATGAAATTTTATTGGTTCTGCTTCCCCGACCGCCCTCGCATAGTGGCGCTGACGGCTATAGACAGCACGCAAGCTGCGACGGCCGGATTCCCGGTGTTTTTGTTCATACGAATCTACGAAAACAAGGAAGTGTCATGACGTTTGGACTGGAAGAACGAACCGCTGCACAGCAGGCGCTCGAAGACGCGCGCGCGGCGGCAGCGGCGGCCGGCACGCCCTACGCGGGCGGCGTCGCGCCGCAAGCCGCGTGGGCGCTGTTCTCCGCTGGAGACGTATTGCTGGTGGACGTGCGTACTGCGGAAGAACGGAAATTCGTCGGCCACGTGCCGGAGTCGCTGCACGTACCGTGGGCGACCGGCACGAGCCTGACGCGCAATCCGCGCTTCGTGCGCGAACTGGAAGCGAAAACCGGCAAGGAGGCCGTCGTGCTGTTGCTGTGTCGCAGCGGCAATCGCTCGGCACAGGCGGCCGAGGCCGCGACGAAGGGGGGCTTCACGCAGGTATTCAACGTGCTCGAAGGGTTCGAGGGCGACCTCGACGAGCGGCAGCACCGCGGTAGCCGGAACGGTTGGCGCTTCCGCGGCCTGCCGTGGGCGCAGGACTGATTGATTCACGGCCGTTACGGGGAGAAAGCAGCATGGCCGCATTCGACATCGACGACATCGTTCAATCGCTGCAAAGCGTGCGCCGCGCATGGCGCGAGAAGCAGCGGCGCTCGCTCGAACCGGGCGGGCGCGACCTGCCGGCGCGCGAGGCGCTCGCGCAGATCGTCGGCGCGCTGAAGGGCGTGCTGTTCCCGATGCGGCTCGGGCCGCCCGACCTGCGCCAGGAGAGCGAGAACTTTCACGTGGCCCATGCGCTCGATGCGGCGCTGAACGCGCTGCTCGCGCAGGTGAAGCTGGAGTTGCGCTACGCGGCGCGGCAGCGCGGTGCCGAAGGGCAGGTCGATCACGTCGATGACGTTGCGTCGACGGCCGTGCAGGCGTTTGCCGCGCGCCTGCCCGAAATTCGCCGGCTGCTCGACAGCGACGTGCTGGCCGCATTCCACGGCGATCCGGCGGCCGGCAGCGTCGACGAAGTGCTGCTGTGCTACCCGGGCATCCTCGCGATGATCCACCACCGGCTCGCGCACGAGTTGTACGGGCTTGGCCTGCCGCTGCTCGCGCGGATCATCGCCGAGCAGGCGCATGCGGAAACGGGCATCGACATTCATCCGGGCGCGCGCATCGGCGCGGGCTTCTTCATCGACCACGGCACGGGCGTCGTGATCGGCGAAACGGCGATCATCGGCGAGCGCGTGCGCGTGTACCAGGCCGTCACGCTCGGCGCGAAGCGCTTCCCGCGCGATGCGGCCGGCCATCTGGAGAAAGGGCTCGCGCGCCATCCGATCGTCGAAGACGACGTCGTGATCTATGCAGGCGCGACGATTCTCGGCCGCGTGACGATCGGGCGCGGCGCGGTGATCGGCGGCAACGTGTGGCTCACGCAGGACGTGGCCGCCGGCGAAAACGTCACACAGGCCGTGCTGCGCAGCGAAGCGAACGCCGTGCCGCGCGCGGCGGCGCGTGTCGCCTAGGAGGCGCGATGAGCGACCTCATCCATCACTTCGGCGCCAACGTGCGCAAGCTGCGCGAAGCGCGCACGTGGTCGCAGGAGCAGCTGGCCGAGCACGCGGGGCTGAACCGCTCGTATGTCGGCGAGATCGAGCGCGGCGAGGCGATCGCGTCGATCGTCACGGCCGACAAGATCGCACGCGCGTTCGACGTATCGATCTCGATGCTGCTGCCGGGCGTGTACGTCACCTGAGGTCGCGCCGCACCGTTTCCCCCTTCGGATGCACCGCCTGACGGCTATAGCATGTTGAGCCGGCAGGTGCGTGCTTCCGATAATCACCGAGCGTCATAAGCAATCCCGTTTTTCATCTTAAGAACCCGGAGCCACACATGTCGACCGTTGCAAGCGGCACGGCCGCGCTGAGCGATCACGCCGCCCGCCAACTAGCGAACGCTACCAAGACCGTCCCCCAGCTTTCCACGATCACGCCGCGCTGGCTGACCCATCTGCTGCAATGGGTACCGGTCGAGGCCGGCATCTATCGCCTGAACCAGGTGAAGAATCCGGAAGCCGTGCGCGCCGCCTGCACGCAGCTCGAAGACGAAAGCGTACTGCCGCAGACTTTCGTGCCGTACGAGGAACAGCCGCGCGAATACTTCCTGAATGCGGTCAGCACGGTGCTCGACGTGCATACGCGGATCTCCGATCTTTACAGCAGTCCTCATGACCAGATCAAGGAACAGCTGCGCCTGACGATCGAGACGATCAAGGAACTGCAGGAAAGCCAGCTGATCAACAACCCCGACTACGGGCTGCTCGCGAACGTGACCGACGACCAGCGGATCTTCCCGCTGACGGGCGCGCCGACGCCGGACGATCTCGACGAGCTGCTGACGAAGGTATGGAAGGAGCCGGCATTCTTCCTCACGCACCCGCTCGCGATCGCCGCGTTCGGCCGCGAATGCACGCGGCGCGGCGTGCCGCCGCCGACGGTCAGCCTGTTCGGTTCGCAGTTCCTCACGTGGCGCGGCATTCCGCTGATTCCGTCGGACAAGGTGCCCGTTGCGGACGGCAAGACCAAGATCCTGCTGCTGCGCGTCGGCGACAAGCGCCAGGGCGTCGTCGGCCTGTATCAGCCAGGCGTCGCGGGCGAGCAGGGGCCGGGCCTGTCGGTGCGCTTCATGGGGATCAACAACCAGGCGATCGCGTCGTACCTGATCTCGCTGTATTGCTCGCTCGCGGTCCATTCGCCGGATGCGCTGGCTGTCCTCGATGACGTCGAAATCGCCAAGTTCCATGACTATCCCGACACCTACCGTTAATCCCGGCCTGGCCGACGGCCACGCGCATGCGCTGCCGCACGCGGTGCTGCCGGCAGGGTTGCCGGACCCGGCGACGCTCGCGCGGCTCGCGTCCGAGTTCTTCGCGACGCCGCCCGGGCAGGCCACCGCGCCCGGGCTGTCGGCGGGCAGCGGTGCGGTCGGCGGCGTGCCGTCCGCGCTGCCCGCGGCCGCG
>NZ_CABVPX010000019.1 GCF_902499125.1 Burkholderia arboris
CGCGGCAGGCGCGGGCTCGGCGACCGCCGCCGGCGCCCCCGCGCCGCTCTCGGCCTTCAGCCGCTCGAGCTTCGCGCACATCGTCGCGGCGGCGGCCGCGTCCGGTTCGGCGCTCGCGCGGTAGTCCGCGAGCTGGTCGGACAGCACGTCCTTGGTTTCCAGGAACGCGTCGACCATGTCCTTGGTCAGCGTCAGCTCATGGTTGCGCGCGCGGTCGAGCAGCGATTCGAGGATGTGCGTCGTATCGGTCAGCGCGGAAAAGCCGAACGTCGCCGCACCGCCCTTGATCGAATGCGCGGCGCGAAAGATCGCGGCCAGGTCTTCGGGGTCGGGCGAGTCGACGTCGAGGTTCAGCAGCAGCTGCTCCATCTGCGCGAGCAGCTCGTCCGCTTCGTCGAAAAAGGTCTGGTAGAACTGAGTGATGTCGAGAGTCATGCCCGGTCACCGGTTGAATTCGTCGCGTTCATGTCAGGAGGCGGCCGGCTCGGACAGCGTCGCGACCAGGTCGACCAGCACGGCCGGGTCGATCGGCTTTTCGATCCAGCCGGTCGCGCCCGCGTCGCGCGCGGCGTCCTTGAAGGCATCGCTGCCCTCGGTCGTCAGCACGAGGATCGGCGTGTCCGCATACGCGGTCAGCTTGCGCAGCGCGGCGATCACCTCGAGCCCGTTCTTGCGCGGCATGTTCTGGTCGGTCAGCACCAAGTCGTACGGCGCGGTTGCGGCCATGTCGAAGCCGGCTTCGCCGTCCGGCGCCACCGTCACGTCATAGCCGGCCTGTGCAAGCGTCGCCTGCAGCAGTGCGCGCATGGTCGCGGAGTCGTCGATGGCGAGAATGGTTCGGATCATGTCTGTCTCGGAAGCTGGTCTTGTCGATGTCAGGGTTTCGGTACGGCGACGGCGGATGCCGCGAGCGCGGGGCGCACGGCCGGCGCCGCGCTGCCGAGCTGCTGCGCGAGCTGCTTCGAGCCGGCCGCGTCGGCCGACAGCGTCGTGGTCGTTGCGTCGTCGCGCATCAGCGCCTCTTCGGATTTACGGTTCAACACGATCACGCTGATCCGGCGGTTTTCCGGATCGAGCGGATCGGCCTTGTTCAGGTTCTGCGTCGACGCGAGGCCGAGCACGCGCAGCACTTTCGCCTCGTCCATGCCGCCGGAAATCAGCTCGCGGCGCGACGCGTTCGCGCGGTCGGCCGACAGCTCCCAGTTGCTGTAGCCGCCCTCGCCGCCCGCGTACGGCACGGCGTCGGTATGGCCCTGGACGATGATCCGGTTCGGCACGTCGTTCAGCGTCTTGCCGATCTCGCGCAGGATGTCGCGCATGTACGGCTCGACGCGGTCGCTCGACATCGCGAACATCGGCCGCTTCTGCGTATCGACGATCTCGATGCGCAGCCCCATCAGCGTCGAATCGATGCGGATCTGCTGCTTGAACTGGCGCAGCGTCGGGTTGGCCTCGATCGCCGCCATCAGCTTGATCTGCAGGTCGTGCAGGCGCGTCTGCTCGAGCCGGTCCTGCGCGCCCTGCGCCTGCGAGCGCGTGTTGTTGTCGCCGGTCTTCGCGATGCGATCGGCGAGCTGCGTCGTGCCGTCGGTGCGGCGCAGCGTGCCGGCATCGGCGCTCGACAGGTCGCGACCGCCGGCGTTGAGGATGCTGGAGTCCTGCGAATTGCGGTCGCCGCTGCCGAGCAGCGCGGCCTTCAGCGGCGTGTTGAAGTATTCGGCGATCCCCTTCAGCTGCACCGGCGTGACCGAGCTCAGCAGCCACATCAGCAGGAAGAACGCCATCATCGCGGTCATGAAGTCCGCATACGCGAGCTTCCATGCGCCGCCGTGATGGCCCTTCTTCGCCGGGGCCACCCGCTTGACGACGATCGCGCGATCCTTGCTCTTGCTCATCGGGCGCTCCGCGTCACTTCGCCTTCACGCGGCGCACGTGCTCTTCGAGCTCCGAGAACGACGGGCGCTCGGTCGAGAACAGCACCTTGCGACCGAACTCGACCGCAATCGCCGGCGCATAGCCGTTCAGCGTCGCGAGGATCGTCACCTTGATGCACTGGAACATCTTGGTCGACTCGGCGACGCGCTGCTCCGCGAGGCTCGCGAGCGGCCCGATCAGCCCGTACGACAGCAGGATCCCGAGGAACGTGCCGACCAGCGCCTGCGCGATCATCGCGCCGAGCACCGCGGGCGGCTTGTCGGCCGAGGCCATCGTGTGCACGACGCCCATCACGGCCGCGACGATCCCGAACGCCGGCATCGCGTCGCCGACGCGCATCAGCGCGTGCGCCGGGCCTTCGCCTTCCGCGTGGTGCGTCTCGATCTCCTCGTCCATCAGGCTCTCGATCTCGAACGCGTTCATGTTGCCGCCCACCATCAGGCGCAGGTAGTCGGTCAGGAATTCGACGATGTGATGATCGGCGAGGATCTTCGGGTATTGCGTGAAGATCGGGCTCTTTTGCGGATCGTCGATGTCGGCCTCGAGCGTCAGCGTGCCTTCCTTGCGTGCCTTCGCGAGCAGCACGTAGAGCAGCGCCATCAGCTCCATGTAGACGTCCTTCGTGTACTTCGAGCCCTTGAAGAGCGTCGGCAGCACGCGCAGCGTCGCCTTGATGGTCTTGCCGCCGTTGCCGAGGATGAACGCGCCGACGCCGGCGCCCGCGATCATCAGGATCTCGACGGGCTGGATCAAGGCGCCCAGATGCCCGCCTGCCAGCGCATAACCGCCGAAGACGGACAACAGCGTCACGAGAGTTCCCACGATAATCAGCACTGCCTGTCCCTCACGATAGACCGGCGGGAAGACCGCCGTTAAACAGGTTTACGGCAGTCGGCAGGAAAACTTTCGCGGCCGCCCGGCGGCGGCCCGACGGTGTTTACCAGCAATTCGCAGACGATTCGCGCGGCCCGCGGGCGCCTGAGCGCCCCGCCCGGCGGCGCTCAGGCCGCGGCAGCAGCCAGTTCGGCGCGTGCGGCGGCAGCCTTGCGGGTCTTGCCCGCGCGCGACGGCGGCTGGCACAGGCCGCACACGAAACCTTGATGCGGATCATGCGCATGCGCGACGAAGTGGCCGCCGCAGCGCGTGCACGGGGTCATCTGCAGCATCCCCGAATCGAAGAAGCGCACGAGCGTCCATGCGCGCGTGAGGCTCAGCGCGGCCTCGTCGCCGGACAGGTTCACGTGCTCCAGATAGAGCCGGTACGCCTTCACGATCGACTGGATCGGCTCGCAACGGCCGTGGTCCTGCATGAACCGGTAGATGTTGTAGAACAGCGACGAGTGGATGTTCGGCTGCCACGTCATGAACCAGTCGGTCGAGAACGGCAGCATCCCCTTCGGCGGCGATACGCCCTTCAGTTCCTTGTACAGCTTGATCAGACGGTCCCGCGACAGGCTCGTCTCCGCTTCCAGCAGCTGCAGCCGGGCGCCCAGTTCGATCAGTTCGATGGCGAGGGTGATTTCCTTCACCTCGATCACGACGCTTTTGCTTGCCATGGTGATAACCGTCCGCTTGACGTTGTTCGGATGGATGGCCAATACGCTGCCTGCCGGCGCGGCACGCCGGGACACAACGCAAGGCGGGATGGATCAGCGGACGCCTTCGACCTGCTGCCCGGCCATCAGGATGGCCGAGTGGGCGTGCGCGACGACATCGCTGCGGCCCTTGTCGGCGAGCGACGACAGCAGCGCGTGATCATCGAAGCGGAAACGGCACAGCATCTGGTTCGACGCAGCCAGCTTCACGGTCTGTGCGAGCGTGAGGTTGGCGAGCACGTCGGCGAGTTCCTGGGAAATGCCCATGCGGAACATGCCCATCGCCTTGTCTTCCCGCAGCAGTCGTTGCGCGAGGAGGAGGTACGACAGGTTGACCTCTTTGATCTCACTGAGCATTTCGCTGGTAGCGCTCATGATTCCCCCGTTAAAGAGCTTTGCTTTGGCCATTCGTGTTATGAAAACGTTTGCTCGTTCGGAGCGCTCTTGGCGCTCGGTCGGCTCGTTTATAGTCTTACAGGGCGAATTTTGGCCAAACGGCATTTACGCCGGTATCAGCGAAGTGGCGTATGCCATGCAGGATTTGTCTGTAAACCGTGTAGGAATTTTTCCGACAAAGCGAATTGAAAGGAGCAATCGGAAAAACGGGTTGCAACGCGGATTCGGTTGCGAGGCGCCCGATGGCCGCCGCGCGGTGGCGGAAGGCTTGCCGGCAAGGCTGCCGACAATCGGATCGGTAAAAATTGTAGTGCTTTTTCACGATAGCGCAACAATAGTTGCGGCCATCTCGCTTCACGATTCCGCGCCCTTTTTCTCGGGGTTTTCGCGTATTTCATCGTGTAACAAGCCTTAAGTGTTTGAAAAAACACTCGAACCCTTCAGGGCGATATCGATAATGGACTCCAATGGGCGGCGGCGCGAGCCGTGCCGGCCCGCCCCGCAGCTTGCCGTCCGGCGCCCCGCGCACCCCGCCCAGGGCCCGGCCACGTACCGCCAAACGCGGGCGTCGGCGAGTTCCGCAACGTTGGATGGGATCCACAGCGGCGCCACGGCGCCCACGGATCGAAACCGGAGAACACCCATGCGAATTGCCCAGATCGCGCCGCTTTACGAAGCCGTTCCGCCGAAACTCTACGGCGGCACCGAGCGTGTCGTGTCCTACCTCACCGAGGCGCTCGTCGAACTCGGCCATGACGTGACGCTGTTCGCCAGCGGCGACTCCGTCACGTCGGCCCGTCTCGAGGCGGCGTGGCCGCGCGCACTGCGGCTCGACCCGTCGATCCGCGATTCGATGGCGCCCCACATGCGGCTCCTCGAGCAGGTCGCCCGGGTCGCGCACGAATTCGACGTGCTGCACTTCCACCTCGACTACCTGCCGTTCCCGCTGATGTCGCGCCTCGATACGCCGTACGTGACGACGCTGCACGGCCGCCTCGACCTGCCGGAGCTGCAGCCGGTGTTCGACGCGTTCCCGGACGCGCCGGTCGTGTCGATCTCGAACAACCAGCGCAAGCCGCTGCCGCAGGCCGCGTGGGCCGGCACCGTGTATCACGGGCTGCCCGACACGCTGCTCACGCCGCAGCCGGGCGTGAAGCCCGAATACCTCGCGTTCCTCGGCCGGATCTGCCCCGAAAAGCGGGTCGACACCGCGATCCGGATCGCCGCGCAAAGCGGGCTGCCGCTGAAGATCGCCGCGAAGGTCGACAAGGCCGACGCCGACTATTTCAAGGAAGTGATCGAACCGCTGCTCGGCGAGGCGCACGTCGAGTTCATCGGCGAGATCAACGAGGCGCAGAAGCCTGCGTTCCTGTCCGGCGCGAAGGCGCTGCTGTTCCCGATCGACTGGCCGGAGCCGTTTGGCCTGGTGATGATCGAGGCGATGGCCTGCGGCACGCCGGTCGTCGCGTTCAATCGCGGCTCGGTGCCGGAAGTGATCGAGGACGGCGTGACCGGCTTCATCGTCGAGGACGTGCAGGGCGCGGTCGGTGCGCTGCACCGGATCGACACGCTGTCGCGCACCGCGATCCGCCAGCGTTTCGACACGCGTTTCAGCTCGAAGGCAATGGCGCAGCGTTATGTGGAAACTTACGAATCGCTTTGCACGGCGACCAAGCAACCGGTATTGCGCCGGGTCGCGGGCGCCTGATACGGAAATCCGCGCCGAAATATTCGGTAAAATCCGCGCCGAAATCGGCGCGCAAAACAAAAGAGCCGCATCGTCGATGCGGCTCTTTCTATTTGGCTTTCAGTCATTCGATCGCGAAACGCTCGCGGTTTTTCCCGACGATCCAATTCGGCGGCTTGCCGCGCCCGCTCCAGGTTGCACCCGACTTCGGATCGCGGTACTTCGGCGGCAGCGGCGCCTTCTTCGGGGGGCGCCCGCGCCGTGCCCGCTCCGCGAACCCCAGGTCCTGGGCCGTCAGGCCGTATTCGGCAATCATTCGCTGGACGTCGGCAATCACCGCCGCCACTTCCTGGCGGCGTACGTCGTCCGCCTGGGCCTGCAGATCGGCGATCTGCGCCTTGAGTTTCGCGTATTGAGACATTTTTCGACTCCCCTTTTCGATGATGCGGCCCCGGCGAATCCGGCCGGGACACCAACATCCGTTACGCCATCCGCACTGCCGCCCTGCCCTTCGAAATAAATGCTGTCATCTTTAACCGAATCGTCTATATCGAGAATGCGGACTTATTCTAATAAAAGGTATTCGTCAGCCATTCAAATTTAACAATCGTTGACCCTCCCGGACCCGATTCATTTCCTATAATCCAGACCAATTCCGGGCGATGGAATAAATCCGCAGTGTCGTCCGGCGGTCTTCAACCCACTTGGACGAGGTCCTTACATGAATCTTTCTCAGCGTCTCGCTGCAGAGGTATTCGGCACGTTCTGGCTGGTGCTCGGCGGGTGCGGAAGCGCCGTGCTGGCTGCCGCCTTTCCGGGCCTCGGCATCGGCTTTGCCGGCGTCGCACTTGCCTTCGGCCTGACCGTGCTGACGATGGCATTCGCAATCGGCCACATCTCGGGTTGCCACCTGAATCCGGCGGTGAGCGTCGGTCTGACGGTCGCCGGCCGCTTCCCGGCACGCGATCTCGCGCCGTACATCGTCGCGCAGGTCGTCGGCGCGACGCTCGGCGCGTTCGTGCTGTACCTGATCGCGACCGGCAAGCCGGGCTTCGACGTCGTCGGCAGCGGCTTTGCGACGAACGGCTTCGGCGATCGCTCGCCCGGCCACTACTCGCTGACCGCATCGTTCATCTGCGAAGTCGTGATGACGGGCTTCTTCCTGTTCGTGATCCTCGGCGCGACCGACAAGCGCGGTGTGCCGGCCGGCTTTGCGCCGATCGCGATCGGCCTGTGCCTGACGCTGATTCACCTGATCTCGATCCCGGTCACCAACACGTCGGTGAACCCGGCGCGCTCGACCGGCCCGGCGCTGTTCGTCGGCGGCGACGCGATCGGCCAGCTCTGGCTGTTCTGGGTGGCGCCGCTGATCGGCGCAGTACTCGCAGGGATCATTTACCCGCTGGTCGCCGGGCGTGACGACGCCGTCGACCTGCTGCCGGCATCGGCTCGCACAAGCGAATAAAACACTACGGGGTCAAGCGAGCAGAGCAGCGAGCCTCACGCTGTCCAAGAACATCGAGGCAGGCAATTTCGACGGGCGCCCCTGGCGCCCGTTTTTCATTTCCGCTCCGGAAACGCGCGCGGGGCCGGGCGCTCAGGAAGCGGCGACGTTGCCCTCGAGCGAGAACAGCGTGCGCAGGTGGCGGGCAACGCCCGCATCGAAGTTGTTGCCGATCCGCGGGATGTGCGGCAGCCGCGCGACCAGGTCGGGGTTCGCGTTGTTCATCATGAACGCGTGACCGGCGGTTTCGAGCAGGTCGATGTCGTTCATGTTGTCGCCGAACGCGATGCAGTGGCCGGTATCGACGCCGAGCCGCGCGAGCACCGTACGCAGCGCGCGGCCTTTCGACACGTTCGCGGTCATCACTTCGAGACAGTCGGGCAGCGAGTACGTGACGTACAGCGCATCGCCGAAACGCACGCGCATCTGCTCGGCGACCACGGCCAGATCGGCCGGCTCGCCGATATACAGCACCTTCGCGATATCGGCGCCGTCATGCGCGGCCATGTCGATCACGTCGTACCGGAAGCCCGAATCCTGGTGGAAATCGAGCAGGTGCGGCGCATCGCGGTCGATCAGCCAGCCGTCGTTGGTGAACAGGTTGACGATCACGCGGCCGTGCGCGCCGGTGACGTCCGGCTGCACGAGGCCGCGCACGATCGCGGGATCGATGTCCTGCGCGTGGATCGTCGTGTCGTCCGGCGCGTGCACGCGCGCGCCGTTCGACGTGATCAGGTACGGCCGGATGCCGAGCACGTCGCGAATGCCGGCGACGTCCGCATAATGGCGCCCCGTCGCGATCACGAACTGCAGGCCGTCGCGGTCGAGCCGGCGGACGGTGTCGATCGTGTACGGGTCGAGCTGGTGGTCGCTGTTCAGCAGCGTACCGTCGAGATCGGTGGCGATAACTTTGTACATGGGACGGGAGAATGGCGCTCAGGGCTCTGCGGAATCGCCATTTTAACGTCGTGCCCGGCGGCGCGCCGGACGGTTCCCCACCAGGTGCCGCCTTCGAGGCTGCTGCGACGCGCCGCCACCCCGCCCCATCCCGGCTTCAGCCGCCTTCCGCCGCCCGCAGCGCCTGCAGCGCGAGCCGCAGCGCGCCATGCGCCGAATCGTCGAGCGGCGCGCGCAGCCGGGCGGCGTGACGCGCCGGCACGACCGGTGCGAGCGCGTCGGCCAGCCCGCCGCACAGCGCGACCGGGAGCGCCTGCTGCGGATCGAGCGCATCGATCATCTTGCCGATCTCGTCGCCGGCCTGCGCGATCAGCGCGCCGGCTACCGGATGCGTGCGATGCGCGAATACGATCGGCGCGAGGCGCGCGTAGATTGTCTGGTTCGCATCGCACGACCACTGGACGAGCGCGTCGCGATCCTGCGCGCCCGTTTCCGCGAGCAGCGCATCGGCAAACGCGTCGCGCGGCACGCGGCCGTCGAGCGCCTGTTGCGCGTACGCGAGCGCGCGCACGCCGAGCCACGCGCCGCTCGCCTCGTCGCCGGACGGAAAGCCGAAGCCGCCCGCGATCCGGCACGCGCCGGCCGCGTCGAGCGCCGCCGCGATGCTGCCGGTGCCGAGCGCGACGATGAGCCCCGGCGCGCCGCCGTGCGCACCGACGACGGTCGTATATGCGTCGCTCTCGATCGCGAGCGCGCCGAGCGGCGCCTGCGCGCGGAACGCGGCCAGCCACGCCGCGTTGTTGACGCCCGCGAGCCCGCAGCCGAGCGCGCACTGCGGCCAGTTGAACGCGAAGCCGGCCTGCGTGAACGCATCCGCGCACGCGGCGCCGATCGACGCCCATGCGCGCTCGATGCCGAGGCCGAGACCCGACGGGCCGCCGCGCCCCTGAGCGAGCTCGCGCCCGTGCCGGTCGGCCAGCACCGCGCGCGTACCCGTGCCGCCGCCGTCGATGCCGATCGCAAAAAGTAATGCCGCCATGCCTTCATCCTGCTGATTCGAACAGGCGCCAAGCTTAACCGGATCGGCGCCGCACGCCCATCTGCCGTTCGGCCTGCTATCCCGCGAAAAGGGCTTCCGCTATGCTGGCGCGATCGAATCGACACTGAAAACGAGGTAGACGATGTCGCAGCGGTGCAACTGGGTGAAGACGGAAGCGGACGCTCACTATCACGATACCGAGTGGGGCGTGCCGTCGCACGACGATCGCCACCTGTTCGAAATGCTGATCCTGGAGGGTGCGCAGGCCGGGCTGTCGTGGTCGACGATCCTGAACAAGCGTTCGGGCTATCGCGAAGCGTTCGCGGATTTCGACGTCGACGCCGTCGCGCGCTTCACGCCGAAGCGCATCGAGAAGCTGCTGGAGAATCCGGGCATCGTGCGCAACCGCGCGAAGGTCGAATCGGCGGTGACCAACGCTCGCGCCGTGCAGCGCATCCGCGAGGAGCACGGGTCGCTCGCCGCGTTCCTGTGGTCGTTCGTCGGCAACACGCCGGTCCAGAATGCGTGGCAGTCATACCGCGACGCGCCCGCGTCGACCGAGCAGTCCGACGCGCTCAGCAAGGCGCTGAAGGCGTACGGCTGCAAGTTCGTGGGTTCGACGATCTGCTATGCGCTGATGCAGGCGACCGGCATGGTCAACGACCACGAGGTCGACTGCCCGTGCCACGCGCCATGCGCGGCGCTCGGCGGCAAGCAGCCGGCACGGAAGCGCAACGCGGGCTGAGGGCGCCGGCGCAAGCCGGGGGCCCATCCGGCACGGCTGCCTCGCGGCAGTGGGGCGCCGCCCGCTTACCGCGCGGCGCGCGATGACGCCGGTACGACCGGCCGCGCGCTTCGCGCGGCCCGCGCGCGCGCGCTGCGCTTCTTCACCCAGATGCAGATCCCGGTCACGCTCAGCATCGCGATCACGACGCCGAGCACGCTCACCGCGATCCGTCCCGCCACACCGGCAATCCGCCCCGAGTGCAGCGGAAACTGCGCCTGCATGAACAGGTCGCCGGCCGAACCGCGGCCCGGCACCAGGGCCGCGACGGGCTTGCCGGTCACCGCACTCCAGTACAGCCACGCGTTACCGAGCCCGACGTCGCCGTGGTCGTTGCCGGGCGTGAAGAACCCGACCGCATAGGCGTTCATCGCCGGGGCGAACAGCAGCGCGCCGGGCGGCGCGGTGATCCCCGCGTCGCGCCCGGCCGAGCGCGCGATCTCGACGATCCGCTCGCGCGACAGCACCTGGCTGCCCGGCGGGGCCGGCGGGAAATGTTCGGGATTCGTATACGGCGTCTCGGCGAGCGGCGAAACCTGCGAGACCAGCGGGCGCACGACCGGAACGGCGAGGTTCATCGAGATCGATGTGACCGCAACGACCAGCAGCAGCCCCCACACCCACACGCCGCCCGAGCGGTGCAGGTCGAACACGAGCGGATAGCCGCCGCGCCGCACGCGGAACGCGAACGACTTGCGCCAGCTTTTCAGGTTCGGAAACGCGAGCACCAGCGCGATCAGGCAGTCGGCCGCCCACACGATGCCGACGACACCCATCGCCCAGAACCCGAAGTCGATCCCGCGGTACTCGGGCAGGAACAGCGAGTAGTGCAGCCGGTAGATGAACGGCATCAGGTCGAGCCGCGCGAGCGACAGCGCGCCCCATTCGCGGCGGCCCTGCACCACGCCGGTCGCGGGATCGACGGCGACCTGGCTGAAGCCGAGCGCGTACGGCTGGCCGGTCGCCGGATCGGTACGCGGCATCACGCTCGCCTGCAGCGTGTGCCCCGGTTCGACCGCGAGCGGCAGATAAGTCACCTGCACACGCGGATCGGCGGCCTCGATGCGCGCCGCGAGTTCGAGCGGTGCAAGCGGTGCGGCGCCGCTGCGCGCGGCGTAGAAATCCGGATTCAGCGCCGCGTCGAGCTCGTGGTCCCACGCAATCAGCGCGCCGGTGAGCCCCGCGACGAACAGGAACAGCGCGATGGCGAGCCCGAACCAGCGATGCAGGCGGACGAAAAACGGTCGCAGGAACGCATTCATCGCGTGCGCAGCGACAGGAAGGCGGGCCGGCAGATGCGGCGGCCCCGGTTCGACGGAAGACGGGTCATGTGATGTCAAACGCCGCGCAAGCGCCGTCCGGCCGCGCCCAGGCGAGGCCGGATGCCCTTGTGCGCGGCGTGGAAATGTTGCGCGGTCGGCGGGTTTTGATACGATGCGCAACATTTTAACTCAATGCGAATGATTCTTACTTGCATTTTTACTCACCCGTCATGACCGCCAGCCTCGCCCGTCCTCCCGTCCGTCCACGCCGTGTGGCCGCCGCCCTCGCCTGCCTTGCCGCCTCGCTCGCGCACGCGGACGATTCACCCGGCGACGCCGCGGTGCTGCCGGCCCTCAACATCACGGCCGCGCACGATTCGCCGCAACACCTGACCGACACGATCTCGACCGGCGCACTCGGCACGCGCCGCCAGCTCGACACGCCGTTCTCGACGACGATCGTCACGCAGGAAGAGCTCGAGGCGCGCCAGCCATACAAGCTCGGCGACGTGTTCGCGAACGACGCAGCGGTGTCCGACAACAGCGGCGCGTACGGCGCATGGGCAAGCTACATGACCGTGCGCGGCATGCAGCTCGACTGGCAGAACGGCTTCAAGATCGACGGGCTGCCGTTCGTCACGTACGGGATCACGATGCCGTACGAGCAGCTCGAGCGCGTCGAGCTGCTGAAGGGGCTCGGCGGCTTCCTGTACGGCTTCGTGACACCGGGCGGCGTCGTGAACTACGTGACGAAGCAGCCGGGCGCCGAGCCCGTGCGCAGCGTCGACGTCGGCTACCGCAGCACCAACGTGTGGACCGAACACGTCGATCTCGGCCAGCGCTTCGGGCCGAACAACATGTTCGGCGCGCGGCTGAACGCGACGCACGAGGAAGGCAAGACGTACAACGACGGCAACATCCGCCGCGACAGCGTATCGCTCGCGCTGCAGGCGAACCTGACGCGCGACCTGTCGGTATCGTTCGGCGCGCTGTACCAGGACCGCCGCACGACCGGCCAGACGCCGTCGATCTTTACCGGCAGCTATCCGGGCGGCGCGCTGCCCGCGACGATCAGCGGCGGGTCGACGAACCTCGGCGGCAAGGACCAGTACCTGAACACGAACCTGCAGCTCTATACGGCCGGGCTGCAATACCAGCTCGCGCCCGACTGGCAGCTCGACGTCGCGTACAGCTACAGCAAGGCGACGCGCCGCCGCAACGAAAGCACGCTGTACCTGCAGGACGCAGCCGGGAACTACACCGACAGCCGCTACGTCGGCATGGAGGATCACCGCTTCAGCCAATGGCGCGCGATGGTCGAGGGCAAGGTGCGCACGGGCCCGTTCAGCCACCAGATCGTGCTCGGCGCATCGTGGCAGAAGCAGGCGAACGACTACTCGGCGAACAGCGTCTTCGTGCCGCTCGGCGCCGGCAACCTCTACGCGCCGAATCCGTACCGCTATGAAAGCCCGCACGGCTTCATCCAGTACCGCACGAGCGAGATCGTGCAGAAATCGCTGTTCGCGAGCGACACCGTGCAGCTCACCGGGCGCTGGTCGGTGCTCGCCGGCGTGCGTTACATGAATTACGAGCAGCGCTCGTTCCAGGCGAGCGGCGCCGAGGACCCCGGCTATCGCCAGAACGGCGTGGTGACGCCGACCTTCGCCGTGATGCTCAAGCTCGCGCCGACGACCACCGCCTACGCAAGCTACGCCGAATCGCTCGAGCCGGGCAGCCGCGTGAACGACGTCTACGCGAACGCGGGCCAGGTGCTCAAGCCGTTGCGCAGCAAGCAATACGAGCTCGGGATCAAGAGCGAGCACGCGCGCTGGAGCGCGACGGCCGCGCTGTTCCGCATCGAGCGCAGCGCCGAATATGCGAACGCCGCGAACGTCTACGTGCAGGACGGCGAATCGATCATCCAGGGCATCGAGGTCGGTGCGCGCGCGAAATTCGGCGCGCACTGGAACGCGGGGGTCGACGCGATGCTGCTCGACGCGTGGTACGCGAACGGGATCGGCAACAACGGCAACCGTGTTGCAGGCGCGCCGCGCTTCGTGCTGGCCGGCGACCTCGGTTATGCGGTGCCGGGCGTGCCGGGGCTGACGCTCGGCGTCGACGCGAAATTCACCGGCGCGACGCCGCTGCGCGCGGCCGGCGGCCTCGATGCGCCGGGCTTTCTGGTCGTCAACGCAGGCGCGCGCTACCTGACGCGGGTCGGCCGCCACGACGTGACGCTGCGCGCGTCGATCGACAACGTGCTGAACCGCCGCTACTGGGAATACCAGTACGCGGACTACGTCAAGCCGGGCGACCCGCGCACGGTGAGCCTGAGCGCGAAAATCGACTTCTGAGCGCCGCGCCGGCGGTTGGCGGCCGCCGGCGATCAGTCGGAACGCCCGCCAAAGCCGCACCGCGGCGGCCTCGGGACTTTCCCGGACCCCACAAGCAAAACGGCGGAGTGGCCTCTTGCGAGGCACACTCCGCCGTTTCGCGGCGAACCGTCAGACGCTCTTAGTGGAGCTTCTTCGGCAGCATCTGGCTGCGCAGGCGCTTGTGCAGGCGCTTGACGGCTGCTGCCTTCTTGCGCTTGCGGACTGCGGTCGGCTTTTCGTAAGACTGGCGCTCACGCAGTTCAGCGATCAGGCCATTTTTTTCGATAGCACGGCGAAAGCGGCGAATCGCCACTTCGAACGGCTCGTTTTCTTTCAGAAGAATCGTCGTCATGTCGTTCCTAAATTGCTTAAACGGTCAAAAACGTAGCGGCCAAGCGCCACGCACCGGCCATCCGAGCGTCCCCCAACAACAGGCGAAACGAGCGGAAATACGGCCTCGGAGGCCGGAAATGAGAGGCGGAAAGCACCGCGAGTACGCTTCACAAGCCGCGTGCAGCGCCGCGTTTGACTGCCAGCAGACATGCCGAAAACGGCAGAGGCTTGACAGAAATCTCAATTCAGCCCGCCATCATAGCAGGGAATCACAGACAAAACCACCCCTTTGTCGGTCGCGTGTGCACAGCGTTACGACTGCGTGCCCGGGCCGGTCTCTGCCCCCGTTAATGCCGGCATCGCGTCGCGCCCGTTTGAAATGACAAATATGGATAAAAAATCGGGCCGAATCTCAATGCGCCCCTCAAGTTTTGTTTTGGTGCGCCGAAATCCTGCTCTGAGGCGGCCAGCAATGAACGAGTGCTTCCGCCGACGCCAAAACGGCTTTCCAGGGCTTTCGGCTTAAACAGGAGAATTTCCATGCTCGGAATTAACAGCAACATCAACTCGCTGGTTGCACAGCAGAACCTCAGCGGCTCGCAAAACGCCCTGTCGCAGGCCATCACGCGCCTGTCGTCGGGCAAGCGCATCAACAGCGCAGCAGACGACGCAGCAGGCCTCGCGATCTCGACCCGGATGCAGACGCAGATCAACGGTCTGAACCAGGGCGTGTCGAACGCGAACGACGGCGTGTCGATGATCCAAACGGCATCGAGCGCACTGTCGTCGCTGACGAACAGCCTGCAACGTATCCGCCAGCTGGCCGTCCAGGCGTCGACGGGCACGATGTCCACGACCGACCAGGCCGCACTGCAACAGGAAGTTGCGCAGCAGATCCAGGAAGTGAACCGTATCTCGTCGCAAACGACGTACAACGGCACGAACATCCTGAACGGCAACGCAGGCATCGTGTCGTTCCAGGTCGGCGCAAACGTCGGCCAGACGATCTCGCTGGACCTGAGCCAAAGCATGTCGGCAGCCCAGATCGGCGGCGGCGTCGTTCAGACGGGCCAGACGGTCGGCACGATCACGGGCCTGAGCCTCAACGCAAGCGGCGCATACACGTCGTCGGGCGCAACGATCACGGCCATCAACGTGACGTCGGACGGCAAGGGCGGCTTCACGTTCACCGACCAGAACGGTTCGACGCTGTCGAGCACCGCAGCATCGGCAGTCTTCACGACGTCGGCAGGTACCGCGTCCAACGGCCAGGCCGTCACGCAGATCTCGATCAGCGCGGGCGCGACCAGCTCCAGCATGTCGGCAGCATCGCTCACCGCGATCTCGAACGCCGTTGCGCAGATCAACGCCGTCAACAAGCCGTCCACCGTGTCGACCCTCGACATCAGCACGGTCAGCGGTGCGAACGTCGCGATGGTGTCGATCGACAACGCGCTGCAGACGGTGAACAACCTGCAGGCAGCACTCGGCGCGGCGCAAAACCGTTTCACGGCAATCGCCACGGCGCAGCAAGCGGAATCGACCGACCTGTCGTCGGCACAGTCGCAGATCACCGACGCGAACTTCGCGCAGGAAACCGCGAACATGTCGAAGAACCAGGTGCTGCAGCAAGCAGGCATCTCGGTGCTCGCACAGGCGAACTCGCTGCCGCAGCAGGTCCTGAAGCTCCTGCAGTAATCGCGTAGCAACCCACGGCCGGGCTCCGCGTAACGCGCGGCCCGGCCGCAGGCACTTGGCGCGCGGGGCCTTGCCCCGCAGCCAGGTCTTCATCCAGAATCTCACGGATCATCCGCCGCACGGAGCAACACGATGTCGACGATCAATTCCGCCGTCAATTCCGCCACCGCCTCGGCCAACAGCCAGCTGCAGCAGGCTGCCCAATCGATCATCAGCGGTTCGACCGGCAACTCGTCGATGGACGTCAACTCGCTCGTGACGGCACTCGTCAATGCGAAGACCGCCGGTCAGGCTGCCGCGCTCAGCGCGCAGCAAAGCAGCGACAACACCCAGATTTCCGCGTTCGGCGCCCTTTCGGCCGCGCTGAGCGCACTGCAGGCCAGCATCACGACGCTGTCGAACGGCTCGCTGCAGAACACCTTCACCGCCACCGCGAGCGGCACCGGCCTCACCGCGACCGCGGGCGCCGGCGCGGTGGCCGGCAGCTATTCGGTCGGCGTCACGCAGATCGCGACGTCGCAGTCGCTGTCGTCGGCCGCGTTCGGTTCGTCGACGGCGCTCGGCACCGGCACGATGACGCTGTCGCTCGGCAGCAAGTCGTTCACGGTCGACGTGAACGGTACCAACAACACGCTGTCCGGCATCGCCGCCGCGATCAACAACACGGCCGGCAACCCGGGCATCGTCGCGTCGGTCGTCAACGGCAGCGACGGCGCGCACCTCGTGCTCAGCTCGACGCCGACCGGCGCGGCGAACACGATCAGTGTCGCGCTCAGCAACGTCGCCGGCGACAACGGCCTGTCCAGCCTCGGCGTCACGTCGACGCCCAGCACGACGGGCGGGCAGTCGACGTTCACGTCCGCGAACGGCAGCGCCGCATGGAAGCAAAGCACCGCCGCGCAGGACGCCGCGTTCACGATCAACGGCATCGCCGGCACGAGCGCGAGCAACACCGTGACGAGCGCGATCACCGGCGTCACGCTGAACCTGACCAGCGCCGCCGTCAGCGGAACGCAGCCGCAAACGTTGACGGTCGCCACCGACACGAAAACCCAGGCCGCCGCGATCAACAACTTCGCGACGCTCTACAACACGCTCGTCACGACGATGGGCTCGCTGTCGAGCTTCACGTCCGGCGCGTCGTCGCAAGGCCCGCTGCTCGGCGACTCCACGCTGAACACGATCAAGAACGCGCTCGCGTCGATCGTCGCAAGCGGCGTGAACGGCAACGGCTCGACGGTCAACCTCGCGTCGATCGGCGTCACGCTGCAGGCCGACGGCACGCTGCAGGTCGACAACACGGCGCTCAACGGCGCGCTGCAGAACAACCCGACGGGCGTCGCATCGCTGTTCAACTCGACGAACGGGATCGGCGAGCAGCTGACGACGAACATCACGAACTACACGAAGACGAACGGGCTGATCGCCGCGCGCACGACGGCGCTCAGCAACGACCTGAAGAACGTCTCGCAACAGCAGTCGAACCTGTCGAACTATGTCGCACAGCTGACCACCCAGTACCAGGCGCAGTTCACCGCGCTCAACACGCTGATGGCGACGATGAACAGCAACTCGCAGTACCTGACGCAGTTGTTCGGCGGCGCGAACAGCGCCGGCGCAATGTCGAACAACAAGAGCTGACCGCTAGCCGGACAGGAGAGTCCAGATGGAACAGACCGAACTGATTGCGCAGCTCGACGCGCTCACCGACGCGATCGAGCACGCAGCCTCGATGGCCGACTGGACCGAGGCGGTGCGCCTCGTCGATGCGCGCTGGACCCTCGTCGCGTCGCTCGCGGCCGACCAGCCGCCGGCCGGCATCGCCGCGATCCGCCGCATGCAGACCAGCAACGACCGCATTTTCGCCGACGCGCAACGCGCGCAGCAGGACCTGACCGACGAATACCAGGCGGCCATGAGCCGCGTGCAGGCCGTCGGCCAGTACCAGAGCATCGCGAACCGCTGATCCGTCCCTGGCGCCGCCGCAAGCGCGCGCCCACCCGACAACAAGAACTACACGCTGATGTGAGGGCGTGCTCGTTCGCCTCCGCCCGCCTCGTGCGGGCGTTTTTTTTGCGCGCGGCCGGTCGCGTCGCGACCGCCCGTTCAATCGCCCAAACTGACCGGGCTTTTACCGTCATCTCGCGGCATCGGCGCGGCGGCACGCTACCCATAATGGTATCGACCGACTTTCCGCAGATTTCATCATGCCCTCGTTCGAACTGTCCGCCCCCGCCACGCTCACGCCCGAACAGCAGCTTGCGCAGGACATTGCGCTCGTCATGGACAACGCGCTCGAGCGCCAGCGCAGCGGCGCATTCGACGACGCGCAGGCCCTGTACGAGGCCATTCTCGACGCGGTACCGGCACATGCCGACGCGCACTACAACCTCGCGGTGCTGATGGTGGATACGGGCCGTCCGGCCGACGCGGTGCCGCATTTCGAAGCCGCCATCGGCGCGAACCCGGCCAACGGCTATTACTGGGTCAGCTACATCCACGCGCTGCATCGCAGCGGACAGACGGCCGCCGCGTGGATCGCCGTCGAGATCGCGCAGCAGCGCGGCATCCGCGGCCCCGCGCTCGAAGGGCTGATCGGGCAGATGGCATCGCCCGACATCGTGCTTGCGACCGCGGCGGTGCCCGTCGCCACGAGCAGCATCGGAACGGCGATCGTCCTGGAAACCGCTTCTGCCGCCGTCGTGCGGAACGACGCCGGCAAGCCGGTCCGGCGCCCGAACCAGGCCCTGCTGCAAAAGCACGCCGCCCTGTTCAACAAGAACAAGCATGCGGAAGCCACCGCGCTCGCGAAGCAACTGGTCGCCGACTACCCGGAAGACGGCGCCTGCTGGCGTACGCTGGCCGCGTCGCATCACCGGGAAGGCCGCTTCGCGGAGATGATCGAAGCCGGCTTTCGCACGGTCGAATTGCTGCCGGACGAAGTGCTCGTGCGCATCCTGCTCGCCGATACGTTGCGGGCCGTCAACCGGCTCGCGGAAGCCGACGTCCAATGCCGCCGGCTGCTCGAGCTCCAGCCCGATCACACCGAGGGACTGCGGATCCACGGCCTCGTGCTGTTCGCGATGCGCCGCATCGAAGAAGGGCTCGCGACCTGCCGGCGCGCGGTCGAACTCGCGCCGGGCGCGGCCGCCCCGATGAGCACGCTCGGCTTCGTGCTGCTCGAACAGGGCGCCACGGAGGAAGCGGTGGGCTGGTTGAAGCGCGCGATCGAAATCGACCCGACCGACAGCGTGACGCACAGCAGCATGCTGTTCTGCATCGCGCACAGCAGCGACTTCGATCCGCAGGCGCTCGTCGCCGAACATCGCAAGTTCGGCCAGCGCTACGACAACCACAAGCGCAAGCGCGCGGCCGTGTTCTCGAACTCGCGCGACCCGGCGCGCAAGCTGCAGATCGGCTTCGTATCGGGCGACCTGTTCAGCCACGCAGTCGCCTCCTACGCGGTGCCCGTGATCGAGCAGCTCGCGACCGATCCCGGCATCGCGATGCACTTCTATCACAATCACTTCGAGGAAGATCACACGTCGGAACGCTTCAAGGCCCACGCGACGACCTGGCGCAACGTCGCCGGCATGAGCGACCAGGCCTTCCTCGAGCGTGTGCGCAACGACCGGATCGACATCGTGATCGACCTGTCGGGCCATACGGGCCGCAACCGCCTCGTCGCGCTGGCGCAGCGGGCGGCGCCGGTGCAGGCATCCTGGATCGGCTATCCGGCCACGACCGGCCTCGCCGAGATGGACTACTACCTGACGGATCGCTTCGTCGCGCCGCACGGCGCATTCGACGACCAGTTCGTCGAGCAGATCGTGCGGCTGCCCGCGATCGCGCCGTTCATGCCGCCGCCCAATTGCCCGCCCGTCAACGTGCTGCCGGCGCTGCACAACGGCTACACGACCTACGCCAGCTTCAACCGCCTGAACAAGCTGAGCCCGCACGTGATCGAGGTCTGGGCGCGCGTGCTGCATGCCGACCCGACCGCGCGCATGGCGCTCGGCGCGATCAGCAACGACCGCGATCAGGCCGCGCTGACCGAATGGTTCGCCGCCGCGGGCATCGGTGTCGATCGCCTGACGTTCCACCGGCGCTCGAACATTCCGGTCTACATGCAGCAGCATCACGGCGTCGACCTCTGCCTCGACACGTTCCCGTATACCGGTTCGACGACCACGCTGAACGGGCTGTGGATGGGCGTGCCGACCGTGACGATCCCCGGCGCGACGATGGCCGGGCGCGGCAGCGCGGGCTGGCTGCAGCACGTCGGGCTCGATGCGTACATCGCGACGGACGAGGACGATTTCGTTGCGAAGGCGCTGGCGCTCGGGCACGACACCGCCGCGCTGCAGGCACTGCGCACGGGCCTGCGCGCGCGCTGCGCGCAATCGGCCGCGTTCCGGCCAGACGTGGTCGCGGCCGGGCTGTCGTCGGCGCTGCGCACGATGTGGGCCCGCTGGTGCGCGAACGAACCGGTCACCGCATTCGACACGCCGCTGTTCGACGACACGGCCACCGCACAGGCCGCGGCCGAGGCCTGAACGCCACGCCAGATCGAGAGAAACCATCATGACCGCCAGCCTGCCCGCGTCGTCCGTCGCGCAACTGCCGCACGAACGCATCTACGTCACGCAACCGCATCTGCCGCCGCTCGAGGAATTCGTGCCGTACCTCGAGAAAATCTGGGAAAGCCGCACGCTGACCAACGGCGGCCCGTTCCACCAGCAGTTCGAGCGCGCGCTGTGCGAGTACCTCGGCGTGCCGCACCTGTCGCTGTTCGCGAACGGCACGCTGGCGCTCGTCACCGCGCTGCAGGCGCTGCGCATCACCGGCGAGGTCATCACGACGCCGTACTCGTTCGTCGCGACCGCGCATTCGCTGCTGTGGAACGGCATCAAGCCGGTCTTCGTCGACGTCGCGCCCGGCACGCTCAATCTCGACCCGGCACGCATCGAGGCGGCGATCACGCCGCAAACCACGGCGATCATGCCCGTGCACTGCTACGGCAATCCGTGCGACGTCGACGCGATCCAGAAGATCGCCGACAACTACAACCTGCGCGTGATCTACGACGCCGCACATGCGTTCGGCGTGCGCAACGCCACCGGCAGCGTGCTGACCCACGGCGACCTGTCGGTGCTGAGCTTTCACGCGACGAAGGTGTTCAACACGTTCGAGGGCGGCGCGATCATCTGCCCCGACGCGAAGACCAAGCAGCGGATCGATCACCTGAAGAACTTCGGTTTCGTCGACGAAGTCACGGTCGTCGCGCCCGGCATCAACGGCAAGATGAGCGAAATCAACGCCGCGTTCGGGATGCTGCAGTTGCAGCACATCGACGGCGCACTCGCGCGCCGCCGCGAAATCGACACGCTGTACCGCACGCTGCTGGCCGACGTGCGCGGCATCCGCTGCGTGCCGCTCGGCGGCCAGACCGTCGCGAACCATGCGTATTTCGCGATCCTCGTCGACGAAGACTATCCGCTCGACCGCGACGCGCTGTACCAGAAGCTGCGCGACTACGACGTGTACGCGCGCCGCTACTTCCATCCGCTGATTTCGGATTTCCCGATGTACCGCGGGCTGCCGTCCGCGAGCCGCGACAACCTGCCCGTCGCGACCGAGGCGGCGCGCAAGGTGCTGTGCCTGCCGATCTATCCGGCGCTCACCGACGACATGGTGCGCCGCATCGTCGGGCTGATCGCCGCCTGACGCGCGACGCCTACAGGTAGCGCTCGCCGGCCGCGCGCGCGCGGATCCGGCGCGCGGGGTTGCCGTACGCGACCGTGTACGGCTCGACGTCGTGCAGCACGACCGCGCCCGCACCGACGACGCTGTGCTCGCCGACCACGATCCGGTGCCGCAGCATCGCGCCGAGGCCAATCGCCGCGCCGTGGCCGATCCGGCAGTTGCCGCCCGTGACGACGCCCGGCGCGAGGCTCGAGAAGTCCGCCATCACGCCGTCGTGGTCGAGCGATGCCTGCGTGTTGACGATGCATCCTTCGCCGATCGTGCAGCACGGGTTGATCACCGCGCCGGCCATCACGACCGAGCCCGCGCCGATCGTCGATGCGTTGCCGACGCGCGCGCCCGGATGCACCGCCGATACGCACGGCAGGCCCGGCACGAGCGTCGCGAGGGCGGCCGTCACGTTCTCGCGCGCGTGGTTGTCGCCGATGGCGACCAGCAGCCCGGCGATGCCGTGCGCATCGACCAGATCCGGCAAATCGCGCTCGGCGCCCAGCACCGCGTAGCCGAGCGTTTCCTCGCCGCGGGGCCGGAACGAATCGATCAGCCCGGCGATCCGGTACCGGCCGGCCTGTTCGACGATGTCGATCACGACCTTGGCGTGACCGGACGAGCCGACGATGACGATGTTTTCCACGAGGGCCTCGATTGATCTGAAAAGCAGGAGCGGCATCGCCGCGTTCCCCGCAGTATGCCGTGTCGCCGCGCCCGCGCGGCGTGCGCCGTCAGGTCAGACGGTACGCACCGTATCGTCCGCCGTCATGCAACCGGCGGCAAACTGCGCGGCAAACGCCACCCGCACGCGCTCGGCCAGCCGGATCCAGCTGTCGTCGCGCCCGCGCCGGAACAGCCGCACCGTGCCCGGATACCAGGGTGAATCCTCGCGGCCGTGCATCCAGCGCCAGTCCACGTCCTGATTGGGCAACAGTACCCAGCAAGGCTTGCCGAGCGATGCGGCCAGATGTGCGGTCGACGTGTCGACGCACACCACGAGATCGAGTTGCGCGACGATCGCGGCCGTATCGGCGAAATCGTCCAGCTCCGAACCCAGGTGCAGCAACGGCAGCCCGCCCGGCGGCTGGCGCGCCTCGTCCTCGCCCTGCCCCTTCTGCAGGCTCACGAAATTCACGCCCGGCACGCTCCAGAGCGGCGTCAGCAACGCGAGCGACGGCAGCGAGCGGTGCGCATCGTTGTGATGCTTCGGGTTGCCTTTCCATACGAGGCCGACGCGCGGGCCGGCCGGCAGCGCATCGAGGCGCGTGCCCCAGTGCGCAACGCGCGCCGGGTCGGGGGCGAACCGCGCCGGCGGCGGGATCGTGTCGAGCGTCGTGCCCGCGTGCATCGGCGCGCTCAACAGGCTCGTCCAGTAATCGAACTGCGCGGCCTGCGCCGTGGCTGTCTCGTGGTCGAGCACCGCGTCGACGCCGTCGACCGTCTCCATCAGCCGATGCAGCGCAGGCTGGCACGCAAAGACCACGCGCGCGGGCTGTCGCGCCCGAAACGCCGTGAAATAGCGGCTGAACTGCAGCATGTCGCCAAGGCCGTCCTCCTGCCAGACGAGCAGCGTCTTGCCGGCCAGCGGCTCGCCTTGCCACTGCGCGCACCGCAGCACCTCGCGGGTCCGGCGGTGCACGAAGGTCGACTGCTCGTAGCGGGATTCGTAGCGGCGCCAGCCTTCCTCGAACCGGCCGAGCCCGAGCAGCAGCGTCGCCAGCCCGAACCGCGCGTCGTCGTAGTCGGCGCGCAGGTCGAGCGCGCGGCGGTATGCGCGTTCGGCGTCCTCGAGGCGGCCCGCATGCGCGAAGGTCGTGCCGAGGTTGTAGTGCACCTCGGCCATGTCCGGCGCGAGCGCGAGCGCATCGGTAAACGCAGCCGCGGCTTCGTCGTGGCGGCCCTGTGCGCGCAGCACGCAGCCCAGGTTGTTGCGCGGCTGCGGCAGGCCGGGACGACAGCGGATCGCTTCGCGATAGGCGGCTTCCGCTTCGGGCAGGCGATCGAGATTCTGCAGCGCGACGCCGAGGTTGTAGTGTGCCTCCGGATGGTCCGGACACAGCGCGAGCGCCTGCCGGCTGGCCGCTTCCGCTTCCGGCAACCGCTGCAGGTCGACGAGGACCGCGCCGAGATTCGCGTGTGCGAGCGTGTGGTCGGCGCGAACGGCGATCGCGAGCCGGTACGCGAGTTCCGCCTCGGCCGGTCGGCCGAGAACACGCAACACGTTGCCGAGATCGTTCAGCACGTCGGCGGACTGCGGCTCGATCAGCAGCGCCTGCCCGTACGCCTGTTCGGCCTCGTCGAGCCGGCCGAGCGCTTCGAGCACCTTGCCGGACCGGTGATGATGCGACGCCCGCAGCGGCGCGACGGCCGCCAATTGCCGGCGGACGATCGCGTCAGCTTCGGGCAGCCGCCCCTGCGACATGAGCAGCGCGCCAAGGCCCTCGTACGGCGGATCGAACGCCGGCATCGCGTCGATCGCGCGCCGCCACCACGCTTCCGCGTCGGCCAGCCGGTTCAGGCCGAGCGCGCACACGGCCGCGACATGCAGCGCCGCAACGGCCGGCGCCGGCCGGTCGAGCAGCGGCGCGACGTGCGACAACGCGGCGTCAAACTGTCCGTTCTGGCACAGGGTCGCGGCGTGTTGAGCGCGCGCGGTTTCGTCTGAGGCAGGTGTCATGTCATGCGGCGATGCGCGGCGCGCACCGCAAACGGACGGTCAGACGGCCGCCGGATTGACGGCCGGGCGGCCGGACTTGCCCGTGGCACGGTCCTTGGCCTCCTGGAGTGCGGCGAGCGTGTCGAGCGCATGCCCTTCGTCGGCCGCGAGATCGACGAGAAACGCGTCGTTGTGCTGCTTGATCCAGTCGAGCGGCATGTCCCACCACGCGAGCTGCAACAGCCGTTCGCGCACTTTTTCCGTGAAGCGGAAGCGGATCAGGCGCGCCGGCGACCCTGCATAGATTCCATAGGCTTCGGTACGGAAGTTCGGCGGAATGACGGACCGCGCGCCGACCACGCAGCCGTTCTCGATCTGGCTGCCGCCGAGGAACAACGCTTCGTCGCCGATCCAGACGTCGTTGTGGATCACGGTATCCGCATACTGCGGCATCGACACATTGGTGAGGCCGTTCCCGTAGAGGCTGAACAGGGTCGTGGAAATGGTCCGGGTCTCGTGCTGGCCGTTCAGCAGGAACCGCAGGCGCATGCCGCCAGCCACGTTGTTGCCGACCACGAGCTTCTGATACCCCTGGTCGTACTTCACGATCGAGCCCACGCCGAGGCTCGAGCACCGGCCGATATGAAACGTACCGACCTGCGCCTCCTCATCGAGCCAGTTACGGAAAAAATTGTTCGGAATCGCCGAAAAGGCGCCGTCCCGGTAGCCCAGCACGATGAATTGCTTCGCCCACGGATGGTCGGACAGCACGCCAGTACAGTCGTCGGAGGTCGTAACGTTCATATGCGGTCGCAGGTTTGCCGGCGCAGCGGCTCGATGCCGAGACCGCCCGGGACAGGATTGGGAGACGACGCAGCGCATCGGCCGCGATCGTAGACGATGCAGTATAGAAAGCGCGCGGGAACGATCGACAACGGATAAGAGCGGCGTTCTGACTTCTGTTCCGCCGATCGGCCCGGCACGGTCGCGCATCGGCGGGCGGCATGCGCCACGCCCCCGTGCCGCCGGCCTTCCGCATCGACGGCGCCGCGTCCCGTTCGCTCGGCGTCAGTTGCTCGAGCACCCTCCGCAACTGCTCGAACTGCACGAGCTGGAACTGCACGAACTCGACGAACTGCAGCTCGACGACGAGCAACTGCTGTCGGACCCGTCGAACGAACCGCCGCCCGCTTTCGCCGCGGCGAGCGACGACATCCGCGATGCGGCCAGCACCGTGCCCGAATACGCCGACCACGCGGTGCCGGCCAGCGCGCCCGCGCCGAACAGCGCGGCGGTCCAGAGCAACGGGTCCGGATCGTCGCGCTCGGCACGACGTGCCCCGTGGGTTCCCTCCGCGTCGCGTGCCGGCTGCGGATCGCGCCCGGCCCGCGGATCGTGCGCGATCCGGCGCGCGAGCAGCGCGGCGCGCCCGGCCGCCGTTGCGCCGCCCCGCCCGAAGCCGGTCAGCCGCCGCGCAACGATCCGGTACGCGATCGCGAACACGGCCATGCAGATGACGAGCAGCAGCACGGGCCGCCCGCGGCTCAGGCCGACCGCCAGCTTTGCCGCACCGGTGCCGAGCACGAGCAGCACGATCGCGCGCGCGGCCAGGCGCGACACGCGCAACTCGCCGGGCGCCCAGAGCCAGCCCTGCGCACGCATCCCGTCGGCGACCTCCTGCGCGTACCTGGCAAGCCGCTCGCGAAACACGCCGTAGCGGACGGTGCCGGACGGTTGCTCCTTGAGCCACGCGCAGTGGTCGTCGTGCCGGCCCGCCCGGTCCGGATCCGCGATCTTCACGTAGCCGCCCTGCCGCGGAACGGTCCACAGATCGACCGCGCCCGCATGCGCGAGCGACATCGTCACGACCTGCGCGACCCGTGCTTCGCCGCCGGTGAGATAGGCGACTTCATCGGCGCTCAGGTCGGACGCGCCCTTGCGCGTACGCCGGCCCCAGCGGCGGACGCGAAATTCGACGGCCTGGAGCACGACGATCAGCAGCAATGCGACGACGCAGGCCGGCACGTAGAACGCGAGAAACTGCGAGCCCGTGTAGTTCAGCACGTCGAGATCCTGCGCCGACGCGCAGGTCGCGGCGACGCTCGCGGCAGCCGCCGGCCACACGCATTTCGGCAGCAGGTTGCGCCACGCGCGGCGCGGCGCCGCGACCGCCGCGGTATCCGCGTCGGCCTGCCGTGCTCCGGCCTCGGCCGGCCGGTCGGCGGGGCGCGGCCAGATCGATGCCGGCGGCTCGCTGCCGAACAGCCGGCGATAACTGTCGAGCGTGTCGCGATAGCGCTGCGCGTACACGCTGCCCTCGTCCGGCGCGCCCGTGCCGGGCATGTGATGCAACCGCGCACGCAGCACGCCGGCGCAGAAGACGTCCCAGTATTCGAGCGTGTATTGCAGGTGGAAATGCCACGCGGCATCGACCGCGACCGACGGCGTGACCGGATGCCCGGCCGCCTGCGCGAGAAACGCGAAGCGCTTGTATTCGTCGATCACGGCGAGCACGTGGTCGTGCGTCCAGCCTTCGGCTTCGGCGAGGCGCCGGCTGTACGGCAGCGGCGCGTCGGGATCGTCGGGGGAATACGCGTGCAGACGCGCGAGCAGCGCCTGCTGCGCATCGGTCAGCGCGCAGGCATCGACTGCGGTCGAGGGTGTCGGAATGGCAGCCATCGGGAGTCGGCGCGAAGCGCGGACGGCCGCCGCGATCGACGCTTGGAGTGGTCGTTACGGGGATTCTCGCACAGCGGCAAGTACGCCGGCATGCCCGCGCCGAACCCTCACGTGGCGGCAACGGCCCGGCTGGGATCGAACCAGCAACCCCTGCCTTCGGAGTTTTACCTACGCCTGCCCGCCCCTTGCCCGGCAAGGCCCCGCAGGCCACGCGCACGGCAAAACCAAGGCTGCGCAAGATCGATCAAGGCCGCCCCGGCTCACCCAGGCTGCAATTCCGCTGCACGGCACGCATGGCACCCGCCCGCGAGCATCACGCGCCAGTCCGTCAAGCGTAAAGCGCGATGCGCGTCGCGCCACGCGCCGCGCTGCGTGTCCGGGCGAACCACGCACGCGCCTCGTTGAACCCCGCCTCGCGAAGCTCGACCATGAGAACCCTCTTCACCGCCTCACGGCTCGAGACCTCGCCATGGCAAGCAGCACGACTTCGACACGCCTTCGCGGCGCGCCGGCCGGCATCGCCGCCGGCAACCAGCCCCTCCCGCACCGGAGGGTCCGGCCATGATCGCGCGCGCATTGCAGGGCGACACGGTCGACGCGCTGTGCTGGCGTCACTACGGCCGGACCGACGGCACCGTCGAGACCGTGCTCGAGGCCAACACCGCGCTCGCCAGCCTCGGCGTCGTGCTGCCCGCCGGCACGCCCGTCTACCTTCCGCCGTTCGACACCGTGACGAGCGCACGGCCGTTGCTGCAACTGTTTGACTGACCCTGGAATCGCCGTCATGGCCGAACCGAACCTCACCACCGCCGCCATGCTGTCCGCCGCGATCGGCGTCGCCGGGCTCGCGCCCGGCATCGACGGCAACGCGTTGATCGGCGCGTTCACGGGCGCCGCGCTCGTGGTCGTCACCTCGCAGGAGATCGGCGTCGCACGGCGTGCCGCCTACCTGCTGATCTCGCTCGTGATGGGCTATCTCGCCGCGCCCGAAATCGTCGGCGCCACGCCGATCCGCTCGACCGGCGTCGCCGCGTTCTTCGCGGCCGCGCTCGTGATCACCGTCACGCTGCAGCTGATCGAGCGGATCAAGACGCTGGACCTGCTCGCGCTGTTCCGCAAAGGGGGATGACATGCACCTCCCGTTCGCGCTGATCGCCCTCTGCGCACACGTCGCGGTGCTCGTGCGGGTGCTCACCTATCGACGCAACGGCGCGCGGCACCGGCGCCACGCATCGTGGTTCGCGTGGCTGCTCGTCGCCGCCGCCGGCGGCGCGTCGATCGAGTTGCTGCTGCACACCGGCTCCGTCGGCTTCTTCGACGCGGCCACCTCGGTATTCCTGGCGATGTTCGTCTGCGGCACGCGCGGCAACGTCGCGCGCCTTCTGAGGAGTGAATGAATCATGAAAACCCGCCGACTCGGCGACCACGGCGACGACGTGGGCCTGCTGCAACGCCGACTGCTCCGCGCCGGCTATGCGGTGCCGGTCACGCACCTCTATGACACGGCGACCGAAGCCGCCGTCATCACGCTGCAACGCAAGACCGGCCTCGTCGACGACGGCATCGCCGGCCCGAAGACCTATGCCGCGCTGGCGACCGGCGTGCGCGATCCGAAACACCTGGCACTGGCCGACCTCGAACGCGCCGCGCGCACGCTCGACGTGCCGCTCGCGTGCATTCGCGCGGTCAACGAGGTCGAGTCGCGCGGCGCCGGCTTCCTGACCGACGGCCGGCCCGTCATCCTGTTCGAACGTCATGTGTTCTGGAAGCGGCTGCAGGCGCGCGGCATCGACCCTGCGCCGTTCGCGGCCCGGCAGCCGGACATCGTCTCGCGCACACGCGGCGGCTATCGCGGCGGTGCCGCGGAATACACGCGCCTCGCCGCGGCCGAGTCGATCGATGCCGGCGCCGCGTGGGAATCCGCGAGCTGGGGATCGTTCCAGGTGATGGGTTATCACTGGGCACGCCTCGGCTATGCGGGCATCGACGAATTCGTCGCCTGCATGGAAAGCGGCGAAGCGCAGCACCTCGACGCATTCGTCCGCTACATCGCGGCCGACGACGCGCTGCGCCGCGCACTCGGCGCACGCCAGTGGGCCGCATTCGCACGCGCGTACAACGGGCCCGACTACGCGGCGAACCTCTACGACGTCAAGCTCGCGCGCGCCTTCGACCGCTATGCGTCGCAACCGGCTACGCCGACGCAGGCCGCACCCGGGCCGGCCGGCGCCGCGCGCCTTGCATGAACGGCCTCGCCGCGAAATTCGCCGCCGGCGGCGTCGCGCTGGCCGCGTGCGCCGTCGCGGCGCTGTACCTGCATGCGTTGCGCGCGGACCTGGCGACCGCGCAACAGCGACGCGTCGATGCGCAACAGGCGCTCGCCGCGCGCGACGGCGTCATTGCGCGCCTGCAGCAGGATGCCGCCGCCCGCGCGCAGCAGCAGGCGCGGCTCGACCGCTCACACACCGCGATCGCGTCAAAGCTCGACGCCATTCGACTTGAAAACCGGAGATTGACCGATGAAAACGCCGCGCTTCGCGCCTGGGCTGACACTCCTTTGCCTGATGTCGTTGTCCGCCTGCAAGCCAATCCCGCTCTCACCGGCGCCGACGATTATGTCGAACACGTGCCAAACGGTGACACCGTGCACGCTGCCGATGCTCGCGCCCCGCACCAACGGTGAGCTCGACGGCGCGCTCACGCTCGCCAAGGCGGCCTGGGCGGCGTGCGCGGCAACCGTCGACATGATCGCGGCGTGCCAGGCCGGCACGTCCATTCCCGACCACGGAGCGCATCCGCATGATTAAGCCCGACAGCCTGCGGCGAGCCCTCGTCGCCGCCATCCCGTCGCTCGCCGCCGAACCGGGCGCGCTGACCGTGCTCGTCGAGCAAGGGTCGATCGCGACGACCGGCACGCTGACGCCGTCGTTCGAATACCGGTATACGGCGCACGTCCTCGCGACGAACTTCTCCGGCGACACCGATCCCGTATTCGTCGCACTGGTCGAGTGGGTGCGCGCGAACCAGCCGGATCTCGTGACGAACCCGGCCGCGCGGGCAAGCGGCATCACCTTCGAGGTCGGCATCCGCGACCCGGCGGCGCTCGACCTGTCGATCCGGCTGGCGCTGACGGAAAGCGTCGCCGTGACGACCGGGCCGGACGGCCGACACGTGATCGCGCACGTCGACGACACACAGGTCGATCCGGCCAATACCCTCACCTGGGTCGCGCTGCCGCAGATCCGATGAGCCCGGCGGGCGCCGGCCCGCCTTCCTGCCGCAAATCGCGCACGCGTCGCCTTTCGCCGCCGCGGCCACCGCGCGTCGCAGCCGGCCGCTTCGCCCGAGGCGACGGAGCGGCACGCCGCGATCAAGACGCCGATCGTCCGGTCGCGCTTCCCCTGCGAATCAGCCCGCGTCGACGGCGCGCCTGTCGCCGACGGCGACGTCCACGACACCGTCGCCATGCGGCGCGCGTCCCGACCATCCGTCGGCGCTGCGCGTCCACGCAATCGGCCGGACCACCGCGCCACGTCCTTCCGTTCCCGCTTCGATCGGCTCACGCATTCCCGCCTCTCGGCAGTCTCGCCGGCACGCACGACTCCATCCTCACGCAAACCGGTGCTGCGATTGTCGACGCTCGTCTTCGTGCCGGCATCCGGTGCGTGCTGTCTTCGACGCGACGACACAGGCGATCGCTCGCGCCGCGAGCGCCCGGTCGGCACCATGAATGCATGGACGCTAATGAAATTCAACGGCAGGCACGCAACGCGGTGCGCAAGGGAACGATCCTCACGGTCGACCATGCGGCAGCGTTGTGCCGCGTCTCGGTCGGCGACGCCGAATCCGACGGCAGCGGACTGCAGACCAACTGGATTCCGTGGGTCGCCGGCACCGCCGGCGGAACCCGCGACTGGCTGCCGCCGACGCCCGGCGAACAGGTCGTGCTGCTCTGCCCGATGGGCGACCCGGCACAAGGTGTCGCGCTGCGCGGCGTCTATTCGAACGCCGCACCGGCGCCGGCCTCGAGCCCGGATACCCATGCGCGCGTCTACCCCGACGGCGCAAGCATCACGTACGACCACGCCGCGCATGCGCTCACCGCCGAGCTGCCCGCCGGCGCGACCCTGCGCATCGTCGCGCCGGGATCGGTCGTCGTACAGACCCGGGACGCAACCGTGCAGGCCGAGCGCATCACGCTCGACGCACAGCAGACGACCTGCACCGGTGCGATGACGGTCAAGGGCCCGTTCGCGTTCGAATCGGGCATGACCGGCACGGGCGGCGCCGGCGGCGGCGCCACGATGCAGATCGACGGCGCGGCCACCTTTACCCGCGAAGTGAAATCCCAGGGCATCAGCCTCCCGCATCACACGCATCGCGAACAAGGCGATGGACAACTCGTGAGCGCACCGCAATGAAAGGCATGAACGCGAACACCGGCCGCTCGATCTCGGGCCTGGACCATTTCTACCAGTCGATCGGCAACATCGTGACGACGCCGCTCGCGTCGTGCGTGAAGCGCCGCACATTCGGCTCCGAGCTGCCCGACCTGATCGACGCACCGGGCAACGGCACCGTGCGCACGCGGCTGTATGCAGCCGTCGCCACGGCGCTCATGCGCTGGGAGCCGCGCCTGACACTGACCCGCGTCGTCCTCGCCGCGGACGACGCGAACGCGGCTGCCGGCTCGCTCTATCTCGACATCGAAGGCTGGACCAACGAAAGCGGCACCGCCGTGTCGACCCGCGTGCCGGTCGCGAACGGGAGCGCGGCATGAGCGTGACGCCGATCGACCTCTCCCAGCTGCCGTCGCCCGACGTCGTCGACACGATCGACTACGAGACGTTGCTCGCCGCACGCAAGGCCCGGCTCGTGTCGCTCTACCCGGCTGCCGAACAGGCCGAAATCGCCGCGACGCTCGCGCTCGAGTCGGAGCCGCTCGTCAAGCTCCTGCAGGAAAGCGCGTATCGCGAGATCGTGCTGCGGCAGCGCGTGAACGACGCCGCGCGTGCGGTGATGCTCGCGTATGCGATCGGCACGGACCTCGACCACCTCGCGGCGCTGTTCGGCATCCGGCGCCTGACGATCTCGCCCGCCGATCCGGAACACGATCTCGCAGCGGTGATGGAAAGCGACACCGACCTGCGCGCCCGCACGCAGCTCGCACCGCAGAGCTTCTCCGTTGCCGGCCCCGAAGGCGCGTATGTCTCGCACGCGCGCAATGCGGACGGCCGTGTGCTCGACGCCTCGGCGATCAGCCCGGCCCCGTGCGAAGTCCTCGTCACGGTGCTGGCGCGCGATGGCGACGGCACGGCGGCTCCTGCGTTGATCGACGCCGTGGCGTCGGCGCTGCAGGCCGACGACGTGCGGCCGCTGACCGACAAGGTCACGGTGCGCGGCGCCGAAATCCTGCGCTACCAGGTCCGCGCGCGACTGGTGTTCTTCGCCGGTCCGGACCGCGCGGTGGCGCTCGCGCAAGCCAACCGCGCGATGAAGCAATACACCGAATCGATGCACCGCCTCGGGATGGAAGTCACGCTCGACGGGATCTACGCGGCCGCCCGCGCGGCCGGCGTGCAGAAGGTGATCCTCGAAAGCCCGCTCGCCGGCCTGCCCGCGAGCAAGCAGCAGGCGCCCTACTGCACCGGGATCGAACTGATCGATGGCGGGGTGTACAGCAATGATTGACATCCTGCCGCCGAACGCGACGCGGCTCGAGCGCCGGCTCGCCGCGACGAACGCCCGGATCGACGACGTGCCGACGCCGCTCGCGACGCTAACGAGTCCGGACGCGATCCGGTCCGACCTGCTGCCGTGGCTCGCCTGGCACCTCGGCGTCGATGCGTGGAAGGACTACTGGCCCGAGTACGTGAAGCGTGCCCGCGTCGGCCAGGCGATTCCGATCGCCCGCCGCAAGGGAACCGCGGCTTCGGTGCGCGAAGTCGTCGCGACCTTCGGCGGAAACATCGTCCTGCGCGAATGGTTCGAGCAGCGCCCGCCGGGCCCGCCCGGCACGTTCGACCTCGTGATGACGGTCAGCGCACAGGAAGGCGAGCCGCCGACCGCCGCGTACGTTGCCGACATCCTCGCGGAAATCGACCGGACCAAGCCGGTCCGGGCGCACTACACGTTCACGCAGGGCTTCGAGATGCGGTGCCGACAACCGGTCGGCGCTGCCGCGCGCGTGGCGGCCTATCGCCGCCTGAACCTCACCGACTACTGATCGCACATGGCAACCCAGATCATCATCACCGACGCCGGCCGTGCCGCGCTCGTCGCCGCCGGCAACGGCGGCACGAATGCCCACCAGGTCGTGGAAATCGGCCTGGCGAACGCGCCGTTCGTCGCCGACAAGGGGCTCACGAAGCTGCCGAACGAGCTCAAGCGGATCAAGTCCTTCGGCGGCGCCAACGTCGCGCCGGACACGATCCACACGACGCTGAAGGACGACTCCGCGGACCAGTACTCGCTCTACGGGTTCGGCCTCTACCTCGAGAACGGCGTGCTGCTGGCCGCGTATGGCCAGGCGACGCCGATCATGGAGAAGTCGCCGGCCGCGCTGCTGCTGCTGTCGTCCGACATGCAGTTCACGGCGATCGACGCAACGAAACTCGTGTTCGGCGACGCATCGTTCCTCAATCCGCCTGCGACCACCGAGCGGCAAGGCGTGGTCGAGCTGGCGACGCAGGCGGAAGTGAACGCGGGCGGCGACGACACGCGCGCAGTCACGCCGAAGACGGCCGCGACACGATACGCGGCGTTGAGCGGCGCGACATTCACCGGCCCGGTCATCACCGATTTCGATGCGGGTCCGGAAACCGCGCATGTGTTGGTTCGCCCTCCGTCGGGCAAGAACGGCCGCGAAAGCCGTGTGCGCCTGCATGGCACGTTCGGCGGCAACCACGCCGATACCGGGACGCGCCTGATCGCCACGATCCGCTCCGGCTTCGACAACGGCGCCTGGGGCCGCGAGTACGTGGACCTGTGGCTCAACCGTACCGGCAACGATAACCAGGTCGACGCGAACCAGGCGCGCGCCCTGCGCATCGCCTACGGCGGCCGCGTGCTGGTGGGCGACGTCAGGAACGACGACGGGAATTCGCGCCTGCGGGTCGGCGGCGATATTGCGGCCGAAGGCACGAGCTATGCGAAGGCGGCGTCGATCGACGGCGGTGCCGGCAACTTCTCCACGCTGTTCTTTACCGACGGCGGCAAGATCCGCTGGTCGCTGTTCAAGCGCGATGGCGTCGCAACGGGCGGCAACGGCGGCAACAACTTCGGACTGAACGCGTTTGCGGACGACGGCGCCACGCAGTTCTCCTCGTTCCGCGTCGACCGCGGCACCCAGACGTTTGCGGTCGCGAAGCGTCTGACCGTCGGCGATGTCGGCGACGACGGCAAGAACGCGCTCCAGGTCGGCGGAAACGCAGCCTTCAAGGGCGGGTTGACCACACGCGAAATGGACGTGAACGGCGCCCATTTCCGTGCGATCTCCAACGACTACGGCGCCTTCCTGCGCAACGACGGCACGAACGTGTATCTGCTGTCGACGAACAAGGGCAATCCGGAAGGTCAGTGGAACGATTTCCGCCCGTTCGCGTGGTCGCTCGCCGACGGGATCGTCCGCATCAGCGACAGCGGGGCCTTGACGAACATCGGCGGCGATCTCGCCATTGGCAGGAATACGAACGAAGGGCACATCCGGCTGGGGCCGGTCGACGGTCACTTCTACGCCAACGCCCATTCGGTCGGCTGGTGGGGTCAAGCAGACTCGTTCCAGTACATCCTGGACGATCACACCTTCCGCATCAACGGCAATCCGGTATGGCACTCGGGCAACCTGACGCCGCTCGATCGCACGAAGGGCGGCACGATGTCGGGCGATCTCTGGTTCGATCCGGGCAAACGGATCTACCTGTCCGAAGGCAGTGCGCAGGCACCGTCGCTCACCTTCATCAACGACGGCGCGCCGGACACCGGCCTGTACCACATCAACGACGGTTCGTTCGGCGTCACGTGCAACGGCATTCCGCAGGTTTCGTTCACGCCGGGCGGAACGACCTTCCAGACGCCCGTGAAGGGCCCGACACCCGCGGCAGGCGACCGCTCGACCTCGCTCGCCACGACCGAATGGGTGCTGGCCGCCCTCTCGAAGGCGACGGTCGGCCAGATCGTATTCGAGCCGCGCACGCTGCCGCGCGCCGGCTTCCTGAAAGCCAACGGCACCCTCGTCAATCGTGCGGACTATCCGGCCCTGTGGGCGTATGCGGAGGCCAGCGGCACGCTCGTCTCGGACGACGAATGGCGCAACGAGCGCTGGGGCTGCTTCTCCACCGGCGACGGCTCGACGACGTTCCGCCTTCCGGAACTGCGCGGCGAATTCATCCGCTGCTGGGCCGACGGCCGCGACGACATCGACCCGCAACGCGCCATCGGTACGTATCAGGCCCCCCAGAACCGATCGCATGCGCACGGCGCGAGCGCGGCCGCGGTCGGCGACCACGCGCACTCCGCATGGACCGATGCACAGGGCTGGCACGGCCACCACGGCTGGACGGCCGGCGTGGGCGATCACCAGCACGTGTCGCCGTGGGGCGAAAGCGTCTCCGTCTACCGCCCGCCATGGGGAACCTGGGGCGCGGCCAACAACACGGGCTCCGGCAGCAGCGACGGCGACAACGTGTGGGGGATGACGAGTCCGGCTGGCGGTCACAGCCACGAATTCAACACGGAAGGCGCCGGCAATCACGGCCACAACGTCGGCATCGGCGGCGCCGGCAATCACAGCCACGCCATCACCGTCAACGCGGACGGCGGGAACGAAGCACGGCCGCGCAATATCGCGCTGCTCGCGATGATCCGCGCTTACTAACTCTCGGACTTCAACCTATGTTGATTCACCACTACAACTCACAGACCGGCGAATACCTGAGCAGCAGCCAGCCCGACGCCGATCCGCGCAACGCCGAACGCTGGCTCGTTCCGTCATGGGCCACGTTCGACGAGCCGCCGGCGCGCACGCCGACGACCTGGCCGTTCTACCGCGACGGCGCGTGGGCGCTGCGGCCTGACTTCCGCGGCCGGATCTGCTACCGCACCGACACCGGTGAAGCCGTCGAAATCGCGACCGCCGGCAAGACGCCCGACGAGCTCGGCCTGACGACCGAAGCGCAGCCGTCGCCTCGCCATGCGTGGATCAACGGCGCGTGGGTCATCCCAGCCGCGCTGCTCGAGCGCGAGAAACGCGACGCCGCGATGGCCGAGTTCGAGCGCCGGCTGGACGCCGCGCGCAAGGCCAACGCCGGCAAGGCCGATGCCTACGCGGCAGGCCTGCTCGACGACGAAGGCATCTACTACTTCAAAGCCTGGTCGGCCTACCAGATGGCGCTCGTTTCGGTCATCCAGGCCGACACGTTCCCCGATGCGGTGACGTGGCCGGCAACGCCCTCGCCGTACGTACCGCCTCCGCAGCCCGAGCCGAAACCGGAGCCGACGCCGAAGCCGGAGCCGACGCCCGAGCCGACGCCCGAGCCGAAGCCCGAGCCGAAGCCCGAGCCGAAACCGGAGCCGACGCCGGAGCCGGAGCCGAAGCCCCAACCGGACGAGCCAAGCGCACCTGCAGCTCCGGTCGCGGACCCCGCGGCCTGATCCGCACGGGATTCCTCCCGTTCTCTTTCATCTGCACACACAGGAGCCACACACCATGCCGCAGGATTATCACCACGGCGTACGCGTCATCGAAATCAACGAGGGCTCGCGCCCGATCCGCACCGTGTCGACGGCTGTCGTCGGCATCGTCTGCACGGCGTCCGACGCCGACGCCACCGCATTCCCGCTCGACACGCCGGTTCTTCTGACCAACGTCGTTGCCGCACTCGGCAAGGCCGGCACCAAAGGCACGCTGCGCCGCACCCTCGACGCGATCGGCCGGCAGACCAAGCCCGTCACGATCGTCGTGCGCGTCGCCGAAGGCAAGGACGCCGCGGAAACGACGACCAACGTGATCGGCGCCGTCACCGCCGACGGCAAGTACACCGGGATGAAGGCGCTGCTCGGCGCGCAGGCGCGCTTCGGCGTGAAGCCGCGCATCCTCGCGACGCCGGGCCTCGACACGCAACCCGTCGCCGCCGCACTGGCGTCGATCGCGCAATCGCTGCGCGCGTTCGCGTATGTCTCGGCCAACGGCGCCAAGACGAAGGAGGAAGCCGTCTCCTATCGCAAGCAGTTCAGCCAGCGCGAGCTGATGGTGGTCTGGCCGGACTTCCTCGCGTGGGACGACGCGACCAACAAGACCGTCGTCGTGCCGGCCACCGCGTATGCGGCCGGCCTGCGCGCGAAGATCGACAACGACACGGGCTGGCACAAGACGCTGTCGAACGTCGGCGTGAACGGCGTCACCGGCATCAGCGCCGACGTGTCGTGGGACCTGCAGGATCCGGCGACGGACGCGGGCTTCCTGAACGAGCAGGACGTGACGACGCTCGTGAACCGCAACGGCTTCCGCTTCTGGGGTTCGCGCACGTGCTCGGACGATCCGCTGTTCGCGTTCGAGAACTACACGCGCACCGCGCAGGTCATCGCCGATTCGATCGCCGAAGCGCAGATGGCCATCATCGACGGCCCGCTCAACCCGTCGCTGCCGCGCGACATCATCGAAACGATCAACGCCAAGTTCCGCGAATGGATCTCGCAGGGCTACCTGATCGGCGGCTCGGCCTGGTACGACCCGGAGCCGAACACGACGGACGTGCTGAAGTCCGGCAAGGCGTATCTCGACTACGAATACACGCCGGTTCCGCCGCTCGAAAACCTGATGCTGCGCCAGCGCATCACCGACCGTTATCTCGCCGATTTCGCCGCGCGCGTGAGCGCGTAACGACCGGCCTCACCAGGAGTCAAACACGATGGGTATGCCTCGCAAACTCAAGGGATTCAACCTGTTCCAGAACGGCGAGAACTTCGTCGGCCAGGTTGTCGAAGTCACGCTGCCGAAGCTCACGCGCAAGATGGAGGACTACCAGGGCGGCGGCATGAGCGGTCCGATCAAGATCGACTTCGGGCAGGAAGGGATCCAGCTCGAATGGACCTGCGGCGGCTTCATGCGCTCCGTGCTCGGTCAATACGCGATCACGAAGCACGACGGCGTGCTGCTGCGCTTCGCCGGCGGCTATCAATCCGAGGATTCGACCCATGTCGACGCGATCGAGATCGTGATCCGCGGCCGCCATAGCGAAATCGACCCGGGCACCGCGAAGTCGAAGGAAGACACCGCGTTCAAGGTCACGACGGTCGCCAGCTATTACAAGCTGTCCGTGAACGGCCAGGACGTGATCGAGATCGACTTCGTCAACATGATCGAGAAGGTCAACGGCAACGACCTGTTCGCGGCGCTGCGCAACGCGATCGGGCTGTAATCCGCCGCCCGGCCGGTTACGCCGGCCGGGCCGGCCCGCGCCCTCCCCCCGACAGATCACACACAGGACCACCATGAATCCGATGCAACCCGACGCCGCCGCGAACGACCTGCAGGCCGATGCGCCCGCCGTGGCCGCCACCGCGACGCCCGAACAGGACGATCCGGCCACCCACACGCTCGATACGCCGCTCGTGCGCGGCAACCAGACGATCACGTCGATCTCGCTGCGCAAGCCGAAATCGGGCGAACTGCGCGGCGTGTCGCTGTCCGACCTCGTCAGCCTCGACGTGGCTGCACTGTCGAAGGTGCTGCCGCGCATCAGCTCGCCGATGCTGACCGAAGCCGACGTCGCCAACATCGACCCGGCAGACCTCGTGCAACTGGGAGGCATCTTCGCCGGTTTTTTGATGCCGAAGGCCGTGAAATCCCGACTGGCCTCCCAGACCGCATAGAAGACCCGATGGCGGACATCGCGACGGTGTTCGGCTGGACACCGCCCGTGATGGACGCCTTCAGCCTGGCCGAGCTGATGGACTGGCGCGAGCGCGCGCGAGTGCGTGCCGGCGCCCAATGAGCGAAACGATCGACGATGGACAACACCACGAAACTGCGCGTCATGTTCGACATGGTCGACAACATGACGAAGCCCCTGCAAATGATGCTGACCGGCAACCGGGGGCTGGCCGATTCGCTGCGGGCCACCCGCCGCGAGCTGGACGACATGGCGAAGACGCAGAAGCGCATCAGCGAGTTTCGCGACCTGCGCAGCGGTGTGGCGCGAACGGCGACCGACCTCAAGGCGGCGAAGATGCGCGCCGGGGAGCTGCGCGTGTCGCTGCGCGAGTTCGGTCCACCGTCGCGCCAGATGATCGACGACTTCGCCAGGGTACAACGCACCGCCACGGATCTGACGGCCACGCAAGGCAGGCAGGTCTCGCGCATCCGCGAACTGCGCACCCAGCTCGTCGGCGCGGGCATCGACACGCGCCATCTCGACCAGCACGAATTCGCGCTGGCCACGAACAGCGCGCGACGCAGGTCGAAGATGACGGCCGACACGGACGCGTTCGACGACGCGCGCCGCAAGCGCGCCGAAGCCAGGCGCGCGAAGATCGACGCGCTGAGCGGCATCGGCGAGAAGTGGGCGAAGCGCGGCGAGTCGGTCAAAAGCGTCGGCAAGAACATGCTCGGCATGCTGTCCGATCCGCTCGACGCCGCGAAGCAGGCCGAAAGCGAAACGCTGCGCATGCGTGCGCAAGGCGCATCGGCCGACGCCGTGAAGTTCGCGCGCGCGCAGCAGGCCCGGGGGCAGTCGACCGTCGACAACCTGGCGCTGATGCGCGAATCGCTGACCGCGCTCGGCGGCGACGAACAGCATGCGCGGGTCGCGCTGCCGCTCATGTCCTCGATGAAATTTGCGAACGAGGCGCTGTACGGCAAGGACGACGCGAAAGCGAACGTCGACAAGTTCATGAGCATGCTGAAGGTGATCGACCTGCGCGGCGGCACGAAGAGCGAAGCGGCGTTCGGCGCCGAAGCGAACATCGTGCAGAAGATGCAGACGGCGACCGGCGGCAAGGTCAGCGGCGACGAGTGGAACAACTTCGCCGAATCGGGCGGTAACGCGGCGAAGAAGTTGCGCACGGACGCGTTCTATTACCAGATGCAGCCGCTCATCGAGAAGCTTGGCGGCAAGTCGGCCGGCGCAGGCCTGGCCGCGCTGTCCGGCAGCGCGCTCGAGGGCAAGGCGACCGCGCTCGCCGCGCAACGGCTGGCGGCACTCGGCCTGGTCGATCCGAAAGGGCTCACGCACCGGAAGAACGGTGCGATCGGCGGGCTCAAGCCGGGCGCGCTGGCAGGCAGCGACATGCTGCAGGCGTCCCCGTTCGAGTGGCTCGAAAAGGTGCTGCTGCCGAAGCTGGCCGCCAAGGGGATCACGCGCCCCGACAAGGTAAAGGCCGAGCTGGCGAAACTGTTTCCCGACAAGGCCGCGGGTAACCTGCTCACGACGATGTACGACCAGCGCGAGCAGATCCACGACACCGAGCGGCAAAGCGCCGCCGCCGACGGCATCACCGGAATGCGGGCGAAGGCCGCGGATTCGACCGCGGGCCGCGAGCTCGCCGTGCTCGCGCAGTTGCGCGACCTGAAGCTCGAGATCGGCGAGAAGATCACGCCGATGTACAACGCGGCGCTGGACGTCACGGCCACTGTGCTCGGGAAGATCGTGAAGTTCGTGCGCGAACACGGCACGGCCACCCGCATCCTCGTCACGGCCTTCGCAGGGCTGAGCGGCGTCCTCACCGTTGCCGGCACGCTGGCAAGCGTCTTCGGCAACGTGCTCGGGTCGGTGAACGTGCTCCGCTTCGCGACGTCGATGGTCGGCGCGCTCAGGCTCGTCGGGCAGGCATTCATGCTGCTCGGCCGGCTGGCGATGGCGAACCCGCTGCTGGCCGTGATCACGCTGATCGCCATGGCCGCCCTCTACGTCTGGCAGAACTGGGACACGCTCGGCCCGAAGTTCCTCGCGCTGTGGGAAACCATCAAGGACGCGTTCGGCGCGGCCAGCAACTGGATCACCGCAAAATGGGACGCCACCGTCGAGTGGGTGAAGACCGCGCTCGGCGGCATCGGCGACTGGTTCGGCGACCTCGGCACGCGCTTCCAGGAAATCGGCGCCAGCCTGGTGTCGGGGCTCGTCGATGGCATCAAGAGCCGCTTCGCCGCGCTGAAGGAGACGGTCGGCGGCCTGGGCAGTTCGATGCTCGGCTGGGTCAAGGAAAAACTCGGCATGCAGGCTTCGACCACGCCCGACGACGGCACGGCAGGCGCAGCCGCCGGCGCCCCGTCGCTCATGACCCGCACCGCCGCCGCGCTCACGACCACCGCCGCGCTGGTCGGCCCGCCCGCGTTCGCCGCGAGCCCGGCGATCGCCGCTGCCGCCCCGCTCGCGCGCTACAGCGTGTCGCTCGACTACCGCCCGCCGCTCACGACGCCGGCCGCCGCTGCCAGCAGCGCCGCCCCCGCGGCCGGCCCCGTCACCATCAACATCGCGCCGCCGCCGGGCGCCGATGCGGCCGAGATCGCGCGCATGGTGCGCGCCGAGCTCGAACGCGCCGAACGCGCGAAGGCGTCGCGCGCCGGCTCGCGCCTGTCCGATTGATCGTTCGTTGAAGGAAACCCGCCCATGATGATGTCGCTCGACCAGTTCGTTTTCAGCCTGGCGACCACGCCTTACCAGGAGCTTCAGCGCCAGCGCAACTGGAAGCACCGCACCAGCTCGCGCATCGGCGTGCGCGACGCGAGCCAGTTCACCGGCGCCGGCGACGACACGATCACGCTCACCGGCATCGTCGCGCCCGACAACGGCATCGGCGAGATCGCGTCGATCGACGCGCTCGCCCGCATGGGCGACGCCGGCGACGCGTACGTGCTCGTCGACGGCAACGGCAACGTGTACGGCGCATACGTCATCGACAGCCTCAACGAAACGGCCACGTATCACACGAAGGAAGGCATTCCGCGCAAGATCGCGTTCACGCTGACGCTGAAGCGCGTCGACGACGGCGTGCTCGCCGAAGCGCAACAGGACGACGAAAGCGGAGCAGCCGAGCAATGAGCACGCAGGAACGCAAGCCGGGCGACGCGCAGGCCCGCGCGGGCCGCGTGCAGCCGCAGGCCGACTATCGCATCACGCTCGACGGCCGCGACCTGTCGCGCCTGATCGCGCCCAACCTCATCAGCCTGTCGCTGTCGGAATCGCGCGCGGACGAGGCCGACATGCTCGACCTGGTGCTCGACGATGCACAGGGCACGTTCGCGATTCCGAAGCGCGGCGCCAGCATCAAGCTGTCGATCGGATGGGTCGGCGAACCGCTCGTCGACAAGGGCGCGTTCACGGTCGACGAAGTCGAGCACAGCGGCGCACCAGACGTCATCACGATCCGCGCACGCTCGGCATCGATGACGAACGACATGCACGAACGCCGCGAAAAAAGCTGGCACCGGCAGACGATCGGCGCAATCGTGCGAACCATCGCCGCACGCTATGGGCTCACGGCCGCCGTCGACGCGACCCTCGCCGCGACGCGGATCGACCATGTGGACCAGACGCAGGAGTCCGACATGTCGTTCCTGACGCGCCTCGCCAGGCGTTACGACGCGGTGATGACGGTGAAGGACAAGCACCTGTTGTTCACGCCGATCGGCAGCGGCAAGACGGCCAGCGGCAAATCGCTCGACGTGCTGGCGATCACGCGCGCGAGCGGCGACCAGCATCGCTATCACGTCGCGCAGCGCGACAGCTACACGTCGGTGCGCGCGCACTATCACTCGAACGGCAGCGCCAAGCGACTGTCGGTGGTCGTCGGCGATGCCAAAGGCAAGAACGCCAAGGTACTGCCCGAGGATTACGCGACCGAGGCCGAGGCCCGTGCGGCCGCGCAGGCCGACTATGCGCGCACGCAGCGCGGCCAGTCGACGCTGAGCTATACGCTCGCGCTCGGCCGGCCCGAACTGTTTCCCGAGATGCCCGTCACCGTGACGGGGTTCAAGCCGGACATCGACAACACACCGTGGCTGGTGAAGAAAGCGACGCATACGATCGGCGAAGGCGGGTTCACGACCGCGCTCGAACTCGAAGTGCGCGACGCGCCGAAGAAACAGTCCCGCTCCGGCAAGCGCTGACCGGCGGGCCGGCGGCGGAACGGCCGCCATGCGCGATCGCACGTCGTCGATCGCGGCGGCGCATTCGGGATTTCGGCGGGATGGGAGGCGAGGCAACGCGCGGGAGGCGCGGCTCGGATTCGCTGCGGCGGCCGGAGCGAATGCCGGCCTGCGAGGATCAGGGGTGGTCGCGGTTCAGCTCGATTGCTGACGCCCGCCGAGTGTCATGCGCACGTCGCGCGCGTCGCCGCATTGCTGCAAGGTGGCACGCGCATCGCGCAGATTGGCCATCGCCTGCAGCGCGGCCTCGAGCACCTGCCCGACCGACAGCATCGCGTTGTCGATCGCGGCGTGCGCGTCGGCCCGCTCGTCGTCGGTCAGGTCCGAACGATATCGCGGCGGGCCCATCGTCAATCCACGCGCGTCCGCGCGATGGTCGGCATGCGCCGACGCGCCGATCGTCCCGTTGTCGTGCTTCCTGTTGGTGTCCATTTTTCCGGTCTCCGCAAACTCAGTCATCAACCGGGGGCCGCCTGACACGACGACGCGCCTCGGAACGCCCCGCCGCCAGCTCACCGGCTTTCAGAATGCTAAACCAATACTGTATGGATATACAGTGTTTCGTCCGATTTTATCCGATGCCCTTGCGCGGTGCGCCGAGGGCGCCGCCGCGGCATCGAGAAACGGGGAGATGGATCGCCGCTGCCGTCGTACATGCAACGGATTGAATCGGGTAGGGGCCGGCCGCGCGTGTCGCGCCGCGTGCATGCGTGCCTGATGGCGTTGCGGGGCGTCGCCACGCCGCCGCGTTACTTCTTCGGTTGCTTCGTCGCGCGTTCGGCCTTCAGCCGTTCGATTTCGGCCATCGCACGATCGACGTTTTCCGCCGTGCGCTGATCGAGCGCCGCGCGGCGCTTCTCCGGCACGCGCTTCGCACGCCGTGGCGCCGCGGCCTGCACCATCGCGCCCGTGCTGATGCAGCTCGCGAGGAACGCGTGCAGCGATGCCTTGCCGGCGTCGTTGAGCTGCCGGTACATCGCGAGCACGTCGGCTTCGTCCGCGTCACGGGTGCCCGCCTCCGTCGCCGCCTCGCCGGCAACGAGCCGCTCGCCGGTCAGCACGTAACCGATATCGACGCCGATCGCGCGGACGGCCAGCAGATAGGTCGCGTCGGGAGCGCGCTCATCCGACTCGTACGCCGATTGCGAGCGTCTCGCGACACCGCCCACGGTCGCAAACTCGTCCTGGCTGAGCCCGATCCGCAAGCGCTCGTCCCGCAAGCGACTCCCGATTTGTGTCATAAATTACCCATTAACAATTGACGCGCTGTTTTTTGCTCATTAGACTAGCCTCACCGTAACGCAAGACTAACTCCGCAAAGTATACCGACCATGACCACTTCCAAAGGCCCACGCCGTTCGCCGCGCGGCACGATGTCGGACAAGCCCGTCTACGTGGGGCTGACGCCCGTCGAGCGCGGCGAGCTCGAGCAGCTCGCGGCGCAGCGCAACCGCTCGATCTCGAGCATGGCGCGCGAACTGATCCGCATCGGCGCCAGCCATCTGCGCGCGATCGCGGCACCCCGCTCCCGCGGCGCGCGCCACTGAGCCGGAACGCCTTCATGTCCGCTGCTTTCGAATGCACCCGACCGTCCGCGCCCGCAGCGTCGATTGTGAGCTGCGCGAGCGCCCGCATCCATCCGCCGTCCGGCCAACGCTGCAGCCTGGCCGGCCGCACGCCCCGCGACCGGACCGGCCGTGCGCGGTCTCCCGCCCGGAGTGAGCCCTCATGCGCATCCTGAACCGCTGCCCGCACTGCCGCACGCGCGCCACCGCACGCAGCAGCCGTGAAATGTCGCTGACCTTCCGCGAAATCACGTTCCAGTGCTCGAATCCGGAGTGCGGCCACACGTACGTCGTCAACATGGAATTCGCGCGCACGCTGTCGCCGTCTGCGATCCCGAACCTGTCGTTGCAGTTGCCGCTCTCGCCGCACGTGCGCGAACGCCTCGCCGCGCAGCTCGAGCTGCCCGTCTGACGCCCTAACCCGTCACCCTCTTCCGCTTCCCTCGCATCGTGCCTGTACGGCGCGAGGGATCGTTTTTGCCATTGAAAGGATTCCTCATGATCTCGAACCGCGCGGGCCGCGGCCCGGAGGCACCCGGCATGAACCGCCACGCCGAACCCGCACCGCACGACGTTGCGCTCCGGGCCGCGATCGCGGCGGCCGCCGACACGCTGTGCTTCGATCACGCGCCCGGCAGCGTCACGCGTCAGCACACGCTCGGCCGCTTCGTGTCGGCGCTCGCCGATCGCCTCGCGCTCGGCTTCCCGCAATCCGCCGCCGCGCTGCGCGCGCTCGCCGCGTCACCGGCCACGACGGGCAATCCCGCGCAACCCGCACAACCGCAACCCGAACGGCAGCAATGACGACGATGGCTTCGATCGACGAACTGAAACGACACATCGACCTGCACGACCTGGCGGGCCGTCTCGGCCTGAAGCGCGGCCGCGGCGGCGACCGCGCGCTCTACCACTCGCCGCAGCACGCGGACCGCAGCCCGTCGCTGTCGATCTATGCGAACCACCCGAAGTACGGCACCGGCTGGCGCGACCACAGCGCCGATGCCGGCGGATCCTGCATCGACCTGGTGATCCACGCGCGCGGCGGCACCGTCGCCGACGCCGTCCGCTATCTCCACGACGCGTACGGCCTCCCGTCCGAGCGGCCGGCACCGGCGGAGCGTCGCGAGAAATCGACCGTCGAGTACATCGCCGACCGGTGCGCGGCCGAGCGCGAGCGCGTGCGCGACTACCTCGGCGGCCGCGGCATTGCCGCCGCGGCGATCGACGCGGCACTTGCCGCGCGCACCCTCGGCTTCAATTCGTGGACGAGCCCGAAGATCGCCGCCGGCGAAGTCGGCCACGGCGGCCCTGCGGCCGCCTTCATCGTGCGCGCACCAGGAGACGCACGCGTCGTCGCCGTCGACATGCGCTACGTCGATCCCGCCCTCAACGGTGACGTCAAGACGCAGACCCAGGGCGACAAGGCCGGCTACGCGTGGACCGCCGACGCGCGCCGGCTCGACCGCGCGAAGCGCGTGGTCGTCGTCGAGAGCGCGATCAACGCGCTGTCGATCGACACCTGCGCGCTGCCCGGCACGGCCGCGCTCGCGCTGCGCGGCCTGGCGAACGTCGAGCGCATCGACTTCACGTTCCTGCGCGGCAAGCAGGTCACGATCTGCCTGGACAACGACGAGCCGTTCGCGGACGGCCACCCGCGCGCCGGGCAGCGCCCCGGCCCGGAGGCCGCGTGGGCTCTCCACGAACGGCTGACGGCACTCGACATCAGCGCCGTGCTGGTCGACCAGTCGGACTGGCTCGCGGATCTGGCGGACGGCGACGCCGCACGCACGCCGATCAACGACGTGAACGACTACCTGCAACTGCGCGGCCCGGCCGGCCTGGCGCGCGCGCTCGACCAGCTCGAACCCTGGCTGGTCGCGGGCCTGCCCGGCGACGCGTCGCGCCGCGGCCGGCCGCGCATCTTCCTGCCGCCGCACGACTTCGCGCAGTACTGGCGGTTTCGCGTGCGGCCGGATTTCACGAGCTACATCACCAAGATGGATCGCAACGAGGAATCGGGCGTCGACACGCCCGTGACGACGGATCTGTGCGGCTTTCGCATCGCCGGCATCAGCCGCGTGGCCGTCGCGAGCGCCACCTCGACGATGACGGGCGACGCCGACCAGGCGCCCACCGTCTACTTTGCGGTGTCGGTGCAGGCGCCGCGGCACGGCGCGCAGCTGATCCGCCGCGTGATGCTCGACGACCAGCTGCACAACGTCGACCAGTGGGGCAAGTTCGGCCCGATCTGGGCGCCTGCGCCGTTCAAGCGGATGGTGAACATCCTGGAGCGCGGCGCCGACCTGGGCGCGCGCCGCGCCGCGAACTTCGTCGGGCTCGCGTGGCGCGACGGCCGGCTGATCGTCAACGAAGGCCCCGACTGCTACTTCACCGAAGCGGACAAGCAGTGCCCGTACCACAACCTGACGTTCCCGGGCGGCCCGGTGAGCGATGCACGCCGCGTGATCTCGGCCTACCAGACGACGTTCCGGCAGAACGCCGCGACGATCCCGCTCGTGTGGGCGCTCGGCGGCCATCTGAAGGCGCTGCTCGGCTTCTGGCCGCACCTCACGATCCAGGCGAACAAGGGCGCGGGCAAGTCGACGCTCATCAAGCGGCTCGAGCGCTCGCTCGCGTTCACGATGTTCTCGGGGCAGTCGCTGCAGACCGAGTTCCGGCTGCTGACCAGCATCAGCCACACGAGCCACCCGGTCGGCTGGGAAGAGCTGTCGGCCCGCCGGCAGGACGTGATCGACAAGGCGGTCGGGCTGCTGCAGGAGAACTACCAGTACACGGTGACGCGGCGCGGCACCGACATGACCGAATACCTGCTGTGCGCACCCGTGATGCTCGCCGGCGAGGACGTGCCGGTGCGCAGCCTGCTCGGCAAGCTCGTGCGCACGACGCTGACCGGCAAGCGCGGGCCGCTGCTGCCCGACGACCTGCCGCGCTTCCCGGTCCGGCAATGGCTCGACTTCCTGACCGGGCTCGACCGGCGTGCGGCGCTGGATCAATACGCGACGCTGCGCGACAAGGCGCTCGCCGGCTGCCGCGCCAGCGGCGAGGACGACGGCGCGCGGCGCATGGCCGGCAACTACGCGGCGGTCGGACTCGCATGGCGCTACCTGTGCGAGTTCGCCGGCATGGACCCGAGCGAAGGCGATTTCCCGCGCGACCTGATCGCCGAGATGAACGGCCACGTCGCGGAAACGAGCGCCGACCGCGAACCGTGGGTCTGGATCATGGAGACGGTGCTGTCCGAAATCGACGGCGGCAACTACAAGCATCCGTACACGTTCGACACCGTCGACGGCGAGTTCTGCCTGCTGCTGCGCACCGGGCACGTGATGGATCACCTCGCGCACACGAGCGCGCTACGCGACAAATGGAACGGCCTGCCCGTGAAGTCCGACCGCGTGTTCAAGGCGCAGCTCAAGCACGCCGGTGTCGTGGTCGGCGAGAAGGAGGTCGAGCGCCGCATCTACATGCGCCGCGTGCCGTATCTGACGCCGGTGTCGCTCGAGCGCCTGGCCGCATTCGGCCTGCACGTGTCGGTTCGCGAGGACCTGGCGACCGACGCGCTGCAAGGAGGCCGCGCATGACCCGCGCCCCGGCAACCCGGCTGGCGGGCTCCGGATGCGACGGGGAGCCGGCAGGCAGCGCATGCGAGTCGTGGATTTCGGCGGTCGATGCTCGCAAGTCCTTGATTGTCGAGGGAACTGCCGCCTTGCGTTGCACGGCAATCGCCACGAGTCACACCGCTTTTGCCATGAGTCCGGCTGACCCGCGGGCCGCGGCGGCCTCCTTTTCTTCTCTCTTCAAAGTATTGAAAGAAAAGAAGAAAGAGGACGCGGAAGCCGCAGCAACCGGCCGCCATCGCACACCACGAGTCGGGCGCGCGCTGCCATCGGTCGCGATCGATGCCGCCGTTTCGCGCCACGGGTCCGGCGCGGCCGCCACGCGTGAATGATGGCAACCGATGGCAATCAAATCTCTTGAATATCAACGTGTTATGCGCACTTCACACGCCATCCATCATTCCACGAGTTGCGCTGCGTGCCAGCCCGGCGCACGGCCTGCCGACGACGCGAACGCGGCGACCGTCGACTTGCCCGGCGCCGCGGCCCTGCTCGGCGCGCATCCCGAAACGGTGCGCCTGAAGGCCCGGGCCGGCATGCTGCCGGGCCGCAAGGTCGGCAAGCGCTGGATCTTTTCCATCATGGCCCTGCAGCGCTACCTCGCCGGGGAATGGCTCCCGAGCGCCGCGCAGGACGATCGGCAACAGCAACAGGAAACCCGCCCATGTCGCTCTACAAACGAACAACCAGCCCGAACTGGCAATACAAGCTGTACCCCCCTGGCGGCGGAACGCCGATACAGGGAAGCACTGGCACCCGCGACAAAGCGCAGGCCCAGGAATTCCACGACCGGCTGAAGGTCGACCTGTGGAACCAGGCGCGGCTCGGCACGAAGCCGCGCCATTCGTGGAACGATGCGGTCGTCCGTTACGTGGGCGAGCGCTCGGGCCTCGCGAGCCTGGAGACGTCGAAGATCCATCTGCGCTGGCTCGACCGGCACCTGTCCGGCGTCGCGCTGGCCGATATCGACCGGAGCCGCGTCGATGCGATTGCGCTCGCCAAGCGTCGCGAGCCGCGCACGGTGCGCACGCGCCACGGTGTCGTCGAGACCGGCCGGCCCGTCAGCGACGCCACCGTGCGCCGCGTGATCGGCGTGCTGAAAGCCGTCCTGAACGCGGCCGTCGAATGGGAATGGCTGGCGCGCGCGCCGGTCACCAAACGCGCGAAGGTCGTCTCGAAACGCATCCGCTGGCTGACGCCGGCCGAGGCGGAGCGGTTGCTCGCCGAACTGCCCGCGCACCTCGCCGACATGGCGCGCTTCAGTCTCGAGACCGGCTTGCGCCGCGCCAACGTGACCGGGCTGCAGTGGTCGCAGGTCGACCTCGCGCGGCGCGTCGCCTGGATCCATCCCGATCAGGCCAAGGCCAGGAAGGCGATCACGGTGCCGCTGTCGGACACCGCGATCGCCGTGCTGCATCGTCAGCGCGCGACCCCGCGGGCGCCGGACTGCACGGACAGCGTGTTCGTCTATCGCGGCAAGCCGGTTCACCAGACGGCCACGGCCGCCTGGGCCAAGGCGCTGCAGCGCGCCGGCCTGCACGACTTCCGCTGGCACGACCTGCGCCACACCTGGGCGAGCTGGCACGTGCAGCGCGGCACGCCGCTGCAGGTGTTGAAGGAACTGGGCGGATGGGAAACGATGGAAATGGTGCAGCGGTACGCGCACCTGTCGGCCGATCATCTGGCGCAATGGGTCGCGCCGCTGACGGCCGAGCCGATGCCGATCCCGGCTGCAATTTAGCTGCAACGGTGCTGCAAGACGATGGGGGAAAACCGCTGAAAACCTGATCAGGCTTGGCGCGCCCGGCTGGGATCGAACCAGCAACCCCTGCCTTCGGAGGGCAGTACTCTATCCATTGAGCTACGGGCGCGTGAGACAGTGAAGCGACCCCATATTACAGGCCGCCCACGATTGGCAAGACGGCAAGGATACCCGGTTTCCCAAGACGCGTCCACCTTGCCCGCCGAATCGCCGCCGGGCCATGCTGCGTGCGGGTAAACACGCGCCATCGGACCGCTCGCCGTGATGTAAACGTTCCGTCTATAATCGTCCGTGCTTCATTGGACTGCCATTTTGCCGTTGCACCGCGCTCACAATTCCTATTCATGGAGACGAGGCAAGCATGAGCGAAGCACCCCACGAATCCCCCGTCAAAACACCCGGGCAGCTGATTGCCGTCATCATCGCGTCGTTCGCGATTCCGATCATCCTGATCGTCCTGTTCGCCAACTATGCGAACCATGCGTTCCGTTCCGGCGCCGGCACGGACGCGCTATCCGACGAGCAGGTCGCCGCGCGGATCGCGCCACTCGCGAAGGTCGACGTGAAGGACGCCAACGCGCCCCGCACGTACAAGACCGGCGAGGAGGTCTACAAGGCTGTCTGCGTGACCTGTCACGGCACGGGCGCCGCTGGCGCACCGAAGTTCGGCAACAAGGACGACTGGGCGCCGCGCATCTCGCAAGGCTTCGACACGCTGCTGAAGACGGCCCTCGCCGGCAAGGGCGCGATGCCGCCGCGCGGCGGCACGAGCCCCGACGACGTCAGCGACTATGAAATCGCCCGCGCGATCGTCTACATGGCGAACAACGACGGCGCGAACTTCCCCGAACCGGCCGCACCGGCCGCCAATGCAGCGCCCGCCGCCGGCGCCGCCGCATCGGGCGCCGACGCGTCGAACGCGCAGGCTGCCGCTGCAATGGCCGCGATCGCCGCGATCCCGAAGGCCGGCGAAAAGCCCGCCGCCGCTCCGGCCGCCGATGCGGCAACGGCCGGCAAGGCGCTGTATTCGTCGACCTGCGTGGCCTGCCACGGGGCCGGCGTACTCGGCGCACCGAAGTTCGGCAGCAAGGAGGACTGGGCGCCGCGCCTGAAGGACTCGATGGATTCGGTCTACAACTATGCGCTGCACGGCAAGGGCGCAATGCCGCCGAAGGGCGGGTCGAACGCGTCGGACGCCGACGTGAAGGCGGCCGTCGACTACATGGTCAACGCGTCGAAGTAGCCGCGCCGGGCCATCCGTAAAAAACCCCCGCGACGCACGCGCATCGCGGGGGTTTTGTCTTTCCGGTCCACCGGACCGCCGCATCACTTCTGCAGCAATGCCTTCAGGCTCGCGAGCCGGTCCTTCGGCGACATCGGCGCCTCTTCCGGCGTCGGCGGCGGCGCTTCGTCGAGCCCCATCTCCGGGATGAAACGCGACGGCTCGCACACCACCGTCTCACGCGCCCGCTTGCGCTTCTTGCACCAGTTCAGGTGCAGGCTGCGCTGCGCGCGCGTGATCGCGACGTACATCAGCCGGCGCTCTTCCTCGATCCGCTCGCTGTCGATCGGGCCGTCGTCCTCGCTGCCGCCTCGGTGCGGCATGATGCCCTCCTCGACGCCGACCAGGAACACGTGCGGATACTCGAGCCCCTTCGACGCATGGACGGTCGACAGCCGCACGGCGTCCGGATCCTCTTCCTTGCCCTCGAGCATCGACATCAGCGCGACGGTCTGGATCAGGCCGAGCAGGTTCTTGCCCGTATCGGCAAGCCCGTCCGCGTTGTGGAAGCCTTCGGCCTCGCCGTCGACGGCCTCCGTCTCGGGCTTGGTACCCTTGCGCTTCAGCCATTCGAGGAATTCGAGCACGTTCTGCCACTTCGACTGCGCCTGCCGCTCGTCGAACGCGTCGTACAGGTACGCCTCGTAGTGGATCGCCTCCATCATGTCGTCGAGCACGACGGTCGCGGGCTCCTTGTCGGCGCGCTCGGTCAGGCGCTGGATGAAATCGCAGAACATCCGCAGCGGCTCGACCTGGCGCGCCGACAGCCGCGCCTCGATCCCGCCCATGTACACGGCCTCGAACAGCGACACCTTCGCCTGCCCGGCGAACGAGCCGAGCGCCTCGAGCGTCGTGTTGCCGATCCCGCGACGCGGCGTCGTGATCGCGCGGATGAACGCGGGATCGTCGTCGGCGTTCGCGATCAGCCGCAGATACGCGCACAGATCCTTGATCTCGGCCTTGTCGAAGAACGACTGGCCGCCCGACAGCACGTACGGGATCCGCTCGCGCCGCAGCACCTGCTCGAAGATGCGCGCCTGGAAGTTGCCGCGATACAGGATCGCGTAGTCGCGGAACTGCGCGCGCCGCTCGAACTTGTGCGCGGACAGCCGGAACACGACCGATTCGGCCTCGTGCTCCTCGTCGTTGCACGGCGTGACGGTGATCGAATCGCCCATCCCGTGCTCGGACCACAGCTTCTTCTCGAACAGCTTCGGGTTGTTCGCGATCACGTTGTTCGCGGCGGTCAGGATCCGCACCGTCGACCGGTAGTTCTGCTCGAGCTTGATCAAGTGCAGCTTCGGGAAATCCTTGCCGAGCTGCGCGAGGTTCTCGAGCGTCGCGCCGCGCCAGCCGTAGATCGCCTGGTCGTCGTCGCCGACCGCCGTGAACGCGGCGCGCGGGCCTGCGAGCAGCTTCACCAGCTCGTACTGGCACGCGTTGGTGTCCTGGTACTCGTCGATCAGCAGGTAGCGCAGCTTGTTCTGCCAGCGGTCGCGTACCTGCTCGTTCTTCGCGAACAGCTCGGCCGGCAGGCGGATCAGGTCGTCGAAGTCGACCGCCTGGTACGCATGCAGCGTCGCGACGTAGTTGCGGTAGACGATCGCAGCCTGGTGCTCGTCCTCGTTGGCCGCGATCGCCATCGCCTCGTCGGGCATGATCAGACCGTTCTTCCACAGCGAGATGATGCTCTGGATCTTGCGGATCAGCCCCTTGTCGGTCGTACCGAGCTGCTCCTGGATCATCCCGAAGCAGTCGTCCGAATCCATGATCGAGAACTGCGGCTTCAGCCCGACGTGCTCGGCCTCCTGCCGCAGGATCTGCACGCCCAGCGAATGGAACGTGCAGACGGTGAGCTGGTTGACGGGCACCTTGCGGCCTTCCTTGCCGGGCGTGGTGAGCGTCTTGCCCTCGAGCAGCTTCGACACGCGCTCGCGCATTTCGGCGGCCGCCTTGTTCGTGAACGTGACGGCCGCGATGTGGCGCGGCTCGAAGCCTTTGGCTTCGATCAGGTGCGCGATCTTCTGCGTGATCACGCGGGTCTTGCCGCTGCCCGCGCCGGCGAGCACGAGACAGGGACCGTCGAGGTAGCGCACCGCTTCGTTCTGAGCGGGATTGAGGCCTGCTGACATGATGGCGGATGGTGTTGCGGTTGACGGCGGAGCGCCGGGAGGATGCCGTGCGCGGCAGGCTGGCGAAGCAGGCGGACACGCGGGCAGGACGCGCATGTTAACACGTCGGCGGCGCGTATTTCGGGAGCGCCGCCGGACGGGGCCGCGCAGGCCGACCGGCCGGGCGCGCCCTGTCCGTCCGGCCAATCCGGCCCCGTTCGCGCACCGATCGGCCACAATATGTTTCCCCCGGCGCCGCCCGCTCCGGCCCGATTTCATTCGCCTGAACCACTACCGGATCGACCTCATGGGATACCCGTTCGCCACCGCCGCCCTCGGCCCGCTGCTGTTCGCGCAAGGCCGCTACGTGCGCCGCGTCACGCCGCGGTTGCCCGAGGCGGCCGGCCCGCGCGACGGCGTAGCCGGCGACGGCCCGCCGCTGCGCGTACTGGTGGTCGGCGATTCGGCCGCCGCGGGCGTCGGCGTCGCCACGCAACGCGACGCGCTGTCCGGGCAACTGGTGAACGCGCTGGCGGCCACGCACCGCGTGAGCTGGAAGCTGCTCGCACGCACGGGCCTGACCACGCGGGAACTCGTCGACTGGCTCGCCGCCGAACCGGCCGAACCGTTCGACGTGGCCGTCACGTCGCTCGGCGTCAACGACGTAACGGGCGGCGTGCCGCCGGCACGCTGGCTGGCGCAGCAGGCCGAGCTGGTCCGGCTGCTTGCCGCGCGCTTCCGGGTCGGGCACGCGATCCTGTCGGCAGTGCCGCCGATGGAGCGCTTCCCGGCGCTGCCGCAGCCGCTCGCGTGGTACCTCGGGCTGCGCGCGAAGCGGCTCAACGCGGCACTCGCCGGCTGGGCGGGCGCGCAGCCGCATTGCACGCTCCTGCGGGTCGACCTGCCGCTCGAGCGCCACCTGATGGCCGCCGACGGCTTTCATCCCGGCGCATCCGCATGCGCGACGTGGGCCGCGCAGGTCGCGGCGTCCGTGCGGCAGCGGGCGGCCGGATGACGCGGCTCGATCGCGGCTCGATGGCCGCGCGCCGGTCGTTCGTCCGCCCCCGGGCAGGCGGCCATATCGGGCACGGTGCGCGGGCCTGCGCAAAACGCCGCCGTTCCTTGCGCAAGCGCCGCATCGCATCGCGCGTTTCGCCCAACGCGTCTGTGCAAGCGGCGGCGCCATGCCAAAATAGCCGGTCGTCTGCGCGCCGTTTCGGCGCGCCATCCTTTAGTTTCCTTCGCAGCCAGGGATTGCCATGTCGTCATTGCTCAGGATTGGTTTGATGGGTTTCGGTTTCGCCGGCGCGACGTTCCACGCGCCGGTGATCGCCACAAGCGGCCGCACTGAAGTCGCCGCGATCGCGACGGGTCAGCCCGATCGCGCGCAGGCCGCGTATCCGGGCGCGCGCGTCGTCCCCGATCTCGACACGCTGCTCGGCCTCGACGACATCGAGTGCGTGGTGATCGCCACGCCGAACGACACGCACTTCACGCTCGCGCGCCAGGTGCTCGAAGCCGGCCGCCACGTGGTCGTCGACAAGCCCGTCACGCTCACCGCCGACGAGGCGCTCGCGCTCTCACGCCTCGCGAACGCGCGCAGCCGGCTGTTTGCGCCGTTCCACAACCGCCGCTGGGACGGCGACTTCCTCACCGTGCGCAACATCGTCAAATCGGGCGAACTCGGCCGCCTCACCTACTTCGCGTCGCACTTCGACCGCTTCCGGCCGACGCCGCGCACGCGCTGGCGCGAGGAACCGGCCCGCGGCGGCGGCCTGCTGCTCGACCTCGGCCCGCACCTGATCGACCAGGCGCTCGCGCTGTTCGGCCTGCCGGAAACGGTGAGCGCCACCGTCAAGACACGCCGCGACAACGGCACGGCGCCCGATTTCGTCCACCTGCTGCTCGGCTATCCGGACAAGGACGTCGCGCTGCATGCGAGCGCGCTGTCGGCGATCGAGCCCGCGCGCTTCACGCTGCACGGCACGCGCGGCAGCTACCAGAAGTTCGGACTCGACACGCAGGAAGACCAGCTGAAGGCCGGCCTCACCGCGGACGACGTCGAATTCGGCGGCGGCAACCCGCCCGGCCTGCTGCGCGTGCTCGACGGCGACGTCGAGGTCGAACGCCCGGTACCGACGCTCGACGGCCAGTACGCGGAGTTCTACCGCGCGCTCGCCGCGTCGATCCGCGACGGCGCGCCGTTCCCTGTCACCGCGCAGGATGCCGTCGACGTGATGACGATCATCGAGCTCGCCGCGCAGAGCGAGCACGACGGCCGCCGGCTGCCGTTCGTGCGCCGCACCGTATGATGGCCGCCGGCCGGGTCGGTGCCGACCCGGCCACTGCCGCCATCCCGCGCCGCACGCGGGCAGCGGCCCTGCGTCAGCCGCCGCGCCGGCACGGTCCCGAACATTCCGTTACAAATGGTGCGGGAACGAAAGTCAGCGGTCGCCCGGTCTGATGCGTTTCTCAAAAAGTCGATCCGACACCAATCCGTCAGGAGAATGTGATGCAACGGTTGATTCGCGCAGCAGCATGCTGCGTCCTGGTTTCCTCGCTCGCGGCCTGTATCGTGCAGCCGCAGCGGCCGGTCCGACAGGCGCCTCCGCCCCCGCCGCGACCGAATCCGCAGGTCGTCGCGAACGACCGCATGCAGGAGGTCCAGGGCCGGATCGACAACCTGCACCGCCGCATCGACGCGCGCGTGAACGGCGGCTACTACCCGCCGCCGTACGGCGCACAGCTGCACCACCGCCTCGACGTGATCCGCCAGGAAGCGAGCGACATGTCGGCCCAGCACAACGGCGGCCTGTCCGGCGACGAGCAGCGCGTGCTGAACCAGGAACTCGACACGGCCGCACGCGCGATCGGCGAGTAACGCGCCGGCGCCGGCGCCGGCCGGCGCGGAGAAAAGCGGCGGCACCGGCTGCCGCCGCTTGTCGCGAAGCGACATTCTTTTGCCCAAATTGACAAGGCCCACCTGCTCGCGTACAGTCGCCCGCACGCGTCGGGAGAGCGTGTGACCGGGTGGTTTCGCCACCGGTTGCGCCGCCGAAGGGGCACACCCGCAAACTCTCAGGCAAAAGGACCGACCGCGTCGGGGAATTGCGTCCGCGCATTGCGCGGGCCACACACTCCCCGCACTCTGGAGAGCGGCAGTAGCCCGCAGCGCATTGGCTGCGCGGGCAAGCTGCCCACCGAAGGGGCGCGCGTTCGCCGGGCTTTGCCCGCAGCGCAATCTCTCAGGTATCGAGGACAGAGGGGCATGTACCGGATCGCTTGAGGCCATCGGCCGCGGCGGTCGGCACATGGCCGTTCTGATCCGCGCGCAAGCGCCTTGCCTGAGGCCTCGATGACTGCACTGAATCACACCCCGCTCAACGCCGCGCACCGCGCGCTCAATGCCCGCATGGTCGACTTCGGCGGCTGGGACATGCCCGTCAACTACGGCTCGCAGATCGAAGAACACGCAGCCGTGCGCACCGACGCCGGCATGTTCGACGTGTCGCACATGTGCGTGGTCGACTTCACCGGCAGCCGCGTGCGCGCATTCTTCGAGCATGCGATCGCGAACAACGTCGGCAAGCTCAAGACGCCCGGCAAGGCACTCTACTCGTGCCTGCTCAACCCGCAGGGCGGCGTCATCGACGATCTGATCGTCTATTACTTCACCGAAGAATTCTTCCGCGTGGTCGTCAACGCCGGCACCGCCGAGAAAGACATCGCGTGGTTCAACCAGCTGAACGAGCAAGGCGGCTACGGCCTCACGATCGCGCCGCGCCGCGATTTCGCGATCGTCGCCGTACAGGGCCCGAACGCCCGCGAAAAAGTGTGGGCCACGGTGCCTTCCGCACGCGCCGCCACCAGCGAGCTGAAGCCGTTCAACGCCGCGCAGGTCGCCGCCACGCCGTTCGGCGATCTCACCGTCGCGCGCACCGGCTATACCGGTGAAGACGGTTTCGAAGTGATCGTCCCGGCCGTGCACGTCGAAGCGCTGTGGACCGCGCTGCAGCAAAACGGCGTGCGCCCGTGCGGGCTCGGCGCGCGCGACACGCTGCGCCTCGAGGCCGGCATGAACCTGTACGGCCAGGACATGGACGACACCGTCTCCCCGCTCGACGCGGGCCTCGCATGGACGATCGACCTCACTGCGCCGCGCGACTTCGTCGGCCGCGCCGCACTGGAAGCCAACGGCACGCGCGCCGCGTTCGTCGGCCTGATCCTGCAGAAGGAAAACGGCAAGGCGGGCGGCGTGCTGCGCGCGCACCAGAAGGTCGTCACGCCGCACGGCGAAGGCGAGATCACGAGCGGCACGTTCTCGCCGTCGATGCAGGAATCGATCGCGTTCGCCCGCGTGCCGGCCGCCGTCCAGATCGGCGACCTGATCCAGGTGCAAATTCGAGACAAGAATCTTCCCGCGCGCGTGGTAAAACTGCCGTTCGTGCGCAACGGCAAGGTCCTCGCTGCGTAACGGCCGGGGGGCCCCCCCTCCCGGTAAGCCGGGAGATGGCGCCCGGCGCAACCACATCCGGCGCGCCCCGGCGGCGTGCCAGCAAAACGAACAAACCCTTTTTATCAGGAGCATCCGATGAGCAACGTCCCGGCCGATCTGAAGTACACCGACGAACACGAGTGGATCCGCACTGAAGCCGACGGCACGCTGACGATCGGCATCACCGATCACGCGCAGAACACGCTCGGCGACATCGTTTTCCTCGAACTGCCGCCCGTCGGCAAGCAGGTGAAGGCAGGCGACGCGATCGGCGTCGTCGAATCCGTGAAAGCCGCGTCGGACATCTATTCGCCGGTGTCGGGCGAGGTGGTCGCGATCAACGCGGACGCAGTCGACACGCCGGAAGAGGTGAACAGCGACGCGTACGACACGTGGCTGTTCAAGATCAAGCTCGCGGCCGGCGCATCGACCGACAGCCTGCTCGACGCTGCCGCCTACTCCAAGCTGATCGACTAATTTCCTTACCCGAACCGCGCGGGGCCGGTCAGCCGCCCCGTCCCGCGCGGGACCAGAGTCACGCCATGAAGCTCGAACACCCGGACCGCCTGATGAACCGCACGCCCCTCTCGCTCGCCGCGCTCGAAACGCACGACGCGTTCGCCGAACGCCACATCGGCCCCGACGCCGCCAGCCAGCAGGCCATGCTCGACACGCTCGGCTTTGCGTCGCGCGCCGCCCTGATGGACGCCGTGATCCCGGCCTCGATCCGCCGCGCCGAAACGCTGCCGCTCGGCCCGTTCGCGCAGCCGAAGAGCGAGGCCGAAGCCCTCGCCGCGCTGCGGGTTCTCGCGGACAAGAACCAGGTGTTCCGCTCGTACATCGGCCAGGGTTACAACGACACGCACACGCCGGCCGTCATCCTGCGCAACGTGCTCGAAAACCCGGCGTGGTACACGGCCTACACGCCGTACCAGCCTGAAATTTCCCAGGGCCGCCTCGAGGCGCTCCTGAACTTCCAGCAGATGGTCGCCGACCTGACGGGCCTCGCGATCTCGAACGCGTCGCTGCTCGACGAAGCAACCGCCGCGGCCGAAGCGATGACGCTGCTGCAGCGTACCGGCAAGCCGGCGTCGAACGTGTTCTACGTCGCCGACGACGTGCTGCCGCAAACGCTCGAAGTGATCCGCACACGCGCGCTGCCGGTCGGCATCGAGGTCAAGACGGGCCCGGCCGCCGACGCCGCGCAGGCAAACGCATTCGGCGTGCTGCTGCAATACCCGGGCGTGAACGGCGACGTGCGCGACTACCGCGCGCTCACCGAGGCGATCCACGCGGCCGGCGGCCACGTGGTCGTCGCGGCCGACCTGCTCGCGCTCACCGTGCTGACGCCGCCCGGCGAATGGGGCGCGGACGTCGCGATCGGCAACACGCAGCGCTTCGGCGTGCCGATGGGCTTCGGCGGCCCGCACGCCGCGTATCTCGCGGTGCGTGACGAATTCAAGCGCCAGATGCCGGGCCGCCTCGTCGGCGTGACGGTCGACGCGCAGGGCAAGCCCGCGCTGCGCCTCGCGCTGCAGACGCGCGAACAGCATATCCGCCGCGAAAAGGCGACGTCGAACGTGTGTACCGCGCAGGCGCTGCTCGCGATCATGGCCAGCATGTACGCGGTCTACCACGGCCCGCACGGCCTGAAGACGATCGCGCTGCGCGTGAACCGCATCGCGGCGCTGCTCGCCGCCGGCGTGAAGCAGCTCGGCTTCACGACCGCCAACGACACGTTCTTCGACACGCTGACGATCGACACCGGCGCGCGCACCGCGCAGGTCCATGAATTCGCGAAGGCCAAGCGCATCAACCTGCGCCGCGTGAGCGACACGCAAGTCGGCGTGTCGGTCGACGAAACGACGACGCGCGATGACCTCGCCGATCTGCTCGCCGTGTTCGCGCAGGCCGCGGGCGGCACCGCACCGGCCGTCGACGCGCTGGACGCAGGCCTTGCCGGCGTCGCCGCGCTGCCGGCCGGCCTCGAGCGCACGAGCGCGTACCTGACGCACCACGTGTTCAACCGCCACCATTCCGAAACCGAAATGCTGCGCTACCTGCGCAGCCTGTCGGACAAGGATCTCGCGCTCGACCGCTCGATGATCCCGCTCGGCTCGTGCACGATGAAGCTGAACGCGACGTCGGAAATGCTGCCGGTCACGTGGCCCGAGTTCGGCGGCATCCACCCGTTCGCACCGGCCGAGCAGACCGTCGGCTACCGCGAGATGATCGACCAGCTCGAGCAGATGCTCGTCGCGGCCACCGGCTACGCGGCCGTGTCGCTGCAGCCGAACGCCGGCTCGCAGGGCGAGTACGCGGGCCTGCTGATCATTCACGCCTACCACGCATCGCGCGGCGAAGCGCATCGCGACGTGTGCCTGATCCCGGCATCCGCGCACGGCACGAACCCGGCGTCCGCGCACATGGCCGGCATGAAGGTCGTGGTCGTCGCGTGCGACGCACAGGGCAACGTCGACATCGCCGATCTGAAGGCGAAGGCCGACGAGCACGCGAAGGACCTCGCGGCGATCATGATCACGTATCCGTCGACGCACGGCGTGTTCGAGCAGAACGTCCGCGAGATCTGCGAGATCGTCCATGCGCACGGCGGCCAGGTGTACGTCGACGGCGCGAACATGAACGCGATGGTCGGCCTGACCGCACCGGGCCAGTTCGGCGGCGACGTGTCGCACCTGAACCTGCACAAGACCTTCTGCATCCCGCACGGCGGTGGCGGCCCGGGCGTCGGCCCGGTCGCGGTCGGCGCGCACCTCGCGAAGTTCCTGCCGAACCAGCGTTCGACCGGCTACTCGCGCGACGAAAACGGCATCGGCGCGGTGTCGGCCGCCCCGTACGGCTCGGCGTCGATCCTGCCGATCTCGTGGATGTACATCGCGATGATGGGCGCGAAGAACCTGACCGCCGCGACGGAAACCGCGATCCTCAACGCGAACTACATCGCGAAGCGCCTCGCGCCGCACTACCCGGTGCTGTATTCGGGCCCGGGCGGGCTGGTCGCGCACGAGTGCATTCTCGACCTGCGTCCGATCAAGGAATCGAGCGGCATCAGCGTCGACGACGTCGCGAAGCGCCTGATGGACTACGGCTTCCACGCGCCGACGATGAGCTTCCCGGTGCCGGGCACGCTGATGGTCGAGCCGACCGAATCGGAATCGCAGGAAGAACTCGACCGCTTCATCGCCGCGATGATCGCGATCCGCGACGAAATCCGTGCAGTCGAGGAAGGCCGCGCCGATCGCGAGGACAACCCGCTGCGTCACGCACCGCACACGGCGGCTGTCGTCACCGCGAACGAATGGCCGCACGCGTACTCGCGCGAGCAGGCTGCGTACCCGGTCGCATCGCTCGGCACGAACAAGTACTGGCCGCCGGTCGGCCGCGCGGACAACGTGTACGGCGACCGCAACCTGTTCTGCTCGTGCGTGCCGATGTCGGAATACGCATAACGCACGCCAGGCCCGGAGCCGCCCGATGGTGACCGCACCGCACGCAACCCGGGGTTGCGTGCGGTTTTTGCGTTCGCCGGGCGAACCGGTTCACGTTCCCCCGCCAATCCGGCTAACATCACACGCGATCCAGCCAATGAAGGAGTTCCGCATGGTGCGTCCGATGTTTCCGGGCCATGGTGCAGTCAAGTGGCGGCCGCGCACGCGCGCAGGCCGGTTCGTGCCGATGCTCGTCGCCTCGCTGTCGCTGGCCGCCGCCGGCCTCGGCGCGTCCGGCCATGCGCACGCCGCGATGAATTTCTGCGCGGCGCCGGCGCTGCAGGCGAGCGAGACGACGCAGGCCGAACCGGGCGTGCAGGCGCTGATCCGCAGTGTCGACGCGCGCATCGGCGAGCAGCCGAAGGCAATGGCGCGCGTGCACACCGAGGGCACGCTGCCGCACGAAGGGATCTACGACCAGAGCGCGGCCGCGCTGAAGGATCTCGACCTGATGCGCGACGCGGCGCTGGCGTGGCGCGTGACGAACGCGCCGCGCTACCTGCAGCTCGTCGACCGCTTCCTGTCCGCGTGGGTCGCGACCTACCAGCCGAGTTTCAATCCGATCGACGAGACGCGCTTCGACAGCCTGATCATCGCGTACGACATGACCGCGAGCGCACTGCCGGTGAAGACCCGCAACGCGACGGCCGCGTTCATCGCGAAGCTCGGCGCCGGCTATGTCGCGCAGATCGATGCGCAGAAGCGCCCGCTCGCCGGCACCTGGCGCAACAACTGGCAGAGCCACCGGATCAAGCTGATCGCGCTGTCCGCGTTCACGCTCGGTGACCGCAAGATGATGAACGCCGCGCAGCGGCTGTTCGTCGAGCATCTCGCCGACAACATCGGCCCGGACGGCAAGACGTGGGACTTCGAGGAACGCGATGCGCTGCATTACGCGGTCTACGATCTGCAGCCGCTGGTGACGGCTGCGCTCGCCGCGCGCCGCTTCAACCGCAACTGGCTGCGCGAACGCGGCGCGAACGGCGCGACGCTTGCGGCCGCGCTCGACTGGCTCGTGCCGTATGCACTCGGCGAGAAGACGCACGAGGAATTCGTGAATTCGCCGGTGCCGTTCGACGCGAAGCGCCGCGAGGCCGGCTTGCCGGGCTACACGGGGCAGTGGGACCCGAAAAACGCCACCGAACTCTTTCATCTGGCCGCGCGGCTCGACGGGCGCTACGCCCGCGTCGCGCAGCAGCTTTCCCCAACGCCACCCGCATGGCTCGCCGCGTGCCTGCCATTGCAGGCGCGCTAGCATTATTCTTATAGCAAGGCAGGTATCGAAATGGCAGTCAGCGTATTTGACCTCTTCAAGATCGGCATCGGTCCGTCCAGCTCGCACACGGTCGGGCCGATGCGCGCGGCGCTGATGTTCGTCCAGGGCCTCGAGCGCGACGGGCAGCTCGATGCGACGGCGCACGTGAAGGTCGAGCTGTACGGCTCGCTCGGCGCCACCGGCAAGGGCCACGGCACCGACCGCGGCGTGATGCTCGGGCTGCTCGGCGACGCGCCCGACACCGTCGATCCCGAAACCATCGACGCGCGGCTCGAAGAAGTCCGCAAGTCGAAGAAACTCGCGCTGCTGGGCACGCATCCGGTGCCGTTCGTGCTGAAGGAGAACATCGCGTTCTACCGCCAGGCGCTGCCCGAGCATCCGAACGGGATGAAACTGCGCGCATCCGACGCGAACGGCGAGGTACTGGTCGAGCGCACCTACCTGTCGGTCGGCGGCGGCTTCGTCGTGACGGCCGGCGCGCCGAACACGAAGGTGCTGAGCGCGGCCGAGCAGATGACGCACCCGTTCCGCACCGGCGCGGAGCTGCTCGCGCTGACCGAATCGACCGGCAAGTCGATCGCGCAGTTGATGTGGGACAACGAGCGCGCGTGGCACACCGAGGAGGAAACGCGCGACGGGCTGCTGAAGATCTGGGCCGTGATGCAGTCGTGCGTGTCGCGCGGTTGCGGGATCGGCAACCCCGATGCCGACGGCAACCTGCCCGGCCCGTTCCAGGTCAAGCGCCGCGCGCCGCAGCTGTACCGCACGCTGACGGGCAGCCCCGAGCGCGCGCTGCAGGATCCGCTGTCGATGATCGACTGGATCAACCTGTACGCGATCGCGGTCAACGAGGAAAACGCCGCCGGCGGCCGCGTCGTCACCGCGCCGACCAACGGTGCGGCCGGCATCATCCCCGCCGTGCTGCACTACTACACGCGCTTCACGCCCGGTGCGAACGAACAGGGCGTGATCGACTTCCTGCTGACGGCCGCCGCGATCGGCATTCTTTACAAGCTCAACGCCTCGATCTCGGGCGCGGAAGTCGGCTGCCAGGGCGAAGTGGGCGTCGCGTGCTCGATGGCGGCCGGCGCGCTCGCGGCCGTGCTCGGCGGCACGCCGCAGCAGGTCGAGAACGCAGCCGAAATCGGGATGGAACACAACCTCGGCCTCACCTGCGACCCGGTCGGCGGGATGGTGCAGATCCCGTGCATCGAGCGCAACGCGATGGCGTCGGTGAAGGCCGTCAACGCGGCGCGCATGGCGCTGCGCGGCGACGGCTCGCACTACGTGTCGCTCGACTCCGTGATCAAGACGATGCGCGAGACGGGCGCCGACATGAAGACGAAGTACAAGGAAACGTCGCGCGGCGGGCTGGCCGTCAATATCGTCGAGTGCTGATGCCGGATCAGGCGGTCATGCGGGACACTCCGAAGTCCCGCATGACCGCCTGACGGCGGCTGGCACGAATCAATCGTTCAACCAGTTCTCCAGCCGCAATCCCGGATAACTCGCAAAATCCCGTTCGTTGTTGGTCACCAGGACCACATCGAGCGACACCGCATGCGCGGCGATCAGTTTGTCGAGATGATCCTTCTTCCGCTCGCGCGTCGCTTCCCGAACCGGGCCGTATGCTTGCGCGGCCGCCGTGTCGAACGGAGCAACGGGGATGTCCTCGATCAGCGCAGCAAGATTGCGACGCTCGCGGACAGGATTCGCGCACGCCGCGACACCGTACTCGAGTTCGGCATAGGTGATCGCCGACATCACGACATCTCCGCTGTAACACTGCGCGAACCGTCTCGCGACCTGCTCCGGCTGATTCTTGATCAGATAGATGCACATGTTGGTGTCGAGCATGTAACGCGGCATCACAAGCCCTCGCGCTCGGCCTGCTCCTGATCGCCGCGCCCCTCGGCCATGAAATCCGGCCCGAAGTTCGCGAACTTCTCGAGTACGTGGGTCAAAGGTCTCCGAGTGGGCCGAATACGGATTTCGTCGCCCACCCGCTCGATTTCGAGTTCCATGTCGCTGCGCTCATAGGCAAGGTCCGCAGGAATCCGCACGGCCTGCGAGTTACCGTTCCGAAATACCCTGGTGGTATGCACGTCGATCTCCCACAATCGGATGTACGATGGATGTACATCATACTATGCAGCGGGCAATGTAAATCCATGTGTGTACATCGTGCACCACCCGGATATCGATTCTCATGTGAGCGCCGCCCCGCAGTCTTTCAGTTCCGGACACTGCCCCGCCTGCGCCCGGGTGAGCAGGCGGAGATTCGCGCTCGACATCCATAGCGCTCACTTTTCACCATTGGGCGTACACGCACAAGCTGGCCGTCCGGCCAACCGAAGTTCTGGCGCGTGCCCCGAACCACCCAGCGTTCCGACACTTTTCAGCGCCCCGCCAACGGGCGTAAGCTGTACGTCCCGCTACCCAGGGAGACGGCAGCCCATGTCGCATTCCAAGGATCTCGAGCCGCGCGCCACCACCGGTGCGCGACTGCTCGTCGATGCGTTGCTCGCCAATCACGTCGAACGCGTGTTCTGCGTGCCGGGCGAGAGTTTCCTCGCCGTACTCGATGCGCTGGCGGACGACACCGCGCGCATCCAGACGGTCGTCTGCCGTCACGAGGCGGCCGCCGCGAACATGGCCGAAGCGGTCGGCAAGCTGACCGGCCGCCCCGGCGTCGCCTTCGTCACGCGCGGGCCCGGCGCGACCCATGCGTCGATCGGCGTGCACACCGCGTTCCAGGATTCGACGCCGATGATCCTGTTCGTCGGCCAGTGCGCCCGCGAGCACCTCGACCGCGAAGCCTTCCAGGAAATCGACTACCGCCGGATGTTCGGCCAGATGGCGAAATGGGTCGCGCAGATCGACGACCCGCGCCGTATCCCCGAATACCTGAGCCATGCGTTCCACGTCGCGACGTCCGGCCGCCCCGGCCCGGTCGTGCTCGCGCTGCCGGAGGACGTGCTGTCCGAAGCGTGCGCGGCGCAGCCCGTCGTTCCGGCCGCGAAACGCATCGCGGCCGCGCCGTCGGCCGCGCAGATCGACGAACTGCGCGAGCGGCTCGCACGCGCGGAACGGCCGTTCGCGATCGTCGGCGGCAGCGGCTGGACGCCCGACGCCTGCGCGAACCTGCGCACCTTCGTCGAACGCTGGCAACTGCCGGTCGCGTGCGCCTTCCGCTTCCAGGACACGATCGACAACGCGCACCCGAACTACGCAGGCGACGTCGGGCTCGGGATCAATCCCGCGCTCGCGAAACGCATCCGCGACGCCGACCTGCTGCTCGTGATCGGGCCGCGCCTCGGCGAAGCGACGACCGGCGGCTACACGCTGCTCGACATCCCGAAGACGCGCCAGACGCTGATCCACGTGCACCAGGGCGCCGATGAACTCGGCCGCGTGTATGCGGCCGACCTGCCGATCGTGTCGGGAATGCCCGAGATCGCCGCGCCGCTTGCCGCGCTCGAACCGCCCGAACGTCCCGTCTGGGCCGGCGCGGCCGCCGATGCGCACCGCGCGTACCGCGAATGGCATGCGCCGCTGCCGATGCCCGGCGACGTGCAGCTCGGCGACGTGATGGTGCAGTTGCGCGAACGCCTGCCGCACGATGCGATCCTGACCAACGGCGCCGGCAACTATGCGATCTGGCTGCATCGCCACTTCGCGTACCGGCACTTCCGTTCGCAGCTCGCCCCGACCAGCGGCGCGATGGGCTACGGGCTGCCGGCCGCGCTCGCCGCGAAATCGCTGTACCCGTCGCGCGCGGTCGTCGCGCTCGCGGGCGACGGCTGCTTCATGATGGCCGGCAACGAGCTTGCGACCGCGATGCAGTACGGGCTGAACATCGTCGCGATCGTCGTCAACAACGGCCATTTCGGCACGATCCGCATGCATCAGGAGCGCAACTACCCGGGCCGCGTGCACGGCACGGGGCTCACGAACCCCGATTTCGCCGCGTATGCGCGTGCGTTCGGCGCGCATGGCGAGACGGTCGAGCGCACCGCCGATTTCGCGCCCGCGCTCGAACGCGCGCTGACTTGCGGGCTGCCTGCGGTGATCGAGATCCGCATCCCGCAGGACGCCAGCACGCCGGCCGCGACGCTCGAGCAGATCCGCGAGCAGGGCCGCCGCGCGCGCGGCGGATAGCGGTGGATACGCACACCGCGCCGGCTGACGTCGCGCTGTCGCACGAGGATGCGCTGGCCTGCCCCGGCACGCTGCTCGCGCCGGACGGCACGCTCGTCGCGCCGTACGACGTCGAGCACGGTGGCGGGCGGGCCGACGGCCACGTGCCGGCTGCGCCCGCACTCGGCCTGCTGCATGCCGCACACAGGCCGTTCCGGCTCGACTACGACGATGCGCGGCATGTGCATGTGATCAACGGGATGGGCGTCACGCTCGGCGATTCGGCGATCGGGCTGACCGCCCTCGCCGCGCTGCGAGCGGCCCATCCGGGCCTGCGCTTCACGCTGTACCGGCCAACCCGCGCGCCGCGCTATGTTGACGCGTTGTATGCGCTCGCGGCCGACGTCGTCGCGCCGTCGCACGCGCTGCCGTGTCCCGTGGCAGCGCTGCCCGCCGATGCACCGTGCATCGACGTTGGCAATCACCTGTACTGGCCCGCGTTCTCGCGGCTGCCGATGATCGATTTCTTCCTCGCCGCGCTCGGCGTCGACCCGGCCGCCGTGCCGGCCGCCGCGAAGCGCAACCGCTGGCTCGCGCGGCTGCCGCTGCCGGCGCTGCCGGCCGCGTGGCAGCGGCCATACGTGCTGTTCTGCCCGAACGCGAGCACCGCGGTGCGCAGCGTGCCGCCTGTGCTGCGCGCGGAGTTCGTGGAAAGGCTCGTGCAGCGCTACGGGTTGCCGGTGGTCGGCTTCGGCCCGGTCGCGCATCCCGCTTACGTCGACGTGAGCAGCGACGCGACCGACACCGCGCGCTTCATCGCCTGGGTCAAGGGCGCCAGCCTGCTGTTCGCGCCGGACACGGCGGCATTGCATCTCGCCGACGGTTTCGACGTGCCGACGCTCGCATGCTTCACGACGATCGCGCCAGCGCTGCGCGTGCGCGACTATCCGCATTGCGTGCCGGTCGCGCTCGATTTGCCCGCCGAATTGCGCGGACTCCATCGCAGTGAGCGGCCGGACGATCTGGCTGCCGTTGAAGCGGCTTACCGCGCAGTCGACTGGGACGCGCTGGCGTGGCCCGCACCGCGCGACGTGACGGCGACGGCAACGGCGACGGCCCGCTGAGCAAACCCGATACGGCCGTCCGCCAAGCGCTCGAACACGTAGCCGCGCACGCAGCCAGCGCCGACGCGGCGCCGCCTCCGGCGACCCGCCTCACCCCGCCGCGACCCGCACCGCACGATCGCGCAGCGTCTCCGACGGCCGCTTGCCGAACAGCCGCCGGTAATCGGTCGCGAACTGGCTCAGGTGCCAGAAGCCCCACGCCTCGGCCACATCCTGCACCGAACCGGCCGCGCGGCCGCACAGATCGCGCCGCGCGCCGTTCAGACGCAGCGTGCGCAGGTAGGTCGCGGGCGCCATCCCGAGCACGTCCTGGAAGCAGTACTGCAGCGTCCGCCGGCTCACGAGCAGCTGCTCGCACAGCTCCGGCACGCCGACCGGGCGCGTGCGGTGCGCAAGCACGTAGTCGCGCGCCTGCTCGACGATCCAGCGGCGCGTCGACGGCGCGGCGCCGCCGCCGTCGTCACCCGGTTGCGCGCACGCATCGAACAGCGCGGCCAGCACGTCGGCCTGCAGGTCGTCGCGCTGCGCATCGGGCAGCGGACCGGCCGCCGCCACCGCGCCGTCGAGGCGGCGGCCGAGCAGCGCGCACAGGCGCGCGAGCCGCGCATCGCCGACCTGCATCACGCGCTGTGTGAAGAGCCGCTCGTCGAGCGCACGGCGCTCGACTTCGTCGGCATAGCGGCGCAGCACGTCGCCGCGCACGACGACGCCGTAGATCGAGAACTGCGCGGGCGTCACCAGTTCGAATTCGACGTTGCCGGGCCGGAATGCGAGGGCGCCGGGCCCGATGCGACACGCATCGACGCGCGCGGTGCCGTCGCACACGAGCGGGATGCCGAACCAGTACGCATCGCCGCGGACTTCGCACGCCTGGCGCAGCAGGTGGCTCGTCGATTCTCGAAACAGCTTCATCGTGTCGAGCGGCAGCTCGGTCAGCGTGCCGACGAAGCGGCCGGCCGCGAGCTGGTCGTAGGTCTGCCGCCAGCCGATCAGGTTGCGCGCCTGCTCGTCGGCATCGTGCGCGACGCTGACGACGGCCTGCCCGGCCTGTGCGTCGTCGCCCTGCGCGTTGCGCCGCGTGTCTTCGGCGGTCGGTTCTTCAATACACGCCACGTGTTGATCCATCGTGTCCTCCCTCACCTGCGCGGAACCGCGCCTGTCACGCAAGTCCCGTGCCGAACCGCCCGGCCCCGCGAACCGCCCGCCATGCCACGCTGCCCGGCCGGCGCGCGCCATGCGGGCGCACCCGAAGGCGGCGTCCCGCGCACGCCGCCGGTGCGAGCCGCGCTGCAACCGCGCATGTGCCGCCGCGGGCGGATGGCCCCCGGATACCGGCTACCCGGCCGGCTTCGGCCGCGCACCCCGTGTGCCGCAGTTGCCGTACGCCTGCCCGATCGCCAGCGCCACGATCGCGCTGCCCGCCGCCCACGGCTGCGCATTCGCGTCCGGCAGATCGGCCCGCAGCGTCGCGCGGCCGTTGATCCGGTAGCGGATCCCGCGCACGAAATCGACGAACAGCAACCCGATACCGCTGCCGTCGCACGCGGCCGCGTCGATGCGGCCACCGTCGCCGCCATGCGCGGGCAACGCGAACCGCAGCGTCTTCGTGTCGATCACGCGCACCACCGGCAGCAGATCGCCGATCGCGTCGCGCAGGCTCTGCACGATGTCGCAGGTCACGGATGCGCGTGCGCCGCTTGTGGTGCCGGCGAACATGAACGGCTGCGACTCGACGAACTGCCGCACGCCGATGTTCAGGCGCGTCGTCACGACGTCACGCATCCGCTCGGCTTCGTCGGCCACGCCGAAGCGGCGCTGCGAATCGAGTTCGGAGTTCGCCCGCGTGAAAGACGGGATGGCGCGGAAAGGATCGGGGCTGCTCAGCCATGCTGGGGGTGGTCGCACGCATCGGCGCACCGTGCCGCCGCGCGCACGCGGCTGCCGGTATCGTTTCCGGCGCAGGCTGCAACAAGCGCAGCCTGCGTCGAATGTCGAAATCGAACGGGGCGAAATGCCGGGCCCCACCGGCCCCGGCGCTTCGCCCCCGCGTCGGCTATCAGAAGAACCCGAGCGCCTCGGCCTGGTAGCTGACCAGCAGGCACTTCGTCTGCTGATAGTTCGACAGCGCCATCTTGTGCGTCTCGCGGCCGATCCCCGACTGCTTGTAGCCGCCGAACGCCGCGTGCGCGGGGTACAGGTGGTAGCAGTTGGTCCACACGCGGCCGGCCTCGACCTCGCGGCCCATCCGGTACGCACGCGTGCCGTTGCGCGTCCACACGCCTGCGCCGAGCCCGTAGAACGTATCGTTCGCGAGTTCGATCGCGTCCGCCTCGTCCTTGAACGTCATCACCGACGCGACCGGCCCGAAGATCTCTTCCTGGAACACGCGCATCTTGTTGTTGCCGAGCAGCATCGTCGGCTTCACGTAGTAGCCCGTGCCGAGTTCGGCAGCCGGCGCCGTGCGCTCGCCGCCCGTCAGGCATTGCGCGCCTTCGCCGCGGCCGATGTCGATGTACGACAGGATCTTGTCGAGCTGCTGCTGCGACGCCTGCGCGCCGATCATCGTCTGCAGGTCGAGCGGGTGGCCGGCCTTGATGCGTTCGACCCGCGCGACGGCCTTCTCGATGAAACGTTCGTAGATCGATTCCTGGATCAGGATCCGCGACGGGCACGTGCACACTTCGCCCTGGTTCAGCGCGAACATCGCGAGCCCTTCGAGCGCCTTGTCGAGGAACGCGTCGTCCTGGTCGAGCACGTCGGCGAAGAAGATGTTCGGGCTCTTGCCGCCCAGCTCGACCGTCGACGGGATCAGGCTGTCGGCCGCCGCGCGCAGGATGTGCTTGCCGACCGGCGTCGAGCCCGTGAACGCGATCTTCGCGATCCGCTTGCTGGTCGCGAGCGCCTCGCCCGCTTCCTTGCCGAAGCCGTTCACGATGTTGATCGTGCCGGCCGGGAACAGGTCGCCGATCAGCTCCATCAGCACCAGCACCGACGCGGGCGTCTGCTCGGCCGGCTTCATCACGACGCAGCAGCCGGCCGCGAGCGCCGGTGCGAGCTTCCATGCGGCCATCAGCAGCGGGAAGTTCCACGGGATGATCTGGCCGACCACGCCGAGCGGCTCGTGGAAGTGATACGCGACGGTGTTGTCGTCGATTTCGGAGATACCGCCTTCCTGCGCGCGGATGCAGCCCGCGAAGTAGCGGAAGTGGTCGATCGCGAGCGGCAGGTCGGCTGCCATCGTCTCGCGCAGCGGCTTGCCGTTGTCGATCGTCTCGGCCACGGCCAGCAGCTTCAGGTTCTTTTCCATCCGCTCGGCGGCGGCGAGCAGCAGGTTCGCACGCTCGGCCACGGACGTCTTGCCCCACTTGCGGCGCGCGGCATGCGCGGCGTCGAGCGCCAGCTCGATGTCGTCGGCGCCCGAGCGCGGCACGCGACAGAACGGCTGACCGTTGATCGGCGACACGTTCTCGAAATACTCGCCCTTCACCGGCGCCACCCACTTGCCGCCGATGTAGTTGTCGTACTGCTGACGGTACGGGTATTCGACGTCGAGGCCCAGTTGCTTCAGGTCAAACGGGTTCATACATGTCTCCTGTTCATCGTGCTTGTGTGAGTACAGCGCCGGTTGGAATGCGCTGCACCCGTTTACGCAACATGCGTGCCATCTTGCACGGCCTCGCCCACGCACGCGCCGCGCGCGCGCCATCCCGGCGAATGCGCAGATTCGGAACACCCTGAGCGGTTCGCACGCGTCATGCTGTGCCAATTCGGGACAGCGGCGTGCGGCACGTGGCGCATCAGCCTCGCTTGTATCGCAATGCTTCCCCGCTCAACGAGCTGAGCGACGCGCCGAAACGGTTGGCGCGTTGTCCGTCGTTGACGGTCGAGTAGTCGCGCAAACCGTCCGTTGCCCCCTTGAGTCCCCAACGTTCGACCGACCTGTTCGGGGCCAACACGGGATTGCCAGCGCTGGTCGCCATCCTGTCCTGAATGCCGAGCGCGAAATAGACCCGTTTCTTCGCCCCGTAAAGCGCCGGCGTTGCCTTGACCAACGGGTCGCCCGTCGCCCCCGCCAGGAACCGGGCGTACATGTAGTGCTCGGCGGCGGCGAGATTGATGTCATTCGGGCTGTCCGTACGACGGAGCAACTGCAACGATCGAAATGCGCGGCGCACCTGCTCCACGATGTCCCCCTCGCCTCCTCCGGCACGAAAAATCGCAAAGTTGATGGTGTTTTGAACGACGTCGTCACTGACTTGCTCATTCATTCCGATTCTCCTGTGGCTTTCTACGGCGCTTCGAGACGCTGCGTATCCCCTTCACCGAAAGATCGATGTGTACGTGGCGCGGTCGTCTTAGAGTTTCGGAGCAGATGCAGGAAAATCAAGCGAAAGTTGCGAATGCGACGATGCGCAACGGTCGAGCGACGCGACGCGCCGCCGGTGCCGGCACGACGCGTCGGCTCGCGAGCAGCGGCCCGTCAGTCAGGCTCGCCGCGCGCATGCATCGCCGGACTCCACGCCACGCCGCCCGCCGAGAAACACGAACACGACTGCCGCGCACAGCAACGTGACGACGGCCAGCCCGATCAGCAGATGGTCGAACGCCTGCGCGTAGCTTTGCTGCAACACCGCGCGCCCGGCCTGCGGCCACACCGCGGCGGCGCCGCCAAGGTCGCCGGTCGCGAGCCGGGCGGACGCACGGACGATAGCCTCTGGCGTCGCGCCCGCCACGGACGCTGCGCGCAGCCCCGCCTGCGCGAGCGTCGCGAGCACCGCGCCGGCGATCGCGAGCGCGATGCCCTCACCCGCCACCCGCGTCGTGCTGAAGATGCCGGTCGCCATCCCGGCGCGCTCCTTCGGCACGACGCTCACCGACAGCCCGTCCATCAGCCCCCACGGCATGCCGGCGCCGACGCCGATCGCAAGCATCGGCGCGATCGCCGCGGGCCCCGCGCCGCCGCGCAATGCGACGCTCAGCCACACGAGCCCCGCCGCCGCGATCACGAGCCCGACGGCGGAAATCACGCCGGCCGACAGCCCGCGCGTGAGCGTCGCCGCGACGAACGGCACGACCAGCATCGGCGCGGAAATCGCGAGCATCAGCCAGCCGGCGTCGATCTCGCTGAAGCCGTCGATGCCGATGAAGCGCAGCGGCAGCACGACGAGCAGCACGATGTAGCAGCAGCAGGTCGACACCGGCAGCACCTGCACGCCGACGAAGCGCGCGATGCGGAACAGCGACAGGTCGAGCATCGGCCGCGCGACGCGCGTCTCGATCATCACGAATGCGCCCGCGCCCAGCGCGGCGCCGGCCAGCAGCACGATCACGAGCGCACTCGACCAGCCGCGCGCGGGCGCCTCGATCACGCCGAACGTGAACAGCGTCAGCGCGGTGGTGAACGCGGCCGTGCCGGGCCAGTCGAGCCCCGTCGCATGCGGGTCGCGCGACTCGTGCATGCGCGGCAGCCCGACCACCAGCGACAGCACGCCGGCCACCGCGCTCGTCACGAAGATCGCACGCCAGCCGTAGTGCCCGATCAGGCCGCCGGCGAGCACGGGCCCGAACGCGAGCCCGATGCCGAAGGTCGTGCCGAGCAGGCTGAACGCACGCGTACGCGCCGCGCCGTCGAACTCCTGCGCGAGCGCGGCCGTGCCGCCGGCGAGCGCCGCGGCCGCCGCGAGTCCTTGCGCGGCGCGCAGCAGGTCGACCGCGAGCATCGACGGCGCGAACGCAAGCGCGACCGACATCAGCGTGAAACCGCCGACGCCGATCGCGAACAGGCGCTTGCGGCCGAACTGATCGGCGAGCGCGCCCGATGCCATCAGGAAACTGCCGAACGCGAGCATGAACGCGTTGGTGATCCAGTTCATCGCGACCGGGCTGCCGTGCAGGTCGCGGCCGATCGCCGGCGTCGCGACCGCGCCGCCCGAAAACGACAGCGGCAGTGCGACGGCGGCCATGCACACGGCGGCCAGCACCCATGCACGCCGGCGTGCCGACCGGGCTGAAACGGCTGAAACGGGGTGATCCATCATCGCTCCTCGAAAAGCCGGCGCGGATGCACCGTCAGAGCGACAGAAGATAAATCCGATTCAATTCGCGAAAAACCACGCAAATTTCCGCATATAACGGACTAAAATTCCGCAATTGACTCAATCGCGTGCGTCGGCGCACGTTCTTCGATTCGATGGAAAACCTGTCCGGCATCGTCGCCTTCGTCCGCACCGCCGACGCGCTGAGCTTCGTCGCGGCCGGCCGCGCGCTCGGCATCTCGGCGTCGGCGGTCGGCAAGACGATCGCGAAGCTCGAACAGTCGCTCGGCGTGCGCCTGTTCAACCGCACGACGCGACGCGTCACGCTCACCGAAGAGGGCCGGCACTTTTACGAACGCTGCCAGCGGATCCTCGAGGATTTCCGCGATGCGGAAGCGACCGTGACGGCGTCGGCGCAGCGCCCGCGCGGCAAGCTGCGCGTGAGCCTGCCGGTGATCGGCTACCGCTTCCTGCTGCCGGTACTGCCCGAATTCCGGCAGCGCTATCCGGACGTCGAGCTCGATCTCGATTTCAACGACCGGATGGTCGACGTCGTCGAAGGCGGGTTCGACGCGGTGATCCGCAGCGGGCCGCTGACCGATTCGAGCCTGATGTCGCGGCGGCTCGGCCCGTTCGCGTTCGTGCTGTGTGCAACGCCCGCCTATCTCGCGCAGGCCGGCACGCCGCGCACGCCGCACGATCTCGAAGCGCACGACTGCGTGCGCTACTGCTTCCCGACCACCGGCAAGCTGCAGGACTGGGCGCTCGCAGCCGACGACGGCACACCGCTGAAGCTGCGCACCGCGATGACCTGCAACAACATGGAGGCGCTGCGCGGCACCGTGCTCGCGGGGCTCGGCATCGGCTACATGCCCGACTTCCTCGCGCGCGACGCGCTCGAACAGGGCGCGCTCGTCACCGTGCTCGACGATTACCGGATCGCGCCGGGGCAGTTCTCGATCGTGTGGCCGTCGAGCCGGCAGCTGTCGCCGAAGCTGCGCGTGTTCGTCGATTTCCTGTGCGAACGGCTGTTCAGGTAATCACGTCGTCCCGATCCGCTCCGCTTCCGCCGGCGGCAGCAACGCATCGCTGTCGTCCTTCAGCCCGACGCCCGTCAGCTGAAGCCTGCGCGCATGCGTCATCAGGTAATGCAGCTTGTGCGCGGCGGCCGCGTGCGGCAGCCCTTCGGGCCGCACGTTCGAGATGCAGTTGCGCAGCGCGTCGTGACAGCCGACCTTCGGCGCCCACGTCAGGTACACGCCAAGGCTGTCCGGCGAGCTGAGCCCCGGCCGTTCGCCGATCAGCATCGCGACGACCTTCGCGCGCAGCAGCTCGCCGATCTCGTCGCCGAGCGCGACGCGCGCCTGCGTCGCCACCACCACCGGGCCGATCCGCCAGCCGTCCGCGTCGAGCCGCGGCCGCACGGCCTGCAGCAACGGCAATGCCTGCTTCGCGGCCGCGAACGCCGACAGCCCGTCGCCAACCACGAACACGACGTCGGGCGCATCGTCGAGCGCCGCACCGTGGCCGGCCAGCAGCGCACGCCCTTCGTCGGACAGCTTGCGGCCGAGATCGGGCCGGCGCAGGTAATGCTGACGGTCGGGCGCCGCGCTCTGCACGCCGAGCGTCGCGAAACCGGCCGCATCGAGCGCGCGTCGCAGCGCGTCGCTATCGAGCGGCTGGTGTACCGCATCGCGCGCCTGCGCATGCGACAGGTTGAACGCGAGCAGCGGCGCGGTCGGCAGGCTGTTGCCTGCGCGACCGAGCGCGATCCGCGCATTCGTGAACGACTTCAGCTGCGCCCACGGGTTCTTTTCGACGGCGTCGCTCATGCCGAAATCCCCATCCAGTCGTTCGCGCCTGCGAGCAGCGGCACGCGCGACGTCGCCGCGCGCAGCGCGCCATGCGCGTCGGCGATCTCCATCGTCTCCAGCCACTCCTCGAATTCCGGTGCGCGGCGCAACCCGAGCACCTCGCGCACGTAGAGCTGGTCGTGGAACGACGTGCTCTGGTAGTTCAGCATCACGTCGTCCGCGCCCGGGATCCCCATGATGAAGTTGATGCCGGCCGCACCGAGCAGCGTCAGCAGCGTGTCCATGTCGTCCTGGTCGGCTTCCGCATGGTTCGTGTAGCAGATGTCGCAGCCCATCGGCACGCCGAGCAGCTTCCCGCAGAAGTGATCCTCGAGCCCCGCGCGGATGATCTGCTTGCCGTCGTAAAGATATTCGGGGCCGATGAAGCCGACCACCGTGTTCACGAGGAACGGCTCGAACTTGCGCGCGACCGCATACGCGCGCACTTCGCAGGTCTGCTGGTCGACGCCGAAGTGCGCGTTCGCCGACAGCGCGCTGCCCTGGCCCGTCTCGAAGTACATGAGATTGTTGCCGACGGTGCCGCGCCGCAGCGACAACGCCGCCTCGTGCGCCTCGCCGAGCAGCGCGAGCGAGATCCCGAAGCTCGCGTTCGCCTTCTCGGTGCCCGCGATCGACTGGAACACGAGGTCGACCGGCGCGCCCTTCTCGATCGCCGCGATCGTGTTGGTCACGTGCGTGAGCACGCACGACTGCGTCGGCACGCCGTAGCGTTCGCGGAACCCGTCGATCATCGCGAGCAGTTTCACAATCGCCGCGAGGCTGTCGGTGGCCGGGTTGATGCCGATCATCGCGTCGCCGCAGCCGTACATCAGCCCGTCGAGCATCGATGCGGCGATGCCCTTCACGTCGTCGGTCGGGTGGTTCGGCTGCAGCCGCACCGACATCCGGCCGGCGAGCCCGACCGTGTTGCGAAAGCGCGTGACGACACGGCGCTTGCGGGCGGCCGCGATCAGGTCCTGGTTGCGCATCAGCTTCGACACGGCCGCGACCATCTCGGGCGTGAGGCCCGGCGCGATCCGTTCGAGCGCCGCGCCGTCGGCCGCGGGCGACAGCAGCCAGTTGCGGAAATCGCCGACGGTGAGGTGCGAGATTTCCGCGAACGCCTGCGCGTCGTGATCGTCGATGATCAGGCGCGTGACCTCGTCGTCTTCGTACGGGATCACCGCTTCGTTCAGGAACGCCTTCAGCGGCACGCCCGCGAGCGCGATCTTCGCGGCCACGCGCTCCTCCTCGCTCGCCGCCGCGACACCGGCGAGCTGGTCGCCGGAACGCAGCGGGCTCGCCTTCGCGAGCAGCGTCTTCAGGTCCGCGAAGCGGTACGTGCGCGGACCGATCGTCTCCGTATAGGACATCGTGCGAGCCTCCTTGCCCATCCAAACCAAAAGCCGACGGCGCGCCCGTTCGACGGGGCGCGCCGGATGCCGTCAGAAACGGCCTGCCACTTTCACCTTCACCTTCACCCCGCTCACTCCTCCAGCAGCGCGTCGCCGGGCGCACTCGCGCGCTGCGAACGCGTCGCGAGGAAGTACGCGTAGCCGAGCGCGAGGAAGCCGACGAACACCAGCGCGACCAGCCCGTTGAAGTACACCATCGTACCGAGACAGATGAACGCCGCCAGGATCGCGAAGGCCGGGAAAACCGGGTACAGCGGCGCGCGGAACGGCCGCGCCATGTTCGGCTGCGAGCGGCGCAGCTTGAACAGCGACGCCATGCTCACGATATACATCACGATCGCACCGAATACCGACATCGTCACGATATTCGCGGTCAGCGTCTGCCCGCCGAACTGGATCAGCTCGTCGCTGTAGATCGCCGCGATGCCGACCACGCCGCCCGCGATGATCGCGCGGTAAGGCGTCTTGAAACGCGGATGCACCTTCGCGAGCCATTCGGGCAGGTAGCCTTCGCGGGCCAGCGCGAAGATCTGTCGCGAATAACCGAGGATGATCCCGTGGAACGACGCGACGAGCCCGAACAGCCCGAGCCACACGAGCATGTGCATCCAGCCGCTGTTCGCGCCGACGATGTACTTCATTGCCTGCGGCAGCGGATCGTTGATGTTCGCGAGCTTGGTCCAGTCGCCAGCGCCGCCGGCGAACACCATCACGCCGATCGCGAGCGCAACGAGGGTCAGGATCCCGGCCACGTACGCGATCGGAATCGAGCGCTTCGGGTTCTTCGCTTCCTCGGCGGCCATCGCGACGCCTTCGATCGCGAGGAAGAACCAGATCGCGAACGGGATCGCCGCGAACATCCCGTGGAACGCGCCCACGCTGAAATGATCGGCGCCCGACCAGCCACCCTTCATGAAGTTGCTCCACGCGAAGCCCGGCGACACGACGCCCATGAACACCAGCAGCTCGAAGATCGCGAACAGCGTGACGACGAGCTCGAAGGTTGCCGCGATCTGCACGCCGACGATGTTCAGCGCCATGAACACGAGATACGCGCCCATCGCCGCATGCTTCGGCTCGAGGCCCGGGAACTGCACGTGCAGGTACGCACCGATCGCCAGCGCGATCGCGGGGGGTGCGAACACGAACTCGACGAGCGTCGCGGCGCCGGCGAGATAGCCGCCGGTCGGGCCGAACGCTCGGCGCGCATACGCGAACGGGCCGCCCGCGTGCGGGATCGACGTCGTCAGCTCGGTGAAACTGAAGATGAAGGTCGTGTACATCGCCGCGACGAACAGCGCGGTGACGACGAAGCCCAGCGTACCGGCACTCGCCCAGCCGTAGCTCCAGCCGAAGTATTCGCCGGAAATCACGAGGCCGACCGCGATGCCCCACAGTTGCCAGGTCCCGAGCGTCTGCTGCAGCGCGGGCTGGCCGGACGACTTGGCGCCGGCGGCGGGCCGGCCATTCGACTCTGCTTTCATCGGACTCTCTCCTCAAAGGCGCCGGGCCTGCCGGCCAGCGCGACTGAGAATCGATGCTAGAGAGTCATTAAACGACGTGTTATCGAAATTCGGCAAAGATCGCGGCTGACGTTTCGCTTGCGAAAACGCCGGCCGCGTTCGTTGCGACGGCGATCCGGCCGCACGAAGCGGCCGGATCGGCGGCACTTACTGGCTGCCGCCGCGCTGGTTGAACCAGCGGTCGAGCAGCTTGCCGGCCGCTTCACGGCCGCCGAGGCCGAACGACAGTGCGACGGCCACCGCGATCGCGCCGAGCACGAGGCCGAACGCGAGCTGGACGATCTCGTTCGCGATGCCCATCGCGCGCAGCCCCATCGCGAACACGAGGCCGAGGATCGCGAATTGCGCGATCCGCGCGAACAGCACGCTGTGCTCGCGATCGGCCTGCTCGATCACGCGGCGCGCCAGGCCCGCGAGCCACACGCCGATCACGAGGATCACGCCGCCCATCAGCACGTGGCCGCCGAACTCGATGAACAGCGTGACGACGTCACGCACCTGCGAGAAGCCGAGCCGGTTCGCGGCTTCGACCGACGCGAACAGCATCGCGAAAAACACGATCAACCGCGCGACCAGCACCGACGGCTGCAGGATGCCCGAGAACACGCGCTCGACGCCGAGCACGGCCGGCAGCCCGTCGGCGCCGGCGGCTTCCAGCAGCTTCTGCGCGAGCGACGCGACGAAGCGCGCGAAATAGAACGTGACGAGCACGATCACGATCGCCGCGAAGATGTCCGGCACCGCGCCGAGGAACTGGTTCAGCATGTTGGTCGCCGGAATCGAGATCGCGTCGATCTTCAGCGCGTCGAGCGCGGAGATCAGCGTCGGCACGAACACGAACACGTAGACGATCGTGCCGACCAGGCTCGACACGCGCACGGGCGTCGGGCTGTCGATGCCCTGCGTGAGGCGGTCGGCGCCGGCGGCGATCAGCAGGTTCGTCACGAGGCCGCGCAGCACGCGTGCGACGACCCAGCCGACGAAGCCGATCACCGCGGCCGCGAACAGGTTCGGCACGATCGCGAGCAGCTTGTCGACCATCCCCTGCACCGGCGACAGCAGGCCCGACAGCGCGAACGACGCGAGGATCGCCGGCAGGAACATCAGGATCACGAGCCAGAACAGCACGTCGCCGAGATAGCCGCTCATCGGCTGCATGCCGGCGCCTTCGGACAGCTTGTCGTCGATCTTGCTGGCCTTCAGCGCGCGGTTCGCGAGGCTGCGCAGCAGCGACGCGATCAGCCACGCGATCAGCGTCAGCGCCGCGCCGCCGATCAGGTTCGGCAGGTAGTTGACGATGTGCGTGACGAGCAGCGAGAACGGATTGGAGACCGCATACAGGTTGAGCACGTTGAAGATGCCCACCGCGGTGACGAGCAGCACGAGCCAGAACAGGCCGCCGGCGATGATGCGCTCGACGCAGGCGCCCTGGCCGGTACTGTCGGTGATCCGCTGATCGACCTTCAGCGCGTTGAGCAGGCGCAGCGCACCGGCCCGCACCGCCACGGCGATCAGCCAGCCGATCACCAGGATGCCGATCGCGCCGGCGATCTTGGGCAAGTATCCGCCTAGCGTGGTCTGCAGCGACGTGATGAAGCTGGAAGCATCCATTTCTTCTTCTCCCGAAAAACGTGGTGTTGCGATTGAACATCGACGAACTACCTGCGTACTTCGAAAAGCGTGCTGCCCCGTCCGAGCAACTTACCCGAGAAAAATGACGCGATCACCCGATTTCACCGTCTTTAACTTTAGTCATTGATCGCTGAGGGACAAGACCCCATTTCAGCAATATAAAAAAGGGACGGATTTATGGCGGCTACGTATTTCCGCAAGATTTGTTCATTCGGGCCGTGCTACCGTGGCGTCGGTTCTTGCCCGGACACGTCGATGACAGCCGAAACGAAACCCGACAAACCCGCGTGGGTCCGCTATGCGGCGAGCGTGGCGCGCGTTCACGAATACATCCGCGCGCATCTCGACGGCCCGCTCGACCTGAACCGGCTCGCCGAAGTCGCGTGCCTGTCGCCGTATCACTGGCAGCGCGTCTACCGCGCGCTGTACGGCGAGTCGATCGTGTTGACGGTGCGGCGGATGCGGATCGTGCGCGCGTCCGAGGATCTCGTGTGCACGGCGCGGCCGATCGACGAGATCGCGCGGCGTGCGGGTTACGGTTCGACGCACGCGTTCGCGCGGGCGTTTCGCGATGCTTATGGCGTGCCGCCCGCGCAGCACCGGCGCACGGGCACGCACCGGCCGGTTTATCCACTGCAGCGAGGAGAGGAAGACATGTTCAAGCATGAGGTCGAGATCCGGCGCCTGCCGGAACTGAGCGGCTACGCGGTCGCGCATACCGGCGCGTACATGAAGGTCGGCGATGCGTTCGGGCGGATCGGCGCGTGGGTCGGGCAGCATGGGCTGATCGGCCCGGGCGCGAAGATGATCGGCATTTTTTACGACGATCCGGACACCACGCCCGAAGCGCAGTTGCGCGCGAAAGCCTGCTTCATGCCGGCCGACGGCGCGCCGGACGTCGAACCCGTGCCGCCGGTGGAGCGCGCGTCGGTGGCGGGCGGCGAGTACGCCGTGCTGCTGCATACGGGGCCGTATGCGGACCTGAAGACGGCCTACCAGTGGCTCTACGGCGACTGGCTGCGCCACTCGGGCCGCGAAGCGGCGGACGCGCCGCCGTTCGAGCTGTACCTCAATACGCCGATGGACACGGCGCCGGCCGACCTGCGCACCGAGATTCACCTGCCGCTGCGCTGAGCGACGAGCCGGTGCGCCGGCCGTGAAACGACACGCGCCGGCCGATGGTCATGCCCGGCCGATGGTCATGCCCGGCCGGCGCGAATGAGCGGCATGCCTGTTACGCCGCCTGCGTCCCGCACCCGGGACAGAAGCGCGCGTCGGCCGCCAGCGCCGTGTGGCAACGGCTGCAGGCCCGGCTGCGTTGCGCCGCGCCGCACTGCGCGCAGAAGCGCGCATCGGCCGCATTGAGCGCGCCGCAGCCCGCGCACGCAAGCTGGCTCAGCGGCACGTTGCCGCCGTGCCCGGCACTGGCGTCGGCCGGCGCCTGCCAGCCCCAGCCGTAGCGATCGCGGCCGCGTGCGTCGTGGCCGCCGTGCGCGTCGCGGCGCTGCCCGCCGTGATGCCCGCCGCCGTGGCTACCGCTACCGCCGCTGCCGTGCCCGCTGCCATGGCCACCGCCGTGGCCGCCCAGGATCCGTTTCAGAAAGCTCATCGCCCGCTCCTCAACGCTTGGCCTGTGCACCGCCGAACGCCCCGGAGGACGACAGCAGCCGCAAGCCGTTGGCCACGACGATCAGGCTCGCGCCCGCGTCGGCGAAGACTGCCATCCACATCGTGCCGAGCCCCGCGACCGTGAGGCCGAGGAACACGACCTTCACGCCGAGCGCGAAGCCGATGTTCTGCACCAGCACGCGGTGCGTCGCACGCGACAGCCGCACGAACGCGGGAATCTTGCGCAGGTCGTCGTCCATCAGCGCGACGTCGGCCGTCTCGATCGCCGTGTCGGTGCCCATCGCGCCCATCGCGAAACCGATGTCGGCACGCGCAAGCGCCGGGGCATCGTTGATCCCGTCGCCGACCATCCCGACCGCGCCCGCGCCGCCGGCCAACAGCTCCTCGACCGCCGCGAGCTTGTCTTCCGGCAACTGGTTGCCGCGTGCGTCGTCGATGCCGGCCTGCTTCGCGATCGCCTGCGCGGTATGCGGGTTGTCGCCCGTCAGCATCGCGGTGCGGATGCCGAGCGCGTGCAGATCGGCGATCGCTTCACGGCTCGTGTCCTTGATCGTGTCGGCCACCGCGAAGATGCCCAGCACGCGCGCTTCGTCGACCAGCACCACGACGCTCTTGCCCTGCCGCTCCAGCGCGTCGAGCTTCGCTTCGAGCGCCGTCGAGCAGCGCTCGAGCTCCTCGACGAGCCGGTGGTTGCCGAGCCAGTAGCGCGTGCCGTCGATCGTGCCGCGCACGCCGCGCCCGACGATCGCTTCGAAGTCCTGCACATCGGCGAATGCCGTCGTGCCGGCATCGCGGGACGCGGCAGCAATCGCCTGCGACACCGGGTGATCGGAGCGCGCCGCGAGGCTCGCGCCGAGATGCCGCACGCGTGCCGCATCGGCGCCGTCCGCATGCACGTCGAAGTCGGTCTGCACCGGCTTGCCGTGCGTGATCGTGCCGGTCTTGTCGAGTGCGAGCCAGGCAAGCTTGCGCCCTTCTTCCAGGTAGACGCCGCCCTTCACCAGAATCCCGCGCCGCGCCGCGGCCGCGAGACCCGACACGATCGTCACCGGCGTCGAGATCACCAGCGCACACGGGCATGCGATCACGAGCAGCACCAGCGCGCGATAGATCCAGTCGTGCCATGCGCCGCCCATCACGACCGGCGGCACCACCGCGACCAGCAAGGCGACCGCGAACACGATCGGCGTGTACACGCGCGCGAACTGGTCGACGAAGCGCTGCGTCGGCGCCTTCGCACCTTGTGCTTCCTCGACCGCGTGGATGATCCGCGCGAGCGTCGAGTTCGCCGCGACGGCCGTCACGCGATATTCGAACGAGCCCGATTCGTTGATCGTGCCCGCATACACGGCGTCGCCGGCCGTCTTTTCGACGGGCAGGCTCTCGCCGGTGATCGGCGCCTGGTTGACCGTCGAGCGGCCCGCGACGACTTCGCCGTCCAGCCCGATCCGTTCGCCCGGCTTCACGCGGACGACCGCGCCGAGCGCGACCTGCGCGGCCTCGATCGTGCGCCACGAGCCGTCCGCGTCCTGCACGGTCGCGGTATCCGGCGCGAGCTGCATCAGGCCCTGGATCGCATTGCGCGCGCGGTCGAGCGACTTCGCTTCGATCAATTCGGCGATCGTGAACAGCACCATCACCATCGCGGCTTCCGGCCACTGGCCGATCGCCATCGCGCCCGTCACCGCGATGCTCATCAGCGCGTTGATGTTCAGGTTGCCGTTGCGGATCGCGATCCAGCCCTTCTTGTACGTGGTGAGCCCGCATGCGAGCACCGCGGCGAGCGCGAGCGCCGCCGACAGCCACACCGGCAGCCCGGCCCACGTCGCCCCTTCGGACGCGATCGCGGCGACGCCGGCGAGCGCCAGCGGCCACCACGGCTTCGCGGGCGCGTCCGCGACGCGCGCCGCCGATGCGCCGGCCGTCGCGGCCTCGGGCGTCATCCCGAGCGTGCGGATCACGCTTTCGATCGCCGGCTGCGCGCCGGGCACGTGCTCGACGGTCAGCATCCGCTGCATCAGGTTGAATTCGAGCGCCGACACTTCGTTCATCCCGCCGAGCTTCTTGCGGATCAGCGTTTCCTCGGTCGGGCAGTCCATCTGCATGATCCGGAACGCCGAGCGCACGTGACCCGACGCGGTCGCCTGCGCGACCGGCAGCGGCGCGAGCGTCAGCGCGGCAGGCGCGCAGCAGTCGCCGGCCGCGTGGTCGTGGTCGTGGTCGTGGTCGTGGTCGTGGTCGTGGTCGTGACCGGCATGGTCGTGCGCGGCGTGGTCGTGCGAGCACGCCGCGCCGTGTACATGCGCATCGCCGGGTGAACGATCGTGACCCGCTTCGTCGTGCGCCGCATGATCGTGCGCGCCCGTCGCGCCGTGCCGATGCCCGTCGTCGTGCGAATGATCGTGATCATGGTCGCGGCCGCGCGATGCAGCCTCGCCGTGCGCGCGCTCGCCGGCCGCCGGCGCCGCGTCGGCAACGGTCGCCGTCTGCGTGTCGCGCGGGTCGGCGCAGCACGCATCGGCGCCGCCGGCATGACGGTGTCGTGGGTCGTGGGTACGCTTGGCGTCGGTCATGACAACCTCCTTTGTGGCTTGACGGTGTAGAGTTAACACCCTGAAGCCACTACAAGGTCAACCCTTACACGGGAGAAAGGCATGAAGATCGGCGAACTGGCCAAAGCGGCCCGCTGCACCCCCGAGACGATCCGTTTCTACGAGAAAGAGGGTCTGATGCCGGATGCGGAGCGCACCGACTCGAACTACCGCAACTACACCGACGTGCACGTCGAACGGCTGCGCTTCATCCGCAACTGCCGCGCGCTTGACATGGCGCACGACGAAATCCGCGCGTTGCTGCAGCTCACCGACACGCCGGCCGACCGCTGCGATTCGATCAATTCGCTGCTCGACGATCACATCGGACACGTCGATGCGCGCCTGGCGGAACTCACGCATCTGCGCGACCAGCTCACCGAATTGCGCCGCCAGTGCGTCGGCGAGCATTCGGTCGAGGATTGCGGAATCGTGCACGGTCTCGCGACGATGGAAACCGTCGCACCGGCCGCGAAGCGTTCGCACCTCGGCTGAAACCCTTGTGAAATAAGATAGCCTGATTGAGAATAGTTATATTCTTACTAGATATATTCTAACTATTCATGCCTACGAGCCGCCCGTCCCCGCTTGCGCTGGCCGTCCTCGCGACGCTCACCGAAACGCCCATGCATCCGTATGGGATGTTGCAGCAACTGAAGGCCCGCGGATACGACGAAGTCGTCAACGTGCGGCAGCGCACGAGCCTCTACCAGACGATCGACCGGCTGCTGCGCGACGGGATGATCGCCGTGCACGACACCGAGCGCGACGGCGCGTTTCCGGAGCGCACGCTGTATGCGCTGACCGAAGCCGGGCATACGGCGGGGCAGGCGTGGCTGCATGCGCTGCTCGCGGAGCCCGCACGTGAATTCCCGGTGTTCGGCGCCGGTCTCGCGTTCCTGCCGCTGCTCGACGCCGAAGATGCCCGTCACCAGCTCGAACTGCGGATTGCGCGGCTCGACGCCGAACGCGAACGGCTGGAAGCGCTGCGCGCCACCGCGCAGGCCGACCAGGTGCCGCGCCTGTTCCTGCTGCAGAACGAACATGCGCTGGTGCTGCTCAATGCGGAGCTGGATTGGGCACGCAGCGTCGTCGAACACCTGAAGATCGGCGCGCTGCGCTGGGTGGACGGCTGAAGCATCAGGCAGGTCGATTCCCGCACGTCACGGGAATCGGCGCTGTCAAAGCACCTTGCCGGGATTGAGAATGCCGCGCGGGTCCAGCGCGGCCTTCAGGCGCCGCATCAGCCCGATTTCCGCGTCGCTGCGCGTATGCGCGAGATAAGGACGCTTGAGCACGCCGATCCCGTGCTCGGCGGACACCGAGCCGCCCATGTCGCGCACCACCGCGTACACGCCGTGATCGAGCGCATCGAGGTCCGCGTCGGTCATCCCGGCCAGCGACACGCCGATATGCACGTTGCCGTCGCCGACATGGCCGAAGAACAGGCACGTGACGTCCGGCCAGCGCGCCCGCAACGCCGCCTCGCAGCGTTCGGCGAACGCGCCGAGTTCGCCGGTCGGCAAACTCACGTCGAAGTTGACGAGATGCGGCAGCGCATCGATCGCGAGACCTTCGCGCAGCGTCCACAGGTCGCGCGCCTGCCGCTCCGATGCCGCGAGCACCGCGTCGTCCACGAGCCCTGCGTCGAACCCCGCCGCGAGACCGGTTTCCAGCGCCTGGTGCGCGTCGCCGCCCGGTGCGCTCGTCGCGCATTCGATCAGTACCGCGAAACCCTCCTCGCCGACAAACGGCGCCGAGACACCCGGCGTATGACGCGCGACGTAGTCGTAGAACGCCGGCCACATCGCCTCGAAACTGACGACTTCCGGCAGCGTGCGCACGCGGTTCCACAGCGCGACCACCGCGCCGTAGTCGCGCACGCGGCAGAGCGCCGTGGCCGGCGCGGCGAGCAGCGGATGCAGCCGCAACACCGCGCGCGTGACGACGCCGAGCGTCCCCTCGCTGCCGATGAACAACTGCTTCAGGTCGTAGCCCGCGTTGTTCTTCAGCATCCGGTTCATCGACGACACGACCGTGCCGTCCGCGAGCACCGCCTCGAGCCCGAGCACCTGCTCGCGCATCATCCCGTAGCGGATCGCGCGCGTGCCGCCCGCATTGGTCGCGAGCATGCCGCCGATCTGGCACGAGCCGCGCGCGCCGAGATCGACGCCGAACGTGAACCCCGCCGCTTCCGCGGCTTCCTGCACCGTCTGCAGCGGCGTCCCCGCGCGCACGGTCATCGTGCCGGCCGCCGCGTCGATCGCTTCGATACCGGCCAAGCGCTCCATCGACAGCACGACCTCGCCGCCGAGCGCGACTGCGCCACGCGCGAGCCCCGTCAGCCCGCCCTGCGGCACGACCGGCTGCCCGAGCCGCGCGCACAGCGCGAGCGTGCGCGACACGTCGTCGACGCTGCGCGGGCGCACCAGCGCACGCGGCCGCACGCCGGCCGGCTCGTTGTACGCGGTGAAGTACCGCGGATCGATGTCGGCGGCACGGGTGACGAGCGCGTCGCCCAGTTCGGCAACGAGCACGGCGTCGAGCGCCTCGCCCGGCTGCGCATCGCCGCGCGCCTCGCCGCCCGCGGCAACCGTCTCCCGGTTCTGCATCGCGGCCCCGCTTACTTCGTCGAAATGTCGATATCGCCGAAATACTTCAGGCCGAGCGACTTCACCGTGCCGTCCGCCTTCAGCTTGTCGATCGCCGCGTCGAGCTTCGCCTTCAGCGCGTCGTCGCCCTTGCGCAGGCCGAATGCGATGCCGCTGCCGAGGATCTTGTCGTCGTGCACCGGCTGGCCGACGAACGAGAAGCCCTTGCCGTCCGGGCGCGACAGGAAGCCGCGCTGGCCGGACGGTGCGAGCACGAGCGTCGCGTCGAGGCGGCCCGCTACAAGGTCCGCATACGCCTGGTTCTGGTCCTGGTACGCGACGATCGCGACGCCGGCCGGTTCCCAGTGCGCCTTCGCGAAGGTTTCCTGGATCGACGCCTGCAGCACGCCGACGCGCTTGCCCTTCAGCGATTCGGGCGTCGGCAGCAGGCCGCTGCCGGTGCGCGCGATCAGCTGGGTCGGCACGCGATAGACGATCGTCGTAAAGTCGATCGCCTGGCGCCGCTGCTCGGTCGCGTTCATCGCCGAGTTGATCGCGTCGAACTTGCGGCCCTTCAGCGCGGGAATCAGCCCGTCGAACGACGTCTCGACCCATTTGCACGACAACTTCGCCGTCCGGCAGACGGCATTGCCGACGTCGATGTCGAAGCCTTGCAGGTCGCCGTTCGGCGCTTTCGATTCGAACGGCGGGTATTGCGCTTCGAGGCCGAAACGCAGCGTCTGCGTATCGGCGAGCGCGGCGCCGGAGCCGATTGCGCATGCGAGCGCAAACGCGAGTTTCAGGGTGGCCGTGTGCTTCATCGTGATCTCCTGTGACTGGTCGATGCGACATGCCCGTCGCCGGGTGCCCGTCGCCGGTTTCTTACAGCGAACGCAGCCGCCGCGCGCCTTCGACCAGCGTCGCGTCGTCCTTCGAAAAACTGAGCCGGATCACGCCGGCGTCGGTGCCGTCGGTATAGAACGCCGACAGCGGAATCGTCGCGACCCGCGCGTCGCGGATCAGGCGCAGCACGAAATCGCTGTCGCTTTCGTCCGAGAAGTGGCGGAAACGCGCGAGCATGAAGAACGAGCCTTCGCTCGGCAGCAGCTCGAAACGCGAATCGGCCAGCTCGCGCGCGAGCAGGTCGCGCTTGGCCTGGTAGAACGCCGACAGGCCGAGATAGCTGTCCGGCCGCGCGAGGATCTCCGCGAACGCGAACTGCATCGGCGTGTCGGCCGAGAACACCATGAACTGGTGCACCTTGCGAATCTCGTCCATCAGTTCGGCCGGCGCGAGGCAATGGCCGACCCGCCAGCCGGTCACGTGGAACGACTTGCCGAACGACGACACGATCACGCTGCGCTCGGCCAGCTCGCGGTGGCGCGCGACGCTCTGGTGCCGCGCGCCGTCGAACACGACGTGCTCGTAGACCTCGTCGGACAGCACGACGATGCCCGTGTCGCGCGTGAGCTGCGCGAGCCGCTCGAGATCGTCGGCCGAGAACACCGTCGCGGTCGGGTTGTGCGGCGTGTTGACGATGATCATCCGCGTGCGCGGCGTGATCGCGGCGGCGACCTCATCCCAGTTCACGCGGAAATGCCCGGGCGACAGCTTGATCGCGACCGGCGTCGCGCCCTGCAGCCGCACGATCGGCGCATAGCTGTCGAACGACGGCTCGAAATGGATCACCTCGTCGCCCGGATGCACGAGCGCGCTGATTGCCGCGTACAGCCCTTCGCTCGCGCTCGCGATCACCGTGATTTCGGTCGCGGGGTCATAGCGTGCGCCGTACAGCGCTTCCGTCTTCTCGGCGAGCCGCTCGCGCAGCGCCATGACGCCCGCCATCGGCGCGTACTGGTTGTGCCCGTCGCGCATCGCGCGCGCGACGCCTTCGACGAGCGCCGGATCGGGCGCGAAATTCGGCGCGCCCTGCGACAGGTTCAACGCATCGTGTTGAGCGGCCAGCTGGCCGATCACCGTGAAGATCGTCGTGCCGACGTCGGGCAGTTTCGAACGGGGCGCGGTGGCGCTTCGCATGACTCCTCCTTCTGATGTCCTTCGGGCGGGGCCGCGCGGCGTGTGGGGCCCTGCATCTGCCGCATGATTTAGCCCCAGCCAATATCGGCGGACAATCGAAAGTTCGTCATGGCGGCCATGCATTTTTCTCATGGCTCAAGGAGAGAAGCACGCAGCGGCAACGCAGACCGACGGGCCTGACATGCGAATCAGGCATTTCCCCTACGGAATGCTACGCATCCGCCGCTGCCAGGTACGCGAGCAGCACGGCCCGCAGTTCGCGGCGTTGCGCGGCGAAATCGAGCGCAGGCCCGAGCGTCAGCAACGCCTGCGACAGGCCGCCGTAGCAGATCGCGTGAGCCATGCGTGCGAGCCCGTCGAGCCGCCCGGCCGGCGGCGGATCGGCCGTATGGGCCAGCGCGTCGCGCCACAGCGCGACATACGCGTCGTAATGCCGGCGATACGCGGCCAGCGGCGACACCTGCCGCTCCAGCACGAACAGCGCGCCCCACAGCGCCGCGTCGGCGGCGATCGCGTCGACCTGCAGATCGACGAGCGCGGCGGCCAGTTCGGCCCGCGGCACGCCGCGCAACCGCTGCACCGTGTCGCGCAGCCGGTCGGCCAGCGCCAGCACGCGGCGGTGGATGCAGAGCGCGGCAAGGCTCTGCTTGTCGCCGAAATACTCGTAGAAGGTGCCGATGCTGACGCCCGCGACGGCCGCGATCTCGCGGATCGTCGCCTTTGCATAGCCGCGTTCGAGCAAAAGCTGAACGAAGGCCTGCTGCAGCGCGTCGGAACTCGCCTGCGCGCGCGACTGGCGCGGCCGGCGGCGCAAGGCGGGCGCGGGTTGCGCCGCCGGCTGGCCGGGCGGCGCCGGAACCTGAACATGTCGCGGCGGCATATTTGCTACTCTGAAATCAGCAGGGAATACGTTTTACCGGGCGCCGGAACCCGCGCCGACGCGCCGTCCGTACGGCATGGCGCCGGCTGCCCGCGAAGCCTGAGACCGGAGACACGCTCGATGACCGAATCGACTCACGCCGTCGCGAACCAGTTCGACGAACTCGTCGACTATAACCTCTTCGCGACGGATCTCGCGCTGCGCGACGCGCTCGCCCGGGCAGGCGCCGACTGGGCCGTGCCGCAGCTCGACGCGTACGGCGCGCGGCTCGGCAGCGCCGACACCGCGCGGCTCGCCGACGAAGCGAACCACCATCCGCCGGAACTGAACACGTTCGACCGGCGCGGCCGGCGCATCGACCGCGTCGACTTCCACCCCGCATGGCACGCGCTGCTCGGCCAGTATCGCCACGAAGGCTTCGTGTCGCTCGCGTTCCGCGAGTCTCGCCGCGGCCGCTGGGCCGCGACCGCCGCGGGCTTCTACCTGCATGGCCAGATCGAGGCCGGCACGCTGTGCCCGGCCACGATGACGCAGGCCGCGATCCCCGTGCTGCAGAAGGAGCCGGCACTGTGGGACCTGCTGCGCGACAAGCTCTACAGCGACGATTACGATCCCCGCGATGTCCCGGTCGCCGGCAAGCGCGCGATCTGGTTCGGCATGGGGATGACCGAGAAACAGGGCGGCTCCGACGTGCGCGCGAACACGACGCTCGCCACGCCGGTCGGCGCGGGCGGGCGCGGCGGCGAATACCGGCTGCGCGGCCACAAGTGGTTCTTCTCCGCGCCGATGTGCGACGCGCACCTCGTCGTCGCACGCACCGAAGCCGGCGGCCCGTCGTGCTTCTACGTGCCGCGCTGGCGGCCCGACGGCACGAAGAACGCGGTCGAGATCCAGCGGCTGAAGAACAAGGTCGGCAACCGCAGCAACTCCAGCAGCGAAATCGAGCTGAACGACGCGTGGGGCATCATGCTCGGCGACGAAGGCCGCGGCATTCCGACCATCATCGAGATGGCCACCTACACGCGGCTGAACTGCGTGCTCGGCAGCGCGGCGATGCTGCGCCAGGGCGTCGTGCAGGCGATCGCGTACACGCGCCAGCGCCACGCGTTCGGCCGCGCGCTCGCCGAACAGCCGCTGATGCGCACCGTGCTCGCCGATCTCGCGCTCGAAAGCGAAGCCGCGCTGTCGCTCGCGATGCGCCTCGCCGACGCGTTCGAACGCGACGACTCGCCGCGCGAACGCGCATGGAAGCGGATCGTCACGCCCGCCGCGAAATTCTGGGTCTGCAAGCGCGCGGTCGAGCTGACCGGCGAGGTGATGGAAGTATTCGGCGGCAACGGCTACGTCGACGACGGCCCGATCGCGCGGCTGTTCCGCGAAGCGCCCGTCAACTCGATCTGGGAAGGCTCGGGCAACGTGATGTGCCTCGACGTGCTGCGCGCGATATCGCGCGAGCCCGACGCGGCCGCCGCGCTGTTCGACGAACTCGCCGGCCTCGGCGCGGGCGAGCCGCGCATCCGTGCGGCGCTCGACGCGCTGCGCGCGATGCTCGCGGCGCCGGCCGACACGCTCGAAGCATCGGGCCGCGTGTTCGCGCAGCGGCTCGCGCTCGTCGCGCAGGCCTGCCTGCTGCGCCGCGATGCACCGGCGGCCGTCGCCGACGCGTTCGTCGCGACGCGGCTCGCCGCGCCCGACTGGGGCCGCGTTGCGGGCGGCTTCGACCCGCATGCGATCGACGTCGCCGCGCTGCTGCAGCGCGCGTACCCGGCCTGATCGGCGCCGCCCCCCGTCCTGCCCGGAGCCTCGATGAACCTCGTCGCCGCCCTCGACCGCGCCGCCCGTGCGACGCCCGACAAGCCGTTCCTCGTCAGCGAATCCGCGACGATCACGTATGCCGCCGCACGCGAGCGCTCGCACCGCGCGGCGGCCGTGCTGAGCGCGCTCGGCGTCGCGGCCGGCGACCGCGTCGCCGCGATGTGCTTCAACACGCCGGCCTTCGTCGACCTGATGTTCGGCGCCTGGCGGCTCGGCGCGGCGTTCGTGCCGATCAACCACAAGCTGCAGGCGCCGGAAGTCGACTACGTGCTCGAACACAGCCGCAGCAAGGCACTGCTGTTCGACGTGGCGCTCGCGCCGGTGGTCGAGCGCCTCGTGCATCCGGCGCGGCGGATCGTGACCGAGGGCGAGCTCGACGGCGTGCCGAACTTCGACACGATGTGCGCGACGCGGGACGGCCTCGCGGGCATCGAGCCGGCCGACGGCGACATCGCGCAGATCCTCTACACGTCCGGCACGACCGGCCGCCCGAAAGGCTGCGTGCACAGTCATCGCACCGTGACGCTCGCGGCGATGCAGGCGGCGCTCGCGACCGGCATCGGCCGCAACGAGCGCACGCTGATGGCGATGCCGATCTGGCATTCGTCGCCGCTGAACAACTGGTTCGGCGGCACGCTGTTCGCGGGCGGCACCGTCGTGCTGCTGCGCGAATACCATCCGCTGCGCTTCCTGCAGGCCATCGAGCGCGAGCGCGTGACGATGTATTTCGGCGCGCCGGTGTCGTACACGCTGCCGCTCGACACGATCGACGGCTTCGCGGCGTTCGACCTGTCGAGCGTGCGCGCGTGGCTGTACGGCGGCGGGCCGATCGGCGCCGCGCAGGCCGAACGGCTCGCACATGCGTATCGCAGCCACGCGTTCTTCCAGGTGTACGGGATGACCGAAACGGGCCCGGCCGGCACGACGCTGTATCCGGACGAGCAGATCGCGAAGGCCGGCTCGATCGGCCGCCAGGGCGGCCCGGGCGTCGACCTGCGCGTCGTGCGGATGGACGGCGCCGATGCGCGGCCGGGCGAGACCGGCGAGATCTGGCTGAAGACCGACTGCATGATGCTCGGCTATCTCGACGACGCGGCCGCGACGCACGCCGCGTTCGCGCCGGACGGCTGGTATCGCACCGGCGACATCGCGCGGATCGATCAGGATGGCTATCTGTTCATCGTCGACCGGCTGAAGGACATGATCGTCACGGGCGGCGAGAACGTCTATTCGAAGGAAGTGGAGGACGTGCTCGGCGCGCACCCGGACATCGCCGAGGCGGCCGTCGTCGGCGCCCCGCATCCCGACTGGGGCGAAACGGTCGTCGCGCACGTCGTGCTGCGCGCGAACGCGACGCCCGACGCGGATGCGCTGCGCGCGTTCTGCGGCGAGCGGCTCGCTGCGTACAAGGTCCCGCGCGAGTTCACGTTCGCGCAGGCGCTGCCGCGCACGCCGACCGGCAAGCTGCAGAAATTCCTGCTGCGCGTGCGCCGGGATTGACGCCTGCACACGCCAATGAAAAAGCCACCCGGCCTCAACGGCCCGGTGGCTTTTTGTCATGAGCGACCGGGCAGCGACCTTCGCCGCCGCCCGCGCGTCAAAACATCACGACAGGCTGCTTACTTGCCGCCGATGCTCTTCAGCGGCTTCCACTCGCCCTTCTCGACCTTGTACATCGTGATGCCGCCGTTCTTCAGGTCGCCCTTCGCGTCATACGCGACGTGCGTCGACGTCACGCCCGCCATGTCGGACTTCGCGAGCACCGGCAGGTACTTCGCCGGATCGGTCGAATCGGCCTTCTTCATCGCGTTCAGCATCGCCATCGCGCCGTCGTACGCGTACGGCGAGTACGTCTGCACGTCTTCGCCGAAGCGCTTCTTGTACTTGTCGGCGTAGGTCTTGCCGCCCGGCATTTCTTCCAGCGGGAGGCCGGCCAGCGAAGCGATCGTACCGTCGGCCGCGTTGCCGGCGATCTTCAGGAACGTCGGCGTCTTCACCATTTCGCCGCTCATCAGCGGTGCGGCGATGCCGAGCGTCTTCATCTGCTTGACCATCGGCGCTGCCTGCGAATCCGCGCCGCCGTAGTAGACGAGGTCCGGCTTCGTCGACTTGATCTTGGTCAGAATCGCCTTGAAGTCGACTGCCTTGTCGTTCGTGAATTCACGGTCGACGATCGTCGCACCGCCAGCCTTCGCGGCCTTCTCGAACTGGTCGGCAAGACCCTGGCCGTAGGCCGTGCGGTCGTCGACGATCGCGATCTTCTTCATGCCGAGATCCTTCGACGCGAACGTACCGGCCACCGAGCCCTGCTGCGTGTCGGACGTCATCATGCGGAAGGTCGTCTTGTAGCCCTGCTGCGTGTATTCCGGTGCCGTCGCCATCGCGATTTCCGGAATGCCCGCGTTCGCGTAGATGCGCGAAGCCGGGATCGTCGTGCCCGAGTTGAAGTGGCCGAGCATGCCCTTGATGCCGTCGTCGACGAGCTTCTGCGCGACCGTCGTGCCCGTGCGCGGGTCAGCCTGGTCGTCCTGCGTGTTCAGCACGAACTTCACCGGCTTGCCGCCGATCTTCGGGTTCGTCGCGTTGAAGTCTTCCAGCGCGAGCACGATCCCGTTCTGCATATCCTTGCCGTAGTGCGCCTGCGCGCCCGTCATCGGCCCTGCGTAACCGATCTTCACGTCATCCGCATGGGCCGTCCCCGCCAGCGACATGACCGCGACGAACGTCGCGCCTGCCAGCTTTTTCATCGTGTGTTGCATAGCATCTCCTTGGTACCAGGGTAAATGGAGCGGCTTCGGGATCGCCTTGCCGCTTCCTTTGTTTGATCCGAACGGCAAGGATGATCAGCCGATCGTCATCAAATTCGCATTGCCGCCGGCCGCCGCCGTGTTCACGCTCACCGAGCGCTCCGTCAACAGCCGTTCCAGCGCGTAATCTTCCGCATCGCCGTTCTCGAACGCGCCTACCGACACGCCCTGCACCGACACGATCGGGCCCGGCCGCTGCGCGACGTCCTTGACCAGCGTCTGCAGCTCGTCGCTGTCGCCTTCGAACAGCACCGCGTCGAACGGCACGTCGGCCTGCTTGCGCACGGTTGCCTGCGCCTTCAGCGACGCGGGCAGCGCGGCGACCAGCGCCTCGCCGGCCGCGCCGGCGAACAGCGCACGGTTGCCGGTCGCCAGCACCGCCGCGAACTGCGCACGCGCGCCGCTTGGCGTCGCCGCGACACACAGCACCGTGCCGCGCGGGCCGAGTGTATACGTGTTTCGCTCGCCCGTCGGCCCGGTCAGCACGGCGGTCGCGCCAGCCGGCACCTGTGCCAGATAGCCGTCGCAACGTGCCGCCAGTGCCGGCTCGCGCTGCTCGATCAGCCAGTCGCGCAGCGTCGTGAGTGCCGCCGCCGGATTGCCGCGCGCATCGCCTTCAACCGCACCGTCCGCGATCAGCGTCTGCGCGAGCGAGCGCGGCAGGCCCGACGGACGCGTCGCGAGCAGGCGCTGCAGGTACAGCGCGCCGCCGGCCTTCGGGCCCGTGCCCGACAACCCTTCGCCACCGAACGGCTGCACGCCGACCACCGCGCCGATCACGTTGCGGTTCACGTAGATGTTGCCGACGTGCGCATTCGAAATCACGTGCGCGATCGTCTCGTCGATCCGCGTGTGGATGCCGAGCGTCAGCCCGTAACCCGTTGCACGGATCTGCTCGAGCAGCTTGTCGAGCTGGCTGCGGCGGTAGCGCACCACGTGCAGCACGGGGCCGAACACTTCACGCTTCAGCTCGTCGATGGTGCCGATCTCGATCAGCGTCGGCGGCACGAACGTGCCGTGCGCGCAGGCTTCCGGCGACGGCAGTTGCGTGACCGCGTGGCCCTTGTCCTTCATCGTCGCGACGTGCGTGTCGATCGTCTGCTTCGCTTCGCCGTCGATCACCGGGCCGACGTCCGTCGACAGCCGGTCCGGGTTGCCGAGCGCCAGCTCGTGCATCGCGCCCTTCAGCATCGTCAGCGTGCGGTCCGCGACATCGTCCTGCAGACACAGAACGCGCAGCGCCGAACACCGTTGACCGGCCGAATCGAACGACGACTGCATCACGTCCGCGACGACCTGCTCCGCGAGCGCCGACGAGTCGACGATCATCGCGTTCTGGCCGCCCGTTTCCGCGATCAGCGGAATCGGCTTGCCGTCCGGGTCGAGGCGCGCGGACAGCGTTTTGTTGATCAGGCGCGCGACTTCGGTCGAACCGGTGAACATCACCGCACGCGTGCGCGGATCGGCAACCAGCGCCGCGCCGACGGTCTCGCCGTCGCCCGGCAGCAGTTGCACCGCACCGGCCGGCACGCCGGCCTCGCGCAGCAGGCGCACGGCCTGGGCGGCGATCAGCGGCGTCTGTTCGGCCGGCTTCGCGAGCACCGTGTTGCCTGCTGCCAGCGCCGCGGCCACCTGGCCCATGAAGATCGCCAGCGGGAAGTTCCACGGGCTGATACAGACCACGGGCCCGAGCGGACGGTGCGTGTCGTTCGAGAATTCGTCGCGGATCTGCGCTGCGTAGTAGCGCAGGAAGTCGACCGCTTCGCGGATCTCGGCGATCGCGTTCGGCAGCGACTTGCCGGCTTCGCGCACGATCAGGCCCATCAGCGTGTGCATCTGCGCTTCGAGCAGGTCGGCTGCGCGCACCAGGCAGTCGGCGCGCGCGTCCACCGGCGTCGCCTGCCAGATCGGCGCGGCGGCCACCGCATGCGCGAGCGCCGCGCTCACGTGTTCGGCCGTCGCTTCGCTGACCGTGCCGACCAGGTCGCGCTGGTCGGCCGGGTTGCGCACGTCGCGTGCCGGTGCGTCGGCGAGCGTGTCGTCGTCGAGCATCGGCGCCGCGCGCCACGGGAAGTGCGCGCTCGCGAGCAGCGCGGACGACAGCGATGCGAGGCGGTGTTCGTTCGACAGGTCGAGGCCCATCGAGTTGGGACGCTCGTCGCCGTACAGGTTGCGCGGCAGCGGGATCTTCGCGTGCGGCGCGCCGAGCGGCACGACCTTCGACGCTTCGTCGACCGGATCGGCGACCAGTTCCTTCACCGGCACCGCCTTATCGGCGATGCGGTTCACGAACGACGTGTTCGCGCCGTTCTCCAGCAGGCGGCGCACCAGGTACGCGAGCAGCGTCTCGTGCGTGCCGACCGGCGCATACACGCGGCACGGGCGGTTCAGCTTGTCGCGGCCGGTGACTTCCTCGTACAGCGGCTCGCCCATCCCGTGCAGGCACTGGAATTCGTACTGGCCCGGGTAGTAGTTCTGGCCCGCGAGCTGGTAGATCGCGGCCAGCGTGTGCGCGTTGTGCGTCGCGAACTGCGGATAGACGGCATCCGGCGCCGCGAGCAGCTTCTTCGCGCACGCGAGGTACGACACGTCCGTGTAGATCTTGCGCGTATAGACCGGATAGCCTTCGAGGCCGTCGACCTGCGCACGCTTGATCTCGGTATCCCAGTACGCGCCCTTCACGAGGCGGATCATCAGGCGGTGACGGCTGCGGCGCGCGAGATCGATCAGGTAGTCGATCACGAACGGGCAGCGCTTCTGGTAGCCCTGCACGACGAAGCCGATGCCGTTCCAGCCCGCGAGATCCGGATCGAAGCACAGCGCCTCGAGCAGGTCGAGCGACAGTTCGAGACGGTCGGCTTCTTCCGCGTCGATGTTCAGGCCGATGTCGTAGCGGCGCGCGAGCAGCGCAAGGGCGCGCACGCGCGGCAGCAGCTCGCTCATCGTGCGGTCCTGCTGCGAGCGCGAGTAGCGCGCGTGCAGCGCCGACAGCTTGATCGAGATGCCCGGGCCTTCGTAGATGCCGCGGCCGCCGGCCGCCTTGCCGATCGCGTGGATCGCCTGTTCGTACGACGCGTAGTAGCGCTGCGCGTCCTCTTCGGTCGTCGCCGCTTCGCCGAGCATGTCGTACGAGTAGCGGAAGCCGCGCGCTTCGTACTTGCGGCTGTTCGCGAGCGCTTCGGAAATCGTCTCGCCGGTGACGAACTGCTCGCCCATCAGGCGCATCGCCATGTCGACGCCCTTGCGGATCAGCGGCTCGCCGCCGCGGCCGATCAGGCGCGTGAGCGCCGACGACAGGCCCGCTTCGCTGTTGGTCGTCACGAGCTTGCCGGTGATCATCAGCCCCCAGGTCGCCGCGTTCACGAACAGCGACGGCGCGTGGCCGACGTGCGAGCGCCAGTCGCCCTTGCTGATCTTGTCGCGGATCAGCGCATCGCGCGTCGCGCGATCGGGAATGCGCAGCAGCGCTTCGGCGAGACACATCAGCGCGACGCCTTCCTGGCTCGACAGCGAGAACTCGTGAATCAGCCCTTCGACGCCGCCGCCCGAGCTCTTCTCGCGCAGCGCCTCGACGAGCTTCGTCGCGAGCGCCTGCACGTCAGCCTGCAGGTTGGCCGGCAGGCGCGCCTGGCCGAGCAGGAACGGCACGCATTCCGGTTCGGGGCGGCGGTACGCGGCCGTGATCGCCGCACGCAGCACCGATTGCGGCTGCACGTTCTGCGCGAACTCGAGGAACGGATGCGGCGAGTTGTCGTCGTCGCCGTCCGCCGCCTGACCGTCGGCGAGCTCCGTCACGCCGCTGTGGCCCGACAGCTCGGGCGGCAGCTGGCCGTGCTCGATCCGCTCGAGGTACGCGAAGATCGCCTGCTTGATCAGCCAGTGGGGAGTGCGCTCGAGACGCGCGGCGGCGTCCTTGAGGCGCGAGCGGAGAAGGTCGTCGACTTTGACGCCGAGAGTCGTGCTTGCCATGGTGGGTTCGTGCGCCGGTGCGAGCCCGGCAATAGGGTGTGAGAGGATGCGCGAAATCCTACGGCACGCAATAAAAAGGTGCAACCAAATTGCGAGATAGGTTGCACCTACAGGTTAGTCAATATAATCAGCCACTTATGCGGTTGCAACCTAGGGGTTGCCCGTGGTCGGAGGATCGGTGTTTTCCCTGATCGGGCCGATTCGGCACGCGTGTGCAACCTTCGGCGCGCGCGGAAGCGGCCGAAAACGGGTTGCACTGGGGGAGAGACGCGGGTGCGGCGCCCGGTTCGGGCGCGACGACAGACAGTTGGGTGGCGCCTGGCGGGCCGGGCGTCTTCAATACGGCAGCGCGCCGCTCAGATATCCAGCGGATCGACTTCGACGCTCCATCGCAGCACGCCCTTCAGCGCGCGCAGCTCCGGCTGCCAGGCCCGCAGCGCATGCTGCAGCGCCGCCCGCGACGCGCTTTCGAGCAGCAACTGCGCGCGATGGACGTTCGCGACCTTGACGATCGTCATCGGCACCGCGTCGTAGACGGTCACGCGATCGGCGCCCGGCAGCCCGGGCAACGCCGCCGCGGCCTGCAGCAGAAACGCGAGCGCCGCGTCGAGCGTGCGCCCTTCGGCGCGCAGCAGCGCCTGATAGACGAACGGCGGCAGGTGCGCGTCGCGGCGCTCGCCGAGCGTCGAATTCGCGAAGCCGACGTAATCCTGCCGCCCGAGCGCGTGGTACAGCGCGTGACGCGGGTAGCGCGTCTGCACCATCACCTCGCCCGGCAGCCCGGCGCGGCCTGCGCGGCCGCTCACCTGCATCAGCTGCGCGAACAGCCGCTCGCTCGCGCGGAAGTCGTGCGAGAACAGCGCGGTGTCGGCGTTGAGCACGCCGACGAGCGACACGCGCTGGAAGTCGTGCCCCTTCGCGATCATCTGCGTGCCGACCAGGATGTCGACCTCGCCCGCGTGCACGTCGGAGAACAGCGCCTGCGCGCTGCCCTTGCGGCGCGTGCTGTCCGCGTCGATCCGCAGCACGCGCGCGCCCGGCACGGCCTCGGCCAGCGCTTCCTCGATGCGCTGGGTGCCGCGCCCGAGCGGCGCGATGTCGACGTTCCCGCACTCGGGGCACGACCGCGGAATGCGCGATTCCCAGCCGCAGTGATGGCAGCGCAGCGCATGCTCGGGCTTGTGCAGCACGACATACGCGCTGCAGCGCGGGCAGCCGGCGACCCAGCCGCATGCGTCGCACGCGAGCTGCGGGGCATAGCCGCGCCGGTTCAGGAACACGAGGCTCTGCTCGCCGCGTTCGAGCCTCGCCTTCAGCGCCGCGACGAGCGGCCCCGACAGCCCGCCCATCGACGCGCGGCCGCGCCGCCGCTCCTCTTCGAGATCGATCAGCCGCACGGTCGGCAGCGTCGCGTCGGCCACCGCGCGGCGCGACAGCGTGAGCCGCGTGTAGCGCCCCTGCTCGGCCTGCCACCAGCTTTCGAGCGACGGCGTGGCCGAGCCGAGCACGACCGTGATGCCGAGCTGCTTCGCGCGCCACACGGCCAGATCGCGCGCCGAATAGCGCAGCCCTTCCTGCTGCTTGTACGCGGGCTCGTGCTCCTCGTCGACGACGATCAGCGCGAGCGTCGGCATCGACGCAAGCACCGCGAGCCGCGTGCCGAGCACGATCCGCGCGCGGCCCGTGTGCGCGGCCAGCCAGTTGCGCGCCCGCTCGCCCTCGGCGAGCCCGCTGTGCAGCGTGACGATTGCATCGTCGGCGAGCGCGCCCGCGAAGCGCGCGCGAAACGCCGCCTCGAACTGCGGCGTCAGGTTGATTTCGGGAACGAGCACGAGCGCCTGCGCGTCGGGCCGCGCATCGAGCAGCGACGCAAGCGCATGCAGATAAACCTCGGTCTTGCCGCTGCCCGTCACGCCGTGCAGCAGGAACGGCGCGAAGCCCTCCGCCGCGCGGATCCCGTCGAGCGCCTCGGCCTGCTGGTCGGTCAGCGCCGGCGGCACAGTTCGTCCACCGGTTGTCGACAGGTTATCCACAGCTTTGGGCACAGGCGCATCGGCCCAGCCAATTTCCTCGATATCGACCCAGCCGCGCGCCGCCCAGTCGTCGAGCGTCGCGGCCGCCTTCGGGTGGAGCGCGCGCGCGTCGGGCAGCGTCAGCGAGCCGGTATCGACGAGCGCCTGCGCGAGCCGCCGCAGCGCCGCGCCGCGTGCGGGCAACGCATCGGGCAGCGCCGCACGGCCGGCTTCGGTCGGCCGGTAGCGCACTTCGGGCGCGAGCAGCCGCCCCCAGCGCCCGGCATCGCGCAGCGCCTGCGGCAACGCCGGCAATGCGACCTCGCCGCGCCCGCGCTGATAGTAGTCGGCAGCGAACGACACGAGCGCGAGCCAGTCGGCCGACAGCGGCGGCAGGTCGGCGCAGATCGCATCGACCGCGCGCAGCCGCGACGGCGGGACATCGGTGTGAGTCGTGACTTCGCAGACGAGTCCGACGGCCTGCCGCTTGCCGAACGGCACCTGCACGAGCGTGCCGGGCACGGGTGTCGGCTGCGCATCGCAGCGGTAGTCGAACAGGGTCGCGAGCGGATGGTCGAGCGCGACGCGCAGGTAGGTGCCGCTCATTGCGGCGCTCCGGCGGCAGCGATACGCGAAGTACAGGCGGCTTGCATCCGCGCCCGCATCGCGGCGGCGAACTTAAAGTAAAACGTCAGATTCGGCGCTAAGTTTTGGATTCGCATTAGGAATCGCCGTATACCCTGCCCAGCCTGTGGATAACTTTGTTGAGAACTCGCCGCCCAATGGCCGCAACGCGCGCGGGGCCGTGCTTTCCGCTGTTTTTCGCCGCTTGCTGCAGCGCCCCGCGGAGCCTTATTCCATAAGGCTGCTATTCAAATTACCAAACCATAGCGAGACAATTTGACCGATACGGGGCTCTACCGCGCTGCAACGTGGAAAATGTGTATAAGTCAAGTCTTGACAAGCACCGAATCGGCAACCGGTGCGGGGTTGCGCCCTGTTTAGTGCGCGCAACGAAACGCTGTCACCCCGCAATGCAGCATGACAGCGCTTGCGTTCAGCCGGCGGCGCCGCTACGGATCGCGCGGCTGTGGCTATGTACTTCGTCGACGAGTTCGGCGACGTGATCGGGCGACGTGAACTGCGAGATACCATGCCCGAGGTTGAATACGTGGCCCGGATGGTTGCCGTAGCTGTCGAGCACCGCACGCGCCTGTTCGCGCACCGCGGCCGGCGGCGCAAACAGGATCGTCGGGTCGAGGTTGCCCTGCAGCGCGACACTCCCGGCCACGCGCTCGCGCGCGGCGCCGAGGTTGACGGTCCAGTCGAGCCCGACCGCGTCGACGCCCGTCGCCGCGATCTCTTCGAGCCACAGCCCGCCGCCCTTCGTGAACGTGATCACCGGCACGCGCTCGCCGTCGTGCTCGCGCTTGAGCTGCGACACCACGCGGCGGATGTAGTCGAGCGAGAAGCGCTGGTACGCGCCGTCGGCCAGCGCGCCGCCCCACGTGTCGAAGATCATCACGGCCTGCGCGCCCGCTTCGATCTGCGCGTTCAGGTACGCCGCCACCGACTGCGCGTTCACGTCGAGGATCCGGTGCATCAGGTCGGGGCGCGAATACGCCATCGACTTCACCGTGCGGAAATCGTCCGACCCGCCGCCTTCGACCATGTAGCACGCGAGCGTCCACGGGCTGCCCGAAAAGCCGATCAGCGGCACGCGCTGGCGACCCTGGCCGTCGGTGAGCGCGCGGCGGATCTCGCGCACGGCGCCCGTCACGTAGCCGAGCGTCTCCTCGATGTCCGGCACCGCGAGCTTCGCGACGTCGGCCTCGGTGCGCACCGGATGCGCGAACTTCGGCCCTTCGCCGACCTGGAAATCGAGGCCGAGCCCCATCGCGTCCGGAATCGTCAGGATGTCCGAGAACAGGATCGCGGCGTCGAGCGGGAAGCGCTCGAGCGGCTGCAGCGTCACCTCGGTCGCGTAGTCGGGATTCTTCGCGAGACCGAGGAAGCTGCCGGCGCGCGCACGCGTCGCGTTGTATTCGGGCAGGTAGCGGCCAGCCTGGCGCATCAGCCAGATCGGCGTGTAGTCGGTCGGCTCGCGCAGAAGCGCACGCAGGAAGGTGTCGTTGAGCAGGTTATGGGCCACGGTAGGAGCGACGATGCGAAGGCAAAGCGGCATTTTACCGGACTGCCGCCCTCAGGCTGCGCATGCCGACGCGATGGCGGCCATATGACGCGCGCGATGGCTCCGTTATGATCGGACGCTCATATCGAACGAAACGAAGGAGGAGACCGATGAAGACACTCGCCACGCTCGCCGGGGCCGCGCTGCTCTGCTGCGCCACCGCGCACGCGCAGACCGCCGCGGGCGCCGCCACGGCCGCGCCGGGCGCCGGTTCGCGACTCGACGACGTGCTCGCACGCGGCACGCTGCGCGTGTGCACGACGGGCGACTACAAGCCGTATTCGTACTACCGCCCGGATGGCCGTTTCGAGGGCATCGACATCGACATGGCCGAATCGCTCGCGAAGTCGCTCGGCGTGAAAACCGACCTCGTGAAGACGAGCTGGCCGAACCTGACCGCCGATTTCGTCGCGAAATGTGACATCGCGGTGGGCGGCGTGTCGACGACGCTCGAGCGCCAGAAGCGCGTGTTCTTCACGCAGCCGTACGTCGTCGACGGCAAGACGCCGATCGTGCGCTGCGCGGACGCCGACAAGTACCAGACCATCGCGCAGATCGACCGGCCCGAGACGCGTGTGATCGTGAATCCGGGCGGCACCAACGAGCGGTTCGCGAAGCAGTTCTTCACGCATGCGAACCTGACCGTCTATCCGGACAACGTGACGATCTTCAAGCAGATCCTCGCGGGCAAGGCCGACGTGATGGTGACGGATGCATCCGAGACGCAACTGCAGCAAAAGCTGAATCCGGGGCTGTGCTCGGTGCATCCGGACAAGCCGTTCCAGTTCGGCGAGAAGGCGTACATGGTGCCGCGCGGCGATGTCGTGTTCCAGCAATACGTCGACCAGTGGCTCCATCTCGCGCTGTCGACCGGCGAATACCAGGCGATCTCGGACAAGTGGCTGAAGTAAGCAGGCCCGCGCGCGGCGGCCGATAACGGGCACCGACCCCGTGGCCGCCGCGGGCCGCAATCGTCACGCGACGGCTGCGTTTGCGCCGCCGTTACATCTCGCCATCGCGCCACCGCAGCCCGCAACCGGCTCCAGACCACCGAATCGGCCGATCGGCCGACTTCCGCGCAGTCCGATCACGTTTCAAAATCTTTCTGACGAATGAATCGTCATGCACGGTATCGGTCATGCCGCGCACTTTCTCGCGTGAAAATCGGCAATTCATCGCGCCCGATACGCATGAAAAACGCATCGCGCGCATACCCTGAAAACGCTGCGGAAAATTTGAGTAAAAATGACCTTTTTCAGGACCCCGAAAACAGCAAAAAATCCCGGAAAGCCTTATCTGGCGGGCGTTACAACCTGAAACACTTTGTTACCGCGACGGGTCATTAATTCGCCCACAATGGCCTCAACGGTTTCAACACGGATGCGGTCTCGTGTGCCAAGTGTGAGCGGACGCGAAGCGCTGCGAGCCAGTCGGTCACGTACCGAAGCCCTTCCGAGGGGCATCCCTGTTGGAGTCGTTTCCGGCCCCCCGCCGGATCCGGTTTCATCTTTGGTCTCCTCGCGCTAACCCCGTAGCGTGTGGTTTTTAGCGGGCTAATAAGCCCGCTTTTTTTCGTCCATCGAAAGCGTAACGGCCCGCAGGCCGCCACGTTTTTCCCGCCGCAATACCGCTTCAAGCGGTCTTCTGCACGTCGAGCTTCAGCTCCTCGATCATCCGGTCGCGCATCACGAACTTCTGCACCTTGCCCGTCACCGTCATCGGCAACTCGTCGACGAAGCGAATGTAGCGCGGAATCTTGTAGTGCGCGATCTGCCCGCTGCAAAACGCGCGCACGTCGTCTTCGGTCATCTGCTCGTCCGCGCGCAGCACGATCCACGCGCACAGCTCCTCGCCGTACTTCGCATCGGGCACGCCGAAGACCTGCGCACTCTGGATCTTCGGATGCCGGAACAGGAATTCCTCGATCTCGCGCGGGTAGACGTTCTCGCCGCCGCGAATCACCATGTCCTTCAGGCGGCCGACGATGTTGCAGTAGCCGTCCGCATCGAGCGTCGCGAGGTCGCCGGTGTGCATCCAGCCGTCGACCAGCACCTCGCGCGTCTTCGCGTCGTCGTCCCAGTAGCCGAGCATCACCGAATAGCCCTTCGTGCACAGCTCGCCCGTCGCGCCGACCGGTGCGATGTCGCCGCTCGCATCGACGATCTTCACTTCCAGGTGCGGCTGGATGCGGCCGACCGTCGTCGTGCGCTTCTCGAGCGGATCGTCGGTCGAACTCTGGAACGACACGGGGCTCGTCTCCGTCATCCCGTACGCGATCGTGATCTCCGACAGATGCATCTGCGACACGACGCGCTTCATCGTCTCGATCGGGCACGGCGAACCGGCCATGATCCCGGTGCGCAGCGTCGACAGGTCGAACTTCGAAAACTCCGGATGATCGAGCTCCGCGATGAACATCGTCGGTACGCCGTGCAGCGCGGTGCAGCGCTCGCCGGCCACGGCCGCGAGCGTGGCGACCGGGTCGAACGCCTCGCCCGGGAACACCATCGCCGCGCCCTTCGACACGCACGCGAGCACGGCCAGCACCATCCCGAAGCAGTGATACAGCGGCACGGGAATGCACAGCGTGTCCTGCTCGGTGAAGCGCATCGCGGTCGCGATCGAGCGCCCGTTGTTGACGACGTTGCGGTGCGTGAGCGTCGCGCCCTTCGGGCTGCCCGTCGTGCCGCTCGTGAACTGGATGTTGATCGGGTCGTTGGCCGTGAGCGTCGCGCCGATCGCATCGAGCAACGCGGGATCGACCGCCTGGCGGCCGCGCGTCATCACGTCCGCGAAGCGGAACATGCCGGCCGGCGCGACGTCGCCCATCGACACGACCGTGCGCAGGCTCGGCACGCGTGCCGCATGCAGGTCGCCCGGCGTCGCGCCCGCCAGTTCCGGCGCGATGGCCTGCAGCATCTCGACGTAGGCCGACGACTTGAAGCGTTCGGCCGTGATCACGGCCTTGCAGCCGACCTTGTTCAGCGCGTATTCGAGCTCGGCGAGCCGGTAGGCCGGATTCAGGTTCACGAGCACCGCGCCGATCCGCGCGGTCGCGAACTGCGTGAGCAGCCATTCGCTGCGATTCGGCGACCAGATGCCGACGCGGTCGCCCTTCACGATGCCGAGCGCGGCCAGCCCGGCCGCGAGCACGTCGATCTCGTTCGCGAACTCGCGCCAGGTCCAGCGCACCTGCTGTTCGCGGAACACGACGGCCGGACGATCCGGAAAGCGGCCGGCCGTGTCGAGCAGGAACCGGCCGATCGTCGCTTCGGATAGCGGCACGTCGGTCGCGCCACGCACGTACGACAAGCCGTTCTCGGGCGCGATCAGCGCGCCCACGCCAAGGTCTGCTGCCATGAATGTCTCCGTCCTTTTTTGTCTGATCGGCCCCGCGCGCGCCTGCTGCGCCCGCCTCCGCCGCCTGATCGCGACGGACAGCCTCACCGCGGATGATGCCGCGCTCCGCTGACGACACTCTGACATCAATTCGCGGCGGACGGATGAAATAGCACGACCGGACGCAATGATCCGGCCCGCAATCCGCAGACGAAAAAAAAGCAGCCCGAAGGCTGCTTTCTTTCGCGGGATACGCGGCGCGGCTTAGTGCCGGCTGCGGATCTTCGCCAGACGCTGGATCGCTTCGAGCTGCGCCATCGCGGTCGCGAGCTCGGATTGCGCCTTCGCGAGGTCGAGATCCGACTTCGCGTTCTGCAGCGTTTCCTCGGCACGCTTGCGCGCTTCCTCGGCTTTCGCCGCGTCGAGGTCCTTGCCGCGGATCGCGGTATCGGCGAGCACCGTCACGGCGCCCGGCTGCACTTCGAGAATGCCGCCCGCGACGAACACGAATTCGTCGTTGCCGCCCTCGACTTCGATGCGCACCGCACCCGGACGAATCCGCGTGATCAGCGGCGTGTGGCCCGGCAGAATACCCAGCTCACCCGTTTCGCCCGGCAGCGCGACGAATTTCGCCTCGCCCGAGAAGATCTGCTCTTCCGCGCTGACGACGTCTACTTTGATGGTTGCCATATGGACTCCTGTCGGCGGGAGTGAGTGCTTTGGCACTTGCTCCCGCCCCATGCCGCAGTTGGCAAGCGTTAGCGCTTCGGCGCTTACTCTTGCCCTGCGGCGGTCGACGGGAGCAAGCGCTTCAGCGCTTACTCCGATCCCGTGACCCTTACTGGATCTTCTTGGCCTTTTCGAAGGCTTCGTCGATCGTGCCGACCATGTAGAACGCCTGTTCCGGCAGGTGGTCGCACTCGCCGTCGACGATCATCTTGAAGCCGCGGATCGTTTCCTTCAGCGGCACGTACTTGCCCGGCGAGCCCGTGAACACTTCAGCAACGTGGAACGGCTGCGACAGGAAACGCTGGATCTTACGTGCGCGCGCGACCGACAGCTTGTCTTCCGGCGACAGTTCGTCCATGCCCAGAATCGCGATGATGTCGCGCAGTTCCTTGTAGCGCTGCAGCGTCTGCTGAACGCGACGGGTGATCGAGTAGTGCTCTTCACCGATCACGTTCGGGTCGATCTGGCGCGACGTCGAGTCGAGCGGGTCGACCGCCGGGTAGATACCCAGCGAAGCGATGTCACGCGACAGAACGACGGTTGCGTCCAGGTGGCCGAAGGTCGTAGCCGGCGACGGGTCGGTCAAGTCATCCGCAGGGACGTACACGGCCTGAACCGACGTAATCGAGCCCTTCTTGGTCGACGTGATGCGCTCTTGCAGCTTGCCCATTTCTTCAGCCAGCGTCGGCTGATAGCCCACTGCCGACGGCATACGGCCGAGCAGTGCCGACACTTCGGTACCGGCCAGCGTGAAACGGTAGATGTTGTCGACGAAGAACAGCACGTCGAGGCCTTCGTCACGGAAGTGCTCGGCCATCGTCAGGCCGGTCAGCGCGACGCGCAGACGGTTGCCCGGCGGCTCGTTCATCTGGCCGTACACCAGCGCGACCTTGTCGAGGACGTTCGAGTCCTTCATTTCGTGATAGAAGTCGTTCCCTTCACGGGTACGCTCGCCCACGCCCGCGAACACGGAGTAACCGCCGTGTTCCTTCGCGATGTTGTTGATGAGCTCCATCATGTTGACGGTCTTGCCCACGCCAGCACCGCCGAACAGGCCAACCTTGCCGCCCTTTGCGAACGGGCAGATCAGGTCGATAACCTTGATACCCGTTTCGAGCAGTTCGGTCGACGGCGACAGTTCGTCGAACGCCGGAGCCTTCTGGTGGATCGAACGCGTCACATCGCTTTCGATCGGGCCCGCTTCATCGATCGGACGGCCGAGGACGTCCATGATCCGGCCGAGGGTCGGCTTGCCGACCGGCACCGAGATCGGCTTTGCCGTGTTCTTCACGGTCAGGCCGCGGCGCAGGCCGTCGGATGCACCCAGACAAATGGTACGGACCACGCCGTCGCCCAGCTGCTGCTGGACTTCGAGCGTCAGTTCCGAGCCATCGAGAATAAGCGCGTCGTAGATCTTCGGCATGCTGTCGCGCGGGAATTCCACGTCGATAACGGCGCCGATGCACTGTACGATCTTGCCTTCTACCAAAGCAGCAGTACTCATCGCTTTTCCTTTAAATACCTGATTCTTTACTCGCGCAAAGGCGCAGTTGTCGTCCCGGGCGCGCGCTTAAACAGCGGCTGCGCCGCCGACGATCTCCGACAGTTCTTTCGTGATCGCGGCCTGACGGCTCTTGTTGTACACGAGCTGCAGTTCGCTGATCACCGTCTTCGCGTTGTCGGACGCGGCCTTCATCGCGACCATGCGCGCCGATTGCTCGGACGCCATGTTTTCCGCGACGGCCTGGTACACCAGCGCCTCGACGTAACGCACGAGCAGTTCGTCGACGACTGCCTGCGCGTCCGGCTCGTAGATGTAGTCCCACGACGTGGCCGGCGTACCGTCATCGGCTTCGAAGTGTTCCGACGACAGCGGCAACAGCTGCTCGATCACGGCTTCCTGCTTCATCGTGTTGACGAAGCGCGTGTAAGCGATATAAACCGCCGACAGCTTGCCTTCCGAGTACAGATCGAGCTGCGTCTTCACGGCGCCGATCAGCTTGTCCAGATGCGGGGTGTCGCCGAGGTGCACGACCTGCGACAGCACCTTCGCGCCGAAGCGGTTCAGGAACCCGAGGCCCTTGCTACCGATCGCGGTGGCTTCGACCTTCTGGCCCTTCTCTTCCAGCTCCTTGAACTTCTGAATCGTCGCACGCAGCACGTTGGTGTTCAAACCGCCGCACAGACCCTTGTCCGTCGTGACGAGAATGATGCCGGCCGTGTTCGCGCCGTCGTTTGCCACCATGAACGGGTGGCGGTACTCCGGGTTCGCACGGCTCATGTGCGCGGCGATGGCACGGACCTTGTCTGCATACGGACGAGCGGCGCGCATGCGTTCCTGCGCGCGACGCATCTTCGATGCGGCCACCATCTCCATCGCCTTCGTGATCTTGCGCGTGTTCTGCACGCTCTTGATCTTGCCGCGAATTTCCTTCATTCCAGCCATAGCTTGCTCCTTTGCGCCCCGAGTTAGCGCTTTAGCGCTTACTCGGGGCTCATGCATCGCTCACCGAAGCGGCGCGGGCGCCTCAGCACCCGCGCGGCCTCAGTGTGTCACTCGCGGATCAATAGGCACCGGACTTCTTGAAGGATTCGATCGCCGAGCGCAGTGCGCCTTCGTCGTCCTTCGAGAGATCCTTGGTGTCTTCGATGCGCTTGATGAGGTCAGCGTGGCTGGTCTTCAGGTTTTCGCGCAGGCCCTTCTCGAACGACAGCACTTGCTTGACGTCGAGGTCGTCGAGGTAGCCGTTGTTCGCGGCGTACAGCGACACGGCCAGTTCCCAGACCTGCAGCGGCTGGTACTGCGGCTGCTTCAGCAGTTCCGTCACGCGGCGGCCGCGCTCGAGCTGCTTGCGGGTCGCTTCGTCGAGGTCCGATGCGAACTGCGCGAATGCGGCCAGTTCACGGTACTGCGCGAGGTCGGTACGGATACCGCCCGACAGCTTCTTCACGACCTTCGTCTGAGCGGCGCCACCGACTCGCGACACCGACACGCCGGCGTTGATTGCCGGGCGGATGCCTGCGTTGAACAGGTCGGTTTCCAGGAAGATCTGGCCGTCGGTAATCGAGATCACGTTCGTCGGAACGAACGCGGTCACGTCGCCAGCCTGCGTTTCGATGACCGGCAGTGCCGTCAGCGAACCGCTCTTGCCCTTCACTTCACCGTTCGTGAACTTCTCGACGTACTCTTCCGACACGCGAGCCGCACGCTCCAGCAGACGCGAGTGCAGATAGAACACGTCGCCCGGGTACGCTTCACGGCCCGGCGGGCGGCGCAGCAGCAGCGAGATCTGACGGTATGCCCAGGCTTGCTTGGTCAAGTCGTCATAAATGATCAGCGCGTCTTGGCCACGGTCGCGGAAGTATTCGCCCATCGTGCAGCCGGCGTACGGTGCGAGGTACTGCATCGCAGCCGAATCCGATGCCGAAGCAGCGACGACGATCGTGTATTCCATCGCGCCCGTTTCTTCGAGCTTGCGAACCACGTTCATGATCGACGAAGCCTTCTGGCCGATCGCGACGTAGATACAGATCAGGTCCTTGCCCTTCTGGTTGATGATCGCGTCGAGCGCCACTGCGGTCTTGCCGCACTGACGGTCGCCGATGATCAGCTCACGCTGGCCACGGCCGATCGGCACCATCGCGTCGATCGACTTGATGCCCGTCTGCACCGGCTGCGACACCGACTTACGCCAGATCACGCCCGGGGCGATCTTTTCGATCGCGTCGGTCAGCTTGGCGTTGACCGGGCCCTTGCCGTCGATCGGGTTGCCGAGCGCATCGACCACGCGGCCGACGAGTTCCGGACCAACCGGGACTTCGAGAATGCGGCCCGTCGTCTTGACGATGTCGCCTTCCGAGATGTGTTCGTATTCGCCGAGAATCACCGCGCCGACCGAGTCGCGCTCGAGGTTCAGCGCGAGACCGAACGTGTTGCCCGGAAACTCGAGCATTTCGCCCTGCATCACGTCCGACAGGCCGTGGATACGCACGATACCGTCGGTCACGGAGATCACGGTGCCCTGGTTGCGAACGTCTGCGCTCGCTTCAAGGCCCTGGATCCGGCTCTTGATCAGCTCGCTGATCTCAGAGGGATTGAGTTGCATTATTCGCTCCTGATAGTCAATTCTGTTGCGTGCCGGCGTGGCGCTCAGGCGGTCAAGGCAGCCTGCATCGATGCGAGGCGCGCGCGAACCGAGGTGTCGAGCACTTCGTCGCCGACCGTCACGCGCACGCCGCCGATCAGCGACGAATCGACTTCGACCGTCGGTTTCAGCTTGCGCTTGAACTTGCGTTCGAGGCCCGAGACGAGACTGTCGAGATCCGCGCCGTTCAGCGGGAACGCGCTCACGATCTCGGCGTCGGCTGCACCTTCACGTTCGTTCTTGAGCGCCTCGAACTGCTCGGCAATTTCCGGCAGCAGCGCGATGCGATGATTGTCGACCAGCATCTGCACGAAGTTCTTCGCTTCGGCGCCAGCCCCGAGCGGCGACTTCACCGCAGCAAGCAGCAACTCGGCTACTTGCGTGCGCGTCACCTTCGGGCTCGACGCGACCGACAGCACTTCCGGCAGACGCGCAACCTGGGCCAGCTCTTGCACGAGCGTGGACCAGGCGGCGATGTCACCGCCCTCGGCCACGCGGAACAGCGCTTCTGCGTAAGGGCGGGCGATGGTTGCAAGTTCGGCCATGATCAGAGCTCGGCTTTCAGTTGATTCAGCAGTTGGGCGTGGGCCGTTTGATCGACTTCGCGCTTCAGGATCTGCTCGGCGCCCTTCACGGCCAGCGAGGCGACTTCGCCACGCAGCGCTTCGCGCGCCTTCACGATTTGCTGTTCTGCTTCCGCCTTCGCCTGAGCGACGATGCGGGCGGCTTCAGCCTGGGCGTTGGCCTTGATTTCCTCGGCGACCGCCTGGGCACGCTTTTCGGCGTCGGCGATGCGCTGCTGGCCGTCATTGCGGGCCTGCGCGAGTTCCTGGTCCACGCGCTTGTGCGCTGCGTCGAGTTCCGCTTTGCCCTTCTCGGCGGCGGCGAGGCCGTCGGCGATCTTCTTCGAACGTTCGTCGAGGGCGTTGATCAACGGCGGCCACACGAATTTCATCGTGAACCACGCGAGGACCAGGAACACGACCATTTGCGCAAACAGAGTTGCGTTGAGATTCACGGTGTTTCCTTATCTGCTATTCCGGAAAAATGAAACGGTAAGGCGCTCATCGAGTTGCATTCGATCAGCGCCCCAAGTCTCCGTTCCGCCCTGCGCCGGCTTGCGCCGGACGCAAATTTCCGAGGAACCTTAGCCTGCGAGCTTCGACAGGAGCGGGTTCGCGAACGCGAACAGCATTGCGACACCAACGCCGATCAGGAATGCAGCGTCGATCAGACCAGCCAGCAGGAACATCTTCGTTTGCAGCGGGTTGATGAGTTCCGGCTGACGTGCGCAGGCTTCGATGTACTTGCCACCCATCAGCGCGATACCGATACAGGCGCCGATTGCACCCAGGCCGATGATGATGCCGATACCGATGGCGGTCAGACCCTGGATGTTGGCGATGTAAGCTTGCATGATCACTCCTTTGTGAAAAGACTTGGAACTGAGATTTAAAAAACTAAAACGGAAACTCTTTCTTGCACGCCGCGCTTAGTGCTTGTCGTGCGCTTGGCCGAGATACACCAGCGTCAGCATCATGAAAATGAATGCCTGCAACAGAACAATCAGGATGTGGAAGATTGCCCAGACGCTACCCGCGATCACGTGACCAACGAAGCCGAGGAACGTTGCGTCGCCACCGAAGCTCCACATGCTGCCGAGCAGGGCGATCAACAGGAACAACAGCTCACCCGCGTACATGTTGCCGAACAGCCGCATACCGAGAGAGACGGTCTTCGCGAGATATTCGACAATGTTGAGCGCGAGGTTCGGGATCCACAGCAGCGGGTGTGCGCCGAACGGTGCCGACAGCAGCTCGTGCACGAAGCCGCCCGCACCCTTGATCTTGATGCTGTAGTAGATCATCAGGACGAACACGCCGAGCGCGATGCCGAGCGTGCCGTTCAGGTCGGCCGTCGGAACGATGCGATGGTGGGAAATCACGTCCGACAGACCGAGCAGGCCGATCACGCGGCCCGGCAGGTCGACCGGGAGAAAGTCGAGGGAGTTCATCAGCGCAACCCACACGAACACCGTGAGGGCGAGCGGCGCGATGAAGGTACGATTGCCGTGGACGATGGCCTTCGACTGGTCTTCGACCATTTCGACGAGCATCTCGATTGCGCACTGGAAACGGCCCGGCACGCCCGACGTCGCCTTGCGGGCGGCCAGACGCAGCACGAGGATCGTCACGATGCCGCATACGATCGACCAGAACAGCGTGTCGAGATTCCAGACGTGGATGTCGAAAATCGACGTCTGATGCGAGGTGGAGAAATTCTGCAAGTGGTGCGCAATGTACTCGGACGGATCCGGACCGCGCGTGCCTTCGCTAGCTGCCATATCGTTAATGCCACCCAAATTGTCGAAAATCGTTTTGCCTGTTCCGCAACACGCTATTGCGGGAACGGGCCGGTGCGGTTCGTTGTCGAAACCGCACGCTGCTTGTTCTTTACCGCCAGGCCAGCGCGATCCAGTACGTCTTCAGCACGACGAGGTACGTGACGAGGAACGGCACCCAGTGCACGCCGGCCCAGCCGAACGCCACTGCGGTGAACATCCCGATCGTCAGAGCGAGTTTCAGGGCTTCGCCCATCACCCAGCTCATCACGGTGGCCGAGCCACCTGCCTTCAGTCGTGCCACGAATACCGCACTGGGCACCCAGCCAATCGCTCCGCCCAGAAACGCGGATTGCGCAGCGGCGCCCGGCGACTTCGAAAACAGCCACCACGCCAGCGTTGCAACCAGGGACAGGGCCACTTGCGCGAACACCACCTTGTAGGGGGTCACGCGCGAGGGCTTGCTCACGTTCGGACCGAACAGCCTCTCGGCTTCCGTCCGTGTAAGCGGAACGATGTTGTTATCTTGCTGCTCGACATCCCAGTCGTCGGATTCGCGCCACTCGCCGGCCGCCGAAGCGGGGCGTTGCGTGCGCTGATCATCGTGCCTGTCGTCCGGCGCCTGACCCGCCATCGCAATCTTCCGCAAAGTCCTTGAACCCGACCCCAAGCTTTCTGAAAGCTTTCAGGGGTGCCTAGCTAACAAATCCGGGCGATTGTAAGCGATAGTTGCAAGTGATTCAAGGCTTTAGACGCGACAAAAACCTGCGTAAAACGACGCCTCATCATGTGAAAAAACGCCCGATTCGACGACGTACGACGACAGTTGTAAGGTCGGTTTCTTGCACCGGTATTTCTTGCACGAAAAAAGTCCGGCGATGGGGAAATGGCGGGGAAACGATGCCCGATACGGGCCCGCAAGAGGTGGCACGATCGCTGCGGGGAACGTGCAGTGAAACAGTCGCCCGGAATGACTCGGCGCGACGGCCTGGAACACACGAAACGCTGTGGCCGGTCGACCGCGCGCCACGCGCGAATTTCGACCGGATGCTCGTGCATCGATACGTCCAATCAGTTGTCGCGCCGCCACAGAAGTTCGACTGTGGGTTGCGGGACTTATCAACAACCTCTAATCACCCCGAACGCTGTCCGCCCTGCCCGCCAATCCGGCGGTACGCCTGTGCCGCACGCACCGGCCTCGCTCAACTGCGCGCGAGCAGCCACGCGCCGAGCGCCGCGCTCGCGAGCGCGAACGGAATCGACACCAGATGAAACGGCAGCCACATGCGCGGCTCCTTCGCGAGACGCACCGCGATCAGGTTCGCGAGCGAGCCGATCGCGAAACCGAAGCCGCCGACCGATACGCCGAATGCCAGCGCACGCCAGTCGTGCGTGAATTCCGACAGCAGGATCGCGGCCGGCACATTGCTGATCGCCTGTGACAGTAGCGCGCCGGCGGCATAGACGCGCAGCGGCGAATCGAGTTGCGCATTCGCAATCGTGTCGTGCACGACGGGCAGCGCAGCCGCGGTGCGCAGCACGACGAACATCAGTACGAAGATCAGCAACAGCAGCCAGTCGATCTTTAGGACTGCGTTACGTTTGACGGCGAGCAGCACGATGGCGACGCCGACGAGGCCCGGCAGCGGATGGTGCGCATCCGCGAGCAGCACGAACGCGGCGAACAGTACCGCCGCGATCAGCGCATGCATGCGCTGTACGGGCAATGCGACGGCATCGCCGGACAGGTCGAGCGGCTTCGCGCGAAACAGGCATGCGGTCAGCACGAGCAGCAACGCCATCAGCGCAAGCGCGAGCGGCCCGAGCGTGACCACGAAGCGGCCGAACGACACGCCGCTCAATTGCCACAGGAAAAGATTCTGGGGATTGCCGAGCGGTGTCGCGACGGACCCCGCGTTGACGGCCAGCGCGACGACGATCACGAGGCGCCGGAACGGCAACGGTGTCAGAGCACGCAGCGACACCATCAACGGCACGACGACGAACAGCGCGACGTCGTTGGTGAGCCACATCGACAGCACCGCGGCGAACCCGACCAGCAGCATCGCGAGCCCGCGTTCGGAATGCACGTGATGGACGATACGGTGGGCGAGCCACATCAGGCAGCCGGACAACTCGAGCGCCTTGGTCAGCATCAGCAGGCCCGCGAGCGTCGCGACGGTCTGCCAGTCGACGCGACCGGCGAGTATCGCAAATGGTTGCGGACGCACCCACTGCAGTACGATCAGGCCAAGCGCAAGCACCGACAGAACCGGTTCCCGCGCAAGCCATCCGAGCCAACGGCGCGGCGCAGGTGCGCCCGTCTCCTCCATCGGCAGCCTGTTACTCTTCGGTCGCGACGTTGCCGCGCAGCCGCACGAGGATGCCCTCGAGCGCGTCGAGGTTGCCGAAGTCGATCAACACCTGCCCGCGCCCACGGCGGCCGAGCTTGATCTTCACCGTCGACGCGAGCAGGTCGGACAACTCCTCCTCGAGACGGCGCGTATCGCGGCCGCCATCGTCTTTCGCGCGCGCCTTCACGGCCGGCGCTTCCTTCGTCGTATGCGACACCAGCTTCTCGGTCTCGCGTACCGACATGCGCTTGTTGACGACCTGATGCGCGAGCGTGATCTGCGTCGCTGCATCGACGGCGAGCAGCGCGCGCGCGTGCCCCATGTCGAGATCACCGGCCAGCAGCATCGTCTGCACCGGCGACGCGAGGTTCAGCAGACGCAGCAGGTTCGACACCGCACTGCGCGAACGGCCGACCGATTCAGCCGCCTGTTCGTGCGTGAAACCGAACTCGTCGAGCAGACGCTGGATACCGTGTGCTTCTTCAAGCGGATTCAGATCCTCGCGCTGGATGTTCTCGATCAGCGCCATTGCGGCGGCAGCCTGATCGGACACGTCCTTCACGAGTACCGGCACTTCATCGAGGCCGGCCAGGCGCGCCGCGCGGAAACGCCGCTCACCTGCGATGATTTCGTATTTGTCTGGCGAAATGGGCCGTACCAGGATCGGCTGCATCACGCCCTGTGCGCGGATGCTTGCCGCGAGCTCCTGCAGGCTGCCCTCGTCCATCCGCGTCCGCGGCTGGTACTTGCCGGCCTGCAGTTTGCCGAGCGCGAGCGTGTTCGGCGCCCCTTCGATCTTCACCGCTTCGGTGATATCGGCACTGCCGCCGAGCAGCGCTTCGAGGCCACGTCCCAAGCCCTTCTTCTTTGGTACCGCGTTCATGTCTTTCTTCCTCGCTTCGCTCATGTCCGGCTCACGACACCTCGAACGCGCGCACGCGTTCGATCATCTCGGCACCGAACTGGAGATAGGCCTGCGCACCGCGCGAGCTGCGGTCGAACACGACGCCCGGCAACCCGTAACTCGGCGCTTCCGCCAGGCGCACGTTGCGCGGAATCACCGCGTCGAACACCTTGTCGCCGAAGTGCGCTTTCAGTTGATCGGAAACTTGCTGCTGCAGCGTGATGCGCGGATCGAACATCACGCGCAGCAAGCCGATGATCTTCAGGTCGCGGTTCATGTTCGCGTGAACCTGCTTGATCGTGTTGACGAGGTCCGACAACCCTTCCAGCGCGAAGTACTCGCACTGCATCGGGATCACGACACCATGCGCCGCGCACAGCCCGTTCAGCGTCAGCAGCGACAGCGTCGGCGGGCAATCGATCAGCACGAAATCGTAGTCGTCGGCCACGTGCTCGAGCGCGGCCTTCAGCCGGCGTTCGCGGTTGTCGATGCTGATCAGTTCGATCTCGGCACCGGACAGCTCGCGGTTCGCAGGCAGCACGTCATAGGTGACGCCGTCCGGGCGGATGCGCGCGTCGGTCACCGACACACCGTCCACCAGCACTTCGTACACGGTCGCTTCGCAGGAGGCCTTGTCGATCCCGCTGCCCATCGTCGCATTGCCCTGCGGGTCGAGATCGATCAGCAGGACTCGTTGCTCCTGCGCTGCAAGGCTTGCGGCGAGATTGACCGATGTCGTCGTCTTGCCGACGCCCCCCTTCTGGTTCGCAACGCAGAAGATCTTTGCCATCGTTGGTGTGTTCCCTTTACCTTCAAACAAACGGCACGCTACCGCGTGCCTTCAAATCGCGTCGTCGACGGCCACTTCGAACAGATGCCGTTCGGCATCGAGCAGCGGCACCGCCAGCCGTATCGTCTGCTTCACGCGGCTGCCTTCCGGCAAGCGCGCAATTTCGTCATCCGGATGGACGCCCTTCATTGCCCAGATCGATCCGCCCGGCGCAACCAGATGTCGAGCAAGTTTAACGAAGTCGGATAGATCCGCGAAAGCGCGGGATACGATCATGTCGAATTTTTCCGGCACTTCGACACCCGGCTGCAGCGATTCGACTCGGCCGGTGACCACCGACAGGTTCGCCAGCTTCAGCTCCGCACGCATCTGCGTCTGGAATGCAGACTTCTTCTGCACGATATCGTTCAGCGTGACCTGCCAGTCCGGCTCGACGATTGCCAGCACGATACCGGGCAGCCCGCCGCCCGAGCCGACGTCGAGCACGCGTGCCGATGCACGGCCGCGCAGATGCGGGACGATCGAAAGCGAATCGAGGATGTGCTGGATCAACATCTGCTTCGGGTCGCGGATCGCGGTCAGGTTGTAGACTGCGTTCCACTTGCCGAGCAGCGCGACGTAGTCGAGCAGCTGGTTGCGTTGTGCATCCGTCAGCGTGAGGCCAAGCGCCGTCGTACCTTCGACGAGCATCTGTTCCAGTACGTCCCGATTAACCGCCGGCGCGCGACGCGCCGTCATTGTTGCGTCGGGACGGTACCGTCCCCCTGCTCCGTTGCCTCGGCGGCCGTGCCGTTACGACGGCCGAGGCCGCGGCGCTTCAGGTGCACCATCAACAGCGAGATCGCCGCCGGCGTGACGCCCGAGATGCGCGACGCCTGCCCGATCGTTTCCGGCCGGAACTCGTTCAGCTTCTGGCTCACTTCGAACGACAGCCCACGCACTTCGCGGTAATCGATGCCATCCGGCAAACGCGTGTTTTCGTTCGCGTCGTTGCGTTCGATCTCGGATGCCTGGCGCTCGATATAGCCCTGATACTTGATGCCGATCTCGACCTGCTCCTTGATCTGCTCGAGCAGCACCGGATCGTCGGCCAGCGGCTCCGCAGGGCCGCATTCGCCACCCTTCAGGCCGCACACGCCGTCGTAGCTGATGCCCGGGCGGCGCAGCAGTTCGGCGAGGCTGTATTCGTGATCGATCGCCTTGCCCAGCAGCGCAGTCGCCTCTTCCGGCGGCAGCGTCTTCGGCGTGACCCACGTCGACTTCAGGCGTTCGGTTTCACGTGAAACAGCGTCGCGCTTCCGGCTGAATGCATCCCAGCGTGCGTCGTCGACGAGACCCAGTTCGCGGCCGACCTCGGTCAGACGCATGTCGGCATTATCTTCACGCAGGCTCAGCCGATATTCGGCGCGGCTCGTGAACATCCGGTACGGCTCGGCCACACCGCGCGTCACGAGATCGTCGACCAGCACGCCCAGGTAAGCCTGGTCACGGCGCGGGCACCATGCGTCCTTCTCCTGCACGTAGCGGCCTGCATTCAGGCCGGCCAGCAGGCCCTGTGCGGCCGCCTCTTCGTAGCCGGTCGTGCCGTTGATCTGGCCCGCAAAGAACAGCCCGTTGATCGCCTTCGTCTCGAGCGACGCCTTCAGCGCGCGCGGGTCGAAGTAGTCGTACTCGATCGCGTAGCCGGGGCGAAGGATGTGTGCGTTCTCGAGGCCGCGCATCGAGTGCACGAGCTCGAGCTGGACGTCGAACGGCAGGCTCGTCGAGATTCCGTTCGGGTAGAACTCGTTGGTCGTCAGCCCTTCCGGCTCGAGGAAGATCTGGTGCGATTCCTTCGATGCGAACCGGTGGATCTTGTCCTCGATCGACGGGCAATAGCGCGGGCCAACGCCTTCGATCACGCCTGTATACATAGGCGAACGGTCGAGACCGCCGCGAATGATGTCGTGCGTGCGCTCGTTCGTGTGCGTGACCCAGCACGGCAGTTGCTGCGGATGCTGCTCCGCGCGGCCCAGGAACGAGAACACGGGGATCGGATCGAGGTCGCCCGGCTGCTCGTCGAGCTTCGAGAAATCGATCGTCCGGCCGTCGATACGCGGCGGCGTACCGGTCTTCAGGCGGCCCTGCGGCAGCTTCAGCTCCTTCAGGCGCGACGACAGCGACACGGCCGCCGGATCGCCCGCACGGCCGCCCGTGTAGTTGTTCAGGCCCACGTGGATCTTGCCGTCGAGGAACGTGCCGGCGGTCAGCACGACTGCACGGGAGCGGAAACGGATGCCGATCTGCGTGACGGCGCCCACTACGCGGTCGCCTTCGACCATCAGGTCGTCGACGGCCTGCTGGAACAGCCACAGGTTCGGCTGGTTCTCGAGCCGGTGGCGGATCGCCGCCTTGTACAGGATGCGGTCAGCCTGCGCGCGCGTCGCCCGCACGGCCGGGCCCTTCGACGAATTGAGGATCCGGAACTGAATGCCGCTCTCGTCCGTCGCGGCGGCCATTGCGCCGCCCAGCGCGTCGACTTCCTTGACCAGATGGCCCTTGCCAATGCCGCCGATCGACGGATTGCAGCTCATCTGTCCGAGCGTTTCGATGTTGTGGGTCAGCAGCAGCGTCTTCGCGCCCATACGGGCGGACGCCAGCGCGGCTTCCGTGCCGGCATGACCGCCACCGACGACGATGACGTCAAATTCTGTGGGAAAAAGCATGGTGGATTCCGCACGCAGAGCTGCGCACGAACCTATCAGAGAAATGTATGGGCCGAATTATAGCGGGTTCGCTTTTCACCCGAATGCCGTCCGAATGGTAGGGTCTGTGCATTTCGTCGATTTTTGGCTGTGAACAGGTGAATCCAGGGTGTCGGACCCGCTCTGGCAATGGCTGTGGACGGTACACCGTACATCGTTGTGTCCGTGCAAAAACTTGGCCACGACGAGCACATAACCCGATCGATATCTGTGACCCGCGAGACAAAACAGACGCGGCACGCTGTGCCCACCCTCCTCCTCACGGCATTTCTGCCGGTTGCCCCAATACTTGTCCACTGCGGTTCCACGCATCGCCGGTCTGTGGAGCGAACCGCCCCTGCACAGAACTTGAGACTATTCCCCCGCCACTTATCCCCAGACCGCGTGCCATCGAAACCTCGCCCACAAACAAAAACGGCGTGTTTCACGTGAAACACGCCGCCCGTTTCCCGCCAACTACCCAAGCCATCAAGCCGTCTTCTTCGCCAACCCCAGGTACGTTTCGATCACACGCGGGTTCTGCGCAAGCTCGGCAGCCGGCCCTTCCAGCGCAAACTCACCGGTCTCCAGCACATAACCGTAGTCCGAGATCTGCAATGCCGCCCGCGCGTTCTGCTCGATCAGCAGCGTCGCCACGCCCGTCCCGCGCAACGCGCTGATGATATGAAAAATCTCCTTCACGATCAGCGGCGCCAGCCCGAGGCTCGGTTCGTCGAGCATCAGCAGATCGGGCTTACCCATCAGCGCACGGCCGACCGCGAGCATCTGCCGCTCGCCGCCGGACAGCGTGCCGGCTGCCTGCTTGCGGCGCTCCTTCAGCCGCGGGAACAGCGCGAACACGTGATCGAGCTGGTCGAGGAAGTTCGATTCGCCAGCCTGCTTGCGGCGATACGCACCCAGCACGAGGTTGTCCTCGACCGTCATCGTGCTGAACAGCTCACGCTTTTCCGGCACGAGGCACATCCCGCGCGCGACACGCTGCTCGACCGGCAACGCGCCGACGTCGTTGCCGCGATACACGACCGCGCCCGACGCATGCCCTGTTACCGGCAATGCACCCATGATCGCGTTCAGCAGCGTCGACTTGCCGGCACCGTTCGGGCCGATCACGCTGACAATCTGCCCCGCACCGACCTTGATCGCCGCGCCGTGCAGCGCCTCCACCTTCCCGTACCGGACCGCCAGCCCGCGCACTTCGAGAATCGGCATCGTCGTGTCCGTCATCACTCCACCCCGCCCAGATACGCTTCGAGCACCGCCGGGTCCTGCTGCACATCCTGCGGCAGCCCTTCCGCGATCCGCGTGCCGAACTCCATCACCACCAGCCGGTCGGTGAGATTCATCACGAAATCCATGTCATGTTCCACGAGCAACACGCTCATGCCTTCGGCCTTCAACCGTCGCAGCAGGTCGGCGAGTTGCTGCTTCTCCTGGTAGCGCAGCCCGGCCGCCGGTTCGTCGAGCAGCAGCAGCGTCGGATCGCAGCACAGCGCGCGTGCGATTTCGAGAATCCGCTGCTGGCCGAGCGCGAGGCTGCCCGCTTCGTCGTACATGTGCTTCTCGAGCCCCACGCGGCGGATCTGGCGTGCGGCTTCAGCCAGCAGTTGCGCTTCCTCATGCGCATTGAGCCGCGCGATGCTGCGCCACACGCCCGTATGGCCGCGCAGATGCGCACCGATCGCGACGTTCTCGAGCACCGTCATCGCCGGCAGCAACTTCACGTGCTGGAACGTACGGCCGATGCCGCGGCGAACGATCTGGCGCGACGTGAGCCCGTCGATACGCTCGCCACGGAACGTGATCGTGCCGCCCGTCGGCTTCAGCACGCCCGTCACGAGGTTGAACGTGGTCGACTTGCCAGCGCCGTTAGGGCCGATCAGTCCGATGATCTGCCCCGCTTTCACGTCGAAGCTGACGTCGTTGACGGCGACGAGCCCGCCGAACTGCTTGCGTGCGTTGTCGACGACGAGCAGCGGCTCGCCGGCCGCCGGCTTCGCACGCTGCGGCAGCGGATCGGCCTGCTCGGGCACGTGGGCACGCGGCCCGCGCGGGAACAGCCTCGCAACGAACGGCCACACGCCCTGGCGCGCGTACTGCAGCAGCAGCACCATCAGCACGCCGAACACGATGATCTCGAAGTTGCCTTCCGAACCGAGCAGCTTCGGCAGCAGCGTCTGCAGGTAGTCCTGCAGCACGGTGAGAATCGCCGCACCGAGCACCGCGCCCCACACGTGCGACACGCCACCCACCACGGCCATGAACAGGAATTCGATCCCGTGGTTCAGGCCGAACGGGGTCGGGTTCACCGCACGCTGCAAGTGCGCGTACAGGAAGCCCGACACGGCGGCCAGCACCGCTGCGTAGACGAAGATCACCACGCGCATCCACGCGGTGTTCACGCCCATCGCCTCGGCCATCACGCCGCCGCCGCGCAGTGCGCGGATCGCGCGCCCCGGGCGGCTGTTCAGCAGGTTCTGCACCGACACGATCGCGGCCAGCACCACGGCCCAGATCAGGAAGTACAGGCTGCGGCCGCTTTCGAGCGTGATGCCGAACAGGTTCAGCGCCGGAATCCCGTTGATCCCGTCGTACTTGCCGAGCAGTTCGAGGTTGCCGAACAGGTAGAACAACGCGAGGCCCCACGCGATCGTGCCGAGCGGCAGGAAGTGCCCGGACAGCCGCATCGTGACCGCGCCCAGCACGAGCGCGACGAGCGCCGTCAGCACGACGCCGACGATCAGCGCGAGCCACGGCGACACGCCATAGCGCGTCGTCAGGAACGCGGTTGCATACGCGCCGATACCGACGAACGCGGCCTGCCCGAAGCTCGTCATCCCGCCGACGCCCGTCAGCAGCACGAGCCCGATCGCGACGATCGCATAGAGGCCGATGTAGTTCAGCAGCGTAATCCAGTACTCGGGCACCTGCAGCGCGCCGGGCAGTACCGGCAACGCGAACAGCACCACGAGAAACACCCAGAAGGTCTTGTTGCGTACCATCGTCTTCATCGCGTCACTCCTCTTCCTCTTCCGCATGCGGCGTCACGAAGCTCCGCCACAGCAGCACCGGAATGATCAGCGTGAACACGATCACCTCCTTGTAGGCACTCGCCCAGAACGACGAATACGATTCGAGCACACCGACCAGCAGCGAGCCGGCGGCCGCGAGCGGATAGCTGACGAGCCCGCCGATGATCGCGCCGACGAAGCCCTTCAGGCCGATCAGGAAACCCGAGTCGTAGTAGATCGTCGTCAGCGGGCCGACGAGGATCCCGGACAGCACGCCGAGCCCCGCCGCGAACGTGAACGCGAGCCGCCCCGCTTCCGTCGTGCCGATGCCCACGAGCCGCGCGCCGAGCCGGTTCACCGACGTCGCGCGCAGCGCCTTGCCGGCGATCGTGCGGCCGAAGTACACGTAGAGCGCACCGATCAGCACGAGCGCCGTGACGACGACCAGGATGCTCTGCACCGACACCGTCATGCTGCCGATCGCGATCGACGCATCCGAGAAGCCGTTGGTGCGCGAGCCTTCCGCGCCGAACATCACGAGCCCGAGGCCGACCATTGCGAAGTGGACGGCGACCGACACGATCAGCAGCAGCAGCGTCGTGCCTTCGGCGATCGGCTGGTACACGAGCCGGTAAACGAACGGCCCCATCGGCACGACGATCGCGAGCGTCAGCGCGATCTGTGCGAGCATCGGCATCGGCTGCGCGGCAAAGCTGCGCGTGATCGCGAACACCGCGAGCGGCAGCAGGATGTAGCGGCTGCCGAGCGTCGCGAGCGTGCGGCCGAGCTGATGGCGGCGTTCGCGATGCCGGATCAGGCCGCCGACTTCGAGCAGGAAACACGCGATGCCCATCACGAACAGCAGCCAGCAGGTGGCGGGAAATTTCTGCGCCTGTAACGCGGCAAGCGTCAGCGCACCGTAGGCGACGAATTCGCCCTGGGGAATGAAGATCACCCGCGTGACGGAAAACACCAGCACGAGCGCCAGAGACAGCAATGCATAAATGGCGCCGGTCGTGATGCCGTCTTGCGCGAGGATCGCCGCAATCGAGAGATCCATACGTTTCGTGTATCGAGAATGCTGCGGAGAAACGAAAGACGGGAACGGCCGGGGCGCGGACGACACGACAGGCGCGTCAGGCGCCACGCGGCGGGCCCCGCTGGTTCCAGGCGGCACGGGCGCGGCCTGTCAGGCCCGGCGCCCTGCCGCCGGCGGGCACGGCACCGTTCGCGCCGCGCACGCCGGTTTCACGTGGTGCTTACTCGGCCTGCAGCTTCCACTTGCCGTCGACGATCTGCACCATCACGCGTGCACGCGTATCGAAGCCGTTGTGATCGGTCGCCGTCATGTTGATCACGCCGTGCGACACGGGCAGGTCCTTCACGCTTTCGATCGACGCGCGCAGCGCCTCGCGGAACGCCTCGGTGCCCGGCTGGCCCTTCTTCAGCGCTTCCGGAATCGCGCGCTGCAGCAACAGCCCCGCATCCCACGCATGGCCGCCGAACGTCGCCAGCGAACCCGCGCCGTAGGCCTTCTCGTACGCAGCCTTGTAGCCGAGCGCCGGCTTCTTCACCGGGTTCGAATCGGGCAGCTGGTCGGTCACGAGCACCGGGCCGGCCGGCAGGATCTCGCCTTCGCAATCCTTGCCGCACACGCGCAGGAAGTCGTTGTTCGCGACGCCGTGCGTCTGGTACACCTTGCCCTTGTAGCCGCGCTCCTTCAGCGTCTTCGCCGGCAGCGCCGCCGGCGTGCCGGAGCCCGCGATCAGCACCGCATCCGGGTTCGAGCCCATCAGCTTCAGCACCTGCCCCATCACCGACGCGTCGGTGCGGTTGAAACGCTCGTTCGACACGACCTTCAGGCCGTTCTTCGCGGCCGCCGCGTTGAACGTGTTGTACCAGCTGTCGCCGTACGCATCCGCGAACCCGATGAAGCCGACCGTCTTCACGCCGTGCTTCGCCATGTAGCCGGCGATCGCGTCGGCCATCAGCTGGTCGTTCTGCGGCACCTTGAACATCCACGCACGCTTCGCGTCCATCGGCGCGATGATCTGCGCGCTCGCCGCGAGCGAGATCGTCGGCGTCTTGCCCTGCGATACCGGGTCGAGCATCGCGAGCGAGTTCGGCGTGACGGACGAGCCGATGATCGCGTCGACGTGGTCCTCGTCGATCAGCTTGCGCACGTTCTGCACCGCGCGGCTCGTGTCGGAGGCGTCATCCAGCACGATGTACTGGACGCTCTTGCCCGCGATTTCCTTCGGCAGCAGCGCGATCGTGTTCTTTTCCGGAATCCCGAGCGACGCGGCCGGCCCGGTGGCCGATAGCGTCACGCCGATCTTCACCTGCGCCGACGCCGTTGCCGCCGCGCACACGAGGCCCGCGGCGAGCACGGCCTCCATCCATCGATTCATCTTCATTTACGTTGTCTCCAAACGCTGCTCGAAAAAGCCACGGGTCGCTCGGGCGGCTCCCGGTCTCCAAACAAGTTAATATCTTAATTATCTCGCCCAGCCGCGCCCATGCTCGTTTTCCCGTGAAACGCCGCACCCATGCGCCGCATGCCGGCCGAAACGGTCGTTCGACCGTCACGATGCGCAACAGCGGTGTCGTCAGGATGAAGCAGGCGAAGAAATGCAGGATCGTGCGGGAGATCGATGCGGGCGCAACGATGGCGGGAAGGCATGCCGATCCGGCCGGACGGGGCCGGGCCGGCGAACGGTGAAACGTCGGAAAACCGGCGGGTCATGAGGATGCGGATACGGATGCAAGCGCAACGACCCGCGATGGCGTCGCAACGCGCATACAGGCCGCAGAACGGCTCGGGAAAGCCGCGAAGACCTGTCCCGCACCTCGCGACGAACGAGCGGCGCCAGCCGCCCCTCCTGCCCCGAACCATCGTCCTGCGCTGCTCATCCAACCGCACTCCCTCTTCTGCATTCTGCTTGTAGGAGAACTGCCGACCGTTTTCCCGACCGCGCGGTCGGCGAAAGCTGAGTGTAACGGACGCGTTTCGCGCACGCCAACCGGGTAAGCCCGGACAGCGCGTGCGCAATGGCGCGCCGTCTGCAAACGAATCACGGGAACAGGAAAAGCGGAGGGACGACGCGAAGCGCGGAAGAGAGGCGGTGCGAATGCAGGCGCGACAGGATGATCGCGCCGGCCGATGCACCATCGGTGGCAATCCGTGCACGCAAATGAAAAAGCGCTGTTGGATTCCGTCCAACAGCGCTTTGGGGTCCGGGCACTTTGTGCCTCGATTGTCTCCTCGTTCTCCACCTGCAAATTCGTTTCGCGGTGCATCAGAACTAGGACGAAGATTAAAGGACCTTTCATACTGCGACAACTTAGCATTTACCCCTATGGTGCATCGCCGCACGAAAATGGGGCACCAGCCGGCCGCGCGGCGCCGGCCCGAGCCCGCTGCGACGCCCTTCCGGAGCATGCCGGATGGTGCTTCGCATCAACGCCCGGTGACGCGCGCTGCACGCATTCAGGACGCCCTGAGCGGCTTGATCCGCGCAACCATCTCGCCGACTATGCCGCGCCGGAACGCAAGCACGCAGGCGATGAAGATCAGCCCGGTGACGATCGTCGCCGATTCGCCGAGCGAATGGAACCACGCGACGCCCGTCGTCGACGCGAGCCATTCGCCGATGTCGCCGAGCCGGTCTTCCAGCGCGACGATCAGCGCCGCGCCCAGCAGCGGCCCGAACAGCGTGCCCATCCCGCCGACCAGCGTCATCAGCACGACGAGGCCCGACATCGTCCAGTACGCATCCGACAGCGTCTCGAAGCCGAGCACGAGCACCTTCAGCGAGCCGGCCAGCCCCGCGAGCCCGGCCGACAGGATGAACGCGAGCAGCTTGAAGCGGTCGGTGTCGTAGCCGAGCGAAATGGCGCGCGCTTCGTTCTCCTTGATCGCGACGAGCACCTGGCCGAACGGCGAATGGACGACCCGCACGATGAACGCGCATGCGGCGACGACCACGGCGAGCACGACGTAGTACAGCGCGACGTCGTTCGACAGGTCCAGCAGCCCGAACAGGTGGCCGCGCGGCACGCCCTGCAAGCCGTCCTCGCCGTGCGTGAACGGTGCCTGCAGATAGATGAAGTAGACCATCTGCGCGAACGCGAGCGTGATCATCGCGAAGTAGATGCCCTGCCGGCGGATCGCGAACAGCCCGACGACGAGCCCGAGCAGCGTCGCGGCGACGGTGCCGGCCAGCACGCCGAGTTCCGGCGTGAAACCGAGCGTCTGCATCGAATAGCCGGTCGCATAACCGGCCGTCGCGAGGAACATCGCATGGCCGAACGACAGCAGCCCCGTATAGCCGATCAGCAGGTTGAACGCAGCTGCGAACAGCGCGAACGTCAGCACCTTCATCACGAACACCGGATACGCACCGATGAACGGCGCGGCGAGCAGTGCGGCGAGCAGCACGCCGTAGAGCACTTTTCTCTGCATCATTTTTCCTTGCCGAAGAGGCCCGCCGGGCGGAACAGCAGCACGATCGCCATGATCACGAACACGACGGTCGCCGACGCTTCGGGATAGAACACGCGCGTGAAGCCCTCGATCACGCCGAGCAGCAGGCCCGTGACGATCGAGCCGAGGATCGAGCCCATCCCGCCGATCACGACCACCGCGAACACGGTGATGATCATCGGCTGGCCCATCAGCGGCGACACCTGGATCACCGGCGCGGCCAGCACGCCCGCGAACGCGGCGAGCGCGACACCGAAGCCATAGGTGAGCGTGATCATCATCGGCACGTTCACGCCGAACGCCTCGACGAGCTTCGGATTCTCGGTGCCCGCCCGCAGGTACGCGCCGAGGCGCGTCTTCTCGATCACGAACCACGTCACGAGACACACCGCGAGCGATGCGACGACGACCCACGCGCGATAGTTCGGCAGGAACATGAAGCCGAGGTTGGTCGCGCCGGACAGCTGCGACGGCACGTCGTACGGCTGGCCCGACGATCCGTAGATCGACCGGAACACGCCTTCGACGACCAGCGTGAGGCCGAACGTGAGCAGCAGCCCGTACAGGTGATCGAGCTTGTACAGCCAGCGCAGCATCGAGCGCTCGATCGCGATCCCGAACGCGCCGACCACCAGCGGCGCCAGCACGAGCATCGCCCAGTACGGGAGCCCGAAGTACGACAGGCCCATCCACGCGAGCATCGCACCCAGCATGAACAGCGCGCCGTGCGCGAAGTTGATCACGTTGAGCAGCCCGAAGATCACCGCGAGCCCGAGACTCAGGATCGCGTAGAACGAGCCGTTGACGAGCCCGAGCAGCAACTGGCTCAGCATCGCCGGCAACGGAATGCCAAAGATTTCCATCGACTTAGCCGTCAGAATGAGTTTCGTTGCGCGCGCAACTTTTTCACGTTGCACGCGCGGGCGGCGCAGCGGGCACATCGCTGCAGCCGCCACCGAGCGGCGCGCCCGTGCGCGCCGCTACGCCCTGCTTACTTCCAGGCCGCGCAGCGCGATTCCTGCTTGGTCCCGAACGCCTGTTCGCCCGGAATCGTCGCGAGCACCTTGTAGTAGTCCCACGGCTCCTTCGATTCCGACGGCTTCTTCACTTCCATCAGGTACATGTCGTGGATCATGCTGCCGTCCTGGCGGATGTAGCCCTTCGCGTAGAAGTCGTTGATCTTGATCTTCTTCAGCTCGGCCATCACCTTGTCGGAGTCGGTCGTCCCGGCGGCCTGCACGGCCTTCAGGTAGGTCGTCACCGACGAGTAGTCGGCCGCCTGCAGGCTCGACGGCATCTTCTTCATCTTGCCGAAGTAGCGCTGCGCCCACTGGCGCGATGCGGCGTCGCGGTTCCAGTACCAGCTGTCGGTCAGCACGAGGCCCTGCGTCGTCTCGAGGCCGAGGCTGTGCACGTCGTCGATGAACATCAGCAGCGCGGCGAGCTTCATCGTCTTCGTGATGCCGAATTCCTTCGCGGCCTTGATCGAGTTGATCGTGTCGCCGCCCGCGTTCGCGAGGCCGAGGATCTGCGCCTTCGACGCCTGCGCCTGCAGCAGGAACGACGAGAAATCCGACGCGGACAGCGGGTGGCGCACCGCGCCGAGCACCTGGCCGCCGTTCGCCTTCACGACATCCGACGTGTTCTTCTCGAGCGCCTTGCCGAACGCGTAGTCGGCCGTCAGGAAGAACCACGACTTGCCGCCCTGCTTGACCACCGCCGAACCGGTGCCCTTCGCGAGCGCCATCGTGTCGTACGCGTAGTGGACCGTGTACGGCGTGCACTGCTCGTTGGTCAGCGTGTCGGCGCCCGCGCCGATGTTGATGTAGACCTTCTTCTTCTCGGCCGCAACCTGGTTCATCGACAGCGCGGTGGCCGAATTCGTGCCGCCGACCAGCAGGTCGAGCCCGCCGCGGTCCATCCATTCGCGCGCCTTCGATGCGGCGATGTCGGCCTTGTTCTGGTGATCGGCGTAGACGACCTCGATCGGCTTGCCGAGCACCTTGCCGCCGAAATCGGCGACCGCCATGCGGATCGCCTCGAGACCGCCCTGCCCGTCGATGTCCGCGTAAAGCCCCGACATGTCGGTGATGAAGCCGATCTTCACGGTATCCGCCGCGTGTGCGGCGCCGGCGGTGAGCGCGGCGGTCGCGAGCGCGAGACAGGCCTGTGCGAGGGTCTTCATTTTCATTGACGTCTCCTGTTGTTCTGATGCGTTGTGGTTGTTCGAGGGCCGCCACGGCTAGCGGCTAGGGAAACGGGGCGGCGTCACACCCCAAGCAGGTCGTGCAGGGTCGGCATCTTGCTTTCCAGTTCGGCCGCCTGAAAATGCTCGACGATGCTGCCGTGCTCCATCACGTAGAAGCGGTCGGCGAGCGGCGCGGCGAAGCGGAAATTCTGTTCGACCATCACGATCGTGTAGCCGCGCGCCTTCAGCGCGACGATCATCCGTGCGAGCGACTGCACGATCACCGGTGCGAGGCCTTCGGAAATCTCGTCGAGCAGCAGCAGGTTCGCGCCGGTGCGCAAAATCCGCGCGACCGCGAGCATTTGCTGCTCGCCGCCGGACAGCCGCGTGCCCTGGCTCTGCCGGCGCGACGCGAGGTTCGGGAACATCGCGTAGATCTCGTCGAGCGACATCGCATGCTCGCGCGGCCCGATCAGCGGCGGCAGCATCAGGTTCTCCTCGCACGACAGGCTCGAGAAGATCCCGCGCTCCTCCGGGCAGTAACCGAGGCCGAAATGTGCGATGCGGTGCGTCGCGAGGCCGATCGTCTCGTTGCCCGCGACCTTGATCGACCCGCTGCGGCGGCCCGTGAGGCCCATGATCGCGCGCAGCGTCGTCGTGCGGCCCGCGCCGTTGCGGCCGAGCAGCGTGACGACCTCGCCGCGATGCACCGTCAGGTCGACACCGTGCAATATGTGGGATTCCCCGTACCAGGCCTCCAGGCCCGTGATCTCCAGCGCGGGCGTACCGCTCTCGACGCCGCTCAATTCGCGTTCCTCCCGTTCGCTGTGCTTCATGCGTGCGCCCCCGCGAGCGCCGCGTCGGCACTGCCCATGTAGGCCTCGATGACGAGCGGATTCTTCGACACCTCCGCATACGAGCCTTCGGCCAGCACCTCGCCGCGTTGCAGGACGGTGATCGTGTCGGAGATGCCCGCGATCACGTTCATGTTGTGCTCCACCATCAGGATCGTGCGGCCGCTCGCGACCTTCTTGATCAGCGCGGTCACACGGTCGACGTCCTCGTGGCCCATCCCCTGCGTGGGCTCGTCGAGCAGCATCAGTTCGGGTTCCATCGCGAGCGTCGTCGCGATCTCGAGCGCGCGCTTGCGGCCGTATGCCAGTTCGACGGTCGGCACGTGCGCGAAATCGGTGAGGCCGACCTGCGTGAGCAGGTCCATCGCGCGATCGTCGAGCCGTTTCAGCGTGCGTTCGCTGCGCCAGAAATGGAATTCCGTGCCGAGCGCGCGCTGCAGGCCGATGCGCACGTTCTGCAGCGCGGTCAGGTGCGGGAACACGGCCGAGATCTGGAACGAACGGATGATGCCGCGCCGCGCAACCTGCGCGGGCCGCTCGTCGGTGATGTCGATGCCGTTGAAGACGATCTGGCCGGCCGTCGGCGTCAGGAACTTGGTGAGGAGGTTGAAGCAGGTGGTCTTGCCCGCGCCGTTCGGCCCGATCAGCGCATGAATCGCGCCGCGGCGCACACGCAGGTTGACGCCGTTCACGGCGGTGAAGCCCCTGAATTCTTTTGTCAGTCCGCGTGTTTCCAGAATCGTGTCGCCGAAAATCATGTTCCCTTCCGTACGAAGTCAGGCGAAGCACCGGGAAGCCTGGCGCGAGCGACCGCGAACAGGTCAGCGGATCAGCGGGCTGCCCCCGGGCGCCGTGTTACGCCTCGAGGGTTGGTCTCCCGCGCCGACGCGTATGCACATTGCGCAACATTGTCGCGCCGTTGGTGCAGTGCAATCATCGGGATTTGCACTTATAGGGCCGACCGCTATATCGCACGCGGCTGAGCACGATTTTTCGCGCTGTTTTTTTGACACGTGCATCATCGCGCGTTGACCTTCCTGCATGCCCGGCACGCACGCGATGAAAAAAGCCGCGCGACTGCGCGGCCTGCATGGATCGTGCCGTTCGAACAAACGCGACGACAGCTTGTTTCGCATAGCGAATCAGCGGGCGCTTTCATGACGGCCCGCTGTCGCGCGTGTCAGCGTGCCGTCACGCAACCGTCACCGCGGCGTCGGTTCGCACCGGGGTCGCTTCGCGCGCCGCGCGGCGATCGGCGCGGATCATGTCGCTCGCGCGCTCGGCAATCATCAGCGTCGGCGAATTGGTGTTGCCCGATGTAATGAACGGCATCACCGATGCATCGACGATCCGCAGCCCGGCGATGCCGCGCACGCGCAACCGGCTGTCGACCACCGCGCGTTCGTCGTCGGCACGCCCCATCCGGCAGGTGCCGACCGGGTGGAAGATCGTCGTGCCGACCGCGCCGGCCGCCTCGATCAGCTCGGCCTCGCTGCGATATTGCGTACCCGGCAGGATTTCCGCGGGACGATAGCGCGCGAGCGCCGGCGCGGACGCGATCCGGCGCGTCAGGCGCAGCGCGTTCGCGGCGACATGCCGATCGTGGTCGGTCGACAGATAGTTCGGCGCGATCGCCGGCGCGACGCCCGGATCGGCGCTCGTGACGTGCACGCTGCCGCGCGATGTCGGCCGCAGATGGCACACCGACGCCGTAAATGCATTGAAGCTGTGCAGCGGCTCGCCGAAGCGTTCGAGCGACAGCGGCTGCACGTGGTATTCGAGATCGGGGCGCGTGAGCGCGGGATCGTCCGGATCGGATTTCGCGAATGCGCCGAGCTGCGACGGCGCCATCGACATCGGCCCGCGTTGCAGCAACGCATATTCGGCGCCGATCATCAGCTTGCCCCACCAGTGCGCGGACAGCGTGTTGAGCGTGCGCACGCCTTCGACGCGATACGCCATCCGCAACTGCAGGTGATCCTGCAGGTTTTCGCCGACGCCCGGCAGATCCTGCACGACGTCGATGCCGAGCGCCTGCAGCCGCCGGCCGTCGCCGATTCCCGACAGTTCGAGCAGCTGCGGCGAATTCACCGCGCCGGACGTCAGCAGCACTTCCGAGCGCGCCCGCGCGACGTAATCGGTGCCGCCGCCGTGATACTCGACGCCGACGGCACGGCGCCCTTCGAAGATCACGCGCTGCGCCTGCGCGCCGGTGATCACGGTCAGGTTCGGCCGCGCCATCGCGGGCCGCAGGAACGCCTTCGACGTATTCCAGCGCACGCCACGCTTCTGGTTCACCTCGAAATAGCCGACCCCGGTATTGTCGCCGCGGTTGAAATCGTCGGTGGCGGGGATGCCTGTCTGCTGCGCTGCCTGCGCGAACGATTCGAGGATCTCCCAGCGCAGCCGCTGCTTCTCGACGCGCCAGTAGCCGCCCGCGCCGTGCGCGTCGCTCGCGCCCGCATGGTGATCCTCGCTGCGCTTGAAGATCGGCAGCACGCTGTCCCACGACCAGCCGGCGTCGCCGGTGGCATCCGCCCAGCTGTCGTAATCCTCCCGCTGGCCGCGCATGTAGATCATCCCGTTGATCGACGAGCAGCCGCCGAGCACGCGGCCGCGCGGATACGACAGCGCGCGGCCGTTGAGCGCCGCTTCGGGTTGCGTCTTGTACAGCCAGTCGGTGCGCGGGTTGCCGATGCAATACAGATAGCCGACCGGGATATGGATCCAGTGATAGTCGTCCTTGCCGCCCGCTTCGAGCAGCAGGACGCGGATGTCGGGATCCTCGGTCAGGCGGTTCGCGAGCACGCAGCCCGCGGTGCCCGCGCCGACGATCACGTAATCGAATTCGCCTTCGAGCGTACGTTGAGTACTCACGGCGTGTCCCCTTCTTCCTTGTTGTGCGCCGCGCGGCGCGATGCCGCGCGCATTTTCAGCATAGTGCGTCGCGGGCCGCGCTGGCGGCCGCGCGCGCCACGACCCGAGGAAGCGTACTCCCGCAGCCGGCCGCCGATCCAATGAGTTATGCTGAACTGCGTTATAAGCTGCGCTCATATCACGACGATGGATCTCACCCTGCTCCGCGCCTTCGCGACGGTCGCGCGCGAAGGCAACCTGACGCGCGCCGCCGCGCAGCTGCACCTGACGCAGCCGGCCGTCAGCCTGCAGATCAAGCATCTGCAGGAAACGCTCGGCGTCACGCTGTTCACGCGCACGTCGCGCGGGCTCGCGCTCACGCGCGACGGCCAGACGCTGCTGCCGCATGCGGAGCGCGCGCTCGCCGCGGCTGCCGACGTGCAGCGCGCCGCTGCTGCGCTGCGGCACGAGGTGCGCGGCCGGCTGCGGATCGGCACGATCCTCGATCCGGGCTTCCTGCGGCTCGGCGGCTTCCTGCGCGCGCTGGTCGAAACCCACCCGCAGATCGAGACGGCGCTGCGGCACGGAATGTCGGGCTGGGTGATCGAACAGGTGCGCGCGCAGGCGCTCGACGTCGGCTACTACATCGGCCGGCCGGGTGAGGACGATCCGCTCGACGGCGCGCTGTTCCACACCGTCACGCTCACGCATTTCCAGTACCGCGTGCTCGCGCCGGCCGGCTGGAAGGAGCGCGTGCAGCGCGCGCACGACTGGCGCGCGCTCGCCGCGCTGCCGTGGATCTGGACGCCGCCCGCGTCCGCACACCACCGGCTGCTGTCGCGGCGTTTCGCGGACGCCGGCGCGCAACCCGTGAAGGTCGCCGAGGTCGACCAGGAGCAGTCGATGCTCGACCTCGTCAAATCGGGGATCGGATTGACGCTCGCGCGCGACTCGACCGCGCTGGCCGAAGCGCACGCGCATGCACTGACGATCGTCGAACGTGTGACGGTGCCGACCGAACTGACGTTCGTGACGCTCGCCGAGCGCCGCGACGAGCCGGCGATCGCGGCCGCGCTGCGGCTGATCGAGACGCAGTGGGCGATATGAGCGGCGCTGATGACGCGGCGTTCGCATGCGGACGCGTCATCGCGCCACACCGGCCGTCACGCCACCGTCTCCGCGTTTTTGCTAGATTGTGCGTTCGCACACCGCGAGACCCCGATTGAAGGAGACCCGCATGGCCCGCAACATCGAGATCAAAGCCCGCGCCCGTGAATTCGACCGGCTGCGCGAACAGGCTGCCAAGCTCGCGACCGAAGCGCCGCTGTTCTACCGCCAGCAGGATTTCTTCTACGACGTGCCGCGCGGCCGGCTGAAGCTGCGCCGCTTCGAGGACGGCACGCCGGCCGAACTGATCTTCTATCAGCGTGACGACCGCGACGGCCCGAAGGCTTCGTACTACACGCGCAGCCCCGTGACGAACGCCGACGCGATGCACGCGCTGCTCGCGACCGCGCTGACCACGCGCGGGATCGTGACGAAGGAACGGCACGTGTACCTCGCGGGCCGCACGCGCATCCATCTCGACCGCGTCGACGGCCTCGGCGACTTCATCGAACTGGAAGTCGTGCTCGGCCCTGACGACGACGAAGCCGGCGGCGAAGCCGAAGCGCACGACGTGTTCGCGAAGCTCGGCGTGGCGCAGGACGATCTCGTCGCGGTCGCGTATGTCGACCTGCTGAACGCCGACACGCAACACGAAGCGGCCTGATCCGGCCCCACCGGCGGCGGCCGCGCAGCGCGTGCCGCCTTCAGCGCGGCCGCCGCCCCGTCACTGCTTTATGCGGCGCCGGGCGCCAGATGCGCGAGCGGCAGCGCGCCGTTGCGCTTGAAGGTCGTCAGCACGATGTTCGAGCGCACGCTGTCGACGCCCGGCACGCGCATCAGCTTCTTCATCACGAACTGCGACAGCGCGTTCAGGTCCGGCGCGACGATCCGCAACAGGTAGTCGGCATCGCCCACCACCGCATGGCATTCGAGCACCTCGGGCAGCACGTCGATCTGCTGCTGGAACTGCTCGATGATCGAATCGCCGTGGTGCTTGAGCTTCAGGCTCGTGAACGCGGTGACGCCGAGCCCGAGCTTCTCCGGGCGCAGCATCACGCGGTAGCCTTCGATCACGCCAGCCGCCTCGAGCCGCTGCAGCCGCCGGCCGATCTGCGACGGCGACAGCGGCACCTCCTCGCCGAGCTGCTGATGCGTCGCGCGACCAAAGCGCTGCAACACGTCCAGCAGCGCGAGATCGAAATGATCGAGTTCCAGCATGAGCATTCTCCGCATTGATTCGTAATTTGATGCGCAATTATCGCATCAACAGGCGAATCAGCGCCAACTATGCGCCCATTCCGCGCGCCGCCCGCTCTACACTTGCATGGTTCCCAACCACAGCGTGCAGAGCCTCATCATGTCCACCGTCGTCACCGCGAAACTGCAGGAGCAGTTCGACGCGGGCCTCGAAACCCGCGCAGATTTCACCATCGACCAGCCGCTGCAGCGCTACGGCCAGGTCGACCACGCGGTGTGGAAGCAGCTCTATGCGCGCCAGTCGGCGCTGCTGCGCGGGCGTGCCTGCGACGCGTTCGTCGCGGGCCTCGGCAAGATCGACCTGCCGGCCGACCGCGTGCCGTCGTTCGCCGACGTGAACCGCCAGCTGAAACCCGCGACCGGCTGGGAGATCGTCGCGGTGCCGGGCCTTGTGCCCGATCGCGTGTTCTTCGAGCACCTCGCGAACCGGCGTTTCCCGGTCACCTGGTGGATGCGCCGCCCCGACCAGCTCGACTACCTGCAGGAACCCGACTGCTTCCACGACCTGTTCGGCCACGTGCCGCTGCTGATCGACCCGGTGTTCGCCGACTACATGCAGGCGTACGGCCGCACCGCGCTCGCGGTCGCCGACGACGAAGCGGCGCTGGCGCGACTCGCACGGCTCTACTGGTATACGGTGGAATTCGGACTGATCCGCGACCCGCGCGGCACCAACGGGCTGTCGATCTATGGCGCCGGAATCGTGTCGAGCAAGGGCGAGAGCCTGTACAGCCTCGAAAGCGCGGCGCCGAACCGGCTCGGTTTCGAGCTCGAGCGCGTGATGCGCACGAAGTACCGGATCGACACGTTCCAGAAGACCTACTTCGTGATCGACGATTTCGCGCAGCTGTTCGCGCTCGCCGACGTCGACGGCCGTGCACTGGCCGACCGGCTCGCGGCGCTGCCCGAATTCGCGGCCGGCGCGGTGCTGGATACCGATCGCGTGCTGCATCGCGGCACGGGCGAAGGCTGGCCCGCCGACGCCGACGCGTGACATGCCGGGTGCCGCAGCCGGCCGCCCGCCGCCGGTCACCCTTTCCGCAACTATGAAACAATGAACGGTGCCGGCTTCGCCGCGCGGCGCAGCCGTGCGCGGGTGCCGTTACCGAACGAGAGGTGCAAGATGATCCACAAGCTCACATCAGAAGAACGCAAGACCCGGCTCGAAGGCCTGCCGCTCTGGACGGCCGTGCCGGGCCGCGACGCAATCCAGCGCAGCCTGCGGTTCGCCGATTTCAACGAAGCCTTCGGCTTCATGACGCGCGTCGCGATCAAGGCGCAGGAAATGAACCACCATCCGGAATGGTTCAACGTGTACAACCGCGTCGACGTCACGCTGTCGACCCACGACGCCGACGGCCTGACCGAACGCGACATCGAACTCGCGCTGTTCATCGACCGCGCCGGCGCACACGCGCAACCGGCCGCCTGAGTCCCGCCTCTACCGCCGCGCATCTTTCGATGCGCGGCGCGTCAACTTTTCATTTCGATGAACGTTTTCTAGGATGTAGTGAGCGAAAGCCTTCAGCTTTCCAAGCCATCCTTAAGGCGCACGTAAGTCTCGTACGCTTTCCGCGCCTTGGGGTCCAAACCTTCCAGTTGCAGCGCGCCTTCGCGCTGTACAATCAGCAGCGCATACGGCTTGGAGAGCGCGCTGGCCTCTTCGCAGAGTTTGAGTTCGTCGCCGCTCGACGGCGAGCGGGCGCGCCAGAAATTGATCGCGGCTTCTAGGTCGTGGATCGAAATATCGGACATGATTGGATTTAATCGTTCGCTGGCCGCCATGCTTGATGTCAGGCGAAGCGGCGCCCCTGTGGAAACGGCGTCGTGCTGTCCGCGTGCCTGAACCGCCAACCCATTGTACTTGAGCGAACTTCATGCGACTCCTTCTGATCGAAGACGACCGCCCCATCGCACGCGGTATCCAGAGCAGCCTCGAGCAGGCTGGCTTCACCGTCGACATGGTGCATGACGGCATTTTTGCCGAACAGGCGCTGGCACAGAACCGCCACGAACTCGTGATCCTCGACCTCGGCCTGCCGGGCATCGACGGGATGACGCTGCTCACGCGCTTCCGCCAGACCAACCGCCACACGCCCGTGATCGTGCTGACCGCACGCGACGAGTTGAACGACCGGATCCAGGGCCTGAACTCGGGCGCCGACGACTACATGCTCAAGCCGTTCGAGCCGGCCGAGCTCGAAGCACGCATCCGCGCGGTGATGCGCCGCAGCGGCCCGCACAGCGACATGCCGCGTCCGGAAGTGTCGCTCGGCGGCGTCCGCCTGTCGGGCGTCGACCGCCGCATCTTCAACGACGACAAGCCGCTCGAACTGTCGCCGCGCGAATTCGCGGTGCTCGAAATGCTGCTGCTGCGTCACGGCCGCGTCGTCAGCAAGGCCCAGCTGCAGGATCACCTCACGCACTTTGGCGGCGATCTCGGCGACACCGCGATCGAAGTCTACGTGCACCGGGTGCGCAAGAAACTCGAGCAGTGCCGTGTCGAAATCGTCACGGTGCGCGGCTTCGGCTACCTGCTGCAGGAAATCCGCCAGACCGCGAGCGTCTGAGCCGGGCCACGCGCCGGCCGGCCGCGTGCCGCCGGCGTGCGCGCCCCGCTCCGTTTCGCCGCCCGGCGTACGACCGCGCCGCTCCCCGTGAGCGGCGCTTATCCATTTGCCCGTCGAAATGTCTCCTGATCCGGCTGTGACCACCAGCCTGCGCCGCTCGCTGCTCCGGCGCCTCGCCGCCCCGCTGTCGATGCTCGCGCTGATGAGCGGCCTGATCGCCTACTGGCTCGCGTGGCAATACACGCAGCACGTGATCGACCGCTCGCTCGCCGATCTCGCCACCGCCATCTCCAAACAGATCCAGATCGCCGGCCCCGACGCGCCGTTCACGGTGCCGCCGCTCGCGCAGGCGATGTTCTCCGATCCCGCCGAAGCGCTGATCTACCGGATCAGCGACGGCGAACAGGAACTCGCCGGCGATCCGAAACTGCCGCTGCAGGGCATCAACGTCCGCCGCATGCATCACGCGTACGTGTTCGAGGCCGAGTACGACAACCGCGCGGTGCGCGTCGCGCAGGTGCGCGTCGACGACGTCGAGGGCGGCAAGCCGATGGTCGTCGAAGTCGCGCAGCCGGTGCGGCACCGCTACCGGATCGCGGCCGAATTCCTCGTCGCGATCATGATGCCGCTGCTGCTGTTGCTGCTCGCGGGCTGGGGCATCGTGTGGCGCGTCGTGAACCAGCAGCTCGGCCCGCTCACGCATCTCGCCGATTCGCTGAACCGGCAGACCCACACGTCGCTGGAACCGGTCGACGAAACCGACGTGCCGCTGGAGATCCGGCCGCTGACGAGCGCGATGAACGCGCTGCTCGGCCGCCTGAAGACCGCGCTCGACGCGCAGCGCAAGTTCATCGCCGATGCCGCGCACCAGCTGCGCACGCCGCTCACGGCCGTGAAGCTGCACGCCGAACAGGCCGCCGTCGCGCGCGATCCGCACCAGACCTTCGCCGCGGTGCGCGAGCTGCGCGCGGCCGCCGACCGCGCGGTGCGGCTGTCGAACCAGCTGCTGTCGCTTGCCCGTGCGGAGCCGGGCGAACAGGCCGCACGCTTCGTCGACGTCGACCTTGCGGCGATGGCGTTCGAGACCGGTGCCGAATGGGTGCCGCGCGCGCTCGCGTCGCATGTCGACCTCGGCTTCCAGCGCACCGACGGCGCGGACGACGACGAAAAGCTGACCGTGCGCGGCAACCCCGTGCTGCTGCGCGAGGTGATCGCGAACCTGCTCGACAATGCGTTGAAATACGTGCCGCTCGCACGGCCGGACGGCGCACGGATCACGGTGAACGTTGCGCGCGGCGCGCTCGAAGACGGCCAGCCGGCCGCCGAGATCGTCGTCGAGGACAACGGCCCAGGCGTGCCCGCGAACCAGCAGGCCGACCTGTTCAAGCGCTTCTTCCGCGGCGACGCGCAAAGCGGCAACGGCGTCGAGACGGGTGCCGGGCTGGGCCTGGCGATCGTGCACGACATCATCGCAATGCATGGCGGCACCGTGTCGTACGAGGATGCGTCGGAGGGAGGGTCACGCTTCGTGGTGCGGGTGCCGCTCGCCGCTCATACGGAAAAGCCGGCCAGCGAAACGCCGGCCGCAGCGTCGACGCACTGAGCTTGGGCTGAACGAGTCGCGGCGGGCAACCGCCGGTCCGCCGGGCGGGCCGCGCGCCGGATACGGGAGGCAGGAAGGACGATCGCGACGCGGCAACCGTCCGCCAAAACAACAACGGCGGCGCATGGTGCGCCGCCGTCTGCGTTACTTCTTGCTCTTCTTGTCTTTCGACCTGGGCTCGGACTTGCCGTCCTTCTTGTCCTTCTTCTTTTTCTTCTTCCCGCCTTCATCCGGCGTCGCGAGCAGCGTGCCGCGGCACGACGGCGCGCCGCAATGGCACGCGTATTCGCGCTTGAGCGTCTTCGTCAGCTTCGTGTCGATCACGAGGCCGTAGTCGTAGAACAGCTCCTCTTCCGGCCCGATGTCGCGCAGCGCATGGATGAACACGCGGCCTTTGACTTCCTCGGCTTCGCAGTTCGGCGCGCACGAATGATTGATCCAGCGCGCACTGTTGCCATCGATCTTGCCGTCGATCACGCCGCCTTCGTCGAGTGCGAAGTAGAACGTATGGTTCGGCTCGCTCGGGTCGTGCGGATGGCGGCGCAACGCTTCCTTCCACGAGATTCGCTCGCCCTTGTATTCCACTACGCGCTCGCCGGCCTTGATCGGCGCCACGGCGAACACGCCCTTGCCGTGTACTCCCGAGCGGCGCACCGCGATCCTGCGTGAACTCATCGAACGAATCCTTGTGAAGACGACTTGAATGGAAGCGGCCGCGATCGCGGCCCGGCGTCGCACCAAACGAAAACGCGGCACCGGTTGGTGCCGCGTCGGGGCATGCGGCGAATCACCCGCATCCTACACGTTCACGATTGCTTCGTTCAACATCGCGCGCAATATTGCACGCCGGACGCTCAACGCTGGCCGAATGCGATGTCGCCGAACAACGCCTTGTGCTCGCGCGGCTGCGAACGCCAGTATTGCGGCGGCGCCGTCACCTGCGCGCCGAGCGCGGCCGCCGCATGCCACGGCCAGCGCGGGTCGTACAGCATTGCGCGCGCCATCGCGACGAAGTCGGCATCGCCGGATTCGATCAGCCGGTTCGCATGCTCGGGCTCGTTGATCAGGCCGACCGCCATCGTCGGCATGCCGACCGCACGCTTCACGGCCTGCGCGAACGGCACCTGGTAACCGGGCGACAGCGGAATCTTCTGCAGCGGCGACACGCCGCCGGACGACACGTCGATCCAGTCGCAGCCGCGCCGCTTCAGTTCGTGCGCGAACGCGATCGTATCGTCGAGCTCCCAGCCGCCTTCGACCCAGTCGGTCGCGGACACGCGCACGCCGACCGGCCGGTCCGCCGGAAACGCCGCGCGCACGATCTCGAAGATCTCGAGCGGAAAACGCATCCGGTTTTCGAGCGAGCCGCCGTATTCGTCGGTGCGCTGGTTCGCGAGCGGCGACAGGAACTGGTGTAGCAGGTAGCCGTGCGCCGCATGCACTTCGATCGCGTCGATCCCGAGCCGCGCGGCACGCTTCGCCGACGCGGCAAAGGCTTCGCGGATCCGGTTCAGGCCCGCGGCATCGAGTGCGAGCGGCGGCGTCTCGCCGTCCTTGTGCGGCACGGCCGACGGCCCGTGCGGCAACCAGCCGCCATCGGCAACCGATACCAGCTGACCACCCTCCCACGGCGCGGCGCTCGATGCCTTGCGCCCCGCATGCGACAGCTGCATCGCGATGCGAACCGGCGAATGCTTGCGGATCGCGGCCAGTACGGGCTTCAGCGCTGCTTCGGTCACGTCGTCCCAGAGGCCGAGGTCGCCGTGCGTGATGCGCCCGTCGGGCTCCACTGCCGTCGCCTCGATGCAGAGCAGCCCCGCGCCCGACAGCGCGAGATGGCCGAGGTGAATCATGTGCCAGTCGGTGGCCTCACCGCGTTCGGCCGAGTACTGGCACATCGGGGAAATCACGATCCGGTTCGGAAGGGTCACGCCGCGCAGCGTGAACGGAGAAAACAGCGCAGTCATGGAGGCCGCTCGCCTGGAAAGGGAAAGAGCGGACGAGCGTAGCACGCAGGCTTGAAGCGTGCAGACGGCGCAACCGGCAGTAAGCGGATGGTCAGGTGCGGCCGGCGGCAACGTGCCGGCCATGCGGAAAATGCGTGGCGTACAGCAGTGCGCCGGCCTGCAACGGATGCAGGCCGGGCCAAATCTTCGCGGCGGGCGGGGCCGCCCGCTGAGTTACAACCCGACGCTGTCGAGCCACTCCGCGAACATGCGCCGCGCGGCCGTTTCGAGTGCGGGGCCGTGCTGCACGGTATCGGCGCGCAACTGGCGGGCGTCGATGCCGGGCGTCGCCGCGATTTCGCCGGCGTTCGCGATCAGCCACGGTTCGAAGCGGTCGGTGCGGATTTCCGGATGGCATTGCAGCGCCAGCACGTGCTGCCCCCAAGCGAATGCCTGGTGGCGGCAGGCCGGCGTCGACGCGAGATGGATCGCCCCGCCCGGCAGGTCGAACGTATCGCCGTGCCAGTGGAGCATCGACGTCGCCGCGCCATCGAGATGACGCAGCGCCGACGCACGGCCGGCGTCGGTAAGCGTCAGCGGCGCCCAGCCGAGTTCGTGCTGCGCAGCCGGATAGACGCGCGCACCGAGCGCACGGGCGATGAACTGCGAGCCAAGGCAGATGCCGAGGATCGGCAGCCCCGCGTCGATACGCTGGCGCACGAGCGCAAGAAGCGGCGCGATCGTCGGATACTGCGCATCGTCGTACACGCTGATCGGCCCGCCGAGTACGACGAACAGCGACGGCTCGAGCACGTCGAGCACCTCGACCCGCGACGATCCGACGTCGACGTAGCGCACCCGCCTCCCCCGTTCGCCGAGCACCTGCTCGAAGCTCCCGAGATCCTCGAAATGCACATGGCGGATCGCCACGACTTCAGCGTTCATCATCGGCCTCCCGGTCGATCGACGGACGTCAGCCTGCGAAAATCTTCCAGGTCTTCTTCTGCGTTGCCGCGTCGGCTTCTTCCTGCACCGAGCAGTCGAGACGCAGATCGCTGTCCGACATCGAGATGTCGAGCGCCGCGCAGTGATGCACGGTCTTCTTCGACAACTTGCCCGGCTGGAAGTGGGCGCACGTCACGCACATGCGCTGCGGCGGCGTCGCACCGGCCACCTGCAGCTCGCGCAGCGTCTTCAGCAGCGCGCGGTACAGCGCGCCCTGCTCGTCCGCGCCGAGCTTGCCGACCGCTTTCGTCAGGAATTCAGGCCATTGCAGCGCCTTCTTCGCGGCCGTACGGCCACGCGCCGACAGACGCACGGCCAGTGCACGGCCGTCGTCCAGCGCACGGCGCTTCTCGACGAGCCCCTTCGTCTCGAGCGTGCTGACCGCATCGCTCGTGGTTGCCGCGGTGAGCTGCGTCTCGCGCGCGATCTCGCCGAGCCGCATCGGGCCCTTGCGCTGCAGCAGCAGCACGAGAATCTCGCCCTGCGTCGGCGTGAGGCCAGCGCCTTCCGCCCAATCCCATGCCTGGCTTCGCATGGCCGTACTCAACCGCAGCAGGCTGTGGGTCACACGTCCCGAAGCCTGGTTCCCGTAAACGCCTTCGCTCATAGTCTTTTCGCTTTGCCGCCGCCCGGGTTGCCGAGCGGCCGTAGTGTGGAGATCGAATGTCTATCTCAAAACAGACGCGCTCTCTCGAGTGCGTCAGCACGGCCGTCGCGAGGCACACGCGGCGGTCGCGTTCGCGGCGACCGGAGAGACACGCGTCGTTCCGGTGTCCGCAAAGCCGACATTCTAAGCGAGAGCGGAAAATCGCACAGCTAAGTTATCCCCTGCATTCTGTGGAAAATCGCTGGATAACTGAAATTTTTCGTTGTGCCTGCAATGCCGCGCGCCCGCGGAACGGGGCGCGCCAGCATTTTCCTGTTCGGATCGGCCATCGGTCGGATGGATTTGATCCACCGGGTTATCCCGTGCACAGGTCGTTGACTTTGCAGCGGAATATCGGGTTATCCACAGATTTTCAGGACGACTGGCAACGATTTCGGCCCGAAATGGCGCCGACCGCCGTTCAGCGAATCGCGATGCGGTCGAGCCTGCAATCTGCAAAACATTTTTTCATTCGCGCCAACGTAAGCACTGCTGCCGGACCGTCTCGTTCAGCGATTTTTCCTGTTTGAAAACGGTTCTCAACCACGATGCGTCGTTCACGCGTGCTTTCGCGAGCGCGCCGATCTCGTCGAGCGCCGCGCGCGAACCGAGTGCGGCCGCATGCGGCGCGATCCGGTCGAGCGTGTCGAGGATGTCTTCCGCGATCGTACGGCGTTCACCCGTCTGAGGATTCACGCAGGTGCCCTCGAGCCCGAAGCGGCACGCTTCGAAACGGTTGAACGTGTAGACGAGGTAGTCGTCCTCCGACAGCTTCAGCGGCCGGTCGGTCAGCAGGTAGCGCGCGAGCGTCTGGATGTAGCAGGCGATCGCCGCCGCGCGGTCGACCGACAGCGGCGTGTCCATCACGCGCACCTCGATCGTGCCGTAGCCGGGCTTCGGGCGGATGTCCCAGTAGAAGTCCTTCATCGAGTTGACGACACCCGTGTTCACCATCTTCGTGAAGTACTCCTCGAAGCTGTCCCAGGTCAGCACGAACGGCGCGCGGCCCGACAGCGGGAACGCGAACACCGAATTCAGGCGTGCCGAATGGAAGCCCGTGTCGACGTTCTGCACGAACGGCGACGACGCGGACAGCGCGATGAAGTGCGGAATGAAGCGCGACATCGAGTGCAGCAGGAACAGCGCGCTGTCCGGATCGGGACAGCCGATGTGCACGTGCTGGCCGAACACGGTGAACTGCTTCGCGAGATAACCGTACAGCTCGGAGATGTACTGGAAGCGCGGCGCATCGTAGATCTGCCGGTCGCTCCATTGCTGGAACGCATGCGTGCCGCCGCCGGCCAGCCCGACGTTGAGCTGGTCGGCCGCCTTCACGAGCACGTCGCGGATCGCATGCAGCTCGCTGACGGCCTGCTCGTGCGAATGGCAGATGCCGGTCGACAGCTCGATCATGCTCTCGGTGATTTCCGGCGTGATGTTGCCCGGAAAAGTCTCGCCCTGGATCAGGCGCATCAGGTCGGATGCCGCTTTGGTCAGGTCGTAGTTGTGCGTGTTGACGACCTGGATCTCCAGTTCGACGCCGAACGTGAACGGTTCGGAATTGACGAAGGTTTCGAGTGCCATGGCAGGTTCCGGAATCAGTTGCTGTCGCTGCGTTCACCGACCGCCGACAGGCAGCGGTAGACGACGAACGGGCTGACGAGCTGCAGGATCACGATCGAACACATCACGATCGCGCGCAGGTGCGGGTCGAAATTCGGGTAGAGCTGGTAGGTATCGTCGACGAGCAGGTACGACAGCGCGGACATCGGTGTCAGCGCGATGCCGAGCGCAATGCCCTGCTTCATCCCGAGGCCGCTCGGCTTCGCGAACGCGACGACGCCGGCCAGCTTCGCGGCGAGCCGCGTGACGATCAGCACGATCGCGAGCAGCCCGCCGAGCGCGATGTCGCCCCACGTGAACGACGTGAGTGTCAGCACGAACAGGACCACCGTCAGCAGCCAGCCGGCCGTGCCGAAATGCTCGGGCCACAGCTGCGGCCGCGCTTCGAGGTTCTTCACGATGATGCCGGCGAGCAGCAGCGTGAGCAGCGTCGACAGCTTCAATGCCTGTGCGACCGCGATCGCGAGCATCACGAGCCCGAACAGCGCGACGAACGAATGCTCGTCGCGCATCGTCGCGGTCATGTGGCGGAACAGGTAGTTGCACGAACGCGCAACGAGATACGCGACGATGAACGAACCGGCGATCAGGTAGAGCGGCTGCAGGACCGTCGCGAACACGTTGCCGTACGCTTCCTGGTGAAGCCAGCTCGTCACGAGCTTGGTCAGCACGATCGCGTACACGCTGTTGAGTGCGGTGAGCGTGATGAGGCGTTGCGACACCTGCCCTTCCGCGCGCAGCTCGGTCTTCAGCTGGATCACCATCGACGGTGACGTCGCGATCGCGATCGCCGACAGCACGAGCGCGACCATCCCCGACACGCCGAGCGCGAGCATCACGAACAGCACGAGTACGAACGTCAGCGTGGCTTCCGCGAGGCTCGACGCGACGAGCCACGGATTGCGCCGGATCCAGCGCAAATCGAGGCGGCTGCCGAGTTCGAACAGCAGCAGACCGAGCGCGACGTCCATCAGCAGCCGCGACGTTTCGTCGGTGCTGGCGTCGATCACGCCGAATCCGAACGAACCGGCGATCAGGCCGATCACGGCATAGCCTGTGATGCGTGGCAGACGCCACGCGCGATAGCACAGCTCGCCACACAGGCCGGCCGCGAACAACGCGAGCCCGGCCCAGAACACGGCATCCGGCGCGAGCGGCCAGTTGGGCAGGAATGAGAACGCCGACTTCATCGTGGTGACTTCTCCTTTGGAAGCAACCGCCAGCGACGCGGGGTCAAGCGTCAGAAATGGATGCGCGCCGGCTGGGTATCGCCCCGAATGTGATTGTTGTGGTCGACGACGGCGGTACGTGGGATCCGCCTGTTCCGCCACAGGGCGGAACGTCGTTCAGGTTGCCGATCTGGATTGTCGGCCTGGTGTGTGAACGGACAGCGCAGTCTCGAAGATTCAGATTCGAAATCATGCCGACCGTTCCATTGAAGCATGTCCGGCGCCTGGCCGAACGAACGCGAAGGAAACCGATTGTGCCACAGCTTTTTCGCTCTGGAACCGATTGAATCGACTCGCGGCGCTGTGCGGCACCGCAGGTCTTTGGTTTCAAAGGTTTACTTGTATATATACATAGTAGAAGTTAACAAAGGCCGCACAGTTCTGTGGATAACTTCGGTTTACGCTGATGGATCAAGGCCTTGGCGAAACCATAACCGGTTGCACAGGCTGTTCGTGCACAGACATTTGAGTTGAGCAACTTTCGGGCCGCCGCACAGCTGTGCCGAGTTGCCCAGTTTACGTCCACTGTGATTGCACACGAAGTGCGCGCGGATTCCGCGCGGTTATCCACAGCGTTGCGTGGATAACCTTGCGCGAAGAAATCGGGAGACTGTGAGCGATTTGCGTGCCGGTCAGCCGGCGGAACCGACGCGGCGTGCGCGCAAGGCGCGGATCAGGAAGCGTGCGGGGTCGACGGCGTCGGCGAGTTCGCGCTCGAGCGGCCACGGTTCGCCTTCGAGTTGCGACGCGATCAGTTCGGCACCGAGCGCGGCCCATACGAGGCCGCGCGAGCCGAAGCCGAATGCGCCGTAGAGGCCGGGCATGCGCGGCAAGTCGCGCGCCTGCGCGCCACCCAGCGCGCGTGCGTTCGCGAGGGCTTGCGCTTCGTCGGCGAGCGGGCCGAAGAGCGGCAGGCGGTCGCCGACGACCCAGCGGAACGCGACGCGGCCGCGCAGCGTGGCAGGCTCCGGCAGGTCGCCGATCAGGCCCGGCAGCAGGTGCCGCACACGATCGAGGTTTTCGACGTGGCCGGCCACGCGCATCGCGGGATCGATGTCGTCGGGTTCGAACGTGGCGCCGATCAGCAGCGTGCCGTCGTCGAGCGGCACCGCGTAACCGTCGCCGATCGTCGGGCACGGCAGCGTCGCCGTGGTGCCCGGCGGCAGCAGCGTGAGCTGGCCGCGTACCGGTTGCAGCGCGACATGCTGCAACCCGGCAAGACGCGCAGCGTCGCCCGCGTTCGCGAGCACGACGACGGGCGCTTCGGCGAGCGTTGCACCCGTGTCGTCGAGCGCGTGCCATCCATCGCCGCGCCGCTCGAGCCGCGCGACGCCGGTCGATGCAAGCAGGCGTACGCGCTCGCCGGCCGCCGCGCATTGCGCGGCACACAGCGCGGCCGGCCAGACGGCGCCACCGTGCGGAAACAGCAGGCCGCCATGCGCGACCGGCAGATTCAGATGCGCACGCGCGGCATCGGCATCGAGCAACGTCACATAGTCGGACGGCGCGCCGAACGCATCGAATGCATCGCGCATCCGCGCGAAGTCGTCGGCCGATTCGGCGAGATGAATCATCCCGTGCGTGCTGCGTGCGAATGCATGACCCGCGCGTTCGAGTGTGCGCCAGCGCGTGAGCGCGTGCAGGAAGCCACTGCGTGTGAGGCGGCTCGCGACGTTGTCGTCGCGTGTCATCAGTGGATGGAATACGCCGGCAGGATTGCCGGATGCCTCGCTCGCGATCCGTTCGTGCCGCTCGATCAATGTCACGTCCCAGCCGCGCGCTGCCAGGCGTTCGACGACGGCGCAACCGGCGAGGCCCGCGCCGATCACGATCGCGCGGCGCGTCGCAACGGGCAGCGCACGCGGCGGTTCGTGCCGGCGCGCGCGCCAGCGCGGCGCATAGTCGCCGACGAGACGACCGTCGACTTCGCGGAACGTGAAACCTGTTTCGCCGAGGGCGTGCTTCATGTCGCCGGAACTTGCATGCGCCGCAAACGTTGCATCGTCACCGGCCATCTTCGCGAGTGCGCGGACCGCGTCGTTCGATGCCGCGGCGCCTTCGAGATAGAACGCATCGGCGCGCACGACAAGCTTCTTCAACGTGTCGAGCGCATCGCCGAACGCAAGCGTGAGCACCACGCGCCCTTCGTCGAATTCGAGCCGGTGCAGGCCCGGCACGAGCATCGGCCATGCGTCGATCAATCCATCGGCATCCGCCGAAATGGTTGTGTTAGCAACCATATGGGCAACCGCACTGCGGAGGTCTTCGCGCGAGAACGGATGCGGTTCGACCGCGACGTAATGCAGCCGCTCGCAGCGCGCGGGGTCGTCGCGCCAAGCGGCCCAGGTCGCGAGGAAGCCGGCGCCGGCGCCGAATGCCGTCGCGACGACCGTGAACGTGCGGCGCTGCTGCCAGCGCGCCGGCAGCCCGTTTCCCGCGACGAACGCGTGATGCGCGAGCGCGCCTGACGCGCTGCGATGAAGCTCGCCGAACTCGGGCGAGACGAGCGTGCCGTCGTCGCGAAGGGCGAGCGAGGCGGGAACAAGTCGGTCGGGCATGCGAAACAAAAAACGTGGCAGCCAAGCCTGGCAAGGGATTGCGCGGAGCCGTCCGCGCGGCCGTTGGAAATGGGCAACGGCGCGGCGCACGGGCGGACCGCGCTGTGTATCCGGTCCGGTTGGCGCAGGTCAAAAAATGGGCAATCGACGATTCATTCGGCGAAATACCGATGAAAATCTTTGAAACCCTTGTCGTTATTGGGTTTGCGCTGCGCTATCATAGCAACGCCGTACCGCGGGGTGGCCGCCGGCAAACCGGAGGGCGCGTCGCGCGGGCCAGGATTCGGCGCTGTGTCGTCGGAGTCTGACTCTCGACGGCACGGTTCGCGCACGTATAATCGGCGCGTTCGCGCTGTTCGTGTCAACCTAACCTGATAAAGGAACCTTAATGAACAAACAGGAACTGATCGACGCCGTCGCCGCCCAAACGGGCGCCAGCAAGGCTCAAACCGGCGAAACGCTGGACACGCTGCTCGAAGTCATCAAGAAGGCCGTGTCGAAGGGTGATGCGGTTCAGCTGATCGGCTTCGGCAGCTTCGGTTCGGGCAAGCGCGCAGCACGTACGGGCCGCAACCCGAAGACGGGCGAAACCATCAAGATCCCGGCAGCCAAGACGGTCAAGTTCACGGCTGGCAAGGCGTTCAAGGACGCCGTCAACAAGCGTTAAACCAGCGCCTGTTCCAAGAAAAACCCGCCTCTCGGCGGGTTTTTTGTTGGGCGCGCGCGGCATTTTCGCCACAGTCCGCGCCGCTCTTGCAAAAGTTAACGGTTACTTTTACAAGCCGTTACCACGGGATCACGCGTGCACGATCTGCGTGTCGCCGTGATCGTCGTCGTCGTGCGAATCGACATCCCACGCCGGGAACGGATCGTCGAACGCGGCCCATCCCGCCGCGCCGAGTGCGAATTCCGCATCGGTCAGCAGGCACGCATCGAGTTTCGTACGCCACGCGTCGGCGTCGAGCGCGATGCCGATCAGCACGAGTTCCTGCCGGCGATCGCCCACCGCGCGATCGTCGAGATCGCCCAGCCATTCGGCGCGGATTTCGTCGAGCAGCTCGTCGTCGTCCGGCCATTCCGCACGATCCTGCGCGGCCCACCACAGACCCGCCGGGCCATGCCGGCATACGCCGCCTGCCTGCGACAGCGAACCGGCGATATCGTTGCGCGTCGCGAGCCAGAAGAAGCCCTTGCTGCGCAGCACGCCCGGCCACTCCTGATGCAGCAGCGCCCAGAGTCGTGCCGGGTGAAACGGCCGGCGCGCGCGGTAAACAAAATTGCCGATGCCGAATTCGTCGGCTTCGCCGTGCACGTGCGCATGATGTGCGTCATGGCAATCGGGGTCGTCGCAATGCGTGTGATCGTGATCGAGCGACGCGAGCCAGCCGGGTGCGTTCGCGGCTTCGTCGAAATCGAAGCGGCCGGTGTTCAGCACTTCGTCGAGCGGCACGTTGCCGAACGTCGACACGACCTGGTGCGCGCGCGGGTTGAGCCGCGCGAGGATGTGCTGCAGCCGCGCGAGATCGTCGGCGCTGACGAGGTCGGCCTTGTTGATCACCAGCACGTCGCAGAATTCGATCTGCTCGATCAGCAGCTCGACGAGCGTGCGGTCGTCTTCTTCCGACGCGGCGATGCCGCGCGTCGCGAGCGCGTCGTCGGAGCCGTAGTCGCGCAGGAAGTTGTACGCGTCGACCACGGTGACGAGCGTATCGAGCCGCGCGACGGCCGACAGCGACGTGCCGTCGTCGTCGACGAACGTGAAGGTCTCGGCGATCGGCATCGGCTCCGCGATACCGGTCGATTCGATCATGATCGCGTCGAAGCGGCCTTCGGATGCGAGGTTGCGGATCTCGACGAGCAGGTCGTCGCGCAGCGTGCAGCAGATGCAGCCGTTCGACATTTCGACGAGGCGTTCCTCGACGTGCGACAGTGCCTGCGCATCGCGCACGAGCGACGCGTCGATGTTGACCGCCGCGAGATCGTTGACGATCACGGCGACTTTCAGGCCCGCGCGGTTCGCGAGGACGTGGTTGAGCAGCGTGGTCTTGCCGGCGCCGAGGAAGCCCGACAGCACGGTGACGGGCAACGGCTGGTTCATTGCCGGATTCATGATGATATGCACCAACGGTAAAGATGAAAAAGCGGCCGCGGCGCCCTTCCGGGGCGCGATCGGCCCGCGGACGGGCGAAGTTGCGGCGTGAGATCCGCATTGTGCATCAAACGCGCGCCGGCCGGCCGGCACGGCGTCAGGCCGCGATGCGGCGCAACGTCATTGCACGGGCGGCAGCAGCTTCCATTGCGTCAGGATGCCGGCGATCTGCCGCGCGTACTTGTCGCGCAGCGACGGCGTTTCCGAATGATAGGCGCCGACGGCCTGCCACGTGTTGCCGTAGCGGTTCATCTTCTGCTTCAGATGCCACGCGGCGATGTACACGTTCTTGCACGGCTCCATCAGCGTGTCGCGGCCGATCCCGAAGCGCGACAGTGCAGGCAGATGAATCGAATTGATCTGCATCAGGCCGTAGTCGACCGAGCCGTTCGTATTCTTGTTCAGCGCGTCGGGCCGGTTGCGCGACTCCTGCCAGGCGATCGCGCGCAGGATCAGCGGATTGACCTGCTGATATTTAGCCGCTTCGTCGAAACAATCCGCACGAGCGTTTGCGCTGGCGAACCACGCGCCAGCGGCGATCAACGCGATCGAAGCGAACCGTCGTCTGTTCATCGTGCGGAAACGAAAAGGAATTTCGCGAAGCTCGGGAAAACCCGTGCCTGTTATTAGTGCGACGAGAAACGCGTCGCCCGTATCATACCGGCAGACCGTCAGATTGCGACAGGCAGGAATACGGCAACCCGGTTATACCGGATTGATGTGTCGGTTCATCGTGAAACGGGGGCGATGGCCGGCATGCGGAGGGCCACGCCGATCCTTACATATTGCATACGATTCACCGGACACATGTCGTATGTGAGACAGTCCTCGGATCAATGTGATATTTCGGACATGAAAAACTGCTAATGTCGCCTCTTTCGGACTTGGATCCCAGCACTACCGCCGGAAGTGGCCTGAGCCGGCATCGACCCATTCATCCATGACAAGAAATCGCTTCGTTATGCGGCGCGTTGCCACGACTCTGCTCGTGGCCGGCATCATCGCTTCGCAGGCCGCCTACGCTCAGGTCACGCTCAATTTCGTGAATGCGGATATCGACCAGGTCGCGAAAGCGATCGGCGCCGCGACTGGCAAGACCATCATCGTCGACCCCCGCGTGAAGGGGCAGCTCAATCTCGTGGCCGAACGGCCGGTGCCGGAAGACCAGGCGTTGAAGACGCTGCAGTCGGCACTGCGCATGCAGGGCTTCGCACTCGTGCAGGATCACGGCGTGCTGAAGGTCGTGCCGGAAGCCGACGCGAAGCTGCAGGGCGTGCCGACCTATGTCGGCAATGCGCCGCAGGCACGCGGCGACCAGGTGATCACGCAGGTGTTCGAGCTGCACAATGAATCGGCGAACAACCTGCTGCCCGTGCTGCGGCCGCTGATCTCGCCGAACAACACGGTGACGGCCTACCCGGCGAACAACACGATCGTCGTGACCGACTATGCGGACAACGTGCGCCGCATCGCGCAGATCATCTCGGGCGTCGACAGTGCCGCGGGCTCGCAGGTGCAGGTCGTGACGCTGCGCAACGCGAACGCGATCGACCTCGCCGCGCAGATGCAGAAGATGCTCGACCCCGGTGCGATCGGCAACAGCGATGCGACGCTGAAGGTGTCGGTCACGGCCGACCCGCGTACCAACTCGCTGCTGCTGCGCGCGTCGAACGGTTCGCGCCTCGCGGCCGCGAAACGTCTCGCGCAGCAGCTCGACGCGCCGAGCGCGGTGCCCGGCAACATGCACGTGGTGCCGCTGCGCAATGCCGATGCGGTGAAGCTCGCGAAGACGCTGCGCGGGATGCTCGGCAAGGGCGGCAACGACAGCGGCTCGTCGGCGTCGTCCAACGATGCGAACAGCTTCAACCAGAACGGCGGCTCGTCGTCGAGCGGCAACTTCTCGACCGGCTCGTCCGGCACCCCGCCGCTGCCGTCGGGCGGCCTCGGCGGCTCGTCTTCGTCTTCATCGTCGTACGGCGGCTCGTCCAGTGGCGGCGGTCTCGGTTCGGGCGGCCTGCTCGGCGGCGACAAGGACAAGGGCGACGACAACCAGCCGGGCGGGATGATCCAGGCCGACGCGGCGACCAACTCGCTGATCATCACCGCGTCCGATCCGGTTTACCGCAACCTGCGCTCGGTGATCGACCAGCTCGATGCGCGGCGTGCGCAGGTCTACATCGAAGCGCTGATCGTCGAGCTGAACTCGACGTCGCAGGGCAACCTCGGCATCCAGTGGCAGGTGGCGAGCGGCCAGTTTCTCGGCGGCACGAACCTGAACCCCGGGCTCGGCCTGGGCAACAGCATCATCAACCTGACGGCCGGCGGTGTGGCCAACGCCGCCGGCGGGATCACCGGCGGCGGGCTTGCCTCCAATCTCGGGCAGTTGTCCCAAGGGCTCAACATCGGCTGGCTGCACAACATGTTCGGCGTGCAGGGGCTCGGCGCACTGCTGCAGTATTTCGCGGGCGTGAGCGACGCGAACGTGCTGTCGACGCCTAACCTGATCACGCTCGACAACGAGGAAGCGAAGATCGTCGTCGGCCAGAACGTGCCGATCGCGACCGGCTCGTATTCGAACCTGACGAGCGGCACGACGAGCAATGCATTCAATACCTACGACCGTCGCGACGTCGGCCTGACGCTGCACGTGAAGCCGCAGATCACCGACGGCGGGATCCTGAAGCTGCAGCTCTATACCGAGGATTCGGCGGTCGTCGCCGGCACGACCAGCGCGCAGACCGGCCCGACCTTCACGAAACGGTCGATCCAGTCGACGATCCTGGCCGACAACGGCGAGATCATCGTGCTCGGCGGCTTGATGCAGGACAACTACCAGGTAACGAACAGCAAGGTGCCGCTGCTCGGCGACATTCCGTGGATCGGCCAGCTGTTCCGTTCGGAATCGAAGGTGCGCGCGAAAACCAATCTGATGGTGTTCCTGCGCCCGGTGATCATCTCCGACCGCAATACCGCGCAGGAAGTCACGGCAAACCGTTACGACTACATCCAGGGCGTGACGGGCGCGTACAAGTCGGACAACAACGTGATGCGCGACAAGGACGACCCGATCGTCCCGCCGATGCCGATCGGCCCGAGCCAGGGCGGCACGGCCGCCGGCAACCTGTTCGATCTCGACAAGATGCGTCGCCAGCAGGTACAGCGCCAGGTAGTGCCGGTGCCGGCCCAGCCGTTGCCGGAGGCGACGCCCGCGCAGCCGCAAAGCGTGCCGCAGCAGGCCGTGCCGCAACAGCCGCTGACCGCCACGCCGGGAGCCTCGCAGTGAGCGACGTGCTCGCGTCTTCCGCCCACGACGGCGCGCCGGGCGAACGCCAGCCGCCGTCGCCGCTCGCCGCGCGGCTGTTGCCGTACGGCTTCGCGAAGAGCGGCCAGGTGCTGATCGCGCACCAGCTCGACGACACGCTCGAGGTGTGGATCAGCGAACGCACGAGCGATGCTGCACTCGCGGAAATCGCCCGCAACTTCGGTTCGATCGCCGTGCATCGCGTGCCGGCCGACGAGCTCGCGCAGGCGATCAACCAGGCCTACGCGCGCCAGGACGGCAGCGCCGCGCAGGTGGTCGGCGAGGTCGAAGGCGAAGTCGACCTGTCGCGGCTGATGCAGGACATCCCCGAAGTCGAGGATCTGCTCGAGTCGGAAGACGACGCGCCGATCATCCGGATGATCAACGCGCTGCTCACGCAAGCGGCGCGCGAACAGGCGTCGGACATTCACATCGAGCCGTTCGAGAATGCATCGGTCGTGCGCTTTCGCGTCGACGGCACGCTGCGCGACGTCGTGCGGCCGAAGAAGGCGTTGCACGGCGCGCTGATCTCGCGGATCAAGATCATGGCGCAGCTCGACATCGCGGAGAAACGCCTGCCACAGGACGGCCGCATCACGCTGCGCGTCGGCGGCCGGCCGGTCGACGTGCGCGTGTCGACGCTGCCGACCGGGCACGGCGAGCGCGCGGTGCTGCGTCTCCTGGAAAAGGATGCGCAGCGCCTGAACCTCGAAGCGCTCGGGATGGGCCGCGACACGCTCGTCCAGTTCGACAAGCTGATCGCGCGTCCGCACGGCATCGTGCTCGTCACGGGCCCGACCGGTTCGGGCAAGACGACGACGCTGTATGCGTCGATGTCGCGGCTCGAAACCGCGACGACCAACATCATGACCGTCGAGGATCCGATCGAATACGACCTCGGCGGCATCGGCCAGACGCAGGTGAACGAGCGGATCGGGATGACCTTTGCCCGTGCGCTGCGCTCGATCCTGCGCCAGGATCCGGACGTGATCATGATCGGCGAAATCCGCGACCTCGAAACCGCGCAGATCGCGGTGCAGGCGTCGCTGACGGGGCACCTCGTGCTCGCGACGCTGCACACGAACGATGCGGCTTCCGCTGTCACGCGTCTGACCGACATGGGCGTCGAGCCGTACCTGCTCGCGTCGTCGCTGCTCGGCGTGCTCGCGCAGCGTCTCGTGCGCCAGCTCTGCTCCGCCTGCAAGGAAGAGCGGCACGAGGACGGCCGCACCGTGTGGCATCCGGTCGGCTGCGACAAGTGCGGCCATTCGGGCTATGCGGGCCGGCGCGGGGTGTACGAATTGCTGCTGGTCGACGAGTCGATCCGCTCGCTGATCCACCGCAACGCAGCCGACGCGGAGATTCTCGCCGCCGGCCGTGCGGATGGGATGCGCACGTTGCGCGACGACGCCGAGCGCTGGCTCGCGTCCGGCGCGACGTCGCTCGAGGAAGTGCTGCGCGTGACGGGAGGCGCATAGCGCGATGCCGGCATTCCGTTTCGAAGCAATCGATTCGGCGGGACGCGCGCAGAAAGGCGTCATCGATGCCGACAGCGCGCGTGCCGCGCGCGGCCAGCTGCGTACGCAGGGGCTCACGCCGCTCGTCGTCGAGCCGGCCGCCAGCGCGACGCGCGGGGCGCGTTCGCAGCGGCTCGCGTTCGGCCGCAAGCTGTCGCAGCGCGAACAGGCGATCCTCACGCGCCAGCTCGCGAGCCTGCTGATCGCGGGGCTGCCGCTCGACGAGGCGCTCGGCGTGCTGACCGAGCAGGCCGAGCGCGACTACATCCGCGAACTGATGGCCGCGATCCGCGCCGAGGTGCTCGGCGGCCATTCGCTCGCGAATGCGCTGGGCCAGCATCCGCGCGATTTTCCGGAAATCTACCGCGCGCTCGTCGCGGCGGGCGAACACACCGGCAAGCTCGGCATCGTGCTGTCGCGCCTCGCCGACTACATCGAGCAAAGCAACGCGCTGAAGCAGAAGATCCTGCTCGCATTCACGTATCCGGGCATCGTCACGCTGATCGCATTCGGCATCGTCACGTTCCTGCTGAGCTACGTCGTGCCGCAGGTCGTCAACGTGTTCGCGAGTACGAAACAGCAGCTGCCGATCCTCACGGTCGTGATGATGGCGCTGTCGGAATTCGTGCGGCACTGGTGGTGGGCGATCCTGATCGCGTTCGTGCTCGTCGTGTGGTTCGTGAAGGCGACGCTGTCGCGTGACGGGCCCAGGCTCGCGTTCGACCGCTGGGTGCTGACCGCCCCGCTCGCGGGCAAGCTCGTGCGCGGCTACAACACGGTGCGCTTCGCGAGCACGCTCGGCATCCTCACCGCGGCGGGCGTGCCGATCCTGCGCGCATTGCAGGCGGCCGGCGAGACGCTGTCGAACCGCGCGATGCGCGCGAACATCGACGATGCGATCGTGCGCGTGCGCGAAGGCTCCGCGCTGTCGCGCGCGCTGAACAACGTGAAGACGTTTCCGCCGGTGCTCGTGCACCTGATCCGTTCGGGCGAAGCGACGGGCGACGTGACGACGATGCTGGATCGCGCGGCCGAAGGCGAAGCGCGCGAGCTCGAACGCCGCACGATGTTCCTGACGAGCCTGCTGGAGCCGCTGCTGATCCTGGCGATGGGCGGCATCGTGCTCGTGATCGTGCTGGCGGTGATGCTGCCGATCATCGAGCTGAACAACATGGTGCAGTGACGTGGCGGCCTGCGTGTCAGGCCCGCCGACGTTCAGCGCATGTAGATCGCGGGGGACGGCGTGTTCGCCGGGAGCTGGATTTCGGCGCGGGCGCCGTTGCGGTCGATCACGATCGAGCGCGGGCGGACTTCGGCGAGTTTCGCGCCGGACGTGACGTCCGCGCCGAGCGACACGGCGCGGGGCGGTTCGCCGCCGACGCCGACGATCGCGGCGGCGCCGCGGTCGAGCGACAGGATGCCGAACAGGTGGATGTCCTGGACGGGATTCTTGTCGAGCTGACCGCCGAAGAGCGCCGCGGCGTCCTCGGTGCGGATCGGCAGCCGCGCGGCGGCGGCGGGCAGCGGCGCTTCGCGGGCAGACAGCGTGACGACCCAGTAGGTGGCCGTCGCGCACAAACCCGCGAAGAGGGCTAGGGAGAGGATCCGGATCGAGAGCGCGTTCATGCGCGCTATTGTACGGATGTATATGAAATTTGCGTTGGGTGAAAGCCCTCGGCGATGCGCGCCTTACAATGCGTGCTCCGCGCCCGCGGGTTCGGAAGCTTGCTGTCAGGCAATTGTCCGGTGCGCCGGGTGCGTCACTCAATCGACGACATTTTTTGGAAAGAGGTAGTCACTCATGCAAACGTGGATCACTCGCCGCAACGCGGCCGTGCGTCGTCAGCGCGGTTTCACGCTGATCGAGATCATGGTGGTGGTCGCGATCCTCGGGATCCTGGCGGCGCTGATCGTGCCGAAGATCATGAGCCGCCCGGACGAGGCACGCCGCATCGCCGCGAAGCAGGACATCGGCACGATCATGCAGGCGCTCAAACTGTACCGTCTCGACAACGGCCGCTATCCGACCCAGGAGCAGGGCCTGAATTCGCTGATCCAGAAGCCGACCACCGATCCGATCCCGAACAACTGGAAGGACGGCGGCTACCTCGAGCGCCTGCCGAACGACCCGTGGGGTAACGGGTACAAGTACCTGAACCCGGGCGTGCACGGCGAAATCGACGTGTTCAGCTACGGCGCCGACGGCAAGGAAGGCGGCGAAGGCAACGATACCGACATCGGTTCGTGGCAATAAGCCGGCACTGATCGCCCCGACGTTTCAATCCCGTTCTTCATGCTCGCCATTCGCACGACCTTCCGCTGCGGCCGCGATTGCCGTGTGCGTCGCGGCGCGGTGTCGTCCGTACCGGCGCGTGCCGATGGCGGGCGGATGAAGCGCGGCGCGCGGCATCGCCGCGCACGCGGCTTCACGCTGCTCGAAATGCTGGTCGTGCTTGTGATCGCGGGGCTGCTCGTGTCGCTCGCGTCGCTGTCGCTGACGCGCAATCCGCGCACCGACCTGCGTGAAGAAGCGCAGCGCGTCGCGCTGCTGTTCGAGACGGCCGGCGACGAAGCGCAGGTGCGCGCGCGGCCGATCGCATGGCAGCCGACCGAGCACGGTTTCCGGTTCGACGTGAGCTCGCCCGACGGCTGGCGCACGCTGCGCGACGACCTGCTGCGCCCGCGCGACTGGGACGGCGGCGTCACGGGCGCCGACATCGACTATCCGGGGTCCGACACGCACGCGAATCGCGTCGTGTTCGGCACCGAAAGCATCGACACGCCGGTGCGCGTGACGTTGCATTCGGCTGTCGGCAGCGCGACGATCGTCGGCACCGGCAACGGCCGCTACGAGGTGCAATGACGATGCGTCGTCGCCTGCCCGGTTCCGCTTCTTCATCCCGAGGCTTCACGATGATCGAGGTGCTGGTCGCCCTCGCGATCATCGCGGTCGCGCTCGCCGCGTCGATCCGTGCGGTCGGCACGATGGCGACCAACGCGTCCGACCTGCATCGCCGGCTGCTCGCGGGCTGGAGCGCCGACAACGCGCTTGCGCAGTTGCGGCTCACGCATGCATGGCCGGAGGTCGGCGAACAGAGTTTCGACTGCTCGCAAGGCAACGTGCAGCTCGTCTGCACGCAGCGCGTGAGCACCACGCCGAACCCGGTGTTCCGGCGCGTCCGGATTTCGGTGAGCATGCCCGGCCATTCCGGCGTGCTCGCGCAAATGGTGACGGTGGTCGCGAATGAAACCAGCCGTCCGCTCTGACGCGCCGATGCGACGCCCGTTCGCCCGCCCCGCCCGTGGCTTCACGCTGATCGAGCTGATGATCGCGATCGCGATCCTCGCGGTGGTCGCGATCCTCGCGTGGCGCGGGCTCGACCAGATCATGCGCGGCCGCGACAAGGTGGCGGCCGCGATGGAAGACGAACGCGTGTTCGCGCAGATGTTCGACCAGATGCGCATCGACGCGCGGCTCGCCGCGACCGACGACGAGGCCGGCCAGCCGGCGATCGGCGTCGCCGGCAATACGCTGCAGATCGTGCGCGAGCTCGAGGTGCCGGGCGCGGCGCCGCGGCTGCAGGTGGTCCGCTACCGGATCGCCGGCGGGCGTGTCGTGCGCTACGCATCGCCGCCGATCGACGACGCGAACCGGCTGCGGACCGTGCTGAAGGACAGCAGCGTCGAAGGCTGGAGCTGGGTCGCGTTGATGGGCGGCGTCGGCGCGATCGACGCGAAGCTGTACGTGCCGCGCGTGGGCTGGACCACCAACCTGCAGACGGCCGATGAAGCACTCGCGCAGAACAACGACGCGCTCAAGGTGCCGCAGATCGGCAACGCGCCGCCGACGCGCGCGGTGACGGGGCTGCAGGTCAGCATCGGCGCGACGTCGCTGCGCGTGCCGGTCACGCGCATCTTCCTCGTCGGGGAATGACGATGCGCGTGCGCCCTTCCCGTCCATCCTCCCGCAGCCGCGCCGCCGCACGCGTGCGGGCACGCGGCCGCCAGCGCGGCGCCGCGATCATCACCGCGCTGCTCGTCGTCGCGCTGTCGGCGATCCTCGTGTCGGGGATGCTGTGGCGCCAGCAGGTGCAGATCCGCCGCATCGAAAACCAGCGCGTGATCGCGCAGGCGCAGTGGGTCGCGCGCGGCGCGCTCGACTGGACGCGGATGATCCTGCGCTCCGAAGGCGACACGGCGCCCGGCATCACCTATCTCGGCGGGATCTGGGGCGTGCCGATCGCGAAGACGAAGCTGTCGGATTTCCTCGGCCGGATCGGTGCACCCAACGACAACGGCGGCGAGGACACCTATATCTCCGGCTCGATCGAGGACGCGCAGGCGAAGTTCAACCTGCGCAACCTCGTGTCGTCGCCGGCGCCCGGCGTGCTGCAGCTGAACGTCACGCAGCTCCAGGCGTTCCAGCGCCTGCTGACGACGCTCGGCTACGACGGTGCGTTCGCGAAGCGCATTGCGCTGCAGGTGCGCGCGGGCCTGCTGCACTCGGCGACGCGCTTCCAGATGCCGAACCTGCCCGGCGGCGGCGGCACCGCGGCGAACGCCGCGACCGCGCCGGTGACCAGCGGCGACATGCAGGGTAGCGGCTTCACCGACGATCCGGGGCTCTCCGGTGGCGATCGCGGGCCCGCGCCGCTGATGATGACGAGCGTCGACAGCCTGCTCGACGTCGACGGCGTGACGCCCGAAATGGTTGCGCGGCTGCGCCCGTTCGTCACCGTGCTGCCGACCACGACGCCCGTGAACATGAACACCGCGCCGGCCGAAGTGATCGCCGCGCTGGTGCCGGGGATGAGCGTGTCGTCCGCGCAGGCGCTCGTGTCGCGCCGCGAGACCGTGTTTTTCCGGAACGTCGGCGACGTGCAGCTCGCGCTGCGCGGGGCCGGCGCGCCGCCGAACGTGACGATCGACTCGAGCCTCGTCGATGTCAATTCGAGCTATTTCATCGTGCACGGCCGGATCCAGCACGATCGCGCGGAGGTCGACCGCACCTCGCTCGTGTATCGTGATCCGACCACGCACTCGACGCGGGTCGTGCGTATCCGCGACCAGCTATAACGACGCCAATCGGGAGAGGAGCTCTTGTGAGCACGTTGATTGTTTCTTTGCCGCCGCGCGAGCCTGCCGTGCCGTTGCAGGAATGGCAGTGGCCCGAGCTGCCGTTCACGCTCGTCGACAAGGCCGGCCAGGTGCAGCGCGCGGGCCGCGCCGCGCTCGCGCTGCTGCCGCGCGCGAATGCGACGGTGTTGATCGTCGCCGCGCGCGACGTGCTGCTGCTGGCCGCGACCGTGCCGCCGCTGAAGGGGCCGAAGCTGCGCCAGGCGCTGCCCAACATCGTCGAGGATCAGCTGATCCAGGATCCGCTCGGCTGTCACATCGCGCTCGATCCGGCCGCGCTGCCCGACGGGCGCCGCGTGCTGGCCGTCGTCGATCGCGCGTGGTTCCGCACGATCTGCGAAGCGTTCACGGCGGCCGGCCACCGGCACCTGAGCGCGGTGCCCGCCACCCGCTGCCTGCCGGCGCCGCGTGCGTCGGCCGAAACGGCATCGACCGCGCCGGCCGACGGTGAGACTACCGACGCCGCCGCGCTTGCCGCGGACGCCGCCGAGCCGCCTGCCCGCCCGGCGACGGTCGCCGCGGTGCTCGGGCTCGCGAC
>NZ_CABVPX010000020.1 GCF_902499125.1 Burkholderia arboris
CGGCTGGCAGGATTCGAACCCACGACCCCTTGGTTCGTAGCCAAGTACTCTATCCAACTGAGCTACAGCCGCACGCAGAAGCGGAAGTATAGCAGGGTTGTATAAAAAGGGAAGCCTTATTCGCGAATTAGGTGCCATGACCTTGCCGGGGCGCCCTTCGTGTACCCTTGGAGCATCAGTCATCCATGTTGAATCCGCATCATGAACAAGGCGTTTGTCAAAGAGTCGGACGGCGACGACGACGATCTCGACCAGGCTCAACCCGCGATTCCTGCGGGCTCGAAGAACTACATCACGCCGGCCGGTCACAAGCGGCTGCGCGACGAGCTGCTGAACCTGATCGACGTCGAGCGTCCCGAGGTCGTGCGGCTCGTGTCGTGGGCCGCGTCGAATGGCGACCGGTCGGAGAACGGCGACTACATCTACGGCAAGCGGCGGCTGCGCGAGATCGATCGCCGCATCCGCTTCCTGACGAAGCGGCTCGATCTCGCCGAAGTCGTCGACGCGAGCCGGCAGGAGAATGTCGACCAGGTGTTCTTCGGCGCAACGGTCGATTACGAGACGCCGGACGGCGAGGATCACACGGTGACGATCGTCGGCATCGACGAGGTCGATCTCGACCGCGGCTGCGTCAGCTGGATTTCGCCGGTCGCCCGCGCGCTGATCAAAGCAAGGATCGGCGATACCGTCACGCTGATGACGCCGGCCGGCCCGCAGCCGATCGACATACTCGACGTCCGGTATCCGGCGCGGAGCGACGCCTGAGCGACGCCTGAGCGACAGCCGGCCCGGTGGTGCGGTAAAGAAAAAGCGCCCCGGTGGGGCGCTTTTTTTCTTCCGGCGTACGGTGGCGTTGCCGGTTGCTCAGAAGCGATGGCGCAGGCCGGCCGTGACCGCGATCTGCTTGTTGGTCGACGACGCGCCACCGAGGCCATTGACATAGGCGCCGATGCCCAGGCCGTCCGTGCTGACGCGCTGATACACGCCTTGCACGTACACGTCGGTCCGCTTGGACAGCGCGTAGTCGGTCTGCAGGTTGAACTGATTCCAGCCCGGATGACGGCCGTCCAGGAAGCCCGCGGTGTACGTGTACGACCCGGCCAGCGACAAGGCCGGCGTGAGCGCGTAGCGTGCGTTCACTTCGTAGTTGTTGAAGCGGGCAAACGTGCCGTCGAGACCCAGGCCGCTCGACACGCCCGAGGCACCCGCAGAGATGCCGAGCGCCCGGTTCACGCGCGATTGCGTGAACACGAAGCCGGCCGTTGCCGGGCCGAACGTGTAGTTCAGGCCGCCGCCGAACACGCGCTGACGCTTGCCGACGAACGTGTTGTCGCCTGCCACCGCGCCGCCGCTGTTGGTGACCGCAGCCGACGTGAGGCCCGAAATGTCATTGTTCAACTGCAGGTAGCCGGCGCCGATATTGAAGCCGGCGTAGGTGTACGACACGCCCGCGCTGTATGCGCGATTGTTCGAGAACTGGTTGCTGTTCGAGAAGCCGTACAACGCGCCGAACTTCAGGCCGCCGTAATTGACGCTCGTATACTTGACGGCGTTATTGATCCGGAACGAATTGTTCAGGTTGTCGTTATCGAACGGGTGGGCAAACTGGGTGCCGCCAAATTGGGTACCGGTCAGCGACAGCGGCCCGATGTAGTCGACGACGCTATCGTACTGGCGACCGAGGGTCACGGCGCCGAGCTGGTCGTGCGACAGGCCGACGAACGCCTGGCGGCCGAATTCGCGGCCATTCTGGCCGAGCGTGCCATTGGCGATGTTGAAGCCGTTTTCCAACACGAAGATCGCTTTCAGGCCGCCGCCGAGATCTTCCGTGCCGCGCAGGCCCCAGCGGCTGCCGTTGATCTGGCCACTGCGTTCCGACCACGAGCTGTGGCCGCCCTGGTTGTTGGTGTAGGTGATGCCGGCGTCGATCAGGCCGTACAGCGTGACGCTGCTTTGAGCATGTGCTGCGGTAACGATTACACCCGACAACGCGGTGAAGATCAGGGTTTTTTTCATGGATCTGTCTCCAAACAGGATGATATCGATCGAACCTGCGGTGGACTGGCCGTGTTTTGCTTGACGCTGTAGCCGGTCCGGCAGAACGGCGGTGCGCTTATCGGAAAGCCATCTGCAGTGTACGGAGTGCGCGGAGTGGGGACGGTTCGCGCTTTAAGCAATAATGTATTTTGGAATCCGCAAAGATCGAAAAAATCGCGCAAACGATTGCCTGTCAAGGCTTTGCGGCAGTGCAGCGGAAGAATGGAGCGATCAGGACTACGTAACGGGCGTTGCGCGATTGCGACAGGTGGTCAGCCGCAGGCAGGGGTGCCCCTAGCGCGATTATTGACACATCGGCAATAGAGGTTTGTGTGGAGCATGGATAATGAAAGGTTGTTCTCTCGCTATACTGCGATCTCTGCTTTCCGAAGCAGACTTTTTCGTTGACGGAAAAGATCTCCAAACCTTTGTCGGCGCGACTTCCCAGTCGCGCTTTTTTTTTGCCCCGCTTTCCGTGCGCTATTACGTGTACGAGCGCCGCTTGCGCTTGGCCGCAGGCGCGGCTTCCTCTGCTTCGACCGGCGGCGGCGTGTAGGTCCAGTCTTCCATCACGTAGTGACGGGCATCCAGGGGCGATGCGAGCAGGTTCTGCCAATGATCGCCGTGCCACGTCGTATCGAATTCGCTGTCACACGGCGCCTCGCGAGCGGACTCGGTCAGGGCGCGGGACTTGCGGCGTACGCGTCCGAAGCGGCTCGCGAAGCGCTTGATTCCGTCCAGCCACATGACCTTCTCCTTCCTTTCGGCGTTGAGTCAGCATCGCAATGTCCCCGGGTTTCCGCAACCCGGAAAAAACCCGATGAATTTACCGGGTTGATTTGTCCCCGGTAGGAATTTCATACCTGCGATTATTGACAATCTGATCCCGGTAACATTGACAGGTTTTTCAGGTGAATCAATTAATCAAAGGCGATGGTGTACCGATTCCAGTGGTATTAGCGTCCTTTTGATAAAACTATCGTTAAAAATTTTCTTGACGCACCCGGATTGTCCAATTTATAAAGTCACCACTCCGTCCTCGGGCGGCGTGCTGGTGCGGGTGCTGGCGCAATGTTTCGGGATTTCGGGAAACGGCTATAAAAATAGCTTTTTTGATCTAATCGAGTGGGGAACGAAGACATGGATACCGGTATCGTGAAATGGTTTAACGATGCTAAAGGTTTTGGTTTTATTACGTCGGACAATGGTGGTGAAGATTTGTTTGCGCACTTTTCCGAAATCCGCATGGACGGCTTCAAGACGCTGAAGGAAAACCAGCGTGTTTCGTTCGACGTCAAAGTCGGTCCGAAAGGCAAGCAGGCAGCGAATATCCAGGCCGTCTGACGCGCCACGCATTGCCGATCACGTCTGGCCCCCGCATGGCGGGGGCTTTTCGTTTTCCGGGGACAGTACATTCGGGCCCGGGCTGGCCGCGGGCATGCATGCCGGTGCATACTCACGGAAGCATCGTTTCCCTGTCTTTTCATGTCCGATTCCCGTCCGTCCGATCCCGCGAGCGAACAGCCGCTCGTTTTCGTCGACCTTGAAACCACCGGCGGCTCGTCCGCCGAACATCGCATCACCGAAATCGGCGTCGTCGAAATCGGGCCGCTCGGCGTGTCGACGTGGACCAGCCTCGTCAATCCGGGGCAGGCGATTCCGCCGTTCATCCAGCAACTGACGGGCATATCGGATGCGATGGTGCGCGACGCACCGACGTTCGCGTCACTCGCGCCGGCGCTGTTCGAGCGGCTCGACGGCAAGCTGTTCGTCGCACACAACGCGAGTTTCGACCGCGGTTTCCTGCGCACCGAATTCGAGCGCGCGGGCTTCGCGTTCAATCCCGATGTGCTGTGTACGGTGCGGCTGTCGCGCGCGTTGTTTCCGCGCGAATCGCGGCACGGGCTCGATGCGTTGATCGAACGGCATGGGCTCGTTCCGGCCGCGCGCCACCGGGCACTGGCGGACGCCGACCTGCTCTGGCAGTTCTGGCGTCAGCTGCACGACATCGTGCCGCTCGAGCGGCTGCGCGACCAGATTGCATTGACGACGCGTCACTTCCGCCTGGGCGGGGAGCTGACCGAAGCGTGGCTCGATACCGCGCCGGCGGGATGCGGCGCGTACGCGCTGTTCGGAGAAGGAGATGCTGCGCTGTATGTCGGCCGCAGCGTGCGCGTGCGGCAGCGGCTGCGCGCGCTGCTGACCGGCGAGCGCCGCTCGTCGAAGGAAATGCGGCTGGCGCAGCAGGTGCGGCGCGTCGAATGGCGCGAGACCGGCAACGAGCTGGGGGCGATGCTCGCCGAAGCGCAATGGATTGCCCAACTGCGCCCGTCGTACAACCGGCGCCCGGCGGCCGATGCCGCCCGCGCGGGCGGCGCGCCCTGGCCGTTCGAAGGCGCTGTCGCGTTCGAGGCGCACGGCGAGCGCCGTCTGTTTCATGTGATCGACGGCTGGCGTTATCTCGGCGCGGCGGAATCGCTCGATGCGGCCGCGCGGCTCGTGGCCGACGGAGCAGCCGGCGCGTTCGAACCCTTTACCCACCGTCTGCTGCAGACGCATCTCGCGCGTGGTCTGCAAGTGATTCCGCTCACGGCGCTCACGCCGGCGGATTGAGCGCCGGCATCATCCACGCCGCGTCGCGTCAGCCGATCGCGCTGGCGCCGCCGCCGGAGCAGACGTGTGACAGCGCGGTATCGAGTGCCTGCGACTGTGTGGAATCGTAGCGCGTGAGCGTCTTCCAGTTCGCGATGCTGCGCGCGAGCCGCGCCTGGCAATCGGGCGCATCGCGAAGCGGCGCGACCCGTGCGAGACCCGTGAGCATTTTCTGTGTCAGACGGTCGAGTGCCGGCCGCGTGCTGGTCGCGAGATCGGGCGGCGTGCCTTCCGGCGGCTGCGTCGCGCGCCAGGTCGCGAACAGGGCGTTCTGCACGTCCTTGCTTGCCGTGATCTGATCCTCGAAGAACGTGCGCGCGAACGCGGGATCGACGCCGGCCTGTCCTGCGCGCTTTTCGACTGCGGTGAGCAGCGCTGCTTCGCGCGGCTGATCCTCGATCGCCTTGTGATTTGCCCATTTCCATCGTGCGACCGGTTCGGCGAGCGCGAGGCGCTGCGACGCGAGCGCAACGATGTTGGTGAGGGCGGTGTCGTCGCCGTCCGCGCGGGCGATATGCGGAGACGCAAGGAGGGCGACGCCGAGCGCGGCGACAGCGAGGCTGGCACGAATGGCTTGCTTCATCGGAACGATCGGGAGAGCCGGGCGGGCCGGACGTGGAAAACCAGAAGGATAGACGAAGACAGTCGCGCGGCGTAGCGTCGCGACAGGAGAATCAGCAGGCGAGCTGATCCGGCACCGTCAGGCTGTTGCAGCCCGGGTGCGAGGCGAATTGCGCGCGATGCGCAGGGATGAACCGCACGATAGCGATGATCGACACGTGGCGGTTACAGATCCGAACTGTCGTTCACTTCGGCGAGTACAGCTTGTGCTGCTCGTCGAAGAATGCCCGAACGTGTTCGGGCAATTCGGCGAGGAATTCCACGCCGACGGGTTCCGGATCCGGGCTCATCACTTGCTCGGGCGGTGGCATGCGAGTTGGTCTTTCGTCCATGATCGTTTCTCCAGCAGGTTCAATGATTATCAACCTCGCGCTTGGATTTATGCCAGTGGCGAATCGTTAGATTTTGTCTCTGTTGTATTAACGGCACATGCGCTGCGATGCGAGGTGTGATGGCCGCTATTGCATCCTGCGCAGTCGGCAGCGAACGGGTCGCTTGCTATACTTGCGCGCACTTTTTCCTGGACCGCGATGAGACGAACGACGCGATGGATCGGCCTCGTATGGCTGGCGCTGGTACTGAACGTACTGTCGCCCGTCGTCGGCTACGCGCGTCTTGCGTCGAGCGGCTCCGGCGCGCTCACGCTCGAATTGTGCAGTGCGGCAGGTGCGCGCCAGGTCGTGCTCGCGCAAGCGGGCGGCGACGCGGGCACGTCGTCGTTCGACCATGCCGGCGTGCCGCACTGCGTGTACTGCCCCGGCTTTGCGGCGAACCTCGCGCTCGGCACGAGCCTGCCCGAGATGCCGGGCTTCGTGCGGACGTTCGCCTATCGCGTGGCCGCACCGGCCGTTCCCGATTTTCCCCGCAAGGGCATCCGTCTCGCGCAGCCGCGCGCCCCGCCTGAAAACGCCCCGATCTGATTGATGTCGTCCGCGCGCCCCGGTGGCGTGCGAGCCGCCCGCGGCCGGGTCCGCGTGCCGCGCCGTGCGTGCGCGGTGCGCGCCCGTGTCCGGCGGCGTCCGATCACGTTTTCAGGAACTCACTCATGTCGTCTACCTTTGCCGCGCGGCCGTCGCGCGGCCGGCTCGCGCTCGCATGCGCGGCCGCTTTCGCGTGGCCGGCCGCGCACGCCGCCTCGACGGACGAGGCTCGCGCCGAGGCGGCCCGCGCGGGCGCCGATCGTCCCGCTTCCGCCGGCGTCGTCGCGCCGGCTGCACCGGCCGGCGATACGCTGACCGCCGTCAGCGTGACCGCGCAGCGGCAACCCGTCGATCCGGATACGCCGGCCGTCGTCACGTCGATCACGCGCGAGCAGATCGAGTCGCACACCAACGTCACCACCGAGGACGCGCTGAAGTACGCGCCGAACCTGATGGTCCGCAAGCGCTATATCGGCGACCGCAACAGCGTATTCGCGGGCCGCGACTTCAACGAGCTGCAGAGTGCGCGCGGGCTCGTCTATGCCGACGGCGTGCTGCTGTCGAACCTGCTCGGTTCGAGCTACGCGTATCCGCCGCGCTGGTCGCTGATTCCGCCCGACGACATCGCGCGTGTCGACGTGCTCTATGGCCCCTTTTCCGCGCTGTATCCGGGCAACGCGATCGGCTCGACCGTGCTGCTCACCACGCGCCGCCCGGAGAAGCTGGAGGCGTCGCTGTCGACGCAATTCTTCACGCAGCGCTACCACGACGGCTACGGGTTCGCGGACAGCTTCGGCGGCAATCATCAGACCGCGCGGATCGCCAACCGCGTCGGCCGGTTCTGGTTCGCCCTGTCGCTCGACCGGCTGGAGAACGACGGCCAGCCGATGCAGTATGCGAGCCCCAATTCCGCCTACAACCCGAAGCTGGGCGCCGCCGTGCCCGTGACGGGCGCCGCGACCGACATCGGGCCCAATGGCAGGCCGCGGACGATCGTCGGCGCGCAGACGATCGAGCGGACCGAACAGCTCAACGAGACGGTCCGCATGGGTTACGCGTTCACCGACCGCGTCGAGGCGACGCTCACGCTCGGGCATTGGGAAAACCACTACCGCCAGCACGGCGAAACCTTCCTGCGCGACGCGGCCGGCAATCCGGTCTACGGCGGCAACGTATCGATCGGCGGCCAGAACATGACCGTCGCGCCGAACGCGTTCGCGCCGCAGCGCGGCGACCAGGAGAACTGGCTGTACGCGCTCGGCCTGAACGGCCGGCTCGATTCGGGCTGGCGGCTGTCGGGCGTCGTGTCTGCATACGATGTGTCGCGCGACGTGCTGCGGGCGGCGTCGACCGTGCAGGGCGGTGCGGGCACGCTGTTCCAGGGCGACGGCACGGGCTGGCGCACGCTCGACCTGAAGGCCGAGGCGCCGGAGGTGAAGGGCCACACGTTCACGTTCGGCTATCACTACGACAACTACTTCCTGCGCAACGTCACGTACAACACGGCCGACTGGCTGGCCGGGCCGACCACGTCGCTCGCGAGTGTCTATCGCGGCGATACGCGCACGCAGGCGCTGTTCGGGCAGGACGCGTGGCGTTTCGCGCCGGGCTGGCTCGCGACGCTCGGGCTGCGCTACGAGCGCTGGGATGCGTATGGCGGCGCGCTCGGCAATGCGGGCGGCACGCTGGGTTACGCGGACCGCGGCGCAAACGCGCTGTCGCCGAAGGTCGCGCTGCAATGGGATGCGACGGACGTGTGGCGCTTCCGGCTGTCGTTCGCGACCGGCACGCGGTTCCCGACGGTCGGCGAGCTGTTCCAGGGCACGATCTCGAACAACGCGATCGTCAACAACAACCCGAACCTGCGGCCGGAAAAGGCGATCGACTGGGACTTCACGGCCGAGCGCGACGTGGGCGTCGGTGTCGTGCGCGCGAGCGTGTTCCAGAGCGACCTGCGCGACTCGATCTACAGCCAGACGACGGTGTCGGGCGCGACGACCGTCACCAACATCTCGAACGTCGACCGCGTGCGCGTACGCGGCGTCGAACTCGCGTTCAGCGGCGAGAACGTCGGGCTGAGGGGGCTCGCGATCGACGCGAACGTGTCGGCAAGCAATGCGCAGATCCTCGCCGATGCCGCGAATCCGGCCTACGTCGGCTCGCGCTTCCCGCGCATTCCGCGCATGCGCGCGAACCTGCTCGCGTCGTATCGCTTCGACGAGCACTGGCTCGCGAGCGTCGGCGTGCGCTACTCGGGCCGCCAGTTCAACACGCTCGACAACAGCGACGTGAATCCGGATGTCTACGGCGGCACGAGTTCGTTCACGGTCGTCGACCTGAAGGCGCGCTACCGCCTCGATCGTCACTGGAGCGCGTCGCTCGGCATCGACAACCTGACGGACCGCCGCTACTACGTGTTCCATCCGTATCCGGGCCGCACCTTCTATGGAGAATTGAAATGGTCGCTGTGAAGTCGTTCGCGGCAGGCTGCGCGCTGTGGCTCGCGGTGCTGACGCCGGCCGGCGCGCATGACGCGCACGATGCGTCGAAAGCCGCCGATCCGCATGCCGCGCACATGAACATGCAGGCCGCGCCTGCCCAGCAGAAGCAGCCGCTCGCGACGGGCGCCGCGTTCGATGCGCGTCACCGGCTGTGGGTCGCGTGGGTCGAAGGCGCGCATGTCGTCGTCGCGCATTCCGACGACGCAGGCCGCACGCTGTCGGCGCCTGTTCCCGTCAACGCGATGCCGGAGCCGGTCTACACGAGTGCCGAGAATCGTCCGAAGATCGCGACGAGTCCGGACGGGCGTGCGGTGTACGTGTCGTGGTCGATGCCGCTCGATGCGCCGTACACGGGCATGGTGCGTTTCTCGCGCTCGCTCGACGGCGGCGCGACGTGGAGCGTGCCTGTTACCGTGCACCGTGACCGGCAGGCGATCACGCACCGCTTCGACATGATGGCCGTCGATCCCGCCGGCAACATCGCGATTGCATGGATCGACAAGCGTGATCTCGTCGCGGCGAAAGCGGCGGGGCAGGCGTACGAAGGCGCGGCCGTCTACTACGCGGTGTCGCGCGACGGCGGCGCATCGTTCGAACCCGAGCGCAAGGTGACCGACCACACGTGCGAATGCTGCCGGATCGCGATGGCGATCGATCCGGCCGGGCGCATCGAGGCCGTATGGCGCAACGTGTTCCCGGGGCAGATTCGCGATCACGCGCTCGCGGTGCTGCCCGTCGTGGCGTCGGAGCAGGTCGTGCCGGTGCGCGCGACGTTCTCGAACTGGCATGTCGAGGCATGCCCGGAGCACGGGCCGGCACTGGCGATCACGCCGGACGGCACGCGCCACCTCGCATGGTTCGGCGTCGTCGACGGCCGGGCCGACGTGTTCTATTCGCGCATCGGCGCCGATGGCCAGCCGCGCGGCACGCCCTGGGCGTTCGGCGCGAATCCTGCCGCACCGGGCGAGCAGGCGTCGCATGCGGCGCTCGTCGCGCGCGGCGACGTCGTTTGGCTTGCATGGAAGGCGTTCGACGGCGACACGATGCAGATCAAGCTGCGCCGGTCGGACGATCGGGGCGAGCACTGGTCGGCGCCGCGCGTGATCGCGTCGACGTCGGGCGCGAGCGACAACCCGCAACTGCTCGACGATGCGGGCCGCCTCTATTTGTCGTGGCGCACGCGTAACGACGGGTACCGGCTGATCGCGGCGGAGGGGGCGCAATGAAGCGGCTGATTGGGTTGATCGGCATCGTGCTCGCGAGCATGTCCGCGTGGGCCGGCGGCGAACTGCAGCCGCTGCGCGCGGCCGACGTCGCGCGGTTGGTTGCAACCGCGCACGAGCGGCCGCTGGCGATCGAGATCTGGTCGCTCGATTGCGGATACTGTCGCGAGAACGCCGCCCATCTGGTCGCGTGGCAGCGCCGTCATCCGGACGTGCAGCTCGCGATGGTGGCGATGGATGCGTATGACGACAACGGTGCGGCGATCGCGCAGGCGCTTGCGCAGATGAACCTGCCGCCGCAGGTTGCGCAGTATGCGAACGCGGAACCGATGCCCGAGCGTTTGCGCGCGGCACTGGATGCCGGATGGCGGGGGGAAATGCCGCGCACCGTGTGGATCGGGCGCGATGGCGCACGCGAGGCGCGCAGCGGATTGCTGACGGCCGACGTGCTCGATGGCTGGTTGCAGCACGCGAAGCGTTGAACGCGCGGGGGGCGCGCGGCGAACGGGCCGCGCGCCGGCCTGATGCGAAAACGCGCCCGAAGGCGCGTGGAGAGAAGCGTCAGGCCGCTCGCTTGAATAGCCGGATCACGAACAGCAGGATCACCGCGCCGACGACCGCGACGATCACCGAGCCGATGAAGCCGCTGCCGACGCTGATGCCGAGTATCCCGGCGAGCCAGCCGCCGATCACCGCGCCAACGATCCCGACGATGATGTCGACGATCAGCCCGAAGCCGCCGCCCTTGACGAGCAGGCCGGCAAGCCAGCCGGCGATTGCGCCGATGATGAGCCACATAATCAAGCCATGAGTCATGGTGGTCCTCTCCTTGGGTTGAGTCGAAATGACCGGACGCCGGCTGTCGCGCCGCAAGCTGGTTGAAAGCGGCGTGCGACCCGCCGCGCCGCCCACGCAATGTAACGCGATAGGCGGGTCAGAATCGTTAAGTAATGTTATGCACCCTTAAGCGGATTTTCCAGGGAATTCGTCTGGCTACGGCGCGGTTCGTGCGGGGACGATGCGCGACGAAATGAATCTGTAAGAAATGGCTGCCGTCGAAGTGCGTCGGTCACGCGTGTGACCGCCCGAGCGTCGTTGCCGGCAGGTGCGCGTCGGGCAGACCGTCGCCCGCATCGGCGATCAGTCGCGCGACAGTTGCGGCATCGCCGATCGCTTCGATCGACAGCAGTGCGAAACGGGCGAGAAAGAGCGACGCATCGGCTTCGCCGATCCGGGTCATCGTGTGGCACAGGTCGGTGTAGAGCGTGTCGCGTTCGGTGTCGGTCATCATGCGGTCTCCTGACGATCGGTTTCGGTTTCGGTGGATGTGCGCGGATGGAGCGCACGATCGAGTGCGGTGGCCAGGTCGTCGGCATGCGCGTCGTGCCAGCGGCCGAGCACGTGCCCGTCCGGACGGACGAGATAGACGGTGCCGTTGCGTGCACCGTACAGGGCGAACAGCCTGCCGTCGTCGTCATGGCCGCTGCACGCCGGGTGCCGTGGTGCAGCATGCCGTGCGAGCGTAACGAGTGCGAACGGCACGTGCGCCTCGTGCAGGCGTTGCTCGAGCGCGGCGAGCGACGGATCGGGTACGCCATCGCTCGTGAAGCAGAACGCGGTGAAGCGTGGTGCGACGAGATCGGTCAGGTGGCCGCGGCGTGTGTCGTCGCCAGGTGCCGCATACAGCGTCAGCGGACATTCGGCGAGTACCGTGCCGGGTGCCGGGCCGGCCGCGAACGTGTCGCGTTCGGCTGCGTTGAGCGGTGACGCCGCATACGCGATGGCCGATGTCTGGCGCGGATTGATCAGCGAACGCAGTGCCGGATGCCGGACCGCGAGCGTCAGCACGGCCTTGCGCATCAGTTCGAATGCAAACGACGGCGGTGCCATGAACTCGGTGCTCTTCGTGCCGTAGCGCAGGTTCTCGTGCGTCGCGAATACGCGCTCGTCCGAGTAGCTGTCGAGCAGGGCGTCCGACGCGATGCCGCGGATCACGTACGCGAGTTTCCACGCGATGTTGTCGGCATCGTCGATACCCGAATTCGCGCCGCGCACGCCGAAGATCGGCACGAGGTGCGCGGCGTCGCCGCAGAACAGCACGCGGTCGTGCCGGTAGCGTTCGAGCGTCAGTGCGTTCGCCTTGTAGATCGTGATCCAGATCGGCGACCATGCGCCGCGCTCGCCCATCATGTCGAGCAGGTTCTGCACGCGCGGGATCACGTTCTCGGGCTTCACGGCCGCCTCGGCATCCTCGTCGTCGCGCAACTGGTAGTCGATCCGCCACACGTTGTCGGGCTGCTTGTGGACGAGCACCGTCGAGCCCGGGTTCGACGACGGATCGAAGTACGCGAGGCGCTCGGTGGGCCGGTCGCTGTCGAGCGCGATGTCGACGATCACGTAGCGGCCCTCGTAGCTCGTGCCCTGGAGCGACAGGCCGAGTGCATCGCGCATCGTGCTGCGTCCGCCGTCGCACGCGACGACCCGGTCGGCATCGAGCGCGTAGCCGCCGAGCGGCGTGTCGACGTCCAGGCGCACGCCGTCCGGTTGCCGCGTCACACCGGTGACCTTCGTCTGCCAGCGGATCTCGATGAGATCGGGGCGGCGGCGCGCGGCGTCCAGCAGGAACTGCTCGATGTGATACTGCGCGAGGTTCACCATCGGCGGCAGCTTCTGGTTCCCGTCCTGCGGCATCGTGAAATGCAGGACTTCATCGCGACGGTAGAAACTGCGTCCGCCGGTCCACGGCAACCCGACGCGCAGGAAATCGTCGAGCGCGCCGAGCCGTTCGATGATCTCGAGGCTGCGGCGCGAGATGCAGATCGCGCGGCTGCCGTGGCAGACCGAGTCGTCGGCTTCGATCAGCACGCTGCGGATGCCGTGATTCGCGAGGCCGAGCGCGACGGCGAGACCCACGGGGCCGCCGCCGACGATCGCAACGCGATGCCGGTGCGTATCGATGCCGTCGACGCAATCCGGCAGATGCGCGGGATGGCGCTCGGCGACGAACGGATAAGGTTTGAACGTGATGCTCATCGTTGGCTTCCACCGTGGTCGGGTTCGATGCGCACGCATCGATCGACGCGTGCAGCAGGTCGATGCAGTATGAAAGCCGGTCGTGCCGCCGGTGTCCCCATTTCGGGTACGGCGAAACACGGCGCGCGTGGCCGCGCTACGCCCGGCGCGAACGGAAACGCGTCAGGGCTGCAGGCACAGCGCAAACAGCTCGCGCTGGCTCGAAATGCCGAGGCGCCGGTACGCGCGCTTCTGGTAGGTGACGACGCTCGATGCCTTCACGCCGATGGTCTCGCCGATCTCGTGTGCGGTCTGGCCGTCGAGCACGCCGCGCAGCACGTCGAGTTCGCGCTTGGACAGGTCGGGGCACGCATGACGCAACCGCGCGAGCATCCGTTGCGGAATGCCGATCTGCGTCGCGCCGGCGAGCGCGTAGTGATGTTTCGCGGCCTGGGCGATCAGCGGCGCGAGTGTTTCGATCGCCGCGATCTCGCGCGGCTGGAACGCGCCGCTGCGATGCGCGCGGTACAGGTTGATCGACAGCCACGTCGCATCGTCGGGCTGCATCAGCAGCGCCAGCCGGTCGGATACGTCGGGGCCGCGATAGCATGCCGCGCGATACGCTTCGTGATCGATCTCGTCGCCGGCCTGCCGGTGCAGCAGCAAGTCGTGCCGGTGCGTGCCGCGATGGGCGGTCGATACGATCTGCTGGTTGCCGTCGAGTGCGTAGAAGTGCCGCGCGTAGGTGTCGGCGACGTCGCGCAGGTAGCGGCCGCCGCGACGATCGGCGACCGAGATCGTGCGCGGACGATTGCCGAACTCGTACGCGAAGATCGTGCATTGCGTGATCGACAGTGCATCGTCGAACAGCGTCAGGACTTCGGCCGCGAATGCGTTCGGCTCGCTGCCGCCGATCGCGGCGACGAGCCGCGTCGCGCGGGACACGTCCAGCTGTGCGTTGAGAGTCGGTCGCTCGAGACGCCAGGTGCGCATGATGCGGGGAAGGGGCGGAATGGTCCGGCGATTGTAATCGGCGGCACGCGGCGCGTGAGTCGGGGGATGCCCGCAAGCGGGGTGAGGCGGGGAAGGGCGCGCACGATTTCGGCGCCGGAAAAGAGAAAAGGTCTGACAAGCGATGCTTGTCAGACCTTTATGTCTTGGTGCCGGAGATAGGAGTCGAACCTACGACCTTCGCATTACGAATGCGCTGCTCTACCAACTGAGCTACACCGGCAGCAGAGAAATGAAATTATATGGTGAAATCCGAGATCTTGGCAATAGGTTTTGCGAACTTTTTTTCAGCTTGCTGCTGCTGCTTCGCGAAACCCTCGATCCGGCGGACTTCCCGCTTTCACTTCACTGTGATGCGACCGGTCAGGGCCACATCAAGAGGCGCGATTGTACTTGTGCATCGCACCTCCGTCTAGTGCTGCAGTGCAATTATTTTGCTTCGTCGTGATAGCCGGTGACGCGCTCGACTTCGTTCTTCGAGCCAAGGAACACGGGCACGCGCTGGTGCAGGCCCGTCGGCTGCACTTCCATGATGCGCTGCGTGCCGGTCGTCGCGGCGCCGCCTGCCTGTTCGACGATGAACGACATCGGGTTCGCTTCGTACATCAGGCGCAGCTTGCCCGGACGATCGGGCGTGCGCTTGTCGGCCGGGTACATGAAGATGCCGCCGCGGTTCAGGATCCGGTGCACGTCGGCGACCATCGATGCGATCCAGCGCATGTTGAAGTTGTCGCCGCGCGGGCCGTCCTTGCCGGCGTTCAGTTCGTCGACGTAGCGCTTGACCGGGTCGTACCAGTGGCGCGCGTTCGAGGCGTTGATCGCGTATTCGCGCGTGTCGGCCGGGATCTGCATGTTGCTCTGCGTGAGCACCCACGAGCCGACTTCGCGGTCGAGCGTGAAGCAGTTCACGCCGTTGCCGGTCGTCAGCACGAATACCGTTTGCGGGCCGTAGACGGCGTAGCCGGCCGCGACCTGCTGCGTGCCGGGCTGCAGGAACGACTCTTCGGTCGCCTGCTTGCCGTCCGGGCAGCGCAGCACCGAGAAGATCGTGCCGATCGACACGTTCACGTCGATGTTCGACGAGCCGTCGAGCGGATCGAACACGAGCAGGTATTCGCCGCGCGGATAGTTCGCCGGGATCGGGAAGAACGTTTCCATTTCTTCCGATGCCATCGCGGCGAGGTTGCCGCCCCATTCGTTCGCGTCGAGCAGGATTTCGTTCGACAGGATGTCGAGCTTCTTCTGCACTTCGCCCTGGACATTCTCGCTGCCGGCAGTGCCGAGCGCTTCGCCGAGCGCGCCTTTCGACACGTTGTAGCTGATCGCCTTGCACGCGCGTGCGACGACTTCGATCAGCAGGCGCAGGTCGGCGGGGAGGTTGTTGGTCTCACGTTGCTGTTCGATCAGGAACTTCGACAGCGTGGTGCGGCGGGCAATGGACATGACAGACTCCAAAAGGCCAAAGAGAATCCTTGAATGGCCGCAATTTTACCTGTCGCGCCTCCCGTGCCGCCGGCTTTTTTCGTCCGGTTACATCGCCGGGCGGCCGAACCGGCCGGGTTTCCGGCGGCACCGGCGGGCGGGTCGCGCGTCGCAGCGCCGGCCGGCCGTCCGGTCAGACCCCGTGACCGAGCCCGGTTTCAGCCGCGCTCGCGCAATAAAAAAGCCGGCGCCGCATCAGGCGGCACCGGCTTCATCGCGCGAATGCGACGCGAGCGGCGGCGTTACGCGAGCGCCTTCTCGACGATCTCGCGCACGTCGCGCGACTTCGCGCCGGCCGCGACCTGCTCGAGCGCTTCGCGCATCCGCTCGCGCAGTGCCGGCGTGAAACGGCGCCACAGTTCGAGCGAGCGCGCGAGGCGTGCCGCGACCTGCGGGTTGATCGCGTCGAGCGCGAGCACCTGTTCGGCCCAGAACGCGTAACCCGAGCCGTCCGCCGCGTGGAATTGCGCGGGGTTGGCCGCGCAGAAGCTGAAGATCAGCGAGCGCGCGCGGTTCGGATTCTTCAGGTTGAACGCCGGATGCGCGAGCAGCTTGCGCACTTTCGCGAGCGTCGGCTGCGCGGGCGTGCCGCGTTGCGCCGCCTGCATCGCGAACCACTTGTCGATCACGAGCGCTTCCTTCTCGAAACGACGATAGAAATCGTCGAGCGCCTGCTCGGCCGGCCCGCCCGCGCCCGCGGCGGCGGCGGACAGCAGTGCGCCGAGCGCGGCCGCGCGATCGGTCATGTTGTTCGCCGCGTCGTACTGCGCGGTTGCGAGGCGCACGGCATCGGCCGGATCCTCGAGTTCGGCGAGATACGCGAGCGCGAGGTTCTTCAGCGCGCGGCGGCCGGATGCCTCCGGCGTCGGCTCGTAGGCGCCGGGCGTCTGGTGCTGCTCGTACGCGGCGAGCCAGTCGGCGCGCAGCGCGGTCGCGAGCTGGCGGCGCACGAACTGGCGCGCACGATGCACGGCGGCCGGATTGGCTTCGGCCATCTGGTCGGCGAGATAGGTTTCCGACGGCAGCGTCAGCGCGAGTTCGCGGAACGCCGGCGACAGCGTCGCGTCGGTCAGCACGCGGCGGAACGCGGCGACGAAGTTCTCGCCGAGCACGAGCGGCTCGTTCGCGGCGGCACGCGCGGCGAGTGTCAGCAGCGCGCGCGTCGCGAGGCGCTGGCCGGCCTCCCAGCGGTTGAACGGATCGCTGTCGTGCGCGAGCAGGAACGCGAGATCGTCGTCGCTGTAGTCGTACTCGACGATCACCGGCGACGAGAAGTTGCGCAGCAGCGACGGCAGCGGCGCCTCCGGCACGTCGACGAACGTGAAGGTCTGCTCGGTGTCGGTGAAGTCGAGCACGCGCGTCGTGCCCGATGCGGCGGCTTCGCCGTCGAGACGCAGCGGCAGGTCGCGGCCGTCGCGGCCGATCAGGCCGATCGCGAACGGGATCAGCAGCGGCCCCTGCTGCGTGTCGCGCGCGGCCGGCGACGCGTCGCCGTAACCCTGCGCGAGCGTGACCGTGTAGCGGCGCGCGGCCGCGTCGTACGCGGTGCGCACCGATACGCGCGGCGTGCCGGCCTGGCTGTACCAGCGCTCGAACTGCGCGAGGTCGCGCCCGTTCGCGTCGGCCATCGCGTGACGGAAGTCGTCGCAGGTCACCGCGTGGCCGTCGTGACGCTTGAAGTACAGGTCCATCCCCTTGCGGAAGCCGTCGCGGCCGAACAGCGTCTGGTACATCCGCACGACTTCCGAGCCTTTCTCGTAGACCGTCATCGTGTAGAAGTTGTTGATCTCGACGTAGCTTTCCGGGCGCACCGGGTGCGCCATCGGGCCGGCGTCCTCGGCGAACTGCAGCTGGCGCAGCACGCGCACATCCTCGATGCGCTTGACCGCGCGGGCCGCCGATTCGACGTCGTCACCCGCGGCCATGTCGGCCGAGAATTCCTGGTCGCGGAACACCGTCAGGCCTTCCTTCAGGCTCAGCTGGAACCAGTCGCGGCAGGTCACGCGGTTGCCGGTCCAGTTGTGGAAGTACTCGTGGCCGACCACCGATTCGATGTTCGCGAAGTCGGTGTCGGTCGCGGTCTCGGGGTTCGCCAGCACGTACTTCGTATTGAAGATGTTGAGCCCCTTGTTCTCCATCGCGCCCATGTTGAAGTCGCCCACCGCGACGATCATGAAGCGGTCGAGATCGAGCTCGAGGCCGAAGCGCTTTTCATCCCAGCGGATCGAGTGGATCAGCGCATCCATCGCGTGACGCGTCTTGTCGAGATCGGCCGGCTCGACCCATACCTGCAGCAGCTTTTCCTTGCCCGAGCCGGTCGTGATCTTCTCTTCGATCGCGACGAGCTTGCCGGCGACCAGGGCGAACAGGTAGCTCGGCTTGCGGAACGGGTCTTCCCACTTCGCGAAGTGGCGGCCGTCGGGGAGGTCGCCCGAATCGACGAGGTTGCCGTTCGACAGCAGCACCGGGTACGCGGCCTTGTCGGCACGCAGCGTGACGATGTACGAGGCCATCACGTCGGGGCGGTCGAGGAAGTAGGTGATGCGGCGAAAGCCTTCGGCTTCGCACTGCGTGAAGAAGTTGCCGCTCGACACGTAGAGGCCCGACAGCGTCGTATTCTGGTCCGGTGCGCACGCGCTTTCGAGCGTCAGCTCGAACGCGTCGGGCACGTTCTCGACCGTCAGCCCGTGTTCGTGCGCGCGTACCGCACCGTGCGGCGCGCCGTTCAGCCAGGCGCCGAGGCATTCGAGCGCTTCGCCCATCAGTTCCAGGTGCGGCGTAGGCGCGGCATCCGGATTGCGGCGCACGCGCATCGTATTCCTGACGATCGTGCGGGCCGGCGCGAGATCGAATTCGAGCGCGACGGAATCGATGAGGAAGGCCGGCGGCGTGTAGTCGGCGCGGCGGATCACGGTGGAGGAGGCGTTGTCGGACATGGTCGTCGAGATCGGTGGAGTGGGGGACGGGCCCGTTGCGCGGGCCAGGCGAACCGGGCCATTGTACAAAGGCTTGCGGCCGCGTGCCGGGCGAACTTTTTACCGCTTTCGGCAGTCCGCGTATTATCGGCATCCCGTTACGGTTCGCGCGGTGCGACGAACGGGTGACGGATCGACGAGGATCAACATGAAACGCGATTGGATTATTCGCGGTGCGGGCTGGGCGGCGGCGCTGTGCGTGGCGCTGCTGACGGGCTGCACCAGCTATGTGACAACCCAGGTCACGGCCTTCTCCGACTGGAGCGGCAGCGACGCGACACGCACCTATGCGTTCACGCGCACCGATGCGCAGAAGAACAGCATCGAGCAGTCGACCTACGAGCCGATCGTCGCGAACGAGCTGTCCGCGTATGCGTTCCGGCAGGTGCCGCCGGCGCAGGCGCGCTATCTCGTCGGGCTGACCTATGCGGTCGGCAGCGATCTCGTGACGGTGCCGCAACCGGTCTACTACGATCCGTGGTTCGCGCCCGGGCCGTACTGGCGGCGCGGGCCGTGGGGCCCCTGGGGCCCGTGGGGGCCGATGCCGGCCGGCTATGTCGCGCAAACGTACCAGGTGTTCGACTACACGCTCGGGATCCGCATCACCGAGCGCGCGACGGGCAAGGAGGTGTACAACGTGTCCGCGCGCACGACCGGCGACAACGGCACGCTGCTGTATGCGATGCCGTTCCTCGCGCGCAGCGCGCTCGCCGATTTCCCGCTGTCGAACGGCGCGGTCCGCTCGGTCCGGCTGCCGGTCGACAAGCGCGGCGGGCCGGCGGCGCCGGCCGCCAACGAGCGCGCGGTGCCGGCTGCACCGGCGTCGGGCGCGGCCGTCGCGAAGTAGCGCAGTATCCCGCTCGGCGCGGCCGTCCGGCCGCGCCGGCCATTCCCCTCCGTCAGACCCCGATACCCAGCAGCGCCAGCGCGCCGAGCACGACGAACAGCACGGCTGCGATCCCGTGCACGAGCTTGGTCGGCAGGCGGTGCGCGAAGCGGTCGCCGAGCAGGATCGCCGGCACGTTCGCGAGCATCATCCCGAGCGTCGTGCCGGCCACGACGCCGATGTAATCCTGGAAGCGTGCGGCCAGCGCGACGGTCGCGATCTGCGTCTTGTCGCCCATTTCCGCGAGGAAGAACGCGACGAGCGTCGCGCCGAATACGCCGAGCCGCGAGCGGTTGGCGTTGGCTTCGTCGGCATCGAGCTTGTCGGGCACGAGAATCCACAACCCCATCGCGATGAACGAGAACGCGAGCGCCCAGCGCATGATCGACGGCGTGACGAGCGCGCCGAGCCATTCGCCGAGTGCGCCTGCGAAACCGTGGTTCACGAGCGTCGCGACGAGCACGCCGAGAATGATCGGCACCGGCTTGCGATAGCGCGCGGCCAGAACGAGGGAAAGCAGTTGGGTCTTGTCGCCGATTTCAGCGAGGGCGACGGCGCCGGTGGAGATCAGGAAAGCTTGGGACACGGATGGGGTTCCACGGGCCGATGTTGTGCGTGCGAGCGACGATCCACGCCGCGCCGGGCCCTGATGCGGCGCGCTGTGAACCATCGGTCTCGCCAGGCCAACGTGGCTGCGTCCGCCATGGCCAAACGGCCAAGTCTGTTGACGGACGCCTCCGTCACGATGCGCGCCGGGGGCGCGGGACATCGAGCGGAGCGGCTACTCCCCAATGAGCGGCGAATTCTAGCACGGCGGATTGCGTGCGGGAAAGCGGCCGGGCCGGTGTGGGGCCCGATCGGCGTGTGGCGCGTCGGGCTGCCCGGCAGGCGCGGCGGCGAATGCGCCGCGCCTGCCGGGGCAGCGTTCCGGCACGCCGTTCCCGTTACGCGGTGGCCGCGCGGCGCGCGGCGCCGCGCTCGTGGACGAGTTCGCCGGCTGCGTAGGTGCGGTACACCGCGCGGTCGTCGCCGAGCAGCGCGAACGCGAACAGCAGTTCCTCGAGTGAATCCGCGCGCTTCGTGCGACGCGCGAGCAGCGGCGTGGCCTGCGGGTCGAGCACGACGAAGTCGGCTTCGGTGCGCGGCTTCAGCGTGCCGACCGTGTCGGCGAGGTCGAGTGCCTGCGCGGCGCCGGCCGTCGCGAGCCAGAACATCCGCGTGGCGGTCAGGTGGTGGCCCGACAGCCGTGCGACCTTGTGCGCCTCGTTCATCGTCTGCAGCATCGAGAACGACGTGCCGCCGCCGACGTCGGTCGCGAGCGTGACCGGCACGTCGTGTTCGCCGGCCTTGTCGAAGTCGAACAGCCCGCTGCCGAGGAAGAAGTTCGACGTCGGGCAGTGTGCGACGACGGTGCGCGTCTCGGCCATCCGGCGGCGGTCCTCGTCGTCGAGGTGGATGCAGTGGCCGTACACCGCGCGCGGACGCAGCAGCCCGTAGCGGTCGTAGATGTCGAGATAGCTGCGATGGCCGGGGAACAGTTCGGCCACCCATTTCACCTCGTCGACGTTTTCCGCGACGTGGCTCTGCACGAACACGTCCGGATGGCGGCGCGCGAGTTCCCCGCACGCCTCGAGCTGCGCCTCGGTCGACGTCGGCGCGAAGCGCGGCGTCAGCGCATACATCTGGCGGCCCTTGCCGTGCCAGCGGTCGATCAGCTCGGCGCTGTCGTCATAACCCGATTGTGCGGTGTCGCGCAGGAACTCGGGGCAGTTGCGGTCCATCAGCACCTTGCCCGCGATCATCCTCAGGTCTCGCGCGTCGCTCGCCGCGAACAGTGCATCGGCCGACTGCTTGTGCACCGTGCAGTAGACGAGCGCGCTCGTCGTGCCGCACGCGAGCAGTTCGTCGACGAAGAAATCGGCGACTTCGCGCGCATGCTCGGGATCGCCGAACTGGCGCTCGGTCGGGAACGTGTACTTGTCGAGCCACGGCAGCAGGCCCGGCGCCGGCGACGCGATCATGTCCGTCTGCGGATAGTGGATGTGCGTGTCGATGAAGCCCGGCACGATCAGCTTGTCGCGCAGGTCGTGGACGACCGCGTCGCGCGCGAGCGTTGCCGCGAGTTGCGCGTACGGGCCGGCCGCGACGACCTTGCCGTCGGCGACGATCAGGAGGCCGTCGGTCTCGTAGTTCGCGGCCTGGCTCGATTGCGCCGGGTCGCCGTTGAAGGTCAGCAGCTGGGAACGGAAAGCGGTTTGCGTCATGACGAATGGTCCTGCATCAAGGTAAGGCGAACAGAAGAAAGCGATCGACGCCGCACGGGGGCGGGACGGTGCTTCGCGAGCGGTGGCGGCACGTTGCGTGCGGCACGACCGGAGGCGATTGCGCGGGCGAATGCGGCGGCCGAAGCCGCCAGCCAGTGGTTGCCGGCTAACCTCGCGACCGTTGCGCTCGCGACCGATGCGGCGGCGAACGGAACGGCACACCGCGACGGCAGGCACCGGCGAGCGACGACGCATAGCGCCGTCGTCACTCGCGCACGCACGCGAGCGGCCCGGCGCAAGGCCGGACCGGTGGTCGCGAGGCGGATGCCGTTGCCGTGTCTCATCTGTCTAGCGTTCCTCGATGCGGGCCGTCACGCGGCCTGCCAGTACGCGTCGAGGCGCGCGTACAGTGCGTCGCGCTGCGCCGGTTCGATGAACGACGCCTCGAAGCCGTTGCGGATCACCGCGTGGACTTCCGCATCCGTGAGCTGCAGCCCTTCGGCCGTCGCGAAGTAGTTTTCATTGACGTAGCCGCCGAAATACGCCGGATCGTCGGAGTTGATCGTTACCGCGACACCGCGGTCGAGCAGCGCCTTCAGCGTGTGCTTCGCCATGTCGTCGAATACGCACAGCTTCAGGTTCGACAGCGGGCAGACGGTCAACGCCGTGCGCGTTTTCGCGAGGCGTTCGACGAGTGCGGCGTCTTCGATGCTGCGCACGCCGTGGTCGATCCGGTCGACCTTCAGCACGTCGAGTGCTTCGTAGATATAGGCCGGCGGGCCTTCCTCGCCTGCGTGTGCGACGAGCTTCAGCCCGAGTGCGCGCGCCTTCTCGAACACGCGTGCGAACTTGGTCGGCGGATGGCCGAGCTCGGACGAGTCGAGGCCCACGCCGATCAGCCGGTGGCGATAGCGCTCGAACAGCGGCAATGCGGATTCGAACGTCGCGAGCGCGTCCTCTTCGGACAAGTGGCGCAGGAAGCACAGGATCAGCTTGCTCGACAGCCCGCGCTGCTCGGCATCGGCGAGTGCGCGCTCGATGCCCGCGACGACCGTCCCGATCGGCACGCCGCGCTCGGTGTGCGTCTGCGGATCGAAGAACAGCTCGGTGTGGACGACGTTGTCGGCGAGCGCGCGTTCGCAGTACGCGGCCGTCATGTCGTAGAAATCCTGCTCGGTCAGCAGCACGCTCGCGCCGGCGTAATAGATGTCGAGAAACGACTGCAGGTCGGTGAACGCGTACGCGGCGCGCAGCGCGTCGATCGAGTCGTACGCGAGCTTCACGCCGTTGCGCTGCGCGAGCGCGAAAATCAGTTCGGGCTCGAGCGAGCCTTCGATATGGATGTGCAGCTCCGCTTTCGGCGCGCGGGCAATCTTGTCCTTGAATGTCGGGGTCATGGCGTCGTTCTTGGTCGGTCAGTAGGTAGGGGAAGCCTGCGCGGACGCATTCGCCTCGACGGCCTGCAGCAATTGCGCAGCCACCGAGATCGCGATCACTTCGGGCGCCTTGTCGATGATGCCTTCGACACCGATCGGGCAGCGCATCCGCGCGACCTGGGCCGGGTCGATGCCGATCGCCGCGAGGCGATGATCGAACTGCACGCGTTTTGCGTGCGAGCCGGTCATCCCGAAGTACGCATAGTCGCCGCGTCGCAGGATGCGCTCGGCCAGCACGAAATCGAGCGCGTGGTCGTGCGTCATCACGACGAAGTAGGACTGCGGCGGCGCTGCGTCGACCGCGTCGGCCGGGGCAGCGGCCGCGTCGATCGCGAGATTGCCGATGCCGGCGAGCGCGTCGGCTAGCGGGAACACCGCATCGGGCCCGTCGATCCAGCGCACGTGGCACGGCAGCGTCGCCAGCACCTTCACGAGCGCGGTGCCGATGTGCCCGGCGCCGAACAGCATGACGGGGAACGCATACGGCGCGATCGTTTCGGTCATCAGCGATACGCCGCCGGTTTCCCACAGCAGGCAGTCGGCATGCGCGGCGTCCGATTCGGGCTCGCTCAACAGCGGCGCGCCCGGCGAGGGGCCGAATGATACGCTACGCACGGTCGCGGTGCCGGCCGCGACGCGCTTCGCGAGCGACATGATCCAGCCGAGATCGCCGACGTCGAGCCGCTCGAACGCGAGCACCACGGCGCCGCCGCAGCACTGGCCGAGACTCGGGCCGAGCGCGAGCCGCTCGAGCCTGCGTGCGTGCGGCACGTGCGCGCCATCCTTCAGCAGATGCCGTGCGATCTCGATCGCCTTCCATTCCAGATGACCGCCGCCGATCGTATGGCGGGCCGTGTCGCGCGTGACGAGCATCTTGGTGCCGGCTTCGCGCGGTGCGGAGCCGTCGGTATGCGCGACCGTCACGAGCACGGCCGCTTCGCCGTGCGCGAGCAGTTGCTGCAGATCGCCGAGCCAGGCTTCCATCAGCACACCCCGTTCGGAACGACGCGGCACGACACGCGGCGCGGGCTGGCGGGCGTGGCAATGACGAGGACGGACGGGAACGGGGCAGGCCGGCCGCACGCTTGAAGCGGTGCGACGGCAGCGCGCCGACGGCGCGCGCGAACGGCGCCGCCGGACTCGCGGACGCCATGAGGGTGACGGATGCGGATGGTTTGCGTTGTCATGATGAATCCAGTCGACATTGCGGATCGGGCGCGCGTTACGCAGGGGTGGTGAGACCGCCTGGCCTCGCGCACGTAGATCGCCATCCAGTCCCGAAGATAGCACCGCCACGCGGCGCGAACATGGCCGGGCGGTGATCCGGGCTATCAGGAGGCGATCATGTCGATCATAGGCCCGCCGCGCGGGATCGGGGCGCCGATGCGTGCACATCGGGCTGGAACGCATGCGTGACGGGGCGTGGGCGCGACGGTCGCGCGACGCGCGTTCGCCCGGCGATCCGGGCGGCGGCGGAGTAGGTGTTTACGCGTGGCCGGCCGGAGAGGGCCGGCGAAAGCGCCGGTTGGCGTCGTCGGCGCACGGCCCGCGCGAGCGGGCCGTGCATGCCGGGTGGCCGGCAAAGCGGCCGGCCGGTCAGCCCGCGAGCTTGCGGCGATGGCGCCAGAGGCTCGAGACGGCCGCCACCAGGATCACGGCGAAGCCGATCAGCGCCCAGCCGGGCAGCAGGATGCCGAAGATCGGCGGGTAAACGGTCTCGCACAGGCCGGCGACCTTGAACATGCCGGGGAACCACTGCGCGGGCGGCAGGCTGTCGACGATCGGCTGCAGCGTGTCGAAGCCGCAGCTGAAGCCCGGATTCATCTGGATCGACAGGTGCCGCGCGGCCGTGCCGACGCCACCGGCCGCGGCGATCGCGATCAGCAGTTCGAGCACCCAGACGCCGCGCCAGTTGCGGATCCCGGCGGCCAGGAACGCGAAGATCCCGATCGCGGAGAAGAAGTAGCGCTGGATGATGCACAGCGGGCACGGATCTTCGTTTTTCACGTACTGCAGGTACAGCGCGCCAGCCAGCAGGGCGATGCACGCCCATCCGAGCAGCATCAGCAGGCGGCGTTCACGGCGTAGCGCAAGCGTGTAGTCGTTCATGTCGGCGGGGTTCCTCGTCGGTCGGTCCGGAAAACAATCGCGCGATTTTAGCGCGAACGGTCTGGCACGAAACTGACAGCGCGCGTGCGGCAACCTGCCGCACCGCGCGCATGGCCCGCCGGCGCCGGGCTGGCGCGGTCAGCGGATCGTGTTCAGCACGGCCTCGACCGCCTGGCCGATCGCGAGCAGCGCGTCGTCGCGATGCGGCGCCGCCGCGAGCATCAGGCCGACCGGCGCCGCGTCGCGCGGATGGCACGGCAGCGACAGGCCGCACGCGTCGAGGAAGTTGAACGCGCTCGGGTTGCGCAGGATCAGCGCATTGGTGCGCGTGAACGCGTCGTCGTCCGTTTCGAGGTCGGCGATGCGCGGCGGCACGACCGGCACCGTCGGCGCGACGAGCGCATCGAAGCGTGCCCAGACCGTGTGCGCGGCTTCGTCGAGCATCGCGGCGCGCGCGGCGAGCAGGTCGAGGTAGTCGGCCGCGCTCGCGGGTTCGCCCTTCAGGATCCGCGTGAGCACGCGCGGGTCGTACTGGTCGCGATGCTGGGCGAGCAGCGGGCGATGCCATGCGTACGCCTCGATCGGCGAGAAGCCGAAGCGGTTGATCTCCGGCAGCCGGTCGAGTGCGGGGAAGCGCACTTCGGTGACGATCGCGCCGGCGGCTTCGAGATGCTTGAGCGCGGTGTCGAGCGCGGCTGCAACGTCGGCGTCGACGCCGTCCGTCACGTAGTTCGTCAGCACGCCGAGCCGCACGCCTTCGAGCGGCCGGGCGGCCGGCACGTGCGGCTCGAGGCCCGCGAGCATCCGGTCGACGAGCGCGCAGCACGCGACCGTCAGGCCGATCGGGCCGAACGAGTCGAGCGTCGTCGACAGCGGCACGCCGCCTTGCGTCGGGATCCGGCTCGCGGTCGGCTTGAAGCCCGTCAGCCCGCACAGCGCGGCCGGGATGCGGATCGAGCCGCCGGTGTCGGTGCCGAGCGCGACGGCGGCCATCCCGTCGGCGACGGAGGCGGCCGCCCCGGACGACGAGCCGCCGGAAATCCGCGCATCGCCCGGCACGTCACGGTGATACGGCGAGCGCGGATGGCCGAAATGCGGATTCAGCCCGAGCCCCGAGAACGCGAATTCGCTCATGTTGGTGCGGCCGACCAGCACCGCGCCCGCCCGCTTGAGCCGCGCGACGGCGACCGCATCGGTACGCGCCGCCGGCGCCCCGTCGAGCACGCGCGACCCCGCGCGCGTCACCTGGCCGGCGACGTCGAACAGGTCCTTCACCGACACGGGAATGCCCGCGAGCGGCGACAGCACGGTGCCCGCGGCGCGCAGCCGGTCGTGCGCGTCGGCGGCGGCGCGCGCGTTGTCGGCGTCGACTTCGGTGAAGACGGCCGCGCCCTGACCCGACGGATCGGCGATCCGCTCGAGCGCGGTGTCGACGAGCGCGCGGCTGGTGGTGCGGCCGGCCGCGAGATCGGCGGCGAGCTGGGCGAGCGGGGGGAAGGGCGTGAAAGTGGTCATGGGCGGCTCAGGGGCGAAGATGTTGAAGAAGCGTGGAGCGGAACGAATCGATATGGCCTTCGACGGCTGCGCGTGCGCCGGCGGCGTCGCGCGCGGACAGCCGCCCGAACAGCTCGCGGTGTTCGTGCTGGACGTCGGCGAGATGGTGCGGTTCGGACAGCGTGACGAACCAGAAGCGCAGCGAGCGCTCGTGCAGCGCGCGCAGGATTTCGGCGAGGACCGCGTTGCGCGCGGCTGCGGCGATCGCCTGATGAAACGCGCGGTCGAGTTCCATCATCCCCTCGACGTCGTGCGTATCGACGCAGGCCTGCCCGTCGTCGAGCAGCGCGGCCATGCGCGCGAGATCGTCCGGCGTCGCATGGCGCGCGGCGAGTTCGGCGCAGTGCGCTTCGTTGATGCGCCGCACGTCGATCACCGCGACGATGTCGTCGAGCGACAGCGGCTGCACCATCAATCCCTTGCGCGGCATCACGGACAGCAGCCCTTCGAGCACGAGCCGATGCACGGCCTGGTGCACCGGCGTGCGGCCGATCCCGGTGCGTGCGACGAGGTCGGCTTCGTTGAGCGCGGCGCCCGGCTTCAGGCGCATCGTGATGATGTCGCGCTGAATCAGCGCGTACGCGCGGTCGGCGAGGCTGGCGGCCGGCGCGGCGGGCCGCTCGCGGGTGACGTCGGGCAGGGTACTCATGCGGGGTGCGGCGCGGCGGCCGAACGGGGCGCGATCATGGCGCGGGCAAACGGGAGCGGGGGCGATGCATGGATATTATTGTGATATATCACGGGTGTCCAGTGCGGGCGACGAGACGCCGGTGGCGCCGGCACGCAAACGGGGACGCGCCCCGGCGCCGCGTGCGTCGAGTTGCAACAATATCGACAGGATGTTGCAGGTTTGCCGTGCGATCGTGCACTGAAGCATAATGAATCCTCGTCTATCCATACGCGCGAGCGACGTACCAGACCATCGTCATGAGCGAAAACACGTCTTCCCCGGCCGGTCTGCCCGGCACCTTTTCCGCTTCTTCCGATTCCCCCCGTCCCGATCCGGCGAAAACGCCCGATGCGCCGGCAGCCCAGGCTGCCGCGCAGAACGTCGCCGCGGACGGCGCGTCGCCGGTCACGGCCGCATCCGAGCCCGGTGCGCCTGGCGCGGCGGCTGCCGCCGTCGATGGCGTTGCCGCTGCGGCGGCGCCGAAGCCTGGTGCGCCCCCGCCCGGTTTCGGCGCGCAGCCCGATTTCGATTCGCCGCGGCCGCCGCCCGCGAGTGCGCAGAATGTGCCGCCGGCCTACCTGAAGCAGAGCGATACGCCGTGGTCGGTGTTCGGCCGGATCGTCGCGGCCCGTGCGCGGCGGCTGTTCGACCGCGCGGGCCAGCGCATCACGCAGCGCACGCTGCGCATCGGCGTGTCGGCGCGGATCTTCCATCCGGAGCCCGGCGCGAAGGGGTTGCGCGGCAAGACGCTGCAGTATCTCGAGGAATCGATCGCCCACTGGGTGATGTCGCGCGACGTGCTCGTGTTCATGATTCCGACCGTCGGCCACCAGGGCATGATCCACCCGAGCAACATCCGCCTGCGCGATTACGCGAAGCATCTCGACGGCCTGTTGCTGCAGGGCGGCGCCGACGTGTCGCCGCAAACCTACGCGGCATCGGATGTGCGCCCCGAATGGCCGGGCGATCGCGTGCGCGACATGTACGAACTCGAGCTGCTGCATGAATTCGTCGAGTCCGGCAAACCCGTCCTCGGTGTGTGCCGCGGCTGCCAGCTGATCAACGTCGCGTTCGGCGGCTCGCTGTACCAGGACATCGCCACCGATGTGCCGACCGCGAATGCGCACGTGAGCGAGCATTACGACCAGCATCGTCACGCGATCCGCTTCCCGGATTCGTCGACGCTGGCGAGCATGTTCCCCGGGCGCAGCGAAGCGATCGTCAACTCGATCCATCACCAGGCGATCCGCGATCTTGGCCGTGACCTGAACATCGAGGCCGTGTCGGCCGGCGACGGGATCATCGAGGGCATCCGCCATCGCCGTTCGCCATTCGTCGTCGGCGTGCAATGGCACCCGGAGTTCCATCGTGCGGGCGGCTCGGAGCTGCTCGACTGCACGCCGCTGCTCGATGCATTCCTGCGCGCGGCGCGCGAAACGCGCCTGTAGCAAGCCGCCTGCTCCGCGTGGCGCGAGGGCCGGCCGCATCCCGATTAATTCGAGATGCGGCCGTTTCGTTTTGAACGATAATCGCGAGTCCCGATTCGTTCGCCGGAGTCTGACGTTGGCTTTCCGAAATTTTTCCCCTGCACGATGCGCGACGTGGATCGTTGCGCTGGCGGCCTGCGCGCAAGCGGGCGCGGCCTGGTCCGCCGACGCGACCGCCCCCGTCGCCGGTACGCGTCCGGCGGTGACGAGCCTGAGCGGTGGCACCGCGCCGGCAGCTGCGTCGGCTGACGCCGCCACGCAAGGCAACGTTGCCGAGCTGACGCAGATGCTGCGCGACGGCCGGATCGTCGAGATGCGTACCACGTACAACGGCAGTTACGGCGCGAGCCTGCTGTTCGATCCGCGCGAGATGACGTATTACGTCGCGCTGTTCCAGGACAAGAATCTGTGGCGCGTGATCCGCTCGCAGGAGAAGAGCCGCGCGGAGATGGTGTACGCGAACTTCGTCCAGCAGACCGTGCAGCTCGCCGATATCGAGATCCGCCGTACCGAACTGCAGGCGCAGAAAGCGTTTCTCGAACGCGTGATCGCGCTGCAGGCGAATCGTGCGCAGCAACTGCAGGCCGACCTGAGTGTCGCGCGCAGCCAGCAGGCCGAAGTCGCGCAGCGGCAGAAGTCGGCGCAGGAGCAGACGCAGGCGCTGCAGGTCGAGAAGCGCGCCGCGCAGTTGCAGTTGCGCGATCTGCAGGAGCAGGTGCGGCAACTCGAGAAGCAGACCGAGACGGGGCTGCCCGCGCACAAGTAACGAGGGGGCAGACGGACGGCAGAGACGAGCGAAACCCGGCGAAGCGAGCTTCGCCGGGTTTTTTATTGGGCGGCCGTCAGTGCGCGAACGCGTCCGGCATGTCGGTCATGCGGCGGTGCGACAGTTGCGACGTCCAGTCGAAACCGGCGGCGCTCGCGTGCGTTGCGCGGGCGGGCTCGGTGCTGCGCAGCGCGTTTGCCGTCGCGATCAGCGTGAGCGGATCGTCGAGCGTGTCGGTCGCAAGCGGCGGCGGAGCGTGCCGTTCGCGTGCCGGCAGGGTGACTGCAATGTGCTGGCGCGGCGGCCGTGCGGCGAGCCGCCTGACGGTCGGCGTTGCGGCCGAGGGCGGTGCCGGATGAGGATCGTTTGCCCGATGCGGCGATGCCGCGGCAGTGCGCTGCATGTCGGACGTTGCCTTCGGGGGAGGGGGCGCCGGACGACGTGCGACGCCGTGCGGGGCCGGCCGTGATTCGACTGTTTTCGTGACAGGTGTCGCCGCCGTGCGCGGCGGCGCAGCGTGCGTCGACGGGCCGGGCCGATCCGCGGCGGCGCGCACGGTGCTGGTGAACGACGTAGCGTGATCCGGCGCGGTGCTCGCCATTGGAATCGTGAACACGGGCCCGAAACCTGCGGACGGTTCATGCGCGGCGATCAGCCAGCCGATGATGCCGAGCGCGCCGAGGCTCCAGCAGATGGCGTACATCGCGCGCCGGTCATGCGGGCCGCCGGCCGTATGCCGGAAGCGCCGGCCCGCAGCAGCCGGCGTAATGGGCGAACCTGCGGAAGCGGGCACCGGCGTCATCACGGGTAACGGCTGCCAGCGACACGCGCGATGCGGCCGGTCGACGTCGATACAGGATGTCGTCAGTGTCGCAAGGCAGTTCTTGCTGGGCCGCGCGCCGGGCGCGCCGCGAAACTTCCATTCGCGGCCGAACGGCGGCACGCGGTCGAGCGGGGCGACGCGAGGGCGGGCGAGCGCGCCTTCGACGGGAACGAGGGGCGATGGAGTCATGAGGGCGGTGCGCGGTGCGACACGGGTAACCGTGCCGGCGCGGCGCGGAAGTGTCGTCGCAAATCGTGACATTGTGGTCAGCCGGCGAAGGCCGGTCGATCTGATCAATCTGATTCTTGTGCCTGTTTCGGGCCGACTTGTACGAGGCGGATACCGCGACGGCAACGACCGTGCCGGTACAAGGCAAATGTCGGCTTCGCGTGGCATCATTCGCGAATCATGCCGGTGCACGCGTCGTTGTGCGATGCGCCGCCGGCGGGCAGCGATGCCCGTGCGCGCCGGCCCGGTGCGTCGCGCATCGCCGGGTCCATGCGGCGCGGATTCGCGCCATCCGAGCTGAGCGAGAAAAACATGTCCACAGCGTCACACGCCATCGCGCAGGAATCGAAAGTCCGCACCGTGTTCCGGGTCGTCAGCGGCAACTTCCTGGAAATGTACGACTTCATGGTCTACGGGTATTACGCGTCGGCCATCGCGAAAACCTATTTCCCGAGCGGCAACGCATTCGCGTCGTTGATGCTGTCGCTGTCGGTGTTCGGCGCGGGCTTCCTGATGCGGCCGGTCGGTGCGATCGTGCTCGGCGCGTACATCGACCATCACGGTCGTCGCAAGGGGCTGATCCTGACGCTCGGGCTGATGGCGATCGGCACGCTCGCGGTGGCCGCGATACCGGGCTACGCGACGATCGGCGTGCTCGCACCGGTGCTCGTGTTGCTCGGCCGGCTGCTGCAGGGTTTCTCGGCGGGCGTCGAACTCGGCGGCGTGTCGGTCTACCTGTCGGAGATCGCGACGAAGGGGCACAAGGGGTTCTATACGTCGTGGCAGTCGGGCAGCCAGCAGGTGGCCGTGGTGTTCGCCGCGCTCGTCGGCGTGCTGCTGAACCGCGCGCTGCCGGTCGAGGAGATGACGGCGTGGGGCTGGCGCATCCCGTTCCTGATCGGCTGCCTGATCGTGCCGTTCCTGTTCCTGATCCGCCGTTCGCTGAAGGAGACCGACGAATTCCTCGCGAAGCGTCATCGTCCGACGATGGGCGAGATCATGCGCTCGATGCTCGACAACTGGGGCGTCGTGGTCGCCGGCATGGGGATGGTGATCATGACGACGGTGTCGTTCTACATGATCACCGCGTATACGCCGACCTTCGGCAAGGAAGTGCTGCACCTGTCGTCGCTCGACGCGCTCGTCGTGACCGTCTGCGTCGGTATCTCGAACCTCGTGTGGCTGCCGCTGTCCGGCGCGCTGTCCGACCGCATCGGCCGCCGCCCGGTGCTGATCGCGTTCACCGTGCTGACGCTGTTGACGGCTTACCCGGCCGTGCTGTGGCTCGTCGGCGATCCGTCGTTCCTGCGGCTGCTCGCGGTCGAGCTGTGGCTGTCGTTCCTGTATGCGTCGTACAACGGCGCGATGGTCGTCGCGCTGACCGAAGTGATGCCGGCCGACGTGCGCACGGCCGGCTTCTCGCTCGCATACAGCCTTGCGACGACGATCGGCGGGTTCACGCCGGCAATCTCGACGCTGCTGATCCACCAGACGGGCAACAAGGCGGCGCCGGGGCTGTGGCTGAGCGTGGCCGCGGTCTGCGGGCTGATCGCGACGCTCGTGCTGTATCGCACGTCCGAGGCGCGCAACCAGTACAAGGCGGCCTGACGGGCGTCAGCCCGTTGCGCGGCGCTGGCCGTGCATCGCATCGACAAAGGGAGCGCCGTGCGCTCCCTTTGTTCATTTGCGTTCAGGCGTCGCGCAGCTTGCCGGCAACCTTGGCTGCCACGTCGAGCCATTCGCCGGCCGCGGGCTGGCGCGCGATCCTGGCCTGCGGATACCACGGGCAGTCGTCGCCGGTGAACCAGCGCCAGTCGGGCGCGAACGGCAGCATGACCCACAGCGGCTTGCCGAGCGCGCCCGCGAGGTGCGCGACAGCCGTGTCGATCGTGACGACGCCATCGAGCCGCTCGATCAGTGCGGCCGTGTCGGCAAAGTCGTTCAGCCGGCCGTCGAGGCGATGCACGCGCGGATGCGCGTCGACGCGTGCACGTTCGTCGTCGTCGAGGGCGGGCTGCAGCACGATCCAGTCGATGTCCGGCAGCGCGAGCAGCGGCGCGAGCGCGTCGAACGGCATCGAGCGATTTTCCTGCGCCTGCCGGCGCCCCGACCACGCCAGGCCGAACTTGCGCTTCGACTGTCCGCCGAGCGAGCCGCGAAAGCGCCGGCGGGCGCCGTCGGGCGCGTCGAGGTAGCGCGAGCCGCCGACGATGTCGTCCGGCTGAAGCCCGAGCAGGAACGGCAGGCTCATCAGCGTGCAGGCGACGTCCGCAGCCGGCGGCTTGGCGGCACCTTGCGCGACGAGCGTCACGCGCCAGCGCGACGCGGCCGGCGCCAGCAGCGCGACGAGTTCCGGCTGGACTTCGAGCACGACGTGCGCGCAGCGTGCGCGGGCCAGCGGCACGAAGCGGACGAACTGCAGCGTGTCGCCGAACCCCTGTTCCGCCCGGATCAGCAGCGTACGCGACGCAATCGGCTCGCCTTGCCAGCGCGGCAGCGTGCCGAGCGACGTCGCGCCCGGCGTCTCGTGGCGCGCTTCGTAGGCGGGCAGGCCGCGCGTGAAGTCGCCGAGCGTCAGCAGCGTGACCGCGCGGTGCAGCCGCGCGAGCGTGAGATCGGGGGCGACCCGCAGCGCCTGGTCGAACGCGCGCAGCGCCATCTCGTGTGCGCAGAGCGCGTGATGCGCGTTGCCGAGATTGAGCCATGCGAGGCCGAACGACGGATCGAGGCCGACGGCGCGCTCGTAATAGGGCAGTGCGTCGCGATGGCGTGCCTGCGCGCAGAGCGCGTTCGCCAGCCCGAACAGCGCGAGCGGAAACGGCGGGTGCAGCGCGAGCGCGGTTTCGAACGCGGCGGCCGCTTCGGCATGCCGGCCGACTGCTTCGAACGTGTTGCCGAGATTGAAATGCGCGGCGACGAAGCGCGGCTGCGCGGCGATCGCGGCCTGGAAGTGCGTGATCGCGTCGTCGGCGCGGCCCATCGCGTTCAGCGCCATCGCGAGGTTGTTGTGCGCGCCCGCATGCCCGGGGCGCAGCTCGAGCGCACGGCCGAACGCGGCAAGCGCTTCGTCGTGGCGGCCGAGCGCGTTCAGCGCGTTGCCGAGATTGTTGTAGATCGATGCGTCGTCGGGCGTGAGCCGTAGCGCGCGGCCGAACGCATCGATCGCATCGTTGTGACGCTGCAGTGCCGCATACGCGTTGCCGAGGTTGTAGTGCGCGAGCGGAAATTCGGGCGCGAGCGTCAGCGCGTTGCGGAAGCGGTCGATTGCTTCGTCGAGGCGGCCGAGCGCTTTCAGCGCGTTGCCGAGATTGAGCTGCAGCGCGGCATCGCCCGGACGCAGCGCGACGGCGCGCCCGACGAGATCGGCTGCCTCGGCGTGCTGGCCCTGCTGGTGCCGCAGCACGCCGAACAGGTGCAGCGCGTCGGCGTCGGCGGGGTTGGAGGCGAGCGCGTTGCGATAGCCGTGCTCGGCCTCGGCGAGGCGGCCTGCGCGGTGTGCGGCGTACGCCCGGTCGAATGCGGAATCCATGACGCGAAAACTGACGGAAAGCAGGTATTTTCCCACACCGCGCGATGATGCCGCGCATCGGCCGGTCGGCATATGGCCCCGTCACGCGGAGCGGCGTAGACTTGCAGGATCGCGTGTCATCGAGGTTCGCATGGCTGACACACTGTCCGATATCCCGCCCGTGCTGATCGTCGGCGCGGGGCCGACCGGTCTTGCCGCGGCGATGAGCCTCGCGCGGGCCCGTGTGCCGGTGCGCATCATCGATCGCCTCGCGGCACCCGCGCCGCATTCGCGCGCGATCGGCATCCAGGCGCGCACACTCGAGCTGCTGGAGCAGCATCGCGCGGTCGAACCGTTTCTCGCGCTCGGCCATCGCGCGCATGCGGCCGCACTGCACGCCGACGGCCGCGTGATCGCGCGGCTCGATTTCGATCCGCTGCAAACGCGCTATCCGTATCTGCTGTTTCTCGACCAGAGCATCACCGAGCGGCTGCTCGCCGAGCACCTGGCTGCGCTGGGCGTGACCGTCGAGCGCGGCGCGGTACTGGCCGCATGCGACGCAGGCGGCACATCGCTCGGCGTGACGATCCACCGCGCCGATGGCCGCGACGAGTCGTTCGCACCGTCATACCTGATTGCCGCCGACGGCGCGCACAGCACCGTCAGGCATCTGCTCGGTCTGGGCTTTACCGGGCATGCGTTCGAACAGACTTTCCTGCTGGCCGATTTCGCGGCGATACCCGACTGGCCGGATGAAGAGATCCACCTGTTCGCAACGCCCGAAGGCATGGCGGGCCTGTTTCCGATGGGCGACGGCCGTTACCGGCTCGTCGCCGACCGGCCGCCTGGCAGCGACGCGTCGCCCGACGCGCCGACGCCGTCGCTCGCGGAATGCGATGCAATCGTTCGTGCTCGCGTGGGCGTATCGATCTCGCCGAGCGATCTCGCGTGGTCGTCCTATTTCCACCTGCACAGCCGGATGGTCGACCGGCTGCGCCACGGCCGCGTGTTCTTCGCGGGCGACGCTGCGCACGTCCACAGCCCGGCCGGCGCGCAGGGCATGAACACCGGCATCCAGGAGGCGTTCAACCTGGGCTGGAAGCTCGCGCGCGTGCTCGGCGCGGGCACGCCCGAGCGGTTGCTCGACACGTATCACGCGGAGCGCCATCCGATCGAGCGCGATGTGTTGCGGCAGACCAGTTTCGTCACGCAGGTCGTCGAAGCCGAGCGCGGCGCGATGAAGCTGCTGCGCGATCATGTCGTGCCGCTGCTGGCGTCGTTCGGGCCGATGCGCGATGCGGTAAGGCGCACGGTCAGCGAGCTCGGCGTGCAGTACCGGAAGAGTCCGCTCACGCTGGAGCGCGTGCTCGACGGCGGTCCACGCGCAGGCGAGCGGGCGCCCGATGCACTCGTGCACGTGCTCGACGGGCCGCTCGGTCGCGCGCCCGGAACGGCGCGGCTATACGATCTTCACGATCCGGCGAGCTTCACGCTGTTGCTGCTGGAAGATCCGGTGAATGCCGCCACCGGCGAAGTGCCGCCGATGCCGGCCGATGCGCAGGCGCTCGTGCAGGGGCTCGAACGGGTCATGCCGGACGCGGTGCGCGTGTGGCGCGTCGCCGATGCCGAGGGCGACGGCGCCGCCGGGCTGGCGCAGGAATACGGCCGCTCGCGGCCGTCGTTCTATCTGCTGCGGCCCGACGGTTATGTTGCCGCGCGCGGGCGCACGGCAACCGACGCGAACGGGCTGCTGCGCCACTGCGAAAGCTGGTTCGCGGGCATGACGCAGTCCGCGTAGCGGCGCGATCAGGCGCTCGCGGCGGCGGGCACGAGCGATGCGCGGTAGGTGGCGATCGCGTCGCGCACGATCGGTGCCGCGCGTTGCGCGCCTTCGCCCGACGGATCGTCGAGCGCGGCGAGCAACGCGCGGCGCATCCGCGGTTCCCAGAAGCGCCGGATATGGTCGGCGATGCCGGCCAGCGCTTCGTCGCGATCGGGCATCGACTCGAAGAATGCGCCGATCTGGTTGGCCATGTCGATCAGGTGTTCGTGGTTCATCGCGGCCTCACTTGCCTGTCGTCACGGTATCGGGCGTGGCCGCGCGGCGCTCGAGCAGGTCGATCTGCTCCGCATTGAAGCGCGCGTACGCGCGTTGCCAGTCGGAAGGCTGCGCAACCGGCATCACCTGCACGGCCGTCACCTTGTACTCGGGGCAATTCGTCGCCCAGTCGGAGCTGTCGGTCGTGATCACGTTCGCGCCCGATTCGGGGAAGTGGAACGTCGTGTACACGACACCCGGCTGCATGCGCTCCGTCACGAGCGCGCGCAGCACCGTATGCCCGGCGCGCGATTCGATGCCGACCCAGTCGTCGCTCCGGATCCCGCGATCCTGCGCGTCGTGCGGATGGATCTCGAGGCGGTCCTCTTCGTGCCACCGGACGTTTTCCGTCCGGCGCGTCTGCGCGCCGACGTTGTATTGCGACAGGATGCGGCCCGTCGTCAGGATCAGCGGATAGCGCTGCGTGACCTTCTCCGGCGTCGGAATGAACTGGGTGATCACGAACCGGCCCTTGCCGCGCACGAACGCGTCGATGTGCATGGTCGGCGTGCCTTCCGGGGCGTGTTCGTTGCACGGCCACTGGATGCTGCCGAGTGCGTCGAGCTTCTCGTACGACACGCCCGAGAAGGTCGGCGTGAGCCGCGCGATCTCGTCCATGATTTCCGACGGATGCGTGTAGTGCATGTCGTAGCCGAGCGCCTGCGACAGCAGCAGCGTCACTTCCCAGTCCGCATAGCCCGCGAGCGGCGGCATCACCTTGCGCACGCGCGAGATGCGGCGCTCGGCGTTCGTGAACGTGCCGTCCTTCTCGAGGAACGTCGAGCCCGGCAGCAGCACATGTGCGTATTTCGCGGTCTCGTTCAGGAAGATGTCCTGCACGACGATGCATTCCATGGCCGACAGCGCGGCCGCCACGTGCTGCGTGTTCGGGTCCGACTGGACGATGTCCTCGCCCTGGCAGTAGAGCCCCTTGAAGCTGCCGTCGAGCGCCGCGTCGAACATGTTCGGGATGCGCAGCCCCGGTTCCGGTTGCAGCGTGGCCGACCACGCCTGCTCGAACTGCGTGCGTACGACCGCGTCGCCGATGTGCCGGTAGCCGGGCAGTTCGTGCGGGAACGAGCCCATGTCGCACGAACCCTGCACGTTGTTCTGGCCGCGCAGCGGATTGACGCCGACGCCTTCGCGGCCGAGGTTGCCGGTTGCCATCGCGAGGTTCGCGATGCCCATCACCGTCGTCGAGCCTTGCGCGTGTTCGGTGACGCCCAGCCCGTAATAGATCGCGGCATTGCCGCCCGTCGCATAGAGGCGTGCGGCTTCGCGCACGCGTTCGGCCGGCACGCCCGTCACGCCGGCGGTCGCCTCCGGAGAATTCTCTTCGCGCGACACGAATTCGCGCCATTGCTCGAATGCGCGCGTGTCGCAGCGCTCGGCGACGAACGCGTCGGCAACGAGCCCTTCGGTGACGATCACGTGCGCGAGCGCGTTGACGATCGCGACATTGGTGCCGGGGCGCAGCTGCAGGTGGTGCGTGGCCTTCACGTGCGGGCCGTCGACGACGTCGATGCGGCGCGGGTCGATCACGATCAGCTTCGCGCCTTCGCGCACGCGGCGCTTCATCCGCGAGCCGAACACCGGGTGGCCGTCGGTCGGGTTCGCGCCCATCACGACGATCACGTCGGCCTGGCCGACCGATGCGAACGTCTGCGTGCCGGCCGATTCGCCGAGCGTCGTCTTGAGACCATAGCCGGTCGGCGAATGGCACACGCGTGCGCAGGTATCGACGTTGTTGTTGCCGAACGCGGCGCGCACGAGCTTCTGCACGAGATAGGTTTCCTCGTTCGTGCAGCGCGACGACGTGATGCCGCCGATCGAATCGCGGCCGTACTTCTGCTGCAGCTTGCGGAATTGCGTTGCCGCGTAGGTGAGCGCTTCGTCCCAGCTCACTTCGCGCCACGGGTCGGTGATCTTCTCGCGGATCATCGGCTTCGTGATGCGGTCCTTGTGCGTTGCATAGCCCCACGCGAAGCGTCCCTTCACGCACGCGTGGCCTTCGTTCGCGAGGCCGTTCTTGTGCGGCGTCATGCGAACGACCTGGGTGCCCTTCATTTCGGCCTTGAACGAGCAGCCGACGCCGCAGTACGCGCAGGTCGTGACGACCGAGTGTTCGGCCTGCCCGAGCTGCACGACGGATTTTTCCTGCAGCGTGGCAGTCGGGCATGCGGCGACGCATGCGCCGCACGACACGCATTCCGACGCCATGAACGATTCGCTTTCGCCCGCGGCCACACGCGATTCGAAACCGCGCGCGGCGATCGTCAGCGCGAAGGTGCCCTGCGTTTCCTCGCATGCGCGCACGCAGCGATTGCAGACGATGCACTTCGACGGGTCGTACGTGAAGTACGGGTTCGATTCGTCCTTGCGGTCCTTCAGGTGATTCGCGCCGTCGAAGCCGTAGCGCACCTCGCGCAACCCGACGACGCCCGCCATGTCCTGCAGCTCGCAGTCGCCGTTGGCGGGGCAGGTGAGGCAGTCGAGCGGATGGTCGGAGATGTACAGCTCCATCACGTTGCGGCGCAGCGACTGCAGCCGGTCCGATTGCGTGCGCACCTTCATGCCGGCTTCGGCAGGTGTCGTGCACGACGCCGGATAACCGCGCCGGCCTTCGATCTCGACGAGGCACAGCCGGCACGAGCCGAACGGTTCGAGCGAATCGGTCGCGCAGAGCTTCGGGACATTGACGCCGGCCTCGATCGCCGCGCGCATCACCGACGTGCCGGCCGGCACCGTGACCGGCTGGCCGTCGATTTCGAGCGTGACGTCGGTATCGGCATGCCGTTGCGGCGTGCCGTAATCGGTATCGTCGAACGGGTCGCGGGCACGCGCCTGCGCGGCGCTCTTGCATGCGCATTGGCCTGAGCCGCAGCCGCCTTGGCGGACGTTGTTCGTGTCGAGGGACATGCAGGGCTCCTTCTGGGTCAGGCCGCGGCCTTGACCGGGCCCGACGCGGCATCCTTGCCGGCGAGCCCGAAATCTTCGGGGAAATGATCGAGCGCGGACAGCACCGGGTACGGCGTCATCCCGCCCATCGCGCACAGCGAACCGGCCAGCATCGTGTCGCACAGGTCGCGCAGCAGCGTGACCTGGCGCTCCGACGTATCGCCGTCGCGAATGCGTGCGATCGTCTCGACGCCGCGCGTCGAACCGATCCGGCACGGCGTGCACTTGCCGCACGATTCGATCGCGCAGAACTTCATCGCGTATTCGGCCAGCTCGGCGAGGTTCGACGTGTCGTCGTGCAGCACGATGCCGCCATGACCGACGACCGCGCCGATCGCCGTGTAAGCCTCGTAGTCGAGCGGCACGTCCCACTGATGGTCGGGCAGGTAGGTGCCGAGCGGGCCGCCGACCTGTGCGGCGCGAGCGGGCCGGCCGCTGGCCGTGCCGCCGCCGAAGTCGAACAGCAGCTCGCGCAGCGTGACGCCGAACGCAAGCTCGACGAGACCGCCGTGACGGATGTTGCCCGCGAGCTGGAACGGCAGCGTGCCGCGCGAGCGGCCCATCCCGTAGTCGCGATAGAACGCGGCGCCGCGCGCGAAGATCACGGGCGCCGTCGCGAGCGTGATCACGTTGTTGATGACGGTCGGCTGGCCAAACAGGCCCGCCAGCGCGGGCAGCGGCGGCTTCGCGCGCACGACGCCGCGCTTGCCTTCGAGCGATTCGAGCAGCGCCGTTTCCTCGCCGCATACATACGAGCCCGCGCCTTTCGCGACGTGTAGCTCGAATGCGTGCGCGGAGCCGAGCACGTGCTCGCCGAGCCAGCCGGCTTCACGCGCGCGGACGATCGCGGCTTCGAGCGTCGCGATCGCGTGCGGGTATTCGCTGCGCACGTAGATGTAGCCGATCGTCGCGCCCGTCGCGATGCCCGCGATGATCATCCCTTCGATCAGGCAGTACGGATCGCATTCCATGAGCAGGCGGTCGGAGAAGGTGCCCGAATCGCCTTCGTCCGCGTTGCAGACGATGTACTTCTGCGCGGCGCGCGCGTTCCGCACGGTGCGCCACTTGATGCCGGCCGGGAATGCCGCACCGCCGCGGCCGCGCAGCCCCGATTCGAGCAGCGTTTCGCACGCGGCATCGCCGTCGAGCGCGAGTGCGTTCTTCAGGCCGGCGAGGCCTTCGTGCTGCAGGTAATCGTCGATCGACAGCGGATCGGTCAGGCCGATGCGCGCGAACGTGAGCCGCTGCTGGCGCGCGAGATAGGGCAGTGCGTCGACGAGGCCGACGGCGCTCGGATGCGTGCCGCCTTCGAGCCAGTTGGCGTCGAACAGGGCCGGCACGTCGGCGGCCGACAGGTTCGCATAGCCCACGCGGCCCGCGGCCGTGCCGATCTCGACGAGCGGCTCGAGCCACAGCAATCCGCGCGAGCCGTTGCGGACCAGTTCGATCGCGACGCCGCGCCGTTCGGCTTCCGCGACGATCGCGGCGGCAAGCGCGTCGGCGCCGAGCGCCAGCGCGGACGAATCGCGCGGAACGTAGATGCGGGTCGTCATGCGGCCTCCGGCGTGTGGGCGACCGCGTCGGCGAGCAGCGCGTCGAATTTTTCCGGTGTGACTTTCGCGTGCAGCACGCCGTTGACCGTCAGCGACGGCGATTGCGCACACAGACCGAGGCAGTAGACCGATTCGAGCGCGACGGCGTCCGGCGCGTGTGCGGCCGCGGCCTCGTCGTGCGCCGCGTCGAACCGGCAGCCGGTGCGCGCTTCCGCGTGAGCGGCCAGCGTTTCGCAGCCCATGCTGCGGCACGCTTCGGCGCGACACATCTGGATCGTCACGCGCGCGGGCGGCGCAGTGCGGAAGTGGTGGTAATAGGTCAGTACGCCGTGCACTTCGGCACGCGACAGGTTCAACGCTTTGGCGAGCGGCGCGACGCAGCCCGGCGGCACGTAGCCCGCGTCGTCCTGGATCGCGTGCAGGATCGCGACGAGCGACCGGCCGGCGCGCGCATGGCGCTCGACGAGCGCGTCGGGCGCAGGGGAATTCGGGGACATCGGTTATGCTCCTCCAAAGTCTCATATGCGCTCGAAATTCATATAGTGCGCATCGCGACTTCGTTCTGATTGATTTTGACCAACGATAAGCGGAAGATTTGGCAGTCGCAATAGGAAATCGGAGTGCATAATTGATTCGAATCGAATGCGACGCGTATCTGACCGTACGCGACACGGAGGGCCGTTCGGCCAGCCTGTCAGACGTCGCGCCGCTGCTGGAACTCGTGGCCGACACGGGCAGCATTGCGCAGGCGGCGCAAGCCAAGGGGCTGTCGTACCGGCACGCGTGGGGCATGCTGCGCGCGCTGGAGTCGTGCATCGGCGGTGAGCTGATCGAAACCGCGCGCGGCAAGGGTTCGACGTTGTCGGCGCTCGGGCAGGCCGTCGTCGATGCGCAGCGTCTCGCACGCAGCCGGCTCGACGGAAACTTGCGCACGCTGGCGGCCGAGGTGGCGAGCGACCTGAACCGGCGTCTCGCGCAGCGCGACGGCGCCGTGCGAATCCACGCGTCGCACGGCTACGCGGTCGCGACGCTCGTCTCCGCGCTCGTCGATGCGCAGGCGGCCGTCGACATCAAGTATCGCGAGAGCGTCGAGGCCGTGCAGGCACTCGCCCGCGGCGAGTGCGACCTCGCCGGCTTCCATTTGCCGCGCGGCGCGTTTCGCGCGCAGTGCGCGCAGATCTACCGGCCCTGGCTCGACGATACGCGCCATGTGCTGATCCACCTGACGCGCCGCCAGCAGGGGCTGTTCGTCCCGCGCGGCAACCCGAAGCAGGTCAGCGGGCTTGCGGACCTCGCGCGCAACGACATCCGCTTCGTCAACCGGCAGCCGGGGTCGGGCACGCGCATGCTGCTGGATCTCGCGCTGCGCGCGATCGGCATCGATCCGGAGCGCATCGACGGCTACGCGTCGGCCGAGCTCACGCATTCGGCGATCGCGGCGTTCGTCGCGAGCGGGATGGCCGACCTCGGCTTCGGCGTCGAGCCGGCCGCCCATCATTTCGGGCTCGACTTCATCCCGGTCGTGGACGAAGACTATTACTTCGCATGCGAACGCGCGCGGCTCGATGCGCGGCCGCTTGCCGGCGTGCTGGCGCTGCTGCGTGACGCGCGCTTCGTCGAGCGCGTCGCGCATCTCGACGGTTACGATCCGGCCGCATGCGGCACGCTGACGAGCATCGCGACGGGACTGGCCGGCGGCGACGGCACGTACGCGCAGGACGGCAATTCGCGGTAACGGGGACGCGATCGAGCCGCGCTGCAACAGCAGGGGATTTGCGCTACGCTTGCCGCTTGATCAACGTTCCAACAAGCACGCCGTTCAGGCGTCATTCCGCCATGAAATTTTCCGTTCCCCTCGCCGCGGCAGCGTTGACCGCGGGGCTGTTGGTCGTCGCTTCGCCGTTTGCGTTTGCGCAGAATTCCCCGGGCGTGCCCGGCGGCATCCTGAGCGAACAGTTTCGCCTGAACGAGCATCCGCAGATGCCGTTCGCGGCGTCGGCGCCGTCGCAGAAATACCAGGGCAGCAAGAAGTCGGCGTTGCGCCGCAAGGGCGACCTGGGCGACCCGAACGGCTGCAACCTGAAGTGCCCGATGGATACCCGGTAAGGCTCTGACTGGCGTATTCGTGCCGGGACGGCGCGGGCGTGCTTGTGCACAACGACCCGATCGCCTGACCGACGGCTGTACGCGTTCCGTTCCGAACCTGGCTGTGATCGAGCCCCGCGAAGCGTTGCTGCTTCGCGGGGCTCGTGCTTTTCGGCAGGCCCGCACGCAACGCGGCGCCATGTGAAGCCGCCGTTTTCACGCGTTGCCGCTTCGCCAGCCAATCTAGGGTTAACCCGTAATTCAGGAAGGATGTCTTCCAGAAACCTGCCTTATTCTTAAGCATCCGCCTACATAAACTTCGGGTTGTCAGCGATGAACAAGGTGTTCACCGCGAACACAGACAAATCTGGAGGTAGGTCATCATGAAGTCGCTCGTTCAAGCTGTTGTCGTTGCCGCTGCTCTCGTTGCCCCGGTCGTGTCGTTCGCCCAGTCGGGCTCGACGATCACCCGCGCGCAGGTCCGTGCCGAACTGGTCCAGCTCCAGCAGGCCGGTTACAACTCCGCCCGCGGCGAAGATCCGCACTACCCGGAAGCGATCCAGGCAGCGACGGCCCGTGTTGCAGAGCAGCAGCGTGCACTGGCGCAGGCGCAAGGTGCCGACGCCAGCGGCTACGGTGCGCAGGCACAGGGCGCATCCGCATCGGGTTCGCGTGCAATGGGCGTGCGCCCGGCCAGTGCTGAAGAAATGAAGTCGCTGTATCGCGGCAGCTAAGCTGCACGTCGCCCGATCTGCACGAGCATGGGGGCGGCGATGCGCTGCGCCCGAAGCCGGGGCAACCGGGCTGGCCGCTGCCCGGTGCAACCGATGACTGCGCGGGCGCGGCAGAACACCTGTCACCTCCTGCCGCCGGAGCACCGGTGGCATTCCGCCCGGCCGCCCGTCCGTGGTCGGGCGCTTTTTCGGCAGGAGAGGGATGCATGCGTGTCGCCGGCAACAAAAAACCCCGCAGACTTGCGTCATGCGGGGTTCGTGCGGCGAACGCGGAATTTGGTGGAGGCGGCGGGAATCGAACCCGCGTCCAGAAGCGCTCCACGACTAGTTCTACATGTTTAGTCCAGTCTTTTGATTTAACCGCAGCGACGCGGACGAACACGCTGCACTACGGCGATTCGCTAGATTTTCGACCCTGGCGTCGCGACGCCGACAGAGCTTAACTGACGTAAATGACCTCTGGCGGTATTGCTACCGGTCTTGCGACACTAGCCCGTCAGTGAACTAGGCAGAGGACGGCGGCCGTTAGGCTGCCAGTGCGAACGTATCGTCGTTTGCAGTTACGATTTTCCCATTGATTAACGAGGTGACGGGTCCTCGACATGCCCTAGCCGCTTCACAACCCCTGTCGAAACCAGGTCGCCCCCGCGGATAAGATCTAGCATTATAGCCCAACATCGCGCAGCAGTTCGCGCAGTTCCTGCGTCGTGTCGACGAGATGCTGCGCCTGCCAGTCGGCCGGCGCAACGCCGTCGCCGCAATAGCCGTACGCGGCTGCGACCGTCGCCATGCCGGCCGCGCTGCCGGCCTGAATGTCGCGCAGGTCGTCGCCGACGTAGACGATGCGCGCGGGGGCGAGCGTCAGCTGGTCGGCCGCATGCAGCAGCGGGGCCGGGTGCGGCTTCGGGTGCGGCGTCGTGTCGCCCCCGACCACGCAGGCGGCGCGCGGGGCGAGGCCGAGCAGGTCGACGAGCGGCGCCGTGAGGCGCATCGCCTTGTTCGTGACGATGCCCCAGCGCACGCCGCGCGCATCGAGTTCGTCGAGCACGTCGCCGATGCCGGGAAACAGCGTCGTATGTACGCAGAGGTCCGTCGCGTAGTTGGTCAGGAACTCGTCGCGCATCGCGTCGTAGCCGGGCGTGTTCGGATCGATGCCGAACGCGCCGCCGAGCAGGCCGCGCGCGCCGGCCGAGGCCAGCGGGCGCAACACGTCGAGCGACGTTTCGGGCAGCCCGCGATCGCGCTGCATCCTGTTGACGGCCGCCGCGAGATCGGGCGCCGTGTCGGCGAGCGTGCCGTCGAGGTCGAACAGCACGGCATCGCAGTGCAGCAGGCGCGGTTCGTCTGCTACCCGCGCGGTCGAAAGGGGAGTCGTCATGCCGGTCGGGGGGTCACGCGCCGCGGCGGCACGCGATGAGGTAGTTGATGTCGGTGTCGTTCGACAGCGCGAAGCGCTTGCCGATCGGATGATACGTGATGCCCTTGATCTCCACGATGTGCAGATCCGTCGCGCGCACGAAGCCGGCCAGTTCCGACGGGCGGATGAAACGCGCATAGTCGTGCGTGCCCTTCGGCAGCATCTGCGCGATGTACTCCGCGCCGATCACCGCGAACAGGTAGGACTTCAGGTTGCGGTTCAGCGTCGAGAAGAACACCCAGCCGCCCGGTTTCACGAGCGTCGCGCACGCGGCGACGACATCGCCGGGCGACGGCACGTGCTCGAGCATCTCCATGCACGTGACGACGTCGTAGGTGCCCGGTTCGCGCGCGGCGATCGCTTCGGCGGCCATGGCCTCATAGTCGACCGAGATGCCGCTTTCGAGGCTGTGCAGGTCGGCGACGCCGAGCGCTTCGGTCGACAGGTCGATGCCCTTCACCTGGGCGCCGAGCCCGGCCATCGATTCGGACAGGATGCCGCCGCCGCAGCCGATGTCGAGTGCACGCTTGCCGGCCAGGTGTGCGTGCGCATCGATCCAGCCGAGCCGGACCGGGTTCAGGTCGTGCAGCGGCTTGAATTCGGCATTCGGATCCCACCACCGGTGGGCGAGGTCGCTGAATTTCTGGAGTTCGTGCGGATCGGCGTTGGTCATGTCGGCAAACGGGCTACGGGAGGAGGGCAGTGCTGCGGTTCGTCAGACCCGAGTATATAAGAAGCGGACGAGCGGCGAAGCGACGAGCGCCCGGACGGGCGTCAAAGAAAAAGCCCCGCCGGAGCGGGGCTTTGAAGCAGTCGAAAACCGCGGCTTAGTTTGCCGGAACGGTCGTCTTCTGCACTTGCTGCGTACCCACCACTTCGACTTCCACGCGGCGATCCGGTGCGAGGCAGGCGATGAGTTGCTTGCGGTTCTTCTGGTTGCAGCCAGTCGTAACCGGGTTGCGCTTGCCCTTGCCTTCCGTGTAGATCTTGTTGGCCGGCACACCCTTGCTGACCAGGTACGACTTCACGGCTTGCGCACGGCGCAGCGACAGACGGTCGTTGTACTTGTCCGAACCGATGCGGTCCGTGTAGCCCGTTGCGACGACCACTTCCGTGTTCATGCCTTCGATCTTCGAAGCCAGTTCGTCCAGCTTTTGCTTGCCCAGCGGCTTGAGCGTTGCCTTGTCGAAGTCGAACAGTGCGTCAGCTTGATACGTGATCTTCTGGCTCGTGATGGCCGGAGCAACCGGAGCGACCGGCGGCTGCGGTGCCTGGGCGACCAGTGCGCCATCGCACTTCGCGTTGGCGGTGGCCGGCGTCCAGAACGCATCGCGCCAGCAGAGCTCGTTCGTGCCGTTCATCCACACCCATTCGCCCGTGCCGTTCACCCAGTTGTCATTGACGGCTTGACGCGACGCCGGCACCGACTGTGCCGAAGCGGATGCAGCCATAACTGCGGTAGCTGCAATGAACGCGAGCTTTGAAAGTTTATTCATATTTCTCCTCTCGAAATTGAGATTACCGCAGGTTTACTGCGAGCCTGTTGACGGTGACAAGTCATACATTGCTCGAAGTATAACATTGGTGCGGCACAAAAAACGCGGCGCGCTCCTGTGTAGACTTCGAGCAGCGTCTAACTTTCAGTGCGTTGGCATTTTGCCATATCGTTCCCTTCCTACGAAAAAAAATCCTCCCCACCCTAAGATCGCTCCAACTTTGTGGTGCATGCGCAACACCGGCCTGCCGCAACTTTTAGAGATTGTCAAGAGTGTGTCGGCGAAATTGCGCGGGTGTGTGCATTTGTTTACTCGTGCGCGTGAAACAAACTGCTCGTGAGCGTGAAACAAACCGGATGCGATTGGCTGCGACGTCGCGTCGCGCGCGATTTGGGCCAATTCGCCGTCGCCGCGATTTTTGCTATTTATATATAGAGGGGGAGGCGAATTGGCGGCTGATGGGCGCATGTTAGAATCTCACGTTGCGTTGCGCATGCAGCGCCCACGCGAAAGGCGTTCGCCGTCTTCGCTCCGAAACGATACGGATACATGGATCAATTCGCCAAAGAGACCCTGCCCACCTCCCTAGAGGAGGAAATGCGCCGTTCGTATCTCGATTACGCGATGAGCGTGATCGTCGGACGTGCCCTCCCGGATGTCCGCGATGGCCTGAAGCCCGTGCACCGGCGCGTATTGTTCGCGATGCACGAACTGAACAACGACTGGAACCGCGCGTACAAGAAGTCGGCGCGTATCGTCGGTGACGTGATCGGTAAGTACCACCCTCACGGTGACACCGCGGTCTACGACACGATCGTGCGGATGGCGCAGGATTTCTCGCTGCGCTACATGCTGATCGACGGGCAGGGCAACTTCGGCTCGATCGACGGCGACAATGCCGCGGCGATGCGTTACACCGAAATTCGCATGGCGAAGATCGGTCACGAGCTGCTCGCCGACATCGACAAGGAAACGGTCGATTTCGAGCCGAACTACGACGGCAACGAAACGCAGCCGTCGGTCCTGCCGTCGCGCATCCCGAACCTGCTGATCAACGGCTCGTCGGGTATCGCCGTCGGGATGGCGACCAACATCCCGCCGCACAACCTGAACGAAGTCGTCGACGCGTGCCAGCACCTGCTGGGCAACCCGGAAGCGACGATCGACGAGCTGATCGAGATCATCCCGGCGCCGGACTTCCCGACGGCCGGCATCATCTACGGCGTCGCCGGTGTGCGCGACGGCTACCGCACCGGGCGCGGCCGCGTCGTGATGCGCGCGGCCACGCACTTCGAGGAGATCGACCGCGGCCAGCGGATGGCGATCATCGTCGACGAGCTGCCGTACCAGGTGAACAAGCGCTCGCTGCTCGAGCGGATCGCCGAACTCGTCAACGAGAAGAAGCTCGAGGGCATCTCCGACATCCGCGACGAGTCCGACAAGAGCGGCATGCGTGTCGTGATCGAGCTCAAGCGCGGCGAAGTGCCGGAAGTGGTGCTGAACAACCTGTACAAGGCGACGCAGCTCCAGGACACGTTCGGCATGAACATGGTCGCGCTCGTCGACGGCCAGCCGAAGCTGCTGAACCTGAAGGAAATCCTGCAGTGCTTCCTGTCGCACCGACGCGAAGTGCTGACGCGCCGCACGATCTACGAACTGCGCAAGGCCCGCGAACGCGGCCACGTGCTCGAAGGTCTCGCGGTCGCGCTCGCGAACATCGACGAGTTCATCGCGATCATCAAGGCCGCGCCGACGCCGCCGATCGCGAAGCAGGAGTTGATGGCGAAGCCGTGGGATTCATCGCTCGTGCGCGAGATGCTGACGCGCGCCGAAGCCGAGAATGCATCGGCAGGCGGCCGCTCCGCGTATCGTCCGGAAGGCCTGAACGCGGCGTTCGGCATGCAGAACGACGGGCTGTACCGCCTGTCCGACACGCAGGCCCAGGAAATCCTGCAGATGCGCCTGCAGCGCCTGACCGGCCTCGAGCAGGACAAGATCATCGGCGAGTACCGCGAAGTGATGGCCCAGATCGCCGACCTGCTGGACATCCTCGCGCGCCCCGAGCGGATCACGACGATGATCGGCGAGGAGCTGACCTCGGTGAAGGCCGAATTCGGCGACGCGCGCCGCTCGAAGATCGAACTGAACGCGACCGAGCTGAACACCGAGGATCTGATCACGCCGCAGGACATGGTCGTCACGATGTCGCATGCGGGCTACGTGAAGTCGCAGCCGCTGTCCGAGTACCGCGCGCAGAAGCGCGGCGGCCGCGGCAAGCAGGCGACGCAGATGAAGGAAGACGACTGGATCGAGACGCTGTTCATCGCGAACACGCACGACTACATCCTGTGCTTCTCGAACCGCGGCCGCGTGTACTGGGTCAAGGTCTATGAAGTGCCGCAGGGTTCGCGCAACTCGCGCGGCCGCCCGATCGTCAACATGTTCCCGCTGCAGGAAGGCGAGAAGATCAACGTCGTGCTGCCGGTCAAGGAATTCTCGGCCGACAAGTTCATCTTCATGGCGACGTCGCTCGGCACCGTGAAGAAGACGCCGCTCGAAGCATTCAGCCGTCCGATGAAGAAGGGCATCATCGCGGTCGGCCTCGACGACGGCGACTACCTGATCGGTGCGTCGATCACCGACGGCGCGCACGACGTGATGCTGTTCTCCGACGCCGGCAAGGCCGTGCGCTTCGACGAGAACGACGTGCGTCCGATGGGGCGCGAGGCGCGAGGCGTGCGCGGCATGCAGCTCGAGGACGGGCAGCAGGTCATCGCGATGCTGGTTGCCGGCAGCGAGGAGCAGACCGTGCTCACCGCGACCGAGAACGGCTACGGCAAGCGCACGCCGATCACCGAATACACGCGTCACGGCCGTGGCACGAAGGGCATGATCGCGATCCAGACGTCCGAGCGTAACGGCAAGGTGGTGGCCGCGACGCTCGTCGACGCCGAGGATCAGATCATGCTGATCACGACGGCCGGCGTGTTGATTCGCACCCGTGTATCGGAGATTCGCGAGATGGGGCGGGCTACGCAAGGTGTTACACTCATCAGTCTCGATGAGGGTACCAAGCTCTCCGGCCTGCAGCAGATCGCGGAGGCTGAAGAGGGCGATGGCGAGGCCGACGAGGCGTCGGACGGCGAAGCCTGAAGAACGGATGAGACTCTAGCCGCCGCGGGCGAAAAGCGCCGCGGCCGGCGAGCAACCATTCATATTTCCAAAAGGGAGTGATGATGCAAAAGCAATTCAAGCAACTGGTTCTGCTGGCTGCACTGGTGCCGACGTTCGCGATGGCGCAGGCGCTGTCGAATTCCGCACCGGCTGCTCCGGCGGCAGCTGCGCCGATCGACGCCGACAAGAAGGCAGCGATCAAGGATCTGCTCGACGCGATCGATGCGCCGAAGCTCGTGTCGGCAATCGGCAACAGCGCCGAAATGCAGGCCAAGCAACTCGTGCCGGCAATCCTGTCGGACGCGCTGTCGGAAAACAAGACGCTGAACGACAAGCAGAAGCAGGCTGCCGTTCCGACGCTGCAGAAGAACTCGGTGCCGAAGCTGGTTGACGGCGCAGGCAAGGTGTTCGGCACGCAACAGTTCCAGAACGACGCGATGTCGGCTCAGTACGACGCCTACGCGAAGTACTACAGCACGTCGGAGATCAAGGATCTGACGACGTTCTACAAGAGCCCGACGGGCCGCAAGTTCATCCAGGTTCAGGATCAGGTCGGTCGCGACGTGGTCAACGGCCTGATGCAGAAGTACATGCCGCAAGCGATCCAGGCAACGCGTACGCAGGCTGACAAGGAAGTCGCAGCAGTCAAGCCGGGCAAGTAAAGCTGTCCGGGCACGCCACCGGCCGTTCGGCCGGGTTTGGCGGGAGCCTGACGACAGTGCGATAATGGCCGTTTGCGCGTGAGCGCAAGCGGCCATTTCTTTTCTGGCGCGTTCTGCCGGCGGCGAGCCGGTCGCGTCCCTCCGAGGTTTTCACGATGCGCGTCTTTAATTTCTCCGCCGGCCCTGCGGCGATGCCCGAGGAAGTGCTGCGGCAAGCTGCCGACGAAATGCTCGACTGGCACGGCAGCGGCATGAGCGTGATGGAGATGAGCCATCGCGGCAAGGAATTCATGTCGATCCACGAGGCTGCGCTGACCGATCTGCGCGACCTGCTCGGCGTGCCGGCCAGCCACCGGGTCCTGTTCCTGCAGGGCGGCGGCATCGCGGAAAACGCGATCGTGCCGATGAACCTGCTCGGCTCGCGCAAGACCGCCGACTTCGTCGTGACGGGCTCGTGGTCGCAGAAATCGTTCAACGAGGCGAAGAAGTTCTGCACGCCGCATCTCGCAGCGAACGGCAAGACGGACGACGGCTTCACGCGTGCGCCCGCGCGCGCCGAATGGCAGCTGTCGGACGATCCGGCCTACGTGCATCTGTGCACCAACGAGACGATCGACGGCGTCGAGACGTTCGAGATCCCCGATCTCGGCGACGTGCCGCTGGTCGCGGATGTCTCGTCGCATATCCTGTCGCGCCCGATGGATGTCGCGAAATACGGCGTGCTGTTCGGCGGCGCGCAGAAGAACATCGGGATGGCCGGCGTGACGGTCGTGATCGTGCGCGAGGATCTGCTCGATCGCGCGCTGTCGATCTGCCCGTCCGCATTCGAATGGAAGACCATCGCCGCGAACAACTCCCTGTACAACACGCCGCCCACCTACGCGATCTACATCGCGGGCCTCGTGTTCCAGTGGCTGAAGCGGCAGGGTGGCCTCGAAGCGATCGAGGCCCGCAATATCGAAAAATCGAAGCTGCTCTACGACACGATCGACGCGAGCAGCTTCTATCTGAACAAGGTCGAGCCGGCAGCACGTTCGCGGATGAACGTGCCGTTTTTCCTGGCCGACGAAACGCGCAACGAAGACTTCCTTGCCGGCGCAAAGGCGCGCGGGCTGCTGCAGCTGAAGGGCCACAAGTCCGTCGGCGGCATGCGGGCGTCGATCTACAACGCGGTGCCGCTCGAGGGCGTGAAAGCGCTCGTCGAGTACATGAAGGACTTCGAGCAGCGCGGCGCCTGACGGCGGCGCTGTTCAAACAGCACGGCAAAACGCATGGACGACGAACTGAATTCCCGCCTGAAACCGCTGCGCGATCGCATCGACGCGATCGATGCGCAGCTGATCGCGCTCCTGAACCAGCGCGCCGCGGTGGCGCTGGAGGTGGGCGAGGTCAAGAAGCATTTCAACGCGCCGGTGTTCCGGCCGGAGCGCGAGCTGCAGGTGATCGCGCGGCTGCAGGACATGAGCGCCGGGCCGCTCGCGAGCGAGCACATCAGCGCCATCTGGCGCGAGATCATGGCTGCGAGCCGCGCGCTCGAGCAGACGATCCACGTCGCGTTCCTCGGGCCGGTCGGCACGTACAGCGAACAGGCGATGCTCGAGTATTTCGGCCAGTCGATCGAAGGGCTGCCGTGCCCGTCGATCGACGAGGTGTTCCGCTCGGTCGAGGCCGGTGCGTCCGCATTCGGCATCGCGCCGGTCGAGAATTCGACCGAAGGTGCCGTGTCGCGCACGCTCGACCTGCTGCTGCAGACGCAACTGCTGATCAGCGGCGAGCTCGCATTGCCGATCCACCACAACCTGCTGACGCAAAGCGGCACGCTCGACGGCGTGAAGCGCGTCTGCGCGCATGCGCAGGCGCTTGCGCAATGCCAGCAATGGCTCGCCGCGAATGCGCCGCAGCTCGAGCGGCAGGCCGTGGCGAGCAACGCGGAGGCCGCGCGTCTCGCGGCCGCCGATCCGACCGTCGCGGCGATCGCGGGCGACCGCGCAGCCGCGCATTACGGTTTGCAGATCGCGTTCTCGCTGATCCAGGACGATCCGCACAATCGCACGCGCTTCGTGATCGTCGGCAAGCAGCCGGCGGGCCAGAGCGGTCACGACCAGACGTCGCTGATCGTGTCGGTGAAGAACGAGCCGGGCGCCGTGTTCAAGCTGCTCGAGCCGCTCGCGCGGCACGGCGTGTCGATGACGCGCTTCGAGTCGCGTCCGGCGCGCGTCGGCACGTGGGAGTACTACTTCTACATCGATATCGAAGGGCACCGCGACGATGCGGCGGTGGCGGCCGCGCTCGCGGAACTCGGCCAGAAGGCCGCGTTCCTGAAGATACTCGGTTCGTATCCGAGCGCACGCTGAGGCGCGCTGGCCCGTCGCCGGGTCACGCAGGTGACGGAGAGGCGGGCAGGGCAGGCCGGTCGGCGCTGCCGAAGGCGGGTTCGGGCGGCACCCGGTGCAGGTTGCGCCGGGTGCGGGCTCGTTGCCCGGAATCTGGAATTCCGCATGCGGGGCGTCGTGCCGCACGCATAACTTGGCTCTTGTCGTGTCAGGCTTTGCATTCAACAAACTGGTCATCTTCGGCGTCGGCCTGATCGGCGGATCGCTGGCCCGCGCGTTGCGCGAGCGCGCGCCGGGCGGCGCGGGCGAAATCGTCGGCGTGGGCCGCTCGCGTCGCTCGGTCGAGCGCGCGCTGTCGCTCGGCGTGATCGACCGCGCAGCGGCGCTCGACGACGACGCGCAATTGCGCGACGCGCTCGCCGGCGCCGATCTCGTGCTGCTGGCCGCGCCCGTCGCGCAGACGGGCCCGTTGCTGGCGCGCATCGCGCCGTGGCTCGACGATGCGACGATCGTCACCGACGCGGGCAGCACCAAGTCCGATGTCGTCGCGGCCGCGCGCGACACGCTCGGCGCGCGAATCGCGCAGTTCGTGCCGGGGCATCCGATTGCCGGCCGCGAGTCGAGCGGCGTCGAGGCCGCGTTGCCGGACCTGTACGTCGGTCGCAACGTCGTGCTGTGCCCGCTGCCGGAGAACGCGCCCGAATCGGTCGCGCGCATCGACGCGATGTGGCGCGCAACCGGCGCCGACGTGCGCACGATGAGCACCGGGCAGCACGATCGCGTGTTTGCGTCGATCAGCCACCTGCCCCACGTGCTGTCGTTCGCGCTCGTCGAGCAGATTCTCGGCGAGGCCGACGCGGAACTGAAATTCTCGTACGCGGCGGGCGGTTTCCGCGATTTCACGCGCATCGCGGCGTCGAGCCCCGAGATGTGGCGCGACGTGTGCGTCGCGAACCGCGCGGCGCTGCTCGACGAACTCGACGGCTACACGCGCGTGCTCACGCGGCTGCGTGAGGCGATCGACGCCGGCGACGGCGCGGCGCTCGAAGCGGTGTTCACGCGCTCGCGCGCCGCACGCAAGGCATGGCAGGAGCGCGGCGGTGCGCCCGCTGCCGAACCGGTCAAGAAATAACAGGACGATTCCCATGGACTATCTCGATCTCGGCCCGTACTCCAGCGCATCGGGCACCGTGCGCCTGCCCGGCTCGAAGAGCATTTCGAACCGCGTGCTGCTGCTCGCGGCGCTGGCCGAAGGCGAAACGACGATCACGAACCTGCTCGACTCCGACGATACGCGCGTGATGCTCGACGCACTCGGCAAGCTCGGCGTGAAGCTCGCGCGCGATGGCGACACCTGTGTCGTGACGGGCACGCGCGGCGCATTCACCGCGAAGACGGCCGACCTGTTCCTCGGCAACGCGGGCACGGCCGTGCGGCCGCTGACCGCCGCGCTCGCGGTGAACGGCGGCGACTACCGCGTGCACGGCGTGCCGCGCATGCACGAACGGCCGATCGGCGATCTCGTCGACGGCCTGCGGCAGATCGGCGCGCAGATCGACTACGAGCTGAACGAAGGTTATCCGCCGTTGCGCATCAAGCCCGCGACGATTTCGGTCGATGCGCCGATCCGCGTGCGCGGCGACGTGTCGAGCCAGTTCCTCACGGCACTCCTGATGACGCTGCCGCTCGTGAAGGCGAAGGATGGCCGGACCGTCGTCGAAGTCGACGGCGAGCTGATCTCGAAGCCGTACATCGACATCACGATCCGGCTGATGGAGCGCTTCGGCGTGACCATCGAGCGCGACGGCTGGCAGCGTTTCGTCGTGCCGGCCGGCGTCCGCTACCGCTCGCCGGGGCGGATCATGGTCGAGGGCGACGCGTCGTCCGCGTCGTACTTCCTCGCGGCCGGCGCGCTTGGCGGCGGCCCGCTGCGGGTCGAAGGCGTGGGGCGTGCGAGCATCCAGGGCGACGTCGGTTTCGCGAACGCGCTGATGCAGATGGGCGCGAACGTGACGATGGGCGACGACTGGATCGACGTGCGCGGCATCGGCCACGACCACGGCAAGCTCGAGCCGATCGACATGGACTTCAACCTGATCCCCGATGCGGCGATGACCATCGCGGTCGCGGCGCTGTTTGCGAACGGCACGAGCACGCTGCGCAACATCGCGAGCTGGCGCGTGAAGGAGACCGACCGCATCGCCGCGATGGCGACCGAGCTGCGCAAGGTCGGCGCGATCGTCGAGGAAGGCCCCGACTATCTCGTCGTCACGCCGCCGGAAAAGCTCACGCCGAACGCGGCGATCGATACGTACGACGATCACCGGATGGCGATGTGCTTCTCGCTCGTCAGCCTGGGCGGCGTGCCCGTGCGGATCAACGATCCGAAGTGCGTCGGCAAGACGTTCCCCGACTATTTCGACCGCTTCGCCGCGCTCGCCAAAGCCTGACCCGACTGTTCCGATGAAATCGACCCGACCCTTTCACCCGACTCCCGTCATTACGATCGACGGCCCGACCGCCTCCGGCAAGGGCACCGTCGCGGCGCTCGTCGCTGCGAACCTTGGCTTCCACCTGCTCGACAGCGGCGCGCTGTATCGGCTTGCCGCCCTCGCGAGTGTGCGCTACGGCATCGCGGCGGAGGACATCGACGCGCTGGTGAAACTGATCGACGATCTGCACATCACGTTCCGCGAAGGCTGTGCGCAGCTCGACGGCGTCGACGTGTCGAACGACATCCGCGCCGAAGCGGTCGGCAATCGTGCATCGGCCATTGCCGTGCACGGGCCCGTACGCACCGCGCTCGTCGCGCGCCAGCGCGCGTTCCGCAAGACGCCGGGCCTCGTCGCAGACGGGCGCGACATGGGCACCGTGATCTTCCCGGACGCCGTGCTGAAGGTGTTCCTGACGGCCAGCGCCGAGGCTCGCGCGACCAGACGGCATAAGCAATTGATGCAAAAAGGTTTTTCTGCTAATATAGATGACTTGCTCCGGGATCTTCGTGAACGTGACGCGCGCGACAGCAATCGCGCAGCCGCGCCGCTGAAGCCTGCGGCAGATGCCGAGCTGCTCGATACGTCGGCACTTTCGGTCGATGAAGCCGTCGACCAGGTGCTGCAGTGGTACCGGGCAGTCGGCCAACCCGCCTGAGAAGGCGGGTAGCGGTAGGTGCTCCGTGCCGCAAGCGCGGAGCGTGTTTTGAACCCTTAACCCCGTGTGGTCTTCGATCTGGCCCTTTCAGCCTGCCATTCCGGCCGGCGTGGCACAGCGAGCCATGCACAATCAGATTTTTATGTCCGACCTGCAAACCTCCACCCCGAATACCGAATCCTTTGCGGCTCTGTTCGAAGAGTCGCTGACCCGCCAAGACATGCGCGCCGGCGAAGTGATTTCCGCCGAAGTCGTGCGCGTCGACCACAACTTCGTGGTCGTCAATGCAGGCCTCAAGTCCGAGGCTTACATTCCGATCGAGGAATTCCTGAACGATCAGGGCGAGGTTGAGGTGCAGTCGGGCGATTTCGTGTCCGTCGCGATCGACGCGCTCGAAAACGGCTACGGCGACACGATCCTGTCGCGCGACAAGGCGAAGCGCCTTGCATCGTGGCTGTCGCTGGAAAAGGCACTCGACAACAACGAACTCGTCACCGGCACGATCACCGGCAAGGTGAAGGGCGGCATGACCGTGATGGTCAACGGCATCCGCGCGTTCCTGCCGGGTTCGCTGGTCGACACGCGTCCGGTCAAGGACACGACCCCGTACGAAGGCAAGACGCTCGAGTTCCGCGTGATCAAGCTCGATCGCAAGCGTAACAACGTCGTGCTGTCGCGTCGTGCAGTGATCGAAGCAACCCAGGGCGAAGAGCGCGCGAAGCTGCTCGAGACGCTGAAGGAAGGCGCGATCGTCAACGGCGTGGTCAAGAACATCACCGACTACGGCGCGTTCGTCGACCTCGGCGGCATCGACGGCCTGCTGCACATCACCGACATCGCATGGCGTCGTGTGCGTCACCCGAGCGAAGTCCTGTCGGTTGGCCAGGAAGTCACCGCGAAGATCCTCAAGTTCGACCAAGAGAAGAACCGCGTCTCGCTGGGCATCAAGCAACTGGGCGACGATCCGTGGGAAGGCATCTCGCGCCGTTACCCGTCGGGCACGCGCCTGTTCGGCAAGGTCACGAACATCACCGACTACGGCGCATTCGTCGAAGTGGAGTCGGGCATCGAAGGCCTCGTCCACGTGTCGGAAATGGACTGGACGAACAAGAACGTTGCACCGTCGAAGGTTGTCCAGCTGGGCGACGAAGTCGAAGTCATGGTCCTCGAGATCGACGAAGACCGCCGTCGTATCAGCCTCGGCATGAAGCAGTGCAAGCCGAATCCGTGGGATGACTTCAGCCGCAACTTCAAGAAGGGCGACAAGATCACGGGCGCAATCAAGTCGATCACCGACTTCGGCGTGTTCATCGGTCTGCCGGGCGGCATCGACGGCCTGGTCCACCTGTCGGACCTGTCGTGGAGCGAAACCGGCGAAGAAGCCGTTCGCAAGTACAAGAAGGGCGACGAAGTCGAAGCCATCGTGCTCGGTATCGACGTCGAGAAGGAGCGCATTTCGCTCGGCATCAAGCAGCTCGAAGGCGACCCGTTCAGCAACTACGTTGCAATGAACGACAAGGGTTCGATCGTCGACGGCGTCGTGAAGACGGTCGATGCGAAGGGTGCGGTCGTCACGCTGACGGGCGACGTCGAAGGCTACCTGCGTGCGTCGGAAATCTCGCAGGATCGCGTCGAAGACGCACGCAACGTGCTGAAGGAAGGCGACAAGGTCAACGCGATGGTGATCAACATCGATCGCAAGTCGCGCGGCATCAACCTGTCGATCAAGGCGAAGGATTCGGCTGAACAACAGGAAGCGATCCGCGGCCTGCAGTCGGACTCCAGCGCTGCTGCGACCGGTACGACCAACCTCGGCGCGCTGCTGAAGGCGAAGCTCGACGGCCAGAACCAGTAAGCCTCACGAGGTCTGCTGAAGTATGACCAAATCCGAGTTGGTCGCGCAGCTGGCATCGCGATTTCCGCAACTTGTCCTCAAGGATGCGGATTTCGCGGTGAAAACGATGCTCGATGCGATGTCCGACGCCCTGGCGAAAGGGCATCGCATTGAAATTCGGGGTTTCGGCAGCTTTGGCCTCAACCGTCGCCCGGCGCGCGTCGGACGCAACCCGAAGTCGGGGGAGAAAGTGCAGGTGCCCGAGAAGTTCGTGCCGCACTTCAAGCCTGGCAAGGAATTGCGTGAACGCGTCGACGGCCGCGCGGGTGAACCGCTGAAGGCTGACGATCCGGACGACGAGCGTTGAGCGTCGTTCGGTGTGCCCGGAACCTGTCCGGCGAAGGCTGAAAAGAAGAGCGCCCCTTGGGGCGCTTTTTTCATTTCCGGCGGCAGCCGCGCAACGCCTGGCGCAGGATGTGCGCAGCCGCGGAAACGCTTCCTTTACAATACGGGTCGATTCGGTGCGACGAAGGGGAGTCGCGCGCCGCGGCAAACCTCAACAAAGAGAGGGCTTCATGAAGTTTATCGTCTGGCTGATCCGGGTATTGGTGTTCGTCCTGCTGCTGGTGCTGGCGCTGGCCAATACGCAAACCGCGACGCTGAATTTCGTTGCCGGCTACGCATGGCAAGCGCCGCTGATCCTGATCGGCCTGGCATTCTTCGCCGTCGGGTTGCTGGCCGGCCTGCTGTCCGCGCTGCCTTCGATCTTCCGCCTGCGTCTCGAGAACGGGCGTCTGAAGCGCGATCTGCGCGCGGCGCGTGAAACGCCCGCGATCGTCGACCAGCCGCCGATGCCGCCCGTCATTTAACACGGACGCCGCGCGATCATCGCGCGGTTTTCGTCTCTGCTTCGATATTTCGCATGGATCTGGATTTCTGGTGGTTGCTCGCGATTCCGGTCGCATTCGCGCTCGGTTGGGCGGCGTCACGCTATGACCTGAAGAATCTCCTGTCGGAGAGTGCCAACCTGCCGCGCTCGTATTTTCGCGGCCTGAATTTTCTGTTGAACGAACAACCCGACAAGGCGATCGACGCGTTCATCGAGGTCGCCAAGCTCGATCCCGAGACGGTCGAGCTGCACTTCGCGCTCGGCAACCTGTTTCGCCGCCGCGGCGAGACCGACCGCGCGATCCGCGTGCACCAGAACCTGCTGAGCCGCACGGACCTGCCGGTCAACGAGCGCGACCACGCGCTGTACGAGCTCGGCCAGGACTTCCTCAAGGCCGGCCTGCTCGATCGCGCCGAAGAGGCGTTCCACAAGCTCGCCGGCGGCGACTACGCGCTCGGTGCGCAGCGGGCGCTGCTGACGATCTACGAGATCGAGAAGGACTGGAACAAGTCGATCGATACCGCGAAGCGCATCGAGTCGATGAGCGACAAGCCGCTCGGTACCGAAATTGCGCAGTTTCACTGCGAACTCGCGCAGGACGCGCTGCAGCGCAAGAATGCGGCAGCGGCAGCCGAACAGCTTCGGCTCGCGCTGACCGTGAACCCGCAGAACGTCCGCGCGACGATTCTGTCGGGCGACGCAGCCGAGGCGGCCGGCGATCACGCGGCCGCGATCGAGCACTGGAAGCGTGTCGAGGCGCAGAACCCCGCGTATCTGCCGCTCGTCGCCGACAAGCTGATGAAGGCGTACGTGGCGCTCGGCAAGAACGTCGAGGGCGCCGAACTGCTGATGGGGTATGTCGACCGCTATCCGTCGAACGACCTGCTCGACATCGCGTACCAGCACATTGCCGGATTGCGCGGTCAGGATGCGGCGCACACGCTCGCACGTGCGCAGATGGAGAAGTCGCCGAACCTGTCGGGGATGCTGCACCTGCTCGATGCGCAGATCGCGGCGGCCGACGAACCGCGCCGTAAGGAACTTGAAATGATGCGTGCGCTGATCAAGCAGCGCACGAAAAATCTCCCGCGGTATACGTGCCAGAATTGCGGTTTCCGGGCACGGCTCTTCTACTGGCAGTGCCCTGGATGCAGCGGCTGGGAAACCTATGCGCCGCGCCGCGTCGAACCTGCGATGCCGGGCTGATCCCGGCACGCGGAGCCAACGCGCTGCGGTTGCCGCCGGGCTTGTCCCGGCGGCCAAGTTAGTCAATTACCGGGAAGTACCGGAACATCTATGAAAATCACCATCATCGGCACCGGCTATGTCGGTCTCGTCACGGGCGCCTGCCTCGCGGAGATCGGTCACGACGTCTTCTGTCTCGACGTCGATCCGCGCAAGATCGACATCCTGAACAACGGCGGGATGCCGATTCACGAACCGGGGCTGCTGGACATCATCGCGCGCAACCGCGCGGCAGGGCGCCTGCGCTTCTCGACCGACATCGAGGCGAGCGTCGCGCATGGCGAGATCCAGTTCATCGCAGTCGGCACGCCGCCCGACGAGGACGGCTCGGCCGACCTGCAATACGTGCTCGAGGCCGCGCGCAACATCGGCCGCCACATGACGGGCTTCAAGGTGATCGTCGACAAGTCGACGGTGCCGGTCGGCACCGCGCAGCGCGTGAGCGCCGTGGTCGACGACGCGCTTGCCGCGCGGGGGCTCGGGGGCAGCGTCGCGCATCGATTCTCGGTCGTGTCGAACCCCGAGTTTCTGAAGGAAGGCGCTGCGGTCGAGGACTTCATGCGTCCGGACCGGATCATCATCGGCGTCGACGACGACGAGACCGGCACGATCGCGCGCGAGAAGATGAAGAAGCTCTACGCGCCGTTCAACCGCAACCACGAGCGCACGATCTACATGGACGTGCGTTCGGCCGAATTCGCGAAGTATGCGGCGAACGCGATGCTCGCGACGCGCATCTCGTTCATGAACGAGATGTCGAATCTCGCCGACAAGGTTGGCGCCGACATCGAGGCCGTGCGCCGCGGGATCGGCTCCGATCCGCGCATCGGCTACCACTTCCTGTATGCCGGCGTCGGCTACGGCGGCTCGTGCTTCCCGAAGGACGTGCAGGCGCTGATCCGCACCGCGAGCGAGAACGGCCAGCCGCTGCGCATCCTGGAGGCCGTCGAGGCGGCCAACCATGCGCAGAAGGACGTGCTGATCGGCAAGATCGAGCAGCGTTTCGGCGCGGATCTGACCGGCCGTGAATTCGCGGTCTGGGGCCTGGCGTTCAAGCCGAACACCGACGACATGCGCGAGGCGCCGAGCCGCCGGCTGATCGCCGCACTGCTCGAACGCGGGGCGACCGTGCGCGCCTACGATCCGGTCGCAATCGACGAAGCGCGGCGCGTGTTCGCGCTGGATTTCGGCGACGATGCGGCGGCGCTGGCACGACTGCATCTCGTCGAGACGCAGGACATCGCCGTCACGGGCGCGGACGCGCTCGTGATCGTGACCGAGTGGAAGGAATTCCGGAGCCCCGATTTCACGCGCCTGAAGGCGGAGCTGAAGGCGCCGGTGATCTTCGACGGGCGCAACCTGTACGAGCCGGATGCGATGGCCGAGCTGGGCATCGACTACTACGCGATCGGCCGGCCGTATGTCGATCCCCAGTCGTCCTCCCGTGGCTGAGCGCACGATGAATACTCCTCGCGAAGTCGTTCCGGTGCCGCGTGCGCAGCTCGCGCGCTCGCGCGTGCTCGTCGTCGGCGACGTGATGCTCGACCGCTACTGGTTCGGCAACGTCGATCGCATTTCGCCTGAAGCGCCGGTGCCGGTCGTGCACGTGCAGCGTCAGGAGGAGCGGCTCGGCGGCGCGGCCAACGTCGCGCGCAACGCCGTGACGCTCGGCGGCCAGGCCGGGCTGCTGTGTGTTGTCGGTTGCGACGAACCCGGCGAGCGGATCGTCGAGCTGCTCGGCAGCAGCGGCGTGACGCCGCATCTCGAACGCGATCCGGCGCTGCCGACCACGATCAAGCTGCGCGTGCTCGCGCGCCAGCAGCAGCTGCTGCGCGTCGACTTCGAGGCGATGCCGACGCACGAGGTGCTGCTCGCGGGGCTCGCGCGCTTCGATGCGCTGCTGCCGCAGCACGACGTCGTGCTGATGTCGGATTACGCGAAAGGCGGCCTGACGCACGTCACGACGATGATCGAGAAGGCGCGTGCGGCCGGCAAGTCTGTTCTGGTCGACCCGAAGGGCGACGACTGGGCACGCTATCGCGGTGCTTCGCTGATCACGCCGAACCGCGCGGAACTGCGCGAAGTGGTCGGCCAGTGGAAGTCGGAAGACGATCTGCGCGCGCGCGTCGCGAATCTGCGCGCGGAACTCGGCATCGACGCGCTGCTGCTCACACGCTCGGAAGAGGGCATGACGCTTTTTTCCGCCACCGGTGAACTGCACGCACCAGCCCTCGCGCGCGAGGTGTTCGACGTGTCGGGCGCGGGCGATACCGTGATCGCGACGGTCGCGACGATGCTCGGCGCCGGCGTGCCGCTGGTCGACGCGGTCGTGCTCGCGAATCGCGCGGCAGGCATCGTGGTCGGCAAGCTCGGCACGGCCACGGTGGATTACGACGAACTGTTTCACTGAGCCCATTGGTGCGGCGCGACGAGCGCGCCGCACCAATGGCTCGCACTTTTCAGGCAGGACGATCATGACTCTCATCGTCACCGGCGCAGCCGGTTTTATCGGCGCGAACATCGTCAAGGCGCTCAACGAGCGCGGCGAGACGCGCATCATCGCGGTCGACAACCTGACGCGCGCGGACAAGTTCCGGAATCTCGTCGATTGCGAGATCGACGACTATCTCGACAAGACGGAATTCGTCGAGCGCTTCGCGCGCGGCGATTTCGGCAAGGTGCGCGCGGTGTTCCACGAAGGCGCCTGTTCGGACACGATGGAAACCGACGGCCGCTACATGATGGACAACAACTTCCGCTACAGCCGCGCGGTGCTCGATGCCTGCCTCGCGCAGGGCACGCAGTTCCTGTACGCATCGTCGGCTGCGATCTACGGCGGCTCGACGCGTTTCGTCGAGGAGCGCGAGGTCGAGGCGCCGCTGAACGTGTACGGCTATTCGAAGTTCCTGTTCGACCAGGTGATCCGCCGCGTGCTGCCGAGCGCAAAGAGCCAGATCGCCGGCTTCCGCTATTTCAACGTGTACGGCCCGCGCGAGACGCAAAAGGGGCGCATGGCGTCGGTCGCGTTCCACAACTTCAACCAGTTCCGCGCGGAAGGCAAGGTCAAGCTGTTCGGCGAGTACAACGGCTATGCGCCGGGCGAGCAGACGCGTGACTTCGTGTCGGTCGAGGACGTGACGAAAGTGAACCTGTTCTTCTTCGATCATCCGGAGAAGTCGGGCATTTTCAACCTCGGCACGGGCCGTGCACAGCCGTTCAACGATATCGCATCGACGGTCGTGAACACGCTGCGCGCGCTCGACAACCAGCCGGCGCTGACGCTCGCGCAGCAGGTCGAGCAGGGGCTGATCGAATACGTGCCGTTCCCCGATGCGTTGCGCGGCAAGTACCAGTGCTTCACGCAGGCCGACCAGACGAAACTGCGCGCGGCCGGCTACGACGCACCGTTCCTGACCGTGCAGGAAGGTGTCGATCGCTACGTTCGTTGGCTATCCGGCCAGGTTTAAACGCAAGGGCTGCATCGATAGACTGGGTCTCACGGTCGGCAGCCGCCGGCCGGTTTCTTCGGAGATCCAGCACATGATCAGGAAATGGTTTGCCGCAGCGGTCATGCTCGGCGCAGTCGCGTCAGCCTGGGCTGCCGTCGACGTCAACACCGCGAACGAGGATGCGCTCATCGGCATCAAGGGCATCGGCCCGGCGCGTGCGAAGGCGATCGTCGACGAGCGCGGCGCACGCGGTCCGTTCAGGAATGCGGAAGATCTCACCGCGCGCGTGAAGGGAATGGGCGGGCATACCGTCGAGCGGCTCCAGCAGGAAGGGCTGACGATCGGTACGGCCGGCGCAGGCGCGACCCAGCAGGCCGCAGGCAAGCCGGCGGCCGCGAAGCCTGCCGCCGCACCGGCCCGCACCGCACAGAAGTAACGCGTCGCGCGCGACCGACAAAAGGCTCCTTCAGTCGCCGTCGTTACGACGGCTTCCCGCGGCATGCCGCGGGTTTTTTGCGTGATGCGGCGTGCGCGGCAAGCGCGAATCGCGCGGCACGCGTATTCCATCGCGGTGAAGGGGTTGCCGGCGCGAGCGGCGGTGCTGGTTTACAATCGATTGATTGATCGGCCTCGTACTCACGGTATACCCATGGCTTACAAAACTATCGAAGACACGATCGGCAACACGCCGCTCGTGCAACTGGTCCGCTTGCCGGACGACGAGATTCGCGCGCGCAACAACGTGGTGCTCGCAAAGCTCGAAGGCAACAATCCGGCCGGTTCCGTGAAGGATCGTCCGGCGCTGTCGATGATCAGCAAGGCCGAGGCGCGCGGGCGCATCAAGCCGGGCGATACGCTGATCGAGGCGACGAGCGGCAACACGGGCATTGCGCTCGCAATGGCAGCGGCGATCCGCGGCTACAAGATGGTGCTGATCATGCCGGAGGACCTGTCGGTCGAGCGGCGTCAGAGCATGGCGGCTTACGGCGCTGAAATCATCCTGACGCCGGTGAAGGGCGGGATGGAGCTGGCACGCGACCTCGCGGAGCAGATGCAGCGCGAAGGCAAGGGCGTGATCCTCGACCAGTTCGGCAACCCCGACAATCCCGTTGCGCACTACGAAGCGACGGGGCCGGAGATCTGGCGCGATACGGAAGGGCGCATCACGCACTTCGTGTCGGCAATGGGCACGACGGGCACGATCATGGGCACGTCGCGCTACCTGAAGGAACAGAATCCGGCGATCGAGATCATCGGTGCGCAGCCGGAAGACGGCTCGCGCATTCCGGGCATCCGCAAGTGGCCGGAAGCGTATATGCCGACCATCTTCGATCGCAGCCGCATCGACCGCGTCGAGAATGTGAGCCAGGCTGCGTCGGAAACGATGACGCGCCGGCTGGCGGCCGTCGAAGGCATCTTCGCGGGCATTTCGTCGGGCGGCGCATGCGAAGTCGCGATGCGCATCGCACGCCAGGTCGAGAATGCGACGATCGTGTTCATCGTCTGCGATCGCGGCGACCGCTACCTGTCCACGGGCGTGTTTCCTGCCTGAACATCGGCTGGCGCGTCGCGCGCCGGCAATAAAAAAGCGCCGCTTGTGCGGCGCTTTTTCTTTGGGCGGCCAGTGCTTACTGCGACTGTGCCTGGGTAGCAGCGGGTTGCAGCGCGCCGGTCGCCTCCATCTGCGCCTTCACGGCTTCGCCGAGCTGGTACACGGTGAGCGCGTAGAAGAAGCTGCGGTTGTAGCGCGTCAGCACATAGAAATTCTTCAGGCCGAGCATGTACTCGGTCGCACGCCCCGGCGACGGCAAATCGACCACGGTCACCGGCGTGCCGGCTTCGGTCGTGATGTTGACCGTCGGCTCGTTCAGCGTCATGCCGGCGCGCAGCAGTTGCGATAGCGCCCAGTGCGGTTCGGGCTGGCCGTCGGCGGCGGCCTGTGCGATGCCCAGGCTGCCCGTGTCGGGCGTGATCTGCCAGACCACCGGGCGGTCGGTTTCCCAGCCGTGCTGCTTCAGGTAGTTCGCGACGCTGCCGATCGCATCGACAGGACTGCTGCGCAGATCGACATGGCCCGTGCCGTCGAAGTCGACCGCATACTCGCGGATGCTGCTCGGCAGGAACTGCGGGATCCCGATCGCGCCCGTATACGAGCCGAGCACGGTGGTCGGGTCGAGTTGGTTGTCGCGGGTCCAGACCAGGAAGTCCTCGAGGTTCTTGCGGAACGTGGCCTGGCGGCTGTCGCGATTCGGCGTGTCCGGGTAGTCGAAAGTGAGCGTCGTCAGCGCGTCGAGCACGCGGAAATTGCCCATGTAGCGGCCATAGATCGTCTCGACGCCGATGATGCCGACGATCACCTCGGGCGGCACGCCGAACTGCTCGGACGCGCGCTGCAGCGTTGCCTGGTTCGCCTTCCAGAACTTCACGCCCGCGTTGATGCGGATCGGCTCGATGAAACGCGAGCGGTAGACGCGCCAGTTCTTGACCGTCGGCGATGCGGCGGGCCTCACGAGCTTGACGGCCGTCGCCGAGTAGCTGATGCGCGAGAACAGCGCATGCAGGCTCGCCGAGTCGAAGCCGTTGCGGCTCACCATCTCGTCGATGAACGTGTCGACCTTCGCATTGTTCGCGTAACGCTGCGGAACGATTTCCTCTTCGAAGGTCTGGCCTTGCGGCACCGGCTGTTGCGGCTGGGCCTGTGCGACGAGCGTGCCGGCGGGCTTCGCGGGCTGCGTCTGCGCGCCGGCAGGCGCGATGCCGAGGGTCGCCGCGACGGCAGCGACGGCGAGCGGCGCGCGAACACGGAACAGCGCGGAGAGAAGGGCGGCAGGCTTGCTGGAATTCATGTCGAAGCGGGCGGACAGGGCGATTGGGTTCGGCGCAGTATACCCGACGCATCCGGCGTGCCGGGACGAAGCTGGCCCCCGTTGTGGTAAGTTAGCGGCGAATTCGCGGCAGACGATGGACATCATTGATGGAGACCTGCGGCGCACCGTGCGCCGCGGATGACAGCTTATGGCAACCGCTTTCTATACGCACCCCGACTGCATGCTGCACGAGATGGGGGAATGGCATCCGGAATGTCCGGCCCGCCTGTCGGCGATCCAGGATCAACTGATTGCGAGCCGCATCGACGATCTGATCGTGCACGAAACCGCGCCGTTCGCGAGCGAGGTCGCGCTGGGCCGCGTGCATACGCAGGCGCACATCGACTACATCCGGAGCATGACGCCGGTCGACGGCTACGTCGAGATCGATCCCGATACGCTGATGAATCGCGATACGTGGCGCGCGGCGCTGCGCGCGGCCGGCGCCGCGATCGCGGCGACCGACGCGGTGATCGAGGGCCGCTACGCGAATGCGTTCTGCGGCGTGCGTCCGCCCGGTCACCATGCGGAACCTGCGCGCGCAATGGGCTTCTGCTTCTTCAACAACGTCGCGATCGCCGCGCGGCATGCGCTCGACGTACACGGTCTCGAGCGCGTCGCGATCATCGATTTCGACGTGCACCACGGCAACGGCACCGAGGCCGCGTTCGCGAACGACGAGCGCGTGCTGATGTGCAGCTTCTTCCAGCATCCGCTGTATCCGTTCTCGGGCGTCGATCACCAGGCGCCGAACATGGTCAACCTGCCGATGCCCGCGCGCAGCAACGGGATGGCGATCCGCGAAGCCGTCGACATGTTCTGGCTGCCGCGCCTCGACGCGTTCAAGCCGCAGATGCTGTTCGTGTCGGCCGGCTTCGACGCGCATCGCGAGGACGACATCGGCAACCTCGGCCTCGTCGAGGCCGACTTCGAATGGCTGACCGCGCAGATCGTCGACGTGGCACGCCGGCATGCGCAGGGCCGCATCGTGAGCTGCCTCGAAGGCGGCTACAACCTGTCCGCGCTCGGGCGCAGCGTCGTCGCGCACCTGCGCGTGCTGGCCGGTATCTGATTCCTGACGAGCGGCCGGGCCGCGCGCACTCAGCGCGCCGGCACGCGCGCGTGGATCCATGCGATCAGCGCGTCGATCACGCGGTCGCGGTCGAGATCGTTCATCGTTTCGTGGAAACCGCCTTCGTACAGCGTCAGCGTACGATCGGGCGAGCCGACGCGCGCGCCGAACGCGCGGCTGCCGTCGGGTTCGGTCAGCTTGTCCTCGGTGCCGTGATAGACGAGCACCGGCACGCGGAGCGCGCCGCGGCCGCTTTCGATGCGCGTCATCGCGTCGAGGATCTCCGCACCGGTGCGTGCGGGCACCGCGCCGTGATGCACGAGCGGATCGGCCCGATTGGCCGCGACGATGGCCGGATCGCGCGACAGCAGCGCCGCATCGATCTTGATGGCGGGGAAGGTCGGCCAGGCCCGGCTGATGATGCGGCTGACCGCGAGCATCCAGCGCGGCACGTCGCGCCCGGGCGCGAGCGCCGGGCTCGACAGTACGAGGCCCGTCAGCGCATGGCCGCGAGCCGGCGCGCGTTCGATCGCGTAGAGCGCCGCGACTGCGCCGCCCATGCTGTGCCCCATCAGGAACAGCGGCGTATTGCCGCGTGCGGCTTCGGCGACCAGCGCGTCCGCATCGTTCAGGTAGCCGTCGAAACGCTCGGCCCACACGCGCTTGCCGGGCGACTGGCCGTGCCCGCGCAGGTCGATCGCAAGCACGTCGATGCCGGCGGCATTGAGCCGCCCGGCGAGCGCGGCATAGCGGCCCGCATGCTCGGCGAGGCCGTGCACGAGCGCGATCGTCGCACGCGGCGCCGCCGTGCCGCCACCGGCCGGCCAGCGGTACGACGCCAGTTCGAGCCCGTCCGCGGTACGCAGCCGGCCCATTTGCGGCGCGGGCGGCGCGGTAGGCGCCGATCCTGCAGTGGCGGGTGCGGCGGCCGGCGTGGTGGTGGCGGTCATCTGGCGTGTCCCCTGTTCGTTGGTCGGTGTTCCGGATCATAGTCGCGGCCCTCTCGCGACGGGCCAGCGGCACTCCTCTAATTTCGTGTGGTTATGAAAAGATCGAAATCGATTATTAAGGGGAATGAGGGGTTTGCGGTAAAATCGACGGTTATTCCAGATGCATCGGCGGCTGACTGGCGGGCCAACTCGCCAGCCGGTCGCCGTTTTGTTTACATGATCGAATTACGCAATCTTTCGCAGCGTTTCCCCGGGCCGAGCGGCTGGGTCGACGCGTTGCGCAACGTCAACCTGACGATCCCGCAGGGCGAGGTGTTCGGCATCATCGGCCGAAGCGGCGCCGGCAAGAGCACGCTCGTACGCACCATCAACCTGCTCACGCGGCCGACCGAGGGCAATGTCGTCGTCGGCGGGCGCGATTTGATGCTGCTGCCGGCAGGCGCGCTGCGCGAAGCGCGGCGCGAGATCGGCATGATCTTCCAGCACTTCAACCTGCTGTCGTCGCGCACGGTATTCGACAACGTCGCGCTGCCGCTGGAACTGGCCGGTGCAAGCCGCGCCGAGATCGAGGCCGCGGTGCTGCCGCTGCTCGATCTCGTCGGGCTGTCCGCGCAGAAGGATCGTTATCCGTCGCAGATCAGCGGCGGGCAGAAGCAGCGTGTCGGCATTGCCCGCGCGCTGGCGAGCCAGCCGAAGGTGCTGCTGTCGGACGAAGCGACGTCCGCGCTCGATCCCGAAACCACGCGTTCGATCCTCGATTTGCTGAAGCGCATCAACCGCGAGCTTGGCCTGACGATCGTGCTGATCACGCACCAGATGGAAGTGATCAAGCAGGTGTGCGATCGCGTTGCAGTGCTCGATGCGGGGCGCGTGGTCGAGGAGGGCCGCGTGATCGACGTGTTCCTGCAGCCGCATCACGAAGTGACGCGCGCGCTGATCGGCGACGTGATCGCGCAGGAACTGCCGCCCGCGCTGAAGGCGCGCGTGGCCGAGCGGCTGAAGACGGGCCGCGGGCATCTGCTGCGGCTCGCATTCACGGGCTCGGGCGTCGACCAGCCGATCCTGTCGGAGACGATCCGCCGGTACGAACTCGATTTCAACATCCTGCATGGCCAGATCGACGAGATCCAGGGGCAGGCATTCGGTTCGCTCGCGGTGCTCGCGGGCGGCGAGCCGGGCAAGGTCGGGCAGGCGCTCGCGTTTCTGCGCGAGCAAGGTGTGGTGGTAGAGGAGCTTTCGTATGTTGAGTGAGATGTTCGATATGTTCGTGCAGTCGTTCTGGGAGACGCTGATCATGGTCGGCATCTCCGGAGTGGTCGGCGCGCTCGTCGGCCTGCCGCTCGGCGTGCTGCTCTACCTGACCGATCGTCAGGGCGTGCTGCAGAACCTTGCGGTAAATCGCGTGCTCGGCGGCATCGTGAACGCCGTCCGCTCGACGCCGTTCATCATCCTGCTGGTCGCGGTGATTCCGTTCACGCGTCTCGTCACCGGCTCGTCGATCGGCACGGCCGCGGCGGTCGTGCCGCTGACGCTCGCGGCCGCGCCGTTCGTTGCGCGTCTCGTCGAAACGGCGCTGCGTGAAGTCGATCGCGGGCTGATCGAGGCCGCGCAATCGATGGGCGCGACCACGTCGCAGATCGTCTTCAAGGTGCTGTTGCCCGAATCGCTGCCGGGCGTCGTCGCGGGCCTGACGATCACGTTCGTGTCGCTGGTCGGCTACTCGGCGATGGCCGGCGCGATCGGCGGCGGCGGGCTCGGCGATCTCGGGATCCGCTACGGTTACCAGCGCTATCTGCCGGAAGTGATGTGGACGGTCGTCGCGATCCTGATCGTGTTCGTGCAGATCGTGCAGTCGTTCGGCGACTGGCTGGTCCGCCGGCTGAGCCACAAATAAGACCAGATTGATCCGATAGGGGAGACACGATGCAACGACGCTTCATGCTGAAGTTCGCGGCGGCACTGGGTGCGGCCGCGCTGTTCGCGGGCGCCAACGCGCAGGCCGAAACCATCAAGGTAGGCGTGACGGGCGGCCCGCACGCGCAGATCATGGAAGCGGTGAAGAAGGTCGCGGCGAAGAGCGGCCTGGATATCCGCATCGTCGAATTCTCCGATTACGTGCAGCCGAACGCCGCGCTCGCATCGGGCGACCTCGATGCGAACAGCTACCAGCACGATCCGTATCTGCAGGCGCAGGTGAAGGATCGCGGCTACAAGCTGATCAAGATCGCGGATACCGTCACGTTCCCGATGGGCATCTATTCGAAACGCGTGAAGTCGCTGGCCGAGCTGAAGCCAGGTGCGCGCATTGCGGTGCCGAACGATCCGACCAACGGCGGCCGCGCGCTGCTGTTGCTGCAAAAGCAGGGGCTGCTGAAGCTGCGTGCGGATGCGGGATTGAAGGCGACGCCGCTCGATATCGTCGACAATCCCCGCAAGCTGAAGATCGTCGAACTCGATGCGGCGCAGATTCCGCGCTCGCTCGGCGACGTCGACGCGGCCGCGATCAATACCAACTACGCGATGGAAGCGGGGCTGAAACCGAAACAGGACGCGATCGCGATCGAGGGCCCGAACGGCCCGTACGCGAACATCCTCGCGATTCGCGAGGCGGACCGCAACAAGCCGTGGGTCGCAAAACTGGTCGCGGCCTATCATTCGGCCGACGTGAAGCAGTTCATCGAAGGCAAGTTCGGCGGCGCGGTCATTGCCGCCTGGTAATGGGCAGAGCACGGGCGCCCGGCGGGTTTAGAGTTGATGATCGAAAACCCGGGCTTTGCGTCCGGGTTTTTTCTCTTTTAAAATAGAACGACCGTTCGCTATCATTGGCGCGTCGCCAAGAAGCGGTATCCTCGACAACCACGATGGTTGGGTCCGCTTGGCCGCGCAGTCATGAGGCCTCGCTATAAAATGGCCTCTGGTCGTATTCGTAACTTTGGAGCGTGTGCATGAAAATCCTGGTGCCAGTGAAAAGAGTGGTCGATTACAACGTGAAGGTCCGCGTGAAGTCGGACAACACGGGCGTCGACATCGCGAACGTGAAGATGTCGATGAACCCGTTCGACGAAATCGCGGTTGAAGAAGCGGTGCGCCTGAAGGAAGCGGGCGTGGCGACCGAAGTGATCGCCGTATCGGTCGGCGTCACGCAAGCGCAGGAAACGCTGCGTACGGCGCTGGCGATCGGCGCGGATCGCGCGATCCTCGTCGAGTCGACCGACAGCGTCGAGCCGCTGGCCGTCGCGAAGATCCTGAAGGCGCTGGTCGACAAGGAACAGCCGCAACTGGTGATCCTCGGCAAGCAGGCGATCGACGACGATTCGAACCAGACGGGCCAGATGCTGGCCGCGCTGGCCGGCCTGCCGCAAGCGACGTTCGCGTCGAAGGTGACGGTGGCCGACGGTAAGGCAACGGTCGCACGCGAAGTCGACGGCGGCGCTGAAACGCTGTCGCTGACGCTGCCGGCGGTGATCACGACCGATCTGCGCCTGAACGAGCCGCGTTACGTGACGCTGCCGAACATCATGAAGGCGAAGAAGAAGCCGCTGGAAACCGTGAAGCCGGAAGACCTGGGCGTGAACGTCGCGCCGCGTCTGAAGACGCTGAAGGTGGTCGAGCCGCCGAAGCGCGCAGCCGGCGTGAAGGTGCCGGACGTGAAGACGCTGGTCGAGAAGCTGAAGACCGAAGCCAAGGTGCTGTAAGAGGGAGCGCAAGAAAATGACGATTCTGGTGATTGCAGAACACGACAACGCGTCGGTCAAGGCCGCGACGTTGAACACGGTGGCGGCGGCAGCGAAGATCGGTGGCGATATTCACGTGCTGGTCGCGGGCCACAACGCGCAAGCAGCGGCAGACGCGGCAGCGAAGATCGCAGGTGTGTCGAAGGTGCTGCTGGCCGATGCGCCGCAGCTCGAAGCGGGTCTGGCGGAAAACGTCGAAGCGACCGCGCTGAACATTGCGAAGGACTACTCGCACATCCTCGCGCCGGCGACCGCCTACGGCAAGAACATTGCACCGCGTATCGCCGCGAAGCTGGACGTCGCGCAGATCTCGGACATCACGGCTGTTGACAGTGCCGACACGTTCGAGCGCCCGATCTACGCCGGCAACGCGATCGCGACGGTGCAGTCGAGCGACCCGATCAAGGTCATCACGGTGCGCGCGACGGGTTTCGATCCGGTGGCGGCCGAAGGCGGCAGCGCGGCGGTCGAGAAGATCGAAGCAGCGGCCGATGCAGGCAAGTCGCAGTTCGTGAGCCGTGAAGTGACGAAGCTGGACCGTCCGGAACTGACGAGCGCGAAGATCATCGTGTCGGGCGGCCGCGGTCTGGGCAGCGGCGAGAACTACACGAAGGTGCTGGAGCCGCTGGCCGACAAGCTGTCGGCAGCACTGGGCGCATCGCGTGCCGCAGTCGACGCCGGCTACGTGCCGAACGACTACCAGGTCGGCCAGACCGGCAAGATCGTCGCGCCGCAGCTGTACATCGCGGTCGGCATCTCGGGTGCGATCCAGCATCTGGCCGGCATGAAGGATTCGAAGGTGATCGTCGCGATCAACAAGGATCCGGAAGCGCCGATCTTCAGCGTGGCCGACTACGGCCTCGTCGGCGATCTGTTCGCGCTGGTGCCGGAGCTCGTGAGCGAGCTCGGCTGACGCGGCATCACGCTTCAGCGTTAGGTACACGGGAAAAGGGGCGCGACGAGCGCCCTTTTTTTGCGCCCTCGACGGAAGAGAGAAGAGGGAGGCGCACCAGGGGTGATGTCGCACCGGTCACGAGCATGCTGTTCGTGTTGAAGGAACTCGCGGGCATCGACGCCGTTGCGCCGTCGCCGGGTTTCGAGGATGCCGGCTACGACACGGCGCAGGCCGTGCTCGGCGAGTCCGCGTAGGTCTGCGGCGAGGTGCCGGCTCGCTCGGGACGTCGATCGTCAATGCGAAGGGCAACGCGAGCGGGCTCGCGTTGACGGACGCCCCGTTCTGACCGCGCGCAACGCTCTCGACGCAATGAAAAAGGCGCCCCGAGGGGCGCCTTTCTTTTTGTCGCCGACCGGCCCGCGTGGCGGCAGGCCGTCGCGGCTCAGGCGTAGGCGGGGCGCGTCTGGCCGGCCACGTCCTTCAGGTAGCGATGCACCGACAGGTCGTCGGCCTGGATCGCAGGCATCTTGCCCGAGATCAGGTCGGCGAGCAGCTGGCCCGAGCCGCACGACATCGTCCAGCCGAGCGTGCCGTGGCCGGTGTTCAGGAACAGGTTCGACACCGGCGTGCGGCCGACGATCGGCGTGCCGTCCGGCGTCATCGGGCGCAGGCCCGTCCAGAACGTGGCCTTCGACGTGTCGCCACCGCCCGGGAACAGGTCGTTCACGCACATTTCGAGCGTTTCGCGGCGTGCGGCGCGCAGCTTCTTGTCGAAGCCGACGATTTCCGCCATGCCACCGACGCGGATGCGCTGGTCGAAACGCGTGATCGCGATCTTGTAGGTCTCGTCGAGCACGGTCGACACGGGCGCCGCCGCTTCGTTGACGATCGGCGCGGTGATCGAATAGCCCTTCAGCGGATAGACGGGGATCTTCATCAGGTTCGAGATGAAGTTCGTCGAGTACGAGCCGAGCGCGACGACGTACGCGTCCGCGCGCACCGTCTCGCTGCCGCACTGCACGCCGGCGATCCTGCCGCCCGCGATCGCGAGCGCATCGATCGGCGTGTTGTAGCGGAACTTGACGCCGAGCGATTCGGCGAGCGCTGCGAGGCGCGTCGTGAACAGCTGGCAATCGCCCGTTTCGTCGCCCGGCAGGCGCAGGCCGCCCGTCAGCTTGTGCGAGACGGCCGCGAGTGCCGGTTCGGCGTGCTTCAGTTCGGCCGGCGACAGCAGTTCGAACGGCACGTTCGCTTCCTGCAGCACGGCGATGTCCTTCGCCGCGCCGTCGAGTTGCTGCTGCGTGCGGAACAGTTGCAGCGTGCCGCCCGTGCGGCCTTCGTACTCGATGCCGGTATCGGCGCGCAGCGCCTGCAGGCAGTCGCGGCTGTATTCGGCGAGGCGGACCATGCGGCCCTTGTTGACCGCATAGCGCTCGGCCGTGCAGTTGCGCAGCATCTGGTACATCCACTGGAGCTGGAAACGCGTGCCGTCGAGGCGGATCGCGAGCGGCGCATGCTTTTCGAACATCCACTTGACGGCCTTCAGCGGCACGCCAGGCGCGGCCCACGGCGCGGCATAGCCGGGCGAGATCTGGCCTGCGTTCGCGAAGCTCGTCTCGAGCGCCGGGCCGGCTTCCCGGTCGATCACGGTGACTTCATGACCGGCGCGCGCGAGGTAATACGCGCTTGCCACGCCCACCACACCACTGCCCAGAATGACGACTCGCATAGCTGCTCCAGATGGAAGGGACCAGGTCGAGGCCGGGCGCATGTGCGGCTCCGTGTAACCTCTAGCTGATCTAGTTTTTTGCGCTATGGTATTGTCGAATGTGCAGGTTTTGTTATCGTATTTTTCAGGTTTTCAGCATAAAAAAATGAGAACGCAACGTCAGCCAGTACGCTCGCTCGACAAGCTCGACCGGCGCATCCTGAAACTGCTCCAGGACGACGGCCGGATGGCGATGAAAGACCTCGCGGAACAGGTCGGACTGACCGTCACGCCGTGCATCGAGCGTGTGCGGCGCATGGAGCGCGACGGCGTGATCACCGGCTATCACGCGCGGGTCGACCCGGGCCAGCTGGGCGCCGCGCTGCTGGTGTTCGTCGAGATCACGCTCGGCCACAAGGGCGGCAACATGTTCGAGCAATTCCGCCGGGAAGTGATGAAGATCGACGAGGTGCTCGAGTGCCATCTCGTGTCCGGCGACTTCGACTACCTGATCAAGGCGCGGATCGGCGAGATGGCCGACTACCGGAAGCTGCTCGGCGACATCCTGTTGCAGCTGCCCGGTGCGGTGCAGTCGAAGAGCTATGTCGTGATGGAAGAAATCAAGGAGACGCTGACGATTGCCGTCGGCGAGTGACGTGCCGGCGGCCTGTTGTCGGGCCCCTTATCCCGCCCTTGGCATGCCGCACCCAATACTGTATAAATGTACAGTATTGGGTGCAGGCGAAGGGGTGGGCACATGGACGATCGGTCCGACAATGAATTTCCGATAGCGCCGCCGGTGCCCCGCAAGGGGCGCGGCGCGGTCGACAACCTGCAGGGGCGGTATGAAATCGCGCAGCGCGAAGCGGTCGACGACGGCTGGACGCACGAGTCCGGCGACGACGATTTCGCCGCGCCGCTGCGCACGCAGGTATTCGAGGAGCGGGCGAAGAGCATCCTGACGCACAACCAGTCGCCCGATATCCCGTTCAGCGTGTCGCTCAATCCGTATCGCGGCTGCGAACACGGTTGTATCTACTGCTTCGCGCGGCCGACACACAGCTATCTCGGCCTGTCGCCGGGGCTCGATTTCGAAAGCCGCATCTACGCGAAGGTCAACGCGGCCGAACTGCTCGAGCGCGAAATTTCGCGCAAGCGCTACGTGCCGGAGCCGATCGCGCTCGGCGTCAATACCGACGCTTACCAGCCGGTCGAACGCGACCTGCGCATCACGCGCAGCGTGATCCAGGTAATGCACGATCGCGGGCTGCCGTTCGCGGCGATCACGAAATCGTCGCTGATCGAGCGCGATCTCGACCTGCTCGCACCGATGGCCGAGCGCGGGCAGGTGATGGCGGCGGTCACGATCACGACGCTCGATGCGGATCTCGCGCGGACGCTCGAGCCGCGTGCGGCCACGCCGGCGCGACGGCTGCGCACGATCCGCGCGCTGCGCGACGCGGGCGTGCCGGTCGGCGTGAGCATTGCGCCGGTGATTCCGTTCGTGACCGAACCCGACATGGAGCGCGTGCTCGAGGCCTGCGCGGAAGCCGGCGCGACGTACGCGAGCTACATCATCCTGCGGTTGCCGTGGGAGGTCGCGCCGCTGTTCAAGAGCTGGCTCGCCGCGCATTTTCCCGATCGTGCGGAGCGCGTGATGAACCGCGTGCGCGACATGCGCGGCGGCAAGGATTACGACTCGGATTTCTCGAAACGGATGAAGGGCGAGGGGGTCTGGGCCGACCTGTTGCGCCAGCGCTTCCGCCAGACCGTCAAGCGGCTGGGGCTGAACGAGCGCACGAACGGCATTCTCGATCTGTCGCAGTTTCGCGGTGCGCCGGCCGCTGTCGCGCCGGCGCCGCGTGTTGCCGTGCGTTCGGCCGGCGCGCAGCCGCGCGACGACATGCAGTTGAATCTGTTCTGACACGCGAGCGAAGCCGTCGCGTGTCGGCCGCGGATGCCGCCTGCGTTGTGCTTACTGCGAAAGCTGCTTCGCCGCTTCGACCTGCGATTCGAAGTACGTCTGGAACGACAGCGCGAGGGCGGTCATCAACAGGAATGCGCCGATCAGCAGCGAGAAGATCACGACGAAGATCACGGTCCAGCCCGACTTGCTGTGCTTGCCGGTGTCCGCGTTGAACTGCGCATCCCATTTCTCGTCGGGGCGCAGCCCGTAGACGAGTGCGGCGAGGAACGCCGCCAGCAGCGAGATCGCTCCGGGTACCGCGAGCCACCAGCCGAGGCCGGCGCTGCGTTGGGTCGCCGCGAGCAGGAGGAAGCCCGGAATGCCGACGATCGTCGCGAGCAGGTGTGCCCAGCCGTACACGTCGCGGAAGCCATACAGATAGAAGCGGTGCGCGCCGAGCGATCCGAGCAGGAATGCGAGGGCGGCGGTGAGCGTCTTGGAGCGGAAGCGGCGGGACGGTGCGGTGCTGCTGGACATGGATGGCGGCGTATTGTCGTTGGCATGGGCGGCCGGCGGGCCGGCGCGGGCGCGCGGCCCGGCACGCATTCTACGATGCCCGGTCGGACCCGGTCACCCCTTGCCTGCGTCAAGGTGCCGCATAGGTCACGCGGTAGATCGCGCCCGCGTAATCGTCGCTGACGAGCAGCGAGCCGTCCGGCAGCGGCAGCACGTCGGCGGGGCGGCCCCATACCGTGCCGTCGGGCCGCAGCCAGCCGGTGACGAATGGCGTCTGGCGCGCCTGGCTGCCGTCCGCCGATACGACCACGCGCATCACGCGGTAACCGACCTTCGTGCTGCGGTTCCACGAGCCGTGTTCGGCAATGAACACGTTATTGCGATACGACGCCGGAAACATCGGCCCGGTATAGAAGCGCATGCCGAGCGCGGCAACGTGCGCACCGAGTTTCAAGACGGGCGGCACATAGCGGCGGCAGACGTCGGCGCTGCCGAATTCGGGGTCGGGCGTATCTCCGCCATGGCAATATGGAAAGCCGAAATCGAGGCCGGCGCGCGGCGCACGGTTCAGCTTGTCGTCGGGTACGTCGTCGCCCATCATGTCGCGCCCGTTGTCGGTGAACCACAGCTCGCCCGAGTCGGGATGCCACGCGAAGCCGACCGTATTGCGCACGCCGCGGGCGACCACCTCGCTGCCGCTGCCGTCGGCCTTCATCCGCGCGATGATTGCGTAGCGGCTGCGATCGGCGAGGCAGACGTTGCACGGCGCACCGGTCGGCACGTAAAGCTTGCCGTCGGGGCCGAACGCGATGAATTTCCAGCCGTGATGGTGTTCGGTCGGCAGCGCGTCGGTCACGACGACCGGGGCGGGCGGTTTGGCGAGCCGGTCGTCGATATGATCGAGGCGCAGGATGCGCGACACGGCGGATATATAGAGGGCGCCATCGCGGTAGGCAACGCCGACCGGCATGTCGAGCCCGGAAGCGATCACGTAACGCGCACCGATCCGGCCCTCTTGCATCACGAATGCATGGACGCGTCCTTCCCGCGTGCCGACATACAGGATGCCGCGCGGCGACCACGCCATTTCGCGCGCGGCCGGTACCGCGTCGGTCAGGACTTCGACGTGGAAGCCGGGCGGTACGACGAGTTCGCTCACCGGCAACGGCGCGGCAAACACCGGTGCGGACGCGAGGCAGGCAAGGCCGGCGAGCAGCGCCGTGAGACGGAGCTGCGCGCGGCGCGTCGAGGCGGCGCGAAGGGACGGCATGACGGTGGGAAACGTCCAGGACACGACGATTGTATGCCCGCCCGACAGGCCGACCGCGGATTTTTTGCGCGTAAGTGTTTGTTGTACCTCTGGTTTCCGGCTATAATCGCGTGTTTCAGTAGTTTCGAACCCGGTTTTCCGAAGGACATCATATGGTTATCATCCGTCTGGCTCGTGGCGGCTCGAAGAAGCGCCCGTTCTACAACATCGTTGCTACCGATTCGCGTAACCGTCGTGACGGCCGCTTCATCGAGCGCGTCGGCTTCTACAACCCGGTCGCCACGAAGGGCGAATCGCTGCGTATCGCTCAGGATCGCCTGACGTACTGGCAAGGCGTTGGCGCGCAACTGTCGCCGACCGTCCAGCGTCTCGTGAAGGAAGCGCAAAAGGCGCAACCGGCTGCCTAACATGGCACGGTGTGCCGGTCGTGCCGGCTGTGAGGTGCATTGATGGCGGGTCACGATTCCGGTAATGCAAGGCGCGGGCGTGCGTCATTCGGCGCATTCGTCCGCAAGCCGGTCGAGCGCGACGCTGTCGCGAACGCCGGTGAGGCTGCCGAGCAAGGTAGTCTCGATACGACGCAAGCCTGGCCCGACGATGCCGTCGAGGTCGGGGCGGTCGTCGACGCCTACGGCCTGAAGGGCTGGGTCAAGGTGGCGACACATGCCGATGCCGGTCGCGGTGGCGATGCGCTGCTCAACGCGCGTCGCTGGTGGCTGGAGCGCGGTGCGGAGCGGCTTTCCGTCCGCATCATGCAGTCGAAGACGCACAGCGACACTGTCGTTGCGCAACCCGCGGGCGTCAGCGACCGCGATGCTGCGCTTGCCATGCGCGGCTTTCGCGTGTTCGTGCGCCGGGAGGATTTCCCGGCACTGGCCGCGGACGAATTCTATTGGGTCGACCTGATTGGTCTCGAAGTCGTCAACGAGCAATCGGTGGCGCTCGGGAAGGTGAGCGGGATGATCGACAACGGCGTGCATTCGATCATGCGTGTCGAGTATCCGGCGACCGGCAAAGACGGTCAGCCGACCACCGACGAGCGGTTGATTCCGTTTGTCGGCGTATACGTCAAAACGGTGGATCAGGCGGCGCGTCGTATCGTCGTCGACTGGGAAGCCGATTACTGAAATGAACCAGGTTACCGAGAGCGCGGTGCAGTTCGACGTCGTCACGCTCTTTCCCGAGATGTTTCGCGCGCTGACCGACTGGGGAATCACCAGCCGGGCCGTCAAGCAAGGGCGCTTCGGGCTGCGCACCTGGAACCCGCGTGATTTCACGACGGACAACTACCGCACGGTCGACGATCGTCCGTACGGCGGCGGTCCGGGCATGGTGATGCTGGCCAGGCCGCTCGAAGCTGCGATCGATGCCGCGAAAGCGGCGCAGGCGGAGCAGGGCATCGCGAGCACGCGCGTCGTGATGATGTCGCCGCAGGGCGCGCCGCTCACGCACGATCGTGCGGTGCGGATGGCGCAGGAGCCAGGTGTCGTCGTGCTGTGCGGCCGCTATGAAGCGATCGACCAGCGTCTGCTCGACCGGTGCGTCGACGAGGAAATCAGCCTCGGCGATTTCGTGCTGTCGGGCGGCGAACTGCCGGCGATGGCGATGATGGATGCGGTCGTGCGGCTGCTGCCCGGCGTGCTGAACGATTCGCTGTCGGCCGTGCAGGACAGTTTCGCCGATGGCCTGCTCGATTGTCCGCACTACACGCGCCCCGAGGAGTATGACGGCGTGCGCGTGCCGGACGTGCTGCTCGGCGGGCATCATGCCGAGATCGAGCGGTGGCGGCGGCAGGAAGCATTGAGGAATACGTTGCGGAAGCGGCCGGACCTGATCGTCCGGGCGCGCCGCGAGAAGTTGCTGAGCCGGGCCGACGAGGCGTGGCTTGCGAACCTCGCACGCGAAGCGAAGAACGCCTCCTGAGGCGGCTGCGCGAGCGGGAATTGGCGGTGTCGTGCATGCGTGCGCGGCGCCTGATGTGAATCCATCCTCTATCGGGGCCAGGCCTGGAAGCAGGCGGGTGCCAACGCCGACAAGATGGCATAAGGAGTCAGTAATGAATCTGATCGCAAAACTTGAGCAGGAAGAAATCGAGCGCGCGCTCGCCGGCAAGACGATCCCCGATTTCGCCCCGGGCGACACGGTGATCGTGAACGTGAACGTGGTTGAAGGTACCCGCAAGCGCGTTCAGGCTTACGAAGGCGTCGTGATCGCGATTCGCAGCCGTGGTCTGAACTCGAACTTCATCGTCCGCAAGATCTCGTCGGGCGAAGGCGTCGAGCGTACGTTCCAGACGTACTCGCCGCTGCTGGCAAGCATCGTCGTGAAGCGTCGCGGCGATGTGCGTCGTGCGAAGCTGTACTACCTGCGCGAGCGTTCGGGCAAGTCGGCTCGTATCAAGGAAAAGCTGGTGTCGAAGGATCGCGCCGCAGCAGCTTCCCAAGAGTAAGAGCTGTAAGGAAAAAGCACCCAACCGGGTGCTTTTTTCATTCTGGCGCGACAATATGCTCGATACGACACGACCCCGAGAGCCCCATTGAATCGCCGCCCCATCATCGATCCCGAAGTCCTGCCGGTCGAAGGCACCGGCGCCGGCCTGCCTGTCATCGATCCCCGCCTGATGACGCCGTCCGGCTTGCGCGAACGTTTCGCGCGCACGCTTGAATGGAGCGTCGAGCCCGGCGAAGCGAGGCTGCAGGAAGGCGTCGATCCGCGGAGCGCGGCCGTCCTCATGCCGCTCGTTGTTCGCGAGTCGGGCCTCACCGTGCTGCTGACCCAGCGCGCCGACCACCTGAACGACCACGCCGGACAGATCAGCTTCCCCGGCGGCCGTCGCGAACCGTTCGATCGCGATGCCACGGCCACCGCGTTGCGCGAGGCGAAGGAAGAGATCGGGCTGGCCGCGGAGCGCGTCGAGATTCTCGGTGCGCTGCCCGACTACCTGACCGGCACGGGTTTCTGCGTGACGCCGGTGGTCGGCCTCGTGCATCCGCCGTTCACCGTGCAGGCCGACACGTTCGAAGTCGCCGAGATTTTCGAAGTGCCGCTCGCGTTCCTGATGAATCCCGCGAACCACCAGGTCCGCGTGTTCCGCTGGGAAGGCGGCGAGCGTCGTTTTTTTGCGATGCCTTATCCGAATGGCGAACCGGCCGGGCATTACTTCATCTGGGGCGCAACTGCCGCCATGTTTCGCAATCTCTACCGCTTCTTGGCCGCCGGCTAGGTGCACGCACCGGCCGGCGCGCGCCGCCGGCCGCCATGCGGGGCTTACGCTGTGCTATCGTTATGCAAAAAATGACATAACTCCGAAGACGGCGCCACGCATGACTTTCTTTTCGGTTCTCCTCGCCCTCATCATCGAACAGGTCCGCGCGTTATCACCGAGCAATCCGGTGTTTGCGCTGTTCCAGTTTCATGCGGAAACCGTCGCGCATGGCCTCGACGCCGGCAAGCAGAAGCACGGCATCCTCGCATGGCTCGCGGTCGTGCTGCCGTGGGTGCTGATCGTCGCGCTGATCTATTTCCTGCTGTTCAAGGTGAGCTTCGTGCTCGCGTTCCTGTGGAACGTCGTCGTCGTGTATTTCACGCTCGGCTTCCGCCAGTTCAGCCATTACTTCACCGATATCCACCTCGCGCTCAACAACGACGACGTGCCGCGTGCGCGCGAAATCCTCCACGAGTGGACGGGCATCGACACGGTCGACATGCCGGTCGGTGAAATCGTCCGCCACACGCTGATCCACGCGGTTGTCGCATCGCACCGCCACGTGTTCGGCGTGTTCTTCTGGTATGTGCTGCCGATCGGCCCCGCCGGCGCCGTGCTGTACCGGATTTCCGAATACCTCGCGCGCACCTGGTCGGCGCCGGGCGACGACCGCACGGCTGCGTTCTCGACGTTCGCGCAGCGCGCGTTCTTCGTGATCGACTGGATTCCCGCGCGTCTGACGGCGCTCGGCTTCGCGATCGTCGGCAATTTCGAGGATGCGATCTACGCGTGGCGCAATCACACGCGCCAGTGGCCCGACCCGAACGACGGCGTGCTGCTCGCAGCCGGCAGCGGCGCGCTCGGCGCGCGTCTCGCGGGGCCGCTCGCGGAGCCGTCGAGCCTCGATGCGCTGGCGGTCGGCGACAGCGGTCCTTTGACGGTCGGTGACGATTGCACGCCGCGAACGCTGCAGTCGGCGGTCGGCCTTGTCTGGCGCGCGGTGATCCTGTGGATGATCCTGCTGCTGATGCTGACGCTCGCCGTCTGGGTGTCGTGACGGGGCACCGCAATACCCGATGAAAGAACAAGGCCGGCTTGATGCCGGCCTTGTTGCTGTGGGGTCAGTCGTCGAGCGGATCGCGCACGGCGCCGCATTGCCAGCACGCGGTGAACTGCGCTTCGAGCGCTTCGCCGCACTGCCGGCAGCGCCACGGCGCTGCGCCGGCCGACGGGCCGTGCGACGCGGCGTCGAGGAGCCGGCGGGCGAGCGCGTCGTCGCGTTCGTCGTCGAGCCACAGTTCGGGCGTGCACGCATCGGCCGGCAGGCCGCCGAGCGCGCCCGTCGCGTAGCAGTTGTGCAGCTCGCAACCGATGCCGGCCACCTGAAGCACGTTGGCCCAATGCTGCGCGGTCGCGAGATCGGGTGCCTTGAAACGCATCGCGGCTCCTGTCGGTGAAGGCGGGCCCGCAGCGTGCCGGCCGGCGCCGCGCGCGTCCCGCGCGCTCAGCGGACGATCTGGCTCGCTTCGTGCACGAGCTGCGCGTACAGCGCGTGCCGCGTCGGTGCGATGCGGCCATCGGCGACGGCGTCGAGAATCGCGCAGCCGGGCTCGTGCAGATGATGACAATTATAGAAACGGCAGTCCGCGAGTAGCGGACGGAACTCCGGGAACGCACGTTCGAGGCGGCCTTCCGTCAGGTGGTAGAGGCCGAATTCCTGGAAGCCCGGCGAATCGATCAGTGCGCCGCCGCCTTCCAGCGGGTAGAGGCGCGTGAACGTCGTCGTGTGGCGGCCGCTGTTGAGCGCTGCCGAAATCTCGCGCGTGGCGGCCTCGGCGTCGGGCACGAGCAGGTTCACGAGCGTCGATTTGCCCATCCCGGACTGACCGAGCAGGATCGTCGAATGTCCGGCGAGGTGCGGCATCAGTTGCGCACGCGCGTCGTCGGGCGAACCTTTCACCGACAGCTCGAGCACGTCGTAGCCGAGCGCACGGTAGGGGGCGAGGCGTTCGCGCGCGACCGGCAGTGCGGCCTCGACGTCGATCTTGTTCAGCACGACGAGCGGCTTCAGCTCGTTCGCCTCGGCGGCGATCAGCGCGCGGCCGAGCAGATCTTCGCTGAAATAGGGCTCGGTCGCGAGCACGATCAGCAACTGGTCGAGGTTGGCCGCGAACAGCTTCGACTTGAACTGGTCGGAACGGTACAGCAGGTTGCGTCGTTCGCCGATCTCGACGATCACGCCCTGGTCGGCCGATGCGAGTTCGTACACGACGCGGTCGCCGACCGCGATGTCGCTCTTCTTGCCGCGCGGGAAGCACTGCAGCATCGGGCCGCCGTCGTCGGGTGCGACGATGTAGTGGCGCCCGTGCGCCGCGATCACGCGGCCTTCGGTCCGTTGCGCGTTCGACGCGCGCGGGGCCGGCTTGCGGGAAGTCGGGCGGCTCATGCGTGTTGCAGCAGGCGGTCGATCCGCTGCGACGCAGGCGGATGCGAGTAGTAGAAGGCCGTGTAGACGGGGTCGGGCGTCAGCGTTGACGCGTTGTCCTCGTACAGCTTCACGAGCGCGCTGACGAGATCCTGCGCGTCGGTCTGGCTGGCCGCGAACGCATCGGCCTCGAATTCGTGCTTGCGCGACGTCAGGCTGCTGAACGGCGTCGCGAAGAACAGGAACACCGGAATCGCGAGGAAGAACAGCACGAGCGCCGCGCCCGCGTTGCTGGTGTCGAGCGACGGTATGACGCCGAGCCCGGTGTAGAACCACGTGCGTTGCGCGAGCCAGCCGAGCAGCGCGAGCAGCACGAGGCTCAGCACGAACGACACGAGCATGCGCTTCATCACGTGACGGCGCTTGAAATGGCCGAGTTCGTGCGCGAGCACGGCCTCGATTTCCTGGCCGGACAGGCGCGCGAGCAGCGTGTCGAAGAACACGATCCGCTTCGATGCGCCGAAGCCCGTGAAATACGCGTTGCCGTGTGCGGAGCGGCGGCTGCCGTCCATCACGAACAGCCCCTTCGCCGCGAAACCGCAGCGCTTCATCAGCGATTCGATGCGCGAGCGCAGCGCGTCGTCCTTCAGCGGCTCGAACTTGTTGAAGATCGGCGCGATGAAGGTCGGGTAGATCAGCAGCACGAGCATCTGGAACGCGACCCAGACGATCCAGGTCCACAGCCACCACAGGCTGCCGGCCTGGTTCATCAGCCACAGCACGACGAACAGCAGCGGCAGGCCGAGTGCCGCGCCGAGCAGCGAGTTTTTCAGCATGTCGGTGAAGAACAGCCGTTTCGTCATCCGGTTGAAGCCGAATCGCTGCTCGATCCCGAACTGGCGGTAGTACTCGAACGGGATGTCGATCACGCTGGTGATCACGAGCACCGCGGCGACGAGCGCGACCTGCTGCCCGTAGCCGCGCCCGAGCCAGCCGGTCAGCAGCGTGTCGAGCGCACCGACGCCGCCGAGCAGCGTGAGGCCGACCAGCACGGCTGCGCTGACGACGATTTCGAGCATCGTCAGCCGGGTGCGCTCGACCGTATAGTCGGCCGCGCGCTGGTGGGCGGTCAGCGGGATGGTCGCGCTGAACTGCGCGGGCACGCCGTTGCGGTGCGCCGCGACGAAGCGGATCTGCCGCGACGCGAGCCACAGCTTGGTGACGACCATCGCGAGTACGGCGATCGCGAACAGCAGGGTGAACGAAAAGGGTGACATCGAAGGCGCCAAAGGGTTCTATGCGAGAATTATATGTTCTTGCGGACCGGCCCCGCTGATGCGATGCCGGCCGCCCGGGCGGCGCCGCGCGCCGTCCGCCATTTTCCAGGATGACTCATGACCGATACCGCCGCTTCCGCCAGCCAGCCCGCGCTCGTGCGCAACGAGTTGAACCTCGTCTGGCTCGACATGGAGATGACGGGCCTCGACCCGGATAACGACCGCATCATCGAGATCGCGGTCGTCGTGACCAATTCCACGCTCGACATCGCGGTCGAAGGCCCGGTGTTCGCGATCCACCAGAGCGACGAAACGCTCGCGAAGATGGACGACTGGAACAAGTCGACGCACGGCCGCTCGGGCCTGATCGACCGCGTGCGCGCGTCGACGGTGACCGAGGCGGAAGCCGCCGCGCAGCTGCAGGCGTTCCTCGCGCAGTACGTGTCGCCGGGCAAGTCGCCGATGTGCGGCAACTCGATCTGCCAGGACCGCCGCTTCATGGCGCGCTGGATGCCGGAATTCGAGCGGTTCTTCCACTACCGCAATCTCGACGTCAGCACGCTCAAGGAGCTGTGCCGCCGCTGGCAGCCCGCGATCTACAAGGGTTTCCAGAAGCGTGCGATGCACACGGCGCTCGCGGACATCCACGAGTCGATCGACGAGCTGAAGTATTACCGCGAGCATTTCCTGATTCCGGCCGCATCGGCGCCGGCAGGCGAGTCCGCGCCGGCCGCCTGAGCGGGCCGGCACGCGCTCAACGCGGCGCGCGCTGCGCGCTTTTCGGCCGGAACGCCGCGACCACCGCGGCGTCGGTCTCGATGTACGGGCCGCCGATCAGGTCGATGCAGTAGGGCACCGCGGCGAAGATGCCGGGCACGGTCGACTTGCCGTCGGCATCGCGCAGCCCTTCGAGCGTTTCCCGGATCGACTTCGGCTGGCCGGGCAGGTTGATGATCAGCGCCGCATGGTCGGCCGTCTCGCGGATCACCGCGACCTGCCGCGACAGGATCGCGGTCGGCACGAAATTCAGGCTGATCTGCCGCATCTGCTCGCCGAATCCCGGCATTTCCTTCGTCGCCACGGCCAGCGTGGCCTCGGGCGTCACGTCACGGCGCGCGGGGCCCGTGCCGCCGGTCGTCAGCACGAGGTCGCACCCCGCGACGTCGACGAGCTCGGCGAGCGTGGCGGAAATCGTCGGCGCATCGTCCTGGATCAAGCGCGTTTCGGCGCGCCACGGCGAAACCAGCGTGCCGGCGAGCCACTCCTGCAGTGCCGGAATGCCCTTGTCTTCGTAGACGCCCGTGCTCGCGCGGTCGCTGATCGACACGAGGCCGACGACCAGCTCGTCCGGGTGGTTACGCTTCGTCGTCATGGTCGTCTTCGGTGTCGTCCGGCGCCTCGTCACCCGCATCGGGCGTGCCGCTTGCGGTCTTGATCCACTGGAACAGCTCGCGGAAATAGCGCGGCGGCTTGCCTTGCTGCGCTTCCTTGCGTGCGTTGCGGATCAGCGTGCGGCCTTCCTGGATATCCGCTTCCGGGTGCTGGCGCAGGAAGTCGGTCAGTGCGTCGTCGTTGGCGAGCAACTGGTCGCGCGTGCGCTCGATCCAGTGCAGGCGGGCCGTCGCGGCCTTGTTCACGCCGCGTTGTGCGTCGAGTGCGGTGCGCAGCGCGGCCGTTTCGTCGTCGGTCAGCGAGCGCATCACGCGGCCGACGTACTGGAGCTGGCGGCGCTTGCCTTCGTGATCGGTGATCCGGCGTGCCTCGCGAACGGCATCCGAGAGACTTTCGGGCATCGGCATGCGCTTGAGGGCGTCTTTCGGCAGATCGACGAGCGCCTGGCCGAGCACCTGCAGCTCGTGCATCTCGCGCTTCAACTGGGATTTGCTGGGGCGATCGTAGCCGTTGTCGTCGTCCTCGACGGCATGCTCGATCGGCTGGATTCGGGTTTTGCGTGTCATAGGCGGCATTGTATCGCGGCGCGGACACCCCAAGCTTGTCGGTGCGCGGCCCCGGACCTTGCTATGATCGCGGGATACGCAACATTTTGACCATGCGGGCGCCCGCCCGCCACCGGATACCAAGACGATGGCAGCCAATCTCGACGTACAAGCGCGCTATTTCCCGCACACGCAGGACCAGCTCAAAGAAATCGCGTCGGACATCCTTCGCCATGCGAAGGCGCTCGGCGCGTCGGACGCCGCGACCGAAATCTCCGAAGGCGACGGCCTGTCGGTGTCGGTGCGCCGCGGCGAAGTCGAAACGATCGAACACAACCGCGACAAGATGGTCGGCGTGACCGTGTTCATCGGCAAGAAGCGCGGCAACGCGAGCACGTCCGATTTCTCGCCGGCCGCGATCAAGGATACCGTCGCCGCCGCGTACAACATCGCGCGCTTCACGGCCGAGGACGAAGCGGCCGGTCTCGCCGAGGCCGAACTGCTCGAAACCGACCCGCGCGATCTCGACCTGTACCACCCGTGGGCGCTGACGGCCGACGAGGCCGTCGAGCTCGCCCGCCGCGCGGAAGACGCCGCCTTCGCGGTCAGCCCGCAGATCCGCAATTCGGAAGGCGCGAGCGTGTCGGCGCAGCATTCGCAGTTCGTGCTCGCGACGTCGCGCGGCTTCCTGTCCGGCTACCCGTACTCGCGCCACTACATCGCGTGCGCGCCGATCGCGGGTAGCGGCCGTCACATGCAGCGCGACGACTGGTATTCGTCGAAGCGCAGCGCGATCGATCTCGCGGCGCCCGAAGCGGTCGGCCGTTACGCGGCCGAGCGCGCGCTCGCACGGATGGGCGCACGCCGTCTCGACACCCGCAAGGTGCCCGTGCTGTTCGAGGCGCCGCTCGCGGCGGGCCTGCTCGGCGCATTCGTGCAGGCCGTGAGCGGCGGCGCGCTGTACCGCAAGACGTCGTTCCTCGTCGACAGCCTCGGCAAGCCGGTGTTCGCACCGCACATCCAGGTCGTCGAGGATCCGCACGTGCCGCGCGCGATGGGCAGCGCACCGTTCGACGAGGAAGGCGTGCGTACGCGCGCGCGCAGCGTCGTGAAGGACGGTGTCGTCGAAGGCTACTTCCTGTCGACCTATTCGGCACGCAAGCTCGGCACGCAAACCACCGGTAACGCGGGCGGTTCGCACAACCTCGCGCTGCGCAGCTCGAGCACGCAGGCCGGAGACGATTTCGACGCCATGCTGAAGAAGCTCGGCACGGGCCTGCTGCTGACCGAGCTGATGGGGCAGGGCGTGAACTACGTGACGGGCGACTATTCGCGCGGCGCGGCGGGTTTCTGGGTGGAGAACGGCGTGATCCAGTATCCGGTCGAGGAAATCACCGTCGCGAGCACGCTGCAGGAAATGTTCCGGCACATCGTCGCGATCGGCGCCGATTCGATCGTGCGCGGTACGAAGGAAACGGGCTCGGTGCTGATCGAGCAGATGACGATCGCGGGGCAGTAAGCGACGCGCGGCGTCAGCCGCCATCCAGCGAAAAAGCCCGACCGGCTCACGCCGGTCGGGCTTTTTTCATCGTGCGTGACTGCGAAACGCGTCAGCCGCGCTTGCGCGCGTAGACGACGAACGCATAGCCGAACGTATTCGGCGCGGCGGCCTGATGCGCATCGCGCGACACTTCCTGCCAGTGTGCGGCGTCGGGCGCGGGGAACGACGCGTCGCCGTCGAAGTCGGCATCGATCTCGGTGACGACCAGCTTGTCGGCCAGCGTGAGGCCTTCCGCATACAGTTGCGCGCCGCCGATCAGGAATGCCTCGGGCACATCGTCTTGCGCGGCAAGCGCCAGTGCATCGGCAAGCGACGTGACCGTGTCGCAGCCGTCGAAGCGGCGCGTGGCGTCGCGCGTGACGACGATATTGCGGCGGCCCGGCAGCGGCCGGCCGATCGATTCGTGGGTCTTGCGGCCCATTACGATCGGCGCGCCCATCGTCGTGCGCTTGAAGAATGCGAGATCCTCGGGAAGTTTCCAGGGCAACTGGTTGTCGCGGCCGATGATGCCGTTGCGGGCACGCGCGACGATCAGGGTCAACGTCGTCATGAAGGTCTGGGAACAGGGAAAACGGAATGGCGCCGATTCTACCGGAACGGCGGCGCGTGCCGGATTCCGCGTACACGCGCATCGGCTTGCCTGCGCTGCGCGCCGCGACGCGTCATGTCATGTCATGTCATGTCATGCGTCGCGGCGGCGATCCGAATAAAAAGAGTGCCCGCCGGGGGACGGAGCACAAAAACGTGTCGCGTGCGAGATCGGCGATGCCGTTCCGGCCGATGACATCCGGCCTGGTTCGATCGTCAATTCAGTACGTCATCCTTATTGATTTTTCCGGTGCAGCCTCACTGACGTGTATTGCCCTGAGCATTGCCTTCCATCGCATGCTGCATGTCGCCCGGTTGCGGTACCGGAAGCGGCATCGGCAACTGGGGCGGCGGCGGGATCTCGTCCCACAGCGTCACGGAAGCCTTGCCGGCCGGCAGCGGTTGCGGTGCCGACACGGTCACGATGCCGAACCCGTTGCCGTGCTGCATGCTCGGCGCGATATCGGCGAGCAGCATGGCGCGATCCGGCTGCGCGGCTTCGTCCGCGCGTGCCGGCGCAGGCGGGCCGGCGGCCGTGAGCGCAAGCGCCAACGGCACGAAAGAAAGTAAAAGATGTTTGCGCATGATGGCCGTCTCCGATCGTTTGCGTATTCAGCGAAATACATGCCATCGTGCCGGGATCGTTGTCGCCATTGCGATTCGCGCTCAAGCGTTGCGAATTGTGGCTGAAAACGCCTGAAAATGTTTCAGGCCTGAAACGAAGGGGGTCGGGAATACTGCGGATTCAATCGGCGCGCTTCAAGGATGAAAATCGGCCCGTGTGTTGATGAAGGCTCCTTCGCTGCGCAAGTGCTATGTGCAGATGATTGACCTGCATCGACCTGTTGAGCGATCGGGCCGCATCGCCATCGGCGCTGAAACGGGTTTGTCGTATTCGGTGCCTATAACTAAGCTGTCTTGATCAAAAAGAACTGGACGCGAGATAAGCGCCATCATGCGAGGCTTTGTCGTTGCCGCGCATCGGCATGGCGAATCGAGCCACCTCTGGCTGACCCGATTCGATCCTTTTTCACGTGACTTGACGTGTGCGGCAATCGTTAGACGGTTGATGAACGGGGTGAGCATATGGGAGCCGATCAGCGGCACGTGATCTACTATTCGCGCGAACCGAACGACGCGTTGCGCGGCCATTTCGACGAATGCGGCTGGAGCGTCGATCTCGCGGAGACCGTGCGCGATGTGCGGCGCGTCGTGCAGCATGGCGTCGCCACGGCCGGCCTGCTCGATTTCTCGCCGGGCTTCAAGCCGTCGGATCTGCGCGAACTCGAAACCTGCCTGAGCATCCAGCACATCGGCTGGATCGCGGCGACGCGGCGCGGCCAGTTGCAGGACGCGACGCTGCGCCATCTCATTCGCGATTATTGCTTCGACTACGTGACGATGCCCTACGAAACGTCGCGGATCGTCGAGACCGTCGGTCATGCGCACGGCATGGTCGCGCTGACCGATCCCGTCGCGCCGCCCGTCGGCGCCGGACGCAGCGAAGGCGAGATGGTCGGCACCTGCGACGCGATGCTCGGGCTGTTCAGGACGATCCGCCGCGTCGCGGCGACCGACGCACCCGTGTTCATCTCCGGCGAATCGGGCACCGGCAAGGAGCTGACGGCGGTCGCGATTCACGAGCGTTCGTCGCGCGCCCAGGCGTCATTCATCGCGATCAATTGCGGCGCGATTCCGTCGACGCTGCTGCAGGCCGAACTGTTCGGCTATGAACGCGGCGCGTTCACCGGTGCGAACCAGCGCAAGATCGGCCGCGTCGAGGCCGCCAACGGCGGCACGCTGTTTCTCGACGAAATCGGCGATCTGCCGCTCGAAAGCCAGGCGAGCCTGTTGCGTTTCCTGCAGGAAGGCAAGATCGAACGGCTCGGCGCGCACGTGTCGGTGCCCGTCGATGTGCGCGTGATCTGCGCGACGCACGTGGACATGGAGACGGCGTTGCGTGAAGGGCGCTTCCGCGAGGACCTGTACCATCGCCTGTGCGTGCTGAAGATCGAGGAGCCGCCGCTGCGAGCGCGCGGCAAGGACATCGAGGTGCTCGCGCGGCACATGCTCGAGCGTTTCAAGGGCGATGCGCATCGTCGCCTGCGCGGTTTTTCCCCTGACGCGGTCGCGTCGCTGTACGGCTATTCGTGGCCGGGCAACGTGCGCGAACTGATCAACCGCGTGCGCCGCGCGATCGTGATGTCGGAGGGCCGGATGATCACCGCGGCCGATCTCGAGCTGAACGACTTCGCGACGCTCGCGCCCGTGTCGTTGCTGGAGGCGCGGGAAGCGGCCGAACGGCAGGTGATCGAGCAGGCGCTGCTGCGCCACCGCGGCCGGTTCGCGGATGCCGCGCGCGAGCTTGGCGTGTCGCGCGTGACGCTCTATCGGCTGATGTGTGCGCACGGGATGCGCGATCGCGGCGACACGCTGGCAGGGTTTTCGGCGCCGTTGCCGGAGCTTCCTCACCACGCTTGCTAAAATTGGCGGGTACGGCCGCCCTCGCGGCCGAAGGAACCCGCATGAAACAGTATCTCGATCTCGTTCGTACCATTCTCGATACCGGCACCTGGCAGGAAAATCGCACGGGGATCCGCACCATCAGCATGCCGGGCGCGATGCTGCGCTTCGACCTGCAGCAAGGCTTTCCGGCCGTGACGACCAAGAAGCTCGCGTTCAAGTCCGCGATCGGCGAGCTGGTCGGCTTCCTGCGCGCGTCGCGCAGCGCGGCCGATTTCCGTGCGCTCGGCTGCAAGGTGTGGGATGCGAACGCGAACGAGAACGCGCAGTGGCTCGCGAACCCGTATCGCCAGGGCGTCGACGATCTCGGCGACGTGTACGGCGTGCAATGGCGCCAGTGGCCGGGCTACAAGGTGCTCGACGCGGGTGCCGACGCGCAGATCGCCGATGCGACGCGCCGCGGCTACCGGATCGTCACCCGTTTCGACGAAGACGGTGCGCCGAAGGTACTGCTGTACAAGGCGATCGACCAGTTGCGCCAGTGCCTGGACACGATCATGGAGAACCCGTCCGACCGTCGCATTCTGTTTCACGCGTGGAATCCGGCCGTGCTCGACCAGATCGCGCTGCCCGCATGCCATCTGCTGTACCAGTTCCTGCCGAACGCAACGAAGCGCGAAATCTCGCTGTGCCTGTATATCCGCAGCAATGACGTCGGCCTCGGCACGCCGTTCAACCTGACGGAAGGGGCCGCGCTGCTGGCGCTCGTCGGCCGGCTGACGGGCTACACGCCGCGCTGGTTCACGTATTTCATCGGCGACGCGCACATCTACGAGAACCAGCTCGACATGCTGCAACAGCAGCTCACGCGCGAGCCGTACGAAAGCCCGCGGCTCGAGATTGCCGAGCGCGTGCCCGACTACGCGAAGACGGGCATCTATGCGCCCGAATGGCTGGAGCAGATCGAGCCGTCCGATTTCTCGCTGGTCGGCTACCGTCACCATGAGCCGCTGACCGCGCCGATGGCGGTCTGAGCGCACGCCCGGGGCGTGCGGTTTCATCGATCCGCACCCCGATAAAAAAGGCCCGACCGGCTGATACCGGGCGGGCCTTTTTGTTTCACATTTGCGGCACTTACTGGCGATGCCGCTCATCGTGACCGCCTGGCGGCGGCGAGTTGCCCGGGTGCGGCGCCTCGACGTGCGGCGCCGGTTGCGGCCGCGGTTCCATGCGAGGGGCGGGCATCGACGGGCGCGGTTCCATACGGGGTGCCGGTTGCGGTCGCGGCTCCATACGTGGCGCGGGTTGTGGCCGAGGTTCCGTATGCGGCATCTGCGGTTGCGGACGCGGCATGTCGTGCACGGCGGGGGCCGGCGGGCGGTACTCGTTCACGCGCGGCGGAGCGACATCGCGATGCGGCGCCGGTTGCGCGAAGTCGGGATGCGGCGGCTGCGCCGGGATGGCTCGTTCCGGTTGCGGTTGCGCGTGCTGGGCCGGTGTCTGGAAATCGGGGCGCGGACGCGGCTGCGAAAGCTGCGCCGTGTTGTCGATCCTCGGTTGCGGCAGCGCGCGCGGCGCTTCGTTCCGGCCGCCGGGCGGCATGCCTTCTTGAGCCGCTACGCCGCCCGGATGCGGCACGGCCGCGCTGCGCACGGGCGGCAGCGCATTCTGGCCTGCGGCGTGCAGCGCGGTCGGCGGGGCGGGGCGCTGACGTTCCATCGGCGTGTGCGGCTGCATCCATGCGGGTGACGGTGCGTCGGCTGCGTGCGCGTTGCCGATGCCCGACGGCATGTTGTTCGCTACCGGCGGATGCGGGACGCCGTTGCCTGGCGCGAATGCCTGATGCGGCATCGGGTTGCCGGGCGCCTGAGGCATGCCGCCGTTGGCGAAACGCGGCGCGCCGGGGTTTTCGCCGTTCGCCGGCCGTCCGGCATTCGGCACGCCCGGCACCGGTGCACCCGGCCGCCCGGCCTGCACGGCGGCCGGCTGACCTTCGCGCGGCGCGCGCGACGGCTGCACGACGGGGCCGTGCGGATTCACGAGCTGCACGTTGTGCATCGCCCACGCGCCGCCGCCGGGATTGCCCGGCACGCGAACCGGGCGTGCCCGGTAGTCGGCCGGCACGCTCGTCTTCACGACAGGTGCGCCGGCGCCCGGCACGCGTCCGCCCTGGTGCGCGAGGCGGGTAGCGGCCTGGTCGCGATACGCGGCCGGCACGGCGGGGTTGCGCGTCGCGACATACGGGTGCTGCGCGATCGCCGCCGGCGGACGGTAGCTGGCGTTGCGCAGCCCGCCGGTAAAGCTCTGGCGTACCGGAGCGATGCCGGGCGTGCCCGGCGTGACGTGCGCGTTGCGCCATTGCTGCGGATCGACGTGCTGCGAGAAGTGCGCGACCGGCTGGCCATGCACGAACGCGGAGGCTGGGACGGCCGTGATCGCGTGCGGTGCGCGGAAGTTCACGTACGTCTTGTTGATGTTGGTCATGTTGGTGATGTTCGTCACGTTCACGGTCTTGTTCACGTTGACGTTGTTCACCACGATGTTGCGATTGACGCGGTCGTAGTAATGCGGACTCCAGCCGCCCCAGCCCGGGTGCCACGGTTCGCCGGGGCCGAGCGCGAACCACGCGCAACCGGCCGCGGCGACGCCGCCGACCGTGAGCGCGACGCTCCAGTCGGGACCGCCGCCGCCACCCACGAACGCGACGAGCGCCGGTGCATAGACGGGCGGCTGGCTGACGACCATCGGGCCCGGCACCCATGCCCAGCTATCGTCCACGTAGGCCCAGCGGCCGTAGTGATACGGCGCGAAGCCCCACGGTTGGTCGTCGACCCAGGTCCAGCCCCACGGCGCCTGCCAGATCCAGTGACCGTCGTGATACGGCGCCCAGTCGGCCGGCGTGTCGTTCGGCACCCAGACCGAGCCGTAATTCGGGGTTTCGCGCCACGTGCCGTTCGCGTCGAGATCCTGGTAACCGGGCACGTCACGCGACACGTAGCGGGCCGACACCGAGCGCTCTTCGGCCGCGTCGCGGCTGGCGGCCCATTGGTCGAGCGGGTCGGGGCCCGGCGCCGCCGATTGCTGCGCGACCTGCAGGTCGGTGCCCGTGAACACGACCTGCTGCCCGGGCGACAGCGGGTACTGCCCGTTGCTGCCGTACACGGTCGCGCTGCCGCTGCGTACCGTCACGGTCGTGCTCGCGCCGTTCGGCGCGACGTCGACGCGATAGTCGCCGGGGCCCGTGATGCCGAGCGCGAGGTTCGGCGTATCGATTTCGTACGATCCGCCGGCAGGCAGGGCGCGCACGTGCGTCGAGACGGTGCCGAGGCCGACTTTCAACTGCGTCGTCGTGTCGTCGAGATTGAGCACCGACAGGCTCGTCGATTCGCCGAGCCGCACCGCGGACGAGCCGATGTGCAGTTCCGAGCGCGCGCCGGCATCGTTCCAGAGCTGGTCGCCGGTCGTGAGCGGCCGGTTCACGGCCGCATACGACCACGTATCGCTGCCGGCCGGTTCGGTCGTGACGGCACCCGACAGGTAGTTGAGCCGCGCGACGCGGCTGGGCGGGTCGCCGCCCGGTTGCCGTGCAGCGGCCGCGTACTGAGGGGCCGCGGCCGATTGCGCGAATGCGGGCGCTAGTGCCGCAAGCGCGGCGAACGCGAGCAGCGTGCAGCGGGCGGTTCGCTTGAGCGTGAACTGGGTGGCCATGGTGAGCGTGATCGTCGTTGTCGCGGCGCGTCGATTCGTGCCGTTGAATTCACAATATCCGCTTGGCCTGTTTCAATGCTCGGTGTTTTGTAAGTCGGATGGCACGCGATGTAACAAAACCTGTCCATCGCGTGCCGTTGTCGTAGAGACGCAATGCAGGCGTCAAGCGGACGTAAACCACCCTTCGAAAACCTGCTGGCCGGGCACCGTGACGCGCAGCACGCGCGGCCGCGCGGAGCGCTCGATCCAGCCGTTTTCACAGAAGCTCTCGAGTAGCGCCGCGCCGAGCGCGCCGCCGAGATGCGAGCGCCGCTCGCTCCAGTCGAGGCAGCCGCACGCGAAGCGGCGCCGGCGCGTGCGCTGCTGCGCGACATCGATGCCCCATTGCGCAAGGGCCTGCGTGCCCAGCTCGGTGGCTTCGATCGCGTCGCCGTCCGCGAGCAGCCAGCCGCGCGCGGTGAGCCCGTCGAAAATGCGCACCGCAAGTTCGCCGGCCATGTGGTCGTAGCAGGTGCGCGCGTAGCGCAGTTCGGCCGGGACCGCGCGCGACGGCGGCGGAACCGGGCGGTGCGGTGCGGCTGCGCGGGCGACGTTCGCGAGCGCTTCGAGCGACGCCGCGATGTCGGCCGACGCGATGCGGTAATAGCGGTGCCGGCCGCGCACGTCGAGGGCGAGCAGGCCGCCTTCGGTCAGGCGCGCGAGGTGTGCGCTGGCCGCGGACGGCGACAGCCCCGCGATCATCGTCAATTCGCCGGCCGGCCGTGCGCTGCCGTCCATCAGCACCCACAGCATCGCGGCGCGCCCGGGATCGGCGATCAGTGCGCCGATGCGGCTCAGGCCCGGAAAGTGGTGGTCGTCTTGGTCGGTCATCGTCGTGTCTCGTCAGCCCGGATGATTGGCAGTGTAGTCGGTGCGGGCATTCGATGTTTCGCTTCCGGATGAAATGTCGGATGCAGCGATGCCGTCCCGGCGGCGGGCCGGACTGCGGCCCGTTGCAGGGCGCGCGTAGAATGGCCTGACGCGGCGGCAGCGGGCCGCCGCACGGGACACGATGCAACGATGAAGACGATTTTCTGTGTATTGGCAGCCGCGCTCGTCTGCGCGGCCTGTGCGCAGGGCGGCGCGGGCGCCACCGGCGGGCAGGGCGGCAGTATCGAGATGTACGGGACGATCGACCAGGGCATCACGGTGCGCCGCTGATCGGAGCCGGTCAGCGGGCGTGTCGGGCATGGCCGCCACAGCCGCACCACACGGGGTTTGCCGCGACGCGTTGCCGCAGTGCAACGTATAATGGCCCGATTACAGCGCCCCTGCCGCCTGGAGCCAGAACGATGTCCCAACCGTCCCCCGTGCCGGCCGCCCTCGACCGCACCGAAACCGTATTCCGCTTCCTTGCCGAGCCTTCGTCCGTGAACTTCGGCGGCAAGGTGCATGGCGGCGCGCTGATGAAGTGGATCGACGAGGTCGCGTATGCGTGCGCGGCCGTCTGGTCGAGCCGCTATTGCGTGACGGTCAGCGTCGGCAACATCCGTTTCCAGCGTCCGATCCTCGTCGGCAATCTGGTCGAGCTGAAGGCGCGCGTCGTGGCGACGGGCCGCACCAGCATGCACATCCATGTGTCCGTGCACGCCGGCGATCCGAAGGGCGGCGTGCTGCGCCAGACGACCGATTGCCTGGTCGTGTTCGTCGCGGTCGACGAGAACGGCAACCCGGTGCCGGTGCCGCCGTTCGTGCCCGAGACCGACGAGCAGAAGGTGCTCGCGAAATATGCGGCCGACGTGCGGGCCGCGCTCGACAAGATCGTCGAGATGAAACCGGAAGAAGTCGCGAAGGGCGCGGTCTGACCGCGACGGGCGCCGCGCTCGACGCGCCGCGCCCGCTGTCCTGCCTTTACTGCGTCCCGATCATCTGTTCGGGGCGTACCCACGCATCGAATTCCGCCTCGGTCAGATAGCCGAGCGCGAGTGCGGCCGCTTTCAGCGTCGTGCCTTCCTTGTGCGCCTTCTTCGCAATCTGGGCGGACTTGTCGTAGCCGATGTGCGGATTGAGCGCCGTCACGAGCATCAGCGATTCGTTCAGCAGCAGGTCGATCCGCGAACGGTTCGGCTCGATGCCGACCGCACAGTGATCGTTGAAGCTCTGCGCGCCGTCGGCGAGCAGCCGCACCGACTGCAGCACGTTGTGCGCGATCATCGGCCGGAACACGTTCAGTTCGAAATTGCCGCTCGCGCCGCCGACGTTGACCGCGACGTCGTTGCCGAACACCTGGCAGCACAGCATCGTCACGGCTTCCGACTGCGTCGGGTTCACCTTGCCCGGCATGATCGAGCTGCCCGGCTCGTTCTCCGGAATCGACAGTTCGCCGAGCCCGCAGCGCGGCCCGCTCGCGAGCCAGCGCACGTCGTTGGCGATCTTCATCAGGCCGGCCGCAACCGTCTTCAGTGCACCGTGCGCGAACACCAGCGCGTCGGCGGCCGCCATCACCTCGAACTTGCTCGGCGCCGTCACGAACGGCAGCTTCGCGAGCCGGCCGATTTCGTCGGCGACACGCACCGCGAACTCCGGATGCGCATTCAGCCCGGTGCCGACCGCAGTGCCGCCGAGCGCGAGCTCGTACAGGTGCGGCAGCGCCGATTCGACGTGACGGATGCTCTGGTCGAGCTGCGCGACGTAGCCGGAAAATTCCTGGCCGAGCGTGAGCGGCGTCGCGTCCTGCAGGTGCGTGCGGCCGATCTTCACGATGTCGGCGAACGCCTTCGACTTCGCGTCGAGCGTCGTGCGCAGCGTGCGCAGCGCCGGCAGCAGGTGGTTGACGATCGCGTACGCGGCCGCGACGTGCATCGCGGTCGGGAACACGTCGTTCGACGACTGGCCGCGGTTCACGTCGTCGTTCGGATGCACCTTGCGCGCTTCGCCGCGCTCGCCGCCCATCAGCTCGCTCGCGCGGTTCGCAATCACCTCGTTGAGGTTCATGTTGGTCTGCGTGCCGGAGCCCGTCTGCCACACCGCGAGCGGGAATTCGCGCGGATGCTTGCCGGCGATGATCTCGTCGGCCGCGTCGATGATCGCGCGCGCCTTGTCGTCGGCGAGCACGCCGAGCGACTGGTTCACGGCTGCCGCGGCGCGCTTGACGATCGCCAGCGCGTGGATCAGCTCGGGCGACTGCTTCTCGGTCGAGATCCGGAAATTCTGCAGCGAGCGCTCGGTTTGCGCGCCCCAAAGTCGGTCGGCCGGCACGGCGATTTCGCCGAACGTATCGCGTTCCATCCGAACTGCTTCGTTCATGATGCACTCCTCCTGGAAAGGGGAAAGGCCGCGCGTCGTCGCGCGGCATCAGACGTATCGTGAGGCAGTCGCGCCGCTCGCGCGGCGTCTCGAGGTGTTCAACCGACAAGCATAGCGCCGGCCGCGATTTCGCGTCGTGTCGCGCCTAGTGCGCCGCCGCAATGAGCGACGCGGTCTTGCGGTGAAAGCGCCATGCCATCAGCGCGGCGACGCTCGCGAGGCCGGCCGCGAGCCCCCACCACAGGCCGCGCGCGCCGAGGCCCGCGTGGAACGCGAACCAGTAGCCGGTCGGAAAGCCGATGCCCCAGTAGCCGAAGGTTGCGGCGAGCATCGGAATGCGCGTGTCCTTCAGGCCGCGCAGCGCACCCGACGCGACGGTCTGCATCCCGTCGACGATCTGGAACACCGCGGCGATGCCGAGCAGCGACGCGCCGAGCGACACCGTGGCCGCGTTGGCCGGGTCGTCGAGGTGCAGGTACAGGCCGACGATCGTATGCGGCGCGACGATCATCACGACGCCCGACAGCGACATGAACGCGACGCCGAGCGCGAGTGCGACGAAGCCCGCGTGCCGTGCGGCGACGGGCGAGCCCGCGCCGACCCAGTAGCCGACGCGCACGTTGGCGGCCTGGCCGATCGCGAGCGGCACCATGAACGACACCGACGCGACGTTCAGCGCGATCTGGTGCGCGGCGAGCGACGTCGCGCCCAGCACGCCGACCGTGAGGCCGGTGGCGAGGAACAGCGTCGATTCGACCCCGTACGTGATCGCGACAGGCCAGCCGATGCCGATCAGTTCGCCCATCATGGGCAGCTTCGGGCGCGACGCAGTCACGAAATGGCGGAAGCGCTGCCGGCCGTGCAGCAGCCAGATGAGTGCGAGCGCGGTGAGCCAGATCGTGATCGTCGTCGCGACCGCCGAACCGAGAAAGCCGAGGCGCGGCAGCCCGAATGCGCCGTGGATCAGCCCGTAGTTCAGCACGCCGTTGACGCCGACGCCGCCGATCGACACCCACAGCAGCCGCTTTGCGGCGCCGATCGCCGGCAGGAATGCACGCATCAGCCCGACGCCGATCAGGCTGCCGAGCGCCGCGTAGCGCAGGATCCCCGTGTATTCGCCGACGTGATGCGCGAGCAGCGGCGGCTCGTGGAACATCAGCAGGATCGTTTCGGACAGCGACAGCGCGACGATCGCCGGAATCGCGAGCAGCACGGACAGTGCGAAGCCGGTCCAGTAGATGTGCGGCACGCGGTGCTCGGCCTGCGCGCCGCGCGCATGCGCGACGCTCACGCTGACCGACGACAGCACGCCTTGCAGGATGGTCACGATGACGAAGAAGAAGTTCGCGCCGAGCCCGCCCGCCGCGAGCGAATCGGGGCCGAGCGAACCGAGCAGCACCGTGTCGGTGACGCTCATCGCCATCTGCGAAAGTTGCGCGATCGCGAGCGGCGCGGCGAGGCGCGCGGTATCGGCGGCGTGACTGGATAGCGACGGCGGCGCAGCGACCGTCCGCGTAAGACCGGAATGCGACATGGAATGGGCGCTCGCGCGGGTGCGGGCCCGCGCTGTATGTATTTATTTTGAGAGACGCTTAGCTTACGGCTTTATTCAAACCGTGTCGAACGCGTGCGCCGATGGCCATGTCGCGGACAGGGGGAACGACGCGAGTGCTAGGCCTCGCGCACCGCGATGCGCGTGTCGCCAAGCAGCACGACCTGGCCCGCGCGGATCTTGCAGGTCTTGCGCAGCTCGACCGCGCCGTCGACTTTCACCGCGCCGGACGCGACGATCAGCTTCGCGGTGCCGCCGCTGTCCGCGAGGCCGGTGATCTTGAGAAGGTTGTGCAGCTCGACGTATTCGCCGGTCAGCGTGAAATCCAGGTTGGGCATGACGAAGAAGGTGCGCAAGGCGCGGGAGGAAACGCTCCGCATCATACGGCACCGCGGCCCGGCACGCGAGCGCGGGCCGCTGCTGCGGGCAGTTGTTAAGGACTGTGAGCGATTCGTCAGCAAATGCAACGGTGGGTAACAGTCTGAGAAATCGACGAACCGGCCGTGCGGGCGGCGGGTCTTCTGTCGTACCTGCTGCGTGTTGCGGCAGGGACGCGACGGGCCGCATCGCTGCGGTCCGGGCTCACAACTCTTGAGGAGAATTGCCATGTCCAAGATTCGTACGATGCTGATCGGTGCCGCGCTGACGGCGTTCGCCACTTCGGCCGCGTTTGCCCAGACGGGTACGGCGGCGCAGGGTGCAGCCGGTGCCGGCGTGCAGGCGCAAGCTCCGGCGGCAGGTGTCGGCGCAGGCGTGCAGGGCGGTGCCGGCGCGAACGCGTCGGGCAATGCGGCCGGCGGTGCAACCGATGCGGTCGGCGCGGCCGCCGACGGCGCGAAGGATTCGGCGACGTCGACCGTCCATTCGGCCAAGAAGCACACGAAGCATGCCGCGAAGTCGGCCAAGGGCCATGCCGGTTCGGCCAAGGCGAAGGCCGGCGAAGCGACCGAAGGCGGCGCCTCGGTCGGGGCGGAGGGCGGTGCATCGGCCCAGGGCGCCACGCAGTAAGCGGGTGCCCGGCGCCGTCGCGATGTTCGCCGGAAGCGGTGCTGCGACGGTGGTTGTCAAAAGGCCCGGTTCGCTTTGCGCGAACCGGGCCTTTTTCATCGCGTCGTGTTATCAGCGGAACGGGCGTGCGGTCACGGCCGGCGCTGTCCTTGCCCTTGTCCCTGCCCCTGGGCCGGTCGCACGGCCGCAGGTGTGAATACGCTGCGCAGCCATGCAGCGAGCCGCGCGAAGACGTCGTACGGTTCCTCGACGAAGATCTCCGGTTTCAGCAGCCGCAGGTATTCCATGATCTGCTGCGCTTCCTGCTTCTGGAACGACCCGTGCGCGAGCCCGAGGCGCAGCAGCCCGCGCAGTTCGCCGAGCTTGTCGCGCGCGGTGCTGCCGACGCTCATCTCGCACGCGAGCTTGGCCTCGTAGATCCGCTGCCGCAACGATTCCGCGAGCCGCCACGCGGGCGTCTGCATCAGTTCCTCGAGCGTCTGGATGTCTTGCGCCGCGCCCTTGATCTGCGATGCGAGCGGATCGATCAGCGACGGGTCGCCCTGCGCTTCGGCGACGATCGCCTTCGCCCAGTCGCGGCACGCTTTCGCGAGTTCGTCGGGGGTCCATTCGGAGCGCGACGCAAAGCCGAAGCCGAATTCGCCGGCCTGCCGCATCAGGATCGCGACGACGTCCGGAAATTCCTTGTCGAGCGTGCGCTTGGCCCACGCGTACTGGCCGCCCTGCAGCATCCGCTGCACCGCGTGCTCGGTCAGCGGCACCATGTTGTCGAGCAGCTTCGCGCGCAGGAAATCCTCGAACGACGGCGTTGCGAACTGCGGGTCGAGTTTCAGCGACACGCGCACGAATGCGTCGTAGTCCTTGCGCAGGGACTCGAGCGTGTCGTCCTTGAGGGAAAGGGTGATCTGGCCCATGAATCGTCTCGATGGCGGCCCGCGCAAGCCGACGGCCGGCACGGCGCACCGGGGCGGGCGCCGTGTCGACTGACCGGTGCGCGCCGAGGCCGGTGGCGGGTCTTCATTCCCTATATCGGCGCGCCGGGCGGAAACTTGAGCGCGCGCGGTAGAGCGTGTGCTCAGGCGGGCAGCCAGTGCGGGATCACGACCCCTTGCCAGAAGAAGAACACCACGAGCCCGGCCGCGATCGTCACGAGCGGGCGGCGGGTTGCCGCCGACACGAGCACGGCGGCGAGCGCGCCGACGAGCTGCGGATTGCGCCAGGTCAGCTCGGCCGTGCCGCCGTGCGGCGAGACGGCCATCGGCACGATGATCGCGGTCAGAACGGTGACCGGCACGAAGCCGAGCGCGGTCCGCACGAGCGGGGGGAACGTCAGCCGCTCGCCGAACAGGAACAGCGTCGAGCGGATCGCGTACGTGATGACGGCCATCCCCAGGATCAGCAGCGCATAGCTCACGATGCAGCCTCCCTGCGCGAGCCGGCACGCGTGCGTTCGTGCAGCAGCGTGAGCGCAACGCCGATCGCGACGCCGGCGGCGACCGCGCCGAGCAGCCCGAGCTTGTACGGCCAGCCCTGCCAGAAGTACGCGAGCGTGCCGGCCGTCGCGGCCGCCGCGAAATAGCGCAGCGTGCCCAGCTGCGGGACGACGATCGCGATGAAGGTGGCCGCCATCGCGAAATCGAGGCCGAGCGACTGCAGGCCCGGGAACGCCGCGCCGAAGCCGATGCCCGCGAGCGTCCAGACCTGCCAGTTCAGGTACATCGCGAGCCCTGAGCCGAAAAAGTAGTGGGGGCCGATCGCGCCGGGCGGGAAGTGCCGGTAGTGCGCATAGGCGACCGCGAACACCTCGTCGGTCATCAGCGCGCCGAGCGTTGCGCGCCAGCGCAGCGGCAGATGCGCGACATAGGGCGCGAGCGTCGCGCTGTACAGCAGGTGGCGCAGGTTCACGATCAGCGTCGTCGCGAGCACGACGACGAAGCTCGCGCTGCCGGCGATCAGGCCGAGCGCGATGAACTGCGCGGAGCCCGCGAACACGGCGAGCGACATCAGTGCGCCGTGCCATGCGGCGAGCGGGCCGCCGCCGACGAGCGTGCCGAAAATCACGCCGAACGGTGCTGCGCCGATCATCATCGGAATCGTGTCGCGCGCGCCGTCGAGCCACTCGTTGAGCGGGCGGCGCGGGGGCGATGCGGGTGTCGGGTTCAAAGAGCGCTTCTCCATGAATTGGAGGATAGCGAGCCGGTGGCGGGCCGGCTTGTATGTTCTTGCGCTCGCGGAATCGGGGGCGGGGCTCGCGTGCCGGCCGGCGCGGGGTGCGTCGCGGTTGCCGGCCGCGGGGCGCCGCGGGTCAGCTCGCCTGCCAGCGGCCGGGCGGCACGCCGAACATCCGTTTGAAATGCCGCGTGAAGTGGCTCTGGTCGACGAAGCCGCTGGCTGCGGCGACGTCGGCGACGGGTACGCCCGCGCGCAGCGGCGCGAGCGCACGTTGCAGCCGCAGCTGGTTGCGCCACGCATGCGGCGGCATGCCGGTCGTGCGCGTGAACAGGCGTGCTGCGTGGAACGGCGACAGGCCGGCCGCCTGCGCGACGTCGTCGAGCGTTACCGTGGCCATCAGGTCGGCGGCGAGCCGCTCGCGCATCGCCTCGACGCGCGGTTCGTCGGACGCGAGCGGCGCCGGTCGCGGCAGCGCGTCGGCGTGACGCACGATCAGCGTCGACAGCGCGTCGAGCATCGCCGTTTCGGCGGCGAGCGGATCGTAGATGCGCGATGCGGTGTTGGCCGGGTCGTCGGCCGCTTGCCCCGGCGCATGCGCATTCGAAGACAGCGCGCGGTCGCTGCCGGCTTCCATCATCCGGTGCGCGAGCGTGAGCCGGGCTGCGAGATCGGCATCGTGAATCACGTCGGGGGCGAACCACGGCGCGTCCTGCTGGCGGCCGGCGATCGCACTCGTGAGTTCGCGGATGAATTCGACGGGCATGTAGCTGACGCGATAGCACCAGCCTTCGTCGGCTGCGCGCGACCCCGTATGCACTTCGCCGGGATTGATCACGGGCACGCTGCCCGTTTCGGCGACATAGCCGTTGCCGCGATAGGTGAAGCGTTCTGCGCCTTCGAGAATCACGGGGATCGTGTACGCGTCGTGCCAGTGCGGCGCGAACGTGTGGTCGCGATAGGTCGCCGTGACGAGATCCGCCTCCGGCAGCAGCGGCGTGCGCCAGTAGCGTGCGGAATCCGGAAGGTGGGCGGCGGACATGATCGGGCGCGGGAGCGGTCGAACCGACAGTGTATCGCTCGCGCGCCCGGCCGGTGTGCGTGTTACTTGACCGGAATCGTCGTGCCGGCCGGCATCGGCACCGCGGTGACCGCGTTCTTCGGGCTGCCGCTGACGATGCGGTCGCTGTAGGTCAGGTAGACGATCGTGTTGCGCTTCTTGTCGACGACGCGCACGACATGCAGCGTCTTGAAGATGAACGACATGCGTTCGCTGAACACGTCGGTCTGCTGCTTGAGCGGTTCCTTGAAGCTGATCGGGCCGACCTGCCGGCAGGCGATCGACGCTTCGCTCGGATCCTCGGCGACGCCGAGCGTGCCCTTGATCCCGCCGGTGCGCGCGCGAGACACGTAGCAGGTCACGCCGTTCACGACCGGATCGTCATACGCCTCGACGACCACGCGGTCGGAGCCCGTGACGCGGAAATGGGTGTTGACGCTGCCGACTTCCTCCGCGTGCGCGAGCGGTGCCGCGGTGAAGGCGGAGAGCAGGAGGGCGAACGGGGCGGAACGGAGGAGGCGATGCTTCATCGACGGAACCGGATGCGAATGCGGGACAGAGACTCTAGCATGCGCGTGACCGGGCGATGAAAGGCGGAACGCGAGAGGGCGGCCGGAAAAACAAAAGGCCCGTCGAATGACGGGCCTTTCGCTGTCTGGCTCCCCGACCTGGGCTCGAACCAGGGACCTACGGATTAACAGTCCGGCGCTCTACCGACTGAGCTATCGGGGAATAAATCGGTATATCTGCGTGCGTTGTTTCCAACAAAAAACCCGTCCACTTTCAACGGGCTTGTGTGTTTTTGGCTCCCCGACCTGGGCTCGAACCAGGGACCTACGGATTAACAGTCCGGCGCTCTACCGACTGAGCTATCGGGGAACAAACAACAACAGCAGAGAAACGAGATTGTATGGAGTGTTCGCTAACCTGTCAACACTTTTGGGCCGCGGTACACAAAAATTTTATGCGGCGCGCGGCGCGCGGCGCGATCAGCGCTCGAGCAGGTGCAGCTTCTCCTGCACGTCCTTCCACTCGTCCGCGTCGGCCGGGGCCGGCTTGGTCTTCGTGATCGACGGCCAGCCCTTTGCCAGCTCGGCGTTCAGCTCGGTGAACTGCTGCTGGTCGCCCGGAACGTCTTCTTCGGCATAGATCGCATTGGTCGGGCACTCGGCCACGCACACGGCGCAGTCGATGCACTCGTCCGGATCGATGGCGAGAAAGTTGGGACCTTCACGGAAGCAATCCACCGGGCACACATCCACGCAATCCGTGTATTTGCACTTGATGCAGCCTTCGGTCACAACGTGAGTCATTAAAACGCTCCTGCTTGGCGGTATATATGGGGTGGCGTTTGCGCCAAAAGCGGCATTGTAACTGAAGCGCAAAACCCGCATGGCGTGGTCGGCTATCCGGCTTATATCGTTTCGTGATTAGTTTATGGGGTGGGCAAAGCCCATCCCCGCACACGGGCGCCGGCGCGACGGGGCAGGGCGGCGGGCGGTTTCGCGATGGTCGGGCCCGCATTCGGGTAACATGACCGGCAGACCGGGCGGCGCGCGGTGCGCCGGGGCCCTGTCACGATATTGGCGGTGCCGTAATCATGATCATCACTTCGCTGCTCGACACGGATCTCTACAAGTTCACGATGATGCAGGTCGTCCTGCATCACTTTCCCGCCGCAAGCGTCGAATACCGTTTCCGGTGCCGTACGCCGGGCGTCGATCTCGTGCCGTACATCGACGAGATCCGCGACGAGGTGCGCGGCCTGTGCGCGCTGCGCTTTTCGGACGTCGAACTCGACTACCTGCGGCGGATGCGCTTCATCAAGAGCGATTTCGTCGACTTCCTCGCGCTGTTCCATCTGAACGAGAAATACATCTCGATCACGCCGTCGCCGAGGGGCCATGGCGAGATCGACATCGTGATCGAGGGGCCGTGGCTGCACACGATCCTGTTCGAGATCCCGGTGCTCGCGATCGTCAACGAAGTCTATTTCCGCAACACGCAGCGCGAGCCCGACTATCGCGAGGGCCGCGAGCGGCTGCGCGAGAAGATCACGCTGCTCGGCGCGAAGCCCGAGTTCGCCGACTGCAAGATCGCCGACTACGGCACGCGCCGGCGCTTCTCGAAGGTCTGGCACGAGGAAGTCGCGCTCACGCTGCGCGACGGGCTCGGCCCGCAGTTCGCGGGCACGAGCAACGTGCTGTACGCGATGAAGCACGACATCACGCCGCTCGGCACGATGGCGCACGAGTACCTGCAGGCGTGCCAGGCGCTCGGCCCGCGGCTGCGCGATTCGCAGATCTACGGCTTCGAGATGTGGGCGAAGGAATACCGCGGCGACCTCGGGATCGCGCTGTCGGACGTCTACGGGATGGATGCGTTCCTGAACGACTTCGACATGTACTTCTGCAAGCTGTTCGACGGCGCGCGCCACGATTCGGGCGATCCGTTCGACTGGGGCGAGCGGATGCTGCGCCACTACGAGGCGAACCGCTGCGATCCGCGCACCAAGGTGCTCGTGTTCTCGGACGCGCTCGACATCCCGAAGGTCATGCAGTTGTACGAACGGTTCCGCGGTCGCTGCAAGCTTGCGTTCGGCGTCGGCACGAACCTCACCAACGATCTCGGCTACGTGCCGCTGCAGATCGTGATCAAGATGGTCCGCTGCAACGGCCAGCCGGTCGCGAAGCTGTCGGATTCGCCGGGCAAGAGCATGTGCGACGACAAGGCGTATCTCGCGTACCTGCGCCAGGTGTTCGGCATCGCGCAGCCGGTCGAGGAAGACGCGTCGAAGTAAGCACCGGCCGTTCGGCCGAAGGTGCGTGGCGGCAGGGGTGGCCGGTATAATCGGACGGTATTGCACGCCAACGTCACGAGGACCGTTCATGGACACTTCCGCTGCCCGTCGCCAGATCCTCGCGCGCATCCGCGCGGCGCAGGGGCGCGCGGCCGAACCCGACGCAGCAGAGCGCGACGGCGTCACCGACTACCTCGCACGGCATCCGCAGGGTCCGCGCCCGCCGGCGCCGGCCGACCTCGTCGCCGCCTTCGTCGACGAAGCGGCGCGCCTGTCGACCACGATCGACGAAGTCGCGACGCTGGCCGACGCGCCCGCCGCCGCCGCCCGCTATCTTGCCGCTCACGGCCTGCCGACGCAGGCTGTCGCGTGGCGCACGCTGGCCGATTTCGACTGGGCCGGCGCCGGCCTGTCGGTCGAATGCCGCAAGCCGCGCGACGGCGATCTCGTCGGCCTCACCGGCTGTTTTTGCGCGACCGCCGAAACGGGTTCGCTGGTGCTGCTGTCCGGCCCCGACACCTATGCATCGGCCGGCCTGTTGCCGGAAACACACATCGCAATCGTACCGGCTTCGCGGATCGTCGCCGGGCATGAAGACGCGTTCGCGCTGATTCGCACGGAGCGCGGCGAATTGCCGCGCGCGGTCAATTTCGTGTCGGGCCCGTCGCGCACGGGCGACATCGAGCAGACCATCGTACTGGGTGCGCACGGCCCGTACCGCGTGCACGTGATCATCGTACGGGGCGCATGACGCACCCGCTGCATCCTCTACCACTCGAACAAGGAAGTTCTGCATGAAACGACATGCCGCCTGGGCGGGCATGGCGTCGGGAATCGCGCTTGGCGCGGCTCCCGCGCTTGCATCGGCCGCCACGCTCGACGGCGCCACGCTGTCCGCACTCTGGGGCATCCCGTTCGCCGGGGTCCTGCTGTCGATCGCATTGTTCCCGCTCGTCGCGCCCGTGTTCTGGCATCACCACTTCGGCAAGATCGCCGCCGGCTGGGCGGTCGTATTCCTGGTTCCGTTCGCTTTCGCGTTCGGTGCCGGCACCGCGTTCGGCACGCTCGTGCATGCGCTGCTCGAGGAATACATTCCGTTCATCGTGCTGCTCACCGCGCTTTATACGGTTGCGGGCGGCATCTGCGTGAACGGCAACCTGCACGGCTCGCCGAAGCTGAACACCGCGATCCTCGCGCTCGGCACGCTGCTCGCGAGCGTCATGGGCACGACGGGTGCCGCGATGCTGCTGATCCGGCCGCTCCTGCGCGCGAACGACAACCGCAAGCATGTCGTGCACGTCGTGATCTTCTTCATCTTCCTCGTCGCGAACGCGGGCGGTTCGCTGTCGCCGCTCGGCGATCCGCCGCTGTTCCTCGGTTTCCTGAACGGCGTGAGCTTCTTCTGGACCACCACGCATCTCGCGTTGCCGATGCTGTTCATCTGCGTCGTGCTGCTGACGCTGTTCTTCGTGCTCGATACGTACTTCTACCGGAAGGGCGGCGAGGAGCGGCCGGCCGCGCTCGACCCGACACCCGACGGCGCGGCGCTGTCGATCGACGGCAAGATCAACTTCGTGCTGCTCGCGGCCGTGATCGCGCTCGTGCTGATGAGCGGCGTCTGGAAGCCGGGCATCACGTTCGACGTGTGGGGCACGCACGTGGCGCTGCAGAACCTCGTGCGCGACGTCGCGCTCGCGGGCGTGACGCTCGCGTCGCTCGCATTGACGCCGCGTTCCGCGCGTGAAGGCAATGCGTTCAACTGGGCGCCGATCGAGGAGGTCGCGAAGCTGTTTGCCGGGATCTTCGTGACGATCGCGCCGGTGATCGTGATCCTGCGCGCGGGCGCGGACGGCGCGTTTGCGCAGATCGTCCATCTCGTCACGGGGCCGGACGGCAAGCCGGTCGATGCGATGTACTTCTGGGCGACGGGCCTGCTGTCGTCGTTCCTCGACAATGCGCCGACCTATCTGGTGTTCTTCAACCTCGCGGGCGGCGACGCGCAGGCGCTGATGACGACGGGCGCGTCGACGCTCGCCGCGATTTCCGCGGGCGCGGTGTTCATGGGCGCGAACAGCTACATCGGCAATGCGCCGAACTTCATGGTGAAGGCGATCGCGGAGTCGCGCGGCGTGAAGATGCCGAGCTTCTTTGCGTACCTCGGCTGGGCACTCGTGATTCTGGTCCCCGTGTTCCTGCTGACGTCGCTGATCTTCTTCCCGGCGTAACCTGACAACTTTCAACCCAGCGCGGGCGATCCCGGCGGCGCGACGCGCGTCTCGATCGACCCGCAGCATACGGAGATGGCGATGCAGAAGATCCTGGTCGCACGTCCGATCTTTCCGGACGTGATCGAACGGCTCGAGCAGTATTTCGAGGTCGACTGGAACAACGGCGACGCGCTCGCGCCCGATGCGCTCGCCGCGCGTCTGGCCGACAAGGACGGCGCACTGACGGCCGGCGACCCGGTCGGCGCGGCGACGCTCGCGGCGGCCCCGCGCCTGCGCGTCGTGGCGAACATGGCGGTCGGCTACAACAACTTCGACATGGCCGCGTTCAACGCGGCGAACGTGCTCGGCACCAACACGCCTGACGTACTGAACGAGTCGACCGCCGATTTCGGCTGGGCGCTGATGATGGCCGCTGCGCGGCGGATCGCCGAATCCGAGCACTGGCTGCGTGCCGGTCACTGGCAGAAGTGGGCATACGACGGTTTCCTCGGCACCGACATCTACGGCTCGACGCTCGGCGTCATCGGGATGGGCCGCATCGGCCAGGCGCTCGCGCGCCGCGCCCGCGGCTTCGGGATGCAGGTGATCTATCACAACCGTTCGCGGGTCGCGCCCGAGATCGAGGCCGAGCTGAACGCCGAGTACGTGTCGAAGGAGGCGCTGCTCGCACGTGCCGATCACGTCGTGCTCGTGCTGCCGTACACGAAGGAGAATCATCACACGATCGGTGCGGCCGAGCTCGCGCAGATGAAGCCCACGGCGACGCTGACCAACATCGCGCGCGGCGGGATCGTCGACGACGCGGCGCTGGCTGCCGCGTTGCGCGACGGGACGATCGCCGCGGCCGGCCTCGACGTGTACGAGGGCGAGCCGGCCGTGCATCCGGCGCTGCTCGAGGTGCCGAACGTCGTGCTGACGCCGCATATCGCGAGCGCGACCGAAAAGACGCGCCGCGCGATGGCGAACCTCGCTGCCGACAACCTGATCGCCGCACTGGGCGAGGGGGCGCGCGCCGGGCAGCCGCCGAATCCGATCAACCCTGACGTGATCGGGAAGCCGCGCGCATGACGATGACGTTGTTGCTTGCGGCGGTCGTCGTGCTGGCCGTTGCGCTCGCGGTGGCGGTCGTCGCGCTTGTGCGCGGCGGCGGCCGCCACGATGATGTGGCCGTACTCGGCGACCAGATCGAGGACGCCGCGCATGCGCAGGCGCGCGCGGTCGAGCGGCTCGAACGCGAAGTGCGCGGCGAGATCGTCGAGAACGCGCGCGGCTCGCGCACCGAGCTGGCCGGCAGCTTTGCGCAGCTTCAGCAGACGCTCGCCGCGCAGCTGACGAGCGTGGCGACCGTGCAGAACAACCAGATCGAAGGCTTTGCGCAGCAGCTCGGCAAGCTCGTCGCCGGCAATGCGCAGCAGTTCGACGCGATGCGCGAGAGCGTGCAGCGCCAGGCACAGCAGGCGCGCGAGGAGCAGACGGGCGCGCTGCGGCTGTTCGGCGATACGTTGAACCGGCAGCTCACGCAGCTGACCGAGGCGAACGATCGCCGGATCGGCGAAGTGCGCGCGACGCTCGAACAGCGGCTGAAGGAAATCGAGACCAACAACGCGGCGAAGCTCGAGGAGATGCGCCGCACGGTCGACGAGAAACTGCATGCGACGCTCGAGCAGCGTCTCGGCGAATCGTTCAAGCTCGTGTCGGACCGGCTCGAACAGGTCCATCGCGGGCTCGGCGAAATGCAGACGCTTGCGGCCGGTGTCGGCGACCTGAAGAAGGTGCTGACCAATGTGAAGACGCGCGGCACCTGGGGCGAAGTGCAGCTCGAGGCGCTGCTCGAACAGATGCTGACGCCCGACCAGTACGCGAAGAACGTCGCGACGGTGCCGAAGAGCACCGAGCGCGTCGAGTTTGCGATCCGGTTGCCGGGGCGCGACGCCGGCACGCGCGATGCGCCGCCCGTGTGGCTGCCGATCGATGCGAAATTCCCGCGCGAAGATTACGAGCGGCTGATCGATGCGCAGGAGCGCGCCGATGCGGTGGCCGTCGAGGAGGCGGCCCGTGCGCTCGAGGCGCGCGTGCGGCAGGAAGCGCGCACGATCGCCGAGAAGTACGTCGCGCCGCCGCACACGACCGATTTCGCACTGCTGTTCCTGCCGACCGAAGGGCTCTACGCGGAGATCCTGCGTCGCCCCGGCCTGACTGATCTGCTGCAGCGCGACTATCGCGTGACGGTTGCCGGGCCGACGACGCTCACCGCGCTGCTGAACAGCCTGCAGATGGGCTTCCGCACGCTCGCGATCGAGCAGCGCTCAAGCGAGGTGTGGCAGGTGCTGGGCGCGGTCAAGACGGAGTTCGGCAAGTTCGGCGACGTGCTCGCACGCACGAAGGCGCAGCTCGAAACGGTCACGCGCTCGATCGAGTCCGCCGAGCAGCGTACGCGCGTGATGAGCCGCAAGCTGAAGCAGGTCGAGGCGCTGCCGGGCGACACGGCGGCCGGGCTGCTCGGTGCGGAAGGCGCTGATGGCGCCGATGCGGACGACGCGTGACGTGTGGTTGCCGGCAGCAACCGGAACGAAAAAAACGGGCGCCGAGGCGCCCGTTTTCTTTTGAAGCAGTTTCCGACGTGTTCACCGGCGCGGCCGGCCCGCGCTCATCGTCCGGCGAGCGTATCCAGCGCGTCGCCCGTTACGCGAACGATGCGCCAGTCGGGCAGCACGGTTGCGCCCATCTTCTCGTAGAAATCGATCGCGGGCTGGTTCCAGTCAAGGACCGACCATTCGAAGCGGCCGCAACGGCGCTCGACGGCCAGCGCCGCGAGGTGACGCAGCATCGCGGTGCCGAGGCCCGTGCCGCGCTGCGACGGCTGCACGTACAGATCCTCGAGATAGAGGCCGCGACGGCCGAGGAACGTTGAATAGTTGTGGAAGAACAGCGCATACGCGACGATCGCGCCGTCCTGCTCGGCCACCCGTGCTTCGGCGGCGGGGTGTGCGCCGAACAGCGCGTCGGCGAGATCGGCTTCCGTTGCAACGAACAGATCCGTGAGCTTCTCGAACTCGGCCAGCTCGCGCATCAGCGCGAGGATCGCGCCGACGTCGCGCGATTCGGCTGCGCGGATCCGCGGCATGCCGCTCACGCTTCCTCCGGCGGATCGGACAGCACGATCTCGATGCCGCCGAAGCGCGACGCGACCCAGTTGTACGCGTGGCATGCGATCCACAGCAGCACGAAACCGAGGATCGCGTTCAGCAGCAGCGCGCTCAGGATCGTGCTCAGTTCGACCATCCCGTAGCGGATGTACGCGACGAGAATGCCGAGCAGCACGATCGGCACGCTGAACGTCAGGTAGACGAGGATCAGTGCCTTTGCGGTCTGCCCCGCGGCGATCGAGGAGATTTGTTTCTTCATGTGTGGATTGCCCCCGTAGAGATATACCGATAGTGGAATTCAGATCAGGCCGTCGAGCGGCAGGATGTCGACCGGGGTGCCCGCGTCGACTGCCGCGGTATCGTGGCCCAGGACGATGAAACAGTTGGCGGCCGCGAGGCCGCTCAACGATGCGGAGCTCTGCGAACCGGCCGGTGTGACATGCCAGCGGCCGTCGGCGGCGCGCGTCGCGATGCCGCGCAGGTATTCGGTGCGGCCGGGGCGTGTCTTCAGCGCATGCGTGCTGAGCGCCGTGTACATGGCCGGCGGCGGTGTCGGTGCGCCGGCCAGCGTCAGCAGTGCCGGGCGCACGATCGCGTAGAACGTCACGGCGGACGCGACCGGATTGCCGGGCAACCCGAAGAACAGTGCGTGTCCGGCGCCGCCGGCCGCGCGAGCGAGCGTGCCGCAGGCGAGCGGGCGGCCGGGCCGCAGCGCGAGGCTCGCGAACGTCACGTCGCCGAGTGTCGCCATCACGTCGCGCGTGAAGTCGGCTTCGCCGACCGACACGCCGCCCGACGTGATTACCGCGTCGGCCTGCGCGGCGACGGCGTCGCGCAGTGCGGCTTCGAGCGCGGCCGGATCGTCGCGGACGATCCCGAGATCGATCGCGTCGACGTGCAGCCGTTCGAGCATCGCGATCAGCATCCCGCGATTGCTGTCGTACAGCGTGCCGCGGCCGAGCGGCTCGCCGGGCTCGCGCAGTTCGTCGCCGGTCGAGAACACGGCGACGCGCACGCGGCGGCGCACCGTGACGTCGGTGCAACCGAACGAGGCGAGCAGGCCGAGATCGGACGGGCGCAGGATGCGGCCCGCGGCGAGCGCGCAGGCGCCGCGCGCGAGATCCTCGCCGGCCTTGCGGCAGTTCGCGCCGCGCGCGACGTCGTGCGCGGCAAAGCGGATCGTGTTGCCGTCGACGCGCACGCGCTCCTGCGGAATCACCGTGTCGCATCCGGCCGGCATCGGCGCACCCGTCATGATGCGAACGCATGCACCGGCTGCCGTCACGCCGTCGAACGGATGGCCGGCGAACGCGGTGCCGGCGACCGTCAGCGCGACGTCGCCCTGCGGCGACGCGTGCGTGGCGCTGCCGTCGAATGCATAGCCGTCCATCGCCGAGTTGTCGTACGCGGGAATGTCGAACGGCGCGTTCACGTCGGCCGCGAGCACGCGGTCGAGCGCGTCGCGCAGCGTCACCGTGTCGCACGCGTCGACCGGCACCGCGAAACGGCACGCGAGCGCCTGCGCGTCGGCGAGCGACAGCGGCGCATCGGAATCGGGTGCGGTTCGGGAGGCGGGCGAGGATTGCGTGATCATCAGTCGGACTGCGCCGCGAGGCGTATCGGGTTCGTGGCCGGTGGCGCGAGGGGGGCCCTGGGCGCGGGTTGCGCGTGTGGCGGGCGCCGGGCGGGAACGGCGCGGGCGCTTCAGCGGCGGGCCAGCGCGGCGAGTTCCTGCCAGGAGTTGGCATTGTAAAACGCACGCTCGTCGCGAAACTCGACTTCGACCGTCTTGTGGCGTGCGTACCACGCACGCACCTTGCGGTCGCCGGCCGCGAGCCGGGCCGCCAGATCGTCGGCCAGCGACGTGCGCAGCAGCGCGAACGTCGGCTGCGGCGAGCGCACCTGCTGCGCGTCGACGGTCACGGCCATCGCGATGTCGGCCTGCTGGGCGTCGAGCGCTGCGTGCAGCCGTGCGACGAGGTCGGCGGGCAGATACGGCGTGTCGCACGGCGAGCTCGCGACGAGCGGCGCGCGTGCCGCCCGCAGGCCGGCGAGCAGGCCCGCGAGCGGGCCGGGGAAGTCGGGCGTTTCGTCGGCGACGATGCGCGCGCCGAACGGCGCACCCAGCTCGGCATAGCGATCGGCGTGGCGATTCGCGCTGATCAGCGTCTCGTCGACCTGCGGCGACAACCGGCGCAGCACGTGCAGCGCGAGCGGCGTGTCGTCGAGCAGTTGCAGGCCCTTGTCGACACCATCCATGCGCGTGCCGCGCCCGCCTGCGAGCAGCAGGCCGGCGATCGACGGAGAAGCGGAAGCGGGCATCGTACGAAGGCGGAAAGGGCGGCGTGCGTCAGCCGCCGATATAGGACATTTCGACGCGCTTGCCGGCGCCGTCGGGCAGGGCTTCGGCCGACGCGCTGCCCCGCAGCTGCGAATAACGGTCGGTACGGGCCTGCCAGATGCGCGCGATCGCGGTCGCGATTTCGGTATCGCTCGCGCCGCCGCGCACGAGCGCGCGCAGGTCGTGGCCGGTCGATGCGAACAGGCACAGGTACAGCTTGCCTTCGGTCGACAGCCGCGCACGCGTGCAGTCGCCGCAGAAGGCCTGGGTGACGCTCGAGATCACGCCGATCTCGCCGCTGCCGTCCGCATAGCCCCAGCGCTGTGCGGTTTCCGCCGCCGTGTGCGGCTCGAGCGGCACGAGCGGGAAATGTTCGGCGATCCGTGCGACGACGTCGGCCGACGGCAGCACCTCGGTCATGTTCCAGCCGTTCGACGTGCCGACGTCCATGTATTCGATGAAACGCAGGATCACGCCGGTGCCGCGGAAACGCTCGGCCATCGGCAGGATCTCGCTGTCGTTGGTGCCGCGCTTCACGACCATGTTGACCTTGACCGGCGCGAGGCCCGCGGCCTGCGCGGCAAAGATGCCGTCGAGCACGTCGGCGCTCGCGAATTCGGCATCGTTCATGCGCTTGAACAGCGTGTCGTCGAGCGCGTCGAGGCTGACCGTCACGCGCGTGAGCCCGGCGTCCTTCAGCGCGCGCGCCTTGCGCGCGAGCAGCGAGCCGTTGGTCGTCAGCGTCAGGTCGAGGGGGCGGCCGGCGTGCGTCGTCAGGCGCGCAAGGCGCTCGATCAGGAATTCGAGATTCTTGCGCAGCAGCGGCTCGCCACCCGTGATGCGGATCTTCTCGACGCCGTGTGCGACAAAAAGCCGCGCCACACGTTCGATTTCCTCGTGCGTGAGCAGCGCGCTGTGCGGCAGAAACGGGTAGTCCTTGTCGAAGACCGCACGCGGCATGCAGTACACGCAGCGGAAGTTGCAGCGGTCCGTCACCGAAATGCGGAGGTCGCGCAGCGGCCTGGCGAACGTGTCGGCCAGCGTGCCGTCAGGGGCATGCGCGACGCCGGAGACGTCCGGCATCCCGCTGACGTCGGCGAGAGGAATGATGCGTCGGGACATGGTGAATGAAGTGCGAACCAGACTTCTATTTTAGCCGCAAGCGGCCGGCTGGTCCGGTGGGCGGAAACCCGCAGCGCGGACATGAAAAAGCCCGCCGGGGGGCGGGCTTTTCCTGGTCAGGCGATGCGACTTAGTGATGCGTCGTTTCGACCTGCTGCATCGGGGCCGTATCGGCCGGCGGCAGCGTCTTGCGTTCGCGCGGCACGCGGGCTGCGCGCGGAAGTTGCGACGCGGCTTCCTGCGCAGCTGCGAACTTGTCGGCGTCCGTGTTCACCCAGACGAGGCCGGCTTGCTCCAGCACGACATCCAGGCTCGCCGAAGCGGGCGCGGCTGCCGATTGCGCGGGAGCCGGTGCCGGTGCCGGTGCTGCGACGGCCTCGACCGGTGCAGCTTCGACCGGTGCCGGCTCGACAGCCACCGGAGCGGCTTCGGTCGTCGCGGCCGGTGCGGCTTGCTCGACGGGTGCGGATTGCGGCGCCTCGACAGCGGCCGGGGCCGCCGCCGGGACTGCCGGCACTTCGAACGCGTCGGTCGGCGAAACCGCGACCGGTGCCGGGCCGCTTTCCACGACGGCAGGGGCGACCGGTGCCGGTTCTGCTGCCTGGACAGCGACGGCGGGCTCGGCCGGGGCGGCCGGAGCGGCTTCGGCGTGTGCCGGTGCCGGCTGGGCTTCGACCGCGACCGGGGCAGCATGCTGCTCGACGACGGCTTCCACGACGACGGCGCTTGCCACGGCTGCGACGACTGCCGGTGCGGCCGTGTGGGCCGGTTCGGCGGCAGCCGGTGCTGCCTGCGTCACGGTTTGCACGGCGGCTTCGTCATCCGCGCCTTGCTCGGCCTGGTCGACGATTGCGCCGTCTTCCTCGCGCTCGCGACGACCGCCGCGGCGGCCGCGGCGGCGGCGGCGGCGTTCTTCGCCGTCACGCGCGCCGGCTTCCGTATCGGCTGCCAGCTCGGCGTCGGGCAGGGCCTCTGCAACGGCCTTGTCGTCTTCCGCTTCCGGGTGGTTTTCGCCACGGGTGACGGTTTCGAGCGTGGCCGCATGCTGAGTCGGCTTGCGGCGCTCGCGACGCTCGCCGCGTTCCTGGCGCTCGCCACGGCCGCCTGCCTCGACGCCTTCCGGCTGCTCGGCACGCTCGCGCGGCTCGCGGTTTTCGCGCGGCTCACGGCTTTCACGCGGCTCACGGCCTTCACGCGGCTCGCGGCCTTCGCGCGGTTCGCGACCTTCGCGCGGGCCACGGCCCTCACGACCTTCGCGGTTTTCGCGACCTTCACGCGGTTCACGGCCTTCACGCAGTTCACGACCCTCGCGCGGCTCGCGGCCTTCACGCGGCTCGCGCACTTCCTTGCCTTCGCGCTCCTGGCGTTGCGGCTGGCCACGGCCTGCCGCTGCCTGGTCGCGGCCGCCTTGCGCCTGCTGCGTGCCGCCGCGACGGTTGCGGTTGCGATCGCCGCCGCGCTGCTCGGTCTTCTCGGTCCGCTCGCGGGCCGGGCGGGCTGCCTGCTCCTTCGCCGGTGCCGGAGCAACCGGTGCGGGCGCCGGTGCCGGCGACACGCCGAACAGGCCCTTCAGCCAGCCGATGAAGCCGCCGCTTGCCGCGGCGACAGGGGCGGGCGCGGCAACCGGTTCGACCGGGCGCTGCGGTGCCGGGCTCGGGGCCGGACGCTCGGGCGTGATGCCCTTGACCGCGGCTTCCTGCTTCGGCTTCACTTCTGCGGCGCGCTTGCTGTAGCCGGTTTCCGACTCGAGTTCGCGAGCGGCTTCCTCGGCCATCTTCCACGACGCGCGCGGATCGTCGAGGCGCGCATCGTCGTGACGCAGGCGCTCGAGCTTGTAGTGCGGCGTATCGAGGTGCTTGTTCGGGATCAGCACGATGCCGACCTTGAAGCGCGATTCGATCTTGTTGATTTCCTGACGCTTTTCGTTGAGCAGGAAGGCGGTCACCTCGACCGGCACCTGGCAGTGGATCGCCGCGGTGTTTTCCTTCATCGCTTCTTCCTGAATGATCCGCAGGACCTGCAGTGCGGACGATTCGGTGTCGCGGATGTGGCCGGTGCCGTTACAGCGCGGGCACGTCACGTGGCTGCCTTCCGACAGGGCCGGACGCAGGCGCTGGCGCGACAGTTCCATCAGGCCGAAGCGGGAGATCTTGCCCATCTGCACGCGCGCACGGTCGTGCTTGAGCGCGTCCTTCAGGCGTTGCTCGACTTCACGCTGGCTCTTGGCCGATTCCATGTCGATGAAATCGATCACGATCAGGCCGCCGAGGTCGCGCAGGCGCAGCTGGCGGGCGACTTCGTCGGCCGCTTCGAGGTTCGTGCGGGTCGCCGTTTCCTCGATGTCGGCGCCCTTGGTCGCGCGCGCCGAGTTCACGTCGATCGCGACGAGCGCTTCGGTGTGGTCGATCACGATCGCGCCGCCCGACGGCAGCGGCACCGTGCGCGAGTACGCGGTTTCGATCTGGTGCTCGATCTGGAAGCGCGAGAACAGCGGCACGTCGTCGTGGTAGCGCTTCACCTTCGCGACGTTGTCCGGCATCACGATGTCCATGAATGCGCGGGCCTGATCGTGGATTTCGTTCGTATCGATCAGGATTTCGCCGATATCGGGCTGGAAATAGTCCCGGATCGCGCGGATCACGAGGCTCGATTCCAGGTAGATCAGCATCGGCTGGCCGGCATTGCCGCTTTGCGATGCCGCTTCGATCGCGCGCCACAGTTGCAGCAGGTAGTTCAGGTCCCACTGCAGTTCCTCGGCGCTGCGGCCGATGCCCGCGGTACGGGCGATCATGCTCATGCCGTCCGGAATCTGCAGCTGCGCCATCGTTTCACGCAGCTCCTGACGCTCGTCGCCTTCGATCCGGCGCGACACGCCGCCGCCGCGCGGATTGTTCGGCATCAGCACGAGGTAACGGCCGGCGAGCGAGATGAAGGTGGTGAGGGCGGCGCCCTTGTTGCCACGCTCTTCCTTCTCGACCTGGACGATCAGCTCCTGGCCTTCGCGCAGGGCATCCTGGATGCGCGCGGAGCGCATGTCGATGCCTTCCTTGAAGTACTGGCGGGCGACTTCCTTGAACGGCAGGAAGCCGTGGCGGTCTTCGCCGTAGTTGACGAAGCACGCTTCGAGCGACGGCTCGATGCGGGTGATGACACCTTTGTAGATATTGCCTTTGCGCTGTTCGCGCCCGGCTGTCTCGATGTCGATGTCGATGAGCTTTTGCCCATCGACGATGGCGACGCGCAGCTCCTCCTGCTGCGTCGCATTGAACAGCATGCGTTTCATGAACGACTCCAGGCGGCTCCGCTGCCGGCGCCTCGCGGTTGTCAGGCGCGAGGGCGGGAACGACGGCAGGCCGCACCTTGTTGTGTTGTCACAAGCACGCTGGAGCGGGAACGATGGCGGGGAGAATTGCCTGAAGAGGCGCTTGGGCCCGAAACATGGGGCCGGCGGCCATAGGGCACCTGCGAATACGGTTTCAAAGCACGGCGTTCACACACCGCACGCTGCAAAAGCGCGCTAAGCCTGAGTCCGGGCATTGCCACGGGCGCGCGCAATGCGTCGCGCGCACCGACGGGCGGCAGATGCTGCGGCTTGGGCCGCAGCGGGGAGTATCGAATCCAGCCCGACTTTCCCGCTTGGGGTGTACTTCCCTGGTTTGACGTCGCCAAGCCCCGCACGCTTCGCGGGACCAAATCGGGCGCAACGCCGTAATTTTCGCAACCGGCAGCCTGCGGACGCACCTCGCGCCGTCGGGCTGCCGATCAAATTCTTTTCAACCAACTTTCCGTTACCGCGGCGCCTTGCCGACCGAATCCGCCTGTGGGCGCGATCCTTGCCGACGGGCGGCGCCGTGCGTGCAACTTGCTGCATCTCTTTGATTAGGGGCGAGCAGCAGACCCCCGGCGCAAGTAAAATAACGGTTTCCGCTTGCGCCTTGCCCGACTCGGTCGGGGCCGGCCGGTCAGGCCACCCTCAACGTCAGGCTGGGCAAAATTATATTCAGTATGAATGAGTTAGGCAAAATATCCCAGAATTCAGTCGCAAGCGGCCAGGTATCGATGATCGAGATCGACGAAAACTCGGCCGGTCAGCGGATCGACAACTTCCTGTTGCGCGTCTGTAAAGGCGTGCCGAAAAGCCATATTTACCGGATCCTCCGCAGCGGCGAAGTACGCGTGAACAAGGGTCGGATCGATGCGCAGTACCGCCTGGCCCTGGGCGACATCGTCCGCGTGCCGCCCGTGCGCGTGGCGGCGGCGGACCTCGCGCGCGCCGACACGCTCATCGTGCCGCCGGCCAATTTCGACGTGCTGTACGAGGACGACGCGATGCTCGTCATCGACAAACCGGCCGGCGTCGCGGTCCACGGCGGCAGCGGCGTCGCGTTCGGTGTGATCGAGCAGATGCGCCAGGCGCGCCCGCGCGCGAAATTCCTCGAACTCGTGCACCGGCTCGACCGCGAGACGTCCGGGGTCCTGATGCTCGCGAAGAAGCGCACGGCGCTGGTCGGCCTGCATGAGCAGATCCGCGAGAACCGGATGGACAAGCGCTACTTCGCGTGCGCGCACGGCGAATGGCAGCCCGACTGGGGCCGCCGCCGCGCGGTGAAGGCGCCGCTGTTCAAGTATTCGACTCCGGAAGGGGAGCGCCGCGTGCGCGTGCAGGACGACGGGCTGCCGTCGCATACGGTGTTCAACCTCGTCGACCGCTGGTCCGACTATGTGCTCGTCGAAGCGGAACTCAAAACGGGTCGGACCCATCAGATCCGCGTGCACCTCGCGCATCTCGGCCTGCCGATCGCCGGCGACGCCAAGTATGGCGATTTCGCACTGAACAAGGCGCTGGCGCGTGCGAACGCGCAACCGTCGCTGAAGCGGATGTTCCTGCATGCGCACCGGCTGCGGCTTGCCCATCCGCTGACTGGCGAGGCGCTGCAGTTCGACGCGCCGCTGCCGGACGAATGCCGGCGCTTCCTCGATCAACTCAGCGCATTGCGCGATACCGCCTGAACCGCATGGCCCGACAGCAATTTGACCTGATCGTCTTCGACTGGGACGGCACGCTGATGGATTCGACTGCGCACATTGCGCACAGCATCCAGGCCGCATGCCGCGATCTCGGCCTGCCTACGCCGTCCGACGAGGCGTCGCGCTACGTGATCGGCCTCGGCCTGCGCGATGCGCTGCAGATTACCGCTCCGACCCTCGATCCATCCGAGTACTCGCGACTCGCCGAGCGCTACCGCTATCACTATCTGCTCGACGACCAGCGCATCGAGCTGTTCGCCGGCGTGCGGGAACTGCTCGCCGAGCTGCGCGATACGGGCTACCTGCTCGCGGTGGCGACCGGCAAGGGGCGGGTGGGGCTGAACCGCGTGCTCGACCAGTCGAAACTGACGAGCCTGTTCGATGCGACGCGCTGCGCGGACGAGACGTTCTCGAAACCGCACCCGGCGATGCTGCACGAGTTGTCGCGGGAATTGGGGCAGGACCTGGCGCGCACCGTGATGATCGGCGATACGACGCACGACCTGCAGATGGCCGCGAGCGCCGGTGCGGCGGGCGTCGGTGTCGCGTATGGCGCGCACACGGCCGATGCGCTGGCGGCGCTCGCGCCGCGCTTTGTTGCGCCCGATGTCGCGGCGCTGGCCGCATGGCTGCGGGAGCACGCATGAGCGCGGCGCCGGACGCCGTGCGCGTGTGCGCATCGGACGCGCTGAGCGACGGCGGCGCCGGCGTGCGCGTCGATGCGACGCTGCGCGGCGAGCAGGCCGTCGTGTTCTTCGTGCGCTACGACGGTCGTGCGTACGGCTACCTGAACCGCTGCGCGCACGTACCGATGGAACTGGACTGGGCCGAAGGGCAGTTCTTCGAGTCGTCGGGTCTCTATCTGATGTGCGCAACGCACGGCGCGATCTATGCACCGGATACCGGCAAATGCGTCGGCGGCCCGTGCCGCGGCGGCCGTCTGCGGCCGGTCGAGGTCGACGAACGCGACACGCCCGACGGCCGTGCGGTATTCTGGGTGCCCGATGCCGACCTGCATCCCGCCACTCCCGCCACGACCGACTGACGACACCACTGCATGGCCGACCAACCGAATTCCCCGGAATCCTCCTCCCGTCCCGACAGCCGTGAACCGAACTGGGAGCGCGCGGCGCTCGAGCGGATCGCGCTCGCGGCCGTCAAGGAACAGCGCGCGGCACGGCGCTGGAAAATCTTCTTCCGCTTCGCGTTCCTCGGCGTGTTCGTGCTGTTCGCATTCGCGCTGATCGATTTCTCGAGCGATTCGAAATTCTCGTCGAGCGGGCGGCATACCGCGCTCGTGACGATCGACGGCGAGATCGCGGCCGGCGTCAATGCGAATGCCGACGACATCAACACGGCGCTCGACGCCGCATTCGACGACGACGGTACCGCCGGCGTCGTGCTGCGGATCAACAGCCCAGGCGGCAGCCCCGTGCAGGCCGGCATGGTCTACGACGAGATCCGGCGGCTGCGTGCGAAGCACCCGGACAAGCCGCTGTACGTCGTCGTGACCGACATGTGCGCTTCGGGCGGCTATTACATCGCGGCCGCGGCCGACAAGATCTTCGTCGACAAGGCGAGCATCGTCGGGTCGATCGGCGTGCTGATGGACGGTTTCGGCTTTACCGGCCTGATGGGCAAGCTCGGCGTCGAGCGCCGCCTGCATACGTCGGGCGAGAACAAGGGCTTCTACGATCCGTTCTCACCGGAAACGCCGAAGATGGATGCGCATGCGCAGGCGCTGCTCGACCAGGTGCACGCGCAGTTCATCAAGGCCGTGAAGGATGGCCGCGGCAAGCGGCTGCACGAGACGCCCGACATGTTCTCGGGCCTGTTCTGGACCGGTGAGAAGAGCGTCGAGCTCGGGCTCGCCGACGGCTACGGCACGACCGACACGGTGGCGCGCGACGTGCTGAAGGCGCCTGATCTCGTCGACTACACGGTGAAGGAAAGCCTGACGAACCGTGTCGCCCGCAAGTTTGGCGCGGCCGTCGGCGGCGCCGCAATGAAGGCGCTGACGGCCGGCGGCGCATCGGTCAGCCTGCGCTGACTGGCCGGCGGCGGGCCGCAACGGCCCGCCCCGAGTCACCGGTTCGCCGGCCGCGGCTTCAGTTCGCGAGCAGCAGGAAGATTGCGGGGCGCTTGTGCAGATTCGGCGCAGGCGCCTTTTTCCAGTCGGTCACGGTGCGGCTCGCGATCGTCTCGGTCGCGAGGGTCAGATCGGCCGCGACGCAGATCTGCGTCGACGGCGCGCAGGTCGCGACCAGCGTGTCGAGCATCGCCTGATTCCGGTACGGCGTTTCGATGAAGATCTGCGTCTGGCGCGCCTTGCGTGACAGTTGCTCAAGTTCGCGCAGGCGTTTCGCGCGCGCGGCCGCATCGACCGGCAGGTAGCCGTTGAACGCAAAGCTCTGGCCGTTCAGGCCCGACGCCATCAGCGCGAGCAGGATCGAACTCGGCCCGACGAGCGGCACGACCTTCACGCCGCGCTCGTGTGCGCGGCGCACCAGCAGCGCGCCGGGATCGGCGACGGCCGGGCAGCCGGCCTCCGACACGAGGCCGGCGTCCGCGCCGGCCAGTATCGGCGCGAGCAGCCGGTCGATGGCGCCGGCCGGCGTATTGACGTTCAGTTCGCTGATCTCGATTTCCTGGATCGGGCGCGTCGTGCCGATCTTCTTCAGAAACGCGCGCGTCGTCTTCGCGTTCTCGCCGATGTAGTAGCCGAGCGTGCCGGCGCGAGCCTGAACGGCCGCGGGCAGCACGGCGGCGAGCATCGATTCGTCGCCTTCGCCGAGCGTGTTCGGGACGAGGTAAAGCGTGCCGGCGGTCATGCGCGGTCTCCACGGGTGGTTGCAAACAGCGGGTATTCGGCGGCGCGCAGCATCCGCGTGAGCGCGATCAGCGGCAGGCCGACGAGTGCGGTCGGGTCGTCGGAGTCGATCGCGTCGAGCAGCGCGATGCCGAGCCCCTCGGATTTCGCGCTGCCGGCGACGTCGTACGGCGTTTCCGCGCGCAGGTAGGCGTCGAGTTCGGCCTCGGGCAGCGAGCGGAAGCGCACGTGCGTGACGACGTCCTCGACCTGGGCTTCGTCCGTGCGGCTGTCGTACAGGCACAGCGCGCTATGAAATTCGACTTCGCGGCCCTGCATCGACACGAGCTGCGCGAGCGCGCGCTCATGCGTGCCGGGCTTGCCGATCTGCAGGCCGTCGAAGGTCGCGACCTGGTCCGACCCGATCACGAGCACGCCGTCCGGCGCGTCGAGCGTCGCGGCCACCGCGCGCGCTTTCGCGCCGGCGAGGCGCAGCGCGGTCGCGGCTGGCGTTTCGCCGGCAAGCGGGGTTTCGTCGAGGTCGGGCGACAGGACGTCGAACGGCACGCCGAGGCGCTCGAGGAGCGCGCGGCGGTAACGGGAACTGGAGGCGAGAATCAGCCGCGGCGGGCGGCAAACGGTATCCGGCATGGTCGGTTGGATCGGTGAGTCGTCAGGTGTGGCGCGGCGTTGCGCGGACGCAAGCTTAAGTGATTGACCGCAAAAGGTAAAACAGGTATGCTTTCCCGCTTTTCGTCGGCAGGCTTTCGTTGTGGTGGCGCCTGCCGGGTCTTCGGAAGTAAAGTACGTCATCCGCGGATGAGCCGTACGCGAGCGGTAGCAAGCCGGATTCGCAAGTCAGCCTGTAGGCAGGAGCGCACATGAACACTTCTTCTGGCAAACCTGCGGCGGCGCTTGATCCGCACGCGGTCGACCTGTTCGAGTTCGCCCGCAGCGGGCGGCAGGCAGCAGGAGCGGTGCACCTCTCGCAACTGCCGCGCATGTTAAACGAAGTGCCGGCGGACGCGCCAGATCGCGACACGGTCTTCACTTGGCAGGCGGAAGGGTTCACGCAGAAGGAGTTGCAGGACGACGGCGCCGATGGGCAGCAACCGTACCTGCGCCTCGCGGTGCATGGCCATGCGTGGCTCACGTGCCAGCGTTGCATGACCCCGTACGACCAGGCGTTCGGCGTCGACATGACGTACCGGGTCGTCGCGACCGAAGAAGAAGCTGAAGAATTTCCGCTCGACGACGATGAAGCCGATGTGATCGTGGGCTCACGCCAGTTCGATCTCGTCGACTTGATCGAAGAGGAATTGCTGCTTTCGTTGCCGCTCGTGCCCAAGCACGAGGTTTGCCCGGCAGTTCACGAAAGCCTCGTGTCGGGTGCGAGCGGTCCCGCGGAAGAGACGGACGAGGAGTCCGACGAAGCCGGGGACGAAGGCAAACGGCCGAATCCGTTCGCAGCGCTGGAAGCGTTGAAGAAGGACGGTGACGGCACCAAGAAACACTAAGCAGTTGTGGCGCGGGAAGGCGTAAGGGCTTTGGGCCAGGGTAGTTAAGCGCCGGATCGGGCTGTGTTAGAATCCGGAAAATTATTTAGGAGTTAGTCATGGCAGTCCAGCAAAACAAGAAGTCGCCGTCGAAGCGCGGCATGCATCGTTCGCACGATTTCCTGACGGCAGCGCCGCTGGCAGTCGAGCCGAGCACGGGTGAAGTGCATCTGCGTCACCACGTCAGCCCGAACGGCTACTATCGCGGCAAGAAAGTCGTCAAGACGAAGAACGACTAAGCGTCAAGTCACGCGTTGCGCGCTACGTTCGCCGTTCGCGTGACAACTGGTTCGCTTGACACTTTCCTGGCGCAACAAAAAGGCGGCATTCAACTGCCGCTTTTTTGTGCCTGAAATTCGTCGCATTCCATGACCGTAAAGCTCACTATCGATTGCATGGGAGGCGACCACGGCCCGTCCGTGACCGTTCCCGCGGCAGTCAAGTTCGTCCGCGCGCATCCCGATGCGCACCTGATGCTCGTCGGCATCGAAAGCGCGATCCGCGCTCAGCTGAAGAAGCTGAAAGCCCTCGACGATCCCGCGCTGACCATCGTTCCCGCCACCGAAGTCGTGGCGATGGACGACCCTGTCGAAGTGGCGCTGCGCAAGAAGAAGGATTCTTCGATGCGCGTCGCGCTCAACCACGTCAAGGAAGGCGCGGCGCAGGCCTGTATCTCCGCCGGCAACACCGGCGCGCTGATGGCCGTTTCCCGTTACGTACTCAAGACGCTGCCCGGCATCGAGCGGCCCGCGATTGCGTTCGCACTGCCGAACCCGACCGGCTACACGATGATGCTGGACCTCGGCGCGAACGTCGACTGCGAACCGCAGCACCTGCTGCAGTTCGCGGAGATGGGGCACGCGCTCGTGGCCGCGCTCGAAGGCAAGGAACGCCCGACGATCGGCCTGCTGAACATCGGCGAAGAGGTCATCAAGGGCAACGAGACGATCAAGCGCGCAGGCGAATTGCTGCGCGCCAGCACGCTCAATTTCCGCGGCAACGTGGAAGGCAACGACATCTACAAGGGCACCGTCGACGTGATCGTGTGCGACGGCTTCGTCGGCAACGTCGCGCTGAAGACGTCGGAGGGGCTGGCGCAGATGCTGTCCGACATCATCCGCGAGGAGTTCGGCCGTTCGCTGATGTCGAAGCTGATGGCGCTGCTCGCGCTGCCGGTGCTGATGCGTTTCAAGAAGCGCGTCGACCACCGCCAGTACAACGGCGCAGCGTTGCTGGGGCTGAAGAGTCTCGTGATCAAGAGCCATGGTTCGGCCGACGCCTACGCGTTTGAGTGGGCGATCAAACGCGGGTATGATGCCGTCAAAAACGGCGTGCTGGAGCGCCTCGCGCGCGCGATGGCGGATAATTCAGTGTCGCTCGGCGACGGCGAACACGACGCGGGCGGCGCGGGCCAAGCAAGCCCGGCCGCAGGCCATCACGCCGAACCTTCCGCTGCGCAATCCTCTAAAGCATAAATGGCCCAATCGACTCTCTATTCCCGCGTGCTCGGCACGGGCAGCTACCTGCCGCCCGACCGCGTCACGAACCAGCAGCTGACCGATCGTCTTGCGAAGGAAGGCATCGAGACGAGCGATGAGTGGATCGTTGCGCGCACGGGCATCCATGCGCGCCATTTCGCCGCACCGGACGTCACGACGAGCGATCTCGCGCTCGAGGCGTCGCGTCGCGCGATCGAAGCAGCCGGTGTCGATCCGCAGTCGATCGACCTGATCATCGTCGCGACTTCGACCCCCGATTTCGTGTTCCCGAGTACCGCGTGCCTGCTGCAGAACAAGCTCGGCATCAAGAACGGCGGCGCGGCATTCGACGTGCAGGCCGTGTGTTCGGGCTTCGCCTATGCAATGGCGACGGCCGACAGCTTCATCCGCAGCGGCCAGCACCGTACGGCGCTCGTGGTCGGCGCGGAGACGTTCTCGCGCATTCTCGACTTCAAGGACCGCACGACCTGCGTGCTGTTCGGCGACGGCGCGGGCGCGGTGATCCTGTCCGCATCGGAAGAGCCGGGCGTGCTCGGCAGCGCGCTGCACGCGGACGGCAGCTATTCGCACATCCTCTGCACGCCGGGTAACGTCAACCGCGGCGTGATCGAGGGCAGCGCGTTCCTGTACATGGACGGGCAGGCCGTGTTCAAGCTCGCGGTCAACGTGCTCGAAAAGGTCGCGATCGAAGCGCTCGCGAAGGCGAATCTCGCGCCCGAGCAGATCGACTGGCTGATCCCGCACCAGGCCAACATCCGCATCATGACCAGCACCTGCCGCAAGCTCGGCCTGCCGCAGGAGCGCATGGTCGTGACGGTCGACCAGCACGGCAACACGTCGGCCGCGTCGATCCCGCTGGCGCTCGACACCGCGGTGCGCGACGGTCGCATCCAGCGTGGCCAGCACGTGCTGATCGAAGGCGTCGGCGGCGGCTTCACCTGGGGCGCGTCGGTCTTCCGCTTCTGATCCGCGGCGCGCGACAAGCTGCGCGCGGATCCCATCGGCGCGCCGTTCGTGCGCGCCGTCCGAATCGATTCAATTGGGGACGATATGAAATTTGCATTCGTTTTTCCGGGGCAGGGCTCGCAGGCGATCGGCATGCTCAACGCATTCGCCGATCTGGCCGTCGTGCGCGAGACGCTCCAGGAAGCGTCCGATGCACTCAATCAGGACCTCGGCAAGCTGATCGCCGAAGGCCCGGCCGAAGAGCTGAACCTCACCGCCAATACGCAGCCCGTGATGCTGACCGCCGCCTACGCGTGCTACCGCGCGTGGCAGCAGGCAGGCGGCCCGGCGCCGTCGATCGTCGCCGGCCACAGCCTCGGTGAATACACGGCGCTCGTCGCCGCGGGTGCGCTCGCGTTCAAGGACGCGGTCCCGCTCGTGCGCTTTCGCGCGCAGGCGATGCAGACGGCCGTGCCGGTCGGCCAGGGCGGCATGGCCGCGATCCTGGGCCTCGACGACGACACGGTGCGCACGGTGTGCGCCGAAGCCGCGCAAGCGGGCGTCGTCGAAGCGGTGAACTTCAATGCGCCCGCGCAGGTCGTGATCGCAGGCAGCAAGGCCGCGGTCGAAAAGGCGTGCGAGATTGCGAAGGCGAAGGGCGCGAAGCGCGCGCTGCCGCTGCCGGTATCGGCGCCGTTCCATTCGTCGCTGCTCAAGCCGGCGTCGGATCAACTGCGCGACTATCTCGCGAACGTCGACGTCAAGGCGCCGCAGATTCCGGTCGTCAACAACATCGACGTGGCCGTGGTCAGCGATCCGGCTGCGATCAAGGACGCGCTGGTGCGCCAGGCCGCGGGCCCGGTGCGTTGGGTCGAGTGCGTGCAGCACATCGCCGGCACCGGCGTCACGCACGTGATCGAATGCGGTCCGGGCAAGGTGCTCACCGGCCTGACGAAACGCATCGACGGCAACCTGACGGGGGCGTCGGTGTTCGATCCGGCGTCGCTTGACGAAGCCCTCAAGCTGGTGACCGCCTGACGCGGCGCCTTTTTTCAAGAGACGGATATTCGATTCATGGAAAAGACTCTCGATAAACAGGTCGCGATCGTGACCGGCGCGTCGCGCGGCATCGGCCGTTCGATCGCGCTCGAACTCGCGCGCCTGGGCGCGACGGTGATCGGCACGGCAACGAGCGAATCGGGCGCCGCCGCGATCACCGCTGCATTCGCGGAAGCGGGCGTCACGGGCCGCGGCGCGGTGCTGAACGTCAACGACGCGGCTGCCGCCGAGGCACTGATCGATGCGACCGTGAAGGAGTTCGGCGCGCTGAACGTGCTCGTCAACAACGCGGGCATCACGCAGGACCAGCTCGCGATGCGGATGAAGGACGAGGACTGGGACGCGGTGATCGACACCAACCTGAAGTCGGTGTTCCGCCTGTCGCGCGCGGTGCTGCGCCCGATGATGAAGGCGCGCGGCGGCCGTATCATCAACATCACGTCGGTGGTCGGCTCGGCCGGCAACCCGGGTCAGGTCAACTACGCAGCCGCGAAGGCCGGCGTGGCGGGCATGACGCGTGCGCTCGCGCGCGAGATCGGCAGCCGCGGCATCACCGTGAACTGCGTCGCGCCGGGCTTCATCGATACCGACATGACGAAGACGCTGCCGGAAGAACAGCAGGCCGCGCTCAAGACCCAGATTCCGCTCGGCCGCCTCGGCAGCCCGGAAGACATCGCCCATGCCGTCGCGTTCCTCGCATCGCCGCAGGCCGGTTATATCACCGGCACGACGCTGCACGTGAACGGCGGCATGTACATGTCGTAACGGTTTTCGTTTACCATCCGCGCCGTATCCCGTTTTTCAGTCGGATCGGCGCTTGATCGACCATCAAGCCAACGCGCGTTTTCGCGTCAGCAAACCTGATAAAATGCGCGCACTTGTAATTCTGAACTTTCCCTCGGAGGGGTAATGGACAACATCGAACAACGTGTCAAGAAGATCGTCGCTGAACAACTGGGCGTTGCGGAAGCCGAGATCAAGAACGAAGCTTCGTTCGTGAACGACCTGGGCGCCGATTCGCTCGACACGGTCGAACTGGTGATGGCTCTGGAAGACGAGTTCGGCATGGAAATCCCGGACGAAGAAGCAGAGAAGATCACGACCGTTCAGCAAGCGATCGACTACGCTCGCGCAAACGTCAAGGCGTAAGCGCCTTTCGCGCTTGTCCGCCACGTCGCCGCGATCTTCGCGATTGACGCGTCATCCAGCCGGCTTCGCGCCGGACGGACTAACAGCCACAGGGCTCGCAGGGCTGATTCCTGTGGCCACTGTGGCTTTTGTTTTTGTCATCCAATAATGGAAAAGAGGTTACCGTGAGCCGCCGTCGTGTTGTCGTTACAGGCCTGGGGCTGATTTCGCCTGTTGGCAATAGTGTTGCCGACGGCTGGGCCAATCTCGTCGCCGGCAAGTCCGGCATCGCCACCGTCACGAAGTTCGATTCGTCGAACCTCGCCGTCCATTTCGCGGGCGAAGTGAAGGGTTTCAACGCCGAGGAATACATCCCGGCGAAAGAAGCCCGGAGCATGGATACGTTCATCCATTACGGCATCGCCGCCGGCGTCCAGGCCATCAAGGACAGCGGGCTGGAAGTGACCGAAGCCAACGCGGAACGCATCGGCGTGATGGTCGGTTCCGGCATCGGCGGCCTGCCGATGATCGAAGATACGCACCAGACCTACGTCGATCGCGGCCCGCGCCGGATTTCGCCGTTCTTCGTGCCGGGTTCGATCATCAACATGATCTCGGGCCACCTGAGCATCATGTTCGGCCTGAAAGGCCCGAACCTCGCGGCCGTGACCGCCTGCACGACCGGCCTGCACAGCATCGGCCTCGCCGCGCGCCTGATCCAGGCCGGCGACGCCGACGTCATGGTCGCGGGCGGCGCCGAATCGACGGTGTCGCCGCTCGGTATCGGCGGTTTCGCGGCAGCGCGCGCGCTGTCGACCCGCAACGACGATCCGGCCGCGGCTTCCCGTCCGTGGGACAAGGATCGTGACGGCTTCGTGCTGGGCGAGGGCGCGGGCGTGATGGTGCTCGAAGAGTACGAGGCGGCGAAGGCACGCGGGGCCAAGATCTACGCGGAAGTCTCGGGCTTCGGCATGACGGGCGACGCGTACCACATGACCGCGCCGAACATGGACGGCCCGCGCCGCTGCATGGTCGCGGCACTGCGCGACGCCGGCGTGAATGCCGACGAGGTCCAGTACCTGAACGCGCATGGCACGTCGACGCCGCTGGGCGACAAGAACGAGTCCGACGCGGTGAAGGCAGCCTTCGGCGAGCATGCGTACAAGGTCGTCGTGAACTCGACGAAGTCGATGACGGGTCACCTGCTGGGTGGCGCGGGCGGCCTCGAATCGGTGTTCACGGTGCTGGCGCTGCACAACAACGTGTCGCCGCCGACCATCAACATCTTCAACCAGGACCCCGAGTGCGATCTCGATTACTGCGCGAACACCGCGCGTGACATGAAGATCGACGTCGCCGTGAAGAACAACTTCGGCTTCGGCGGTACCAACGGCACGCTGGTGTTCAAGCGCGTCTGACGCTGAATCGCTTGACGAGTCCATTCGATGCACCGGCCGGGCGTCCGCAGCGCTTTGCGTTGCGGGCCTCGGCCGTGTCGTATCTCGTGCTGGCCGCGTTCGTCGCGGCGGCTGCCGCGTCGGCATACCTGTTCTGGGCGCCGCGCGCGGGCGCTGCTGCCGGCGCAGGCGTGTCCGCCGCGACGGCCGCGCTGCTGGCCGTGTGTGCGGCGCGGGCCTGCGCCCGCCGGCTGCCGGCCGAGCTGCGGATCGATGCATTCGGGGAGATCGCGGCGTTTGGCCGCACCGGGCGGTTGCTGGCCCGCGGCCGCGTGACCGGCCATGCGCACTGGAGCAGCCTGCTGCTGGTGCTGTCGGTCGGGCAGGGCGCCCGGCGGGCCCGGCCGCTGCTGATTCCGGCCGATGCGCTCGACGCGGCGTCGTTCAGCGCGCTGTCCGTGCTGGCGAGAACCGCGGGCGCGGCGGGGCGGCCATGACGGCGGCACGGTTACCGACCGTAACCAGCGGTCGGCGCCGGAACGCTACAATGATGCTCCGCGTTGCATCCCTAGTTAACGGATTTGTCAGGTGAGTGAAAAAGAAATCGATCAGGCTCTGGTCGAACGCGTACAGAAGGGCGACAAGGCGGCGTTCGAACTCCTGGTCTCCAAATACCACCGCAAGATCATTCGGCTGATCTCGCGCCTCGTGCGGGATCCCGCCGAGGTCGAGGATGTGGCCCAGGACGCGTTCATCAAGGCGTATCGTGCGCTGCCGCAATTTCGCGGCGAATCGGCGTTCTATACGTGGTTGTACCGAATTGCCGTCAACACGGCGAAGAACTACCTTGCGACGCAAGGCCGCCGGGCGCCGACCTCGACCGAGGCCGATGCAGAGGAAGCGGAAACTTTCTCCGACGCAGACCAACTAAGGGATATCAACACGCCAGAGTCGATGTTGATGAGCAAGCAGATTGCCGAGACGGTCAACGCTGCGATGGCTCTGCTGCCCGAAGAATTGCGCCAGGCAATCACGCTGCGCGAGATCGAGGGCCTGAGCTACGAAGAGATCGCGGAAATGATGGGCTGTCCGATCGGGACGGTCCGGTCGCGGATCTTCCGCGCGCGCGAAGCAATCGCTGCCAAATTGCGTCCGCTGCTCGATACGCCCGAAGGCAAGCGCTGGTAAGCGCCTGGGGTGGAACGACGCGGGTCGGGGTCTAGTTACGGATAGAGTCGTGAAGTCACGACGGGGTGTGCAAGATGGGGAGCATCATGGGGTCGGTCAATACGCAATCGCAATCGCAGGCGGGCTCGCGCGGCGAGCGCCTTTCCGCGCTGGTTGACGGCGAAATGTTCGATGGCCCGGACCACGGGCAGTTTCTGGCTGAGCTCGACCGCGCGGACCGCGCTACATGGGCCCATTACCACCTGATCGGCGATGCGCTGCGCTCGGACGAGCTCGCGCTGTCGCCCGCGTTGAGCGTCGCGTTCACCGCGCGCATGTCGGCTGCGCTCGAAAGCGAGCCGCACCTGCTCGCGCCGGCGGCCGCGCCGGTCGCGCGCAAGCTGCTGTCGCTGCGCCGGCGCGTCGTGCCCGCGTTCGCGGTGGCGGCCGCGGCGGCCACGCTGACGTGGATCGTCGTCCCGCAGATGCAGACGGCCGGTGCCCCGGGCGCCGTCCAGGTCGCGTCGGCCGGTGCGCAGCAAGGCGGTAGCCTGCAGCGCGTGACGGTTGCGCAGGCATCGGCACAGCCGGGCCTGCAGGACGTCAACATCATTCGCGATGCAAGCCTCGACCAATATCTTGAAGCGCACCAGCAATTCGCGCAGCAGCCCGTCGTCACGGGTTCGATGCCGCTGATCCGCGCAGCCGTGACCACCACGCCAGGCCAATAAACCCGATGCGGACATTGCAGTTGAATCACGCCATCTCCGGATGGAAGCGGCTGCCGGCCCTCCTGCTTTGCGCAGCCGCCCTGTTGTCCGTTCAATCCCTTCCCGCCAGCGCCCAGCAACCGGACGATCCCGTCGCGACCCGCAAGGGCGCCGCGGACTGGCTCGACCGCGTCCAGCAGGCGGCGCAGCAGCAGAGCTACGAAGGCACGTTCGTCTACCAGCGCGGCGGATATGTGCAGTCGTCGCGCATCGCGCACGTCGCGTCCCGCGACGGCGAATTCGAGCGGATCGAGACGCTCGACGGCAAGCCGCGCAAGCTGCTGCGGCATAACGACGAGCTGTACACGTTCGTGCCCGAGCGCAAGCTGTGCGTGGTCGAACGCCGTCAGACGCGCGACTCGTTCCCCGCGCTGCTCGGCGCGAGCGGCGAGCACGTGATGTCCGTCTACGACGCGAAGTCGCTCGGCAAGGACCGCGTGGCCGGGATCGACGCGCAGGTCGTCGAGCTCGTGCCGAAGGATGCGTACCGCTTCACGTACAAGCTGTGGGCCGACACGCGCACCGGGCTGCTGCTGCGTTCGCAGACGCTCGATGCGAACGATCACGTGCTCGAACAGATTGCGTTCTCCCAGTTGCAGGCGGGCGGCGCGAGCGGTGACAAGGCCGCGATCGCGGCCGGCATGCGCAACCTGAGCGGCTGGACGGTCGTGCGGCCGCCGGTCGCGGCGGTCGACATGGAAGCGCAGGGCTGGCAGCTCGCCCCGAGCGTCGCCGGTTTCCAGAAGATTCGTGAAGTGCGCCGGCCGATGGCTGCGCGCGATGCGGGCGATCCACCGATCGCGGTCGATCAGGCTGTCTTCACCGACGGTCTCGCGACGATCTCGGTGTTCATCGAGCCGGCCGAGAAGAATACGCGCAAGGAAGGCGCGGGCAGCACCGGTGCGACACACGTTCTCGTGAAGCGCCGCGGCGACTACTGGATCACCGTGCTCGGCGAAGTGCCGCCGGCTACGTTGCAGCAGTTCGCGTCTGCCATAGAATACAAGGCTTCCAAGTAACGCTACGGCTTCCGACATGATGAAACTCACGCTGCGCAAATGGTTCGCGGCGGCGGCGCTGTCTGCCTGCCTGCCGCTCGTGCCGCATACCGCGTTCGCCGTGACGGCTCCCGCTGCCAGCCTGCCCGACTTCGCCGATCTGGTCGAAAAGGTCGGGCCGGCCGTCGTGAACATCCGGACCACCGCCAACGTGCCGACGAGCAGCGGCCCGCGCGGGATGCTCCCGCCGGGCTTCGACAACGGCGACATGTCGGAATTCTTCCGGCGCTTCTTCGGCATTCCGCTGCCGCAGGCGCCCGGCAACGGCGGCGGCAACGGCAGCAACCCGAAGAACGCGCCGGCGCCGGACAATCCGCCCGATACCGAGCAGAACCGTGGCGTGGGCTCGGGCTTCATCGTGTCGGCCGACGGTTACGTGATGACCAATGCGCACGTCGTTGACGATGCGGACACCATCTACGTGACGCTGACCGACAAGCGCGAATTCAAGGCGAAGCTGATCGGTGTCGACGACCGCACGGACGTCGCGGTCGTCAAGATCCAGGCGTCGAACCTGCCGGTCGTTGCGATCGGCGATTCGAACAAGGTGCGCGTCGGCGAGTGGGTCGTTGCGATCGGTTCGCCGTTCGGCCTCGACAACACGGTGACGGCCGGTATCGTCAGCTCGAAGAGCCGCAACACGGGTGACTACCTGCCGTTCATCCAGACCGACGTCGCCGTGAACCCGGGCAACTCGGGTGGCCCGTTGATCAACATGCAGGGCGAGGTGATCGGCATCAACTCGCAGATCTACAGCCGCACTGGCGGCTTCATGGGCATCTCGTTCGCGATTCCGATCGACGAGGCGATGCGCGTGGCCGATCAGTTGAAGGCGACCGGCAAGGTCACGCGCGGCCGGATCGCGGTGGCGATCGGCGAGGTGACGAAGGACGTGGCCGATTCGATCGGGCTGCCGAAGGCCGAAGGCGCGCTGGTCAGCAGCGTCGAGCCGGGCGGCCCGGCCGACAAGGCGGGTATCCAGCCGGGCGACATTATCCTGAAGTTCAACGGCCGTTCGGTCGATACGGCGTCGGATCTGCCGCGCATGGTCGGCGACACGAAGCCCGGCGCGAAGGCGACGGTCAGCGTGTGGCGCAAGGGTCAGGCACGCGATCTGCCGATCACGATCGCGGAGACGCCGGCCGAGTCGACGGCGAAGGCCGAGCAGCGCAAGAACGTGCCGCAGAAGCCGCGCCAGACCAATTCGCTCGGCCTGACGGTCAGCGACCTGACGGCCGATCAGATGAAGACGCTGAAGTTGAAGAACGGCGTGCAGATCGACGGTGTCGACGGTCCGGCCGCGCGTGCAGGCCTGCAGCGCGGCGACATCGTGCTGCGCGTCGGCGACACCGACATCACGAACGCGAAGCAGTTCGCCGACGTGACGGCGCAGCTCGATCCGCAGAAGGCGGTCGCGGTGCTCGTGCGGCGTGGCGACAACACGCAGTTCGTGCCCGTGCGGCCGCGCCAGAAGTAACGCGCCGATGTTCACGCTCTACGGCCGCGGCTGGTGCCACCTGTGCGACGACATGCGCGACGCACTGGCGCCGGTGGCGGCCGAATTCGGCGTCGTGGTCGAATACGTCGACATCGATGCGGATGCGGCGCTGGTTGCCCGTTATGACGAGGACGTGCCCGTGCTGTTGCTGGACGGGGCGGAAGTGTGCCGTCACCGGTTCGACGACATGCGGGTGCGCGACGCGCTGGCAGCCCGGCGCTGAGCCTGGCCAGCCGCCGGCCGGCGCCGCCTGGCACGGGGCTCGACCCGGGGGCGCCTCCGGCGGGCCGCTGCGCGGCCCGGCGTCCGAAATCCCGCCCGTCGTAAGCCTTTTCGGCTAAAATAGGCTGTTTTTTCACCGACTTACAAGGCGTGCTCCGCAGTCGTCGAGCGCGCCTTTTTCGCTTGATCGGCACTGAATGGATCATATTCGCAATTTCTCGATCATCGCGCACATCGACCATGGCAAGTCGACGCTCGCGGATCGCATCATCCAGGTATGCGGCGGTCTCGCCGACCGTGAAATGGAGGCGCAGGTGCTCGACTCGATGGATATCGAGCGCGAGCGCGGCATCACGATCAAGGCACAGACGGCGGCATTGTCCTATCGCGCGCGCGACGGCAAGGTCTACAACCTGAACCTGATCGATACGCCGGGGCACGTCGACTTCTCGTACGAGGTCAGTCGTTCGCTGTCCGCGTGCGAAGGCGCGCTGCTGGTCGTCGATGCCAGCCAGGGCGTCGAGGCGCAGACGGTCGCGAACTGCTACACGGCGATCGAGCTCGGTGTCGAAGTCGTGCCGGTGCTGAACAAGATCGACCTGCCGGCCGCGAACCCCGAGAACGCGATCGAGGAGATCGAGGACGTGATCGGCATCGACGCGACCGACGCGACGCGCTGCAGCGCGAAGACGGGGCTCGGCGTCGAAGACGTGCTCGAAGCGCTGATCGCGAAGGTGCCGCCGCCGAAGGGCGACCCCGACGCGCCGTTGCAGGCGCTCATCATCGATTCGTGGTTCGACAACTACGTCGGCGTCGTGATGCTGGTGCGCATCGTCAACGGCACGCTGCGTCCGAAGGACAAGATCAAGATGATGGCGACCGGCGCGCAGTATCCGGTCGAGCACGTCGGTGTGTTCACGCCGAAGTCGCGCAATCTCGATTCGCTGTCGGCGGGGCAGGTGGGCTTCATCATCGCCGGCATCAAGGAACTGACGGCCGCGAAGGTCGGCGATACCGTCACGCATGTGACCAAGGCCGCCGCCGAAGCGCTGCCGGGCTTCAAGGAAGTGAAGCCGCAGGTGTTCGCCGGACTCTACCCGGTGGAAGCGAACCAGTACGACGCGCTGCGCGAATCGCTCGAGAAGCTGAAGCTCAACGATGCGTCGCTGCAGTACGAACCGGAAGTGTCGCAGGCGCTCGGCTTCGGTTTCCGCTGCGGCTTCCTCGGGCTGCTGCACATGGAAATCGTGCAGGAGCGCCTCGAACGCGAATTCGACATGGACCTCATCACGACCGCACCGACGGTTGTCTACGAGGTCGTGATGAACGGTGGCTCGATCGTCAAGGTCGAGAATCCGGCGAAGATGCCGGAGCCGCCGAAGATCGAGGAGATCCGCGAACCGATCGTCACGGTGAACCTGTACATGCCGCAGGACTACGTCGGCTCGGTGATCACGTTGTGCGAGCAGAAGCGCGGCTCACAGATCAACATGCAGTATCACGGCCGCCAAGTGCAGCTGACCTACGAAATCCCGATGGCCGAGATCGTGCTCGATTTCTTCGATCGCCTGAAATCGGTGTCGCGCGGCTATGCGTCGATGGATTACGAGTTCAAGGAATACCGGTCGGCCGACGTTGTGAAGGTCGACATGCTGATCAACGGCGACAAGGTCGACGCGCTGTCGGTGATCGTCCACCGGTCGCAATCGCAGTATCGCGGCCGCGAAGTGGCGGCGAAGATGCGCGAGATCATTCCGCGCCAGATGTACGACGTGGCGATTCAGGCGACGATCGGTGCGCATATCATTGCACGCGAGAACATCAAGGCGCTGCGCAAGAACGTGCTGGCGAAGTGTTATGGCGGCGACATCACGCGTAAGAAGAAGCTGCTCGAAAAGCAGAAGGCCGGCAAGAAACGCATGAAGCAGGTGGGTTCGGTCGAGATCCCGCAGGAAGCGTTCCTTGCGATCTTGCGCGTCGAAGACAAATAACAGGACTGTTCCTTTTATGAATTTTGCGCTGATTCTTTTTGTGCTCGTCGTCGTGACGGGCGTAGCGTGGGTGCTGGACAAACTGGTGTTCCTGCCGCGGCGACGCAAGGCAGCCGACTCGGCGATCGAGGAGTTCGATCGCCAGCAGTCGCGCATCGACAAGCGTTTCGCGGATGAAAACGCGGTGCAGACGCGTTCGAAGCTGCGTGACGAGAAGCTGCGCCAGCCGTGGTGGCTCGAGTACACCGCGAGCTTCTTCCCGGTGATCCTGGCCGTGTTCGTCGTGCGTTCGTTCGTCGTCGAGCCGTTCAAGATTCCGTCGGGCTCGATGGTGCCGACGCTGCTCGTCGGCGATTTCATTCTCGTCAACAAGTTCGAATACGGGCTGCGCCTGCCCGTCACGAACACGAAGATCACGCAGGGCAGCCCGCTGTCGCGCGGCGACGTCGTCGTGTTCCGTTATCCGAAGGACGAGTCGGTCGACTACATCAAGCGCGTGATCGGCCTGCCGGGCGACACGGTCGCGTATCAGGACAAGCAGCTCACGATCAACGGCCAGCCGGTGCCTGAGACGCCGCTGCCGGATTTCTTCGACGACGAGCGCCAGAATTACGCGAAGCAGTTCGAAGAAACGATCGGCAACAAGAAGAACGCGATCCTCAACAACCCGGCCGTGCCGCCGTTCGTGATGGGCGCCTACGACTATCCGTATCGCGACAACTGCACGTACAACAGCCGCGGCGTGATCTGCAAGGTGCCGCCCGGTCACTACTTCATGATGGGCGACAACCGCGACAACAGTGCGGACAGCCGCTACTGGGGTTTCGTGCCGGACCAGAACATCGTCGGCCGCGCGTTCTTCATCTGGATGAACTTCAGCGACCTGAAGCGCATCGGTTCCTTCAACTGATCGCAGCCGACTCGCACGCAATACGCGACGCACGGGCCGCGTCGCGTATTGCCGAACTACTTTAAGAACTGGCGGTAACACCGCCTCGTCACGCCTTTTCGTGTCCGGCCGAGCCGTTTCGGCCCGACCGGCGCCCGCGTTATACTCCTGCACATGCCCCTATCCCAGTTGGAAAGCCGGCTGCGCTACGAATTTCGCAATGCGGAATTGTTGCGCCAGGCTTTGACCCATCGCAGTCACAGTGCCACGCACAACGAACGGCTCGAGTTTCTCGGCGACTCCGTTCTGAATTGCGCGGTGGCCGCCCTTTTGTTCCAGCGTTTCAGCAAGCTGGACGAAGGCGATCTGTCGCGCGTACGCGCCAATCTCGTCAAGCAGCAGTCGCTGTACGAAATTGCTCAGGCCCTGAATATTTCGGACGGACTGCGGCTGGGCGAGGGCGAGCTGCGCAGTGGCGGGTTCCGGCGCCCGTCGATCCTCGCGGACGCGTTCGAAGCCATCATCGGGGCCGTGTTCCTCGATGGCGGCTTCGAAGCCGCCCAAGGGGTCATCAAGCGCCTCTACATCCCGATTCTCGACCACATCGATCCGCGCACGCTCGGCAAGGATGCGAAGACGCTGCTGCAGGAATACCTGCAGGGGCACAAGATCGCACTGCCGACCTACACGGTCGTCGCCACGCATGGTGCGGCGCACAATCAGCAGTTCGAGGTTGAATGCACGGTGCCGAAGCTGGACGTGAAGGTCTCGGGCTCCGGCGCGAGCCGGCGCGCGGCCGAGCAGGCCGCCGCGAAGAAGGCGCTCGACGAAGTGATGGCCGCCGCGCCGATGCTGGCCGCGAAGCCGAAGCGCTCGAAAAACGCGCGCGGATCGAAGCATGCCGAGCCTGAGATCGTGCCGGGCGTGAAGGGGGTGCAGGAAGCACTCGACTTGCGCTCGCCCGAGCGGAAGGAACGCGCGGCTGCACGCGAGGCCAGGGCGGCCGCCGGTGCGGCGCCCGCGGCAACGGCTGCGACCGGCGCCGAGCCGTCCGTCGCGCCGATGGCCGCGATTCGCGCGGCGCATGTCGAGCCGGCTGCCGACAAGGGCGAACGGGCGGCGAAGCCGGCGACCGACAAGGTGGCCGACAAGCCGGCCGAGCGGCTCGACAAGGCCGTGGAAAAGCCCGTCGACGCCACGCCGCGTGCAGCCGACAAGCCGGCCGGCCAGGCGGCCGATCCGGCATCCTCGTCCGCCGACAAGTCTTCCGCCGGGTCCGACCCCGCTGCGCGCCCGACCGCACGTGTACGCGACGCCGCTGCACCGGACGCCGAGACGCCGCCGGGCGGTTCGAGCCTCGCAGCCGCGCAGGCGCGCGTGGCCGATGCCGACCACTGAATTGCCCAGCGATCGTGCCGCGCGCCGCGCGGCCGTTTCCGAACCTGTCTCCCAAACGATATGAACACTCCCGCTCCTACCGGCTTCCGTTGCGGCATGATCGCGATCGTGGGCCGCCCGAACGTCGGCAAGTCGACGTTGATGAACGCACTCGTCGGCCAGAAGATCAGCATCACGTCGCGCAAGGCGCAGACGACCCGCCACCGCATCACCGGCATCAACACGTTCGACGACGCGCAATTCGTGTTCGTCGACACGCCGGGCTTCCAGACCCGTCACAGCACCGCGCTGAACCGTTCGCTGAACCGCGCGGTCACGTCGACGCTGACGTCGGTCGACGTGATCCTGTTCGTGATCGAGGCCGGCCGCTTCGGGCCCGACGACCAGAAGGTGCTCGACCTGATCCCGCCCGGCATGCCGACGCTGCTGATCACGAACAAGATCGACCGGGTGGCCGACAAGGCCACGCTGTATCCGTTCATGCAGAAAATGAACACGCTGCGCGAATTCGCCGAGCTCGTGCCGCTGTCGGCGCAGCAGCCGGACGACATCAAGCGGCTGCTGGAGACGATCAAGCCGTACCTGCCGGAAGGCCAGCCGATCTACGGCGAGGACGAGCTGACCGACCGCAGTTCGCGTTTTCTCGCGGCTGAAATCCTGCGCGAGAAGGTGTTCCGCTGGACCGGCGACGAACTGCCGTACACGAGCACCGTCGTGATCGACAAGTTCGAGGAAGAAGGGCGGCTGAAGCGCATCTTCGCGACGATCCTCGTCGAACGCGATTCGCACAAGGCGATGGTGATCGGCAAGAAGGGCGAGAAGCTCAAGCAGATCAGCACCGAGGCGCGGATGGACATGGAAAAGCTGTTCGACGGCCCCGTGTATCTCGAGACCTTCGTGAAGGTGAGAAGCGGCTGGGCAGACAACGAGGCCGGACTGCGCGCCTATGGGTACGAATGACGCGCTGACGTCGACTGAAGACGCGGTGACGGCCGGCGCGAACGACGCGCCGCTGCCGGCTCCGCCCGAACCGCCGCGCAAGGCGCGGCGCGCGACGTCTCGCACGTCCGATTTCCGCGTCGCCGAGCAGCCGGCGTTCGTGCTGCACAGCTATCCGTATCGCGAAACGAGCCTGATCGTCGACGTGCTGACGCGCGATCACGGCCGGCTCGCGCTCGTCGCGAAGGGCGCGAAGCGCCCGCACTCCGCGCTGCGCGGCGTGCTGCAGACGTTCCAGCCGCTGCTGCTGTCCTGGTCCGGCAAATCCGAGGTGCGCACGCTGACGGGCGCCGAGTGGGTTGGCGGCATGCTGCCGCTCGGCGGCGACGGGCTGCTGTGCGGCTTCTACGCGAACGAGCTGCTCGTCAAATTCTGCGCGCGCGAGGATCCGCAGCCGCCGCTGTTCAATCACTACGTGCTGACGCTCACGCGCTTGGCGCACGGCGAACCTGCGGTGCAGGTGCTGCGCTCGTTCGAACGCGTGCTGCTGCGCGAGACCGGCTATGCGATGGCGCTGAACCGCACGGTCGCGCGCCGCGCGGTCGAACCGGACGGCCGTTACGTGTTCGATCCCGAGCGCGGCGTGCGCCATGCGGACGACGATGTGCCGTCGCACTGGCCGGTCATCACCGGACAGACGTTGCTCGACATGGAGCAGGACGATTACCATCGAGCCCAGACGGTTGCGCAAAGCAAGACGCTGATGCGCTTCCTGCTGAACACCTATCTTGGCGGTACGCCGCTCGCCACGCGTCAGATCCTGATCGACCTGCAAAACCTATGAGCTTCTTCCTGACAACGCCCACCGCCATCGACCTCGGCGTGAACATCGACCACGTCGCGACGCTGCGCAATGCGCGCGGCACGACTTATCCCGATCCGATCCGCGCGGCGCTCGCCGCCGAAGAGGCCGGTGCGGACGCGATCACGCTGCATCTGCGCGAGGATCGCCGTCACATCGTCGACGCCGACGTACGCAAGCTGCGCCCGCTGCTGAAGACGCGCATGAATCTCGAGTGCGCGGTGACGGCCGAGATGCTGGACATCGCATGCGAAGTGCGCCCGCACGATGCGTGTCTCGTGCCCGAGAAGCGCGAGGAGCTGACGACCGAAGGCGGCCTCGATGTCGCCGGGCACTTCGAGGCCGTGCGTGCGGCGTGCAAGCAGCTGGCCGACGTGGGCGTGCGCGTGTCGCTGTTCATCGATCCGGACGAAACGCAGATCCGCGCCGCGCACGAAGCGGGCGCACCGGTGATCGAACTGCATACGGGCCGCTACGCGGAAGCGCACGACGAAGCCGAACAGCAGCGCGAGTACGAGCGCATCGTCGCAGGCGTGCAGGCCGGCGCGCAGCTTGGCCTGAAGGTCAATGCGGGGCACGGGCTGCATTACACGAACGTGCAGCAGATCGCCGCGATCGACGGCATCGTCGAGCTGAACATCGGTCACGCGATCGTCGCGCACGCGATCTTCGCGGGCTGGGACAACGCGGTGCGCGAGATGAAGGCGATCATGGTCGCCGCCCGCGTCGCCGCGCTGCACGGCGGCGCGCGCTGAAGATGACATACGGCCGCGTCCGCGCGTACTGACATGGCGATCTACGGCATCGGTACCGACATCGCCCAGGTGAGCCGCGTCGCGGCCGTGCTCGAACGCACGGGCGGCCGGTTTGCGGAGAAGGTGCTGGGCCCCGACGAGTTGCGCGTGTTTCATGCGCGCCGCGCCCGCTCCGAGGCGCGCGGCATCGCATTTCTCGCGACGCGTTTCTCCGCGAAAGAAGCGTTCTCGAAGGCGATCGGGCTCGGCATGCACTGGCCGATGACGTGGCGTGCGCTGCAGACGCTCAACCACCCGAGCGGCGAGCCGTACGTGGTCGCGTCGGGCGAGTTGGCCGACTGGCTTGCCGCGCGCGGCATCACCGCGCGCGTGACGGTCAGCGACGAACGTGACTACGCGGTGTCGTTCGTGATCGCCGAAACGGACGCCGCGCCTGCCCCCGTACCTGTTTCCCGAACCTCCTCCTGACGGAATTCCCGATTCGATGAAAACGACTCCCGGCCCGGTCATGCTCGACGTCGTCGGCACGGCCCTGTCGCGCGACGATGCGCGGCGCCTCGCGCATCCGAATACCGGCGGCGTGATCCTGTTCGCGCGGCACTTCCAGAATCGTGCGCAGCTGACCGCGTTGACCGACTCGATCCGCGCGGTGCGCGAAGACATCCTGATCGCCGTCGATCACGAAGGCGGGCGCGTGCAGCGGTTTCGCACCGATGGCTTCACGGTGCTGCCCGCGATGCGCCGCCTCGGCGAGCTGTGGGATCGCGACGTGCTGCTCGCGACGAAGGTCGCGACCGCCGTCGGCTATATCCTGGCCGCCGAACTGCGTGCGTGCGGGATCGACATGAGCTTCACGCCCGTGCTCGACCTCGACTACGGGCACTCGAAGGTGATCGGCGATCGTGCGTTCCATCGTGACGCGCGCGTCGTCACGCTGCTCGCGAAGAGCCTGAACCACGGACTGTCGCTCGCCGGCATGGCGAACTGCGGCAAGCATTTCCCCGGGCACGGCTTCGCGGAAGCCGATTCGCATGTCGCGCTGCCGACCGACGACCGCACGCTCGATGCGATCCTGAAGCAGGACGTCGCGCCGTACGACTGGCTCGGCCTGTCGCTGTCCGCGGTGATTCCCGCGCACGTGATCTACACGCAGGTCGACAAGCGGCCGGCCGGTTTCTCGCGCGTGTGGCTGCAGGACATCCTGCGCGGAAAGCTCGGTTTCACGGGCGCGATCTTCAGCGACGATCTGTCGATGGAAGCCGCCCGCGAAGGCGGCACGCTCACGCAGGCGGCCGACGCCGCGCTCGCCGCCGGTTGCGACATGGTGCTCGTCTGCAACCAGCCGGAGGCGGCCGAGGTCGTGCTGAACGGGTTGAAGGCGCGGGCATCGGCCGAGTCGGTGCGGCGCATCAAGCGGATGCGCGCGCGCGGCAAAGCGCTCAAGTGGGACAAGCTGATCGCGCAGCCGGAGTATCTGCAGGCGCAGGCGTTGTTGAAAAGCGCACTGGCGTAAGCGGAGAAGGAGGGCGCGCGGTGCGCGTCACCCGGACACCGGAACAAAAAAGCCGCGCAATTGCGCGGCTTTTTTCATGGATTGCAGCAGGTTGAATCAGGCGATCGCCGGAGTGGATTGAGCGCAACTAACGGTCAGATCCGGCCAGCGCCTCCGGTCATCGCGGCCCGCTCAATTCACCTTCATCCGCTGCAGCTTGTTGTACAGCGTCTTCGGGCTGATGCCGAGCAGCGTGGCCGCACGATGGCGCGTGCCGCCGACCGCGTCGAGGGTCGCGCGGATCAGCAGATCCTCGACGTCGGACAACGGCGTGCCGACCTTGATCTGCACGCTGCTGCCGTTCAGCGCGGCGCCGGAGGAGAAGCTCGGCTCGCCTGCGCGCAGCGTCTCGATGAAATCGCCCGATGCGTCGTATGCGAAGCGCACGCGCTCCTGCAACTCGCGCACGTTGCCGGGCCACTCGTAGGACACGCATTCGCGCACGAAACCCGGGGCCGCGCGCTTGTCGGTGGTGCTGCGGCCGGTTGCGCGCGCTTCGCGGTTCAGTTCGTCGATCAGCGCGTCCGCAATCGCGAGCGCATCGCCGTCGCGCTCGCGCAGCGGCGGCATCGTGATCGACGCTGCATCGAGGCGCAGCCACAGATCCTCGCGCAGCGTGCCGTTCGCAACGGCTTCGCGCGCCGGGCGGCGCGTGGTCGCGATCAGCCGGAAGTCGCTCGTGATCGAGCTCGTGCCACCGATCCGCATGAAGTTCTGCGAGTCGAGCGCATGCAGCAGCGCTTCCTGCAGCACGAGCGGCAGCGCGGTGATCTCGTCGAGGAACAGCGTGCCGCCGCCGGCCTGTTCGAACAGGCCCGATTCGCGACGCTCGGCGCCGTCGAACGCGCCGCGTTCATGGCCGAACAGCACGCTGTCGAGCGATGCGCCGTGCCGGCCCGCCTGCGCGATCATCCGGCAGTCGAACGATACGAACGGCCCTTTGCGGCGCCGGCTCAGCTCGTGCAGCGTACGCGCGGCCAGCTTCTTGCCGGTACCGGCTTCGCCCGAGAACAGCACGGCCGTTTCAGTGCCGGCGTTGTGCTCGATCATGTCGTACACGTGCTGCATCGCGTCGCTGCGGCCGACGAGCGAGCCGAAGCGGCCGAGATGGCGCAGCGACGCGCGCAGCGACTGCACTTCGTCGATCAGTTCGTACGGGCGGGGGATTCGCGCGAGCAGGCTGCGCAGGCGCGGAATGTTGATCGGCTTCAGCAGGTAGTCCCAGATGCCGTGGCGCAGGCCCTCGATGGCGCTCTCGACCGTCGCATTGCCCGTCAGCACGATGACGGGCAGCGAGCCGTTCGGCTGTTGCTGCGGCAGGTGCTGGAGCAGGTCGAACCCGCTGCCGTCCGGCAGGTTCAGGTCGACCAGGACGACATCGGGAATCGAGCGGCCGAGCGCCGTGCGCGCTTCCGCGAGCGAAGTGGCCGTGTCGACCGAGAAGCCGTCTGCGGCGAGCAGCGCGGTGAGGCCGGAGAGACTGTTGGGATCGTCTTCGACAATCAGGGCGTGTGGCATGGTGGACGCGAGTCGAGTCAAGAGAGGCGGGCTGTCGGCCATCGGGGCCGCAGCCGCATGTCAGATTAAAAACTGATTTTATGCCCCACCGAACGCGTAACGAGCATTATTTCTCCCGCGCTATAAAACAGTTACCGATGATACAAATTGAATATCTTTACCGGTGGATTTTGTGCTTCTTCTAGCGCTGGCTGACTGCCGCTGTTGGCGCCAGACAAACAAAAAGCGCCCCGAAGGGCGCTTTGTTCGATGCGGGAATCGCTGACGATTACGCGCGGCTGCGGTATTCGTTCGTGCGCGTATCGATTTCGATCTTGTCGCCGGTGTTGCAGAACAGCGGAACTTGCAGTTCGAAGCCCGTTGCGAGCTTGGCGTTCTTCAGCACCTTGCCCGACGACGTGTCGCCCTTGACGGCCGGTTCCGTGTAGGTGATCTCGCGAACGAGGACCGTCGGCAGGTCGACCGAGATCGCCTTCTCGTTGTAGAACACGACTTCGCACGCCATGCCGTCTTCGAGGTAGTTCAGCGCTTCGCCCATCATTTCGGCTTCGACTTCGTACTGGTTGTAGTCGGCGTCCATGAACACGTACATCGGATCGGCGAAGTACGAATACGTCACTTCCTTGCGGTCGAGCACGACGACGTCGAACTTGTCGTCTGCCTTGTAGACCGATTCCTGGCCTGCGTTCGTCAGCAGGTTCTTCATCTTCATCTTGACGACGGCGGAATTACGGCCCGACTTGTTGTATTCCGCCTTGGCGATGACCCAAGCATCGCTGCCGATCTGCACGACGTTGCCTACGCGGAGTTCCTGTGCGGTCTTCATAAAAACTGTCCTGATCAAATCAAATAAATAGGTGCCTGAGCGTTGCGCAACGGCTGACGGCGCAAGCGGCGCGTTCCGGTGGACGCCAAAAGCGAGCGCTTGCCTGGTCAGCCGTCGGATAACCGCTTATTTTAACTGAGATTTTGCGTATTCCGCCAGCTTTCCGGCGAGATCGCCGACGGCCGCGAGCGCGTCGGCCCAGCGGGCAGCGTTGGCGTCGAGCGCTGCGCGGTGTTGCCAGAAATCGGCCCAGTCAGGCGTGCCTACGCCGTTCCATGCGTGCCAGAACCGCTCGAGCGCCGCGCGCGGCGCGTCGGCGAGGCCGGCCGACAGGTGTGCGAGCGCGGCATCGAGCTTCGGCAGGTGCACGTCGTCGGCCTGCGGGTAGATGTGCCACACGAACGGCTTGCACGCCCACTGCGCACGGACGAACGAATCCTCGCCGCGCACGAAATTGACGTCGGCAGCCCACAGCAGTGGATCGTAGTCGGCTTGCGGGACGAATGCGAGCCCGTGAGCGACCAGGTTGCCGGCGCTCGCGCGGGCGCCCGCCGCGAACGACTCGACCCCGAAAAAGCGTGCGACGGCCGGCGACAGGCGGCCGGCCGGCACGAGCGCGACGACGGGAGACGGGCCGTCGCGCCACTGCGCGAGCAGCGCGTCGACGGCCGGATTCTCGTACGCGAACAGGCTGACGACCGTCGTGCCGGGCGCCGGCGGCGCGCCGCCGGTCGCGCGCTGCCACCATGCGGCGCGGGCTGCCGGGTCGGTTTCGAAAGCCGTGCGGCGCGCGTCGAGGTCGCGTTCCTTCGGCACGCCGCCCGTGCCGGCCGACAGGCCCGGGAAGAAGAAGGTTTTCAGCAGCGGGTAGCGCGGATGCGGCGACGGCCGCAGATGGAAATCGGCGACCCAGTCCTCGGCGCTCAGGTATTCGAGGTTGATCCACACGGGGCGACGCTCGCGGCGCGCCATCGCCGCGAGATACGCGCCGGGCAGCTCGCACGCGAATGCCTCGATCACGACATCGGCGATCTCCAGCGCGTCGCCGACTTCCGCATGCCAGTGCTCGATCGCGATCGAATCGACCGTCTGCCGCCCCGCGTCGGGGTCGACCCCCGGCAGCAGGCGCGCGAACGTGTGCAGGTCGTCGACGAACAGGCGAACCTGCCAGCCGTGCTCGTGCGCGAGCTGGCGCGCGACGCGCCAGCACACGCCGATGTCGCCGAAATTGTCGATCACCGTGCAGAAGAGGTCGCAGGCGATCGGTTCGCCCGGCGCGAGCGGCACGGTGGAGAGTGGGGCAGCGGTGGTGCGTGGCATCGAAGCGGGACGGTGAATGCTCTAAACTGGCGATTCTAATAGACCCGTTCCGCGTTACAAGGCGCCCGGATCACGCATGACATCCCCAGAAGCCTCCGATACTCCGTTCGAACCGAAGAAGATCCTTGCGCAGTTGCCGCACATGCCGGGCGTCTATCGTTATTACGACACGGCGGGCGCCGTGCTCTACGTCGGCAAGGCGCGCGACCTGAAGAAGCGCGTATCGAGCTATTTCACGAAGACGCAGCTGTCGCCGCGCATCGCGATGATGGTCACGCGCATCGCGCGCATCGAAACGACCGTCACGCGCTCGGAAGCCGAAGCGCTGCTGCTCGAGAACAACCTGATCAAGGCGCTCGCGCCGCGTTACAACATCCTGTTTCGCGACGACAAGTCTTATCCGTACCTGAAGCTCACCGCGCACCGCTTTCCGCGGATGGCCTACTACCGCGGGTCGGTCGACAAGCAGAACCAGTATTTCGGGCCGTTCCCGAGCGCGTGGGCCGTGCGCGAGAGCATCCAGATTCTGCAGCGCGTGTTCCAGTTGCGGACCTGTGAGGATTCGGTGTTCAGCAACCGCACGCGGCCGTGCCTGCTGCACCAGATCGGGCGCTGCACGGCGCCGTGCGTCGGTGCGATCTCCGGCGAGGATTACGCGGTCGACGTGTCGAACGCCGCGCGGTTCCTGCTCGGCCGGCAGTCCGAAGTGATGAAGGAGCTCGAGCAGAAGATGCATGCGTTCGCGGCCGAGCTGAAATTCGAGCAGGCGGCGGCCGTGCGCAACCAGATGAGCTCGCTCGCGACCGTGCTGCACCAGCAGGCGATCGAGGTCGGCAGCGACAGCGACGTCGACATCCTGGCCGTCGTCGCGCAGGGCGGGCGCGTGTGCGTGAACCTGGCGATGGTGCGCGGCGGACGGCATCTCGGCGACAAGGCGTATTTCCCGACGCACGTCGAAAGTGCGCTGACGCTCGCCGAAGGCGGTCTCGGCGACGAGTCCGAACTGGCGGAGGCAGCCGATGCGGCCGTCGCAACGGGCGCGGCCGCCGACGCGGCGCCGGACCAGCCGGCGGAAGAAACCGGCCGCGCGCGCGGTGGCGCGGCGGCGTCAGCGTCGGTCGAGGCCGAGGTGCTCGACGCATTCATCGCGCAGCATTATCTCGGCAACCGCGTGCCGCCCGTGCTCGTCGTCAGCCATGCGCCCGCGAGCCGCGACCTGCTCGAGCTGCTGTCGGAGCAGGCCGGCCACAAGGTATCGCTGGTGCGGCAGCCGCAGGGGCAGCGGCGCGCGTGGCTGTCGATGGCCGAACAGAATGCACAGATCGCGCTCATGCGGCTGCTGTCCGAGCAGGGCTCGCAGCAGGCGCGCACGCGTGCGCTCGCGGACACGCTCAGTTACGACAGCGACGATCTCGCGACGCTGCGGATCGAATGTTTCGACATCAGCCATACGATGGGCGAGGCGACGCAGGCGTCGTGCGTCGTCTATCACCATCACAAGATGCAGTCGGGCGAATACCGCCGCTACAACATCACGGGCATCACGCCGGGTGACGATTACGCGGCGATGAGGCAGGTGCTCACGCGCCGCTACGAGAAGATGGTCGAGCAGGCTGCGCAGGCGGCCGCGGTGGACGAAGCGGCCGGCATCGACGGCGAGTCGACGCGCCAGGCCGAGGCGTCGAGCCTGCTGCCGAACATCGTGCTGATCGACGGCGGCAAGGGTCAGGTCGAAATCGCGCGCCAGGTGTTCACCGAGCTGGGGCTCGACACGTCGATGCTGGTCGGCGTCGCGAAAGGCGAGGGGCGCAAGGTCGGCCTCGAGACGCTCGTGTTCGCGGACGGCCGCACGCCGCTCGAACTCGGCAAGGAAAGCGCCGCGCTGATGCTGGTCGCGCAGATCCGCGACGAGGCACACCGCTTCGCGATCACCGGCATGCGGGCAAAGCGGGCGAAGGCGCGCCAGACCTCGCGGCTCGAGGAGCTCGAAGGTGTCGGCGCGAAGCGCCGGCAGCGGCTGCTCGCTCGGTTCGGCGGATTGCGCGGCGTGGTGGCCGCGAGCGTCGAGGAACTCGCGAGCGTCGAGGGCATCTCGCACGCGCTCGCCGAACAGATCTACAAGCAGCTTCACTGACACGGCCGTGCGGCCGGCTGCCTCGCGCGCTTTTTCGCGTTCTTGTGGCAGGCCGGTCGACACGGCACAATTGCGAATCCTTTACTGTCCCGCATGCCATGCCGTTCAATTTCCCGATTTTCCTGACGTGGGTACGGATCGTGCTGATTCCGCTCGTCGTCGGCGTGTTCTATCTGCCGGACACGGTGATGGGTGGCGCGCACCGCAATCTCGCGGCGGCGGCGATCTTCATCCTCGCGGCGCTGACCGACTGGTTCGACGGCTTCCTGGCACGCAAGTGGAACCAGACATCGTCGTTCGGCGCCTTTCTCGATCCGGTGGCGGACAAGCTGATGGTGACGGCCGCGCTGCTGATCCTCGTGCAGATTTCGCGAGTCGACGCGGCGATCGCGCTCGTGATCGTCGGCCGCGAGATCGCGATTTCGGCGCTGCGCGAATGGATGGCGCAGATCGGCGCGTCGAAGAGCGTCGCGGTGAACCAGCTCGGCAAGTTCAAGACTGCGTGCCAGATGGTCGCGATCCCGATGCTGCTGTTCTACGGGCCGCTGCCGCTCGGCGTCGTGACGATCGACACGCGTGTGTGGGGCGAGTGGCTGATGTATCTCGCGGCGGTGCTGACGATCTGGTCGATGCTGTACTACATGAAGCTCGCGTGGCCGCAGATTCGCGAGCGCGGCGGCGCGTGAGCAGTACGTCTCGCGTGCCGGCGAGCACGTTTTTGGAAAAAGGGCTGGAAAAGCCCTTGACACACGAATGTGCCTTCGACATAATCTCGCTTCTCCGCTGCACGACGAAGTAAGTGTGTGACGGGGAAGCAGTGGTGCAGCAATACGCGGGAGTAGCTCAGTTGGTAGAGCGCAACCTTGCCAAGGTTGAGGTCGCGAGTTCGAGACTCGTCTCCCGCTCCAGATTTTTTCTGGCAGCGCGTGGTACGGCGAAGCGCTGCAGATGCAGGACACATGCGGGAGTAGCTCAGTTGGTAGAGCGCAACCTTGCCAAGGTTGAGGTCGCGAGTTCGAGACTCGTCTCCCGCTCC
>NZ_CABVPX010000021.1 GCF_902499125.1 Burkholderia arboris
TGGCGTCCCCTAGGGGATTCGAACCCCTGTACTCACCGTGAAAGGGTGATGTCCTAGGCCTCTAGACGAAGGGGACATGATCTTTTCAGATCTGTCTGACTTTCGCTATCACTTACGGTCAACAGCGAAGGCCGAAATTCTAACTGCTTTGAATCATTTTGTGAAGCATTTATTACTACCGCTGCTTCGCAAATCAATCCAGCTTGTTCTGTTGGTGGAGGTAAGCGGGATCGAACCGCTGACCTCTTGCATGCCATGCAAGCGCTCTCCCAGCTGAGCTATACCCCCTTGCAGAACAGAAATGAGATTATATGGACCTACTTTGAACTTGTAAATACCCTTTTTGCGATTCGCACGAAATATTTTGCGAAGCTGCCGTGCGCTCACGCGCAGACAGCTTCACTGACGCACGAACCTCAGGCGAGCGCGCCCTCGATGCGCGACACCACGACGTCACGACCGAACAGCACCAGCACCGCGTCGATCGACGGCGTGTGCGTGGTGCCCGCCACCAGCAGGCGCACCGGCATCGCGAGTTGCGGCATCTTCAGCTTGTGCGTGGCGAGCGTCGCCTTCAGCGCCGCGGACACCGCTTCCTTCGTCCAGTCGGCCGCCTTCAGCGCGGCGGCGAGATCGGCCAGCGCCGGCCGCACCGCATCGGTCACGTGCTGCGCGAGCGCGTCGGATTCCGGTGCCGGCACACGGTAGAACATCGCCGCGCCTTCCGCGATCTCCTTGACCGTCGTCGCGCGATCCTTCATCAGGCCGACCACCGCATCGAGCGCGGGGCCCGTCGCGATCGCCGCGTCGTCGACGCCGAGCGCGTCGAGGAACGGCTTCGCGAGTCCGGCGAGGCGCGCGTTGTCGGCTTCCTTGATGTAATGCGCGTTCAGCCAGCTCAGCTTGCTATGGTCGTACTGCGCGGGCGACTTGCCGAGATGCTCGAGATCGAACCACTCGACGAACTGCTCGCGCGAGAAGATCTCGGCATCGCCGTGCGACCAGCCGAGGCGCGCGAGATAGTTGACGACCGCTTCGGGCAGGAAGCCTGCGTCGCGGTACGCCATCACGCTCATCGCGCCATGGCGCTTGCTCATCTTCTCGCCCTGCTCGTTCAGCACGGTCGGCAGGTGTGCATAGACGGGCGCTTCGCCGCCGAGCGCATTCAGGATGTTGATCTGGCGCGGCGTGTTGTTCACGTGGTCGTCGCCACGGATCACGTGCGTGATGCCCATGTCCATGTCGTCCACCACCACGCAGAAGTTGTAGATCGGCGTGCCGTCCGGGCGCGCGATCACGAGGTCGTCGAGCTCTTCGTTCGAGATCTCGACACGCCCCTTCACCGCGTCTTCCCAGACGACCGTGCCCGTCAGCGGATTGCGGAAACGCAGCACGGGCTTCACGCCGGCCGGCGGCTCCGGCAGCACCTTGCCGGGCTCCGGACGCCACGTGCCGTCGTAGCGCGGCTTCAGGCCGGCTTCGCGCTGGCGTTCTCGCAGCGCGTCGAGCTCTTCGGCCGACATGTAGCACGGGTACGCGAGGCCCTTCTCGAGCATTTGCGCGAGCACTTCGCGATAGCGGTCCATCCGCTGCATCTGGTAGATCGGGCCTTCGTCGAAATCCAGGCCGAGCCATTGCATCCCTTCGAGGATCGCATCGACCGCTTCCTGCGACGAACGCTCGACGTCGGTATCCTCGATGCGCAGCACGAACGTGCCTTCCATCTTGCGGGCGAACGCCCACGGATAGAGTGCGGAGCGGATGTTGCCGAGGTGAATGAAGCCGGTGGGACTCGGCGCGAAGCGGGTACGGACAGGACGGGTCATAAACGGTAACTCGAACGCCTGGGGCGCATGAATGATTCGACGCGGGACGGCAGCAGCAGCCCGGACAGCAACGGAGCCGGCGACGCCCGGAACGGGAAAGAAGCCGGAATTATACTCGCGCCGGACAGCGCGCCAAGCGCACCGCTTGCTTTATGATGTGCGCGCCGCGGCCGCCAGCCGGCGCGGCGCCGGTCGCACGGAACCCGCCGCGCGGCCGCTCGAAACCTATCGCCGCCGCGGGCCGTGTAACCCGCCGCCAAGCCGCCGGAGAACCATTCGATGTCGTCCCCTCGCCTGTCGCGCCGCCACTTCACGATCGCCTGCGCGTCCGCCAGCCTCGCCGCCTGCACGTCATTCGGCGACAAGTCCCGCCCCAACACGGCGCAGCCGCAAGAGAAGCCCGTGAAGATCGGCATCGCGCTCGGCGGCGGCGCCGCGCGCGGCTTCTCGCACATCGGCGTGCTGAAGGCGCTCGAGGCGCGCGGCATCCCGGTCGAGATCGTCGCCGGCACGAGCGCGGGCTCGGTGGTCGGCGCACTCTACGCGTCGGGCATGAGCGCGCTGCAGATCAACAAGATCGCGCTCGACATGGATCAGGCGGCGATCAGCGACTGGGCGCTGCCGTTCCGCTCGCGCGGCCTGCTGCAAGGCGTCGCGTTGCAGAACTTCCTGAACAAGACGCTGAACAACCGGCCGATCGAGAAGATGGCGAAGCCGCTCGGCATCGTCGCGACGGATCTGCAGAGCGGCCAGCCGATCCTGTTCCAGCAGGGCAACACGGGGCTCGCGGTGCGCGCGTCGTGCAGCGTGCCGTCGGTGTTCGAGCCGGTGAAGATCGGTAACCGGGAATATGTGGACGGCGGCCTCGTGAGCCCGGTGCCCGCGTCGTACGCGCGCAAGATGGGCGCGAGCTTCGTGATCGCGGTCGACATCTCGGCCCGGCCGGACGGCGCCGCGACCAACAACCCGATCGAGATGCTGCTGCAGACCTTCACGATCATGGGCCAGACGATCAAGACCTACGAGCTCGACAAGTACGCGGACGTCGTGATTCGCCCGAACCTCGCGGCGATGGGCGGCAGCGACTTCAACCAGCGCAACGCGGCGATCCTCGCGGGCGAGGAAGCCGTCGCGCGCATCATGCCGGAGCTGCAGCGCAAGCTCGCGGCCGCGCGCGGCATGGCTGCTGCGTAAGCACGCGCGTCACGGGAAGGGGCGCTCCATGCCGGCGCCCCGCTGCTGCCCGCAGAGCGATGTCCGCCGCGCCGCCGGCGCCGGCCCAAAAACAAAAAACCCTGCCGCCTTTCGGTGACAGGGTTTTTTTCCGGCCTGGCTGACCGGCAAACGTCAGTTGTTGCCGTTCGCCGAATCGTCGCCGATCGTCGCGCGCACGCGCTGACGGAGGTCTTCTGCCTTCATCGGGAATTCCGACTCGATCCGGCGCGCGCCGGTGAACCGCTTTTCCCAGTAGCCGCTATCGAGATCGTCGACGCGAACGGTGCTGCCCGTCGACGGCGAGTGCACGAACTTGTTGTCGCCGATGTAGATGCCGACGTGCGAGAACGTGCGGCGCATCGTGTTGAAGAACACCAGATCGCCCGGCTTCAGGTTGCTCATGCTCACCTTCTCGCCGACGCGGCTCATCTCTTCCGCGCGACGCGGCAGCGACATGCCGAGCGTGTCCTGGAACACGTAGCGCACGAAGCCGCTGCAGTCGAGGCCCGAATCCGGCGAGTTGCCGCCCCAGCGATAACGCACGCCGATCATGTTCAGCGCGCCGACGACCACGTCGCCTGCCTTGCCCGCCATGCCGGCAAGGAACGACTTCGCGCCGCCGCTCGACGGCTGTGCACTGGTCTGCTGGAGGGAGGAACCCGACCCGATCTGAGTCGAATTGGTGACATTCTGGTTAAAACTGCTGACTTCGTCGGCGAACGCGCCGGGAGCTGCTGCGAACAGGGCGCCGATGAACAGCCCGGCGATGGTGCGCGCGCATGCCTGGGTCAGGGATCGATGCTGCATTGGTCGATGGAATGTGCTTAAAAATCAGCTGATTGGCGGAAAATTTCGGTCGATACTAGCCAGCGCGTAATCGTTTGTCAAAACAAATTAAAAAATACAATCGAGATGGTCAGACCATTGGACACCTATCACGCTTTCCAGACCGCTTTCAACAGCTTTTGTGTGTAAGGATGTGACGGTCTCGTGAAAATGTCGGACACCTCTCCCGACTCGACGACGGCACCGTCCTGCATCACCGCGACGCGGTGCGCCATCGCGCCGATCACCTCCAGGTCGTGGCTGATGAACACGTAGCCGAGGTTGTATTTCTGTTGCAAATTCGCGAGCAGTTTCAGCACCTGCTGCTGGATCGACACGTCGAGCGCCGACGTCGGCTCGTCGAGGATCAGGATCCGCGGCTCCAGCACCAGCGCCCGCGCGATCGCGATCCGCTGGCGCTGCCCGCCCGAGAATTCGTGCGGATAACGGTGCAGCACCGTGCGGTCGAGGCCCACTTCGCGCAGCACCGCGAGCGACTTCGCGCGGCGCGCATCGGGCGTCATGTCCGGGCGATGCAGCTCGAGCCCCTCGCCGACGATCCGCTCGATCGTGTGCCGCGGCGAAAGCGAACTGAATGGATCCTGAAAGACCACCTGCATGTTCGAGCGCAGCGCGGTCTGTTCGCGGCCGCGATAGGTCGACAGCGCGCGCCCCTGGAATTCGATCTCGCCGCCGGCCGTCTTCTGCAGCCCGAGCAGCGCCATCGCGAGCGTCGACTTCCCCGACCCCGATTCGCCGACGATGCCGAGCGTCTCGCCCTGCCGCACCGACACCGACACGTCCGCGACGGCCGTCACCGGCAGCGTGCCGAACCAGCCCGCGATGCCCGGCCGCTTGCGCGCGAACTGCACGCTCACGTGCCGCGCGTCGAGCACGACGGGCGCGATCGGCATCACCGGCATGACGGCGCGCTGCGGCCGGCTGTTCAGCAGCCGCTGTGTATACGGATGCTCGGGTTCCGCGAAGATCCGCTCGACCGGCCCGCTCTCGACGAGCCGGCCGCGCTCCATCACCGCGATGCGCTCGGCGAAATGTCTGACGAGATTCAGGTCGTGCGTGATCAGCAGGATCGCCATCCCGCGCTTTTCCGCTTCCTCGCGCTGCAGTTCCAGCAGCAGGTCGACGATCTGCGCGCGGATCGTCACGTCGAGCGCGGTGGTCGGTTCGTCGGCGAGCAGCAGCCGCGGCCGACATGCGAGCGCCATCGCGATCATCGCGCGCTGCCGCTGGCCGCCCGACAACTGGTGCGGGTAGCTGTCGACGCGCTTGTCCGGCTCCGCAATGCCCGTGCGGGCGAGCAACGCGATCGCGCGCTTGCGCGCCTCGACCGCCGAGACGCCGTCGTGCAGCACGATCGTCTCGCCGATCTGCACGCCGATCGTATACAGCGGATTGAGCGCCGTCATCGGCTCCTGGAAGATCATCGCGATGTCCGAGCCGCGCAGCCCGCGCATCTCGCGCTCGCTCTTGCCCACCAGGTCCTGCCCCGCGAAACGGATCGCGCCGCTGACGTCGGCGTCGCGCAACAGGCGCAGGATCGACAGCGCGGTCACGCTCTTGCCGGAACCCGACTCGCCGACGAGCGCGACGCGCTCGCCGCGGCCGATCGCGAGCGTCACGTCGTCCACCGCGACCGTGTCGCCGAAGCGCACGTGCAGATGCTCGAGCGACAGCAGCGGTTCGCGTTGCGCCGATACGGTCGACTCGCTCATCGCTGGCCTCCCGCTGCGCGCACCGAATCGGCGATCCGCGTGTCGAGCGCGTTGCGCAGCGCGTCACCCATGAAGGTCAGCAGCAGCAGCGTCGCGACCAGCACGCCGAACGTCGACAGCGAGATCCACCATGCGTCGAGGTTGCCCTTGCCTTGCGCGAGCAGCTCACCGAGGCTCGGCGTCGGCGGCGGCACGCCGAGCCCGAGGAAATCGAGGCTCGTGAGCGCGAGGATCGAACCGCTCATCCGGAACGGCAGGAACGTGATCACCGGCGTAAGACTGTTCGGCAGCACGTGGCGCCAGATGATCTGCCCGTTCGTGAGCCCCATCGCGCGGGCCGCGCGCACGTAGTCCTGCGTGCGGTTGCGCAGGAATTCCGCGCGCACGTAGTCGGCCAGCCCGATCCAGCCGAACAGCGACAGCAGCACGATCAGCAGCAGGAAGCTCGGCTCGAAGATCGACGCGAAGATGATCAGCAGGTACAGCTCGGGCAACGAGCTCCAGATCTCGATCAGCCGCTGCCCGACGATGTCGATGCGCCCGCCGAAGAAGCCCTGCACGGCGCCCGCGGCGATCCCGAGCAGCGTGCCGATCACGGTCAGGATCAGCCCGAACTCGACCGAGATGCGGAACCCGTACACGAGCCGCGCGAGCAGGTCGCGCCCCTGTGCGTCAGTGCCGAGCCAGTTCTCGCGCGACGGCGGCGCCGGGTTCGGCACGTTCGAGAAGTAATTCAGCGTGTCGTAGTAATAGTGGTTCGGCGGATAGACGACGAAGTTGCCGGGTGCCTCGAGCCGCTTGCGCACGTACGGATCGAGATAGTCGGCCGGCGTCGGGAAATCGCCGCCGAAAGTCGTCTCCGGATACGCATGGAACATCGGGAAATAGGTCTGGCCGTCGTAGCGCACGACGAGCGGCTTGTCGTTCGACCACAGTGGCGCCGCAAGGCTCGCGGCGAACGCGACGACGAAGATCACGAAGCTCCAGTAGCCGAGGCGCTGCTGCCTGAAGCGCTGCCACACGCGGCGCGCCGGTGACGGCGACACGCGCGCCCGCGCGGCGTCGATGCGGGATGATGCAACGGCCCGGTTCATCGCGCTCCTCGCCCCATGGCGCCCGGCATGCGGATGGATCGTTTCATGTCAGCGCTCCAGGTTGTCGAATTGAATGCGCGGATCGACCCACACATAGCAGAGATCGGAGACCAGCTTGGTCGCGAGCCCGATCAGCGTGAACAGGTACAGCGTGCCGAGCACGACCGGATAGTCGCGCCGCACGACCGACTCGTACGACAGCAGCCCGAGGCCGTCGAGCGAGAACAGTGTCTCGATCAGCAGGCTGCCCGTGAAGAACGCACCGATGAACGCGGCCGGGAAGCCGACGATCAGCGGCAGCATCGCGTTGCGGAACACATGCTTCCACAGCACGCTGCGCTCGGAGAGCCCCTTCGCGCGCGCGGTCAGCACGTATTGCCGGCGGATCTGGTCGAGAAACGCATTCTTCGTGAGCATCGTGACGACCGCGAAGCTGCCGACGACCGACGCCGTGATCGGCAGCGCGATGTGCCACAGGTAGTCGAGCACCTTGCCGACGAGCGACAGCTGCGCGAAGTTGTCCGATGTGAGGCCGCGCAGCGGAAAGAGCTGCCAGAACGAGCCGCCGCCGAACAGCACGAGCAGCAGCACGCCGAGCACGAAACCCGGGATCGCATACCCGACGAGCACGACGAGGCTCGTCGCGACGTCGAACGGCGAACCGTTGCGCACGGCCTTCGCGATGCCGAGCGGCACCGAGATCAGGTACGTGAGGAAGAACGTCCACAGCCCGATGCTGATCGACACGGGCAGTTTCTGCACGACCAGCGACCACACGCTCTGGTGGCGGAAATAGCTGTCGCCGAGATCGAAGCGCGCGAAGCGCTTCAGCATCAGCCAGTAGCGTTCGAGCGGCGGCTTGTCGAAGCCGTACAGCGCCTTGAGCTGCGCGAGCTGCTGCGCGTCGACACCGGTGTGCGCGCGCATTCCGAACGGCACCGCGCCCTGCTCCGTCGCGCCCTTGCGCAGCTCCTGCACGGCCTGCTCGACGGGCCCGCCCGGCACGAACTGGATCACCGCGAACGTGAGGGTCAGCACGCCGATGAGCGTCGGGATCATCAGCAGCAGGCGTTTGAGGATGTAGCTCCACATAGGGCGTCGACTCGTGATCGGTGGCGGGTTGGACGAAGGGGCGGCGCGGGTCAGTGATCGGGCTTCGCCCACCAGGTCGACACGACCCAGCCCTCGGCCGAATAGTACAGCGGCAACGTCTGCGGATAGGCCAGCGTGTGCCGGTACGCGATCCGGTGCGTCGTGCTGTACCACTGCGGCACCGCGTAATAGCCGTGCATCAGCACGCGGTCGAGCGCGTGCGTCGCGTCGAGCAGGTCTTCGCGCGTCTGCGCGGTGCCGAGCGCGTGCAGCAACGCGTCGACGGCCGGCGACTTCAACCCGATGAAGTTGTCGGAGCCCGGTTCGTCGGCGAACTTGCTCGCGTAACGCGAGTATTGTTCGGCACCCGGCACCTGCACGCCCGGCAAGCGGATCGTCGTCATGTCGTAGTCGAACGCATCGAGGCGCTTCTGCAGCAGCGCGAAATCGGCCGTGCGAAAACGTGCGTCGATGCCGAGCTTCGCGAGATTGCGCTGATAGGCCGTTACGACACCTTCCATCGCGGCGCCCGAATCGTCGAGGATCTCGAACGTGAACGGTTCGCCCTTCGCGTTGCGCAGCGCACCGTCGCGATAGGTCCAGCCGGCCTGTGCGAGCAATGCGCGCGCCTTCAGCAGGTTCGCACGCAGCGAGCCCGGCGGGTTCGTGTCCGGTTGCGTGACCATCGGGCCGAACACGGCCGGGTCGAGCTGCGCGCGCAGCGGCTCGAGCAGCTTCAACTCGCCTTCACCCGGCGTACCGGTCGCCTGCAGGTCCGTGTCGGCGAAATAGCTGTCGAGGCGCGTGTACGCGCTATAGAACAGCTGGCGGTTCAGCCATTCGAAGTCGAACGCGAGGTCGAGCGCCTGGCGCACGCGCACGTCGCGAAACAGCGGCCGGCGCAGGTTCATGAAGAAGCCCTGCATGCCGGCGCCGTTGTGCTGGCGGAATTCGCGCTTGACGAGCTCGCCGCTGTCGAAGCGCTTGCCGACGTCGCGCCGTGTCCAGTTGCGTGCGATGTACTCGACGAGCACGTCGTATTCGCCGGCCTTGAACGCCTCGAGCCGCGCGACGCCGTCGCCGTACAGCTTGTAGACGATCCGCGCGAAATTGTTGGTGCCGATCCGCACCGGCAGGTCGGCGCCCCAATACGCAGGATTGCGCCGGTAGGTGATCGTGCGGCCGTTGTCGTAACGCTCGATCAGGTACGGGCCGCTGCCGATCGGCTGCTCGAACGCGAGCTGGTCGAACGGGATGCGCGAGCCGTCCGCGCGCAAGCCCCACTTGCGCGAGAACACCGGCACGCCGCCGGCGATCAGCGGCAGCTCGCGATTCGCGCTGCGGAACTCGAAACGCACGGTGGCCGGATCGACCACCACGGCCTTCGCGATCTCCGCGAAATATGCGCCGAACTGCGGCGCGGCCTGTTTGCTCTTCAGCGTATCGAATGAGAATTTGACGTCGTCGGCGGTGACGCGGTCGCCGTTCGAGAAGCGCGCGCGCGGATTCAGGTGGAACGTGACCGAACGGCGGTCGGGCGCGACGTCGATGTCGTCGGCGAGCAGCCCGTAGGCGGACGCCGGTTCGTCCGAACTCCCCGTCGCGAGGCTCTCGAACAGGTTGTCGATGCCGGGTGCGGGATTGCCGCGCATCGTGAACGGATTGAACTTGTCGAACGACGTCAGCCGGTTCGGGTTCGCGAGCACGAGCGTGCCGCCCTTCGGCGCGTCGGGGTTGACGTAGTCGAAATGCTTGAAACCCGGCGGATACTTCGGCTCGCCGTACTGCGCGATCGCATAGGCCGCGTGTGCGGCCGGCGCGGCCAGCGCCGCGTACAGCGCAAACGCCGCAGCGACGCGGCCGGCGGCCCGTACGCCACGCTGCGCGCCGAGGCAGGCTCGCGCGGCGGCGGCCCGGGGCGAACCCTTCGTCATAGAGGCCCTGTCGGTCGAATGGGGGATGTAACGTGGACCGATTCTACCCATTCAATCCGTCGGGCCAAAAGAAAACCGCCACGCGGGCGGTTTTCTCGTTGACCGGCAGTCGCGGCGCACGCGTCACGCGTGCGCGACGCGCCGATCAGCGCCAGCCGTTGTGGCGGCCGTGATCCCAGTGACCACGATCGTCGCCCCAGCCGCGACCATGGCGGCGATACCACTCGTCGCGGCCCCAGTAGCGGCGGCCGTCCCAGTAACGATCGCCGTGCCAGCCGATCACGATCGTCGGCGCCGGCGCATAGGCCGGCGCATACACCGGCGCAGGCTGATAGACGACCGGCGGCGGGGGCGGCGGCGCATACACGGGTGCGGGCGCGACGTAGACCGGGGCCGGCACGCCGACGTTGATCCCGACATTGACTCCCGCCATTGCTGCGCCCGACACGAGCAAGGCCGTCATACCGGTCAAGAGCGAGGCAACACGCAAAGTCTTCATGGATTCCTCTTCTGGTTGTGTCATGTGTGATTCGACTATAACGGCAAGCCCCGTTTCCGCATATTTCAAGTTTGTAAGAACTGATGCGCCGCATCGCAACGGGAAGCTCGCGCTAACGTCTTGTAACAATCGGCGCCCGTTTGCCCTCTCCGCACCCATTCCTAAAACATCTTTCATCCTGCCCCGCGCCCGGCGTTAAGCGGCGCCACGCACACTGCGCGAGCCGAATCGGGCTCCCGCCACGCTTCGGCACTTCGCTGACAGGCCGGCGCCCGCGCCGGCGGAGACCTCGCCGATGCTGAAACTCGTCCGACTCGCGCTCGCGCGCCCCTATACGTTCATCGTCCTCGCGCTGCTGATCCTGATCGCGGGGCCGCTCGCGGCGCTGCGCACGCCGACCGACATCTTCCCCGACATCCGGATTCCGGTCATCAGCGTCGTATGGAACTACGCGGGCCTGCAGCCGGCCGACATGTCCGGGCGCATCGTCACCTATTACGAGCGCACGCTCGGCACGACGGTCAACGATGTCGCGCACATCGAGTCGCAATCGTTCCGCAGCTTCGGGATCGTCAAGATCTTCTTCCAGCCGAGCGTCGATATCCGCACCGCGACCGCGCAGGTCACGTCGATCTCGCAGACCGTGCTCAAGCAGATGCCGCCCGGCACCACGCCGCCGCAGATCCTCAACTACAACGCGTCGACGGTGCCCGTGCTGCAACTCGCGCTGACGAGCGACACGCTGAACGAACAGCAGCTCGGCGACTACGCGACCAACGTGATCCGGCCGCAGTTGCTGTCCGTCGCGGGTGTCGCGATTCCGTCGCCGTACGGCGGCAAGGTGCGCCAGGTGCAGATCGATCTCGATCCGCAGGCGCTGCAGGCCAAGGGGCTGTCCGCGCAGGATGTCGCGACCGCGCTCGCGCAGCAGAACCAGATCATTCCGGCCGGCACGCAGAAGATCGGCGGCTTCGAGTACAACATCCGCCTCAACGACAGCCCGCTGTCCATCGACCAGCTCAACGCGCTGCCGATCCGGACCGTCAACGGCGCGGTGATCTTCATGCGCGACGTCGCGCATGTACGCGACGGCTTTCCGCCGCAGGGCAACATCGTGCGCGTCGACGGCCGCCGCGCGGTGCTGATGAGCGTGCTGAAAAGCGGCTCGGCGTCGACGCTCGACATCATCGCGGGCGTCAAGGCGCAGTTGCCGCGCATCGAGGCGACGCTGCCGCCGTCGCTCCGGCTCGTCGTGATGGGCGACCAGTCGGTGTTCGTCAAGGGCGCCGTGAGCGGCGTCGCGCGCGAAGGCCTGATCGCCGCCGCGCTCACGTCCGCGATGATCCTGCTGTTCCTCGGCAGTTGGCGCTCGACGCTGATCATCGCCGCGTCCATTCCGCTCGCGGTACTGGCGGCGATCGCCGCGCTTGCCGCCGCGGGCGAGACGCTCAACGTGATGACGCTCGGCGGGCTCGCGCTCGCGGTCGGCATTCTGGTCGACGACGCGACCGTCACGATCGAAAACGTCAACTGGCATCTGGAACAGGGCAAGGACGTGCGCAGCGCGATCCTCGACGGTGCGTCGCAGATCGTCGCGCCGGCCTTCGTATCGCTGCTGTGCATCTGCATCGTGTTCGTGCCGATGCTGCTGCTCGACGGCGTCGCGCGCTTCCTGTTCGTGCCGATGGCCGAAGCCGTGATCTTCGCGATGATCGCGTCGTTCGTGCTGTCCCGCACGTTCGTACCGATGATGGCCCGTTACTTGCTGAAACCGCATGCCGCGCATCCGGTGGCCGTGCTCGCACCGCACGGCGCACCGTTCACGCCGCCGCGCGCACGCAATCCGCTCGTCGCGTTCCAGCAGGGTTTCGAGCGCCGCTTCGCCGCACTGCGCGCCGGCTACCGGGTCTTGCTCGGCCTCGCCCTCACCTGCCGCGCCCGCTTCGTCGTGTGGTTCCTCGCGGGGGTCGCCGTATCGTTCGCGCTGGTGCCGGGGCTCGGCCGCAATTTCTTCCCGTCGGTCGACTCCGGCGAGATCGTGATCCACGTGCGCGCACCGATCGGCACGCGCATCGAGGAAACGGCCGCGCTGTTCGACCGCGTCGAGCGCACGGTGCGCGCGGTCGTGCCGCCGCATTCGCTCGCGAGCATCGTCGACAACATGGGGTTGCCCAATAGCGGGATCAACCTCACGTACAGCAACAGCGGCACCATCGGCCCGCAGGACGGCGACATCCTCGTGTCGCTCACGGGCGACCACGCGCCGACGGCCGGCTACGTGAAGCAACTGCGCACCGAGCTGCCGCGTGCCTTTCCGGGCGTGACGTTCTCGTTCCTGCCCGCCGACATCGTGAGCCAGATCCTCAACTTCGGCGCACCGGCGCCGATCGACGTGCAGGTGACGGGCCCCGACCGGGCGGCCAACCGCGCGTATGCGACCGCGCTGTTGCGGCGCATACGCGCGGTGCCGGGCGTCGCCGATGCGCGCGTGCAGCAGGCGTCGACCTATCCGCAGTTCACGGTGTCGGTCGACCGCGCGCGCGCCGCGCCGCTCGGCATCACCGAGCAGGACGTCACCAATGCGGTGGTCGCCAGCCTGTCCGGCACGAGCCAGGTGTCGCCGACCTACTGGCTCGATCCGCGCAACGGCGTGTCCTATCCGATCGTCGCGCAGACGCCGCAATACCGGATGACGTCGCTGTCGGACCTGCGCGCGCTGCCCGTCACGGGCCGCACGGGCGCCCCGCAACTGCTCGGCGGTCTCGCGACGATCGTGCGCGGGCAGACCGACGCGGTCGTGTCGCACTACGACATCGCGCCGCTCTACGACATCTTCGCGACCACACAGGATCGCGATCTCGGCGCGGTCAGCGCCGACATCGAACGCGTGCTGCGCGCGAGCGCCGCCGATCTGCCGAAGGGATCGCGCGTGACCGTGCGCGGCCAGGTGCAGACGATGAACGGCGCATTCGGCGGGTTGCTCGCCGGCCTCGCCGGCGCGGTGCTGCTGATCTACCTGCTGATCGTCGTGAACTTCCATTCTTGGCGCGACGCGTTCGTGATCGTGAGCGGCCTGCCTGCCGCGCTCGCCGGCATCGTCTGGATGCTGTTCGTCACGCGCACGCCGCTGTCGGTGCCGGCGTTGACGGGCGCGATCCTGTGCATGGGGGTCGCGACCGCGAACAGCATTCTCGTCGTCACCTTCGCGCGCGAACGGCTCGCGCACACCGCCGACGCGGCCGCCGCCGCGCTCGAGGCCGGCTTCACGCGCTTTCGGCCCGTGATGATGACCGCGCTCGCGATGATCATCGGCATGGCGCCGATGGCCCTCGGTCTCGGCGACGGCGGCGAACAGAATGCGCCGCTCGGCCGTGCGGTCATCGGCGGCCTGCTGTGCGCGACCGTCGCGACGCTGGTGTTCGTCCCCGTCGTGTTCAGCCTCGTCCACCGGCGCGATCGCGCGCCGCGCTCCGATTCCCTTTCCGTCACTCCGGGAGAACAGCATGTCCACTGAATTCGAAGTCCGCCCCCCCGGCACGCCGCGCTATCTGAAGCCGCTCGCGATCGCAGGCGCCGTCGCCGCGCTCGCCGTCGCGGCCGCCGGTGTCTTCGCCCGCATGCATGACGCGCACGCGGTCGCCGCGTGGACTGCGCAGCAAGCGATCCCGACCGTCGCAACGGTCGCGCCGCAGCCGGCCGCGGCCGACGCACTCGTGCTGCCGGGCCGCCTCGACGCGTATGTCGACGCACCGATCTATGCACGCGTGCCGGGCTACCTGCATGCGTGGTACGCGGACATCGGCGCGCATGTGAAGGCCGGCCAGCTGCTTGCGTCGATCGATACGCCCGATCTCGACCAGCAGTTGCAACAGGCCCGCGCGGACCTGCAAAGCGCGAGCGCGAACGAACGGCTCGCCGCCATCACGGCCGCACGGTGGGCCGAGATGCTTGCGCAGGATTCCGTATCGCAGCAGGAGGCCGACGAGAAGCGCAGCGATCTCGACGCGAAACGCGCGGCCGTCGCAGCGAGCACCGCCAACGTACGGCGGCTCGACGCGCTCGAATCGTTCAAGCGGCTCGCCGCGCCGTTCGACGGCATCGTGACGGCCCGCAAGACCGACGTCGGCGCGCTGATCGACGCGGGAAGCGGCAGCGGCGCCGAACTCTTCACCGTGTCGGATGCGCGGCGGCTGCGACTGTACGTCCACGTGCCGCAAGACGACGCGGCCGCGATCCGTGCGGGCATGCAGGTCGCGCTGACCGTGCCCGAGCGCCCCGGCACGACGTTCAACGCAACGCTCGCGGATTCCGCGCAGTCGATCGACCCGGCTTCCGGCACGCTGCTCGCGCAGTTTTCGATCGCCAATCCGGCAGGCACGCTGTTTCCCGGCGAATACGCGCAGGTGCGGATCGCGATGCCCGGCGCCGCGCATGCGTTGACGATTCCGGCCAGCACGCTGATCTTCCGCCAAGACGGGTTGCAGGTCGCGGTGCTCGACGCGAACGGGCACGCCAGGTTGCGCAACGTGTCGATCGCGACCGACCTCGGCACGCGTGTCGAGATCGCATCCGGGCTCGCAGCCGGCGATCGCGTGATCGACAATCCGCCGGATTCGCTCGCCGATGGCGACCCCGTGCGCGCCGCCGGCACCGCGACGACGGAGCACGCGCATGGCTGACCGACCGCTTGCTGCATTGTTGGGCAGTGTCGCGCTGCTTGCCGGCTGCTCGCTCGCACCGACCAGTCGCGCGCCGGATGTTCCGGTGCCGGCCGCGTTTCGCGAAACGGGCCCGTGGGTCGATGCCGCCCCGGCCGACCGGCTGCCTCGCGACGGCTGGTGGCGCGTGTATGGCGATGCGACGCTCGACCGGCTCGAACCGCTCGTCGCACGCGCGAATCCCGATCTCGCGGTCGCCGTCGCGCGGCATGACGAAGCTGCCGCGCTGTTCGACGCAGCGCATGCGGCATTGCTGCCGACCGTGGGCATCGATGCCGAACCCGACCGCGACCGGCAGTCGGCGCGCCGGCCGCTGCGCGGCAGCGGCCAGCCCGACGTCTACGAGTCGAACACGCTCGAAGCCGGCATCGGCTATGACGTCGATCTGTGGGGCAAGGTCCGCAACACGGTCGCGGCCGACCGCAACGAGGCGCAGGCGGCCGACGATGATCTCGCGTCGGTCCGGCTCAGTCTGCAGGCCAGCGTGGCCGGCACCTACTTCGACCTCGCGGGCCTCGACCGCGAAGCCGATACGCTCGCGCAAACGATCGATACGTACCGCCGCGCGTGGCAGCTGACGGTCAGCCGTCATCGAGGCGGCCTCGCATCGGGGCTCGACGTGTCGCGTGCGCAAACGCAACTCGCGCTCGCCCAGGCGCGCGCATCCGACATCGCCGCGCGCCGCGCACTCGACGAACACGCGATCGCGGCGCTCGTCGGCGCATCCGCGTCGACGTTCACGCTGCCGCCCGTCGCGGCGCTGCCGGGCGTGCCGTCGATTCCGACCGGGCTCGCGTCGACGCTGCTCGAACGCCGGCCGGACGTCGCCGCCGCCGAACGCCGCGTCGCAGCCGCGAACGCACGCATCGGCGTCGCCCGCGCGGCCTATTTCCCCGACCTGTCGCTCGGCCTCGACGCCGGCTTCCAGAGCGATACGTTTTCGCCGTGGCTCGCCGCGCCGAACGAGATCTGGTCGATCGGGCCACGCCTCGCGATGACGCTGTTCGACGGCGGCCTGCGTGCCGCGGGCGTACGCAAGGCACGTGCGCAGTTCGCCGAACAGGGCGCGCGCTATCGCGCCGTCGTGCTGCAGGCGTTCCGCGAAGTCGAGGACGATCTCGCGCTGCTGCATCGCCTCGGCGACGAATCGGACCAGGACGACGCCGCGCTCGTCGCGGCGCGACAGTCGCTTGCACTCGCGATGTCGCGCTATCGCGACGGTGCGGTCAGCTATCTCGACGTCGTCACGGCGCAGACGACCGAACTCGATACGCAGATCGCGTCGCTCGATGCCGACGCGCGGCGCCTGCAGGCATCCGTCGGGCTCGTGCGCGCGCTCGGCGGCGGCTGGCACCGCGCGCATTCATGAACGTTTCTTCATCGGCACGCCCGGCGCCTGCACTGACGCACCCGATAACGTGGTTCCTGCCGGCATCGCCCTCGCGGCACCGGCCACCGACACTTGAAAAGGACTCCGCCATGAAGACCCTGATGTTCGCCACCCTTCTCTCTGCGCTCTGCGTCGCGCTGCCCGGCCGGGCCGGCGCGACGCCGCCCGGTGCGGCGACGGCATCGCAGACGCTCGCATCTACCGCGCCCGCGCCACTGCCGTCTCGACCGGCATGGAACTGGAACGCCTCGCCAGCCACGCCGCTGACACGTGCGCAGGTCTATCGTGAACTCGTCCACGCCGAACGCGACGGCCAGCTCGCGCAACTCGATCGCGAACTCTATTCGCACTGACTGTATGCAAGCGAGTGTGCCGTGCGGCGCGCGGCACCTCTGCGATACGGACGCGCGGCGCAATGCCGTCCCGTCATCCGCCCGCGTCGAACCGGAACCCGAATCGCGCGACCGTTTCGATCCGCGCGGAGAACGCATGCGCGGCCAGCTTGCGCCGCAACCTCACGACCAGCGCATTGACCGTTTCGGGTTCGATGTCGGCATCGCCCCATGCGTAACGCAGCACGGCATCGCGCCCGACCGGCCGCCCCGCTTCGCGCAGCAGGCATTCGACGAGACGGAATTCCCGTGCGCTGAGCGCCAGCCGCCTGCCACGCTCCTCGAGTGCGCGCGTCGCCGTGTCGAGCCGGACCGATTCCCGCGTTTCGATCGCGCCCGTCCGGCGCCACAACGCGCGCAGCCGCTCGTGCAGCTCCACGAACGAACACGGATGGGCAAGACACACGTCGCAGCCGGCCTGCAGCATCCGCGCACGCTGCGCGGGCGTTGCGCCGCTGACGATCGCGGCGATCGTCGCGCCGCCGGCCGATACGGCGAGTCGCGGCAATCCTGCGAGGATCGCCGGGTCGGCCGCCGCATCCGGTGCGGCAATCACGATGGCATCGAACCGGTCCTGGGTCGCCGCGAAGCAGCCGTCGCGCCATCCGTCGACGCGCTCGACGCCGTGCATGCTCTCGCGAAACGCCTTGTCGAGCCGCGCAGCCTCCGGCGTCGGCGGCGCAATCAGCAGGATGCGCATCGAGCGGTCTCCTGCGCCGTCATGCGAGCGAGCGCGGCCAGCATTCGACCGTAATCGCTGCGCCGGCCGGCTGCGCATCGCCAATCCGCAGCGCGAAACCGTGCACGCGCATCACGGCCGACACGATGCTCAACCCGAGCCCCGACCCGTTCACGTGACGCGTGCGCTCGCCGCGATAGAAGCGTTCGAGCACGGCGTCGCGCTCGCCTGGCGGGATGCCCGGCCCGGTGTCCTCGAACCGGACGAGCGGGCCGCCCGGTGTCGTGTGAAGCACGACGCGCACGCGACCGCCGGGCGGCGTGAACTTGATGGCGTTGTCCGCGAGATTGCTGAACGCCTCGAACAGCAATGCGCGGTCGCCATGAATACCGTCGACCGGCAAGGCTTCGAGTTCGAACGACACGTCGACGGCTTCGGCCAGCGGCTCGTATAGGTCGCACACGTCGCGCAGCAATGCCGCGACGTCGACCGCGGCAAAGCCGCCGCGCCGGCTCAGCGTGCCGATCTCGGAGATGCGCAGCATCGCGCGAAAGCGTTCGAGCAGCCGGTCGGTCTCGTCGCGCGCGGAAGCCAGCAGTGCCGCCGACGCAGGATCGTCCGCGCAGAACGGCTGGTCGGCGAGCCGGGCCAGCATCGTATGGACCCGCGCGAGCGGCGTGCGCAGGTCGTGCGCGATGCCGTCGCAGGTATGACGCACCTCGCCCATCAGCCGCTCGACTTCGTCGAGCATGTGGTTCACGAGATGCGCGAGCAGATCGAGTTCGTCGTAGCGGCCGACCGGCAGCCGCTTGCCGAGATCGCCCTCGGCGATCTGCCGCGTGACGCGCCGGATCGCGGCGACGCGGCGCATCTGCCGCATGCCGAGCATGCTGCCGCCTGCAATGCCCGCGATCAGGATCATCACGCCGCCGATCACGAGCCCGCGGATCGCGACATCGCGGATCTGGATGAAATGCGACAGGTCGCGCGCGACGACCAGCGTCATCCCGTTGTCGCGGCGCACGGCCATCGCGCGCGTGATCGGCGCGGGCTGGCCGTCGAGCGGCGCGAGCGTGCGGTTCAGCGTGCGTCCGTCGCGATCCGTGCGCAGCGCGGGCGGTGTCGCGATGTCGCCGGCCACACGGCGACCGGCCGCATCGAACAGCCCGTAGAAACTCGTATGCATGTGCTCGTGCTCGAGCCGCCGGTGAATCGCGAGCGGCAGCTCGGCATCGGGGATCGAATCGAAATAGATCAGCTGCCACGCGAGCACCTCGTCGGTGTCGCGCGTCATCGTGTGCGTCGCGGCGACGTTGATCACGCCCGCGAGCAGCAGCAGCGACACCGAGAAGATCGCCGCATACGCGCACAGCCAGCGAAACGTCGTCGTATGCCAGCGGCGCGTGAAATTCGCCGCGCGAGCCGCGTCCATGCCCGCCTCCGTCACGCGAGCATGTAGCCCGAGCCGCGCACCGTCTGGATCATCGGTTGCGCACCGGGCGGATCGATCTTCTTGCGCAGCCGGCCCATGTGGACGTCGATCAGGTTGGTACCCGGATCGAAGTGATAGCCCCATACGGTTTCGAACAGCATCGTGCGCGTGATCGTCTGGCCCGCGTTGCGCATCATGAATTCGAGCACGCGGAATTCCGTCGGCAGCAGCGGAATCTCGTCGCCGCCGCGGCGCGCGCAGCGCGAAATGAGGTCGAGCTCGAGTGCGCCGACTTTCAGCAGCGTCTGCTGCGGCACGCCCGATGTCTGGCGGCGGCGCAGCAGCACCTCGATGCGCGCGCTCAGCTCGCCGGAATCGAACGGCTTCGTCAGGTAGTCGTCGCCGCCCGCGCGCAGCCCGCGGATGCGCTCGTCGACGTCGCCGAGCGCGCTCAGCATCAGCACCGGCGTATCGATGCCGACCGTGCGCATCGCGGTCAGGATCGCGAGGCCGTCCGCGCCCGGCAGCATCCGGTCGAGCGTGATCGCATCGTACGAAGCGCTCATCGCGCGCATCATCCCTTCGCGGCCGTTGTCGATCCAGTCGACCTCGAACCCGCGCGCGGTCAGTTCGCCGACGATTTCGTTCGCGGTCACCGCATCGTCCTCGACCGTCAGTACTCGCATGCTTGTCCTCGCAATGAACGTCACGACGGGCGCACACGATGCGCCCGCGACTATCGTAGGCGACGCGGTCGCCCTTCGGCGTTACATGAAAAATGCTTCATCGGATGACACGGCAGGCATGCGTGAAACTTGTTTCATCCGTGCGTCGCCCGCGCGGCGGCACGCGCCGCCTACGCTGACGTCATGCGGCATCGGGCCGCCAAACCAGGAGTTACCGGATGAAACTGTCGACCACCGTCGCCTGCATGCTGCTCGCATGCGCCAGCACCGCCGCGTTTGCGGGACCGCACCTCACCCCGCAGGAATGCCACGCGTACCCGTTCGTTCACACCGGCCATGACATCACGCATGCGGATCTCGTGCGCGAGCTGACCGAACTCGAACAGGTCGGCTACGATCCGGCGCACGCGAGCCCCTACTACCCCGACGATCTCGATGGCGCGAAGCATCGCCTCGCCGCCGAATACCGCGCGGACTGCACGCATGCGCTGACGGCCGACGCGGGCGGGCCGTACTGACCGCATGGCCGGGCTCAACGCGGCCGGAAAAAACGAAAAGGCGGCACTCGCGTGCCGCCTTTTTTCATGAACGCGCATGGATATCGACCGCTGCGCCGCGACACCGCTCAGCGCGACATCATGTTCATGCTGACGTTGTGCATCACCCACAACGTGCCGACGATCAGGATCGCCGCGGTCAGCACCGTGTAGCTGAACGCCATGACGTTCCAGCGCTGGCCCGACGAGCCGTTCATGTGCAGGAAGTACACGAGGTGCACGACGATCTGCACGAAGGCGAGCACGGCGAGCGCGATCAGCGACGCATGCGGCGACAGCACGCCGCCCATCACGAGGCCGAACGACGCGGCCGTGAGCAGCACCGACAGGATGAAACCGGCGACATAGCCGCCGACGCTGCCGTGCCCTTCTTCGAGTTGAGACGAATGCGAATGGGCCATTTAGATCACGCTCGCGAGATAGACAAAGGAAAACACGCAGATCCACACGATGTCGAGGAAGTGCCAGAACAGGCTCAGGCACGTCAGGCGCCGCAGGTCACGATCGGTCAGGTCGCCGCCGCGGAACACGATCTGCCCGGCGAGCACGATCATCCACAGCAGGCCGGCCGTCACGTGCAGCCCGTGCGTGCCGACCAGCGTGAAGAACGCCGACAGGAACGCGCTGCGCTGCGGGCCCGCGCCTTCCGCGATCAGGTGCGAGAACTCGCGCAGTTCCATCGCGAGAAACGCCGCGCCGAGCACGAACGTCACCGCGAGCCACGCGAGCAGCGCGCCGCGCCGCTGCTTGTACGCCGCGAGCATCGCGAAACCGTACGTGATGCTCGACAGCAGCAGCGCGGCGGTTTCCACCGCGACGCCCGGAATGTCGAACAGCTCCTTCGCGGTCTGGCCGCCCGCATACTGGTGGCCGAGCACGGCGAACGTCGCGAACAGTGCCGCGAAGATCACGCAGTCGGTCATCAGGTACAGCCAGAAACCGAACACCGAATGCGACGGCGGATGGTCGTCGTGCTCGAGCAGGGTTGCGCTCAAGGTTTTCTGCAACATCAGTTGGCCTCCAGTTCCACGTCGTCGACGCGCGCGGCCACGCGCTGCGTCGGCTGCTTGTCTTCGATCTTCCGCACCGTCGACGCGGGGATGTAATAGCCGTCGTTATCGCGCGAGCTGTAGATCACGAGCGTCGCGATGATCCCGACGAGCCCGCCGATCGCCATCCACCAGATGTGCCATACCAGCGCGAAGCCGAGCACCAGGCTGAAGATCGCGATCACGAGGCCCGCGCAGGTATTCGACGGCATGTGGATATCGCGGATCGTCGCCGGGTTCGGCCGGCCTTCGCCGCGCGCCTTCATGTCGGCGTACGCGTCGAGCGTGCGCACCTGCGGAATCACCGCAAAGTTGTAGTCGGCCGGCGGCGACGACGTCGCCCACTCCAGCGTGCGGCCGCCCCACGGATCGCCCGTCGTGTCGCGGTACTCGGGCAGGTGGCGGTTGCGGATGCTGACCACCAGCTGCAGCAGCTGGCATGCAATGCCGACCGCGATCAGCACGGCGCCGAACGCGGCGACCAGCAGCCACGGATGCCATGCCGGGTTGTCGTAGTGGTTCAGGCGGCGCGTCATGCCCATGAAGCCGAGCACGTAGAGCGGCACGAACGCGACATAGAAACCGATCTGCCAGAACCAGAACGCGGCCTTGCCGAGCTTCTCGTTCAGCTTGAAGCCGAACGCCTTCGGGAACCAGTAGTTGAAGCCCGCGAGATAGCCGAACAGCACGCCACCGATGATCACGTTGTGGAAGTGCGCGATCAGGAACAGGCTGTTGTGCAGCACGAAGTCGGCGCCGGGAATCGCCATCATCACGCCGGTCATGCCGCCGAGCGTGAACGTGACCATGAAGCCGATCGTCCACAGCACGGGCGTCGTGAATTCGATCCGGCCGCGATACATCGTGAACAGCCAGTTGAACACCTTCACGCCGGTCGGAATCGCGATGATCATCGTCATGATCCCGAAGAACGCGTTCACGTTCGCACCCGAGCCCATCGTGAAGAAGTGATGCAGCCACACGAGGAACGACAGCACCATGATCGCGCAGGTCGCGTACACCATCGTCTTGTAGCCGAACAGCGGCTTCTTCGCGAACGTCGCGATGACTTCCGAGAAGATCCCGAACGCCGGCAGGATCAGGATGTACACCTCCGGATGGCCCCACGCCCAGATCAGGTTCAGGTACAGCATCGCGTTGCCGCCGGCATCGTTCGTGAAGAAGTGCATGCCGAGGTAACGGTCGAGGCCGAGCAGCGCGAGCGTCGCAGTCAGGATCGGGAACGACGCCATGATCAGCACGTTCGTGCACAGCGCGGTCCACGTGAACACCGGCATCTTCATCAGCGTCATGCCCGGCGCGCGCATCTTGATGATCGTCACGAAGAAGTTCACGCCGGTCAGCAGCGTGCCGACGCCCGAGATCTGCAGCGCCCACAGATAGTAGTCGACCCCTACCCCCGGACTGAACTGCAGCTCCGACAGCGGCGGGTATGCGAGCCAGCCCGTCTGCGCGAATTCGCCGATCACGAGCGACACGTTGATCAGGATCGCGCTGACGGCCGTCATCCAGAACGAGAGCGAGTTGATGAACGGGAACGCGACGTCGCGCGCGCCGATCTGCAGCGGCACGATCAGGTTCATCAGGCCGACCATGAACACCATCGCCATGAAGAAGATCATGATCACGCCGTGCGCCGTGAAGACCTGGTCATAGTGATGCGGCGGCAGGTAGCCGGGCCCGTTGTACGCGAGCGCGAGCTGCATGCGCATCATGATCGCGTCGGCGAAGCCGCGCAGCAGCATGATCAGCGCGACGATGATGTACATCACGCCGAGTCTCTTGTGGTCGACCGTGGTCAGCCATTCCGTCCACAGCCATTTCCACCGGCCGGTGATCGTCAGCGCGGCGAGAATGCCCAGCACGACCAGCCCCATGAAGGCGCCTGCCCCCATGATGATGGGCTGATCGAACGGGATCGCCGAGAGTGTGAGTTTGCCGAACATGCGTTACCCCTTCGTGCCGCAGGCGGCGTCCTTCAGGTCGAGGACGTGGCCATCGTTGTATTTCGCGATGATGTTGTGGAAGAGCCGCGGATCGACCGACGAGAAGTAGCGCACCGGCGCCTTCTCGCTCGGCTGCGCGACGTTGCCGTACACGGTCGCGTCGAGCCGGTCCGGCGACGCCTTCACCTTCTGCACCCATGCATCGAACTGTTCGCGCGGCTCGGCGAGCGTGCGGAATTTCATGTCGGAGAAGCCGCGGCCGCTGAAGTTGGCGGACGTGCCCGCGTAGTTGCCGGGTTCGTCGGCGATCAGGTGCAGGCGCGTCTGCATGCCGGCCATCGCGTAGACCTGGCCGCCGAGCTGCGGGATGAAGAACGAGTTCATCACCGAATCCGACGTGATGTGGAAGTTCACCGGCGTGCCCACCGGAATCGCGAGCTGGTTCACCGACGCGATGCCGAGTTCCGGATAGATGAACAGCCACTTCCAGTCGAGTGCGACCACCTCGACGTCGATCGGCTTCACCGACGACTCGAGCGGCTTGTACGGGTCGAGCTCGTGCGTGGTCTTCCACGTGAGCACGCCGAGGAACAGGATGATCAGCGTCGGCACCGTCCAGATCACGACCTCGATCGCGGTCGAGTGCGACCAGTTCGGCGCGTAGGTGGCGTTGCGGTTCGATGCGCGGTAACGCCACGCAAACCACAGCGTCAGCAGGATCACCGGCACGACGACGATCAGCATCGCCCAGGTGGACGTCGCGATCAGCGCCTTTTCGGCGGCACCCACGCTACCTTTCGGATTTAGTACATCTAAATTACAGCCTGACAGGCTCAAAGCCGCGCCGATTGACATCAGCGCCGACCAGCCTCTTGAAGCTCTTCTTTTCATCACACAGCCCGAGGGTCATTGAATCCGTTTGCGTATGCCCGATGCGCATTCGATCCACGAAAGTGGCCGAATCATACGTCGCGCGAGTGCGATGAAAAACCGGTGGATGCGGCAAATCATCATTGCAAAATCTGCCGTGAGTCACATTGTCGCGGGGCAATTTCACGCAGCCGGAAGCGGGCCCGGCACACGCCGTGCCGGACCTCGATCGATGCGTGCGCAACGGGCCGCATCGCCGTGCGATGCAGCCCGCTTGCGCGGACCGGCGTGCCGCGATCAGTCGTGCGTCGACGCCATGTACGACGGCACCGGCCCGGCACCATCCCCTGCCGGCACCTTCGAATGGCTCGCTTCCTCGATCAGCTTGCCGACGGTCGGATCGATCGCGTCGGTGAACGGTTTCGGATCGATGCCGATTGCCAGCACGATCAGCGCAAGCGACGCGAACATCACGATCTCGCGACGATTCAAGTCGGCGAGCTTTGCGATCCGCTGGCTCGCGACCTTGCCGAACACGACGCGCTTGAGCATCCACAGCGTGTACGACGCGCTGAGGATCAGCGTGAGCGCCGCGATCGCGCCGATCCAGAAGTTGAAGCGGATCGCGCCCATGATGACCATGAACTCGCCGACGAAGCCCGACGTGCCCGGCAGGCCGACGTTGGCCATCGCGAACAGCACCGTGAAGGTCGCGAAGCGCGGCATCACGCCCGCCACACCGCCGTATGCGGCGATCTCGCGCTGCTTCGTGCGATCCGCGAGCACGTTTACGCACAGCAGCATCGCGCCCGCGACGAAGCCGTACGACACGAGCTGCACGATCGCGCCTTCGACGCCGATCCGGTTGAACAGGAACAGCCCGAGCGTGACGATCCCCATGTGCGCGACCGTCGAGTACGCGAGCAGCTTGCCGAGATCGGTCTGCGCGAGCGCGATCAGGCTCGCATAGACGATCGCGAACAGCGACAGCGCGATCACCGCCGGCGCGAAGAAGTGGCTTGCATCGGGCGTGACCGGCAGCGCGAAGCGCAGGAACCCGTAGCCGCCGAGCTTGAGCATCGCGAGCATCAGCGCGGCACCGGTCGGGCCGTCGGTGTAGACGTCGCTCAACCACGTATGGACCGGCCACATCGGCACCTTGACCGCGAACGCGGCGAAGAACCCGAGGAACACCAGCAGCTGCGGCGCGAAACCGAGCTGCAGCGTGCGCCACACGGCCATGTCGAACGTATGCGACTGCGCGTACAGGTACAGCATTGCCATCAGCAGCAACAGCGAGCCGGCGAACGAGATGAAAAAGAACTTCACGGCCGCATAAACGCGACGCTCGCGCCCCCACGTGCCGATCAGCAGATACAGCGGGATCAGCGTCGCCTCGAAGAAGATGAAGAACAGCAGCCCGTCCTGCGCGACGAACACGCCGACCATCAGCCCCGACAGGATCAGGAACGACGCGTAGTACTGCGCGACGCGCACCGTGACCGACTCCCACGACGCGATCACCACCACGAGCGTCGTGAAGGCGGTCAGCACGACGAGCCACAGCGACGCACCGTCGATGCCGACCCGCCATCCGGAATTGAACGCCGCCAGCCAGTCGCGGCTTTCGACGAACTGCATCGCCGCCGAATGCGTGTCGAAGCCCGCAACCAGCGGAACGACGGCCGCGAGCCCCACGATCGCGCCCGCGAGCGCGATCAGCCGCGTCCGGCGCGGGTGATGGTCGGAACCGGCACGCAGCAGGCACGCGCCGAACAGGATCGGAGCCCAGATGGCCAGGCTCAGGAAGGGGAAATCATGCATGTCAACAAGGCCTTGAGGAGGTCGCGCACTGCATCTGTGACAGGCGAGACGAAAGGAACGAAATCAAATCGACAGGTAGATTTCGTGAATCGCCAGTGTTGGCAAAATGTAAAGCGACATCACGGAAAAACTTGATGCCGCTCAAACGCGATCGGGTTAACCAGCATAAGGCGATTGATTATTTTCTGCAGCGCAGCAGAGCCTCAATTTTCCACACCGACGCACAACACTGATTTTATTGAGTAATTTTTTGTATTGCGCGTCATGGCAAATCGCGAAAAACGACGCAATGCCGCATTTTTGGCGTCAACGCGTCATTCCGAAGGGCCGGAACAGGATTATCTGGATCGCGCAGGGCGTTGATCCTGCACCTCAGTTTTCCTTACAACAATACTTACATGTGTATTTCACATCGCCGATGCGATACAGGCCGGGTGAATGCCCCCTACCCGCCCGGCGTCGTAGCGGGCATCGCATCCTTCACGCTCCCGGCCGTCAGCGCTGATGACTCAGCCGGTCCCAGACGCGCATCGTCACCGCACGATAGTGATCGTGTTGGGCGGGGAAATGAACGAAGCGGCTGTCGCGCGTTGCATAAACCGGCGATGACGCGAGCGTCGTCGCATCGACGATATGGCGCGCATCGATCATGCCGGACTCGAGCAGCTCCACATAGATCGCCTGCTGGTCGCCGCCGCTCGCGTAGACCGACGAACGATCGTCGAAACGCTCGATGCGTGCGCAGATGCGCTCGACCAGTTCGCGCATCGGCGCCACGTTGCGCACGCCGATCATGCACGAGTTGATCGCCCAGGCCGTGTGATCGGTGCCGATCACGAAGTCGCGGCCGTCGATCGTACTGTCGACGGTCTGGCTCTGGTCGATTGCCAGGATGTCCGCATCGACCCAGAACACGAACGCATGATGCGGCAGATGTTCGCGAATCAGATGCAGCTTCGCCCAGTTCGCACCGATGCCGTCCGGCAGGAATGCAGGCGCCTCGCGATACGTGTGATACGCATAGCCATGCCGTGTGCAGTAGCGCACGAAGTTCTCTTCGTGCAGGTCGCCGTAGCCGGCAATATGCGGCGTATGCAGGCTCACGAACGCAATACGCGCCTGCGGATTCACATGCCGCTCCGGTTCGCGTGTTCGCTGCTGCGCGGCGCGCCACTCATCCATGGCGTGCGGATGGTCGCCGCGCTGGTACCGTCCGGCATCGTCGACGAGCGCTGCCACGTAACGGAAGTCGTAATCGGCCGCCGGCGCCCAGGCCCCGTTCACCTCGCGCCACTCGGGCGCCTGGTGCGCGACGAGCGGCCGCGCACCGGCAATCGAATCGATCGAGATACCGTCGCTCCAGACCGTCTGGGCCGACGCGAAATGACCGTTCGCAAGCGGCGCATCGAACGGCAGCGGCGGAAAGAACGCCGCAAGCAGCGTCGCCTCGCACGCATGCTGCCGCTCCGGAAGGTGCATCGCCCACTTGCCCAGTTCGACCGCCAGCCTCCGCAAGCGCTCGCGCACGTCGGGCACGTTGCGGAAGATCATTCCGCTTGCGGCGGGCAGTGCCGATTTCGTCGCCTGCGTCGTGACGATGGCATCGTATCCGTGCGCGACATCCGCCAGCACGTGCGGATCGAACACGACGGAGAACGGATCGAGCACGAGCAGCAATGCCCCCTGCTCCATCGCGACGAGCTGCGCGATGATCGCGTGGTACTTGTACAGGATCTGCTGGCGCTCGCCGTACACGTGCATGCCGTCGACGATCGCATGCCGATAGCCGTGCAGCTGTGCGTAACGCGCGTGGTTGTCGACGAGTCCGTCGACAGGCCGATGGGAGAGGAAGGTCAGAACGGCATGCGGGCTTGCCAAGAGCATCACCTTGAGTTGCGCCAGACGATACGCGATATGTAGCGCATGACAGGTGCTCAAGTCGAGCATTCATTGCCCGAGGGGGCACGACGAAGGCCGCACGAGGATGCGATCCGGCAGCATCGAACCTGTCGCGCGCGACACGGCGCGAAATGGGCCCGCAAAAGAAAAAGCCCCGCAAGTCCGAGAACTTGCGGGGCTTTGTCACCGCTTTTGGCGGAGACGGAGGGATTCGAACCCTCGATCCAGGTTTTGGCCCAGATGCTCCCTTAGCAGGGGAGTGCCTTCGACCTCTCGGCCACGTCTCCCAAACCTTCGCTCGCACCAGGGAGGCAGTGCGACGAGAACAAGATCATATAGGGTTTGGAGCCGTTGGTCAATTTCCTTGATGCATTTTCTTCAATGCATCACGAAAAATTCACGATGCCTGGTCGAGTTCGAATGCCTTGTGCAGCGCGCGGACGGCCAGCTCCATGTATTTCTCGTCGATCAGCACCGAAATCTTGATTTCGGACGTCGAGATCATCTGGATGTTGATGCCCTCTTCCGACAGCGTGCGGAACATCTTGCTCGCGACGCCCACGTGCGAACGCATGCCGACGCCGACGACCGACACCTTCGACACCTTCGGGTCGCCCTGCACGCGCTCGGCGCTCACATGGCCCTGCACCTGGTTCGTGAGGATGTCCATCGCACGCTGGTAGTCGCCGCGGCCGACCGTGAACGTGAAGTCGGTTTTGCCTTCGACGCTCTGGTTCTGGATGATCATGTCGACGTCGACGTTCGCGTCGGCGACCGGACCGAGGATCTGATATGCGATGCCCGGCTTGTCGGGCACGCCCATCACCGCAATGCGTGCTTCGTCGCGCTGGAACGCGATGCCGGAAATGACTGCCTTTTCCATGGTCTCGTCTTCTTCAAAAGTAATCAGGGTGCCCGAGCGCATTTCTTCGTCGAGCGGAATCAGCGGATCGGTCAGGCTCGACAGCACACGCGTCTTCACCTGGTATTTGCCGGCGAATTCGACCGAGCGGATCTGCAGGACCTTCGAGCCGAGGCTGGCCATTTCCAGCATCTCTTCGAACGTCACGCGATCGAGGCGGCGGGCCTCTTCGACGACGCGCGGATCGGTCGTGTAGACGCCGTCGACGTCCGTGTAGATCAGGCACTCTTCGGCATCCAGCGCAGCCGCGACCGCCACCGCCGACGTATCGGAGCCGCCACGGCCCAGCGTCGTGATGTGGCCATCCGGATCGACGCCCTGGAAGCCCGTGATGATCACGACCTTGCCGGCGTCCAGATCGGCCTTCACGCGCTCGTCGTCGATCGAGTGAATGCGCGCCTTCGTGAACGCACTGTCGGTCTTGATCGGCACTTGCCAGCCGGCATAGCTCACGGCCTCGACGCCGATTTCCTGCAACGCGATCGACAGCAGGCCGACGCTGACCTGCTCGCCGGTCGACGCGATCATGTCGAGCTCACGCGGGCTCGGCTGGCTCGAAATCTCTTTCGCGAGACCGAGCAGACGGTTGGTTTCGCCGGACATCGCCGAAGGCACGACCACCATCTGGTGCCCGGCCTGATGCCATTTTGCGACGCGTTTCGCGACGTTCTTGATGCGCTCGACCGAGCCCATCGAAGTGCCGCCGTATTTGTGTACGATGAGTGCCATTGTCGTTCTGAACTGAAGGAGAAACCGCACGGGCGCGCTGGGCAGGCCGGGTAGCCGTTCGGTCACGCGGCTTGTGGCTGTGGACGGACGACGAGGGGGACGGCTGGGACGCAACACGCAAGCGTGACGGATTTTGCCCGGAAGGCCGATCAGGCCGCGCAAACCGGGTACGTCACGCGGAAAACCTGCACAAAACGCTCAAAAATCGAGCCGAGCAAACGACCGAGCGTACCCGATAGAAGCCCGCTTGACAAGCCGCTCGCCGTGTTGGCAGCCGTTCCGGCGCTGTTTACCAAATGGTGAAAATGGGCGCGCCATCGCGCCGCCGGAAGCCAGTCCGCCGCTATGCGATCAGCAGGTCGGGACGCCATTCGATCCGGCGCCATCCGGTGTCGCCCGGCGCGTCACTGTCCAGCGGGCCGACATCGCAATTGATGCCGAGCCGCGGCACGTAGATCAGCCGGTCGCCCGCGAACAAGAGCGGCACGTCGCGCTGCCAGGCCGGCACGCCGCGCTCCTGGAACAGATTCTTCAGCGTCCGGCCCGGCCCGCCCGGCGACGTACGCATCCGTTCGCCGCCGGCACGGGCGCGCGCCGCGAGCCGCGCCCCGCGCAGCAACGCCTCCGGCACCGCATCGGCGCCGTGCGCGTCGGCTGGCGCGAACACGAACGTGCCGCGCCAGCCCGGCAGGTGCCAGACTTCCTGTCCGCCCCACGCGAGCACCGCTTCCGGGTGCGGCGCGCCCGTGCCGTCGTCGGCCGGTTCGCTGCTGTCGCCCGCTTCCCAGTAGACGACATCGCGATAGAGCCGCAGGCACTGCCCCGCATGATCGACGCGCAGCGCGTGTGCGTCATGCGCGGCACGCAGCTGTCGCATCATGTTGGCGAGCCGGGCGGCCGACGCGCCCGGCAAGCCCAGCCGGCGCATCCAGAAACGCAGCAGGTTCGCACCGCGCGTGTCGTCGAACGCGACCAGCGCGTCGCGCGACAGCGCATGCCCGTCATCGCGCGCGGCGGCGGCGAAATCCAGTTCGGCCAGATCGTCGAGCAGCCGCTGCGCGGCGGCCGCATGCTGGGCCGCGCGGCCGAGCGCGTCGCGAAAACCCGGGAAATGCACGGCCAGCGCGGGCAGCACGTCGATCCGCAGCGCATTGCGCGCATAACGCGTATCGCCGTTCGATTCGTCGTCGATCCACACGAGCGCGTGCTGCTCCGCATAGCGCTCAAGTTGTGCGCGCAACAATCGCAGCAACGGACGGACGCGCTCGACGCTCACGCCGTCGGGGCGATAGCGCGGCGCCATCGCGGCGAGCCCGGCGATGCCCGCCCCGCGCAGCAATTGAAGCAGCACGGTCTCGGCCTGGTCGTCCGCGTGCTGCGCGAGCCACAGCGTGTTCGCGCCATGGCGTTCGCACATCGCGTCGAGCGCCGCATAACGACGCTCGCGCGCGGTTGCCTCGATACCGAGACCGCTGTCGCGCGGCACGTCGACGCGCCTCGATTCGAATGCGACACCGAGCCGCGCCGCTTCCGCTTCGGCATGCGCGAGCCACGCGTCGGCGTTCGCGCTCAGGCCGTGATGCACGTGCAGCGCGACGCAACGCGCAGCGCCCGCGACACGCACGGCCGCATCGAGCAGCACCGTCGAATCGAGGCCGCCGCTGTAGGCAATCGCAATGCACGCATCCGGCGGCAGGCCGGAAAGCGCAACGCCGACCGCGTCGAGGACGACGCGGTCGGCGGAGAATTCGGTCGGCGGGATCACGAGAGGCACGCGCGCGCAGCGGCGCGCGTATTGAATACGCAGCCGGTCATGCGCCGGGCGTGGTTTCCTTGAACTTGCCGTAGGCCATCAAGCGCTCGAAGCGGCGCTCACGCACGGCATCGATGCTCATGCCCTGGAACTGGCGCAGCGAATCGGCGAGCGCACGACGCAGCAGCGCGGCCATGCCCTTCGGATCGCGATGCGCGCCGCCGAGCGGCTCGTTGATGATCTTGTCGATCAGGCCGAGCGCCTTCAGGCGGTGCGCGGTCAGGCCCAGCGCTTCCGCGGCTTCCGGCGCCTTCGCCGCGCTCTTCCACAGGATCGACGCGCAGCCTTCCGGCGAGATCACCGAATAGGTCGAGAACTGCAGCATCATCACGGTGTCGGCCACGGCGATCGCCAGCGCGCCGCCCGAACCGCCCTCGCCGATCACGGTCGTGATGATCGGCGTCTTCAGCTCGGCCATCACGTACAGGTTGCGGCCGATCGCTTCCGACTGGCCGCGCTCTTCCGCGCCGATGCCCGGGTACGCGCCCGGCGTGTCGACGAACGTGAAGATCGGCAGCCCGAACTTCTCGGCGAGACGCATCAGGCGCTCGGCCTTGCGATAGCCTTCCGGACGCGGCATCCCGAAGTTGCGCGCGGCGCGCTCCTTCGTGTCGCGGCCCTTCTGGTGACCGATCACCATGCACGGATGACCGCCGAAGCGCGCGAGGCCGCCGACGATCGACAGGTCGTCCGCGAACGCGCGGTCGCCGTGCAGCTCGTGAAAATCGGTAAACAGTTCCGCGACGTAATCGAGCGTGTACGGACGCTGCGGGTGCCGCGCGATCTGCGAAACCTGCCACGGCGACAGGTTCGCGTAGAGGTCTTTCGTCAGTTGCTGGCTTTTCTTCGACAGCCGCTCGATTTCTTCCGAAATATCGACAGCCGAGTCGTCCTGCACGAATCGCAGCTCTTCGATCTTGGCCTCGAGTTCGGCGATCGGCTGTTCGAAATCCAGAAACGTGGTCTTCATGTGTTCGAATCCTTGGGTCTTGCGGCAGCGCGTATTCTACCCGCGCGAGCGACGCTCAAAACCAGCTCTCAACTATTGATGTTTAAAACCCGATAGCCGACGCTCAGGCACCGGTGTCAGGCGCGTCGAGGCTGCGCCACATGTACCAGGTCGCGACGGTGCGCCACGGCTCCCAGTTGGCTGCGACTTCCCGCGCCTCGCTGCGCGTGACGGGTTCCCCGCTGAAATAATTGACGCTGATCGCGCGGATCAGGCCCGGATCGTCGAGCGGCAGCACGTCCGGCCGCGACAGGTTGAAGATCAGGAACATCTCGGCCGTCCAGCGGCTGATGCCGCGGATCTGCGTGAGTTCCGCGATCACGTCCTCGTCGTCCATCGACGTCCATTTGTCGACGTGCAGCGCCCCCGATACGAAATGCTGCGCAAGATCGAGGATGTATTCCGTCTTGCGTTTCGACAGCCCGCACGCGATCAGCTTGTCCGCGCCGAGCCGGATCACCGGCTGCGGTGCGAGCTTCGGACAGGCGTCCTCGATGCGCGCCCACAGCGACTGGGCGGACGTCACCGAAATCTGCTGGCCGACGACCGAGCGTGCCAGCGTGACGAACGGGTCGCCGCGCTTCACGAGATGCGCGGGACCGAACTTCGGAATCAGTTTCTTCAGGATGCGGTCGCGCTTGACGAGGTCGGCGCATGCCTTGTCCCAGTATGCAGGACGCACGACGACCTCCTCGCCGTCCGCTTCGGACGCACGTGTCTTGCGGGCCGCGTCGGCGGCCGGCAACGCAGCCGCCGGCTGCGCATGACCGTTCAGCGCGCCGTTCGGCACGGCGCGCGTCGCGTCCGCCTTCGCCGCCGGCACGCGCTTGGCTGCCGGACGCGCGGCGACCGGGGTCGCGCGCCTGACCGGCGCTTTTCTGGCCGTTGCCATCTTGCCTCCTACCTGACGGATCGGTCAGTGGAACGCACCGCGCTCATACGCGACGCCATTCGGTCGATCCGCCCGGTTTGTCTTCAAGTGCGATGCCGGCTTCGAGCAGTTCCGCCCGGATCCGGTCCGCTTCGGCATAGTCCTTCGCTTGCTTCGCCGCGACGCGCGCGGCGATCTTCGCTTCGATCTCGTCGGCAGCGAGCCCGCCCGCCTGCGCGGCGCCGGACGCCTGCTGCAGGAACGCGCGCGGTTCGCGGCCCAGCAGGCCGAGCAGGCCCGCCAGCTGTTTCAGCTGCCGTGCGAGCGACGCGTCGCGCGTGCGATTCACCTCGCCCGCGAGTTCGAACAGCGTCGCCACTGCCACCGGCGTGTTGAAGTCGTCGTTCATCGCGGCCGCGAAACGCTGCGCGTGCGGCTCGTTCCAGTCGAGCGCGAGCGTATCGGCTTCGACATCCTTCAGCGCCGTGTACAGACGCGTGAGCGAGGCACGTGCATCGTCGAGATGCACGTCGCTGTAATTGAGCGGCGACCGGTAGTGCGTGCGCACGATGAAGAAACGCATGACTTCCGCGTCGTAGCGCTCCAGCACTTCGCGGATCGTGAAGAAGTTGCCGAGCGATTTCGACATCTTCTCGTTGTCGACCTGCACGAAGCCGTTGTGCATCCAGTAATTGACGAACGTCTCGCCGGTCGCGCCTTCGCTCTGCGCGATCTCGTTCTCGTGGTGCGGGAATTGCAGATCCTGCCCGCCGCCGTGGATGTCGAAATGATTGCCGAGCAGCGAGCAGCCCATCGCCGAGCACTCGATGTGCCAGCCCGGGCGACCCGTCCCGTACTTCGACGCCCACGACGCGCCCTCAGGATCTTCCGGCTTCGCACGCTTCCACAGCACGAAATCGAGCGGATCTTCCTTCGCGTCGTTCGCGGCGACGCGCTCGCCCGCGCGGAGATCGTCGAGCGACTTGCCCGACAGCTTCCCGTAGTTCATGAACTTGCGCACCGAGTAATTGACGTCGCCGTCGGTCGCCTGGTACGCGTAGCCGTTCGTCTCGAGCGTTTCGATCATGCCGAGCATCTGCGGGATGAACTGTGTCGCGCGCGGCTCGATGTCGGGCCGCTGGATGCCGAGCGCACTTTCATCCTCGTGCATCGCGCCGATGAACCGGTCGGTCAGCGACCGGATCGTCTCGCCGTTCTCGACCGCGCGGCGGATGATCTTGTCGTCGATGTCGGTGATGTTGCGCACATACGTGACCCGGTAGCCGATCGCACGCAACCAGCGCTGGACGAGGTCGAACACGACCAGCATGCGCGCGTGGCCCACGTGACAATAGTCGTAGACGGTGATCCCGCATACGTACATCCGCACTTCGCCGGACTGGCGCGGCACGAAAACTTGCTTGTCACGCGCGAGCGTGTTGTAGATGCGCAGTGATTCCATAGAGATGAACCGTGAGCCGAAGGAAACCGCCCTGGCGAAGCTCGCCCAGCATGCGACACGGACGGACCATCTGCTGCGGCGCCAGGCCGAGCGTCCTCGTATCACATGGGGCGGTCAGGCTGCAAGCACAGCGGTGACGGCCACAGAGGCTAAGAAAGACTGTCTGACGCTCGCCGGAACGCGCAGACGTTTTGTTAGAATGGCTCGGAGTATAACATTCCGATTTAGGCCTATGAAACCTCATCGCGGCCGCGCGCAGAGCGCTGCGACCCTCGTTGCGACCACCGTCATGGGCGTCGCGCTGACGCTTTTCGCGGCCCCCGCGGCGCATGCGCAGAAGGCCCCGCCCGTGGCCGACGGCACCCCCGAGGTCGATGCGTCGATCGCCGGCAAGCAGTGGAAACAGGCACTTGCGCAGCTCGACGCGCGCATCGCGTCGAACCCGCACGACGTGCAGGCGCAGTTCAAGCGCGGCACCGTGCTGGCCCGCCTGAACCGCGACGACGACGCGATCCAGCAGTTCGTCGCGATCACGCAGGCCTACCCCGAGCTGCCCGAGCCGTACAACAACCTTGCGGCGCTTTACGCGAAGCACGGCCGCTACGACGAAGCGCGCGCCGCGCTCGTCACCGCGACGCAATCGAACCCGGGCTACTCGCTCGCGTACGAGAACCTCGGCGATCTTTACCTCCGGCTCGCGGCCGAATCGTACAAGCGCGCGCAATCGCTCGGCCGCACGAGCGGCGCGACCGCGCAGCGTCTCGCCGATCTCCAGAAGATCGTGTCGCCGGCAAAGGCCGCGCCGGGCGCCCGCGCGGTGACGCCGGCCACGCGCGCCTACACCGACCGCGCAGCCGCGAACGTGGGCACCACCACGCTGCCGATGTCGCCGACGTTCCAGTTCAACGGTCCGTCGGGCGCACTGGCTGCGCCATACGTCGCGCCGTCGCAATAAGCGGCGCGGCCTTTCTTCCCTCCCAACCTGAGGATCGCAATGAAACGTCTGTTGCTGGCGCTTGGCGGCGCCGCCCTTCTCGCGACCGCGCCCGCATTCGCGCAATCGGCTACCGCGCACCCCGTCGTGCAGCTGAAGACCTCGCAGGGCGACATCCGCGTCGAGCTCTACCCGGAGAAGGCGCCGAAGTCGGTCGCCAACTTCCTCGATTACGTGAAGGCCGGCCAGTACAACGGCACGATCTTCCATCGCGTGATCAAGGGCTTCATGATCCAGGGCGGCGGCTACAAGACCAACTTCGAGGAGAAGCCGACCCGCGCGCCGATCCCGCTGGAGAGCCGCAATGGTCTGAAGAACCTGACGGGCACGATCGCGATGGCACGCACGAGCGATCCGAATTCGGCCACCGCGCAGTTCTTCATCAACACGGTCGACAACGGCGGCCTCGACTACCCGAACCCGGACGGCAACGGCTATGCGGTGTTCGGCAAGGTCGTGTCGGGCCTCGACGTCGTGAAGAAGATCGAAGGCGTGGCGACGACCTCGCGCGGCCCGATGCAGGACGTGCCGGCGCAACCGATCGTGATCGAATCGGCCAGCATCGTCTCGAAGTAAGAACCTGCCGGCACGTCCGGCGCCACACGCGGCCGCGTCGCACGACCGGCCGCGTGCCATTTAAACCGCCTCACCGAAGGAATTCATCATGGTTGAACTGCATACGAACCACGGCGTGATCAAGCTCGAGCTCGACGCCGCGAAGGCACCGAAGACGGTCGAGAACTTCCTGAACTACGTGAAGAAGGGCCACTACGACGGCACCGTGTTCCACCGCGTGATCAACGGCTTCATGATCCAGGGCGGCGGCTTCGAGCCGGGCCTGAAGCAAAAGCCGACCGACGCGCCGATCGACAACGAGGCGAACAACGGCCTGAAGAATGACAACTACACGGTTGCGATGGCGCGCACGAACGATCCGCACTCGGCCACCGCCCAGTTCTTCATCAACGTGAACGACAACGACTTCCTGAACCACTCGTCGCCGACGCCGCAGGGCTGGGGCTACGCTGTGTTCGGCAAGGTCGTCGAAGGTCAGGACGTGGTCGACAAGATCAAGGGCGTCAAGACGGGCAACGCCGGCTTCCACCAGGACGTGCCGGCCGACGACGTCGTGATCGAAAAGGCCGTCGTGGTCTGACGCACGGTTACGGAGACACTTCGATGTTGCAGGAGAGTCCGCCGCGAAGCGTCTCCGCGGGCGTGCCCGGCGAGCGCGAGTACGCGCAAGCCGCACGCCCGTTCCTGTTTCTCTCCGATCTGCATCTGAGCGAAGCGATTCCGAAGACGGTCGCCGCGTTCGAGCATTTCGTGAAATACACCGCCGACAGCGCCGACTCGGTGTTCATTCTCGGCGACCTGTTCGAATACTGGATCGGCGACGACATCCTCGACGACGATCCGTTCGCCGCACGCATGGCCGCGTTGATGCACACGTTCTCCGAGCGCGGGATCGCGCTCTACGTGATGCACGGCAATCGCGATTTCCTGCTCGGCCGGCGCTTCATGAAGGCAGCCGGCGCGATGCTGCTGCACGACCCGTCGCTGATCATGGCGTTCGGCCAGCGCATCGTGCTCGCGCACGGCGACGCGCAATGCACGGCCGACCGCGGCTACCAGGTGTTCCGCCGCTTCGCGCGCAACCGGGTCGCGCAATGGCTGTTCCTCGCGTGGCCATTCCGCATGCGCCGCGCGCTCGCGCAGCGCATGCGCTCGAACAGCGAAGCAGGCCGGATGCGCCCTGCTTCGGCCATCTACGATGTCACGCGTGAAGGTGTGGCCGCACTGTTCCGGAAGAGCCGGGCGAGCGTGATCATTCACGGTCATACGCACCGCCCCGCTTGCCACACGGAACCCGGCGGCATTCGCTGGGTGCTGCCCGACTGGGATCTCGATCACGGCACGCCGCGCGGCGGCTACCTGCGCGTCGACGCGGAAGGCATCCACCCGATGCCGCTCGACTGACGCCGCCGCGGCTGCCGCCGTACTTCGCACGACCGGCAGCCATCGGCGCCCGTCGCGTTACACCTGACGTTCGACCGTCTTTCCTTCCAGCACCGCCGACAGCCTGCGCAGGTCGAGACGCGCCGCATCGGCGCCCTGCAGCGTTTCCAGATGCGTGCCGAGCCGCTCGAGCGCGGCGACGATTTCGTCGACACGGCGGCTTTCCTTCGCCGCGTGATCGATCAGCCCGTGGATCGCGAGCGACATCGGATCGTCGGCGTTCGGCGTGATCCCGTACGCGCAGAATGCCGCGCGCTCGGGCTGCGGCTTCGGCTGCGCCGGCATCACGACGCGCGCCGGATTGCCGACCGCCGTGCCGCCTGCCGGCACCGGCTTCACGACCACCGCGTTCGAGCCGATCTTCGCCCCCGCCCCGACCGTGAAACCGCCAAGCACCTTCGCGCCCGCGCCGACGATCACGCCGGCTTCGAGCGTCGGGTGGCGCTTCGCGCCGCGCGTGAGCGACGTGCCACCCAGCGTCACGCCCTGATAGATCGTGCAGTCGTCACCGATGATCGCCGTCTCGCCGATCACGACACCCATGCCGTGATCGATGAACACGCGCCGGCCGATCGTCGCGCCGGGATGGATCTCGATACCCGTCATGAACCGGCCGGCCTGCGACGCGAACCGCGCGAGCCAGTAACGCTTCGCGCGCCAGCATGCGTGCGCGAAACGGTGCAGCACGAGCGCATGCAGCCCCGGATAACAGGTCAGCACTTCCCACGCACTGCGAGCGGCGGGATCCCGCTCGCGAATCGTTGCAACGTCTTCGCGCAGTCTCGTGAACATGATGTGGTCTGGGAAAAAGCCGGCGCGCATCGCCGGCAATGACCGGCCGTTATCGCGCCGGGTAATTTGCTTATGACGTCCGGCGATTGTAGGGCCAGTCGCGCACGGCCGCACGCGGTCGCGTGTTCACCCCGCCGCCGGCACGGGTATTCGGGCGGGAGGCTGGCTGGAGCGGGCTTCCGGGGAGGATTGGCCGGGTGGAATGCGCCGGACCCGGCGGCTCCGGCCGGCCGTCGCAGGACCCGCCCAGCCCGAAGCGGCACGCGGGCTGCGACCGAACGACCGGCAGCCGGTACGCCGGCCGCCTACGCGTCGCCGTCGGGCTTGCCCGACTTCAGCAGGATGTGCTTCGCGACGCCGCGCAGGATGTTGACCTCCTCGCGCTCGAGGCCCGTGCGCGCGAACAGGCGCCGCAGCCGCGGCATCAGCTTCTTCGGATTGCGTGGATCGAGGAAATCGAGCGCGATCAGCGCGTTCTCGAGGTGCATATACATCCGCTCGATCTCGTCGCTCTGCGCGAGCGTGCCGGCTTCGGCCGACGGTTGCGCCAACGGCCCGCTCGCCTGCTCGAGAAACGCGACGCGCAGCTCGTACGCGAGCACCTGCACGGCCTGCGCGAGATTCAGCGAACTGTAGGCCGGGTTCGCCGGGATGTGCGCGAGCGCGCTACACTGCTCGACATGCTCGTTCGCGAGACCGGTACGCTCGTTGCCGAACACGAGCGCGATGTCGCCCGTGCCGACCTGCGCACACGCCTGCGTGGCAGCCGCGCGCGGCGCGAGGCGCGGCGGCCCGTACTCGCGCGTGCGCGCGGTCAGCGCGATCGACCAGTGGACGCCGGACAGCGCGTCGCCGAGCGTCGGCACGACATGCGCGGATGCGAGGACGTCGTCCGCGCCGCTGGCCATCGCGATCGCCTCGGGATCGCTCTGCACGTGCGGCACGCGCGGCGCGACCAGCACGAGACGCGAAAAGCCCATCGTCTTCAGCGCGCGGGCGGCCGCCCCGACATTGCCGGGATGGCTCGGCTCGACGAGCACGAAGCGGGTGGACGTGAAGCCGCCGGACGGCGGCCGGGACGAGGCCGCGCCCGGCTCGGACGGCGCGGCGGTGTTCTGCGGGGTTTCCACTACGTGACGACTCGGTTCATCAGAATGGCAGTATGGTATCGCCATCGCCGCGGCAAACCCACTCGTCCGGACGGACAGTGGGGGTTTCCCCGTATTCCGGCTGCCTGAAACTGCCGAAAATCGGGTAAAATCATGCCTTTACGCGTCGTGCACCTTGTACGGCGCGGGTCGTACCCCGCTCTTTGTCAATTCGCGTCTCATCTCGCCCGGCATGCTTGCGCCGTTCCGGGCGGTTGTTCCACTTCGTGGCGGCCCGTGCCGCCGGCTACAGGATCCAGGCTCATGCATCCCATGCTCAACATTGCTGTCAAGGCTGCGCGCCGCGCCGGACAGATCATCAATCGCGCGTCCCTCGATCTCGACCTGATCGAGATCCGCAAGAAGCAGCAGAACGACTTCGTCACCGAAGTGGACAAGGCCGCAGAAGACGCGATCATCGAGACGCTGAAGACCGCCTACCCCGACCACGCGATCCTCGCGGAAGAATCGGGCGAATCCGACAACGAATCCGAATTCAAGTGGATCATCGATCCGCTCGACGGCACGACCAACTTCATCCACGGCTTCCCGTACTACTGCGTGTCGATCGCGCTCGAGCACAAGGGTGTCGTCACGCAGGCCGTCGTCTACGATCCGAACAAGAACGACCTGTTCACGGCCACCCGCGGCCGCGGCGCGTACCTGAACGACCGCCGCATCCGCGTCGGCCGCCGCGACCGCCTGGCGGACGCACTGGTCGGCACGGGTTTCCCGTTCCGTGAAAAGGACGGCCTCGACGCGTATGCACGCCTCTTCACCGAAATGACGCAGGCCTGCACGGGCCTGCGCCGCCCGGGCGCGGCGGCACTCGACCTCGCGAACGTCGCGGCCGGCCGCCTCGACGCGTTCTTCGAGCAAGGCATCAACGTGTGGGACATGGCCGCGGGCAGCCTGCTGATCACCGAAGCCGGCGGCCTCGTCGGCAACTACACGGGCGACGCCGATTTCCTGCATCGCCATGAGATCGTCGCCGCGAACCCGAAGATCTACGCGCAGATGATCCCGATCCTGAACCGCTACAGCCGAGTGCACCCGGCAGCGGAGTAAGCCCGGGCCGCGCCCGCATGGCGCGGCTTTCGCGCAAACCGCTCGCAGGCATCGTCGTGACCGCGCGCCGCCCGTCGCCCGGGAGGCCGGAAATCTTCCGTGCGCAAGGGGCGCTTCGTGCGCCTATCCTGAAGGTGCCTGAGTCGTTCGGGCGGGTCGGCATATTGCCGCCGCCCATACCGGTTGGCCGGCAACGACAATGAATGGCTTGCGTCCGGCATGCCCGCGCGGCGAACGACGCCGCCCGTCTGCCGGCCCCCGCACGTATCAACACCGCCACGACGCCGTGGCAATCGCATCCGAGTCCCCATGTTACGGCTAAGCGAAATTAAACTCCCCCTCGACCACCCCGAAAGCGCGCTCGAGGCCGCGATTCGCGCGCGCCTCGACGAGCTTGGCGTGGCGGCGGACGAGCTCCTCCGTTACACCGTGTTCCGCCGCGCGCACGATGCGCGCAAGCGTTCGGACATCAAGCTCACGTATATCGTCGATCTCGAGGTCAAGGACGAAGCGGCCGCGCGCAAGCGCATCGCCGGCAAGCCGCATTGCGGCGTGACGCCCGACATGGCGTACCACTTCGTCACGAAGGCGCCCGAGCACGCCGATTTCCTGCGGCCGGTCGTCATCGGCATGGGGCCGTGCGGCCTGTTTGCCGGGCTGATCCTTGCGCAGATGGGGTTCCGCCCCATCATCCTCGAGCGCGGCAAGGCCGTACGCGAGCGCACCAAGGACACCTTCGGCCTGTGGCGCAAGAGCGTGCTCAACCCCGAATCCAACGTGCAGTTCGGCGAAGGCGGCGCCGGGACGTTTTCCGACGGCAAGCTGTACAGCCAGATCAAGGATCCCAACCACTATGGCCGCAAGGTGCTGGACGAATTCGTCAAGGCCGGCGCGCCCGAGGACATCCTGTATCTGAGCCGGCCGCACATCGGCACGTTCCGCCTCGTCAGCATGGTGGAGAAAATGCGCGCGTCGATTCACGAACTGGGTGGCGAAGTGCGCTTCGAAACCCGCGTCGACGACATCGAAATCGATCAGGGCAAGGTGCGCGCGCTCAAGCTGTCGAACGGGGAAACGCTGCGGTGCGACCGCGTGGTGCTGGCCGTCGGCCACAGCGCGCGCGACACGTTCCAGATGCTGCACGATCGCGGCGTCTATATCGAAGCCAAGCCGTTCTCGCTGGGTTTCCGGATCGAACATCCGCAGGGGCTGATCGACCGCAGCCGCTTCGGCAAGTTTGCGGGCCACAAGCAGCTCGGCGCGGCCGACTACAAGGTGGTTCACCACAGCAGTAACGGACGGGCCGTCTACAGCTTCTGCATGTGCCCGGGCGGCACGGTGGTCGCGGCGACCTCCGAGCCCGGCCGCGTGGTCACCAACGGGATGAGCCAGTATTCGCGCGCCGAGCGCAATGCGAATGCGGGCATCGTGGTCGGCATCACGCCGGACGACTACCCCGGCGGCCCGCTCGCGGGCATCGCGTTCCAGCGCAAATGGGAAGAGCGTGCGTTCGAACTCGGCGGCGGCGATTACCGCGCGCCGGGCCAGCTGGTCGGCGACTTCATCGCAGGCCGGCCGTCGACGTCGCTCGGCTCCGTGGAGCCGTCGTACAAGCCCGGCGTGAACCCGACCGACCTCAGCACCGCGCTGCCTGACTACGTGATCGAAGCCATCCGCGAAGCCCTGCCCGAGATCGACAAGAAGATCTCCGGCTTCGCGATGCACGATGCGGTGCTGACCGGCGTGGAGACGCGCACGTCGTCGCCGATCCGGATTCGGCGCAAGGACGATTACCAGAGCATGAACGTCGAAGGGCTTTATCCCGCCGGCGAAGGCGCCGGTTATGCGGGCGGTATCTATTCGGCAGCCATTGACGGTATCGAGGTCGCGCAGGCGGTGGCGCTCAGCATGACGCCGGCGCACGCGTCCTGACGTGCTGTACGGAGCCGGCGCGTGCAGGTCCGTGACCTGAGCGACGCCGGCTTTCGTATGGTCACCCGGGAACGCGATCGGGCAGCGGCATGAGGACGGCCGCTGCCCGATCGCGCAAGCTCCGGCAACCTGGCCAAACGGCGAACTTCGCACGTGCACGGCGTAGCCACTGGCAAACTCGGGTCTCGTCCCGCAGGGGCGCCATATGCGGATGCGGTGCCTGGCGATCTCCGAACCTTGATCAGACTTCCGAACGCTCCACCACCACTTCGCTGATTTGCAGCACGGGTTGGATATCCGTGTAATTGGCGATGTCGGCCATGATCTCCTGCGCGTGCGGGTCGCGCGCCGCCTGGAAAGCTTCGACGGAAGTGCAGACGAAGTCGCACTTGGCCACGTAAACCGGATCAACGCCCGGAGCACCGCCTGCGATGCCCTTGTCCACCGTGTAATACAGACATGCAGCGCCGAGCCGCTGTTTCACCATTGGCATATGGCTCTCGCGGTAGTACGCATGATCGAATCGCGCACCTGCGGCGTACGGGTACATGACACTGACTTTGATCATCGGGTTCTCCTGTTGCTGTACGGTAATCGGGGCGGCGCCGCCCGCGAGACGACGTCGAGGTCGCCGATATAGGGCGTGGCCAGGGCTTCTTCCAGAATCGGGATACTCATTCTTCCGATTGTAAGCACCGGTGACCCCGTCTTGCCAGTTTGGCGGCGCTGGGAGTCCAACGATGCGGGAGCCGTTCGGCGACATCGGACGCTTTGTGGGTCGGCAGTGGGATGAGTACGCCCCTCAGATAGCGGCAGATCGCCATCACCCACACCCGGCCAAACGGCCCACTTCGCGCGCCTGCATCGAAGCCATTGGCAAACCCGGGCAACCCAAGCAACAACTTCATGCCCGACCTGTGACCACGCTGTCGCCCGAAGCCATCGCCGGCCACCCCCAACGATGCAGCAGTCCCTGCGCCAAGCCAGACAAGGCATGACAGCCGCATAAGTCAAACACACTCACGGCGTACGAATTGGCCATGAATCGACTGGAAACGTGGTGGATATAGGCGAATTTGCCCGACTGCCGGCGAGCATACTTGAGACCCCAATGCCCCTGCCGGACACATCCATGGCTTCCTCAAACCTGCAAGCGATCGTGTGCGGCAAGACTATCCAGGTTGTCTTGATGGCTGATGCTGGAACGGCCAGTATTTTTGTCGTGGACAATGATGACGGTTCCCATCAGTCAAAAATCATGAACGTCCGCCAGTACTTTGATGCCGGCATGGCTGATGAGGGTGTTGCCCGTCACGTACTCAATGTTGTCGTGGCGGCGATCGAGCGGCGTGGTCAGCGCTGGGCGCACTGAACTTCAGCTTGCTCGTTCGTCGGACCGTACAAGACTCACCCGCGCGTTGACGTCAGAGGGTCGTCAACAATCGCAACTGGTGCTCGGTTTCGGTTCCCTTAACCAGCGCATAGCACCGCGTCTCCCGCCGCTCGACGACAGAAAGGCCCTCCGCATCGGAGAAGGTGTTCCATACGACGCCGTCAATACTTGCAAATTCGCCGCGCGTTCGCGCAAAGGCACGCAACAGCGGACTTGCCTCACGACGAAGAACGACACGGTCCGCATTGAGCACATAGGTCGACCAGCCACCGCGGAGGATCAGGTAATAGGGTATCGAGCGGTGGTCAATTTTCATGAGCGGATCTGTTTCTTTCATTGTCATCGCTACGCGGTCTGACCGTTCGCCTTGCCGGTGACGTTACTGACTCGAGCAGTGCGCGACCGCGGCCGGATGGTGAAACTGGCCAGATCGCGGCGCTTCTCGATGGCGGACGCTTCTGCTTGCGCTGCCCCAACGGCCTCTCCGCTCGTGACAACCAAACAGGGAGGAGCAAATGCGCTTCAATACACCCCGATTCCGCATCGACCCGACGCCCCGCAGGGCCGACGGAGAGTACATCGCACACGCGAGAATTACGACGACACTGCTGGACGGAGGTGAGAGCGAGGTGCATTCCAGCGGCGATCTGGCGGGTAGCGACGCGCGCGACGATGCGATTGCGTACGCGACGCAATGGGCACAAGGATGGCTGGCCGCTCAGCCCGGCTGAAGACACAAGGGAGGTAGCGCAACTGCGGCTTGAGCTTCGGGCATCGTGGATGCGTTACCGCCTGGGGTGCTTCATTTCCTCGGCTTCCATCGCGGCGAGTCGCTCTTCACTTGCGGATACGGATTCCATGACTTCGTTGATCGAAGCCAATGCATATTCGCAGGCCAGCTTCGCTTCTTCGACGGTAGCCTCCGGCTTGTCATCGTCGCTTGGCGGAGGGGAAAGCATGTCTCCGAGCATCATCGCCAACTCGAGGGTGTCCCATTGCTCACCCTTATGCTCTTTCTTCTTTATGTAGTGCCGGATTTCCGCGTCTTGCTCGGGCGAGAGTGGAAGGTGTCGAAACGTGTTGCTTGGGTTAGCGTCAATCATGATGTTGCTCCGACGATCGAATGCGACTCCCTTGAACTGCGGCCTTCAATGCGAGCGCACCCGATAAAAAGATGAGCGTGATGGCGCAGGTTCCTATTTTCGGCCGCGCGAATCGTGAATGCGGTCGAGGCGACCCCAAAGCTCGTCCACTTGGAGTGCGAGGACCTTGTTTCGCACGGATTGTGTGCGGAGCCTGATGAGCTTGACTCGCCAATACGCTGGATCGCTCACGGACGATCTGTTGACGAACGCGTGTTGCGCTTGCTCAAGCATCCCGATCGATCGTCTGATATGGGCTAACTCGCGTTCCATGTCGCAGTACCAGCTCATGTTTGTCGCCTTCTGATTACGATCTTCATCTTGACGCGCCGCACGTCGAGCGCACATGCGCTCAATCGAAAGGCGATGCGCGAGTCAGTTTCGAGCAGTGTCACTGCCGCACGGCGCGACGGGCGCGCCAATCATTCTTCTTGCCGCTGCGAGGCGGCCGGCCGGCATGCCACCTGCGTCGTCCAGCCGCCTTACCTCATGCTGGGGGTCAAGATGGCGACGTGAGAAGGCCCCTCGGCCGGCACGTCGTGCACGATGTTCGTCTAGAACATCTTGCGGGGCGGCAGCATGCGCTTCGCCCGTAAGCGCTGCCTGGCAACGGCACTGGCTTTTTTCCGCTTGCGTTCCGTCGTGGGCTTTTCATAGCTCGTGCGACTGCGCAACTCCCGAATCAACCCGGTCTTCTCAATACCGCGCCGGAATCGCCGCAGCGCGACATCGATTGGTTCATTGACCTTCAGTGTGACGGTTGTCATGTAGCTCCTGTTTGAAAACGTTTGACTGGAAAACTAGCCGAGTCGTGTCATGACGGTGCTGGCTATCTCGTCAGATTCGAACTCCGAATACCCGGCTCCAATTGAAAATGCACGCACAGCCGCAAACATCTGCAGCTCTTGTTGATGGCACAGCGCAGAATGCGTCACTCCGGCGGGCAGTACAGCGCCGCTCCGAGCGACCTTGCACCGGCTGATCAGATCAAGAAGTTCGTCGACAATCATTTCGTCCTCCAAATTGCTCGCAGGTCACGTTGCCATAGCGAGTCGCGTTAGAGGGCGCTCGAAAAAAAGCCCTGTTTCTCGCGATTGTCGTCAATGACGCTCTCGGCATAGCGCAGCGACGCACGACGTGCGTTACCGGCGGTATCGAACGGGCCGTCGTCGAGAAGCCTGAACGTCTGGCTCTGCGTCAGCGTGTCGGTGGTGCCGCGAAGACAGATCTTGACCGCTGCATCGAAGCCGGCATCGTAGTTATGCGGGCAGCCATCCAACGCAGGCACGTGCGGGTAAATCAGTGGATAGATCTCGAATCCACGGTAGATATGCATGCTCACAATGAACTCCCAGCGATCGATTGCGGCGACTCGCAAGGACGAGCGTATGCAGCCAGCATCGCCTGATGCATGGCGCGACGGGTCGGGGTGAAAGGGACAAACGTTGCGAGCGAGGAAATGCGCGACGCAACACGGTGGCAGGTGGAGGGCGAGCGGTCAAACGGCAAACGGGTGCTCGAACGAAACCATCATACGCGCATCGTCGATTGGGCGTCCATCTTATTTCGACTGCGACCCGGCGGATGACGAAGTGCCTTGCCGCACCGCGCCAATGGGACACCACATGCCGTCGCGCCCTCGTTCACCGAGGCGCTTACGCCGTGGCCTGTTGACCGGATGAAGGCCACGCCGAGTGCAGCCGACGCGCTGAACATGTCGATCACTGTCGTCGATGAGGCTTGAGCACGCGCTCGCCCTGCTCAACCCCGGGTTGCGGGCAATCCGTGCGGCCACCGCCAACGGTCGGTCGCAATCGCCTACAACTGACCGGGCGTCGAACTTCGAGCAGTGCCGTACGGGCCACTGATCAACTTGGGCAGCCCAAGCAACTTTTCGCGGTCACATGAGCACGCCTCTGCCGCAGTACCCGCTACCGCCACTCCCATGATGCAGCAGTACCTGCGCCTTATCTGATAAGGCCCTATCGCAAAAGCTACGCTTCAACCTACGCCGGGTCGTTCGATCTAACGGCATTCATTCGACCACCGTGTGCCGGTCGGGCATACCAAGGACATCGCGCTTCCCTTTCCAGGCGACCAACACGAACATGGCAGCCCCCCCTGACCCGGTATCACGACTTCAAAAGCTACGTTTTGTTGTCTGCCCCAGACGACTTCCCCGCAGAAGACTATTTGTCAGCGGACGAGCAAATGACGCTTGAGAAGGCTTTTGTCGAGTTGCTAAGCGCCTTGCCTGTTGTCGTGCCCAAGGTTTCCTCAGATTGCCTCCCTCTTCTGAGAACAATGCTTGAGATGTCGCTGGAGGCGTACCAATGCGGCGACCCCATCCGCGGCGCTCACATCCTCCAGGAATTCGAGGGGCTAATTTGGCCCAGCCGCGTACTTCCCGAGCGGTTCGCCATTGAAGCAAAAAACCGACTGAGTCGGTAGCCAACTGTCCCTCATCTTCGGGCATCAATCCTATTCTTGCGGCCTCGGTGGCTCCGGCGGATGTGGCGGATCGTGCGGACCATTTGATGCACCACCGTGATCCGGATCGGGTGTCGGCGTTTGAGGCCCCCCAAGGCGTTCGCCATTGAGCAACCCCTTCTGCTGCGCGTGCATTTTTTTTGGCTTGACCACCGGATGGCCCAAAATTGGTCCGTGCCCCGAAGGTTGAGGCAGATCGACCAGGCCCGCTGACCACGCGAACGGCAATGCGACGACTAGCATTGCTCCAACGGCTAAACGTTTCGTCGCAGAACGACCCATATCGCCTCCTTACGTCTTCTATGCGATCAGCTTCAGGGGCATGCGCACGCGCGATAACGCGTCCATACAGACACAATCTAGACCGTCGACCGCAACCCGCCCCTCGGGGTTAGCACTACGTTGCGGGTTGCATTCGCGCTATGAAACGTGGGGCAGGGGTTCTGAAATTTGGGCGAAGGCACTGGAACATTCCGGCGCGCAAAGCAACTTTTTCCCGTCAAATGAGCACCAACCCTATCGCAGTCGCTGCAAACGTCACTCCAATGATGCAGCAGTACCTGCGGCTTATCTGACAAGACCATCTGCGCAAACCTACGCTTGATATTCAGACGGCAGGTCCTTGTCTCACGCGATCGCTTCTTCGCAAAAGTCTCCACTCAACATTCCGCACTGCTGTTGGATTGCGCCTGACTCGGCGCCGACTCATTTTTCTCCGGCGCGTGCATCCAATCACCGACCTTGAACGTACATGAGCTGACTGGCTCGGAGCGGTCCTGGGATCGCGATACGATGGCAGGTGCAGACCATTGCTATCGTTCCCGACTTCGTGACACCTCAAAGGCCGCTACGGATTCAGACCACCCGGTGGAGCATACAGTGCACATGAGAAGCAATCTCGCGTCTGAAGGTGATAGGTCGACCGGCGATTCCGAGAACCGCCGGCGCGAAGAACTCAACCGGCTTCTCCTCGACGTGGGTACCGGCGATCAAGATGCGTTCAGCATCCTCTACCGCCGCACCTCTGCAAAAATGTTCGGAGTGTGCGTGACGATGCTGCGAGATCGCGGTGAAGCCGAGGAGGTGTTGCAGGAGGTCTATGTCACGGTATGGCATCGGGCCGGGACGTTCGATCCGGCACTGGCCAGCGCAATTACATGGCTGGGGGCCATCGCGCGCAATCGGGCGATCGACTGCCTTCGACGTCACCGCGAGGTGCGCGTCGACGAGTCGACGATGGAAGAAGCGGTCGACGAACGACCGTCACCCGTCACAGTGGCTGAAAGCAGCGAGGAACGGCGACGGCTGGAGCATTGCCTGGAAAATCTGCCGGTCACGCAGCGGAGCGTCGTGCGAGAGGCATTCTTTTCGGGCGCAACGTATGCGGAACTGGCTGACCGCCTTCGTGTTCCGCTCGGTACGTTGAAAAGCTGGATTAGGCGCAGTTTGCTCCAACTCAAAGCTTGCCTCGAACGATGAACACCCCACTTTCCGGCCCGAATGACATTCGTTGTGCCGAATACGTGTTGGGCGTGCTCGACGGGACGGAGCGCTGGCAGTTCGAACAGGCCATGCAGCGCGATCCCCAACTGGCCACGAGTGTTGTCAACTGGCAAAACTATTTGATGCCGCTAAACGACGATATTGTCGACATCGAGCCTCCGTCGTACGTGTGGGTACGCGTCCAGAAAGACTTGGGATTGGCACCCGCCAACCGGCCCCGACCACGAGCCGGTTTCTGGAACAATCTGCGTGGCTGGCGCTGGATCGGTATCGGTTCAAGCATCGCGGCTGTTGCACTAGCCGTCCTGCTCGTTCTACCGCCCCGCGCACCCACCGTTACGGAAACCGGTCACGATGGCTACAGGATTGCAAGCCTCATCCGTGAAGGTGGCACCGCCGGCTGGACCGCGATCGTCGATGTGGAGCACGCGCGCATGCTCGTTGCGCCAGCTGGCAATATCCCCTTCGTGGCCAATCGCTCTACCGAACTGTGGTTGATTGCACCAGGTGGGCAACCCGCTTCCCTCGGCTTGATCGCCGCAGACCGTCCGACCGTCGTGGCGATTTCGAAAGCGACGCTCGCCTCGCTTGATGCCCACGCAGTGCTGGCCGTGTCGCTTGAACCGCGCGGCGGCTCGTCGACCGGGCAACCGACTGGCCCAGTGCTCGCACAAGGTGCCATCGGCGGCGTATAGGCCAGGCACACGGGCCGTCCATCGCAGTCGCGGATTAGCAAGGACGCATGCATCCGTCTCCGGGTTCGTCTCGTATCTTCGATTGCTTCCAGCCGGAAGCATCGATCTTTCGGGAGAACCCAGATGGAATCCTGCAGCAAACTGAGAATGACCGCCATGATGCTCACGCTGGCGATCGCCCTGGGCGCTACACATGCCTCTAACGCGGGTTCGATGTCCATGGAAAAAACCGTGGAGGTGGGCGGCGCAGCGATGTATCCGTCGAAGAATATCGTCGAGAACGCTGTGAACTCGAACGACCACACGACGCTGGTTGCAGCCGTGAAGGCCGGCGGACTGGTCGATACCTTGTCGAGCAAGGGCCCGTTCACGGTTTTCGCGCCAACTAACGAGGCATTCGCCGCGCTACCGACCGGAACGGTGCAGACATTACTTAAGCCGGAAAACAAGGCGACGCTGGTCAAGATACTCACGTATCACGTCGTACCCGGACGCCTCACCGCACATGATCTGGCCGTGGCGGTTGACCAAGGCGGCGGAAAGGCAATGCTGAAGACGATCGAGGGTGACTCGCTGATCGTCAGCCATGACGCAAAGGGATGGGCTATCACCGACGACAAGGGCAATGTCGCACATGTGACGATCGGCGACGTCATGCAGTCCAACGGAGTGATTCACGTGGTCGATACTGTACTGTTGCCGTGATACCCGTAAAGTGCCAAGGGAACGGGCCGCGATCGACTGATCTCCAATATGTCGCCCCGTTCCCGATACGAGCGTGCCCGACCACATTAGCCGCTGGCAAACAGAAGCAGCCAAAGCACCTTTCCCCGGCCACATGAGCACATAAACCGCCGCCGTACCTGCAACCGCCCCCCCGATGATGCAGCAGTACCTGCGCCTTAACTGACAAGGCTCAACGCGCAAACCTACGCCAAGACCTACGCTGAAGTTTTTCCGAATCGGCGCTTATCGCACCCGGTAAATCTCGGCTTTCCAGTCGAGCAGGAATTCGGCAACTCGCGTGGAATGTCCCGGATTCCCGTTCAGACCCATCCTCTCAGTGGCAACGTTATCCAAGTATGCCGCGATGGATGAGACGTCCGCTCCCCCCTGCAACATTGAGAACACTTCCGGCAAATAACTTTGGTATTCGTCACGTGTAACAGCATTTGGTGCAACACCGATAGGGTCCCATACGTAGTACAGAACCTCATCGACTCGTCGGTATAGCTCCAACTCAGTACCGCCCAGCTTCTGTCCCATACCGCCTCAATTCGCTTTCCGCGATCGCCCCTCAGCGAAGGGGCACGCCAATTGTCAACGATCTAGACCTCGATGCCGGCTGACCGCTCCTGGCTGGTAGCGGCGTCGGCCGACGGGAAGTGAGTGGGTTGCATCTCATGGCCAACCTCGTTCACTCGGAAGCCCCCTCGATAGCCTTTAAAATCATTTGTTGGTCGTCGATTACACTCTCATCTCCGGAAAAGCGGGACATCTCCATATGCCCATCGTCGAACACGTCGATCTCGATACGCTCACCTGGCACAGTTATCGAGATCAGAATGGTGTCCGGGCGATGTCGGCCCAATGTATAAAAGAGGCGGCGTTCGTCGAGGTTACTAAGCAATTCGTACAAGGGATGCGTCATATGTCCTCCGTCACGGTCGGCAGATCACGACAAAGCCGAAAATGACACGGTAGGTCGATTCGTTCACGTAGCGGTCTCCGGTCGACATATCGAGGAAATGGACAGAACGTCCGATGTTCGATCAGCGAACCCGTACAGTCACAATCTAGACTGCCGACCGCAACTGGTGTGCCGGGGTTAGCACTACGTGGCGGGTAGCGCCCGCAGCGCAAAGCCCACGAGCTGGGGCAGGAACACGGGTCGCTGCCGATTCCCAACGTCTGCAACTGGCCGAACGGCGAACTTCGCGCAGTCGTGTCCGGCCCGCTGGTAAACTCGGGCAACCAAAGCAACAACCTCATGCCTGACCTATGACCACGCTGTCGCCCGAAGCCTTCGCCGGCCACACCCCCATGATGCAGCAGTACCTGCGCATCAAGGCAGATCACCCCGACACGCTCGTCTTCTACCGGATGGGCGACTTCTACGAGCTGTTCTTCGAAGACGCGGAAAAGGCCTCGCGCCTGCTCGACCTGACCCTCACGCAGCGCGGTGCATCGGCCGGCACGCCGATCAAGATGGCCGGCGTGCCGCATCACGCGGTCGAACAGTATCTGGCGAAGCTCGTGAAGATGGGCGAATCGGTCGCGATCTGCGAGCAGATCGGCGATCCGGCCACGTCGAAGGGCCCCGTCGAGCGCAAGGTCGTGCGCGTCGTCACGCCCGGCACGCTGACCGATGCCGCGCTGCTGTCCGACAAGAACGACGTGTATCTGCTCGCGATGTGCACGGGCCACAACAAGCGCGGTGTCGCGGTCAATGTCGGCCTCGCGTGGCTGAACCTCGCCAGCGGCGCACTGCGGCTCGCCGAAATCGAACCTGAACAGCTCGCCGCCGCACTCGAGCGCATCCGGCCGGCCGAAATCCTGACGCCGGACGGCGCGACCGACGCCGTGCCCGCGGGCGCGGGCGCGAGCAAGCGCGTGCCGGCCTGGCATTTCGACATCGCATCCGGCACACAGCGCCTGTGCGACCAGCTCGATGTCGCGAGCCTCGACGGCTTCGGCGCACACTCGCTGACGAGCGCGTGCGGCGCGGCCGGCGCGCTGCTGCTCTATGCCGCGGCGACGCAAGGTCAACAACTGCGGCACGTGCGCAGCCTGAAGGTCGAGAACGAAACCGAATACATCGGGCTCGACCCGGCCACGCGCCGCAACCTCGAACTGACCGAGACGCTGCGCGGCACCGAGTCGCCAACGCTGTATTCGCTGCTCGACACCTGCTGCACGACGATGGGCAGCCGCCTGCTGCGTCACTGGCTGCATCACCCGCCGCGCGCGTCGGTCGCCGCGCAGTCGCGCCAGCAAGCGATCGGCGCCCTGCTCGACGCGCCGGCAAACGCGAGCCTCGATGCGCTGCGCAGCGCGCTGCGCCAGATCGCCGACGTCGAACGGATCACCGGACGTCTCGCGCTGCTGTCCGCGCGGCCGCGCGACCTGTCGAGCCTGCGCGATACGTTCGCCGCGCTGCCAGCGCTGCGCGAGCGCATCAGCGCGATCGTCGCGAACGCGGATGCGCTCACGCGCGTCGACGCGGCGCTCGCACCGCCCGCTGAATGCCTCGACCTGCTCACCAGCGCGATTGCGCCCGAGCCGGCCGCGATGGTGCGCGACGGTGGCGTAATCGCACGCGGCTACGACGCCGAGCTCGACGAACTGCGCGACATTTCGGAGAACTGCGGGCAGTTCCTGATCGATCTCGAAGCGCGCGAGCGCACGCGCACCGGCATCGCGAACCTGCGCGTCGAATACAACAAGGTGCATGGCTTCTACATCGAGGTCACGCGCGGCCAGACGGACAAGGTGCCCGACGATTACCGCCGCCGCCAGACGCTGAAGAACGCCGAGCGCTACATCACGCCCGAGCTGAAGACCTTCGAGGACAAGGCACTGTCCGCGCAGGAGCGCGCGCTCGCGCGCGAGCGCGCGCTGTACGACTCGGTGCTGCAGGCGTTGCTGCCGTTCATCCCCGAGTGCCAGCGCGTCGCGTCCGCACTCGCCGAGCTCGACCTGCTCGCCGCCTTCGCCGAACGCGCGCGTGCGCTCGACTGGGTTGCGCCGACTTTCACCGACGAGATCGGCATCGACATCGAACAGGGCCGCCACCCGGTCGTCGAAGCGCAGGTCGAGCAGTTCATCGCGAACGACTGCCGGTTCGGCACCGAGCGCAAGCTGCTGCTGATCACCGGTCCGAACATGGGCGGTAAGTCGACGTTCATGCGGCAGACCGCACTGATCGCGCTGATGGCGTACGTCGGCAGCTACGTGCCGGCGAAGTCGGCCTGCTTCGGGCCGATCGACCGGATCTTCACGCGCATCGGCGCAGCCGACGATCTCGCGGGCGGCCGCTCGACGTTCATGGTCGAAATGACCGAAGCCGCTGCGATCCTCAACGACGCGACGCCGCAAAGCCTGGTGCTGATGGACGAGATCGGCCGCGGCACGTCGACGTTCGACGGCCTCGCGCTCGCGTGGGCGATCGCGCGCCACCTGCTGGCGCACAACACGTGCTACACGCTGTTCGCAACGCACTACTTCGAGCTGACGCAACTGCCGGCCGAATTCCCGCAAGCGGCCAACGTCCACCTGTCGGCCGTCGAGCACGGCCATGGCATCGTGTTCCTGCACGCGGTCAACGAAGGCCCGGCGAACCAGAGCTACGGCCTCCAGGTCGCGCAGCTCGCGGGCGTCCCGGCGCCGGTGATCCGCGCCGCGCGCAAGCACCTCGCGTATCTCGAACAGCAGTCGGCATCGCAGCACACGCCGCAACTCGACCTGTTCAGCGCGCCGCCGGCCGCTGTCGACGGTCTCGAATGCGCGGACGCGCCGGCCCTGCCCGACACGCCGCATCCGGCGCTCGAAAAACTGCGCGACATCGATCCCGACGATCTCAAGCCGCGCGAGGCGCTCGACCTGTTGTACGAACTGCGCACGCTGGTCCGGTCGCATGATGCCGACGGGCACGCGTAAGCGCATTGCGCGGGGCCTGCCGGCTCGCGCCGTCGCCGCGCTCGTCGCGGCGGTACTCGCGCTCGCGCAGGCCGGTGCGCAGGCTGCACCGCCGAAGCGCACCGCCGCGCCCTACTCGTTCGCGGTCGTGTCGGGCGTCATCAACGCCCCGGCAGACGAGCCGTCGGCCCAGCGGCTGCTCGATTCGATCGCGCGCGAGCGCAACCTCGCTTTCGTCGTCTATGCGGGCGATCTCAAGGGTTCGAAGGAAGCGTGCCGCGATGCGCTGTATTCGCAGCGCGGCGCGATCCTGGATTCGGCGCGCGTGCCGCTCGTGTTCATTCCCGGCCACGACGACTGGCTGACGTGCAACACCGCGGCCGGCGGTGGCTACGATCCGGTCGAGCGGCTCGATTTCCTGCGGCAAACGCTGCTCGCCGATTCGGCGCTGCCCGACCCCGGTGCGCTGCAGATCACACGAGAGAGCGAAGTCGCCCGGTTCCGGCCGTATCGCGAGAACGCGCGCTGGATGCGCGACGACATCGTCTACGTTGCACTCAACGCGCCGGCGCCGAACAACCACTACCTGACGGCCGGCGGCCGCAACGGCGAGTTCGAGGACCGCATCATCGCGAACGGCTTCTGGATCGACCACGCGGCCGAATATGCGAAGCGTCGCGAGGCGCGCGCGATGGTCGTGATTTTCGAGGGCGATCCGCAGTTCGAACGCTATGAACGCTCGGAGCGCTTCGCATGGCTGCGCTTCAACCGGCCGCGCGTGCGCGACGGCTTCCGGGAACTGAAACGAACGCTGGTGAAGGCAGCGGCGACGTTCCGCGGCCCGATACTGGTGATGCACGCGAGCGGCGAACCGCTGGCGAACGGCTTTCTGATCGACCGTCCGCTACACGCTGACGACGGTGAACTGGTCGGAAACCTGACGCGCGTCGCGATCGGACCGCGCCATCCGGCGAATCAGTGGGTTAAGGTGAGCGTGTCGCCGTCACGGCAGACGATCTTCAACGTGAGCCTGCAGGAGGTGCCGAAGAACCTGCCCGTGCCGCCCGCATTGCCGCTCGTGCCGCGTGACGACGTGCCGCTGCCGCAGATGCCGGAAATCCCCGCGTTGCCGGCGCTGCCCGACTCGTCGTCGGTCGCGCCGCCACTGCAGGGCGACGGCGCCGCCCCGGGCGGCGCGTCGTGGCCGTCGCCGCCCCCTGCATCGGGGCCGGCGCCCGGCCTGCCTGCAAGCTCAGTGCAGGGTACGCCCTGACGGTGCTTCGCCGTCTTCGTCGTCATCCTCGTCGACGATCTCGAGCCCTTCCGCGCCATGCGCATGCTCATGCTCGATTTCGTCTTCGGTGGCTTCGCGAACGTCCTTCACGGTGAGCGCGAAACGCAGCGCCATGCCTGCCAGCGGGTGATTGCCGTCGAGCACGACCTTGTCTTCGGCGATGTCGGTGACCGTGTAGATCAGCGAATCGACTTCCTCGTCGCCGTCTTCCGGCGTGCCTTCGAACTGCATGCCCACTTCCAGCGGCTCGGGGAAACGATCACGCGGCTCGATCTTCACGAGTTCGGGATCGTAGTCGCCGAACGCGTCCTGCGGCTCGAGCTGAACCTCTGCCTCGTAGCCCGGCTCATGGCCGTCGAGTTGTTCCTCGATCTTGGGGAACGTGCCATCATAGCCGCCGTGCAGATAGACCATCGGCTCGTCACTTTCCTCGATCAGATTGCCCTGTGCATCCGACAGCTTGTAAGTGACCGACACGACGGTGTTTTTTGCGATTTTCATCCAATTCTCCCAAATACAACTGTCATTATACGATGCGCAACCGGTCTCAAGCCGAACCGCGGGATGCCGCTGCCGCCCCGCTCGGCGCGCCGCCTTCCGATCTTCCCACACCGCTGCTCGGCGGCCTTACGCCGGCGCAATTCATGCGCGGCTACTGGCAAAAGAAGCCGCTGCTGATCCGCCAGGCGATCCCCGGTGTCGCCTCGCCGGTTACGCGCGACGCCTTGTTCGAGCTGGCTGGCGACTATGACGCCGAATCGCGACTGATCACCCATTTTCGTAACAAGTGGCAACTGGCGCACGGTCCGTTCGAACCGGGCGCGCTGCCTGCCGTCACGCGCAAGTCCTGGACCCTGCTCGTGCAAGGGCTTGATCTGCACGTCGACGCGGCCCGCACGCTGCTCGACCGCTTCCGCTTCATCCCCGACGCGCGCCTGGATGACCTGATGATCTCGTATGCGACGGACGGCGGCGGCGTCGGCCCGCATTTCGATTCGTACGACGTCTTCCTGCTGCAGGTCGAAGGCCGGCGCCGCTGGCGCGTCGGTGCGCAGAAGGACCTGTCGCTGCAGCCGGACGTGCCGCTGAAGATCCTCGAAAACTTCGAACCGGGCGACGAATGGGTGCTGGAGCCCGGCGACATGCTGTACCTGCCGCCGCACATTGCGCACGACGGCGTCGCCGAAGGCGAGTGCATGACCTGCTCGATCGGCTTCCGGGCCCCGTCCGCCGGCGAACTGGGCGCCCAGTTCCTGTACTATCTCGCGGAGCGCGGCGGCCTGCGCGACGGGGGCGGCGACGATCTCTACCGCGACCCGAAGCAGCCGGCCGTCGACACGCCCGCGCAGTTGCCGCCGGCGATGGTCGAGCGTGTCGCCGAGATCGTCGACGCGATCCGCTGGCGCAAGCGCGACGTCGCAGAATTCCTCGGTTGCTACCTGAGCGAACCCAAACCGAACGTCGTTTTCGACCCGCCCGAGCGTCCGCTGTCAGAATCCGCGTTCGTCACGCAAGCGTCACGGCGTGGCGTGTGTCTCGACAGAAGGGCCGCATTGATGTATAACGCGCGCTCGTACTTCATTAATGGCGAGGAAGGACCGCTCGAGCAGGCCGGTGAATGGCTGCCCGAACTGGCCAATCAACGCCAGATGGAGGCGAAACGGTTTGTAACACTATCCCGGGTTCCCTCAATGACAGCCTTATTGCACGAGTGGTATCGTGCGGGCTGGATACGGGTCGGAAACCGGAATTAGTGTGAGTCGCCCCGTATGCCCGTACGGATCAAATTCTGTATGGGAAAGACAACGTATTGACCCCGCATTTGTCGACGGTCGATAGGAAAGTGCATATAATTTCCGCCCAAGCCGTAGGGAAGATTCACGCTCTAAGAAGTGCATCTCCACCAGCGGCCCAGGTCGGTGTTGGAGCACATTACCGGTATTGTTTCGCGCTGTTGCTTACCTTTAACCATAAAAGGACGTGATCATGAAGAAATCCCTCCTCGTAGCTTCCCTGTTGGCTGCTGTTGCACTGGCTGCTTGCAACAAGAGCGCTGATCAAGCTGCTTCGTCGGCTGCAAGCGACGCGGCTGCTGCTGCTTCGACGGCTGCTTCGGCAGTTGCTGGTGCAGCGAGCGACGCTGCTGCCGCTGCTTCGTCGGCAACGGCTGCTGCGAGCGACGCTGCTGCTGCAGTGGCGTCGGCTGCTTCGGCAGCGACGGCTGCTCCGGCTTCGGGCGCAAGCCAGTAAGCCTCAGCGTCAGCTGAAAAAAAACCGGCCCGAGGGCCGGTTTTTTTGCGTCTGCCGTTTCCGTACACATCGCCCGGCCGCCGCAGCGGGCCGCCGTAACGGCCCCGTCCTGCTCACCCGAGCATCAGCCAGTCGAAGCCCGCGTCCTGCGAGGCCACGATCACGTCCTCCCCATCCGTCCCCAGTACGCCGCCGAACGCCCGGCGAGCCAGTTCCGGCAGGTTGTTCTGCTGGCTCAGGTGCGCCGCGACCAGGTGCTGGAGGCGGCTGCGTTCGAGCGACGCGAGGATGTCGGCCGCCGCGTCGTTGCTCAGGTGGCCGTGATTGCCGCCGATCCGCGCCTTCAGCGACTGCGGATAGCGGCTGCCGGCCAGCATCGCGGTATCGTGGTTGGATTCGAGCACCAGCGCGTCACAACCGCTCAGGACGGCCGTAATGTGCGGCGTGGCCATCCCGACGTCCGTCAGCACGCCGAGCCGGCTGCAGCCGTCCATGAAGACGAACTGGAGCGGTTCTCGCGCATCGTGGGGGACCGTGTAGGGCATCACGGCCAGATCCTGTATCGCGGCCGTCTCGTCGCCCCACAGCACGTGGAGATCGACATCGGCCTCGTCCGCGCCGACCGCGCGCGCGGTACCCCAGCTCATATAGAGCGGCAGCGATGCGCGGCGGGCGAGCGTCAGCGCACTGCCGACGTGGTCGCTGTGTTCGTGGGTGATGAGGATCGCATCGAGATCATCGATGCCGAGATTCAGTCGGCCGAGCCGGCGCTCGACCTCCTTGGCGGAAAAACCGCAGTCGAGCAGCACGCGCGTGGTTGTCGTGCCGCTCGAGGCCTCGACAACCAGCGCGTTACCTTCGCTGCCGCTTCCGAGGCTGGCGAATCTCACGCGCTCAGTTCAGCTGAGCGTGCAGCAGCGAAATGATCCGCTGCGCGTCCGACGAGTTGTCGACCTGGCCGTTTGCGCCGACCACCGCGACCTGCGTGCCGCCGGCGCCTTGCGCGCGCACGTTGACGAGGTATTCCTTGCCCGGCTTCGCTGCCGACGGGCCGCCGTAGAACAGCTTGCCGAACAGGCCGTCACGCTTGAGCTCTTCCATCGTATTCGCATAGCGGACCGTGTACACGCCCTTCTCGCGGTCGCGATTGTCGACCGTGAAGTTGGTGCGGTCGAGCGCCAGGCCCACGCGCAGCCACGCACGGTCGAACGACTCGGCCAGCTGCAGCGTCGCCGCGCCGCCACTCGTGTCGCTAACCTGCGCGGGTGCCGTCGCAGGATGCGCATCGGTCAGCAGCTGTTTCGCCTGCGCGTCGGTCAGGCCGAACTTCTGCATCAGCTTCGACAGGAACACGGCTTCGAGCACCGGGTTGCGCGGACGCTCTTCCCAGCGCGACGACGTGCCGCCCTGCGGGCCGACCATCATTTCTTCCATCGCGCTGTGCGTGATCGAGATGTCGGTGTTGCCGTCCGACGTGCGGTTCACGAGCGTGCGGAAGCGGTCGCGCGTGCCCGACGAGTACGCGAAATCGATGACCTTGCCGATCGTGCGGCGGAACCAGTCATCCGGAATGTTCGCGCGGTTTTCAGCCCAGTCGGTGGCCATGATGCCCGTCGACGGCGCATCGGTCTTCAGCGAGAAGCCGTTCTCCTGCCAGAATTCCTTCAGGATCGGCCACAGTTGCTCGGGCGTGCGGCCATCAACGACCAGCCAGCGGCGATCGCCGTCGCGCTCGATGTGCATGCCGAGCGGATCCTGCGCGCTCGGGATGCCGTCGGTCGCATTGCCGGCCTGCGTCGTGACCCGCGGCGGCAGCGTGCCGAGCCCCGCGTTGCTCGGCGGCGCGACGAACTGCTGCGTCGTCGGCACCGGCTTCAGGTCGCTCGGCACGGCCAGCGGCGGCGCCGAACCGGTGTTCTTGTAGTTGACCCGGTCGGGGGCCAGGTAGTCGTTCAGCGTATCGCAGCCAGCGAGCGCGCCCAGCGCCAGCACCATCACCGACAGCTGGATGGTGCGAGAGGAAATGGCGAAACGTTTCATGAAATCCTTCGTCTTGCTAGAACGCTCGTCAGGAGCGGCGCCGGACGGAGCCGGCCGGTGCGGGTTGATCAGGGGTCGAGCCGGCGGCCGCAGGACGCGGCCGCCTCGGCATCAGAGGACGCCGGCCTCGACGAGGGCCGAACGCACGGCATCGTGGCAGCGCTCGTCGAGCGCCGTGAGCGGCAACCGGATGCCGCCCTGCATCTTGCCCATCGCCTGCAGCGCCCACTTCACCGGGATCGGGTTCGCTTCGATGAACAGGTTCTTGTGCAGCGACAGCAGCTTCATGTGCAGCGCGCGTGCCGTCTGGACATCGCCAGCCAGCGCCGCGCGGCACAGGTCGCTCATCGCACGCGGTGCGACGTTCGCCGTCACCGAGATGTTGCCGTGGCCGCCGAGCAGCATCAGCGCGATCGCGGTCGGATCGTCGCCGCTGTAGATCGCGAAATGCTTCGGTGCGGCCTTGATCAGGTGCGCGGCGCGATCGATGTTGCCGGTCGCTTCCTTCACGCCGATGATGCCCGGCACTTCCGCGAGGCGCAGCGTCGTCTCGTTCGCCATGTCCGCGACCGTGCGGCCCGGCACGTTGTACAGGATCACCGGCAGGTCGACCGCTTCGGCGATCGTCCGGAAGTGGCGGTACATGCCTTCCTGTGTCGGCTTGTTGTAGTACGGCACGACCTGCAGCGTCGCGTCCGCGCCGACAGCCTTCGCGTGCTTCGTCAGCTCGATCGCCTCGGCGGTCGAATTGCCGCCCGCGCCCGCGATGATCGGGATGCGTTTTGCCGCATGCTCGACCGCCGTGCGGATCATCAGGATGTGCTCTTCGACGTTGAGCGTTGCCGACTCGCCGCTCGTACCGACCACGACCAGCGCATCGGTGCCTTCCGCGATGTGCCAGTCGATCAGTTTGCGAAACGCCGGCAGGTCGAGACTGCCGTCTTCGAGCATCGGGGTGACGATCGCGGGGATGCTGCCGCGGATTTGAATGCCGTCTTGGGTGCCGTTAGCCATGAAACGCGATTGAATGTGTACCGGTAAACGTTGAGATTGTAGCGGATTAGCCGGGCAGTTCGTAACGTGGAATTCCCGCCCCCGCCTTCGGGGTCGCGCCCTCGCGCACCGCGCAGAGACGCTGGACGAACGCCTCGCGCGGCGCGGCGACGAAACCGTCCTCGTACGCAACCACCCGCAGGCGGCCGTGTACGGCGTCCAGCAGCTCGCCCGGGGCGAGCAGGAACGCGGGGTTGGACGGTTTGCCGACCGTTTCGTTTCCTTGCGCGAAGGTTTCGTAGATCAGCACGCCGCCCGGCGCCACTGCATCGAGCAGATGGGGCCAGAGCGGACGATGCAGGTAATTCGTGACGATCACGGCCGCAAACTGCTCGCCGGCCGGCAGCGGCCACCGCGCGCCTTCGAGATCGGCCGCGCGGGCATCGACGCCGGGAATCGCGCGCAACGCGGCCAGCGCGGCCGGATCGCGGTCGAGCGCGACGACCGGATGCCCGTGCGACGCGAACCAGCGCGCATGGCGGCCACCGCCCGCGGCGACGTCGAGCGCCGCGCCGCCGGCCGGGACGAGCCGCGACCATTGGGCGACCCAGCGCGACGGCTCGGCCTGCGCGACGTGGCCGCCCGCGGCGGCGATGACGGATTCGCTCATGCGCCGGATCAGTTGTACGACAGGCCCATCGCGTCGCGCACGTCACGCATCGTTTCCGTCGCGTACTTGCGCGCCTTGTCGCAACCGTCCGCGACGATCGCGCGCAACAGCGACGGATCGTCCATGTACTTCTGCGCGCGCTCGAGCATCGGCTGCTGTTCGCGCAGGATGCCTTCGACGACCGGCTGCTTGCAATCGAGGCAACCGATGCCCGCCGAGCGGCAACCCTTCTGCACCCACTCGTGCGTCGCTTCGTCCGTATAGACCTGGTGCAGCTGCCACACCGGGCACTTGTCCGGATCGCCCGGATCGGTGCGGCGCACGCGCGCGGGATCGGTCGGCATCGTGCGGACCTTCTTCGTGATCGTCTCCGCGTCTTCGCGCAGGCCGATCGTGTTGCCGTACGACTTGGACATCTTCTGGCCGTCGAGGCCCGGCATCCGCGATGCTTCGGTCAGCAGCGCCTGCGGCTCGACCAGGATGATCTTGCGCGCGCCTTCGAGATAGCCGAACAGGCGCTCGCGGTCGCTCATCGACAGGCTCTGCGATTCCTGCAGCATCGCGCGCGCCTGTTCGAGCGCCTCGTCGTCGCCCTCCTGCTGATAGGCGTTGCGCAGCTCGTGATAAAGCTTCGCGCGCTTGCCGCCGAGCTTCTTCGCGGCTTCGAGCGCCTTCTCCTCGAAGCCGGGCTCACGGCCATACAGGTAGTTGAAGCGCCGCGCGATCTCGCGCGTCATCTCGACGTGCGGCACCTGGTCTTCACCGACCGGCACGAGCGAGCCGCGATACAGCAGGATGTCGGCCGCCATCAGCACCGGGTAGCCGAGGAAGCCGTAGGTGGACAAGTCCTTGTCCTTCAGCTTCTCCATCTGCTCCTTGTAGGTCGGCACGCGTTCGAGCCAGCCGAGCGGCGTGCTCATGCCGAGCAGCAGCGCGAGTTCGGCATGCTCGGGCACCTTGCTCTGGATGAACAGCGTCGCCTGTGCCGGATCGATGCCGGACGCGAGCCAGTCGATCAACACGTCCCACACGTTCTTCTCGATGACCTCGGGAGTCTCGTAGTGCGTCGTCAGCGCATGCCAGTCGACGACGCAGAAGAAGCACGGGTACTCGGACTGCAGCTTCACCCAGTTTTTCAGCACGCCGTGGTAATGACCGAGGTGCAGCGACCCGGTAGGTCGCATGCCGGAGAAAATACGTTCTGGGAACATGATTATCGTTAGAAAAGCGAGGCGAATGGGGACAGGATGGCGCTCAGGACGGCGTAGCCGACGTTGACGAGCGGACGCAGCCAGAAGTTCGTCAGCACGCCCGTCGCGACCAGCGCGAGGACGATGATGAAACCGTACGGCTCGATGCGCGACAGCGCGATCGATTGCTTCGGCGGCAGCAGCGCCGCCAGAATGCGGCCGCCGTCGAGCGGCGGCAGCGGAAACAGGTTCAGCACGCCGAGCACGAGGTTCGCGCTGACGCCGGCAAACGCCATCCGCGTGAAGAACGGCTCGTCGACGCCGACGGCGGGCAGCACGAGGGTCAGCAGGCCCCAGACCAGCGCCTGCACGAAGTTGCAGGCCGGGCCCGCGAGCGATACCCACAGGCTGCCCCAGCGCGGATTGCGCAGGTTGCCGAACGACACCGGCACCGGCTTCGCATAGCCGAACAGGAACGCGCCGCCCGTCAGGAAGTACATCACGAGCGGGATCGCGATCGTGCCGAGCGGATCGATGTGGCGCATCGGGTTGAACGACACGCGCCCCATCACGTAGGCGGTGTTGTCGCCGAGCAGGCGGGCGGCATAGCCGTGCGCGGCCTCGTGCAGCGTGATCGCGAAGATCACGGGCAGCGCGTAGACAGCGATGGTCTGTATCAGGGAAGCATCCATATCGCGTTATTGTAACAAGCGCACTCGCGCAAAAATGAACGGCTCGCTTATGCGGCCGAGAGGCCGAACGGTTCGAGCGCGCCGCGCCCCATCCGCACGAGTTCGGGCTCGTCGCCGGTCAGGTCGATCACCGTCGACGGTTCCCGCGGGCACGCGCCGCCGTCGATCACGAGATCGACCTGCTTCTCGAGCCGCGTGCGGATTTCTTCGGGATCGTTGAGCGGCTCGTCATCCGGCGGCAGGATCAGCGTCGTGCCGAGCAGCGGCTGGCCGAGCGACTCCAGCAACGCGAGCGTGATCGCATGGTCGGGCACGCGCAGCCCGATCGTCTTGCGCGACGGGTGCGACAGCCGGCGCGGCACTTCCTTGGTCGCCTGCAGGATGAACACGTACGGGCCCGGCGTCACCGACTTGATCTGCCGGTACTGGCGGTTGTCGACCATCGCGAAGTTGGCAAGCTCCGACAGGTCGCGCACGAGCAGCGACAGATGCTGCTTCTCGTCGAGGCCGCGGATCCGGCGCACGCGCTCGACCGCATCCTTGTCGTCGAGATGGCACGCGAGCGCATAGCTCGAATCGGTCGGCATCGCGATCACGCCGCCCTTGCTGACGATCTCCACCGCCTGCTTGATCAGGCGCGGCTGCGGATTATCCGGATGAATCCTGAAGAACTGGGACATGGGGGTACGTAAAGGGGGAGAAATCGGCAACGCACGGCGGCACGGGCGGCGGTCAGCCGCCCGGCGTCAGAGCCAGCGCTCCCAGACCGGTGTGAGATCGGACGGCAACGGCGGCAGGCTGCCGAGCTCGACGCGGCCCTCGCCCGGCGCATGGAAATCCGAGCCGCGCGACACTTCGAAGCCGAAGCGGCGCGCAACGTCCGCGTATTCACGGTACTGGTCGGGCGTGTGGCTGCCCGTGATGACCTCGATCGCGCGGCCGCCCAGATCGATGAATTCGCCGAAGAACGCGTCGAATTCGACAGGCGTATAGCGGTAGCGGCCCGGATGCGCGACCACGGCTTCGCCGCCTGCCGTACGGATCCAGCCGACCGCGTCGGGCAGCGACGCCCAGCGATGCGGGACGAAGCCGGGCTTGCCGTCGCCGAGCAGGCGGTCGAACACGTCGGACGTCGATTCGGCGTGGCCGTTTTCGACGAGAAAGCGCGCGAAATGCGTGCGCGAGATCAGGTCGGGATTCGAGACGTACTTGAGCGCCCCTTCGTACGCGCCGGGGATGCCGAGCGTCGCGAGCTGCTCGCCGATCGCCACCGCGCGCGCCGCGCGGCCATGGCGCGTGCGGTACAGGCCGTCGACGAGCGCCGGGTTCGCGGGATCGATGTTCAACCCGACGATGTGCACGGTGCGCGACGCCCACGTGACCGAAATCTCGACGCCGCTCAGGTAGCGCATGCCGAGTGCTTCCGCCTCGCTGCGCGCTGCCGCCTGGCCGCCGATCTCGTCGTGGTCGGTCAGCGCCCACAGGGTCACGCCGCCGGCATGCGCACGGCGCGCGACGTCGGCAGGCGACAGCAACCCGTCGGATACATTGGAATGGCAGTGGAGATCAGCGTTCATTGTCGGCATGGCAGGTAAGGCTTCATTCTACTGCAACGCGGCAATCGCGCCGCCCGCCTGCCCCGCCGCCGATGTCGCGCCTACGCGCAGAACGCCTCGATCAGCGCCGCGACCTGCTCGGGCTGGTCGTGATGCACCATGTGACCGGCATCGTCGATGAGCTTTTCGCGCCAGTCCGGAAACGCGTCGAAGCGCGCCTTGAATTCCGGCAGCGGGATGTCGCCGGCGATGTACGCAAGCGTCGGCGAATTGACGGCCTCGACGTGCAGCACCTTCGCACGCACCTGCTTCCAGGTGGCCATCACCTCGTCGAGCCGGTACAGCTGCGGGCCCGGCATCTTGTGCGCGGGGTCGGCCAGCAGGTGGTACAAGCCGTCGTCGCCGCGCTTCGACCAGTGCTCGGCGAGGAACGCGGCCCGACGCGGGGCGAGCCGCGGGTTGGTCTTGATCAGGCGCGCCGCCACGTCGTCGAGGGACGCATAAGGCCGCAGCGCCGGCGGCGCGCGCAGTTCGTCCAGCCAGCCGCGCAGCCGGCGCGGCGCCTGTTCCGCCCGAGACGGCGCAAGCCCGAAACCCTCGAGGTCGACCACGCGCCGCACGCGCTCCGGCCGTGCGCCGGCGTACAGACAGACGACGTTCGCGCCCATGCTGTGCCCGACCAGGTTGACTTCGCCGGCCGGCGCGTAGTGGTCGACGAGCGCATCGAGGTCGCTCAGGTATTCATGGAACCAGTAGTGGCCGCCGCCCTGCCGCGCGACCGGCCAGTCGGACAGCCCGAAGCCGCGCGCATCGGGTGCGATCACCTGCCAGTCGCCCGCCAGTGCATCGACGACGAACTGGAACGACGCCGCGACATCCATCCAGCCGTGCAGCATGAACAGCATCGGCGCATCGGGCCGGCCCCAGCGCCGCACATGCAGCTTGACGCCGCGCACCGTGACGAAATCGGAAACAGAACTCGAGGCACTCATTGCAGCCGCCAAAAAAAGAATGGTCGTTCGATTATAGCGACGACGCCCCCGTTCGGGCGGCCGGCAATCGAGGCTCCGCTCTAGCGGCGACGTGCGCAGGCCAGCAGGAAACCCGCTCGGCCGGGTGCGCGGGCCGGTGGCCGGCGAGAAGCGGCCGACCGCGATCCGGCTATGGCGCGGCGGTGCCGTCCGCCGCGTCCTGCGCGGCCAGCGCGTCGAGTTCGGCCTGCTCGAAGCCGGCGTCGCGCCGCGCATCGAAGTTGAACGGGCCGCGCAGCCGCGGCGCCTGATATTGCTCGGCGAGCTGCCGGTAGGTCGGCACCGGATCGCGGCCGGCGTCATCGCACAAATGCCGGAACCAGCGGTTGCCGATCGCGACATGGCCGATTTCGTCGCGCAGGATCACGTCGAGGATCGCGGCCGACGCGTCGTCGCCCGCCTGAAGGAGCCGCGCGCGGATCGGCGGCGACGCGTCGAGCCCGCGGGCCTCGAGCGTGCGCGGCACGAGCGCCATGCGCGCCAGCACATCGCGCCGGGTCCGCTCGCACATCTCCCACAATCCGTTGTGCGCGGGGAAATCGCCGTACGCGTGCCCGAATGCCGCGAGACGGTCCGACAGCAGCGTGAAGTGATAGGCCTCCTCGGCCGCGACCTTCAGCCAGTCCGCATAGAACGCGTCGGGCAGGCCCGCGAAACGCCAGACCGCGTCGAGCGCCAGGTTGATCGCGTTGAACTCGATATGGGCGAGCGCGTGCAGCAGCACGGCGCGCCCTTCGGGCGAACGCATGCTGCGCCGCTGGAGCTGGCGCGGCTCGACGAGCGGCGGGCGCGCCGGGTGCCCGGGCAGATCGGCCGGTTCGGGCAGCTCGCGCGACGCCGCGATCTCGGCGCGCCCGGCCCGCCATGCCTCGTGCAGCGCGCGCACCTGCGCGGCCTTGGCCGCGGGTTCGGACACGCGCAGCGCGTCGAGCGCCGCGCCGCGCACACAAACCGGCGCATTGCCGAAGGAAGAAGACGCCATGCTCATAAACGGGGACACCCTGCGTACGCGTCGCGGGAGCAGTTGCACGCGACGGTTTACAATATGCGATTGTTCCGCGGCGCCATGCGCCGGGCAAACCGGACGCGCCATTCTACCGGCGCCCATCATCGAAGAGACAAGGAGACTCCGTGACGATCTACAAGCTGGGCGATACGGCCCCGACGATCCACGAAAGCGTATTCGTCGCCGATACGGCGGCCATCATCGGCAAGGTCGTGCTCGAGGAGAACGCGAGCGTGTGGTTCGGCGCGACGATTCGCGGCGACAACGAGACGATTACGGTCGGCCCGGGCAGCAACGTCCAGGAAGGCGCGGTCCTGCATACGGACCCGGGCTTTCCGCTGACGATTGCCGAAAACGTGACGATCGGGCACCAGGCCATGCTGCACGGCTGCACGATCGGCGAAGGTTCGCTGATCGGGATTCAGGCGGTGGTCTTGAATGGGGCGGTCATCGGCCGCAACTGTCTGGTTGGTGCCGGCGCGGTCGTGACGGAAGGCAAGACGTTCCCGGACAACTCGCTGATTCTCGGCGCGCCGGCGAAGGTCGTGCGCGAGCTGTCGGCGGAAGACATCGCGCGGCTGCGCGCAAACGCGAAGACGTATGTCGAGCGGCGCGCGCATTTCAAGGAGCAACTCGTGCGGATCGGGTGATTCGCACGGATTTCAAGGAAGAAGAGTGAGCGACCAGTTACAGAAGTTCATGTTCAATGCGGCGCCCGTGCGCGGCGAGATCGTTTCGCTGCGCAATACGTGGCAGGAAGTGCTCGCCCGCCGCGACTACCCTGCCCCGGTGCGCACGGTGCTCGGCGAGATGATGGCCGCGTGCGCGCTGCTGTCCGCGAACCTGAAATTTCACGGCACCCTGATCATGCAGATCTTCGGCGACGGGCCGGTCCAGATGCTGGTCGTCCAGTGCGGTTCGGATCTGTCGATGCGGGCCACCGCGAAATTCGCCGGCGACGCGGCGCAGACGATCGGCGACGACACGAGCTTCGCGTCGCTCGTCAACGCAAGCGGCCACGGCCGTTGCGTGATCACGCTCGACCCGGCCGACAAACTGCCGGGCCAGCAGCCGTACCAGGGCATCGTGCCGCTGAACGGCGTCGACGGCCCGCTCGAATCGGTGTCGCAGGTGCTCGAGCACTACATGCACCACTCGGAGCAGCTCGACACGCGGCTGTGGCTCGCGGCCGATCGCGACCGCGCGGTCGGCATGCTGCTGCAGAAGCTGCCGGGCGACGGCGGCATCGTGCCGCGCAACGCCGAAACCGATATCGACACGTGGGAGCGCGTCTGCACGCTCGGCGGCACGCTGTCCGCGAAGGAACTGCTCGAGGTCGAACCGGAAGTCGTGTTCCGCCGGCTGTTCTGGCAGGAAAACGTGCAGCACTTCGAACCGGCCGGCACGCGCTTCCAGTGCTCGTGCTCGCGCGAGAAGGTCGGCGCGATGCTGCGCATGCTCGGCCGCGAGGAAGTCGACAGCGTGATCGTCGAGCGCGGCCACGTCGAGATCCACTGCGAGTTCTGCAATCAGCGCTACGAATTCGATCCCGTGGACGTCGCGCAGTTGTTCGCGGCGCCCGGCGTCGAAACCGGCATTGCGCCGGCCACCGACCAGCGTCACTGAGCGGCGCGCCCGCCGCCCGCGATCCGGGCACGGGCGCATAATGACGCACGAGCGCCGTACGCATGGCTTCGGCGCCGGAGGCTCGGCCTCCGGCGCAAGCCGCTTCCCGCCACCGGCGCGCTGCTGGAGAAACCCATGAATCGCCTCCGCCCGTTTCGCACCCTCATCCTGACGAGCGTTGCCGCCGGTACGCTCGCGCTCGCCGGCTGCGCGATGCCGCCGCCGACGTCCACGCTCCTGAGCCGCCTGCCCGAGCCGGGCGCGTCGAACGGCCAGCCGCCCGCGCTGTCGAGCGCCGAACGCAAGCGCTACGACGAGATCGACCGGCAGGTCCTGCGCGAGCAGAACAGCGCGATGGCCGCCGAAGCGGCCGCGCGCGCGTGGGCCTATTACTCGCCGCCGCCCGTGACGGTCTACGGCGGGTACTACGGCGGATGGGGAAATCGCTGGGGAACGGGTGTCGGCTACGGCTACCCGGGCTGGTGGTAAGCGGTCGCCCGGCCGATTGACGACTGGCAGGAAATAAAAAAGCGCGGCATTTCCCGCGCTTTTTCAATGGATACGGCGTATCGCGATCAGTGATGCGCCGTCTTGCCCTTGTCGCCGCCATGATGCCGCGACGGCTTCGCGATCGACTGCGGATTCGGCACGACACGCACCGGCGCCGCGGAGACGGTACCGCGCGTGGACGTGTCCGCCGGCGTGGTGTTCAGCGGTCCTGCAGGTGCATTGGGCGACACGAACTGCACGAAGACTTCGCCGTCCTTCACCATGCCCATCTCGTAGCGCGCACGCTCCTCGATGGCCGCGGTGCCGCTCTGCAGATCCTGCACTTCGCCCGCAGTACGCTCGTTGCGCAACTTCTCGTCCGCATTCTTCTGGAGCTGGTCGTCGAGCTGCTGACGCAATTCATGCACCCGCAGCCAGCCGCCGTGTCCCCACCATAGGGGGTACTGAATGAGCGCCAGCAAGGCAATCAGGACGACAGTGACAAGCCGCATGTAAGAGACGCAGATATAAGAAGCGCCGCTCCGCGCACATGCGCAGAGCGGCGTCGATATGACGAACCCGATAGTAGCGCGTTAGCGCAGGTTATAGAAAGCCGATTTACCCGGGTAGCTAGCGATGTCGCCGAGGTCTTCCTCGATGCGCAGCAGCTGGTTGTACTTCGAGATGCGGTCGCTGCGCGACAGCGAACCCGTCTTGATCTGACCGGCGTTCAGGCCGACCGCGATATCGGCGATCGTCGAATCTTCCGTTTCGCCCGAGCGGTGCGAGATCACGGCCGTGTAGCCCGCGCGCTTCGCCATCTCGATCGCCGCGAACGTTTCGGTCAGCGTACCAATCTGGTTGATCTTGATGAGAATCGAGTTCGCGATGCCCTTCTCGATGCCTTCCTTCAGGATGCGCGTGTTCGTGACGAACAGGTCGTCGCCGACCAGCTGCACCTTCTTGCCGAGGCGGTCGGTCAGCAGCTTCCAGCCTTCCCAGTCGCTTTCGTGCATGCCGTCCTCGATCGACACGATCGGGAACTTGTCGGCGAGCGTCGCGAGGTAGTCGGTGAATTCGGCCGACGACAGTTGCAGGCCTTCGCCCGCGAGCTGGTACTTGCCGTCGTGGTAGAACTCGGATGCCGCGCAGTCGAGCGCGAGCAGCACGTCTTCGCCCGCACGGTAGCCGGCCTTCTCGATCGCTTGCAGGATCGTCGACAGGCACTCGTCGTTGCTGCCGAAGTTCGGTGCGAAACCGCCTTCGTCGCCGACTGCCGTGCTCATGCCGCGGTCGCTCAGGATCTTCTTCAGTGCGTGGAACACTTCCGCGCCGCAACGCAGGGCTTCACGGAACGTCGGCTGGCTCACCGGGACGATCATGAATTCCTGGATGTCGAGGCTGTTGTTCGCGTGCGCGCCGCCGTTGACGATGTTCATCATCGGCACCGGCAGTTGCATCGCGCCCGAGCCGCCGAAATAGCGGTACAGCGGCAGGCCGGCTTCCTCAGCGGCTGCCTTCGCGACGGCCATCGACACGGCCAGCATCGCGTTCGCGCCGAGGCGCGACTTGTTGTCGGTGCCGTCCAGCTCGAGCAGCGTCTTGTCGAGGAACGCCTGTTCCGACGCGTCGAGGCCCATGATGGCTTCGGAGATTTCGGTGTTGATGTGCTCGACTGCCTTCAGCACGCCCTTGCCGTTGTAGCGGCCGGCTTCGCCGTCGCGCAGTTCGATCGCTTCACGCGAGCCGGTGGACGCGCCCGACGGCACCGCCGCGCGGCCCATCGTGCCCGATTCGAGCAGCACGTCGCATTCGACGGTGGGGTTGCCGCGCGAATCCAGAATCTCGCGGCCGATGATATCTACGATGGCACTCATGGGTTTCCTCTGAGAATGACGATGGATTCTTCAAACTGCGACGGCGTGCGCGCCGGAACCGCTTTCGCTACAGACGCGCGAAGCCGCCGCAAGGTTCATTCGATCTTTAATTGAAATCGTTTTCCAGGAACGGATTGCGCTTCACCGCCTGGTCGAGCGTGACGAGGGTCTCCAGCAGCGCACCCATCCGGTTCAGCGGCACCGCGTTCGGGCCGTCCGACTTCGCTTCGGCCGGATTCGGGTGGGTTTCCATGAAGAGGCCGGCGACGCCCGTCGCGACCGCTGCACGCGCGAGCACCGGCACGAATTCGCGCTGGCCGCCGGAGCTCGTGCCCTGCCCGCCCGGCAACTGCACCGAGTGGGTCGCATCGAACACGACCGGCGCGTTCGTTTCGCGCATGATCGCGAGCGAACGCATGTCCGACACGAGATTGTTGTAGCCGAACGAGACGCCGCGTTCGCATGCCATGAAACGGTCTTCCGACAGCCCCGCCTCACGTGCCGCGTCGCGCGCCTTGTCGATCACGTTCTTCATGTCGTGCGGCGCGAGGAACTGGCCCTTCTTGATGTTGACCGGCTTGCCCGAACGCGCGCACGCGTGGATGAAGTCGGTCTGGCGGCACAGGAACGCCGGCGTCTGCAGCACGTCGACGACCGACGCGACCTGTTCGATCTCGTCGATCGAATGCACGTCGGTCAGCACCGGCAGGCCGAGCTGGCGCTTCACCTCGGACAGGATCCGCAGGCCTTCGTCCATTCCGAGGCCGCGGAACGACTTGCCCGAGCTGCGGTTCGCCTTGTCGTAGGACGACTTGTAGATGAACGGAACGTTCAGCTTCTCGCAGATCTCCTTCAGGCGGCCCGCCGTGTCGATCGTCATTTGCTCCGATTCGACGACGCAGGTACCCGCGATCAGGAAGAAAGGCTTGTCGAGTCCGACCTCGAAATCGCACAGCTTCATGCTTTACACTCCGCGCGCTTGCTTGTTGGCGAGCGCGGCTTCGACGAACGACTTGAAGAGGGGATGACCGTCACGCGGCGTGGACGTGAATTCCGGGTGGAACTGGACGCCGACGAACCACGGGTGCATCGAACGCGGCAGTTCCATCATTTCCGGCAGATCCTCGCTCGGGGTACGGGCGCTGATGATAAGGCCGCCGGCTTCGAGCTGGGGCACGAAGCGGTTATTGACTTCATAACGGTGGCGATGGCGTTCGTTCACGTCCTTGCCATAGATTTCTTCCGCCATCGTGCCCGGCTTGATCGGGCAACGCTGCGAACCCAGGCGCATCGTGCCGCCGAGATCGGATTCCTCGGTGCGCGTCTCGACCTTGCCGTCGCGGTCGTACCACTCGGTGATCAGCGCGACCACGCGTTCCGGCGTGTCCGGCTCGAATTCCGTGCTGTTCGCCTGCTTCAGGCCGACGACGTCGCGCGCGAATTCGATCACCGCGAGCTGCATGCCGAGGCAGATGCCGAGATACGGCACCTTGGCTTCGCGCGCATAGCGGATCGCCGCGATCTTGCCTTCCGTGCCGCGACGGCCGAAACCGCCCGGCACCAGCACGGCGTCGAGATGCTTCAGGCTGTCGACACCGTTCGCCTCGATCTCTTCCGAGTCGATGTACTCGATGTTGACCTTGGTCGACGTGTGCAGCGATGCGTGGCGCAGCGCCTCGATCAGCGACTTGTACGACTCGGTCAGGTCGACGTACTTGCCGACCATGCCGATCGTCACTTCGTGCTTCGGGTTCTCGAGCTTCTCGACGAGCGCCGACCACATGCTCAGGTCGGCATCCTTCGGCGACAGCTTCAGTTCCTCGCAGATGATCCGGTCAAGGCCCTGGTCGTGCAGCATCTGCGGAATCTTGTAGATGCTGTCGGCGTCCCACACCGAGATCACGGCGTCTTCCGGCACGTTCGAGAACATCGAGATCTTCTTCGATTCGTCGTCCGGGATGCGGCGGTCCGCACGGCACAGCAGCACGTGCGGCAGGATGCCGATCTCGCGCAGCTTCTGCACGCTGTGCTGGGTCGGCTTCGTCTTCAGCTCGCCGGCCGTCGCAACGTACGGCACCAGCGTCAGGTGCACGAAGCACGCGCTGTTGCGGCCGAGGCGCAGGCTCATCTGGCGCGCAGCCTCGAGGAACGGCAGCGACTCGATGTCGCCGACCGTGCCGCCGATCTCGACGATCGCGACATCCGGCTCGCCGCAGGTCGCCGACGCGGCCCCGCGCTCGATGAACGCCTGGATTTCGTTCGTGATGTGCGGGATGACCTGCACGGTCTTGCCGAGATAGTCGCCGCGGCGTTCCTTGCGGATCACCGATTCGTAGATCTGGCCGGTCGTGAAGTTGTTGGCCTTGCGCATCTTCGTGCTGATGAAGCGCTCATAGTGGCCGAGGTCGAGGTCCGTCTCCGCCCCATCCTCCGTCACGAACACTTCCCCGTGCTGGAACGGGCTCATCGTGCCGGGGTCGACGTTGATGTACGGATCGAGTTTGAGGAGGGTGACTTTCAGACCGCGCGATTCAAGGATCGCGGCGAGGGAAGCGGCGGCAATACCCTTGCCAAGGGAAGAAACTACGCCGCCGGTGACGAAAACATATTTGGTCATCGCTGGATGCTCGCGGGAAAAACGGATTATACCGTAAAGCCCGCCCTTCTCTCAGCAATTGGCGTGATGATCGCGCCCTTTCGCGCCGACCCGCGCCAGCCGTGCGCGCCTGGACGAACCGGCCGGCCGGTCTGCGTGCGGCGCCCGCGCCGGGGCGCAGCCCGGCGGCCCGTGCGACGCGTCAGGCGCGCTTCGCGAGCGGGGCGCTGCCCTGTGAAACGCCGCCCTCCTCCGCCTTCAGCGAATTCAGCATCCGCTGCAATGCGCGCGCGGTTTCGAGCGGCCGCTCCATCGGGAACAGGTGACTGCCTTCCAGCCATTCGACGCGGCCGCGCGCCGCACGTCGCGTCGCATCGAGCCCGACCTGCCGCACCTCGCGCGATCGCGTGCCGGCGAGGAAACCGAGCGGCACCGGCGCGCCGTGCGCGAGCCGCGGGCCGAGCGTGTGCGGCAGCGTCCGGTAGATCAGGTATTCGACCTGCCGGTCGAACGCGAGCGCCCGCTCGCCATCGGCGCCCGCCTGCGGAATCCCGTAGTCGATGTAGTCGGCCAGCATCCGTTCGTCCCAGCGCGCGAACGCCGGCTTCTCGCGGAAGTGGCGCCAAACTTCGTCGCGGCTCACCCAGCGCGTGCGCCGGTTGCGCGTCGCGGCGGCCGGCGACAGCCGCTCGTCGAGCCCCGCCCACTGGCTCGCGCGCAGTGCGCCGGCACGCCAGCCCGCGATGATCGGCGAATCGATCATCACGACGCCGCGCACCCATTGCGGCTTCCTCAGCGCGGCCATCAGCGACAGGTAGCCGCCGAGCGAATGGCCGACGAGCCACACCGGGCGCTCGTAGCGGCGGCCGATGTCGTCGAGCAGCTGCTCGACGAGGTGCGGCCAGTCGCGCGTCACCGGGTAACGGCGGTCGTGGCCGATCCGTTCGATGTAGCGCAGCTCGTAGTCGTCGGCCAGTTCGGCGAAGATCGTCCGGTACGTCGACGCCGGGAAGCCGTTCGCATGCGAGAAGTGGAGGATGTCCTTCAAACGCCGATGTCTCCTTTGTCGGCCGGCGTTAGCGCTTGAGCGCTGACGCCGGCCCCATGCTTCGCGGTCGACGGGAGTGATGCTTGAGCACCGACTCCCGCCCCATGCTTCGTTTTCTGCCGGGGCCGTGCTTCGGTACTTCACGCCGGCCCCGCGTCTTTTTTCTGATACGCCGGCCTTCGCCGCGTTCACCGGTCCATCCAGTACCGGCGCTGCTCGTCGCGATAACGCACGAATGCGAACCCGCCATCGGCCGGTGCGACGTCGAACCGTATGGCGCCGTCGCGATCGGTGCGCGGCAGCGGAATCCCGCGCGCCTCGTAGCGGGCGAGAACGCTCCGGTGCGGATGCCCGAAACGATTGCGATAGCCTACAGGAAATACCGCAACGCGCGGCCCGACCGAATCGAGGAAAGGCTCGACCGACGACGTGCGGCTGCCGTGGTGCGGCACGACCAGGATCTGCGCGGCCAGCGCGTCGCGCGCGGTGCCCACGAGCTGACGCTCGCCGCGTGCATCGACGTCGCCCGTCAGCAACGCGGAAGTGCCGCCCGCGTCGATGCGCAGCACGCACGATTGCCCGTTCGACGAGCCCGTGCTTCGACCGCCCGGCGGCCACAGCATCGTGAAGACGACGCCGTCCCAGCGCCAGCGCTGCCCGGCCGCGCATGGCAGACGGTCGGCGACGCCCGCGGCTGCCGCGTCGCGCCACAGCCGGCTGTTCGACGGAATGCCGGCCAACAGCTGGCGCACGTCGGCCGCCGCATAGACGGCCGGTGCGCCGCCCGCATGATCGGCATCCGCGTGGCTGAGCACGAGCGAATCGATCGTCGCGATGCCGCGTGCACGTAACATCGGCGCGACGATTCGCGTACCGGCATGGGTCGATTCCGCGCCCGGCCCCGCGTCGAACAGCAAGGTTCGCCGTGCGGTTTCGACCAGCACCGACGCACCCTGCCCGACATCGAGCACGGTCAACCGGAAACCGCCCGGCGGCGGCGTGTCAGGTGCGGGCGCAACGAGCGGCAGCCACGTGAGCGGCGCCGCCCAGCGCAACGGCCAGCCGCGCGGCATCAGCGCCCAGACGACACCCAGGCAAGCCAGCGCGACCACCGGCCAGTCGGGCATGCGCACCCGGAACACGCCGGCCGGCCAGCCGGCGAGGTATCCGAGCAACGTCATCATCGGTTCGAGCGCCACATGGGCGAGCCGGAACGCATAGGCATCGAATGGTGCGGGCATGGCGATGCCGGCCAGCACGACCGGCGTCACGACCGAACTGACCCACGGAATCGCGAATGCATTGCCGAACGGGCCCGACAGGGAAATCTGCGCGAACCATGCGGCCGTGAGCGGTGCGAGACCGATCGTCACCGCGTACTGCACGCGCGTCGCCTCGGCGATGCGGCGTCCGGCGTGCATGCCCCGCGCGCGCAACCGGCTCGACAGACGAGCCGCGCCGCTGCCCTCGTCGCCTTCCGCGTCCGCCTCACGCACCGCTCGCCAGCCGGCGACGGCCAGCAGGATCACGGCGACTGCACCGAACGACAGCCAGAACCCGGCCGACAGCACGGCCCACGGATCGGCGAGCAGCACGCCGCCGAGCGCGGCGCACAGCACTGCGGACGTCGGCACGCTGCGTCCGGCCAGATACGCGATGCCGCCGCCCGCGATCATCCACCACGCGCGCTGCGCCGGCACGTTGAAACCGGCGAGCGCCGCATAGCCGGCCGCAGCCGTCAGCGCGGCAAGTGCGGCCGCGTAAGGCGCAGGCAACGCGAGCGTCGCGGCCCGCGCGCGCCAGCGCAGCCGGCGCCAGACCATCGACACGAGCCCGCCCGCCATCGCGCCGACCAGCCCGACATGAAGACCGGAAATCGCGACCAGGTGGCTCGTGCCCGTGTTGCGCAGGACGCGCCAGTCGTCGTCGCCGATACCCGACTGGTCGCCGATCGCCAGCGCGGCGACGATGCCGCGATGCGCTGCATCGCTACCGAGCGTTTCGCCGATGCGCGTCCGCAACCTATCGCGCACCCGGTCGATCGTCGCCCGCCATCCCGAGGCGCGCGCATCGAGCAATGCCGCCCGGCGCGGCGCGCTGACATGGCCGATTGCCCGAATGCCCGCGGCGAGCCACGCCGCCTCGCCGTCGCGCACGCCGGGATTGGCCTCGGCATGCGGGCGTTTCAGGCGCACGACGAAACGCCAGCGCTGTGCGGCACGCAGGTCGGGACGTGCTTCGCGTGTCGCGGCCGCGCCATACGCGCGCCACGACAGCCGGATCAACGGCGGAAAACGGGCCAGCCCCGCATCGTTCGACTCGACCGCGAACAGCAGCCGCGCACCGGTCTCGTCGACGACGGGCAGCCCCCGGATCACGCCGGTCACGACGATGTCGCGCCCTTCCCATTCCGCAGGCAAGCGGTCGCTCAACCGCCATTCGGCCCGAGCAGCTGCATAACCGAACCCCGCGATGCAGGCCGCGAACGCGCACAGCATCCAGCCGAGTGCGGCAGTCGTACGCGTGCGCCGGCGACGCATGCACCACGCCCCCAGCACCGTGCAACCCGCGAACAGGATTGCCCCGATCGTCCATGCGATCGCCCCCGGCAACGCCGCCTGCCGCTGCAGCACGACGACGCCGAGCGCGAACGCGACCCACCCCACGCGCATTCCGCCTCCTCGTCGACCTGGCGCCGCTCCACAAAACGCAGCGCCTTCCGGCAACGATTATGCGGACGAAAGTGCGAGTCGCGGCAGCGCGGCGAGCGCGTTAGCCGAAGTGCATACGGACATTTCGCCCGTATCGAGCCCGCGCAGTTCGGCGAGCACAGCACCGATGCGCGGCACCTGGTCGGGCGTGTTGCGGGACTTGTACGCCCATTCGGGCGCGATGTCGGGGGCGTCGGTCTCGACCACGAGCGCGTCGAGCGGCAACTCCGTCGCGAGCCGGCGGATCTGCAGCGCACGCGTGAACGTCACGTTGCCGCCGAAGCCGAGATGCAGCCCTTGCGCGAGATACGCTTCGGCCTGCTGGAAACTGCCGTTGAACGCATGCGCGATGCCGCGCCGCACGCCGAAACGGCGCAGGCCGGCGAGCACGCGGTCCTGCGACTTGCGCACGTGGCACAGCACGGGCAAATCGAATTCGCGCGCCAGCTTGAGCTGCCCCTGATAGAAGAATTGCTGCCGGTCTTCGTCGAGCCCCGGCACGAAGTAGTCGAGGCCGATTTCGCCGATCGCGACGAAGCGCGGATCGTCGAGGCTCGCCTCGATCTCCATGCGCAGGCGGTCGAGATCCTCGTCGCGCGCCTGCGGCGTATACATCGGATGGATGCCGAGCGCATAAACGGCACCCGGCGTGCGCTGCGCGAGTTCGCGCACCGTCGTGAAGTTGTCGCGCCCGATGCTCGGAATCACGATGCGCGACACGCCGGCCGTGTGCGCAGCCTGCGCGACCGCGGCGCGGTCGGCGTCGAACTCGGCGGCATCGAGATGGCAATGCGTGTCGATCCACATGGCGGCAGTCCTGCACCCTTGCGCCGCGCCGGGGCGACCCCGGCAGCAGGCCAAAGGCGTTCGCTTCTTACACCGGCAGCGCCGGCTCCTCGTGCAACACACCGTCGCGCAGCCGCATGATACGGTCGCAGCGCGCGGCAAGATCGGGATCGTGCGTGACGATCACGAAGCTCGTTTCGAGCGTCTCGGACAGTTCGAGCATCAGGTTGAACACCGTGTCGGCCGTCGTGCCGTCGAGGTTGCCGGTCGGCTCGTCGGCGAGCACGCACGCGGGCTTCGTGACCAGCGCGCGCGCGATCGCGACACGCTGGCGCTCGCCGCCCGACAGCTCGCCCGGCCGGTGCTTCGCGCGCGGACCGAGACCGACGCGTTCGAGCATCGCCTGGGCCTGCTCGCGCGCGTCCTCGGTCGTCATCCGGCGGATGCGCAGCGGCATCGCGACGTTGTCGAGCGCGGTGAATTCGGGCAGCAGGTGATGGAACTGGTAGACGAAACCGAGCGCGCGGTTGCGCAGCTCGTTGCGCTCGCGCTCGGCGAGTTGCGTAAACGGCTTGCCGAGCAGCGACACTTCGCCCGCGCTCGGCTCGTCGAGCCCGCCGAGCACGTGCAGCAGCGTGCTCTTGCCCGAACCCGACGCGCCGACGACCGCGAGCTTCTCGCCGCGCCGCACCGTCAGCTCGGTATTGTTGAGCACCTGCACGTTGAAGCCGCCCTGCACGAACGCCTTCGTGACCCCGCGCGCCTGAAGCACGTATTCCTGCATACTGGCCGAATCCTGTCTGTTGTGTTGTCGTGAATCCGCGAATGCGGTCGCGCGATCATTCATAGCGGAGCGCCTCGGCCGGCTTCACCTTCGCGCCGCGCCAGCTCGGATAGAGCGTCGCGATGGCCGACAGCGCGAACGCGATCAGCCCGATCCGGATCACGTCGCTCGCGACGAGTTCGGACGGCAGCTCGCTGATGAAGTACACGGACGGCGGCAGGAACTGCACGCCGAACAGGTGCTCGATCATCGGGATCAGCCACGGGATGCTCCACGCGATCAGGCAGCCGAGCGCGACGCCGGACGCGGTGCCGACGAAGCCGATCGTCACGCCCTGCACGACGAAGATCTTCATGATCGACCCCGGCTGCGCGCCGAGCGTGCGCAGGATCGCGATGTCGGCCTGCTTGTTGGTCACCGTCATCACGAGCGACGACACGAGGTTGAACGCGGCCACCGCGATGATCAGCGTGAGGATGATGAACATCATCCGCTTCTCGATCTGCACGGCCGAGAACCACGTCTTGTTCTGCTGGGTCCAGTCGCGAATGTACAGGCTGCCCGACAGCGTGTGCGACAGCTCGACCGCGACTTCCGGCGCCTTCTGCATGTCCTTCAGCCGCAGCCGCACGCCGGTCGGCGCAGACATCCGGAACAGCGCCTCGGCGTCGCGGATGTTGATCATCGCGAGCGTGCTGTCGTATTCGTAGTGACCCGATTCGAACACGCCGACGACCGTGAACTGCTTCAGGCGCGGCATCATGCCGGCCGGCGTGATCGATCCTTCGGGCGCGACGAGCGTGACCTTGTCGCCGACCGTCACGCCGAGGTTGCCGGCGAGCGCATCGCCGAGCACGATGCCGAACTGGCCCGGCACGAGCGCGGCGAGCTGGCCGGCCTTCATGTCCTTGCCGATGTCGGACACTTGCGGCTCGAGCGTCGGCTCGACGCCGCGCAGCATCACGCCGCTCACCGCGTCCTGGCGCGTAAGCAGCGCCTGCGCGTCGACGTACGGCGCCGCGCCGATCACCGACTGGTTGCGGCGCGCCTCTTGCGCGGTCAATTGCCAGTCGGGCATCGAGCCCGTCGGCGAAAACACCTCGACGTGCGCGAGCACCGACAGCATGCGGTCGCGCACTTCCTTCTGGAAGCCGTTCATCACCGACAGCACGACGATCAGCGCCGCGACGCCGAGCGCGATCCCGAGCATCGACACGAGCGCGATGAAGGAAATGAAGCCGTTGCCGGTCGTGCGTTTGCCGGCGCGCGTGTAGCGCCAGCCGATCTGCCATTCGTACGGAAGTTTCAAGCGAATCCTTTCTGCTGGTTACGGCGGGGAGGCGCCCCGCGGCCGGACCGCCGCCCGGCGGCGGCCACCGGCCCGGGCACGGTCGAAAAACGGCCGCCGGACGCAAACGGGCCGTCAGCCGGCCCGATCACGCGCGCAGTTTGCCATACAATGCGCACCATCATGCACGACCGACGCCTCCATTTTCTCGTTCCGTTCGCGCTGCCGTCGGCGGCCGATGCGGCCTCGTCCCTGCATACGCTGGACAGCCCCGCGCTCGAAAAGTTGCTCGCCCGCGCCAGCCTCGTCGAGCGCGTGGCCGGCGAGGACTTCCAGCGCACACTGCCGCACGAGCGCTGGCTGGCCCGCCAGTTCGGCGCGACCCAGGGTAACGCCGCAGACGAGGCGCCGCTCGCGCCCTACATGCTGCTGGCGGACGGCGGCGAACCCGGCACGCACGCGTGGGCGTGCGTCGAGCCCGTGCACGTCGAAATCGCGCACGATCACCTGGTGCTCGTCGATCCGGCCGCCCTCGCGCTCGACGACGGCGACGCAGCCGCCCTGCTCGCAGTTGCGCGCCCGCTGATCGAGGAGCTCGGCGTGCGGCTCGAAGCGCCGAACCCGGCGCGCTGGTACCTGTCGAGCGACCAGCTCGCCCGGCTGGCCGGCGCCGCGCCGCTGCGCGCCAGCGGCCGCAACATCGAGATCTGGCTGCCGCACGAGGCCCACACCGGCGAACGTTCGCGGATGTGGATGAAGCTGCAGAACGAAGTGCAGATGGCGTGGTTCCAGCACCCGGTCAACGAAGCCCGCGAAGCGCGCGGGCTGCCGGCCGTCAATTCGATCTGGTTCCATGCGCAGGGCACGCTGAAGCCGGTCGGCAAGCCGTTCGCGCGCGTGCTGTCCGCGTCGCCCGCCGCGCTCGGACTCGCGCGTGCCGCGCAAACCGGCACCGGCAACGCACCGGCGACGTTCGGCGCGCTGCCGGCCGCCAACGGCGCAACGCTCGTCGAATTGCCGACGCTGACCACCCCGTTCATCGAGCAGGACTGGACGCGCTGGCACGACGGGCTCGCCGCGCTCGAGCGCGACTGGTTCGCGCCGGCCCTCGCCGCGCTGCAGAACGGCGAACTGGCGAGCATCGATTTCACGCTGTGCGGCGACACGAGCTCCGTGACGCTGCACGCGACGCGCGGCGACCTGCGCAAGTTCTGGCGCCGCCGCGCGCTCGCCTCCCTGTTCGAATAACCTGCCCACCGCGTATGACCCGGATCGTTACCCGCCCCGTCGCGCCCGCCGACGCCGAAGTGCTCGCGCGCCACGGCCTGCACCCCGTTCTCGCGCGCCTGTACGCGTCGCGCGGCGTGCAGTCGCCCACCGACATCGAGACCGCGCTTGCGCGCCTCGTTCCGCCCACCGAGCTGAAGGGTTGCGCCGATGCGGCGTCGCTGCTCGCCGACGCGATCGCCGACAAGCGGCGCCTGCTCGTCGTCGCCGACTACGACTGCGACGGCGCAACGGCATGCGCGGTCGCGGTGCGCGGCCTGCGGATGTTCGGCGCGCAGATCGACTACCTGGTACCGAACCGCTTCGAGTACGGCTACGGCCTCACGCCCGAGATCGTCGAGCTCGCGGCAGCGCGCAAGCCCGACCTGCTGATCACCGTCGACAACGGGATCGCGAGCGTCGCGGGCGTCGAAGCCGCGAACGCGCGCGGCATCGACGTGCTCGTGACCGATCACCACCTGCCCGGCGACGCGCTGCCCGCCGCCCGCGCGATCGTCAACCCGAACCAGCCCGGCTGCGCGTTCCCGAGCAAGCACCTCGCCGGCGTCGGCGTGATGTTCTACGTGCTGCTCGCGCTGCGCGCCGAGCTGCGCCGCCGCGGCGCGTTCGCGAGCAAGGAAGCCGAGCCGCGCCTCGACGGCCTGCTCGACCTCGTTGCGCTCGGCACCGTCGCCGACGTCGTGCGGCTCGACGGCAACAACCGCGTGCTCGTCGCGCAGGGGCTGCAGCGCATCCGCAACGGCCGCATGCAGCCGGGCATCGCCGCGCTGTTCCGCGCCGCCGCGCGCGAAGCGCGCACCGCGTCGGGCTTCGACCTCGGCTTCGGCCTCGGCCCGCGCCTGAACGCCGCGGGGCGATTGTCCGACATGTCGCTCGGCATCGAGTGCCTGATCACCGACGACATCGGCCGCGCGTGGGATCTCGCGCAGCAGCTCGACGTGATGAACCGCGAGCGCCGCGAGATCGAGGCCGGCATGCAGCAACAGGCGCTCGCCGATCTCGCCGACGTCGACCCGGCCGACGCGTGCACGATCACGCTGTTCAACCCCGAGTGGCACCAGGGGGTGATCGGCATCGTCGCCGGCCGGCTCAAGGAAAAATTCCACCGGCCGTCGTTCACGTTCGCGCACGCCGATGAAGAAGGCAAGCGGGTCAAGGGTTCCGGCCGGTCGATCGCCGGCTTCCACCTGCGCGACGCGCTCGATCTCGTGTCGAAGCGCGAGCCCGACCTGATCGTTGCATTCGGCGGCCACGCGATGGCGGCCGGCCTCACGCTGGACACCGCGAACGTGCCGCGCTTCGCGGCCGCGTTCGAGGCCGTCGCGCGCGAATGGCTGTCGGACGACGCGCTCGCCCGCGTGATCGAGACCGACGGCGAACTCGAGGACGCGTACTTCACGCCGCAGTTCGTCGGCCTGCTCGACGAAGCCGTGTGGGGACAAGGGTTTCCGGCCCCGCTTTTCTCGGGCGAATTCGACGTCGTGTCGCAATCGCTCGTGAAGGAAAAGCACCTGAAGCTGCAGCTGGCACGCGGCCGCCAGCGCTTCAACGCGATCTGGTTCAACCACACCGAGCCGCTGCCCGCGAGCGCCCTGGTCGCGTACCGGCTCGTCGCCGATACGTGGAACGGCGTCACGCGCGTCCAGCTGATCGTCGAGCACGCGGCCGGCTGAGCACGGGCCGCCCGGCCCGCTGTAGCGCCCTCCTCCGCACGCACGCCGCGCCGGACGGGGCCGCGGCGCGCGCGTGCGCACCGTTTGCGTCACCGGGCAAGCCTGCCGATCGGCTATAATTCCGCTTTTTTACGAAGCAAGAATAGCGAACGATCATGGAAGCGGAACGTCTCAACGCGATCGAAAGCTCCCTGCTTGACCTGCGCACCCGCGCGGGCGAGCTTCGGGGGTATCTTTGACTACGACGCCAAAGCTGCGCGTCTGACCGAAGTCAACAAGGAACTCGAAGACCCGAACGTCTGGAACGATTCGAAGAACGCCCAGGCGCTCGGTCGCGAGAAGAAGCTGCTCGAAGGCGTCGTCACGACGCTCACCGCGCTTGATGGCGACCTGCGCGACGCGCTCGACCTGTTCGAGCTGGCTCGCGAGGAAGGCGACGAGGACACGCTGCTCGCGTCGGAAGACGACGCCGCGAAGCTCGAGGCGCGCGTCGGCGACATCGAGTTCCGCCGGATGTTCTCGAACCCGGCCGACCCGAACAACTGCTTCATCGACATCCAGGCCGGCGCCGGCGGCACCGAGGCGTGCGACTGGGCATCGATGCTGCTGCGCCAGTACCTGCGCTACTGCGAACGCAAGGGCTTCAAGGCCGAAGTGCTCGAAGAGTCCGACGGCGACGTCGCCGGCATCAAGAACGCGACGGTCAAGGTCACGGGCGAATACGCATACGGCTTCCTGCGCACCGAAACGGGCATCCACCGCCTCGTGCGCAAGTCGCCGTTCGACTCGTCGGGCGGCCGTCACACGTCGTTCTCGTCGGTGTTCGTCTATCCGGAAATCGACGACTCGATCGAAGTCGAGATCAATCCGGCCGATCTGCGCATCGATACGTACCGCGCATCGGGCGCGGGCGGCCAGCACATCAACAAGACCGACTCCGCGGTGCGGATCACGCACATGCCGACCGGTATCGTCGTGCAGTGCCAGAACGACCGCTCGCAGCACCGCAACCGTGCCGAAGCAATGGCGATGCTGAAGTCGCGCCTGTACGAAGTCGAAATGCGCAAGCGCCAGGCCGAACAGGACAAGCTCGAATCGAGCAAGACCGATGTGGGCTGGGGCCACCAGATCCGCTCGTACGTGCTCGACCAGAGCCGCGTGAAGGACCTGCGTACGAACGTCGAAATGAGCAACACGCGTGCGGTGCTCGACGGCGATCTCGACGACTTCATCAGCGCGAGCCTCAAACAGGGCGTGTAAGCGCCGCGGCGCGGCCTGGTCCGCGCCGCCCTTCCCGTTTGCGTTGCCGCACCCACTCCGAATTCCGACCATCATGACCGAACCGACCCAAACGCAGCCCGCCGTCACGGCGGACGAAAACCAGATCATCGCCGAGCGCCGCGAGAAGCTGCGCGCCCTGCGCGAGCAAGGCGTCGCCTACCCGAACGACTTCCGGCCCGAGCACCACGCAGCCGACCTGCAGGCGAAATTCGCCGATTCGGACAAGGCCGCGCTCGAAGCGAACCCGGTCGAGGTGTCGGTGGCCGGCCGCATGATGCTCAAGCGCGTGATGGGCAAGGCAAGCTTCGCGACGGTGCAGGACGGTTCGGGCCAGATCCAGTTCTTCGTGACGCCGAACGACGTCGGCGCCGAAACCTACGACGCATTCAAGAAGTGGGACCTCGGCGACATCGTCGCCGCGCGCGGCGTGCTGTTCCGCACCAACAAGGGCGAGCTGTCGGTCCAGTGCAAGGAGCTGCGCCTGCTGTCGAAGGCGCTGCGGCCGCTGCCGGACAAGTTCCACGGCCTGTCCGACCAGGAAATGCGCTACCGCCAGCGCTACGTCGACCTGATCGTCACGCCGGAAACGCGCGACACGTTCCGCGCCCGCACGAAGACGATCGCGTCGATCCGCAAGTTCATGGACAACGCCGAGTTCATGGAAGTCGAGACGCCGATGCTGCACCCGATCCCGGGCGGCGCAGCGGCCAAGCCGTTCGTCACGCATCACAATGCGCTCGACATGCAGATGTTCCTGCGCATCGCGCCGGAGCTGTACCTGAAGCGCCTGATCGTCGGCGGCTTCGAGCGCGTGTTCGAGATCAACCGTAACTTCCGGAACGAAGGCGTGTCGCCGCGTCACAACCCGGAATTCACGATGATGGAGTTCTACGCCGCGTACACCGACTACCGCTGGCTGATGGACTTCACCGAGCAACTGATCCGCCAGGCGGCGATCGATGCGCTCGGCACCGCGACGATCCAGTATCAGGGCCGCGAGCTCGACCTCGCAAAGCCGTTCCATCGCCTGACGATCACGCAGGCGATCCAGAAGTACGCACCGGGCTACACCGACGGCCAGCTGTCGGACGATGCGTTCCTGCGCACCGAACTGAAGCGCTTCGGCGTCGACGTGTCGCAGCCGGCGTTCCTGAACGCAGGCATCGGCGCGCTGCAGCTCGCGCTGTTCGAGGAAACGGCCGAAGCGCAGCTGTGGGAACCGACGTTCATCATCGACTACCCGGTCGAGGTGTCGCCGCTCGCACGCGCATCGGATACGGTGCCGGGCATCACCGAGCGTTTCGAGCTGTTCATGACCGGCCGCGAAATCGCGAACGGCTTCTCGGAGCTGAACGATCCGGAAGACCAGGCCGCACGCTTCAAGAAGCAGGTCGAGCAGAAGGATGCCGGCGACGAGGAAGCGATGTTCTTCGACGCCGATTACATCCGCGCGCTCGAATACGGGATGCCTCCGACGGGCGGCTGCGGGATCGGCATCGACCGTCTCGTGATGCTGCTGACCGACAGCCCGACGATCCGCGACGTGCTGCTGTTCCCGCACCTGCGCCGCGAAGACTGATCCGCCGCACCCGCGTGTGCGCCGCGCCCTGCGGCGCGCACGCGACAGCTTTGTAACGACGCGTAAGTCCCGCCAGCCGGCGTTCGCCGGCTTTCGATCCTCCCCCGTTTTATTCCCTCGTCGCGACGACCTTCTCCGGGTTTTCCCTGGAACGACCGCCGGCGCCTCGCTGCAATTCGTTACACCTTGATACGGCGCGCCGCTTGCCGGTAGACGACACTCCTTTTGCGTCACCACGCATGACCACGGGACCAGAACCAGGCGCAGGAACGCCCGGTCTGCTCGCTCCCGAGCGTGGGATCCGGCCGGGCACCGAAGTGCCGCCCCGGATCGACATCGGAGAAAAAAATGGACAACCAGAATCAGACCACGCCGCAAAAACAACGCCTCCACCCGCTCATCGCCACTGCCGCCGGCGCCGTCATCGTCGCCAGCCTCGCGGCGACGGCAGCCATCACGGGCATCTTTCCGAAGGCCAGCAGCAGCAACGCACAGAACGGCCAGACCCAGGCCGCGCTGATCGCGTCGCAACCGGCCGTCGATACGGCTGCCGCCGCCAGCGCCGCGCTCGCCGCGCAAGCGCAGCAGCAGGCAGCGGAACAGGCCGCCGCGCAACAGAAGGCTGCCGCCGTCGCGCAGGCCGAGCCGAAGCCCGCGCCGCGCCCGGCAGCGCCGCCGCACCGCCGTCATACGACGGCACCGCAGCCGCCGCAATACGCGCAGCAGCCGTCGGCGCCGGCCCAGGCCTACTGCCAGAGCTGCGGCACGGTCGTCGCGATTTCGCAGACGCGCACGCCGGGCCAGAGCTCGGGGATCGGCGCCGTGGGCGGCGCTGCAGCCGGCGGCCTGCTCGGCAACCAGTTCGGTCACGGTAACGGCCGCACCGCGATGACGATCATCGGCGCGCTGGGCGGCGGTCTCGCCGGCAACCAGGTCGAGAAGCAGGTGCGCGCGGAAACCGACTATCAGGTGCAAGTGCAGATGGAAAGCGGTGCGACGCGTACGTTCACGTACCACAACCCGCCGCCGTTCGGCCAGGGCCAGCGCGTGCGGATCGAGAACGGCACGCTGGTCGGCGCGTAATCGCCCGATCGCATCGGTGCCCCCTGCCCGCGTGTCGTGCGCGGGCCAGCGGCCTGAAAAACGAAAACGGCTCGAGAGCAATTGCCCTCGAGCCGTTTTTTCATTGGCGCCATGCGTGCCGATGCGGCACGCGCGGTGCCCGGTCCGTCAGTCCTCGTCGTCGAAATCCGACTCGTCGATCCAGTGTGCCTGGATCGCCTCGAGGATCTTCTCGCCCGAGTGTTTCGGATCGTCGTCGAAGCCGTCGAGTTCGAGCACCCACTGGCGCAGGTCGACGAAGTTGATCCGCTGCGGGTCGATGTCCGGGTGCTTGTCCGCCAGCGCAATGGCTATTTCACGCGAATCGGTCCATTTCATCGCCTGCCTCCGGTTTGGGTCAGTGGTTTTCCTTCGCGTGGTTGATCGAGTACTTCGGAATCTCGACCACCAGGTCCGAATCTTCCTTCACGATCGCCTGGCACGACAGGCGCGACGTCGGCTCGAGGCCCCACGCCTTGTCCAGCAGATCGTCCTCGTCCTCTTCGGACGGCGTCAGATCGTTGAAGCCCTCGCGGATCACCACGTGGCACGTCGTGCATGCGCACGACTTCTCGCATGCATGCTCGATCTCGATCCCGTGATCGAGCAGGTTGTCGCAGATACTCTTGCCGGGCGTCGCGTCGATCACTGCGCCATCCGGGCACAGTTCGACGTGAGGCAGCACCACCAGTTGAGGCATGTCCGTTCCGTCAGTCAGGGTGCGGCGCGAGGCGCCGCACGGTTCATTATCGCGCGCAGGCCGTCGCCGGCCGATGCGCGGTTCGCAAGTTCAGATCTCGTCGAGCCGGCGGCCCGACAGCGCGCGCTTGATGCTCTTGTCCATCCGGCGCGCCGCGAATTCATCGGTGCCGTCGGCCAGCGTCTTGGTCGCCGCTTCGATCGCATTCGTATCGTCGCCCTGTGCGACCGCGCGCAGCGCCGCGGCCAACGTGTCGACCTGCGCGCGCTCGTCCGCGTCGAGCAGTTCGCCATCGGTCGCCAGCGCGGCCTGCGTCGCCTCGAGCATCCGCTCGGCCTCGACCTGTGCTTCGCGCAGCGCGCGGGCACGCATGTCGATTTCGGCGGTCTTGAAGCTGTCCTCGAGCATCTTCGCGATGTCGTCGTCGGCGAGGCCGTACGACGGCTTCACGACGACCGACGCCTCGACGCCCGACAGCTGTTCACGTGCGAACACCGACAGCAGGCCGTCCGCGTCGACCTGATAGGTCACGCGAATGCGTGCGGCGCCGGCCGTCATCGGCGGAATGCCGCGCAACTCGAAGCGCGCGAGCGACCGGCAGTCGGCGACGAGCTCGCGCTCGCCCTGCACGACGTGGATTGCCATCGCGGTCTGGCCGTCCTTGAAGGTCGTGAATTCCTGCGCACGCGCGATCGGAATCGTCGAGTTGCGCGGAATGATCTTCTCGACGAGGCCGCCCATCGTCTCGACACCGAGCGACAGCGGAATCACGTCGAGCAGCAGCCAGTCGTCGCCGGTGCCGCGATTGCCCGCGAGCAGGTCGGCCTGGATCGCCGCGCCGAGCGCGACGACCTGGTCCGGATCGAGGTTCACGAGCGGCGGCTGGCCGAAATATTTCGCAACGGCGTCGCGAATCACCGGCATGCGCGTCGCGCCGCCGACGAGCACGACACCCTTGATGTCGGCCGGCGTGACCTGCGCGTCGCGCAGCGCCTTGCGGGTCGGCGTGAGCGTACGCTGCACGAGCGGCTCGACGAGCGACGCGAACGTATCGTGCGAGATCGTCTGCACGAGGTGCGCACCGCCCGACAGCGTGACGTCCAGCGACGCCTGCGGCGCGGCGGACAGCGCTTCCTTCAGCACGCGCACGCGGTCGAGCAGCAGGCGCACGTCTTCGGGCGCGAGCGTCTTCGCATCGATGCCGGCCTGCGCGAGCACGTGACCGAACAGCGCATGGTCGAAATCGTCGCCGCCGAGCGCGGAATCGCCGCCTGCGGCCAGCACTTCGAACACGCCCTTCGTCAGCTTCAGGATCGACAGGTCGAACGTGCCGCCGCCCAGGTCGTACACCGCGTAGAGGCCTTCGGCGCCGTTGTCGAGGCCGTAGGCGATCGCCGCGGCGGTCGGTTCGTTCAGCAGGCGCAGCACGTTGAGGCCCGCGAGGCGCGCCGCATCCTTGGTCGCCTGGCGCTGCGCGTCGTCGAAATACGCGGGCACCGTGATCACCGCGCCAACCAGATCGTCGCCGAGCGAATCCTCGGCGCGATAGCGCAGCGTCGCGAGAATCTCGGCCGACACTTCGACCGGGCTCTTCACGCCGTCGATCGTACGGATCTGCACCATGCCCGGCGCATCGACGAATTCATACGGCGCGTTCGCCGCGCCTTCGACCTCGGCCTTGCCTCGGCCCATGAAGCGCTTGACCGACACGATCGTGTTGCGCGGATCGGTGGCGGCCTGCTCTTTCGCTTCGTGACCGATACGGCGGCCGCCCTTCTCGAGGTAACGGACCACCGACGGCAGCAGCATGCGGCCCGCTTCGTCCGGCAGCACTTCCGGCACGCTGTTGCGCACGGCCGCGACGAGCGAGTTCGTCGTGCCGAGATCGATCCCGACGGCGAGTCGCCGCTGGTGCGGCGCCGGCGCCATGCCCGGTTCGGAAATTTGCAGTAAAGCCATCTTGGTTCGTTCGGGCGCTCGGCCCGTTTGCTGCGCGTGCCGCGAGGCACGCGGTTAAGTTTCGAGGCGCTCGATCTGCGCGCCCACTTCCGATGCGACGCGTTCGATGAACATCAGCTGGCGCACGGCTTCCGCGGCGGCCTGGTCGGCGCCGCTGTCGAGCAACGTGCCGAGGCGCTCGACACGCACGCGCTTCTCGTCGCGCAACTCGGCAAGCAGCGCATCGAGCGCGTCGACGTTGCGGGCGGCGGCGGCATCCTCGATGCCTTCGCGCCACTCCATCTGCTGCATCAGGAACGCAGGTTCCATCGCCGTGTTGTTTTCCGCGCCGATGTCGACGCCGCGCAGCGACAGCAGATAGGACGCGCGCTTCAGGGGATCGCGCAGCGTGCGGTATGCCTCGTTCGCGCGGGTTGCCCATTGCATCGCGATGCGCTTTTGCGCGTCGCCGGCCGCCGCGAAGCGGTCCGGATGCACCTGCGTCTGCACCGTCCGGTAGGCGGTGTCGAGCGCCGCTTCGTCGAGCGCGAATTGCGCCGGCAGGTGAAACAGGTCGAAGTGGCTGTCTTTCAGCGAGACCATCGTCGCGTTCAATTCCGGTTCGTCGCGCGGCAAACGCCGCACATTAAAAAGGCGGCCCGTGCCGCCTCTTGCCCGCATCGCGCGGAGGTCCGCGTCACACGCGGAACGATTCGCCGCAACCGCACTCGTCCTTCACGTTCGGGTTGTTGAACTTGAACCCTTCGTTCAGGCCTTCGCGGGCGAAGTCGAGCTCGGTACCGTCGATGTACGCGAGGCTCTTCGGATCGACGATCACCTTCACGCCATGGCTCTCGAACACCTGATCCTCGGGAGCCAGCTCGTCGACATACTCGAGCTTGTACGCGAGCCCCGAGCACCCGGTCGTGCGAACGCCAAGCCGCAGGCCCACACCCTTGCCGCGACGGACGAGGTATTTCTGGACGTGCTGTGCTGCTTTTTCGGTCAGTGTAATTGCCATGATGTCCTTGCCGCGGCGCGCCACCGGGGCCCGCCGCGTTTCCTTCTCTAGCCGCTCGATGCCGCTCAGGCTGCTGCCTGATCGCCTTCCGTGGTGTCGTGGCGCTTCTTGTAGTCGGCCACGGCTGCCTTGATCGCGTCTTCCGCGAGGATCGAGCAGTGAATCTTCACCGGCGGCAGCGCGAGTTCTTCGGCGATCTGCGTGTTCTTGATCGACAGTGCCTCGTCGAGCGTCTTGCCCTTCACCCACTCGGTGACGAGCGAGCTCGACGCGATCGCGGAACCGCAACCGTAGGTCTTGAACTTCGCGTCTTCGATCACGCCGTCCGCGCCGACGCGGATCTGCAGCTTCATCACGTCGCCGCAAGCCGGCGCGCCGACCATGCCCGTGCCGACCGTGTCGTCGTCCTTTGCGAACGAACCGACGTTGCGCGGGTTTTCGTAGTGATCCAGAACCTTGTTGCTGTAAGACATGACTCAGACTCCTTGACTCGTTACGTCTGCGTGCGTCATCCGCCCGCGGGTGTATTCAATGCGCTATTAGTGTGCGGCCCATTCGATCGTCGACAGATCGATGCCTTCCTGGTGCATTTCCCAGAGCGGCGACAGTTCGCGCAGCTTCGCGATCTTGCTGTTCAGCAGGTCGATCACGAAGTCGACTTCCTGCTCCGTCGTGAAGCGGCCGACCGTGAAGCGGATCGAGCTGTGCGCGAGTTCGTCGTTGCGGCCGAGCGCACGCAGCACGTACGACGGCTCCAGCGACGCCGACGTGCACGCGGAGCCCGACGACACCGCGACGTCCTTGATCGCCATGATCAGCGACTCGCCTTCGACGAAGTTGAAGCTGATGTTCAGGTTGTGCGGGACACGGTGTTCCATGTCGCCGTTCACGTAGGTTTCCTCGATCTGCGACAGGCCGCGCAGCAGCTTGTCGCGCAGCATGCGGACGCGCTCGTTCTCGGTCGCCATTTCTTCGCGGGCGATGCGGAACGCTTCGCCCATGCCGACGATCTGGTGCGTCGGCAGCGTGCCCGAACGCATGCCGCGCTCGTGGCCACCGCCGTGCATCTGCGCTTCGATCCGCACGCGCGGCTTGCGGCGCACGTACAGCGCGCCGATGCCCTTCGGGCCGTAGGTCTTGTGCGCCGAGAACGACATCAGGTCGACCTTCAGCTTCGCGAGATCGATCCCGACCTTGCCGGTCGACTGCGCGGCGTCGACGTGGAACACGATGCCCTTCTCGCGGCAGATCTCACCGATCGTCTCGATGTCCTGGATCACGCCGATCTCGTTGTTCACGTGCATCACCGACACGAGGATCGTGTCCGGGCGCAGCGCGGCCTTGAACACGTCGAGGTCGATCAGGCCGTCATCCTTCACGTCGAGGTAGGTGACTTCGAAACCGTCACGCTCGAGCTCGCGGCAGGTATCGAGCACGGCCTTGTGCTCGGTCTTCACCGTGATGATGTGCTTGCCCTTGCCCTTGTAGAAGTTCGCGGCACCCTTGATCGCCAGGTTGTCCGACTCCGTTGCGCCGGACGTCCAGATGATCTCGCGCGGATCCGCGTTCACGAGTGCGGCAACCTGTTCACGCGCTTCCTCGACTGCACGCTCAGCGTCCCAGCCGTAAGCGTGGCTGCGCGACGCCGGGTTGCCGAACTGCTCGCGCAGGTACGGCACCATCTTGTCGACCACGCGCGGATCGACGGGCGTCGTCGCGCTGTAATCCATGTAGATGGGCAGGTGGAGAGTCTCTTGGGTCATCTGTCGCTCCGGGTATTCTGTGCAGGGACTATGTGCGTTATGGGGTATGGCGGGCGCCTTCGCGCTCACGAACTCGCGATGTTGAACACCGAATTGGGGCCGAGCGGCATCGTGCGCACGGGCTCGGCCGGTGCGGCGACGGGCTCCGGTGTGCGACGATCGCGCAGCACCGCAGGGGCGCCCTCGCGTGCACGCTGCTGATCGACGAGATCCTGCAGCGACACGGAATCGAGGTATTCGACCATCTTCTGGTTCAGGGTCGACCACAGCTCGTGCGTCATGCAATGGCCGTCGGGCTGCTTCGAGCCGTCGCACGTGCCTTTGCCGCCGCACTGCGTGGCGTCGAGCGGTTCATCGACCGCGATGATGATGTCGGCAACGGTGACGTCCTGCGCGCGACGCGCGAGGTTGTAGCCGCCGCCCGGGCCGCGCACGGATTCGACGATTTCATGCCTGCGCAGCTTGCCGAACAGCTGTTCGAGATACGAGAGCGAAATCCGCTGGCGCTGGCTGATGCCTGCAAGCGTCACCGGGCCCTGCTCCTGGCGCAGTGCCAAGTCAATCATCGCCGTGACGGCGAAACGGCCTTTGGTGGTGAGTCTCATAGTGTCTAGGGGACTGCAATCTTGACGATTTTGGTCAAGTATAAATATTTGACGATTTTAGTCAAGTATCCATGCCTTTGGTAGGGTATTCGCAGACCGCTGAATACCGTGCGATCAGCGCGCCGTACGGGCCCGCAGCGTCTCCAGCAGGCCCGCGCACGCGCGTTCGACCTGGTCGAGCACCTGTTCGAAACCCTGCGCACCGCCGAAATACGGATCGGCCACTTCGGTTTCGGCCGAATCCGGCGCGAATTCCATCAGCAGGCGCACCTTGTCGCGATGCTGCGGCGGGCAGCGGCGCTGCAATTCCGCGAGATTCGCCTCGTCCATCGCGAGCAGCAGGTCGAAGCGCTCGAAATCCGCCGCACTCACCTGCCGCGCGCGCAGCGCCGACAGGTCGTAGCCGCGGCCGAGCGCGGCCGCCTGCGCCCGCGTATCGGGCGGCTCGCCCACGTGCCAGTCGCCGGTGCCGGCCGAATCGATCGCGATCCTGTCCGCCAGCGCGGCCGCATCGACCTGGTGGCGCATCACGCCTTCGGCGGTGGGCGAACGGCAGATGTTGCCGAGACAGACGAAACAGATCGCAACGCGGGTCATCGCACTATCGCAAAGTTGCGGCGGACCGCGTGGGAGAAGAGCACGCCATTATACAAAGACGGCCGAAACCGCGCCGCCGCGCAAAGCGACGGCGCCGTGCATTACAGCGCCTTCGGCGCGGCGAGCACGACATCGCCGGATGCGGCCGGCAGCGGCTTCGCCGCGTCGCCGACCAGCCCGAACGACACCGCGCGCGCCAGCTCGGCAGACGCCTGGTGCACTGCCAGCGGGCCACGCGACGGCGCATCGGCCATCGCATGCAGATAGGCTGCCGCTGCAAGCGGGACGACGATTGCCAGCGGCCAGTACATCGATATTGTCTTTCTCATGATGCGGACCTCCTTGACCGGGTACCCCGAAACCCAATTCCGGGGACTACAGACAGGATTCTATAGACCGCACCTATCGAGATAAATATGCAAATAGCGAACGCACTGTTGCCGCCCGATGAACAGTCGTCAGCCGAGGTGGCTTTGGGACGCCGCGTACAGCTCGCGGAACGTGCGCCCGGTCGGCGTCGGCATGTCGCGCGTATCCATCCAGCCGCCCATCATCGGCAGGCGGCGCAGCGTGCCGCCGCTGCCGCCCAGCCGCTCGAGAACGCGCACCGCGAGCTTGGTCGTCAGCGCATACAGCATCGGCCGCCGCGCGAAGAAGCCCCAAGTGGCGAGCGCCGCCCGCTCGCGCCACGGCCGCAGATGGCGCTCGACCTGCTTCTCGCGCAGCGTGCGCAACAGGTGCGACAACGGAATCCCGGCCGGGCACACGCTGTCGCATTCGCCGCATAGCGTCGCGGCCTGCGGCAGGTCGAGCGTGCGGTCGAGCCCGACGTAGCTCGGCGTCAGCACCGACCCCATCGGCCCCGGATAGACCCAGCCATACGCATGGCCGCCGACCTTCTGGTACACCGGGCAGTGGTTCATGCATGCGCCGCAGCGAATGCAGCGCAGCATCTCCTGGAATTCGCCGCCGATCAGGCCCGTGCGTCCGCCGTCGACCAGCACCACGTAGTTGTGCTCGGGGCCGTCCTCGTCGCCGGGGCCGCGCGGCCCGGTCAGCAGCGAGAAATAATTCGACGTCTTCTGCCCGGTCGCGGAACGCGGCAGCAGGCGCATCACAGTCGCGAGATCCTCGAGCGTCGGCAGCACCTTCTCGATGCCCGTCACCGCGACGTGCACGCGCGGCATCACCGTGCACATGCCCTCGTTCCCTTCGTTCGTCACGATCGCGACCGAGCCGGTCTCGGCGATCACGAAGTTGCCGCCCGTCACGCCCATGTCGGCCGACATGAAATGCGGGCGCAGCACCTCGCGTGCCTCGCGCGTCATGTCCGGAATCTCGGTGAGCCGCTCGCGGTGGTGCGTGCGCGCGAACAGGTCGGCGATCTCGTCCTTGTCCTTGTGCACGACGGGCGCGATGATGTGGCTCGGCGGCTCGTTGTCGTTGATCTGCAGGATGTATTCGCCGAGGTCCGTCTCGATCGACTGCACGCCCATCTCCGCGAGCACCGCGTTCAGGCGCATTTCCTCGGACACCATCGACTTGGTCTTGATGACCTTCTTCACGTCGTGCCGGCGCGCGATGTCGGCCACGAGCCGCGCGGCATCCGCGGTCGTTTCGGCGAACAGTACCGTCGTGCCGCGCCGCGTCGCTTCGCGCTCGAATGCTTCGAGCCACACGTCGAGGTTCTCCAGCGCGCGGTTGCGGCGCGCCTTCAGCGCGGCGCGCGTGGCCGGGAAGTCGATCGCGGTCATCGCGTCGGCGCGTGCCGACACGAACTTCGTCGACAGCTTCTTCAGGTTCTGCTGCAGGCGCTGGTCGGCCAGCTTCTGGCCGGCGCGCGCCTTGAAATGCATCGATTGGACTTGCATCGCGGTATCGGGGAATAAGTGAGCGGAACCGGGCGTCAGACGTCGCCCGCCAGCACCTGCGCGACGTGCAGCACGCGCGTGTCGCGGTCGCCGGTGCGGCGCAACCGCCCTTCGATGTTCAGCATGCAGCCGAGATCGCCGAGCACGACGGTGCCCGCGCCCGACGCGCGCACGTTCGCGCATTTCTCGTCCGCGATGGCCGCCGAGATGTCGCCGTACTTGACCGCGAACGTGCCGCCGAAGCCGCAGCAGTGCTCGCAGTCCTTCATCTCGGTAACCGCGACGCCGCGCTGCGCGAGCAGCGCGCGCGGCTGTGCCTTCACGCCGAGTTCGCGCAGGCCCGAGCACGCGTCGTGATAGGTGACGGGGCCCGTGAATTCGCCCGGCGCGAGCGACACCTTCGCGACGTTCGCGAGGAAATCGGTCAGCTCATGGACTTTCTGCTGGAACCGCGTGTAGCGTCCCATCAGTTCGGGGTCGTCGCGGAACAGGTCGCCGTAGTGCGCGCGGATCATCCCGCCGCACGAACCCGACGGGGCAACGACGTAATCGAACTGCTCGAATTCGCGCAGCGTCTTTTCCGCGAGGTCGCGCGCGAGCGCGCGGTCGCCCGAGTTGTAGGCCGGCTGGCCGCAGCAGGTCTGCGCGGGCGGCACGATCACCTCGTAGCCGGCGTCGCGAATCAGCTTGAGCGCCGAGAAACCGATTTCGGGGCGCATCAGATCGACCAGGCAGGTCACGAACAAACCGACTCGCATACGTGCTCCTTCGAGAAAACGGCACTCATTATCCGCCGTTTGGCCGGCAAGACCAACGCCGGTTCGCGCGCAAGCCCGCCGTGCGCGAAACGAGGACTTCCTCGAACGGCGTTCGCTTTTTTCACAATACGAGATACAATCGTTGCAACACCGCTTGACGCGTCAACCGATTTCTCCCCCGACATGAGCCAACCCACCCCGGATTCAAAAACGTCGATCCAGGTGATCGAACGCATGATGCGGCTGCTGGACGCGCTCGCCGCGCACAGTGATCCTGTCAGCCTGAAGGAACTGGCGCAGCGCACGGAGCTGCACCCGTCGACCGCGCACCGCATCCTCAACGACATGGTGACCTGTCGCCTCGTCGACCGCTCCGATCCCGGCACCTATCGCCTCGGCATGCGGCTGCTGGAGCTCGGCAACCTCGTGAAGGCGCGCCTGTCGGTGCGCGACGCGGCGCTGATGCCGATGCGCGAGCTGCACCGTCTCACCGGGCAGACCGTGAACCTGTCGGTGCGTCAGGGCGACGAGATCGTCTACATCGAGCGCGCGTATTCGGAGCGCTCGGGGATGCAGGTCGTCCGCGCGATCGGCGGCCGTGCGCCGCTGCACCTGACGTCGGTCGGCAAGCTGTTCCTCGCGGCCGACGAAACATCGCGCGTGCGCGCCTATGCCACGCGCACGGGGCTGTCCGGCCATACGCAGAACAGCATCACCGACATCGCAAAGCTCGAGCGCGAGCTGACGATCGTCCGCCAGCAATCGTGCGCGCGCGACAACGAGGAGCTGGAGCTCGGCGTGCGCTGTATCGCGGCCGGCATCTACGACGATTCGGGCAAGCTCGTCGCGGGCCTGTCGCTGTCGGCACCGGCCGACCGCCTGCAGGACGCATGGCTCGGCCAGCTGAGCCGCACCGCGCTCACCATCTCGGAATCGCTCGGCTACCGGCCGGCGCCCTCGAAGGACGTGGACGGGCTGCAGCGGCAGGCGTAAGGCTGCCCTCGCCGCTCCGGTTCCGGTTCCGGTTCCGGTTCCGGTTCTGCCGGACGAAAAAAAGCCCCGCGATTGCGGGGCTTTTTCGTTGCAGCCTGCGAAGCGGCCATGAAGCGCCGCGGCGCGATCAGGTCCCGCCGTTCGGCGTGTTGGCTGCCGTCAGGCGCTCGCCGCCGCCGGCGTCGAGCCAGTTGCGCAGGCGCGATGCGTCGGCGAAGCGCGAGTACTTGCCGAACGAATCGAGCAGCACCATCACCATCGGCCGGCCGTGGATCGTCGCCTGCATCACGAGGCATTCGCCCGCTTCGTTGATGAAGCCCGTCTTCTGCAGGCCGATGTCCCACGAGCCGTTGCCGCGGATCAGCGCATTGGTGCTGTTGTAGACCAGGTTGCGCTTGCCCGTGTACACCTCGTAGGTGCGATCGGTCGAGAACTGACGAATCATCGGGTACTGGTACGCCGCATTGACCATCTTCACGAGATCACGTGCGCTCGACACGTTCGAGCTCGACAGGCCCGTCGAATTCTCGAAGTGCGTATCGGTCATGCCGAGTGCCTTCGCCTTCGCGTTCATCGCAGCGATGAACGCCGGACGGCCACCCGGGTAGTAGCGCGACAGCGACGCGGCCGCGCGGTTTTCCGACGCCATCAGCGCGATGTGCAGCATGTCCTCGCGCGACAGCACCGAGCCGACCGACAGGCGCGAGCCCGTGCCCTTCTCGTAGTCGCGGTCTTCGTCGGTGACTTCGATCTGGTCGGTCATCGGCGACTTCGAGTCGAGCACGACCATCGCCGTCATCAGCTTCGAGATCGACGCGATCGGCACGACGGCGTGCGAATTCTTGTCGAACAGCGGCTCGCCGGAATTCTGGTCGACGACGTACGCGACGCTCGAACGCAGCGCGAGCGCGTCGGGCGTGTCGTGCAGGCCGAACGCCTGGCCGACCGTCGGCCGGCGCGGCTGGAACGCGACCTTGCGGACCGCGCCGCGATGGCCGCCATGCAGGTTGTTCGCCGTGAGCGTCACGCGCTTTCGCGACGCTTTCGCGCGCGGCGCATCGGCCGCAGCGACCTTGGCGGATTTGTCGGACGTCGCCTTGGCCGACTTCTTCTTCGCTGACGAAGCAGGAGCGACGGCCTTTTTCTTGGCGGCTTGTTGGGTCTTCGCAGTGGCGGCAAAGGCGTCAGCAGGCACGACGGACGCGGTGGTCGCCAGCAAGGCGACTGCGACCGACACAGCCGTGCCGAGCGTCATGCTCTGCAACAATCTGCGGGGTGAAAACGATTCGGCTTTCATTGGGGTCTGGACAAAGCGGGCGGGAGGTTCCCGCAAGTGTAGTTAAAGCTGAAAAAAAGAGCAATATTAGGCACTTACCGATCGTCGTTAAACCGGAATGTAAGGGTCGGTCAACCTCAGACCAATGAACCCTCCCGCCCCCATCGAAAAAACTCATGGGTGCACTGCCCGACAGCGCCCGTCTCCCGATTACCACACGGTTAATTGAGATAACGTCACTTTGGAGGCGATTTAAAGCGGGGAAACTACGTATCCGGTGCCCGGCGTGCCAAAGGCGCCGGTCTCGACCGTGGCGGCGGCACGTCGCAACGGCACGCGCATCAAAAACAGCGCGTTTTTCGACAAGGACAGAAGGATAACGTTCCATGGGCCTGTCAGGTTTACCTGTGCATGATCATGGTGCGCCGCGCTTGCCCCGCGGTCGTGCGCACCATCTGGGATCACGCGTGAAACCGATTCCGGACGACCACGATAACTCGTTGTTTTATCGATAATTTGTCGCGATTGTGCAACGCACAAATAATACTTGACATCCGTTTTCTCTGCCCTAAAATACGCCTCATTGCTGCGTTGCACAAAGCACGCACATCCGAGGTTCCCCTGCGTAGTGCCCTTTACCCTGCGATCGACGTGATCGCTTTTCAGGAGCTTGACATGTCCTTGCTGACCCCCGAGCAAATCGCCGCTGCACAAAAAGCCAACCTCGAAAGCCTGTTCGGTCTGACGACCAAGGCGTTCGAAGGCGTCGAAAAGCTGATCGAACTCAACCTGCAGGTCGTGAAGTCGACGCTGGCCGAGAGCCAGGAAAACGCACAGCGTCTGCTGTCGGTGAAGGACGCTCAGGAACTGATCGCACTGCAAGCCAGCCTGTCGCAGCCGGTCGCTGAAAAGGTGCTGTCGTACGGCCGTCACCTGTACGAAATCGCATCGTCGACGCAAGCCGAGTTCACGAAGGTTGCCGAAGCGCAATTCGAAGAGCAGAACAAGAAGGTCCAGGCACTCGTCGACAACGTCGCGAAGAACGCCCCGGCCGGTTCGGAAACGGCTGTCGCCGCGCTGAAGTCGGCACTGAACGCTGCGAACACCACGTACGAAACGGTTCAGAAGGCCACGAAGCAAGCCGTCGAAATCGCTGAAACGAACTTCAACGCTGCTGCTGCCGTCGCAACGAAGGCTGCTACCGCCGCTGCTGCACGTCGTTCGAGCAAGCCGGCTGCGTAAGCGTCCCCTGCTCCTGAAAAAGCCGCGCCCAGCGCGGCTTTTTCGTTTCTGACGCCGGAACGTGTGCGAACCGGCAGCCGCCAGCCGGCTTCGAACGGCTGCTTGACCCTCGCGCCAGCTGCGTACAAAAGAAAACGCCGCCGCCCGGATTGCCCGGGCGGCGGCGTTTTTTCGCGGCCGGCGCATGGCCGGCCGTGCCGGCTGCGTTACTTCTTGCGTTGCGGCGGCAGGTCCGTACAGACGCCTTCGTACAGTTCGGCGGCCATGCCGACCGATTCGCCGAGCGTCGGGTGCGGATGGATCGTCTTGCCGATGTCTTCCGCGTCCGCGCCCATCTCGACGGCGAGGCACACTTCGCTGATCAGGTCGCCCGCGTTCAGGCCGACGATGGCGCCACCGATCACGCGATGGGTTTCCTCGTCGAAGATCAGCTTCGTGAAGCCTTCGTCACGGCCGTTCGCGATCGCGCGGCCCGAAGCGGCCCACGGGAACACGGCCTTGCCGTACTTGATGCCTTCGGCCTTGCACTGGTCTTCCGTCTTGCCGGCCCACGCCACCTCCGGATCGGTGTAGGCCACCGACGGGATCTGCAGTGCGTCGAAATACGCCTTCTCGCCGTGCGCGGCTTCCGCTGCGACGTGGCCTTCGTGCACGGCCTTGTGCGCGAGCATCGGCTGGCCGACGATATCGCCGATTGCGAAGATGTGCGGCACGTTCGTGCGCATCTGCTTGTCGACGTCGATGAAGCCGCGGTCCGTGACTGCGACACCGGCCTTGTCGGCACCGATCTTCTTGCCGTTCGGGCTGCGGCCCACTGCGACGAGCACGAGGTCGTAGCGCTGCGCTTCCGCCGGCGCCTTCTCGCCCTCGAACTTCACGTAGATGCCGTCTTCCTTCGCTTCCGCGCCGACCGTCTTGGTCTTCAGCATGACGTTGCCGAAGCGCTTCGCGTTGTACTTTTCCCAGACCTTCACGAGATCGCGGTCGGCGCCCATCATCAGGCCGTCCATCATTTCGACGACGTCGATCTCGGCGCCGAGCGTCGAGTACACCGTGGCCATTTCGAGGCCGATGATGCCGCCGCCGATCACGAGCATGCGCTTCGGCAGCTGGCGCAGTTCGAGAGCGCCCGTCGAATCGACGACGCGCGGGTCTTCCGGCATGAACGGCAGCTTCACGGCTTGCGAGCCCGCGGCGATGATCGCCTGCTTGAACTTGACGACCTTCTTGCCGTTTTCGCCCTGCACTTCCATGTGGACCGGATCCACGAATGCGCCGACGCCGGTGACCACTTCGACCTTGCGTGCCTTGGCCATGCCGGCGAGGCCCGTCGTCAGTTTCTTGACGACGCCGCCCTTGAAGTCGCGCAGCTTGTCGAGGTCGACTTCCGGCTTGCCGAACGTGATGCCGTGCGACGCGAGCGCCGCGGCTTCCTCGACGACGAGCGACGTATGCAGCAGCGCCTTCGACGGGATGCAGCCTACGTTCAGGCACACGCCGCCGAGCGTCGAGTAGCGTTCGACGAGCACGGTCTTCATGCCGAGATCGGCCGCGCGGAACGCGGCCGAGTAGCCGCCGGGGCCGGCGCCGAGCACGAGCATGTCGCACTCGATGTCGGCTGCGCCGGCGTAGCTGCCGGCTTGCGGCGCGGGCGCCGGAGCGGCTGCGGCCGGCGCCGGTGCAGCGGCTGCGGGCTTCGCTGCCTCAGGTGCCTTCGTGGGCGCCGCGGCGCCTGCCGAGGCTTCGACGATGGCGATGACGGTGCCTTGCGAGACTTTCTCGCCGGCTTTGACCTTGATTTCCTTGACGGTGCCGGCGACGTCGCTGGGCACTTCCATGGAGGCCTTGTCGGATTCGAGCGTGATGAGCGTTTGCTCTTTTTCGATCACGTCGCCGGGTTTGACGTTGACTTCGATGACATCGACGCCGCTGAAATCGCCGATATCCGGAACCTTGACTTCGATGAGACTCATTACTGTCCCCTTCTTGATTAGCTGCAGACAGAGGAGGAGAAACCCGCGAAAAACCCGCTACTACGGCCTGACAGAAGGACGGGAACCTGGGCAGGACCACCTTTGCCGTCCGCCCAAGGACGCGCCTTTCTTTTGGTTACTTTTCTTTGGAAGACAAAGAAAAGTGACCGCCGCCCCGCGCAGGGGCGACGCCAATAGACCGTTAGCGAAACAGGTTCAATGACAAAGGCGTGGAGAACCTACACAAAACCACGCCCCCGCGAGCCATCCCCCCGCTCATCAAAGAGCGATGCGACGGAAATCGCCGAGCAACGCGCCGAGATACGCATTGAACCGCGCGGCTTCCGCGCCATCGATCACGCGATGGTCATACGACAGCGACAGCGGCAGCATGAGACGCGGCACGAACTGCTTGCCGTCCCACACCGGCTTCGTCTGCCCGCGCGACAACCCGAGGATCGCCACTTCCGGCGCGTTGATGATCGGCGTGAAGTTCGTGCCGCCGATCCCGCCGAGCGACGAGATCGAGAAGCAGCCGCCCTGCATCTGGTCCGGCTTCAGCTTGCCTTCGCGCGCGGCCTTCGACAGGTCGCTCATTTCCTTCGCGATGTCGACGAGGCCCTTCTTGTCCGCATCGCGGATCACCGGCACGACCAGGCCGTTCGGCGTATCGGCCGCGAAACCGACGTGGAAGTACTGCTTGAACACGAGGTTGTCGCCGTCGAGGCTCGCGTTGAAGGTCGGGAACTTCTTCAGTGCGGCGACGACTGCCTTGATCACGAACGCGAGCATCGTGAACTTCACGCCCGCCTTTTCGTGCTCCTTGTTCAGCTGGACACGCAGCGCTTCGAGCTCGGTGATGTCCGCTTCGTCGTTGTTCGTGACGTGCGGGATCATCACCCAGTTGCGATGCAGGTTCGCGCCCGAGATCTTCTTGATGCGCGACAGCGGCTTCGCCTCGAACGGGCCGAACTTCGAGAAGTCGACCTTCGGCCACGGCAGCAGGTTCAGCTCGCCGCCGCCTGCCGGCGCGGCTGCCGCGCTCGGTGCCGCGCGCTGGCCCGTCATCACGCCCTTCACGAAGCCCGTGACGTCTTCCTTCGTGATACGGCCCTTCGGACCGGAACCCTGCACGCGAGCGACTTCGACGCCGAGTTCGCGCGCGAACTTGCGCACCGACGGCGACGCGTGGCTGGCGCGGTATTCACCCGACGGCGCGGCGGCCGGTGCGGCAGCAGCCGGTGCCGGCGCAGCCTTCGCGGGTGCCGGTGCGGCAGCCGGTGCCGGCGCGGCAGCGGCCGGAGCCGGTGCGCTCGCCTGCGGGGCGGCGGCCGGTGCGCCTGCGGCTTCGAGCAGCACGATCAGCGTGCCTTCCGATACCGAATCGCCCACCTTGACCTTGATGTCCTTCACGATGCCGGCGGCCGGGCTCGGCACGTCCATCGTCGCCTTGTCCGACTCGAGCGTGACGAGCGACTGTTCCTTCTCGACCGTGTCGCCGATCTTCACGCCGATCTCGATCACCGGCACGTCCTTGTAGTCGCCGATGTCGGGCACCTTCACTTCGAGCGTGCCGCCGGCTGCGGCCGGTGCGGCCGCCGGGGCTGCTGCGGCCGCCGGGGCTGCTGCGGCCGGTGCCGGCGCTGCTGCCGGAGCCGGTGCTGCGGCCGGCGCAGCCGCGCCATTGGCCTGCGCCGCGGCGCCCCCTTCGAGCAGGATGATCAGCGAGCCTTCCGAAACGGAATCGCCCACCTTGACCTTGATTTCCTTCACGACGCCGCCTACCGGGCTCGGGACGTCCATCGTCGCCTTGTCCGACTCGAGCGTGACGAGCGACTGCTCGGGCTCGACCGTATCGCCGACCTTCACGCCGATCTCGATCACCGGCACGTCCTTGTAATCGCCGATATCCGGCACCTTCACTTCGATCGCTTGACTCATCTGTTTCTGTCTCCATGGCTGCGCGCGCTCCCTCGCGGGAGCGGCGCGCGGCATCACACGGCGTGTGCGTTAAACGGTCATCGGGTTGGGCTTGGACGGATCGAGGTTGTACTTGGCAATCGCGTCCGCGACCACCTTGCGCTCGATCGTGCCTTCGTCGGCCAGCGCGTTGAGCGCGGCGACGGTGACCCAGTGACGGTCGACTTCGAAGAAGTGACGCAGCTTCTCGCGGGTATCCGAGCGGCCGAAGCCGTCCGTGCCCAGCACGACGAAGCGGCGATCGATCTGGCCGCGGATCTGGTCGACCAGCGCGCGAACGTAGTCGGTCGACGCGATGACCGGGCCCTGCGTGTCCTTCAGGCACTTCTGCACGTGCGACAGGCGACGCTCTTCGGTCGGATGGAGCAGGTTCCAGCGTTCGACCTGGTGGCCTTCACGCGCGAGCTCGGTGAAGCTCGGCACGCTCCACAGATCGGCGGCAACGCCCCAGTCGTTCTTCAGCAGGTCGGCGGCAGCGATCACTTCGTTGAAGATCGTGCCCGCGCCGAGCAGCTGGACGCGCGGCGCCTTCTTGTCGGCGTCGGCCTTCTTGAACGCGTACATGCCCTTGATGATGTCGGCCGCCACGTGCTCGCCCTGCGGAATCGCCGGGTGCTCGTAGTTCTCGTTCATCACCGTGACGTAGTAGTACACGTCTTCCTGGTCCTGCACCATGCGGCGCAGGCCGTCCTGGATGATCACCGCGAGTTCATAGCCGAACGTCGGGTCGTAGCTCACGCAGTTCGGCACCGATGCCGCCCACAGGAGCGAGTGGCCGTCTTCGTGCTGCAGGCCTTCGCCGTTCAGCGTCGTGCGGCCCGCGGTACCGCCGAGCAGGAAGCCGCGCGAACGCATGTCGCCTGCGGCCCAGGCGAGGTCGCCGATCCGCTGGAAGCCGAACATCGAATAGAAGATGTAGAACGGCACCATGATCTCGCCGTGCGTCGAGTACGACGTCGCCGCCGCGATCCAGTCGCACATGCCGCCCGCTTCGTTGATGCCTTCCTGCAGGATCTGGCCGGTTTGCGATTCCTTGTAGAACATCAGCTGGTCGGAATCTTCCGGCACGTACTTCTGGCCTTCCTGGTTCCAGATACCGATCTGGCGGAACAGGCCTTCCATGCCGAACGTACGCGATTCGTCCGGGACGATCGGCACGACGCGCTTGCCCAGCGCCTTGTCCTTCAGCAGGATGTTCAGGATCCGCACGAACGCCATCGTCGTCGAGATCTCGCGGCCTTCGCCCGTGCCCTTCAGCAGCGGCTCGAACGCGTCGAGCGCCGGCACCGGCAGCGACGTCGCCTTCTCGCGGCGATGCGGCAGGTAGCCGCCGAGGTCCATGCGCTTCTGGCGCATGTATTCGAGTTCCTTCGAGCCTTCCTCGAACTTGAGGTACGGCACGTCGGCGATCTGCTCGTCGGTGATCGGCAGGCGGAACTGGTCACGGAACTTCTTCAGTTGCTCGACCGGCAGCTTCTTCTGCTGGTGCGTGATGTTCATCGCCTGGCCCGACTCGCCCATCCCGTAGCCCTTGATGGTCTTCGCGAGGATGACGGTCGGTGCGCCCTTCGTGTTCGTGGCTTCGTGGAACGCCGCGTAGATCTTGTGCGGATCGTGGCCGCCGCGGTTCAGCGCCCAGATGTCGTCGTCCGACCAGTCGGCAACCAGTGCCTTCAGTTCAGGCGTGTTGAAGAAGTGCTCGCGAACGAACGCGCCCGACTCCGACTTGTACGTCTGGTATTCGCCGTCGACGGCTTCCATCATGCGGCGCATCAGCGCGCCCGACTTGTCGCGGGCGAACAGCGCATCCCAGCGGCTGCCCCAGATGACCTTGATCACGTTCCAGCCGGCACCGCGGAATTCCGATTCGAGTTCCTGGATGATCTTGCCGTTGCCGCGCACCGGGCCGTCGAGACGCTGCAGGTTGCAGTTGATCACGAACACGAGGTTGTCGAGCTTCTCGCGGCTCGCCATCCCGATCGCGCCGAGCGATTCCGGTTCGTCCGTCTCGCCGTCGCCGAGGAATGCCCACACCTTGCGGCCTTCCGTCTTCGCGATGCCGCGTGCTTCCAGGTACTTCATGAAGCGCGCCTGGTAGATCGCCATGATCGGGCCGAGACCCATCGACACGGTCGGGAACTGCCAGAAGTCCGGCATCAACCACGGGTGCGGATACGACGAGATGCCCTGGCCGTCGACTTCCTGGCGGAAGTTGTCGAGCTGCTCTTCCTTCAGGCGGCCGAGCAGGAACGCGCGCGAATATACGCCCGGCGACGAGTGGCCCTGCACGAACACGAGATCGCCGCCGTGCTGGTCGGACGCTGCGTGCCAGAAGTGGTTGTAGCCGACGTCATAGAGCGTCGCGGCCGATGCGAACGACGCGATGTGGCCGCCGACGTTCGTGTCCTTGCCTGCGCGCAGCACCATCGCCAGCGCGTTCCAGCGCGTGTACGAACGGATGCGGTGCTCGATGTCCTGGTCGCCCGGGATCTTCGCCTGGCCGGCGACCGGAATCGTGTTGATGTACGGGGTATTGGCGGAGAACGGCAGGTGTTCGCCGTGCATGCGGGCGAACTCGATCTGCTTTTCGATCAGGTAATGCGCACGGCCGGTGCCCACGGAGGAGATCACGCCATCGAGCGACTCCAGCCACTCGACGGTTTCTTGCGGGTCGTCGTCACGTTCGGCGGCGACATATTTCATCACTTCGTTCGGTACAGCGGACATTCTCGTCTCCTGGGTCCTGGAATGTGAGGATCGCTCTCGTGCAGACGACGCGACACGGCCGGCTGCGGGCAAGCTCCAGCGGATTGTAATGAGCGTGCACGGGCCTGCGCAACAAAATTTTCGAATTGTGAGATCTTTTCTCGCAATGCGAAATATTGCTGCGCTGCACCCATATTTCGGGGCTCTCCGGCACGTGTCGTCGGAACAAAACCGTTTCCGTTCAACATATCCGGTATAGGTTTTCCATGTATTGCGCTGCGCTACAATCCTGCCATGTTGACCGATCGGCTTTTCGCACGCTCGGCGCGACCGCCGGGCCCGCCGGCGGAGTCGCAGCCGTCCCGTTGGCACCACGGACCGTGGTGGTCCAACTCCTATTTGTTGACGCCGCTGCTGTCGATCCTGGTGTTCCTCGTGGTGATGAGCCTCATCCTGTGGAGCCTGAATCGCCGCGAACAGCAGCAGCAGGAAGACACCCTGTTCCGTAACGTCGCGTGGGCGCAGCAGCAGATCCGCCTGTCGATGACGGGTGCGCAGGAACAGCTGCAGGCGCTGTCGCGCGATCTCGCATCGGGCCGCCTCGACCAGAACGCATTCCAGATGGCCGTCGCGGACGTGATGCAGACGCATCCGGAAATCCTCTACCTGAACTGGTACACCGCGCCCGGCGTGCAGCGCTGGCCGACCGTGCACCCGCCGTTGCTCGGCCAGCGGCTCGCGAAGCCCGGCGACGCGCAGATGCAGGACGCCGTGCGCGGCGCGTACGACGAGGCGCGCAGCACGCGCCGCCAGGCCTATTCGCCGCTGATCTACGACGACTTCGGCAACGGCTTCATCACGCTGCAGACGCCGGTGATGCGCGGCGACCGCGAATATCTCGGCTCGATTGCCGCCGTGTTCTCGGTCGAGGGCATCCTGAAGCACGACATCCCGCAGGAACTGTCGTCGAAGTACAAGATCTCGATCACCGACGCGAACAACCGCGAGCTGTCGTCCACGTCGACGCGCCCGCGCCTGCCGCGCGATTCGCACTACGACCTGCCGCTCGACCCGCCCGGCCAGGGGCTGACGGTGCGCGTGTACGCATTCCCGCAGCTCACGAACCTGACCAACAACACGCTCGTGTGGCTCGTCGCCGGCCTGTCGTGCTTCGTGCTGTGGAGCCTCTGGAGCCTGTGGAAGCACACGCGCCAGCGCTTCGAGGCGCAGCAGGCGCTGTACGCCGAGGCGTTCTTCCGCCGGGCGATGGAGAACTCGGTGCTGATCGGCATGCGCGTGCTCGACATGCACGGCCGCATCACGCACGTGAACCCCGCGTTCTGCCGGATGACCGGCTGGGACGAAACCGACCTGGTCGGCAAGGTCGCACCGTTCCCGTACTGGCCGCGCGACGCCTACCCGGAAATGCAGCGCCAGCTCGACATGACGCTGCGCGGCAAGGCGCCGAGTTCGGGCTTCGAGCTGCGCGTGCGGCGCAAGAACGGCACGCTGTTCCACGCGCGCCTGTACGTGTCGCCGCTGATCGACAGCTCGGGCCGCCAGACCGGCTGGATGTCGTCGATGACCGACATCACCGAGCCGAAGCGCGCACGCGAGGAACTCGCGGCCGCGCACGAGCGCTTCACGACGGTGCTCGAAAGCCTCGACGCCGCGGTGTCGGTGCTGGCCGCCGACGAAGCCGAGCTGCTGTTCGCGAACCGCTACTACCGCCACCTGTTCGGCATCCGCCCGGACGGCCATCTCGAGCTGTCGGGCGGCGGCTTCGACCGCGCGCAGGCCTCGTCCGACTCGATCGACATGGTCGACGCGTTCGCGGGCCTGCCGGCCGCCGCGCTGACGAGCAGCACCGCCGATGCGCAGGAGGTGTACGTCGAGAGCATCCAGAAATGGTTCGAAGTGCGCCGCCAGTACATCCAGTGGGTCGACGGCCACCTCGCGCAGATGCAGATCGCCACCGACATCACCACCCGCAAGAAGGCGCAGGAACTCGCGCACCAGCAGGAAGAGAAGCTGCAGTTCACGAGCCGATTGATGACGATGGGTGAAATGGCGTCGTCGATTGCTCACGAATTGAATCAGCCGCTCGCCGCGATCAACAACTACTGCTCCGGCACGCTCGCGCTCGTCAAGAGCGGCCGCGGCACGCCCGAGACGCTGCAGCCCGCGCTGGAAAAGACCGCGCAGCAAGCGCTGCGCGCCGGGATGATCGTCAAGCGGATTCGCGAATTCGTGAAGCGCAGCGAGCCGAAACGCCAGCCGGCAAGGGTCGCGGACATCGTCGCCGACGCGGTCGGGCTTGCCGAAATCGAGGCCAGAAAGCGCAGGATCCGGATCGTCACGGAAATCCTCGCAAGAATGCCTATTATTTATGTCGACCCCGTGCTGATCGAGCAGGTGTTGATGAACCTGATGAAGAACGCGGCCGAGGCGATGGCCGACGTGAAGCCGGCGGCGGCGGACGGCGTGATCCGCGTCGTCGCCGACATCGATGCGGGCTTCGTCGACATCCGCGTGATCGACCAGGGTCCGGGCGTCGACGAAGCGACCGCCGAGCGCCTGTTTGAACCGTTTTACAGCACCAAGTCCGATGGCATGGGCATGGGGCTGAACATCTGCCGTTCGATCATCGAATCGCATCGGGGGCGTCTGTGGGTGGTCAACAACGTCGAGCCGGATGGCCGCATTTCCGGCGCGACGTTCCACTGCAGCCTGCCCATTGGGGAACCCGCTGATCTCGGCCAAGGGGGGCGCGAGGCATCGGCATCACATACCGTTACGGGAGAACTATGAATAGCCCTGTCACCACCACTCAGGAAACCGTCTTTGTCGTTGACGACGACGAGGCCGTACGGGACTCGCTGCGCTGGCTGCTGGAGGCGAACGGCTATCGCGTGCAATGCTTCTCGAGCGCGGAGCAGTTCCTCGATGCATACCAGCCGGCGCAGCAGGCCGGCCAGATCGCATGCCTGATCCTCGACGTGCGGATGTCGGGCATGAGCGGTCTCGAGCTGCAGGAACGCCTGATCGCCGACAATGCCGCGCTGCCGATCATCTTCGTCACGGGTCACGGCGACGTGCCGATGGCCGTGTCGACGATGAAAAAGGGTGCGATGGACTTTATCGAGAAACCGTTCGACGAAGCCGAGTTGCGCAAGCTCGTCGAGCGGATGCTCGACAAGGCCCGAAGCGAAAGCAAGAGCGTCCAGGAACAGCGTGCCGCGAGCGAACGCCTGTCGAAGCTGACCGCGCGCGAGCAGCAGGTGCTCGAACGCATCATCGCGGGCCGCCTGAACAAGCAGATCGCCGACGATCTCGGCATCAGCATCAAGACGGTCGAAGCGCACCGCGCGAACATCATGGAAAAGCTCAACGTCAACACGGTGGCCGACCTGCTGCGCCTCGCGCTGTCGAAGAAGCAGGCCTGAGCGTCGACGCCGGCCGCGGCGGCGCTGCCCGCCCGGCCTGCAACCGGTGTTTGCCGCCCCGCGCGATGCGGCCCACTCGCGCGGCGGCGGCCTTTCCTCCCGGCGCACGCGCCGCGGTCATGACGCTTCCCGTTGATTCCCTGTCGGACGGCAGCAGGCGAACGGTATAATTGCGTGCTTTGCTACGGCGCTTCGGGTGCCGTACGCCCGCATTCCAACTTCCCGGCAGGACCACCACCATGACAGCCCTCCTCATCGACGGCAACGCCCTTTCGAAGACCCTGCGCGCGCAGGCTGGCGAACGCGCCGCCGCCCTGACCGCACGCGGCCACCAGCCCGGTCTCGCGGTGATCCTCGTCGGCGAAAACCCGGCGAGCGAAGTCTATGTGCGCAACAAGATCAAGGCGTGCGAGGACAACGGTTTCTTCTCGCTGAAGGATGCGTACCCGGCCACGCTGTCGGAAGCCGGCCTGCTCGCGCGCATCGACGAACTGAACCGCGACCCGAAGATCCACGGCATCCTCGTCCAGCTGCCGCTGCCCGCGCATATCGACAGCCACAAGGTGATCGAGGCGATCGCGCCGGAGAAGGACGTCGACGGCTTTCACGTTGCGAACGCCGGCGCACTGATGACCGGCAAGCCGCTGTTCCGTCCGTGCACGCCGTACGGCGTGATGAAGATGTTCGAAGCGCATGACATCGCGCTGCAGGGCGCGAACGCGGTCGTGATCGGCCGTTCGAACATCGTCGGCAAGCCGATGGTGATGATGCTGCTCGACGCCGGTGCAACCGTGACGATCTGCCACAGCAAGACGCGCGACCTCGCCGCGCACACGCGGCAGGCCGACATCGTGGTCGCCGCGGTCGGCAAGCGCAACATCCTGACCGCCGACATGGTGAAGCCGGGCGCGACGGTGATCGACGTCGGCATGAACCGCGACGACGCGGGCAAGCTGTGCGGCGACGTCGATTTCGCGGGCGTGAAGGAAGTTGCCGGCCACATCACGCCGGTGCCGGGCGGCGTCGGCCCGATGACCATCACGATGCTGCTGATCAACACGATCGAAGCGGCCGAGCGCGCCGCTGCTGCCGCAGCCTGACACCCCGCCCGTTCAGCCGGCGCGCAGTTCCGTGCGCCGGCGTCTCGCCAGCCGCATCGCCGCGGCTGCGCCGCACCGGTCGCCAGCGGCCGGCCTCCTCCGCCGGCCGCCCGTCGCCGGAAGCCCGTCGCCGGAAGCCCGTCGCCCCGCATCCGACCCTGCGTCAATCGCGTCATTAGAAACTAACGATTGGAAAGCGCACGATGCGCCCCAATAATGTCGGTATCGGGCGCCATCGCGCCTAGCCGCCGTTACCCTTTTCATCCCGGTTCATCCGGCAACAGACAGGGAGTCTTATGTCCGCCAGCGCCACTACCAATCCGCTCCTCGACTTCTCCGGCCTGCCCCGTTTCGGCGAAATCCGCCCGGAACACGTGACGCCCGCGCTCGACACGCTGCTCGATGCCGCCAGCCGCGCGGTCGAAGCCGCGAGCGCGAACGCGACGCCGCCGACCTGGGCCGCCGTCGTCGAGACGGTCGAGCACGCGACGGAGCCGCTCGGTCGCGCATGGGGCATCGTCGGCCACCTGAACGCAGTCGCCGACACGCCCGAACTGCGCGCCGCCTACGGTGAAAACCTGCCGCGCGTGACCGAATTCTGGTCGAGCGTCGGCCAGAATCTCGCGCTGTACGAGAAGTACAAGGCGATCGCCGCGAGCGCCGAATACGCGACGCTGTCCGCCGAGCGCAAGAAGATCCTCGACAACGCGCTGCGCGATTTCCGCCTGTCGGGCGCCGAGCTGCCCGAGGACCAGAAACCGCGCTTCGCGGAACTGCAGGAGCAACAGGCCGCCCTGTCGAAGGCGTTCTCCGACCACGTCCTCGACGCAACCAACGCGTACGCGCACTTCGTCGAGGACGAGGCCGACCTGGCCGGCCTGCCCGGCGACGCGATCGAAGCCGCCCGCGAAGCCGCGCAGAAGGACGCCAAGGACGGCTGGAAATTCACGCTGCACTTCCCGTCGTACTTCCCGGTGCTGCAGTACGCGGACAACCGCGCGCTGCGCGAGACGCTCTACCGCGCGTATGCAACGCGCGCGTCGGAGCTCGGGCCGCAGTACGGCGACGGCAAGGCCGAATGGGACAACACCGCAATCGTCGCCGACGAGCTGAAGCTGCGCCGCGAAGAGGCGCAGATGCTCGGCTACCGCAACTTCGCCGAAGTGTCGCTCGCGCCGAAGATGGCCGAATCGCCGCAACAGGTGATCGCATTCCTCGAGGATCTCGCGACGCGCGCGCGCCCGCACGCAGACAAGGACTGGGACGAGCTGCGCGCATTCGCCGCGAAGGAACTCGGCCTGACCGAACTCGCGCCGTGGGACGTCGCATACGCAGCCGAAAAGCTGCGCCAGCAGCGCTACGCGTTCTCGGAAAACGAGGTCAAGCAGTACTTCCCTGAGCCGGCCGTGCTGAAGGGCCTGTTCAACGTCACCGAGACGCTGTTCGGCGTGCGGATCAAGGCGGACGATGCGCCGGTATGGCACAAGGACGTGCGCTTCTTCCGCGTCGAAAACCGCGACGGCTCGCTCGTCGCGCAGTTCTATCTCGACCTGTACGCACGCGAAGGCAAACGCGGCGGCGCATGGATGGACGACGCACGCTCGCGTGCGAAGCGCGGCGGCGACGTGCAGACGCCGGTCGCCTACCTCACCTGCAACTTCTCGGCACCGATCGGCGGCAAGCCCGCGTGCTTCACGCACGACGAAGTCATCACGCTGTTCCACGAGTTCGGCCACGGGCTGCACCACATGCTCACGCGCGTCGACGAGCTCGGCGTGTCGGGCATCAACGGTGTCGAATGGGACGCGGTCGAGCTGCCGTCGCAGTTCATGGAAAACTTCTGCTGGGAATGGGACGTGCTGTCGTCGATGTCGTCGCACGTCGATACGGGCGCCACGCTGCCGCGTGAGCTGTTCGACAAGATGATCGCCGCGAAGAACTTCCAGAGCGGGCTCGGCACGCTGCGCCAGATCGTGTTCTCGATGTTCGACATGCTGCTGCACGTCGACTTCGACCCGGCCGGCGCCACCGGCGTGACCGCGTTCGCGCGCGAGATCAACGAGCGCTATCACGTGATCCCGCAGGCAGCATTCTCGCGCTGGCCGAACACGTTCAGCCACATCTTCGCGGGCGGCTACGCGGCCGGCTACTACAGCTACAAGTGGGCCGAGGTGCTGTCGGCCGACGCGTACGCGGCGTTCGAGGAAGCGGCCGCCCAGAGCGGCAGCGTGCTCGACGCGGCCACCGGCACGCGCTATCGCCGCGAGATCCTCGAGGTCGGCGGCAGCCGCCCGGCGATGGATTCGTTCAAGGCGTTCCGCGGCCGCGAGCCGGAAATCGATGCGCTGCTGCGCCACAACGGGATGGCCACGCCCGCGCACTGAGCGCGCCGCCCGGCCGTTCCGGCCACATCGACAGGCACCGCTTCGGCGGTGCCTTTTTTCATGGTGCGGGCGGGTCGTCGTCGAACAGCGAGAATTGCCCGTGGCGCTCGGCCGTGTCCTCGTCGATGCGCACGCCGACGCCGAGCAGACGCACGGCCTGCGCGCGGCGCTGCAACCCCTTCGCGAGCAGCGTGACGGCCATCTCCGCATTCGTCGCATCGGCCACGCACTCGACCGTCGTGCGCTGGAAATCGGCGAAACGGATCTTCACGTACAGCTTGCGGATCGACCGCGCGGCGCCCGCGCGCGCAATCCGCGCGTCGAGCTGCACGACGAGGCGGCGGATTTCGTCCGCGCATTGTTCGAGCGTCGTCAGGTCGGTCACGTAGGTCGTCTCGACGCTGACCGACTTGCGCTCCTGGTCGGCCTGCACGGGCCGTTCGTCGATCCCGCGCGACAGTTCGTACAGCCGCCGCCCGAATGCGCCGAACTCGCGGTGCAGGTCGATCAACGGCCAGTCGCGCAACTGCGCGCAGGTCTGAATGCCGAGCCGGTCGAGCCGCGTAGCCGTCACCTTGCCGACGCCGTGCAGCTTGCGCACCGGCAGCGCCGCGACGAACGCGTCGATCTCGTGCGGCCGCACGACGAACAGGCCGTCCGGCTTGTTCCAGTCGGACGCGATTTTCGCGATGAACTTGTTCGGCGCGACGCCGGCCGATACGGTCACGCCGACCGTGTCGAACACGCGCTGGCGGATCTCGCGCGCGATCAGCGTCGCACTGCCCTGGCACCGGTCCGACCCGCTGACGTCGAGGTACGCCTCGTCGAGCGACAGCGGCTCGACGTCCGGCGTGTAGTCGCGATAGATCGCCATGATCTGCCGCGACGCCGCGCGGTACTTGTCCATCGCGGACGGCAGGATCAACAGGTCCGGACACTTGCGCATCGCGAGCGCCGACGACATCGCCGAATGCACGCCGTAGCGCCGCGCCTCGTAATTGCAGGTCGCGATCACGCCGCGCTGGTCGGGCCGGCCGCCGACCGCGAGCGGCCGGTTGCGCAGCGACGGGTCGTCGCGCATCTCGACCGACGCGTAGAAGCAATCGCAGTCGCAGTGAATGATCTTGCGCATGCGCGGCAGCGCGTCGCCCGGCGGCGGCGCGTGCGAATCGGCAGGCGGAATGGTGGACGGGTTCACGGTGCCGATACTGTACAAAAACACAGTGCCGGTTTCAACTGCCGCGTACGCCCGGCGCCGGCCGGCCGCAGCCGGCTGCGCCGTACCGGCCCGCTTGGCGGGGATCGTACCGGTCGGGCGCGGGCAGCGGCGCCTATACTCGTCTGCCGCGACACACGAAACGAAAAGGTGACGGATGAAGACGATCGGACTGATCGGCGGCATGAGCTGGGAATCGTCGGCCGAGTACTACCGGATGATCAACCGGCACTCGAAGGCGCTGCACGGCGGGCATCACAACGCGAAGAGCGTGCTCGTCACGGTCGATTTCGCGGAAATCGAAGCGCTGCAGCGCACGCACGACTGGGTGGCGCTCGGCGAACGGATGGCCGACGCCGCACGCCAGCTCGAAGCGGCCGGCGCCGATCTCGTCGTACTGACGACCAATACGATGCATCGCGTGCACGACGTGATCGAAGCCGCGGTGACGCTGCCGTTCCTGCATATCGCCGATCCGACCGGCAGCGCGCTGCGCGACGCGGGCGTCGAGCGCGTCGCCCTGCTCGGCACGCGCTACACGATGGAATTGCCGTTCTATGCGGAGCGGCTGCACGCAAGATTCGGCATGGAAGTGCTCGTGCCGGACGAACGCGGGCGTGACGACGTGCACCGGATCATCTACGACGAGCTGTGTCACGGCGTCATCTCGGCGGAATCGCGCGCGACGTATGTGTCGATCATCGAGGCACTGGCGAAGCGCGGCGCGCAGGCCGTGATCCTCGGCTGCACGGAAATCACGCTGCTGATCGGCGCGGACGATTCGCCGCTGCCGGTGTTCGACACGACCGCGCTGCATGCGAAGGCAGCCGTGGAGTGGGCTGCGCGATAACCGCGATCGCGATCGGCGCGCAGAAAACAAAAAACCCGGCACGGAGCCGGGTTCTTGTCGACGAAGCGCGCATCGGTCACTTGCGCGGCACATCGTCTGGTGTGCTTGGTTGCGGGGGTAGGATTTGAACCTACGACCTTCGGGTTATGAGCCCGACGAGCTGCCAGACTGCTCCACCCCGCGTCAGAGAAATAAATTATAGGGTGAGGAAGTACTCACGTCAATACTTTTGTCACAATTTCTTCTCCCCTCTGCCAGACGGCGTTGCATGCCCCCTGCTCCGCGTCGCGCATTGCACGCGTTCGCACCGCATGCTCGCGGTAAGATGGCGGCCTTCGCATTCACGCCGCACGCACACTCCCGTTCATGAAAATCGCCACCTGGAACGTCAACTCGCTCAACGTCCGCAAACAGCACGTGCTCGACTGGCTCGCGCAAAGCGGCACCGACGTGCTGTGCCTGCAGGAACTGAAGCTGCCGGACGAGAAATTCCCGCGCGCCGATCTCGAGGCAGCCGGCTACCGCAGCTGGTTCACGGGCCAGAAAACCTACAACGGCGTCGCGATCCTCGCGCGCGCGTCGCTGAACGTCGACGAATCGGACGTCGTGCGCAACATCCCCGGCTTCGACGATCCGCAGCAGCGCGTGATCGCCGCGACGGTCGACGGCGTGCGCATCGTGTCCGCGTACTTCCCGAACGGCCAGGCCCCCGACTCCGACAAGTTCGTCTACAAGATGCAGTGGCTCGACGCGCTGCAGGCATGGCTGCGCACCGAACTGCAGCGCTACCCGAAGCTCGCGCTGCTCGGCGACTACAACATCGCGCCGGAAGACCGCGACGTGCACGACCCCGCGAAATGGGAAGGCCAGAACCTCGTGTCGCCGCAGGAGCGCGCGCACTTCGCGCAATTGATCGAGCTCGGCTTCGTCGATGCGTTCCGCCGCTTCGAGCAGCCCGAGAAAACCTTCACGTGGTGGGACTACCGGATGATGGCGTTCCGCCGCAACGCGGGGCTGCGCATCGACCACATCCTGCTGTCGCCGGCGCTCGCGGAAACCTGCACGTCGTGCGAGGTCGACCGCACGCCGCGTACGTGGGAACAGCCGTCCGACCACACGCCCGTCGTCGCGATCGTCGGCTGATCGTCCCATCCGCCCGCGCGCGTTCAGCGCCGCGCGGGCGCCGGCCCGAGATGGGCCCACAGGAAGCCGAACTCGGCCGCATCGGCTTCCGCGCGTTCCAGGTCGTCGGCACTGCCGTGGCCGCCGTCGGTGTTCTCCCAGTACCACACCCGTTCATGACCGAGCGCATGCATGCGTGCGGCCATCTTGCGCGCGTGCGCGGGATGCACGCGGTCGTCGCGCGTCGACGTCGTCAACAATAACGGCGGATACACGACACCTTCGCGCACGCGGTGATACGGCGAATACGCGGCCAGCGCCGCGCCTTCGCGCGGATCGTCCGGATCACCGTATTCGTCGAGCCACGCGGCGCCCGCGTGCAGCTTCGGATAACGCCGCATGTCGAGCAGCGGCACGCGGCACAGCACCGCACCGAACAGCTCCGGCCGCTGCGCCATGCACGCGGCGACCAGCAGCCCGCCGTTGCTGCCGCCCTCGATCCCGAGCCGGATGGCGGTCGTCACGCCGGTCGCGGCCAGATCCTCGGCCACCGCGATGAAATCGTCGAACGAACGCTGCCGGTGTTCGCGCTGCGCATCGACGTGCCAGCGCGGCCCGAACTCGCCGCCGCCGCGGATATGCGCGAACGCCATCACGCCGCCGCGCTCGAGCCACGCGATGCCGAACGCGTCGCTGTAGCCCGGCAGGTTCGGGATCGCAAAGCCGCCATAGCCCGACAGCAGACACGGCCGCGCGACGCGCGCGGCGCCGTCGGCCGCATCGAGTGCATCGCGCGGCCCGATCAGCGTGTACGGCACCATCGTGCCATCCTGCGAGCGCGCGCTCGCGCGGCGCACGACGAGTCCGGCCGCATCGAACTGCACCGGCGGCCGGTCGAGCAGCACACGGCGCGACGGCGCATCGTCCGCGCGATCGGCAAGATCGGCCAGCCAGCACTCCGGCGGGTCGAGATAGGTGTCGACGTCGACGTACACCTCGTCGTTCAGCGTCGCCTCGACGGGCTCGACGTCGATCTGCGCGTCGCCCGGCCACTCGAACGGCCGCGCATCCCACGTCCACGTACCGTCGCCGGCCTGCCGCGGCTGCCACAGCATCGTGCGGTTGTGCACGTCGTCGAGCCAGCTCGCGATCAGCGTCGTGCGCGTGTGCGTCCACGTGCACGCGGACGTCGTCGGCTGGGGCGCGAACAGCGTCGTGAATTCGCGCGCTCCGGCGAGGAACGCCTGCTCGCGGATCGCGAGCAGCGAGCCGCCCGCATGGCGCACGCCGTCGCAGTCCCAGTCGAGGCGTGGCTCCAGCACGAGCCAGCCCTCCCAGAACCCGACTTCGACATGCGTCGGCACGTCGTAGCGCGCCCACTCGCCCGCGTCGGTCAGCCAGTACGCATGCGCGTCGAAGAAGTCGACGCTGCGCCACGCGACGTGGCGGTTGTCGATCGGGTCGAACCACGCGCCCGCGCTGATGTCATCGGGTTCGCCGCTGAAGACGACGGGCGCATCGGCAAGCGCCGTGCCGCGCACCCAGCGTCGCGCTTCATACGGATAACCGGCCGCGGTCGCATGCGCTTCGCCGCGATCCCAGCTCACGTAGACGGTATCGCGGTCGATCCAGCCGACCGTGTGATGGCCCGGCTCGTCGATCGTGAACCCGCCGTCGACGAAACGGCGTTCGACGAGATCGAACTCGCGCACGACGACCGCATCGGCGCCGCCCGGCGACAGCGACAGCAGCGCGCGATCGCCGTCCGGATACAGGATCGCGTCCTGCTCGAACACCCACGATTCGCCCTCTTCGGCACCGAGCGCGTCGACGTCGAGCAGCGTTTCCCACGCAGGTTGACCGGCACGCCAGTCGTCCCAGCGCGTGCGGCGCCACAGCCCCTTCGGATGGAGATCGTCCTGCCACAGGTCGTACGCCCAGTCGCGCCAGCGGGTCGGAATCACCGGGCGTTCGCGCGGCAGATAGGCCTTGGCGAGACGCGCGGTCAGCGCGCGATACGCGTCGTCGTCGCGCAGCACGGCGCGCGTACGCGCATTCTGCTCGTCGACCCACGTGCGGGCGCGTTTGCTGTCAAGCGCTTCGAGGAAACGGAACGGGTCGGCCCCGGCGGGCCAGCGGAAGGAATCGGACATTGAAGATCGGCGGAATGGCAAACGGCGTGCAAACCGCGATTATGTCCGATCGCGGCATGCGCGACGCCGCGCATGCCGCAAATCGTGCTCAGGGCTCCAGGTGGAGTTCCTGGATCTTGCGCGTGATCGTGTTGCGGCCGATGCCGAGCCGCTCCGCGGCCTCGACCTTGCGGCCGCGCGTGAAGTCGAGCGCCTCGCGAATCACGGCCGCCTCGAAGCGGCGCGCGAGCTCGTCCATCACATCGGCCGAATTCTCGCGCAACAGCCGCGCGACTTCGGTACGCAGGCCATGCTCCCACACCGGGTAGCCGGCCGGCGCGCTGCCGTTCGGCGCGGCCGCGACGGGCACGGCCGCCGCCGGCGTCGCACCGATCGCGAGCGGTACGCCCGCGGCGTTGCCGCCGTTGCCGAGCGCATCCGCGCCATCGCCCGTTGCGACGACCGGCGCACCGGACGCGCCGGCCGGCACGAGGTCCGGCGGCAGGTCCTTGATCTCGACCGTCTGCGCGGGCGCCATCACGGTCAGCCAGTTCGCGAGGTTCTCGAGCTGCCGTACGTTGCCGGGAAACGCGAGCGACGTCAGATACACGAGCGCTTCATCGGACACGCGCTTCGGCTCGACGCCGAGATCGCGCGCGCTCTTCTGCAGGAAGTGGCGCGTCAGCAGCGCGATGTCCTCGCTACGCTCGCGCAGCGGCGGCAGGCGCAGCCGGATCACGTTGAGCCGGTGGTAAAGGTCCTCGCGGAACAGCCCCTGCCGCACGCGCGACTCGAGATTCTGGTGGGTCGCGGCGATCACGCGCACGTTCGCGCGCAGCGGGTTGTGCCCGCCGACCCGATAGAACTGCCCGTCCGACAGCACGCGCAACAGGCGCGTCTGCAGGTCGAACGGCATGTCGCCGATTTCGTCGAGGAACAGCGTGCCGTTCTCGGCTTGCTCGAAGCGGCCCTGCCGCGTCGTCTGCGCGCCGGTGAACGCGCCGCGCTCATGGCCGAACAGCTCGGATTCGAGCAGGTCCTTCGGAATCGCCGCGGTGTTCAGCGCAATGAACGGCCCGTTCGCGCGCGGGCTGTGGCGATGCAGCGCCCGGGCGACGAGTTCCTTGCCGGTGCCCGACTCGCCGGTGATCAGCACGGTCGCGGCCGAATGCGACAGGCGGCCGATCGCGCGGAACATGTCCTGCATCGCGGGCGCCTGGCCGAGCATCTCGGGCGCCTCGGCCACGCGCTCGTCCTGCGGCGCGCCGCCGCGCAGGCTTTCCTCCACCGCACGGCGGATCAGCTCGACGGCCTTGTCGACGTCGAACGGCTTCGCGAGATACTCGAACGCGCCGCCCTGGAACGCCGCAACGGCGCTATCAAGGTCGGAGAACGCCGTCATGATGATGACGGGCAGGCCCGGCAGGCGCTCGTGCATCGCCTGCAGCAACTCGAGGCCCGAGCCGCCCGGCATCCGGATGTCGGACACGAGTACCTGCGGCGTCTCGTGGTCGAGCGCGGCCAGCGCATCGCGCACGTTCGCGAAGCTCTTCGTCGCGAAGCTGTCCCGGGCGAGTGCCTTTTCAAGCACCCAGCGGATCGATTGGTCGTCGTCTACTATCCAGATCGGCTTCATAGGTCGGTCAGATTTGGGTGAATCCGGTGAATCGCAAGTCGCCGCTCAATGATCGAGCGGCAGCAGAATCTGAAATTCGGTACGTCCGGGCCGGCTTTCGACCTCGATCATCCCGTCGTGCTGCTGCACGAAAGTCTGCGCAAGCGTGAGGCCGAGCCCGCTGCCGTCTTCGCGCCCGGACACGAGCGGATAGAAGATCCGGTCGCGGATCTCTTCCGGAATGCCGGGCCCGTTGTCGATCACGTGCAAGTCCAGTGCCAGCCGGTACAGGCGCTTCGCGATCGTCACCTTGCGCGCGATACGCGTGCGCAGCTCGATCTTCGCGTCGCCCTGCGCGATCCGTTCGCGCAGCGCCTGCGCCGCATTGCGGACGATGTTGAGTAGCGCCTGGATCAGTTGCTCCTTGTCGCCGCGCAGGTCCGGCACGCTCACGTCGTAGTCGCGCTCGATCGTGAGCCCGCGCGGAAATTCCGCGAGCATCACCGCGCGCACGCGTTCGCACACTTCATGAATGTTCACGTCGCCGACGATGTGCGGATGCCGGTGCGGCTCCAGCAACCGGTCGACGAGCGTCTGCAGGCGATCGGATTCCTTGATGATCACCTGCGTGTATTCGCGCAACTCGCCGCGCTCGCGCTCGCCCAGTTCGAATTCGAGCAGCTGGGCTGCGCCGCGAATGCCGCCGAGCGGGTTCTTGATCTCGTGCGCGAGGTTGCGGATCAGCTGCTTGTTGACCGCGGTCAGGTCGTGGATCCGCTCTTCCCGGTCGGTGCGCGACTGGCGTTCGTTCTCGAACAGCTCGACCAGCACGAAATCGGGCGCGGTCTCGAGGAAGCCGACGATCGCATGCACGTGCAACGGTTCGCGGCCGGGCCGGTCGAGCACGGTATCGAGGTGCGTCGCGTGAAAGCGCTCCTCGCCGATCGCGGTGATCGTCGATGCCAGCTCGTTCGCGTTCGGAAAAATCTCGCCCCACGGCCGCTGCGCGAGTTGCCGGCGCGAGATGTCGAGCATCGCCTCCGCCGACGGGTTCGCAAACGCGATCCGCAGCGTCTTGCGGTCGAGCACGATCACGACCGTCGGCAGCGCTTCCAGCCCCGCCAGCAGGCCCGAGCGTGAGAGCCGCTCGTCGTCCGTCAGTCGCTCGGGCTGCCCCGTTTTCGCCTTGATCAGATTCTTCAGAACCATCTGCGTGCTTGTCGCGCCTCACCGGGCCAGAAAAATGAAAATCGTCGGAACAAAAAAGGGACGGCTGGACGCCGTCCCCTTTCAGACTCCGCCGTTCCCGCCGCGGCCCACGCGACGGGAACGAACCGGCATGACGGCGCTGAATCGAAGCGCCATCGCCGATTAGAGCGAGTAGTACATCTCGAACTCGATCGGGTGCGTCGTCATGCGGAACTTCGCCAGCTCCTGCTCCTTCAGCGCGAGGTAGGCATCGAGCATGCCGTCCGTGAACACGCCGCCGCGCGTCAGGAACTCGCGATCCTTGTCGAGCGCTTCGAGAGCCTGGTCGAGGCCCGCGCAGACGGTCGGGATCTTTGCATCTTCTTCCGGCGGCAGGTCGTACAGGTTCTTGTCCGCTGCTTCGCCCGGATGGATCTTGTTCTGGATCCCGTCGAGGCCGGCCATCATCAGCGCCGTGAAGCACAGGTACGGGTTCGCCATCGGATCCGGGAAGCGCGTTTCGATACGGCGGCCCTTCGGGTTCGACACGTGCGGAATGCGGATCGAAGCCGAACGGTTGCGTGCCGAGTAAGCGAGCTTGACCGGTGCTTCGAAGTGCGGGACCAGACGCTTGTACGAGTTCGTCGTCGGGTTCGTGATCGCGTTCAGTGCACGGGCGTGCTTGATGATGCCGCCGATGTAGAACAGCGCCAGTTCCGACAGGCCTGCGTAGCCGTTGCCTGCGAACAGGTTCTGGCCGTCCTTCCAGATCGACTGGTGAACGTGCATGCCCGAACCGTTGTCGCCGACGACCGGCTTCGGCATGAACGTCGCCGTCTTGCCGTACGAGTGCGCGACGTTATGGATGATGTACTTCGACCATTGCGTCCAGTCGGCGCGCTCGACCAGCGTCGAGAACTTCGTGCCGATTTCGTTCTGGCCCTGGCCCGCCACTTCGTGGTGGTGCACTTCGACCGGGATGCCGAGCTGTTCGAGCAGCAGGCACATTTCCGAACGCATGTCCTGGAACGTGTCGACCGGTGCGACCGGGAAGTAGCCGCCCTTCGTGCCCGGACGGTGGCCCGTGTTGCCGCCTTCGAATTCCTTGGCCGAAGACCACGGTGCTTCTTCCGAGTTGATCTTCACGAAGCAGCCCGACATGTCCGTGTTCCACTGGACCGAGTCGAAAATGAAGAATTCCGGTTCCGGACCGAAGTAGGCCGTGTCACCGATGCCCGTGCTCTTCAGGTACGCTTCGCCGCGCTTCGCGAGCGAACGCGGATCGCGCTCGTAGCCCTTGCCGTCGGCCGGCTCGACCACGTCGCAGGTCAGCACGAGGGTCGACTCTTCATAGAACGGGTCGACGAAGGCTGCGTTCGGATCCGGCATGAGCAGCATGTCCGACGCCTCGATGCCCTTCCAGCCCGCGATCGACGAACCGTCGAATGCATGACCGCTTTCGAACTTGTCTTCGTCGAACGCCGAAACCGGCACCGACACGTGCTGTTCCTTGCCGCGCGTGTCCGTGAAGCGGAAATCGACAAACTTGCAGTCCTCGTCCTTCACGAGTTGCATGACGTCGGCGACGGTTTTACTCATAACCTCTTCTCCTGATTAGAACAATTCCGGCGGACTGGGAACCGCCTCGTTTATCGAGCTGACCGGGGTCTTGCTTTGGCGCAGCGCGCCCCGATTCGACCGAATTCTATATAGCAGCTTCCGTGCCATCTTTGCGAGCGACCGGAACAAATCGCGCCGGGGCTCGCCACGACAGGGCTGTGCTGCGCGATTCCGGGGCTTCGCGCTGCACCGGCCGTTTGCCGCAAGCACTGCAATGGTGCAATCGCTACGGCCCACCGCGACCGCAGAATCATTCTGGTGCATGCGCGCCATTTTGCACTCTTTTGGTGAACGCGTGGCCATGCGCGCACCGTCCTGCATGCGGGCGCCCGTGCCGCGACGCCGCGCTAGAATGTTCGTTTGACCGATACGGAGACTCCCTGCCATGAGTACGCTCGACCAGCTTTACGCGAAGGCCGACGAACGCCGCGCACAAGACGCGCTCAACTACGCCGGCGCGCTGCTGCCGGCCGAGGCATTCGAACTGCTGCAGCTCGACCCGTCCGCGCGCCTCGTCGACGTGCGCACGCGCGCCGAGCTCGACTGGATCGGCCGCCCGCTCGTCGGCGACGGCCAATACCTGCACCTCGAATGGACGCGCTACCCGGGCGGCGTGCCGAACGCCGAATTCGTCAACGAACTGAAGGCGGCCCTCCCGGCCGATACGCCGCTCCTGTTCCTGTGCCGCAGCGCCGCGCGCTCGAAACTCGCCGCGGTCGCATCCACGCAGGCCGGCTTCACGAAGGCGTTCGACCTGCTCGAAGGCTTCGAGGGCGCGAAGGATGCCGAAGGCCACCGCAAGACGGTCGACGGCTGGTGCTTCCGCAAATTGCCGTGGATCGGCGCCTGACGGCGCACTGCGCCGACCGGCTGCGACAACCCCATCGTCGAGCCGGGCGATGACATGCCGATGACGGGCCGCATTGCGCGGCCCGTGGCTTTTGTGCGGTCGCCTGGCGGGCCGCTCAGGCGCGCGGCGTGCCGGGCTCGACGACGTCGCCGCCGAGCAGGTGCACGCCTTCGCGCAGCTTCACGAACGCGGCCGCGACGGCTTCCGGCTCGCCCTTCACGCCGAGGTCGATGTGACGGCGCGCGTAGATCCCGCCGCGCTCCGCGTCGCCGACGCTCGGCAGGCTGAACACGCGCACGCCCGGGAAATCGCGCTCGATGCGCTCCATCAGCGGCGTGAGCGTCGATTCCGGCAGCTCGAACACGTACAGCGAACGCTCTGCATGCGGCGTCGCGTGATGCAGATGCGCGTACTTCGTGTCGAGCACCCATTCGATCATCGGCCACGCCATCACCGGGAAACCCGGCACGAAGTGCAGGTCGCCGGCCGAGAAGCCCGGAATCCGGTTATAGCCGTTCGGGATGATCGTCGCGCCCACCGGGAACACGCCCATGTTGAAGCGGTGCTGGTTCTCCGGCGACTCGAAGTCGACCGGCGTGGCCGCATCGGTGTGCGTTTCGCGGATCCGTTCCGAAATCAGCGCCTTCGCTTCCGGATGCAGTTCGAGCGGCACGCCGAGCGCAGCGGCCGCGCACTGGCGCGTATGGTCGTCCGGCGTCGCGCCGATCCCGCCGGTCGAGAACACGATGTCGCCCGACGCGATCGCACGCGCGAGCGTCGCGGTGATGCGCGCCGGATCGTCGCCGACGTATTCGGCCCAGTCGAGCGCGAGGCCGCGCGCGCCGAGCAGCTCGATGACCTTCGCCAGATGCTTGTCCTGCCGGCGGCCCGAAAGGATTTCGTCGCCGATGATGATGATGCCGATGCTCATGCCTGCCCCATGTCGATTGCGGTGGCGCGCGAGCGCGCGCGCAGGTCCTCCAGCGCGCGCAGGCAGTAGTGCCCAAACCACAGCGCCGAGAAGACGAGGATGAAAGCGTATACCCAGATCATGGCGGCCGCGACGAACGGAAACAGCACCATCATCCAGATCGACGAGACCCACACGAAGGTCGGTACGGTGCCGAGCAGCCCGGTCGCGACGCCGATGCCGATCAGCGGCCAGCGGTGCTGCCGCACGAGCGCGCGGCGCTCGTCGCGGCTCGCGTGCAGCGCGAGCGCGTCGTAGGTCATCACGCGGTACGTGAGCCAGCCCCAGATCACCGGCGGCAGCAGCGCGAAGAACGGCGGAATCAGCCACAGCGGGATCGTGATGACCAGCAGCACGACGCCGACGAGCGCCGCGCCGAGCGAATTGAACGCGCTGCCAAAGAAGGTGCCGCCCCGCTTCGATTCGAGCGCCGCGAACTGCCGGTTCGACAGGTGCTTGATCACGACCGGCATCGAGATCGTCGCGATCAGCAGCAGCACCGTCAGCACGATCAGCGGGATCGCGAGCGACACGACCACGAACGGCGCGACGACCGCATGCAGCTGCGACATGCCGATCGCATCGAACGCGCGATACAGCATCGCCGTCAGCACGAAACCGTCGAGCGCGCCGCGCGCGAGATCCAGCAGCGTCTGCCACGAGAACCACAGCACGGCGCCCCACAGCAGCGCCGAGACGACGAACGGCATCAGGGTGAGCCACAGCATGCGCGGGTGCAGCGCGCTGGCGAGCGCCCGGACGAAAGAGCGCAGCAAGTCGTTCATGCGAGCCTGTATCGACGGAGAAAAACGGAGAAAGGATAAACCACACGGCCCGCATGCGCCGAAGCGCATGCGGGCCGTGTGGGAATGCCGTTCAACGGGAGCGGGATCGCGTCAGGCGGACGCCGCACCGCGCTTGGCGGGGAACAGGCGCCGGAAGATCCGCACGAACGCGAGGCCGTGCTGCGACCAGAAGCCTTCGCCGTAGGACACGCCCTCGACCTGCTCGCGGATGCCGGTCGGCTCGACCGTGCGGCTCCACGACGCGGTGCCGAACATCATGTCCCACCACGGGAACAGCACGCCGAAGTTGCAGCCGTACTTGGTGCCTTCGTGACCGTAGCCGACCGCGTGGTGGCGCCGGTGGAAGATCGGGCTGACGAGCAGGCGCTCGCCGAGCCAGCCGAACGACAGGCGCGCATTCGTATGCTGGATGCTCTGCATGAAGTTCGTGAACGCGGTCAGCACGACGAACTGCGACGGCGTCACGCCGATCACGAGCGCGATCGCCGCGAAGAAGCACGACTGGAGCACGTCGTCGAGCAGGTGGTTGCGGTCGTCGCACCACAGCGACATCTGCCGCTGGCTGTGATGGACCGCGTGCAGCTCCCACCAGATGCCGAACTTGTGCTGCCAGCGGTGATACCAGTAGCCGGCGAAATCGAGCACGACGAGGTAGATCGCGAACGCGATGATCGGCTTCGAGGTCACACCCGGCCACAGATAGTCGAGGTTGACGTTCGCGACGCCGTGCAGGCGCAGCCACGCCTGGAAGTTGTCGAACACCGGCTGCAGCGCGAAGAAGAAGAACAGCGTGTAGATGCCGAGCTTCGAGATCGCCGTGTAGATCACGTCGACCCGCACCGCGCGGCGGTTCTTCCAGCGTTCGACCGGCAGCAGCGCCTCGAGCGGGCGCAGCAACGCGAACATCAGCACCATCTGCAGCGCGCCGATGATCACCCAGTACAGCGCGTCGTAGGTGTCCTCGTCATAGTCCATCAGGTTGAACTTGAAGAGGAGCGGCTGCACGACGTCGACGTACAGCCAGGTCTGGATGTCCGACACGAACGCATCGATCAGGTGCAGCATCGTTCGCCTCCGCCCGTCACGCGCCGTTCGCCGCTTTCCACGGCGCGCGGTCGTAGAAGTAGATGCCGTGCGGCGAGCGGCCGACGGCGATCGTCTGCACCAGCTTGCGCGAAGCCAGGTCGATGATCCCGACCTTCTTCGCGAAGCGGAACGTCACCCACAGCGTCTTCTTGTCGGCGGACAGCTCCATATCGTCCGGGCCCGGCAGCAGGCCGGTGATGTCGCCGACGTTGGTGAGCGTGTTCTCGTCGATGATGCTGATCGTGTTCGCGACCCGGTTCGTCACCGCGACGTGCGTACCGTCGGCGAGCGAGCGGAAGTTGTGCGCGCCCTTGCCCGTGTAGATCTGCTTGACGACCTTCTGGTTGCGCCAGTCGACGACCGCGACGTAATCCGCGCCCGTCATCCCGACGAGCAGGAATTTGTCGTCCGGCGTGAGCCACAGGCCGGCCGGCACCTTGCCGACCTTCATCTTCCACTTGACCGTCTGCGTCGGCAGATCGATCGCCGCGATCTCGCCGGACACCTGCAGCGACACGAGCAGCGTCTTGCTGTCCTTCGTGAACGCAAGGTGGCTCGGCATCACGGCGAGCGGCACGCGCTTCACGAGGCGCAGGTCGCGGCCGTCGTAACCGTAGATGTCGACGCGGTCGAGCCGCAGGCCGGCCGCCGCGAACCATTTGCGGTCCGGCGAAAAGCCGAGCTGGTAGGGATCGTCGATCCCTTCGACGGTGCGCTGCAGCTTGCCCGTCTTCGGATCGAGGAACATCAGGCTGTTCGAGACCGAATTTGCGACGATCAGCGACGCATTGTCGGGCGTCGCCATCAGGTGATGCGGCTCCTTGCCGGTCGGCATCGTGCTGACGACCTCGCGGGTCTGCTGGTCGATCAGGGAAAGCGTCGCTTCGGCCGAATTGAGGACGATCACGTTATTCGCGTGTGCGGCGGGCGCCAGTACGGCGGCGGCCAGCGCGAGCGTGCGGCCGAGGGAAAGGAAAGTGCGCATGAAGACTCACGTCGAGGAACAACCGTCATTGTAAAACGTTCAACCGGCCGCACCGGTTGACGGCGGCCGGCATTGCGCCACTTCGACGCACGCCACGGCGGCCGGATGAGCCGCCGCGGCAGGCGCCGCGCGGCCGGCCGGGGCCGGCCGCCGGGGCGTGCCCGGGAAACCGATGTTGCGCTAGCGCTGCATCGACTCCCAGACCTTGTGCAGACGCTTGACAGAGACAGGCATCGGCGTGCGCAGTTCCTGCGCGAACAGCGAAATCCGCAGTTCCTCGAGCAGCCAGCGGAATTCCGCGAGCCGCGGGTCGGCGACGCCGCCGCGCTGCGACACCGCGCGCTGATACTGCTGGGCGAGCGGCAGCAGGTCGGCCGACTGCTTCGCGTCGCGCGCCGGATCGGCCTTCAGCTTGTCGATCCGCAACGCGATGCCCTTCAGGTAACGCGGGAAGTGCGCCAGTTGCGTGTAAGGCGTGTCGATCACGAAGCGCTTGCCGACCAGCGCGGCGAGCTGCTGCTGCAGGTCTGCGTGCGCCTGCGCGAACGGCTTCGCCTGCGCGAGCTTCTTCACGAGCCCCGCGTATTCGGCCAGGACCTGGCCGACCAGCCGCGCGATTTCCTGCGCGAGCAGGTTCAGGCGGCTCCGGCCCTCGTCGCGGCGCGCGTGGAAGCTCGCGTCGTCGTCGGGCAGCGGGTCCTGCAGGCACGCGCGGTCGAGCGCCGTGTCGATCAGCTGGTCGCGCAGCTCGTCCTGAGTGCCGAGCGACATGTACTGCATCGCCATCTCGCGCAGGCCCGGCAAGTTCTTCTCGAGGAACTTGATCGGCTCCTTCAACTGCAGCGCGAACAGCCGCCGCAGGCCGGCCCGGTGGATGCGCGCGGCCTCCTCCGGCGAATCGAACACTTCGACGTCGCAATGCGTGCCGCGGTCGACGAGCGCCGGATAGCCGTACAGCGTCTGGCCGCGCCGGCGGATTTCCAGCAGCTCGGGCAGCTTGCCGAAATTCCACGTCGTCAGGTTCTCGTACAGCGCCGTTGCGCCGCCTTCCGACTGAGCGGCCGTCTGCGGCGCCGCGCCGTTGCCCGCCTTCGCGTGGCGGCCAGCAGCGCCGGCAGCGCCTGCCGGGGCAGCCACCGCCGGCGCCTGGCCGGCCGGCTGGCCTGCGTCGGCCTCGCCGCCGGTCGCGATCGTCGACGCCGCCGCGATCTTCTGGAACTGCTGCTGCGCCTGCGCGCCGAGCTCCTGGCGCAGTTGCGCGAGATTGCGCCCCATCGCCAGCTGGCGGCCGTGCTCGTCGACCACCTTGAAGTTCATGAACAGGTGCGCGGGCAGCGTCTCGAGCTTGAAGTCGGCCGTCTTCATCGCGATCTGCGTCTCGCCGCGCACGTCGGCGATCAGCGCCTCGACGAGCCCGCCCGCGCCGAAGCGCTCGCGCCCCATCCGCTCGACGAAGCCGGCCGCGTATTCGGGCAGCGGCACGCAGTGCCGGCGCAGCTTCTGCGGCAGCGACTTCAGCAGCAACTGCACCTTTTCCTTCAACATCCCCGGCACGAGCCACTCGCAGCGGCGCGCGTCGACCTGGTTCAGCGCATACAACGGCACCGCGAGCGTCACGCCGTCGCGCGGCGTGCCGGGCTCGAAGTGGTACGCGAGCGCCATCTCGACGCCGGCCATCGTCGCGCGTTTCGGGAACAGCTCGGTCGTCACGCCGGCCGCCTCGTGACGCATCAGGTCGTCGCGCGACAGGTACAGCAGCCGTTGCTTGTCCTCCGCGTGGCCGCCCTTCTTCGCTTCGTCGCGATACCAGCGCTCGAACGCGACGCCCGTGTGGATCCCTTCCGGGATCGCCTGGTCGTAGTACGCGTAGATCAGCTCGTCGTCGACCAGCACGTCCTGGCGGCGCGACTTGTGCTCGAGCTGCTCGATGTCGGCGAGCAGCTTGCGGTTGTGCGCGAAGAACGGCAGTTTCGTGTCGAACTCGCCCTCGACCAGCGCGCCGCGGATGAACAGCTCGCGCGCCCGCGCCGGATCCTGCTTGCCGAACGCGACGCGCCGGCGGTGGTAGATCGGCAGCCCGTACAGCGTCGCGCGCTCGTACGCGCTGACCTGCGCCGGACGCTTTTCCCAGTGCGGCTCGGACAGCGATTTCTTCAGCAGGTGCGCGCCGATCTTCTCGACCCATTCGGGCTCGATCTTCGCGAGGCAGCGCGCGTACAGCCGGCTCGTCTCGACGAGTTCGGCCGCCATCACCCAGCGGCCGGCCTTCTTCGCGAGCACGGAGCCCGGCCACAGGTAGAACTTGATCCCGCGCGCGCCAAGATAGTGCGGATCGTCGTCGGCTTTCAGGCCAAGGTTGCCGAGCAGGCCCGTCAACAGGGCCAGATGGACCTGTTCATAGGTCGCCTCGACTTCGTTCAGGCGCCAGCCGTGCTCGCGCACGACGGTCAGCAGCTGCGAATGGACGTCGCGCCACTCGCGCAGCCGCAGGTGCGACAGGAAGTTCTGCCGGCACGCGTCAATGAGCTGTCGATTCGACTTCTTGTGCGCGACGGCCTCTTCGAACCACGCCCAGATCTTCAGCCACTGCAGGAATTCGGAACGCTCGTCGGCAAACCGGCGGTGCGCCTGGTCAGCCTGCTCCTGCGCCTCGATCGGGCGGTCGCGCGGGTCCTGCACGGACAGCGCGCTCGCGATGATCAGCACTTCGCGCAGCGACTGCTGGTCGCGCGCGGCGAGAATCATCCGGCCGACGCGCGGATCGAGCGGCAGCCGCGCGAGTTCGCGGCCGAGCGGCGTCAGCGCGGTGTCGTCGTCGACCGCGCCGAGTTCATTGAGCAGTTGATAGCCGTCCGCGATCGCGCGGCCGGGCGGCGGCTCGAGGAACGGGAACGATTCGATCGCCGTCAGGTGCAGCGACTTCATCCGCAGGATCACCGACGCAAGCGACGAGCGCAGGATTTCCGGATCGGTGAAGCGCGCCCGCGCCTGGTAGTCGCTTTCCTCGTACAAGCGGATGCAGACGCCGTCGGCCACGCGGCCGCAACGGCCCGCACGCTGGTTCGCGGCGGCCTGCGAGATCGACTCGACCTGCAGTTGCTCGACCTTGTTCCGGTACGAATAGCGCTTCACGCGCGCCAGGCCCGTGTCGACCACATAGCGGATGCCCGGCACCGTCAGCGACGTTTCGGCCACGTTGGTCGCGAGCACGATCCGGCGCGCATTCGACGCCTTGAATACCTTGTCCTGGTCGGCCGCCGAGAGCCGCGCGAACAGCGGCAGGATCTCGGTGTGCGGCGGATGGTGCTTGCGCAGCGCCTCGGCCGCCTCGCGAATCTCGCGCTCGCCGGGCAGGAACACCAGCACGTCGCCGGAGCCTTCGCGGCACAGCTCGTCGACCGCGTCGACGATCGCGTCCATCAGGTCGCGCTCGGCCTCGCGCGCGGTCTTCACGCGGTCGCGGCCCGCCGTGCCTTCGGCGTTCTTCACGGCCGGGCGATCCTCGGCCACCGGGCGGTAGCGCATCTCGACCGGATACAGCCGCCCGCTCACCTCGATCACGGGCGCCGGGCGCTCGTCGGTGCCGAAATGGCGCGCGAAGCGATCGGCGTCGATCGTCGCGGACGTGACGATCAGCTTCAGGTCCGGCCGCCGTGGCAGGATTTCCTTCAGGTAGCCGAGCAGGAAGTCGATGTTCAGGCTGCGTTCGTGCGCCTCGTCGATGATCAACGTGTCGTACGCCTTCAGCAGCGGGTCGGCCTGCGTCTCGGCGAGCAGGATGCCGTCCGTCATCAGCTTCACGGACGCGCCCGGCGCGAGATTGTCGGTAAAGCGCACCTTGTAGCCGACCACCTCGCCGAACGGCGTGCCGAGCTCCTCGGCGATCCGGCGGCCGGTCGACGACGCGGCGAGCCGGCGCGGCTGCGTATGGCCGATCAGGCCGGTGCCGCCGGCGCCGAGGCCGCGGCCGAGGTCCAGACAGATCTTCGGCAACTGGGTGGTCTTGCCCGAGCCGGTCTCGCCGCAGACGATGACAACCTGATGACCGGCGATCGCGCGCGCGATTTCGTCGCGCTTGCCCGACACGGGCAGGCTTTCGGGGTACGTGATCGGCGGAACGGGATTCGGCGCGACGACGGCGCGCGGCGGACGCTCGCGGCGTGGCGGGCGCTCGCCCGTTGGCTCGGATGCGCCCTTCGCGGCAGGCGGGCGCGCATCGCCGCGCCGTTCGTCGCTGCGCGGCCCGCGCGGCGCGTGTGCCGGCGTGCCCGCCGGCTTTTCGTGCTGCTGGCGCGGCGGCTGGCCCTGCTGCTCGCGTGCATCGGCCGCACCCTCCGGGTGCCGGGCCGACGGCGTATTGGCCCGCGTCGGCGCGGGACTTTTAGAAACATTCGACATGGGGGCGCATTATAATCCCGCCCATGAATTCCCAAACCGACCTCCCCCCCGCCCAGACCGGCGCCGCGACGCCGCCGGCCGCCGACGATTCGGCCGCCAGTCACGCGCAGTTCGTCGACTGGATGCGCTCCGTCGCGCCCTATATCCACAAGTTCCGCAACAGCACGTTCGTCGTGGGGTTTGGCGGCGAGGTGGTGCAGCAGGGGCTGCTGAACGCGCTCGTGTCCGACATCGCGCTGCTGCAGGCGATGGGCATCCAGATCGTGCTGGTGCACGGCTCGCGCCCGCAGGTCGAGGAGCAGCTGAGCCTGCATGGTGTCGAATCCGAGTTTTCGCACGGCCTGCGCATCACCGATGCGCGCGCGCTCGAATCCGCGAAGGAAGCGGCCGGCGAAGTGCGTCTCGACATCGAGGCCGCGATCAGCCAGGGTCTGCCGAACTCGCCGATGGCGCACGCGCACATCAGCGTCGTGTCGGGCAACTTCGTGACCGCACGGCCGGTGGGGATTCTCGACGGGGTCGATTTCGCGCATACGGGCATCGTGCGCAAGATCGACGCCGAATCGATCCGTCATTCGCTCGCGAGCCGCAAGCTCGTGCTGCTGTCGCCGCTCGGCTTCTCGCCGACCGGTGAAGCATTCAACCTGTCGATGGAAGACGTCGCGTCGGCGGCCGCGATCGCGCTGCGCGCCGACAAGATCATCTTCCTGACCGAGGCGCCCGGCATCGTCGACGACGAAGGCGAGCTGGTGCGCGAAATGTCGCTCGACGCGGCCGCCGAGCTGCTCGATTCCGGCAACGTCCAGGGCGACGACGCATTCTTCCTCAAGCACTCGATTCGCGCGTGCCGCGGCGGCGTGACCCGGGCGCACCTGATCCCGCAGTCGCTCGACGGCAGCATGCTGCTCGAACTGTTCCTGCACGACGGCGTCGGCACGATGATCTCGTACGAGAACCTCGAGAGCCTGCGCGAAGCGACGCCGGACGACGTCGGCGGCATCCTGTCGCTGATCGAGCCGCTCGAGTCGGACGGCACGCTGGTACGCCGCGGCCGCCACCAGATCGAACGCGACATCGACCACTTCTCGGTGATCGAGCACGATGGCGTGCTGTTCGGCTGCGCGGCGCTGTATCCGTACCAGCAGGAGAAGATCGGCGAGATGGCGTGCCTGACGGTCGCACCGGAAGCACAAGGCTCGGGCGACGGCGAACGCCTGCTCAAGCGCATCGAGCAGCGCGCCCGCGCGCGCGGTCTCACGCACATCTTCGTGCTCACGACGCGCACCGAGCACTGGTTCCTCAAGCGCGGCTTCGTCAAGGTCAGCGTCGACGACCTGCCGGAAGACCGCCGCAAACTCTATAACTGGCAGCGCAAGTCGCTCGTGCTGATGAAGCAGCTCTGAGCACAGGCACGACTGCCCTCCCCCCAGACCGATTACAGGAGAAGTACACGATGGCTCGAATGATCCAATGCGCGAAGCTCGGCAAGGAAGCCGAAGGCCTCGATTTCCCGCCGCTGCCGGGCGAACTCGGCAAGCGCATTTACGAGAGCGTCTCGAAGGAAGCGTGGCAGGGCTGGCTCAAGCAGCAGACGATGCTGATCAACGAAAACCGCCTGAACATGGCCGACCCGCGTGCGCGGCAGTACCTGATGAAGCAGACGGAAAAGTACTTCTTCGGCGACGGCGCGGACCAGGCGTCCGGCTACGTGCCGCCGACGGAAGGCTGACGACGTGACGCGCGGCGCCGGCAGGCTGCCACGCGATCCGACGAAAAACGGCACCGTGTCTCGCACGGTGCCGTTTTTCTTTTCAGGGTGAGCGATCGGCGCGAGTCAGCCCGCCGGTTTCAGCGCGCCGCCTTCGCCCGGCTGTTGCGGGCTCCCGCTCGCGTTTTCGGCACCTCCGCCTTCGGTGCCCCATTCGGCCGCATCGCTGCGCTCGGCCGTCGACAATTCGTCGGCGCGATACCCGGTGCGATTCAGCAGCGCCAGCATGCAGACGAGCGACACGAGCGCATAAAGCCCCGATGCGACCGCGACGCCGACGATGCTGCCCGTCGCGTTGAGGATCGCCTGCGCGAGCACCGGCGTGCCGCCGCCGACGACCAGCGCACTCAGCTGGTACGCGAGCGACAGGCCGGTGTAACGGATGTTCGCCGGGAACACGCGCGCGAGCACGCCGCCGACCGCGCCGTAGAACATCGCCGACGGAATCGTCGAGATGCACATGCCCGCGACGGCCACCCCGTACGAACGCGTCGCAAGCGCATGAAACATCACGGGCATCAGCACGATTTCCGGAATCAGGATCCAGCACATCGCGCGCCGCATGTCGACCTTCGACACGAACCACGCGCCGACCGGCTGCATCAGGAACTGCACGACCAGCGAGATCGACAGGATGCCGAGGAACGTGCCCTGCGCGTAGCCGAGTTCCTTCGTCGCCCACGACAGCGCGAACGTGCTGCGGAAGTACGTGACGTTGATCACCGGCAGCGTGCCGGCCGCGAGCAGCACGACCACCCAGTGATCGCGCACGACGTCGCGCAGCGGCAGCTTCACCGTGCGCTTGCGCGCGAGCACGCGCTGCATGTCGGCCGACTCCTCGAGTTTCAGCCGGATCACCATGCCGATGATCACGAGCACGGCCGACAGCAGGAACGGAATGCGCCAGCCCCACATCAGGAACGACGGCGTCGGCAGCGCGCTCAGCGCGAAGAACGCGGCCGTGGCCAGCAGGTTGCCGGTGGGCGAGCCCTGCTGCGCGAACGCCGCATACAGGATGCTGCGATGCTTCGGCGCGTTCTCGCTCGCGATCAGCACCGCGCCGCCCCACTCGCCGCCCACCGCGATGCCCTGCAGCACGCGCAGCACGACGAGACCGGCCGGCGCCCAGACGCCGATCTGCGCATAGCCGGGCAGCAGGCCGATGCCGGTCGTCGCGAGCCCCATCATCACCAGCGTGATCACGAGCGCGGTCTTGCGGCCGACGCGATCGCCGAGGTGGCCGAACACGATGCCGCCGAGCGGCCGCGCGGCGAAGCCGGCCCAGAACGTGACGAACGCGAGCAGCGTCGCGACGCCCGGGTCCATCGTGCTCGCAAAGAACACCTTGCCGAACACGAGCGCCGCGGCCGTGCCGTAGATGTAGAAGTCGTACCACTCGATCGTGGTGCCGACGAACGCCGCGAAAGCGGCGCGACCGGGCCGCGGCTGCGCGGCGCTAGGGGATTGCGGACGGCTCATCGATGTCTCCGTGTTGTTGATCGGGGGCACGACTCGCGCGCGCCTTTCCCGGGTGGCCGGCATCGCGCCGCCGGCCGGCGGCGTCGTGTCAGTCGGGTGCCGGGTCCGTTGCCGTTTTCAGCACGCCGGCGTCGAGCAACTGCTGCTGAAGCGCGCGATCGATACCGAGCCGGTCGAGCACTGCACGCGTGTCGCGGCCGAGCGCGGGCGGCGGCGACCGATAGGTCGCCGGCGTGCGCGACAGCTTCACCGGCGACGCGGTACCGCGATACGCGCCGATCTCGACGAACAGGTTCCGGTGCAGCGCATGCGGATCGTGCGCGACGTCGGCCACCGTGCGCACCGGCCCGCACGGCACGCCGGCCGCCATCAGGTCGCGCGCGAGTGGCTCGCACGCGTGCGCGGCGAGCCGCGTTTCCAGCTCTGCCTTCAGCTCGGGCCGGTGCGCGCAGCGGCTGCGGTTGTCGGCGAAGCGCGGATCGCTTGCGAGCGCCGGCGCACCGAGATGCGCGACGAGCCGCGCGAACTGCCGGTCGTTACCGACCGCAAGGAAGATCGGCACGGTCGCCGTGAGGTAGCTGTCGTAGGGCGCGATGTTCGGATGCGCGTTGCCGCTGCGTTCCGGCACGCGCCCCGAACCGAAGAAGTTCGGCAGGTGCGGATGCAGCAGCGACACGCCGCAGTCGTACAGTGCGATGTCGATCGACTGCCCCTGCCCGCTCCGCTCGCGCTCGGCCAGCGCCAGCAGGATGCCGGCGAGCGCGTTGAGCCCCGTGACCATGTCGACGATCGGCAGGCCGATGCGCGTCGCGTCGCCGTCGCGTTCGCCGTTCACGCTCATCAGCCCGGCCATCGCCTGGATCACGGCGTCATAGCCCGGCAATCCGCCGAGCGGGCCGTCTTCGCCGAAGCCCGTCACCGCGCAGTGGATCAGGCGCGGGAAGCGCGGCTGCAGGTCGCGTGCGTAGTCCATCCCCCAGCGTGCCAGCGTGCCGGGTTTGAAGTTTTCGACGAGCACGTCGGCCTCTTCGAGCAGGCGCCACAGGATCGCGCGCCCTTCGTCGCGCGACAGGTCGAGCGCGAGCCCTTCCTTGTTGCGGTTGACGCCCATGAAATACCAGGCCGTATCGCCGAGGAACGGCGGCCCCCAGCCGCGCGTTTCGTCGCCGGCAGGCGGCTCGATCTTGACCACGGTCGCGCCGTGATCGGCGAGCGCCTGCGTGCAGTACGGCCCGCCGAGCACACGGCTCAGGTCGACGACTTTCAGGCCGTCCAGTGCGCCACGGGTCGCGTTCGTCGTGCTCATCGCTCGACCTCCGGCAGCAGGTCGAGCGCCGTGTCGAGTGCGACCGGCAGGCCACGCAACAACGCGTCGGACGCGGCCGATTCGTCGTCGCCCGACACCGGCGCGAACGGATCGACCGGCAGCAGCTTGTGGCGCACGATCAGGTGCGCAAGCGCGAGGCGCCTGAAATCCGGCGCGAGCCGCGCGCCCTCGCAGGCCATCAGCACGGCCGCGCTCGCGTAATACAACGCGGACGCGGCCTGCCGCACGCGCGCGTCGTCGCCTTCCGCCGCAACCCGCGCAAGCGCATCGCATGCGCGCCCGAGCACCCGCCGCAGCGCCGTGCGGCTCGCATCGGGCAGCGGCGCCGCACCCAGACGATCGCCCAGGAACGTGCGCAACGCATCGAGCGCATGCTCGCGCTGGGCAGCCCGCGCGACGTCGAGCGCGACGATGTTGCTCGTGCCTTCCCAGATCGAACCGAGATGCGCATCGCGCACGAGCCGCGCGTCGCTCCATTCCTCGATGTAGCCGGTGCCGCCGCGCACTTCCATCGCATCGCCCGTCACGCGACGCGCGTCGCGGCATGCGCGGAACTTGATCAGCGGCGTCAGGATCCGCACGCAGCGCGCGGCCTGCTCGTCACCGGCGTCGGCCTGCGGCAGCAGCAACGCGATCTGCATGAACATCGCGCGCGCCGCCTCGGCCGGCAGCAGCATCTTCATCAACTGGCGCTGCATCAACGGCATCTCGATCAACTTGCGGCCGAACGCCTCGCGATGCGCGGCGACGTGCAGCGCCTCGTTCAGCGCGCGCCGCATCAGCCCCGCCGCGCGCACGCCGTTCGACAGCCGCGACATGTTGATCATGTCGGCCATCTGGTGAAAACCGCGGCCGATCTCGCCGATCAGCCAGGCCTGCGCACCTTCGAGCGCGATCTCGCCGCTCGCCATCGACCGGCTGCCGAGCTTGTCCTTCAGGCGCACGATCCGGTAGCGGTTGCGCGTGCCGTCCGGCAGCGTCTTCGGCAGCAGGAACAGCGCGAGGCCCTTGATGCCGTCCGGCGCACCGTCGGGCCGCGCAAGCACCATCGCGAGATCGGCGTCCGCGTTCGAGCAGAACCACTTGTCGCCGGTCAGGCGCCAGACGGTCTCGCCGCGCGCATCCGTCTCGCACGTCGCACGCGTCGCGATGCGCGCGACGTCGGAGCCGGCCGCCTGCTCGGTCATGAACATCGCGCCCTGGTACAGCGTGTCGAAATCACGCGACGCGAGCATCGGCAGGTAGCGCGCGACGAGCGCCGGATCGCCGAAGCGGCGCAGCGTGCGCGTCAGCGAATCGGTCATGCTGACCGGGCAGCACAGCCCGAATTCCGCCTGTACGAACAGGAACGTCAGCGCGTACTTGACGAGCGGCGGCACGGTTTCGGACCCGTGGCTGAGCGACGCGAGCCCGAGCTCCGCATAGGCGACGCGCTCGAGCGCGACATACGCGGGATCCTTGTCGATCCGCTGCACGGCCTCGCCGCGCCGGTTGCGATGCTCGAGCACGGGCGGATGCTTGTCCGCGCGCGACGCCCATTCGTCGAGTTCGCCCGACACGCGCGCACCGAGCGCGCGCAGCCGCGGTTCGAGTTCGGCATAGTTCGCGTCGCCGAGATGCAGCTTCAGCAACGCGCCGAGATCGGGATCGGCGGTAAAGAAATCGATCCCCCGGCTGTCGGGGATGTTGGATGCGCCGGCGTCCGGCGTGCGAGCGGTGTCGTTCATGCGTGCGTCTCCTGGGTTGCCTGCACGTCGGCTGGAGGCGCCGCTGCGGCGCCCGGCCAGTCCCGCGCAAAGCCTTCCGCAGAGCGTAGGCGCGCGATCGATAAGCGTCCAATACAGGATTTATCCGGTACGATAGATATCGCTTATCGATGCCGACGCCGGGAGGAGACACCGTGGAACTGAGGCAGTTGCGCTACTTCGTCGCGGTCGCCGAGGAGCTGCATTTCGGGCGCGCAGCGAAGCGCCTGTTCATCTCGCAGCCGGCGCTGAGTTTCGACATCCGCAAGTTCGAGGACGCGCTCGGCGTGCAGCTTTTCTCGCGCACCAACAAGACCGTCGCGCTGACCAACGCGGGCGAGGTACTGCTCGGCGAAGCCCGCCGGCTGCTGCTGCAGGCCGCCGAGGCTGAGCGCCTGACGGTGCGCTCCGCGTCGGGCCTCGCGGGCCGGCTGCGGATCGGCTTCGTTCATTCGATGCTGTATCGCGGGCTGCCCGACGCCGTGCGGCGCTTCGAGGCCGACTATCCGGGCGTCGAGGTCGTGCTGAGCGAGATGAACACGCACGCGCAGGTGCAGGCGATCCAGCGCGGCCAGATCGATCTCGGCTATGCGCACTGGGGCCACTTCCCGCCCGAGGTCGAGTCGGTGCCGGTCTATGCCGAGCCGTTCGTGTGCTGCCTGCCGGCCACGCATCCGCTCGCGCGGCGCAAACAAGTCGCGCTCGCCGCGCTCGCGGCGGAACCGTTCATCCTGTTTCCACGCGAAGCCGCGCCGCACTATCACGACCTGATCATCGCGCAGTGCGTGAACGCGGGATTCAGTCCGCTGATCCGCCATGAGGCGCGGCTGTGGCAGACGATCCTGTCGATGGTCGAGTTCGGGATGGGCATCGCGTTGGTGCCGCGCGTGCTGCAGCAGGCGAAAAGCGACCGCCTCGCGTTCCTGCCGCTGAAGGATGCGTCGCTCGAATCGCGCACGCTCGCGCTGAAACGCGGCGGCGCCGCCGAACCGGTTGCGCTGCGCTTTGCCGACTACGTGCGTGCGTCGATCGACGCGCTGCCAGCGCTCGCGGGCTGAGCCGGCGGACAGCGGGCGGGTTCTTGCGAGTACCTGAAAAAAATTTGCAGAAAGGGCTTTACGAACCCCAAAAGCTCTGACATAATTTCAGCTTCTTTGGGCGGTTAGCTCAGCGGTAGAGCACTGCCTTCACACGGCAGGGGTCACTGGTTCGATCCCAGTACCGCCCACCAAAGATTCGAAGGGTCGGCAATCGCCGGCCCTTCTTGCTTTCCGGGTCAGCACTTGGCGAAATGCTCGTTAAGTGTCCTCTCGCCCAACCGGATTGTTGGCACACTTCTTCTTCGAGGTGTCTGGTGCCAACGATTCGCAAACGCGGCGACTGCCAATTTCAGGCGATCGTCCGTCATCAGGGATTCCCCCCTCAAACCAAAACCTTCGTCAGCCGCAAAGAGGCTGAGGCTTGGGCTGCCCGCATCGAATCCGAAATGCTGGTCGGGTCGTTTTCGAGCCCGACCGAATCCAGTAAAACGCCATCGTGCGAACTACTGATCCGATACCGTATCAGCCATGCGCGCGTTCGACTGAACGAACGATTGATCGCACTGGCAGATGCCTTGCTGCCGCTTGTAGGCGCCTCTTTCATCGCATCCTGGGCGGCGCGCATACGTTTTGAAACCGCCTCTTGAGATGCGGCGAACGACTCGGCGCTACGCTTTGCGCGATCGAGCTCGGTTGTGTAGCCTGACGCATCAGCGGTAACGCGTACGACGGTTTGAGTGCTCATGGATTACTCCGGCGCTATTCGAATCAATCAGCTTTGCGATGTCGACAGCGCGTTACACGCCCATCGTGAACCGGCTGCCACCGTCGACGGGCCGCGTTCCACGAGGTAGCAGTGACCGCTCCCTTTGACGAACAATCAGACGAATAAGACATTCACCATCTGATCGATTCCCTTTTCGCCAATCGAATGCAGGCACGCGGGCGCGACCGGCGCATCCTGCATCGTCAAAAAGCCCATCAATTTCAATCGTGTAGCTACGGAACCTTCAATACGAAAGAGGGAAAACCGCGATTGTAATTATTGGTAATTGTTATGTAACATTTGTCCGAATTCGGATGCATAGAATCGTTTCGCCATATAACAGCCAGCCGAATCAGCATCGCATTTACGGCACGAAATCATGACTTGCGATGATGAGCTGGCGATAGAACCAGAATACCCATGTCATCAGAGAACAACGACTACACCCTGTGGCTGACCGGTTTGAGTGGCGCCGGCAAGTCGACCCTCTCGCACGAAATTGCCGGGCAGCTGCGCGCCCGCAATGTGCCGGTCTGCATCCTCGACGGAGACGAGTTGCGTGCAGGCGTTTCGCCGGATCTCGGCTTCACGCGCGAGGACCGTACCGAAAACTGTCGCCGCACGGCAGAAATCGCGAAATTGCTCAACAGGCAGGGGATCGTCGCAATCGTCGCGCTGATCTCGCCGTACGAGGCCGACCGGCAGCGGGCACGAGACATCATCGGGTCGAATCGGTTCGTCGAGGTCTACCTGAAAACCGATATTGCAACCTGCTCCGCACGGGATCCGAAGCAACTTTACGCAAAAGCGATCACCGGCCAGACGACGCAATTTACCGGCATTTCCGATCCGTACGAAGTGCCGGCCGCACCCGATCTGATCGTGGATACGGGAACGCTGGATATCGCCGCATCGGTCGCGCTCGTCATGAATTTCGAGCGTCAGCGCTTCGCGACTGCATAAGCGCTGCCCACCGCCATTTCGCTCCCGGGCGACACCTCACTGCCCGCCGATGCACGGGCCGCTTCGAAAGCCGGCCCGGCCTCAGATCCCGTCCGGAAAGAGATTCCGCATCCCCACGCACGATCGCAATCGCAGCCGCGCGGGGTACCTCGCTGCGCGACTACCCCACCCGCTCCGCCGTCGCGTCGAACGCGCGCTTTGCCTTGTCGACGATCTCGTCGACTTCTGCTTCGCGAATCACGAGCGGCGGCGACAGCAGCATCCGGTCGCCGGTCGCACGCATGATCAGGTTGCCGTTGAAGCAGAAGTCGCGGCAGATCGTGCCGATATCGACGTCCGCGCCGAACCGCTCGCGCCGGTCGCGGTCGCGCGCCAGCTGGACGCCGGCGACCAGCCCCGCTCCCGCAATCTCCCCGACGACCGGATGATCGCCCAGCGCATCACGCAGCCGCCGCTGGAAATACGGCCCGATATCGTTCTTCACGCGCTCGACGATGCCTTCGTCGCGCAGCAGCTTCAGGTTCGCGACCGCGACGGCCGCCGCCACCGGGTG
>NZ_CABVPX010000022.1 GCF_902499125.1 Burkholderia arboris
CCGCCCGCACCGGCCGGCGCCGCATTCGCCTTCGCGGCGCCGGCGGCCGTGCTGCCCGAATCGTCGCCGCCGCACCCGGCGACCAGCGCGCTCAGCATGCAGGCCGCGAGCGCGACGCGCACGCGGCGCAGATGTGCGATGGTCATGTCGGCACTCCGTCAGTGAAGGATCGTCGACAGCGGCTTGCCCGAGCCCGCGACCGACTGCAGTTCGGCTTCGGTCACGACGCGGCTCCACATCGCGACGTCGGAGAAGCTCTCGACGTTCGGCTTGACCGTCGTGCACGCGTTGACCGTGTAGCCGCCGCTGTAATGGCTGGCCGGGTAGCCGCACGCGAGCATGTGGTACTGGCCGGTGCCGTCCTCGTTCACGCCGAAGGTCTTCGTGCCGAGGCCCGGCAGCGCGGCCACCGACACCGTGAGCGGCGTGCTCTGCTTCTGCTCGCCGAGCACCGGGTCGAACGTGTAGGCCGTCATCGTCTTGCCAACCGTGTCGATCACGAACGCCGCGTACACCCACTGGTTCGCGGTCACGCTCATCGTCTTCAGGTCGTTGCGGTTGGTGCCGTCGCCTGCGTTGTACTGGAGGTTGCAGGTGCCCGACGGCGCGCCCGACGCCTGCGGGAACAGCCCGATCGCGATCCCCGCGTTCTTGCCGCTCTGCCAGTTCTTGTTCGCGAACACCGGCGTGCCGAAGCCGACCACGTCGGTGCACGGCGTCTTCAGCCACATGCCGATCGTGAACTGCGCCTGCGTCGCGATGTCGGCGTTCTGCACGAGTTTGTAGCCGTCGTAGCCGTTGGTGTCGACGGTCTGCGTCGTTACCTGCAGCGCCTGGCCGCCGAACGGATCGGCGACCAGCGAGCCGCCGTTCGCGGCGGCCGGGAACGGGCCCATCGTGCTCGCGTTCAGCGCATCGACGGCCGGCAGCGCGCCGAACGGGTAATACGACGCGAGGCCGTTCTTCAGCGTCGCCGCGAGCGGCGGCGGCGGCGGGGGCGGCGGCACGTACGCGATCCGCACGATGCTGCCGAGCGGCGCGCCGCCTGCCGTCACCACGTAGTCGAAGCTGTAGGTGCCGGCCGCGGTCAGGCCGAGATTGCTGTCGGTATAGGTCGTCGTGCCGGCCGGCAGCGTCGCGATCTGCTGGCCCGCGCGGTACACCGCGATCGCGCCGCTCGCGGGCGCGGCCCACGTCAGCACGACGCTGTGGCCGTCGGTGCTGGCCGTACCGGCGAGCTGCGACACCGGTTGCGCGCCGATCAGTTCGCCGCCATCCATTTCATACGCGGACGACGCGGGCAGCGCGCCGAACTGCGCGAGCACGGTCGGCGCAATGTCCGCGATGCTGGCGCGCGCGTGCAGGTCGGCCAGCGACGCCGGCTGCGCGGCGCTGCCGAGGCGGCCGTTGTCGGCCTGGTTCATCGCGATGAAGGTCGTCGATTCGGACAGCAACGGCAGCCCGTCGCTGCCGCCGGCCGCGTTCAGGCCATGGCCGCCGGTGACCACGACCAGCCAGTTCTCCTTGTTGCGCTTCGCCGTTTCGGCGACGAGCGCGCCGACGGACGCGTCGAGCTGCTTCAGCGTGTTCGCATACGCGGCCGCGCCGAGACCGTAGTTCAGCGCCGCATCCTGCGCCGAGTGGTATTGCGCGACGACGAGCGAGTATCCCTGCTGGATCATCGTGGTGCTTTGCTGCGTCACGCAGCTGTCGACCGCCGCACAATTCGCGAGTGTGTCGAGATTGCCCGCGTTGCGGCCGGCCGTGAGCAGTGCGGCGAGCGCCGGCGACCCGACGGCCGCGCCGAGCAGGCCCGCGTTCGCGGTCTTCAGCGTGTCGAATGCGGTCGGCGCCTGCAGCGCCTGGTTCGGTGCGTCGGACAGCACCTGATGACGATTGCCCCAGGCACCCGTGAGCAGCGTGGCCCAGCTCGGCGTATCGAGGTTCGGCTGCTGCGACAGCAGGCCGTTCACGCCGCCGCTGTAGGCTGGCGCAATATGCAGCTTCGCGAGGTTCGGCAGCGTGCCGCCGGCGATGCCGGCCGCGAGCGCCGCGTATGTGACGCCGTCGAGCTCGATCACGAGCGCGCGGTTCGCGACTTGCTGGCCCGGCGGCGTACCGCCGTTGCCCTTGCCGTTGTCGGTGCCGCCGGCCGCGTTCGTCGATGTGCCGGCCGCGCCGCCCGTGCCATCCATGTTGCCGCCGCACGCGCCGAGCGCGCCGACCAAGGTCAGCCCGCACAGCAGCCGTGCGAGAGTGGTCTTCTGCATGTTTCCCCCTGACTGGAATGTCCGGACACGCCCGGAGATCTGCCCGGATTCTGCTCAGGGGATGCGATGCGCGTATTTCGTTTTGCAGAAGCGCGCCGATACAGGTATCAGTTTTTTTGGGGCGTACCGGGCCGGGCGGCGTATCCGGCCCGGCCGTGGAAACGTTACCGCCCGTCGTCGAGCGAGCCGAGAATCCGGTACGCGGCCTTCACGCGATCCTCGATCGGCACGTTGCCGTTCGCGAGCATCACGATCGCGATCCGCTTCGCGGGGACGAACGCGACATACGTGCTGAAGCCGTTGGTCGAGCCCGTCTTGTTGATCCATGTGTCCGGATTCGGCGCAAGCGGCGGCTTGATCGCGCTGGCCGGCGTCGCGTTGAACAGCATCGGCGGCGCATTGCCTTCGATCAGCGTCGGCAACGCAACCGGATACGGATACTGTTCCCAGATCAGGTCCTGCGTCAGCGGCCCCGCGCTGAAATAGCCGGTATGCGTGCGCTCGATCGCGCGCTGCAGCCGCGGCGACGTCTGGATCAGGCCCATGTTCGCCTGCACGAAACGCAGCAGGTCGGCCGCCGTGGTCCGCACGCCATACGCCGGCTGCCACAGCATGCCGGGTGTCATCCGGGTCGGTTTGCCGTCCTTCGCATAGCCCTGTGCATAGTCGGCCTGACGCGCGGCCGGCACGTTGATGTACGTATGCATCATCCCGAGCGCGGGGAAGAGCCGTTGCTCCATCAGCACCGCGAAATCCTTGTGCATCGCCTTCGCGGTGAGATAGCCGAGCATCCCGATCGCGACGTTCGAATAGGTGCGGCGCGTGCCCGGCGCATACGCGGGCCGCCACGCGTCGAGATAACGCATCAGGTCCGCGTCGTTGCGGATGCTGTCCGGCACCTGCAGCGGCATACCGCCAGGCGTATGCGTGCCGAGATTGAGCAGCGTGACGACGCCGAACGGCTTGCCCTGCAACGCGGGCAGGTATTTTCCCGCCGGGTCCGCGAGCGACAGTTCGCCGCCCTCCTGCGCGTCGGCCGCCAGCGTCGCCGTCATCGTCTTGCTGACCGAGCCGATCTCGAACAGCGTGTCGCCGGTGACGGGCTTGCCGGTCTGCTTCGACATCACGCCGTAATCGAACACGTAGGGCTTGCCGTCGGCGACGATGCCGACCGCCATGCCGGGAACGGCGTACTGTTTCATCAACGGCGCGATATGGCGGGTCACGGTGTCGTGGAGGTCGTCCTGCGTGACGGCGGCCGCGCGGCCGGCCGTCGCGGTGGCGCATGCGGCGACGAACAGGGTCGCGGCGAAGCGTGTCGCGTTGAATCGCATGGTTGCGGTTCCTTTGATTTCTGATGGTTGCATGGACAACAGATCCGGCCGCGCCGCGCGGAAGATGCGGCGGCCGGCCTGTCGAAGCAGGACTATCCGCTACCGGCCGGCCGCCAACAATCGACGATAAGTTGCGCGAGCCTAAAGAAAAACTTATGAGATATGCCGGGCGCGGGATTGCATCGCTGCACGCGCAAGGCCGCCCGCCCGTTTGCCGGGAAAATCGGGCGCTTTTAACCGCATCGAATCCGGCCGCCGAATGGCGCTCCATCGAAAATCGAAGAAAAAGAGACAAGCCTGGTCAGATCCGCCCATGTCGGCGCACCGCGCGATTGATTCACCCGCATGGATCGAAGTAGACTCGCGGAAGCAAAAAAATAGAATCCATCCTGAGAGAAACAATGAATCGCCATTCGCTGATCGCCCGCTCCCGCGTCATTGGCTACCGCGCGGCCGCGTGATTTTCACGCATCGACCGCCCCGAACCGGAACCCGCAACGCCGCCGCGCTTGTCTTGCGCGCCCGTTCGCCGTTTCGCCCTTGAGCCGAAAGAACCGCCAGGGTCCCGCGCGCGTTGCCCGCGCACGCCCTGCCTGACCGGAGAGTGACCCCGTGACCGAAACCGTGGGCGCGTCCGCCTACCGGCCGCGCGATGTCGTCAATGCGCCCGACATCAAGGCGGCCATCGCCCGCCGCAGCGCCGAGCGCGGCGATCCGGCCGACATCCTCGCGTGGCTCGGCAACCATTTTTTCCGCTGGGTCGTCGGTGCGTTCGAGCAGGCGCAGCCGCTCGATTCGCTCGCCGATTACCGCTTGCACGCCGGCGCCGACCGGCCGGCGCCCGACTGGCTCGTGCGCCGGTTCCGCGCGCAACCGGCATCCGGCGCGACGGTCGATGCAGCACCGCCGCCGGCCACCGAACCGGCACCGCTCTACTTCATCGATCCCGAGCACATGCTGCTGATCGACCGCGAGCGCACGCTGGTCGAATTCCTGCGCTCGCGCGCCGGCACGCGGCTCGCACAGAAACTGCAGCGCATCACGTGCACGATGGCGCTCGAGATGTGGGAGCGCGAGCACCAGCGGATGCAGGCGCGCCGCGACAAGGGCTGGGTGCCGAGCAGCGGCCTCGCGCTGCGCGAGGTGCTGCGCACGCCGAACGGGATCGTCTTCGAATTCGCCGGCGATCATGCGGCGCTGCGCGAGGAACTCGCTTACGAGTCGTACTACATGCAGCACTGCCTTGGCCAGTTCGCGGATCGCCGCCGGCTGCGCGGCGGCTACGGCGAGCAGTACGCGCAGGCCGCGCAGGAGGGCCGGCTGCGCCTGTTCACGCTGCGCGGCGCGGGCAACCAGCCGCACGTGACGATCAGCCTGCAGGTGGCCGGCAACGGCCTGCGCATCGACCAGATCAAGGGCAAGCAGAACCGCCACCCGGTGCGCCGCTATGCGGACGACGTCCGCCAGTTCCTGCGCGCGCTCGGGCCGCGCGGCGAGCGTCATCCCGATTGCGAGGGCATGGGCCTCGTGTTCGAACCGGACGCGCCGGGCGCGGCCGCCGGCGCATGGACCTTCGTCACCGACGTGCGCTCGCCCGACCATCTGCTGAGCGTGATGAGCGAGAACTTCCACCTGATCGAGCACTTCGCACAGCCGCCGGCCGCGCTGCAATGGCTGCTGCTGCGCAACGCGCCCTATGCGCTCGGCCAGCTGCGACAGATCGATCCGGCCGTCGCGGCGGCCGCGCGCCATGCGCTGCCGGCCGATGCGCTGCCGGCCACGCGCGAACCCGATGCACCGCCGGCCACGACCGCTTTCGAGATCGAAGGCATCGCGATCGATCCCGCGCTGTGCGCCGCGTTCGCGCTGCGTGCGCCGGCAGACGGGGGCCCGTCATGCTGAAACTGCTGATCGGCGTCGCCGTGCTGTGGCTCGTGTGGTACGTGTGGCGATCGTTCCGGGCCGCCGCCCGGATGGTGCGCGAAGTCGACGCCGACCAGGCCGCGGGGGCCGACGCCGCGGTAGCGGTCCAGCAGACCGCGGCGGTCAAGCTCGCCCACACGCTGGCCGAGCAGGCGCCGCCGAACCGCCGCCGCTGGTCGCTCGCGCTTGCCGACATCCTGCTGATCCGCAACGGGCTGCGCTGCGATTGCGACGACCTCGTCTACGCGCTGCCCGACCCGCAACGCGAACAGCTCGCGCGCCAGTTACGGCGCGAACTCGACCTGCCGGCCGACCTGCCCGAGTGGCAGATCGTACAGCGCGTGCCGCCGATCCTCGCGGGCTGGATCCGTGGCGTCGGCCGCTCGCACGAAGGCTTCTACGAACAGCTCGCTGCCGACGGGCGCGTGCGCGACGCACTCGCTTTCGACTGCGCACGCACCGCGTTTCTCGTGCGCTGCATCGCACTGCTCGGCTGGACGTCCGAACAGCACGCGTGGGTCGTGTTGCTGCTCAATGCGCAGCGCGCGCAGGACAGCTTCGACAGTTGGGAAGACTTCGGGCTCGCGTATGCGCGGGCCCGCCAGCACTGGCTGCGCGGCAGCGGCCAGGACGGCCCCGCGTCGTCGCGCGCCACGCAGGAAGTGCGCGAGCACCTGCGCAATCCGTCCGGAAACTGGCTTTCGCTGCCGTGGAAGCGCTACCGCATCTTCGATCCCCAACCCGTTTCGTCATGACCACCGACACCGACATGTCCTCCGCTCCCGCCGCCCTGATTCCGCCCGCGAAGCCCCGCTGGTTCATCTGCGACGTCGACGCGCTGTTGCGCGCGGGCGAGTTTGCCGCGCTCGACGCACAGCTCGACGCCGCACTCGCCGCCAGCTTCGCCGACCGCACGGCCGAAGCGCTGTATGTCGACGCGCTGCCTGCCGACGTGCAGCCGTGCATCGACGCCGGCGCCGAGGGCCTCGCGCGCCTGCGCGCATGGCAGGCCGCGAGCCCGCGCTCCGCGCACGCGTGGCTGTGCGAAGCGCATTACTGGCACCACTGGGCCTACGAATACCGCGGTTCCGGCTGGGCCGAGACGGTGACCGAAGCCGGCTGGATCTGCGCGCATGCGTGCGCCGCGATGACGACCGTCGCCGCGCTGCGCGCGCTGGTGCTCGCGCCGACGATGTGGGCCGCGCCGAAGGTGATCTTCACGAGCGTGTCGTCGTTCGGCGAGCCCGAATGGCTCACGCAGCTCGTGCGCGAGCGCCGCTGGCCCGTCACCGAACTGCACCTGAACGTCGGCGCCGAAGACGAAGCCACGCGCGCCGAACTGCAGCGCATGCTCGCGCGTTCGGGATTGAATCCCGACGTGCCGGTCGCGTGCCCGGCAGAATTTCCCGAAGCGCTGCCCGGCCCGGTCCAGGGCAAGAAACTGCGCAAGGAGAAGTGGTACTGGATGGAAGCGACGCTGCACGTCCACCCGAAGCTGTTCTTTCCGATGCGCACGTTCATCTGGTACATGCAGCCGCGCTGGGGCGGCTCGCACGACCACGTCCGTGCGTTCGTCGATTCCGATGCATGCGCACACCTCGATGCGGTCGAGAAGGACCGGCTGCGCCACGAGATCTGGCGCGACGATTACGCCGGCAATACGCTCGATTCGGATGACGACGAAGACGACGTGCGCCGCGCGATGGCCGCGACGCTCGCCCGCGCGCAGGCCGCGCTGCATCCGTATCACCGCTGGGAGACGCTGCACTGGCTCGCCTACAGCCATTTCAAGCGCAACGAGTACGAACAGGCCTACGCGCGGCTGCAGGAAGCCGAACGCAACGAGCCGATCGACGACAACCGTGCGATGGCGATAGGCTTGCGGCTGACGCTCGGCCTCGACCCGCAAGGCAGCTGGCTGACCGGTGCGATCGAACGGGCCTCCGACGCGCGCGCGTGCACGTCGGCGATGATCCTGCGCGGTTATGCCCATCGCACCGGCATGTTCGGCTTCGCCCAGGACGACGTGCGCGGCGACGCGTGGCTCGAAGCCGCACGCCTGAACGAGCCCGGTTCGCTCGCCTGGAACCAGCTCGCCACCGCCATGGAATACGAAAACCGGCGCCCCGCCGATGCCGTCGCACTCTGCCAGCTCGGCTACGAGGCAGGCGGCGATTCGTGCGACTACCTGCTCGGCTGCTTCTACAAGGAAGGCATGCACGTCGCGGCCGACCCGTACCGCGCCGCCCACTACTTCCGCGAGTCGATGGACGCCGGCGGCAACATGGCCGCGTACCGGCTCGGGTACACGTATCACCACATCGGACTCAACAGCACGGACCTGGCCGAACGCGCGCGCATGCAGGTCGAGGCCGTCGAGGCCGCGCGCAAGGCGCACGAAATGGGGCACACGGACGGCCTCGAGTGCATGCTGATGTTCATCGGCGACATCGAGGATCATGCGTCGCGTCACCGCTATGTCGATGAACTGCGCAGGCATGCCGAAGGCGGCCACCCGGCCGCGATGGCCGCGCTGTCGTTCTTCCTCGCCGACATCAACGACAAGGCGCTGTACGACTATCGCGACAGCGTGCGCTGGATCATGGGTGCGCAGGCCGTCGCGCCGGACGACGAATACGTGCTCAACATCACGCGCATCGCCCACGAGGACGGCATGCTCGGCAAGCTGCGCTACAAGCTGCAGCGCAAGCAGATCAAGGCGCACGAGATCCCCGGCGCCGACAACGCGATGGTCTGACCACGACCGGCGCATGCGCCCGCTCGCCGGCGGGCGCGTGCGTCACGCCGGCAGCCGGCCGAGAAACGCCAGCATCGCCGCGTTGAATCGCGCCGGCCGCTGCAGCGGCGCGAAATGGCTCACGCCGGACAGGATCGTCAACGTCGCGCCCGGAATCGCATGCGCGAGGTACGCCGCATGCTCGGGCCGGATGAATTCGTCGTGTTCGCCCTGCACGATCGCAACCGGCACGGCAATTGCCGCGAGATCCTGCGCGGTGTAATCCGGTTGCGTGCGCATCATTTCGCTGACGGCCGCGACGAACGCGTCGAACCGGTCCGGCGTCGCCGACAGTTGCGCATAATCCTTGCGGTGCCGCGCGAAGCAGCGGTCGATCAGCGGGCTCGGCACCATCTCCTTCGTGCCGCCCGGATCCATGTTGCACGCGAAGAAGAACACGCCGGCCGCGCGTTGCGGCGCACGGGCGGCCAGCACGAGCGCGATGCACGCGCCGTCGCTCCAGCCGACGAAGCGTGCGCGGTCGACGTGCAGCGCGTCGAGGACCGCGAGCACGTCCGACGCCATGCGTTCGTACGAATAGGGTTGGTCGTCGCGCGTGCTGCGGCCGTGGCCGCGGCTGTCGATCACGATCGCGCGGTAGCCGGCCGCGAGCAGCGCCGGCACCTGGTTGCCCCAGTTGCCGCCGTGACCGAGGCCGCCGTGCAGCAGCACGACCGGCGGCCCGTGGCCGAACGACGCGTGCCAGATGCGCGCGCCGTCGTGCTCGAGCCATCCTTGCGCATCGGCCGCCGGCAGCGGCGTGCCGCCTTGTGCGTCGAAGCGGACGAGATCGTCGTCGGGTTCCGCATTCATCGTTCAGCCATCCTTTCGAGGGAGACGAGCTTGCGATTGTAATGCGTGCGGCCGACGCGGCCGTGGTCGCTCAGGCGTGCGTCGACACCAGCCCGCCCGACGACGAGCCGCCCGATTTCTCGAGCGCCGACGCGAGTTGCGAAATCGCCGTCGCGAGTGCCGCCGAGATCGCGCTCGCTTCCGCGCTCAGCGACTGTTGTTCGACGGCCGCGGAAGGATCGTCCTTCGCGCGCTGGGCGGCGGCGGCCATCTGGCGTTCCAGCGTCGCAAGCTGTTTCTGCAGCCGCTCGATCAGCGCCTTCAACTGCGCGACCGCCGGGTCTTCCGACGATGCGCCCGCCGCGCCGAGCGTTTCGCCGGTGGCGCCGGTCGAATCCTTCGCGTCGGTGGTACCGGTCGCCCCGTTGGCGCCGGTCGTGCCGGTGGGCCCCGTCGCGCTCGTGGCATCCGTTGCGGCACCGGTGGATGACGTCGCGGCGGGCGCGTTTGCGTTCGCGTTTGCGCTCATGCCGCTGTCCGCCAGCGGGGATCGCGTGGTGGTGGAGAAATCGATCTGCATCGTGTCGGTCCGTGTGTCGTTAGCGAATCGTGACAGAAGGCGGGAATCGCCTTCCAACTCGTTTACGGCATTCGTCACACGAAACTTGAGTATCGGGGTCGAACGGATATCGGCGCGATTGCCGCATTTTCATCGCGAAAGGGCCAGATTCGCGACACGGCGGCGCTGGTAAAATTGCGGCTTCGCCGGCTGGATGCGCACATCGGCCGCCTCCGGGCCCGAACGCGCAACGCCGCCGGCTTCGACTCCCGCCCTTTCGGGCGCGGCATGCCGCGCGTGCCGACACCGCCGTCTCGGCTGCGCGGGTCGCCTTTTTCCGTCCGTCTGCGCCCCCGCTCGCCCGTTCGAGCGGCGAACGCCGTGCGGCACGCACCCACTGCATCACGCATTCGAGGAACACACGATGGCCCGCATCGGCGCCTTCTGCATCACGACGTGGCTTGCCGCGGCAATTCTCTACTTCGGTCAGCACTCCGTCGCGATGATCGTGCTCAGCGGCGTCGTCGTATTCGGCGGGTTCGATTTACTGCGTCCGTAGGCGCGGTCACGCGGCCCCATGACACCTGGCAGGCTCGCCCGATCGCTCAACCCCGGAAGGGGGGCGGGTCAGCCGGTATCGCGCCGCCCGCACCGGCGCCGTTGCGATCCGCGACGCACGCATGCGCGATCGACATCGCGTCGTCGAGCCGCGCGATGATGTTCGTCGCCATCTCATGGCTGATCCACAAGCCGTGCACTTCGTCATCCAGCGCCTGCTTCAGCGCGCGGATGCGCAGCTCCTGCAATGTCTCCACGCTTTATTCCCCGATTGGGCCCGGTATCCGGAAACGCGCAGCGGATGAACGACGGGCGACCCGCCCCGGCGTTCACCGTCCCACCGCATCGTGCGCACGCCCGGCTCAGCATGCCGCGAACGTCGGCACCGCCGGGTCGATCGCCAGCGCACGCTCGTTGAAGACGACCGGCACGCCGCCGAGCCCCAGCCTGCAGTTCGGACGATCGAGCCGCCACCCGTCGATCCGCAGCGCGACGCGCGACACCGGTGCGCCGCCCGCATGCGGCAGGTCGATCGTGATCTGCCGCTTCGCGCCCGGCACCAGGTTCAGGTAGTTGTCGCTGTAGAACGCGGGCAGGATGCGCGCGCCGGTCGACGGGTCGAACGCCTGCAGGTGCGTCATCAACGCGACGCCCGCACCGACGTTCGCGACGTTGACCGTGATGCGCGTCGTCACGTCATCGGCCTCGGCCGACGTCGCACTGACGGAAACGGCCGCGCCCGGCATCGTGTCGAGCGACGTATACGACGTGTCCCCGCCGTCGCGCTGCCGCCAGTAGACGTTCTCCGCGAGCGGATTGCCGCCCGGATCGGTCAACGCGAGCGACACCATGCACACGTCGGATTTCGCGGCGGCCATTGCCGCCTTCAGGTTCGCCACCACGCGATACGACGCCTTCGCGACGCCGCCGGCATCGGCCGTGGCGCGGCTGCTCAGCGTACCGTCCAGGTTGTACACGCGCATCTCGACGCTGCCGGCCACGGCCGCGCCCGTATGGTTCGCGATCGTCACGTCGGCGGTATTCGCGTCGAGGATCGCGTTGACGCGACGGCACCCGTGCTGCACCGCGAAGAACGACGCATGTTCCTCGAGATCGTGGCTGTACATCTGCCACACGAAACTCGGTTGCGACGGGTTCGTCATCCACATGATCACGCCGGTGGCCGGCGACGTGATCTTCCCGGCCACCGGGCCGATCATCACGGCCGCATTCGCCTCGTAGATCGAGCGGATGCACTCGTAGTTCATCATCTGCGCCTTGCGCGCGAAGTCGGCGAGATTGCGGATCGCGCCGTAGCGCAGCGCCGTCATCGCGATGTAGCCGGCGCCGCCCTGCTTGCCGACCTGATAGTAGTACGCACCGTTGCCGTTCATGTCGCGATCGGCCCAGAAGTCGTCCGGACACTCGTACGAACCGGGCGGCAGCATCGACTCGACGCATTCGAGTGTCGGGATCGAGTGCGAGCCGACTTCGTTGTGAAACGCGACCGACGTCGTGCCGTAGCCGCGGCTGAACGCGGCCTGCGGCGACGCCCAGTTGTACGGCCCGCCGGACGAGTAGCCGTTCACCGCACCGGCGCCCGTATCGCCCGCCGAACTGGTGAGGCACAGGCGTTGCGGATCCAGCTCGGTGACGAGCGCGTCGAGCCCCTTGACGAGCGCCGGCGGCGGCGCGCCTTCGTTGCCGCCGCACCAGAGCAGGATCGACGGACGATGACGGTGGCGCGCGATCACGTCGCGGATGTTGTCGAGATCGCGCGGCACGTTGGCGGCGCCCGAGCCGTCTCCTTCGGTCGAGAAGAAGAAGTCCTGCCAGACGAGGATCCCGTAGCGGTCGCACGCATCGAAGAAATCGTCGCTCGTACTCTGTCCGTTCCAGTTGCGGATCAGGTTGAGATTCGCATCGCGATGCAGTCGCACCTGGTTGAACAGCCGTTCGCGCGGAATGCGCTTCAATGCTTCGTCGAGCCCCCAGTTGCCGCCCATCACGAGAATCGGCAGGCCGTTGACGGTGATGCTCAGCTGCGTGCCCATGCCGATGTCGCGCGAATACTCGATGCGGCGCAGGCCGACGTTCAGCGTGCGCGCATCCGACAGCACGCGTCCCGCCTTGATGCCCACCGTCACCGCGTAGAGGTTCGGCTCGCCATACCCGTTCGGCCACCACAGGCGCGGCTGCCCGATCGACAGCGCCGCGATATCCGACGACGTGAGCGACACCTTCGTCGTGGTAGTCGATGCGGGAATCGCAATGTCGTGGCTGAACGTCACGCCGGTGCCGATGCTGCCGACGAGCGTCGCGACGAGATCCTGACCCGAGCCGTTGTCCAGTTCGAGGTCGAGCCTCAGCTCCGCACGTGAAAGATCGGCGGACAGTGTATGCGCGACATTCAGTGCCGCGATGCGCACCGGGCCGGTCGTGAACCACGAGACCGGCTGCCAGATGCCGAGATTGCGGTCGGGGATCGTCGGCAGCCAGTCCCAGCCGGCCGAACAGAAAAACGTCGGGCCGTTCTTCAGCGTGACGCCGGTCGGGCCGCCGTTGCGGCCGCCGCGCGTCACGCCGCTCTTGTAGTTCGGCAGCAGCGGCCCTTCGGAGAAATCCAGCTTGACGACGCGCACCGCGAGATGGGCTGCGCCCCCCGCCTGCGGCACCAGCCGCGAGATGTCGAACGTGCCGTGCTTGAACGCGCCTTCGAGCCGCCCGACGAGCGCGCCGTTCAGCCAGATCTCGGCGCAGTAATTGACGCCACCGAAGGTCAGCCACAATCGCTGCCCCGGCTGCCGGGCCGGCGCCGCGAACGTCGTCCGGTACCAGTAGTCGGTGTCCTTCAGCGTATCGGGAAGGGTGTTCGTGACGATGCGGCCGTAGAACGGATCGGGATACTTGCCGTTGACGATCATGCTGTTCAGCACGGTGCCGGGCACCGTCGCGGGCGCCATGCCCGTCACGCCGCCCGCGCCCGACAGTTGCGCACCGGTCGCACCCGGCAGGCTGCTCGCGGACGCGAACGTCCAGTTCTGCGCGAGCTCCTGCGTGGCCAGCAGGCTGTGTTCCGGGTCGGCCGGCACGGCGGGCACCGTGGGCGTGATCGTCGCCGGGCCATCGGTGCCCGGCGTGCCCGCCGGGGAATCGATATCGCCGTTACAGCCCGCGAGCCAGCTCGTGCCGACCAGCGCGGCGCTGTAGGACAGGAATTTCCGGCGTTCTTTCGATTTCACTTGGTTATCCTCCCTGATTGCGTCGTCTCGACCGACGCACCCGGGACGCTATCCCGAGCGCGCCCCGGTTGCGTTTATCGCGTGCCGGCCTGCTGCTGCATGCGCATCGCGGCCGACGGGCCGCCGGCCGTCATGCGCGTGTAGTCCGCGTTCGGCCCGGACGGCGGTGTCAGGTTGTCGGCGGCCGCCCATTGCGTCGGCGTCGCGGACAACGCATAGCGCATCGTTCCGCCATTGGCGATCGTGCCGAGCGGCAGCCAGGAACCCGCGTAATCCGCGCCGTTCACCTTCAGCGACTGGATGTACGCGAACGACGGACGGCCCGACGCATCCATCGCAACCTGCTTGTCGCTGTCGAGCCGCAGCGTCTTGCCGTTGCCGAGCCAGACGGTGATCCCGCCGAACTGCGGCGTGGACAACGCGAGCCCTGCTTCCGACGGAATGACCGGGAACATGCCGAGCGCCGCCCACACGTACCAGCTCGACGTCGCGCCCATGTCGTCGTTGCCCGGCAGCCCGTCGCGGCCGGTCGTGAACGCCTTCGACATGATGATCGGCAGGATGTACTGCGCGCCGCTCGGTTGCCCGGCCCAGTTGTATCCCCACGGCGACTGGAACGACGGTTCGTTGCCGATATAGAGGTTCGTGGACGATTCGCCGCCGTTCAGGTCGGCGGAGCCCGGCACGGTCGAGAACGGCGTCGTGACCGCAAACAGGTTGTTCAGCCGCGTGACGGCCGCCTGCTTGCCGCCGATCGCGTCGATCAGCGCGGTCCAGTCCTGCGCGAAGGTCCAGAAGTAGTTCGGTTCCGTCGATTCATGGAACGAACCCTGCACGAGCGTACCCAGCGTGCCGGGCGCCGAACCGGACGGCGGTGCGTTGCGCGCGGCGATCACCTTGTTCGTGTAGTCGAAGATGTTGCGCCACCATCCTGCCCGCGTGTACAGCGTGCCGATGTTGTCCGGCGTCACGCCGACCGACGGCGCGTTCAGCACGCTGGCCGGCAGCGCCTGCAGGAACGCGGCGGCCGAGCGGTCGCTCAGCACGCGCTCGATGGTCGCGGACGACGAGTGGCCGTCATCGCTTTGCGACAGGTAGTGAGCCGTCAGGAAATTGGCGAGTCCCGCCGCACTCGTGCGGTCGTTGCACGCGCTCGACGGATCGAATACGGACTGCTTCGTCAGCCGCGCGGCCGACACCAGATCGAAATCGGTTGCGCCGAACTTGTACGCGCCGGCAATCACGTTCAATGCATTGTCGCCCGCCATCGGCGTCGAGTCGTCGCTGCCGTCGACCCAGTGCGGGAACGCGCCGCACTGCAACGCGTCCACGACCAGCGACTGCATCATGTCGCTCGATTCCTTCGGCGCGAGCATCGCCAGCAACTGCGCCTGCGACCGGTACGTGTCCCACAGCGAGAAGCCCGTGTAGTGATTGCCTGCGCCGCCCTGCGAACCATCGGCGCGCCGGAACGCATAGTCGCCGACCTTCGCCGTCGCGCGCGCCGGAATGGTGCCGGTCTGGTCGACCGACTTCGGATAGCTGCCGTCCGCGTTCCTCGGCTGGCGCATGCTGCGGAATTCGCCGTTCGAGTCGCTATAGAGCGTCGGCGTGCCGAACACGCGATAGAGCGCGGTGTAGAACTTCGTGAGGTTCGACTTTTGCGTCGCGTCCAGCACGGCGGGATTCGCGGCCTGGTCGATCTGGATCGTGTTGAGCCGGTCGTTCCACAGGCCGGATGCGTTCGTGCGGGCATCGTCGAACGCGAGTTTTTCGCCCTCGGCTTTCAGGTTGGCCTGCGCGTTCCGGATGCTCACCGACGAGATCCCGACCTTCACGGTAACGGTCCGGTCCGCATCGGTCAGGTCGAACTGCAATGTCGCCGCGCCGTTGCTGGCGGTGTTCACCGACGACGTGCCGGCCTGCTTGCGCAGCGGCTTGTCGAAGGTCGCGTAGAAATACACGGGCGCATTCCACACCGTGCCGTACGGCGTGCAGAATGCCGGCGCCACGGCCTGCCCGCTCATCGACTTGCCGTCGCTCGCGAGCGCCAGCGCGACGTTGTTCGCGGTGACCTTCGTGCTGCCCGAATCGCTGTTGCCGTTCAGCTTCGCATCGATCGAGAAGAAACCCTTGTCCTTGTTCGGATACGTGAAGCGTGCGAGCCCGGAGCGCGCGGTCGCGCTCAGCTCCGTCACGATGCCGTTCGCGAGGCGCACCTTGTAGTACCCCGGCTGGGCCGTTTCGTCCCCATAGCTGTACCCGATGCCGACCGGCCGCCCGCCCGATGCAATCGCCGTCGCCGCATCGGTCGGCAGCATCGCGACCGTGCCCTGCCCCGGGCAGCCGACGCCGCTCAGGTGCGTGACGCTGAAGAAGTCGATCGTGCCGCCCGAGCCGCCCGACGACAGGTAACCGCCCGAGCCGTTGAAGTTGTAGCGCGGCGTGTTCGGCCCGAAGTTCACCATGCCGAACGGCACCATCGCACCCGGGCTCACGTTGCCCGCGTAGCCCGAGTCCGCGTTGACCTGCGTGCCGATGAGCGGGTTGACGAACTGCGTCAGCTGCATGTTGGCACGCGTGGGCGTGGACGGTTGCCCCGGTTGCGACGGCTGGCCCGGCTGCCCCGGTTGCGATGGTCCCGAAGTCGACGGCACGTCTGCGCCGCCATTGCTGGCGGTCACGGTACCGTTCACGTCGTCGCCGCCACACGCGGCAAGCGCTGCACAGGTCAGCGCAGAGACGATCAAGAGTCTTGAATTTTTCATTTTTCGTTTAGTACCTTTGATTAAACGAATCATCCGGCGGCGATGCTGTTCCGCCGCGCCGCCAGGCTTGCGGCCTTGCGCGGCGCGACGCCGTCTGCCCCACCCAATCGGCGTCGCGCAGACTTCCGCTTGCGAATGCCCGGCGCCGGCCGCTGCCGCGGCGACCGTCGCCGGCCTCCTCCGTCATCCGGCGCGCTATCGCGCGGCCGGCGATTTGCCCCATGCCGACGGCGTGTCGTCCAGCCCGAACGTGAGCGCGCCGCCGTTGCTTACCTGCGCGAAATCGATCCACGTGCCCGTCAACGGCGCACCGTTCAGCGCGGCGTTCTTCACGTAGATCGAACCGGGATGGTCGGTATCGATCGTCAGCGTCTTGCCGTTGCCGAGCCGGATCGTCGCGTGCGGGAACAGCGGGCTCGTCAGCGTGAAGCCCGGCACGGCCGGAATTTCCGGGTAGAGGCCGAGCGCGGCCCAGACGAACCAGCCCGACGTCGCACCTTCGTCGTCGTTGCCCGGCAAGCCGGACGCCGCGGTCGTGAACTGCTCGTCGAGAATCCGGCGCACGAGCGCCTGCGTCTTGTCGGGGCGGCTCGTCCAGTTGTAGAGCCACGGCGTCGCGAAGGCCGGCTCGTTGCCGATCCACAGATGCGGGCTCTTCGAACCTGCATTCAGGTACGTGTTGAACGTGTCGAGTCGCGGCACGACCGCCGCGTCGCCGCCCAGCACGCCCATCAGCCCCGGGATGTCGAACGGCACCATCCACGTGTACTGCTCGACGTTCCCTTCGATTTCATCGAACGAATTCGCGACCCAGCTGCCGTCGCTGTTGCGATCGGACAGGCGCGGCAGTGTCGCGCCCTGGCTGCCGGGCGCGGCCGGATTGATCACGTTCTTCCAGTTCGCCGACCGTGCGAGCAGCTTCGCGGCGTTGCCCGTGTCGCCGAGCGCTTGCGCGAAGCGCGAGATCGCGTAGTCGGTCGTCGCATATTCGAGCGTCGTCGACGCCGTGCCGCCGCTGTGGCTGCTGTCGACCTGGATCGACGCATCGGCAGGCAGGTAGCCGTACTTCCGGTACTGCGCGAGCCCCGGCAGCGCCGTGACACCCTTGCATGCGGCGACGGCGCCCGACGCCGTGTCGAGCATGATCGACAGCGCCTTCTTTGCATCGAAGCCCGTCGCACCGTACAGGTAGCTCTGCGCAATGAGGATCGGCACGTTGTCGCCCGGCATCACGTCGCTGCTCGTATTGCCTTCGACCCACTTCGGGAACGCGCCGCCGCACGTCCCGGCATCGTCGACGAGCGACTGCATCATGTCGCCCGCGGCCGCCGGCTTCAGCCATGCCACCAGCGGCATCAGCGAACGGTACGTGTCCCAGCTCGAGAACGTCGTGTAGTGGATGCGGTCCTTGCCTGCATTAGCGGTCTTGCCGCCCATCGTCAGGTAGTCGCCGTTCGCGTCGCTGAACACGCTCGGCGCAAGCAGCACGTGATACAGCGCGGTATAGAACTTCTTCAGGTTGCCGGCGCTGCCGCCCGTGACCTGGATCGCGTTGAGCGCCTGGTTCCAGGTCGCGTCGGCCTGCGCGGCGATCTGGTCGAAGGTCTGCGTGCCGCTCTCGCCGTCGAGGTTGTCCTTCGCGTTCTTCACGCTGACGTACGAGATCCCGACCTTCAGGTTCACCGTCGACGGCGCACCGGACGACGACGCGAACGTCAGTTGCGCGCTACCGCTGCCGAGCTTCGCGGTAAACGGCTGGTCGACACGCGCATAGAAGTAGATCTTGTAGGTCTGCCCGCTGCTGCAGAAGCTGCCGCCCGTCATCGACCCCGACAGCGCCTGCGGATCGTTCGGGTCCTGCGCGATCGAGCCGCCCCACGACGCCGCGTTGGTCTTCGCCGCGAGATTGAGCTGCCCGCGCTGGCCGGCCGGCCATACGAAGCGCGCGATGCCCGAGCGCAGCGTGGCGCTCAGCTCGGTGCGAATGCCGTTGTCGAACGTCACGCCGTAGTAGCCGGGCCGCGCCGTTTCGTTCGCATGCTTGAACGCAGCCGGGCCGGATTGCCCCGCGACGGCCGGGAACACCGGCAGCGCGCCGCCCGCGCTGCAGCCCACGCCGCTCAGGTGCGTGAGGCTGAAGCCGGTGATGCTCGTCTGGCTGTAGTGATAACCGGGCGGGCTCCACGTGTTCGGCACGGACGGCGTGTCCGGCCCCCACTGAACCATCCCGGAGGGCATCGTCGCGGCAGGCGTCGTGAAACCCCCGAGCAGGTCTTCCGGAGCCGTATTCGCGATGTCGGGAACGAGCGGCGGAACCTGATCGGTGCCGATCATCGGATCGACGTACTGCGTCAGCTTCAGATCCTGCGCCACGGCAGGCACCGCAGGCGCGGCGGGCGTACCGGGAGACGCGGCAGGCGCGCCCGATGGCGCGACAGTCGTGTTCGCGGGCACCACGCCTGCGGCCATCGGCGCCGGCGTGCTGTCCACCGAATCGCCGCCGCATCCGGCGCCTCCTATCGCGACCGCGATGGCCGCCACTATCCAGCGTGCACTGTTCGTCAACGTAGGCCTCCTGTGCCGGGACTGTTTTGTGCTGCGTTCCCAGGGGCTTACAGTGCCGTAACAACTGTTTATTCACCACAAGAAGTTTCCCGAATTTTCAGTTTGTTTAACTAAACAATCGGGAGTTAAGTGGCTTTGGGTACACATTGCCGGCGCTTGTTGCGTTGCAGCGGGACGGGCGACGGACGTGCATCGACCGGCGCCCGGCGAATCCGGGCGCCATCGGCACTCAGGGATGCGAACGAATCGACGAGGCCGGCGTCAGCGCGGCAACGTCCTCAACGACGACGGCCCGCCCGTCAGCGCGATCCGCTTGCCCGTATCGCGCAGCTTGCCGCCTTCGACCGCATACAGCGCAAGCTGTCGTTCGACGTTGAACTGCACGATCACGTGCCGGCTGTCGGCGGTAAACACGATGCCCTGTGCGGCTTCGCCACCGGGCAACTCGCTCACCTTCACGGCCTGTCCGTCGCGGATCGCGAACAGCAGCACCTTGCCGAGCTTGTGGCGGCCCGGGTTGTCGGCCGTCAGGTTCGAGCCGTCCATCGCCTGCACGGCGATCCACTTCCCGTCCGGCGAGATCGCAACGCCTTCCGGCAGCGACGGCACCGTCAGGTACTGGACCGTGCGGAACGGCACGCGCGACACGTCGATCAGCGCGACCGAATCGGCGTCGCCCGCAAGCGTGCCCGTATAGCCCGGCAGCCCGGCGAGCCCCACGTTGCTGACGACGGCCCAGCGGTTGTCGCTCGACACGTCGATCGTGTAAGGCGCGACGCCCGTGCTCAGGCGCGTGCCGCTGTCGGTCACCTTGCCGTCGTCGACGTTCAGCACCGCGACGCCCTGCTCGTCGCGCAACGACACGAGCGCATGCTTGCCGTCGTGCGTGAAGCTGATCCCGGCCAGCCGCTTCTTGCCGATCTTCAGGTTGCCGTCGAGCGTCACGTGCGGGCCGTCGATGCGCAGGATCGACACGCTGCCGTCGACATTGGCGACGAGCGCGAGCCGGCCCGAGCGGTCGATCGCGATCCCTTGCGGATGCGTGCCGAGCTCGATGCGCGTGATCGCGGGCGGCGTGGTATCGAGGTTCACCACCTGCAGGAACGTGTCGAACACGAGCTGCTTCGCAGCCGTGTCGTAGCGCGTCGGCGCACCGACGAGCGCGAGCTTCGCGTCGGGCGTGATCGCGACGGCCTGCGGCGGCCCCTGGATGCCGTTCTCGACGTCGACCTGCAGCGCGACCTTCGGCGGGAACGTGCTGGCGTCGAGCAGCGTCAGCGTGTCGGCGGGCGGGGACGGCAGATAGGTGTCGCGGCCCTCGACGCGCTGGTACTTGCCGTCGTTGCCGGACACGATCCAGTCGGCGGCGTGCACGGCGACGGCCGTCGTGGCGAGGGTCAGCGCGGCGAGCAGGCGCGCGCTGCGCAGGCGGAAAGGATTCGATTGCATGGCGGTCGGTTCTCCGGATCGGTTGCGGACGCAATGGATTGCCCGGCCCTGCTGCTCGACGGGCCGGTGCCACCGCATGATGCCCGAAAGCGCGCGACTCCGGCGTCTCGCGCCCCGCTCCGTCAGGCCGCCGGCCGCGCGCCCGACGACCACTGGGCGGCTTCGTCGAGCGGATACACGGGCCGCTCGAGCCGCGCGTAGCGGAACAGTCCGTAGTCCGAGCCCGTCACGCCGCGGCTGTCGCATTCGACCAGCGCGGCCGCGATCGGCACGAACACCGGCCGGCAGTACATCCGCGACTTCAACAGCAGGAAGCGCGCGCGGCGCGGATCGACGCCGACGCTCTCGAACACGCCGAGGTCCCACGGCTCCTGCGTCCGCTCGGTGACGACGAGCGTGGCCGTGCCGATATCGAGCACGGCCGCGCGGCCCATGTACGCGCGTTGCCCGGTGTAAGTCGGCCCCGTGATCACGTATTCGCCGTCGGTGATCGCACGCACGACGCCCGTCGCACGGAACGGCTCGCGCCGCACGCCGCCGTGCGACGGCAGCCGGTTGCCGACCGGCACCGTGACGGTTGCGCCGACGCCCGCGTCGATCAGCGCGGCGACGGCATCGGGGTCGCACAACGGCCCGCTGACGATGCCGTCGAGCCCGTGCGCGAGTGCCGCCTCGAGCAGGTCCATCGTGTCGCACGGGCCGCCCGACATGCAGTTGTCGCCGTGATCGAGCATCAGCACCGGGCGATCCGCGCCGTGCGCGAGCGCCGCAGCCTGCGCAACCGATTCGGCCAGCGGCGCGCTGCGATAGACGAAGTCGTCGCGCGTGTCCCAGATCTGCCGTGCGATGCGCTCGGCCACCGCGTCGGCCGCGGCGCGGTCGCCGTCGGCCACCACGATCACGCTGATGCATGGCGCGGGAATATCCGCGAGCGAGAAGCCGGGCAGCACCGATACCGCCAGCATCCCGTCGGCTTCCGCCGCGCGCGCGGCCTCCACCGCGCGCCGCATCGCGCCTTCCGCGCTCGCGCTGCGCAGCGTCGACGTCATCAGCGGCGGCTGCCGCCACGCGAGCACCGGCCGTGCGCGGCCTTGCAGCCGGTCGAGCAGCACGCGCGCCGCATGCTCGCCGGTCTCGAACATGTCGACGTGCGGATAGGTCTTGAAACTCACGATCACGTCCGCGTGATCGATCATCTTCTGCGTGACGTTCGCGTGCAGGTCGAGCGCAACCGCGATCGGCGCATCGGGGAGCGCCGCGCGCACGCGCGCGAGCAGGTCGCCCTCGCCGTCCGCGCTCTGCTCGGCGACCATCGCGCCATGCAGATCGAGCATCACCGCGTCGCAACCGGGCGCGGCCGCGACGATCGCATCGCAGATCGCCGCATACGCGTCGGCCGCGACGGGCCCGCTCGGGTTCGCGGCTGCCGACACGGGCGTCACGATGTCGGCACCTTCGCGCTCGGCCGCGTCGATGAACGCGGCCATCGCGGTGCGCATCCCGCGATTCGCGCGATACGCATCGTCGCCCCAGTCGGGGCCGTTGCGGCCGAACGCGGCGAGCGGCGTCGGCACCGGCGAGAACGTGTTGGTCTCGTGATTCATCCGGGCGATCAGGATCTTCATCGCGCGCCCCCCTCCGCGAGCGCGGCCACACCGCGCATGCGTTCGTTCATCTGCATAACCCGCATCGTCCAGCTCCCCGCAATCGATATCGGCGCGCGGCGCCCCGCAGGACGCCGCCGCACGTCGCTCAAGCGTACCCCGTCGTCCCTTTCGTTTCCAGATACTCGACGAGGCCGAACTCCGCGTACTCGCGTCCGTTGCCCGAGCGCTTGTAGCCGCCGAACGGCGCGGCCGGGTTCCACGCCGGGTAGTTGATGTGGACGTTGCCGGCGCGCAACCGCGCCGCGACCCGGCGTGCGCGCTCGAGATCCTTCGACTGCACGTAGGCCGCGAGCCCGTACACCGAATCGTTCGCGAGCGCGACGGCTTCTTCCTCGGTCCGGTAGGTCATGATCGACAGCACCGGCCCGAAGATTTCCTCGGCCGCAATCGTCATCGCCGGCGTGACGTTCGAGAATACCGTCGGCCGCACGTAGAAGCCGTCGCCGAGCCCTTCCGGCCGACCGGGGCCACCCGCGACGAGCGTCGCGCCCTCTTCGATCCCGAGCCGGATGAAATGCTGGATCCGGTCGAACTGCGTGCGGCTGACAACCGGCCCGATACCGGTTTCGGCCGAACGCGGATCGCCGACGACGGTGCGCTCCGCCTCGCGCCGCGCCGCCTGCTCGGCCCGCGCCAGATGATCGACATGCACGAGCATCCGCGTCGGCGCATTGCACGACTGGCCGCTGTTGCTGAAGCAGCTGCGCGCGCCACGCGCGACCGCGTCCTCGATATCGGCATCGGGCAGAATCAGGTTCGGGCTCTTGCTGCCGAGTTCCTGATGCACGCGCTTCACGGTATCGGCGGCCGCCTTCGCGACCTCGACGCCCGCACGCGTCGAACCCGTGAACGACACCATGGCGACATCCGGATGCCGCGACAGCGCGTCGCCCACCTCGTGCCCGTAGCCGTGCACGAGGTTGAACACGCCGGGCGGCACGCCGGCCTCGTGCAGGATCTCGGCGAACAGGATTGCGCTGAACGGCGCGATCTCGCTCGGCTTGAGCACCATCGTGCAGCCGGCCGCCAGCGCCGGCGCGACCTTGCATACGATCTGGTTGATCGGCCAGTTCCACGGCGTGATCAGCGCGCACACGCCGATCGGTTCGTGCGACACCAGCAGCGAATCGGTCTGCGTGCTGAAGCGGAACGACTGCAGCGCCCGGATCGTCTGCTCGAGGTGCGCGGTACCGACCGCGGCCTGCATCGCGCGCGCGAATGCGATCGGCGCGCCCATCTCCTGGCTGATCGTCTGCGCGACTTCTTCGTAGCGGCGCCGGTAGATCTCGAGGATGCGCTGCAGCAGCGCGACGCGCTCGTCCACGGACCCGTGCGAGTACGTGTCGAAAGCCCGCTTCGCCGCGCCGACCGCACGGTCGACGTCGGCCGCGCCGCCGATCCTGAGCTGCGCATACGGCCGCGCGCTGGCCGGATCGATCACGTCGATCGACCTCGCATCGGCGGGATCGAGCCACTGGCCATCGACATAGGATTGTTGTGCTGTTCGCATCGAATGCTCCTGACAGGAAAGATGCCGCGCTCAGCGCGTCGCCCGCGCATAGGTGTCGACGAGGATGTCGCGGATCTGCGCGACGAACCAGACGATTTCGTCGCGCGACATCACGAGCGGCGGCGAGAACTGCACGATCGGCGTGCCTTCGTGATCGACGCCCGCGCGGCACAACAGCCCCGCGTCGAAGATCGCGGGTGCGAGCATCGTCGACACGAACGCCTGCGCGCTGATGCCGGCCGCCCAGCGGCGCGCGGCCTTGTCGGTCACGAGTTCGAGCGAGTAGTGGTAACCGTCGCCGCGCACGTCACCGACGCACGGCAGTTCGAGCAGCCCGTCGAGCGTCTGGCGGAAGACGGCTTCGTTGTTGCGGACGTTCGCGAGCACGCCTTCGCGTTCCATGATCGCGAGGTTCGCGAGCGCGGCCGTGCAGGCGACCGGATGGCCGCCGTACGTCGCGCCGTGCAGGAACATCTGCTGCGGCCCGTCGAGCACCGTGTCGACTACGGCGTCGCTCGCGATCACCCCGCCGAGCGGCACATAACCCGACGCGATGCCCTTCGCGAACGTGATGATGTCCGGCTTCAGCCCGTAGCGCGCCGAGCCGAAATACTCGCCGAGCCGGCCGAACCCGCAGATCACCTCGTCCGCGACCAGCAACACGCCATGCCGGTCGCAGATGTCGCGCAGCCCGGCCGCGTAGCCGGCCGGTGGCGTCAGGCTGCCGCCCGCGTTCTGCAGCGGCTCGACGACGATCGCGGCCACCGTATCCGGCCCTTCCTGCACGATCAGCGACTCGATCTCGTCGAGCAGATGGCGCGTGAACTGCGCTTCCGTCTCGCCCGCCGGGCGCCCGTAGCGCTTCGTATTGCCCACATGCCGCACGCCCGACATCAGCGGCTCGAAATGCTTGCGGAAGTTCGTCATCCCGTTCAGCGCGAGCGCACCGAACGACGTGCCGTGATACGCGACGCGCCGCGCGATGAACTTGCGCCGCTGCGGTTCGCCGCGCGACTGGTGATACTGGCGCACCAGCTTGATCGCCGATTCGTTCGACTCCGAGCCGCTCGACGTGAAGAACACGCGGTTCAGCCCCTCCGGCGCCAGCGCCGCGAGCTGGTGCGCGAGCCGGATCGCCGGCTCGTGGCCGTAGCCCCAGTTGGTCGCGAACGGCAGCCGCACCATCTGCTCGCGGATCGCATCGCCGATCTCCGCGCCGTGGCTGTAACCGACCTGCACGCAGTACAGCCCGGCCAGCCCGTCGAAATAGCGCTTGCCGTTGCGGTCGACGAGCCAGCAGCCTTCGCCGCGGTCGAACACGGTCAGCGCGTTCTCGCGGTAAGCATCGGCATGCGTGAAGTGCATCAGCAGATGGCGCTTGCCGAGCGCCTGCAGGTCCGCATCGAGATTGACGTCAACAGCGTTCATGGGTCACTCCTCCTTCAGGGTTTCAGAACCGGCGCGCGGCCGGTCGTTCAATTCATCGACAGCGTCGGCGCCGGGCGCGTGAAGCCGCGCGTCAGCCACGCGAGCTGGCAGAGCCCGAGCACGAGCCAGCCGATGCCGACGTAGAACGTCTGGCGCGACAGCCCCGCCCAAAGCCACACGTTCATCGCGAAGCCGACCGCCGGCATCAGGCCGAACGTGATCCAGCCCGCCGCTTGACGGTGCTCGGGCCGGCTCAGATAGCTGCGCATCACACACAGGTTCACGACCGCGAACGCAACGAGCGCGCCGAAACTGATCATCGTCGACGCAAGATCGAGCGTGATGAACAGCGCGGACAGCGAGACGAAGCCCACTGCGAGCGTCGCGCGCACCGGCGTGCGCAGCCGTGCATGCAGGTGCCCGAACACGCGTTCGGGCAGCACGCGGTCGCGGCCCATCGCGAACAGCACGCGCGTCACGCTTGCCTGCCCGGCCATCGCGCTCGCGAAGCAGCCGGCCACGTACACCGCGACGAAGAACGCCGACAGCGTGCGGCCGCCGACGCGCCCCATCAGCTCGAGGCTGGCCGAATCGAGATCCTTGAACGCGTGCCAGTCGGGAAACACCCGTTGACCGGCATACGCGATCAGCATGAACAGCAGGCCGCTCGCGAGGGTGCAGAGCAGGATCGCGCGCGGCACCGTGCGCCGCGGCTCGCGCGTTTCCTCGGACAGCGTGGTGACCGCATCGAAGCCGAGAAACGACAGGCACAAGATCGCGGAGCCGGCGAAGATCGCGCGCGCATCGCCCGACGACGGCAGCGCGATGGCCATCGACAGCCCTTCGCCGGTCGCGACATGCGTCGATGCGATGACGAAGATCGCGATGAACACGAGCTGGCTCGCGATCAGGATCAGGTTCACGCGATTGACGAGCCGGATGCCGACGATGTTCAGCCCGGTGACCAGCGCGATGCTGCCGACGATCCACACGCTGGCCGGCACGCCGGGGCAAATCTGTTTCATGTAGATGCCGATCGCGAGGTAGCTGATCATCGGAATGAACAGGTAGTCCATCAGCAACGCCCAGCCGACCATGAAGCCGGCCGACGTGCCGAAGTTGCGGCTCGCGAACGTATAGGCCGACCCGGCGCTCGGCATCAGCCGCGCCATGTGGCCGTAGCTGCGCGCGGTGAACAGCATCGCGACCAGCGTGACCGCGTACGCGGCCGTCAGGTGCCCGTTCGTCTCGCTCGTGACGAGGCCGTAGGTCGTGAACACCGTCATCGGCAGCATGTACGCGAGGCCGAAGATCACCAGCGTCGAGAGCCCGAGCACATGCGGCTTGCGGCGTTCGTCCGGGTCGCTCCGATACGCCTGCGCGCCGAAGTCATGCGTCGCGGCGACCGATGCGGTTCGACCGGGCCTGTCGTTGTCCATGCTGTCCTCACGTGGGTGGCGTCCATGACCTCAAACACGCGTGCGTCCGGCGCGGCCGGCAGAGCACGACTGGAAGAAAGTGTGGTTCGCCAAAAACTCGAGGACGAATGAGAAAAGCGGACGTAATCGGGGGATATTTTCGGACACGATGCCAGGCATCGCGCCATTGAGCCGTGCATGCTGCTGTGCGGCACTGGCATTTTTCGGACATTCCGGCTATGTTCTACGCGACCCCGTCACCGCATCGGCACCATGAACAGCCGTTCCCTTCGAAACCAGAGCCGGGCCGAGCGCAGCCTGCGTTCGGCGCTCGGCCTCGCGCGCCCGGCAGGGCGCCAGGAAGACATTCCGGCCACCGTCCACGCGATCGCGGTCGCGCTGGACGAGTGCCGCGTGCGGCACATCGACGGCGCCGCGCTGCTCGAAGGCACGGGGCTCGGCGCGGACGAAGTCGCATCGCCGAACCTGCACGTGAATCGCGGCCAGGAACAACGTTGCTTCCGCAACCTGCTGCGCTGCAGCGGCGTGCCGTCGATCGGGCTGTCGATCGGCGCGCGTCTGCATGTGTCGACGCTCGGCCTCGCCGGCTACGCGATGCTGATCAGCGGCTCCGTGATGCAGGCGTTCCGGTGCATGGGCCAGTTTCCGCTGTTCATGGGGCTCTATTTCGACGTGCGCATCGACGCGCACGCGAGCGGCATGAGCGTGACCATCGGCCGCTACAACGGCGAGCCCGATCTCGAGGTGTTCCAGGTCGACATGTGCCTGTCCAGCCTGCGCCTGATCGTGTCCGATCTCGTCGGCAAGCCGGTGTGGCCCGAACAGCTGCAGCTCGCGCGCCGCACGCCGCGCAACGCGACCGACTACGCGCGCCACTTCGGCTGCCCGGTCGCGTTCAACGCGGGCGACAACCGTCTCGTGTTCACGTCCGTGAACGGCACGGAAGCGCCGCGCCTCGCGAACGCAGTCAGCTTCAATGCGCTGCACGGCCAGTGCGAGGTGCTCGAACGGCAGTGGGCCGCGTCGGTCGGCACGCGCTTCGCCGATCGCGCGAAGGAATTGATGGCGCGCGACCTCGCGCGCTTCAAGTCGATGACGTCGCTCGCCAGCGCACTGCACCTGACGGAACGCACGCTGCGCAGGCGGCTCGACAAGGACGGCATCACGTTTCAGTCGCTGCTCGACGACGTGCGTCGCGACGAAGCCGTACGGCTGCTCGACGATCACACGCTGACGGTGGCCGCGATCGCCGAACGGCTCGGCTACAGCGAGCCGCGCAGCTTCCGTCATGCGTACCGGCGCTGGACCGGCAGGACGCCGCGCGCAGACCCGGACGTCGACGCGTGAACCGGATGCGCTACCGCTTCGCCCTGACGCGCCGCGGACGCGCGCACCGCCGCGTCATGTCGGCCTGAAGCCGCTTCGCCTGGCTTTCGAGAATCCGGCAGAACGCTTCCGTGAAGGCACTGCCCGGCCGCAGCGACGGGCGCAGCATCGCGATACGGCGCGGCGGAATCGTCTCGATCGGCACGAACGCGAGCCCGGTCGCATCGATCGATGCCGCCGTCAGGCTGTCGACGATCGCGCGGCGCCCGGCGAGCTGCACCATCCGGCACGCGAGCGCCGAGCTCGACACGCGCGCGTGGATCGCGTGCCGGTTCTCGGACGCCGACAGCAGCGCCTCGAGTTCGGGAATGCCTTCCAGCGCATCGACGCTCGTCAGCCCGCCGGCTTCGAGATCGGCGAGCGTCACCGTCTGCCGCGTCGCCAGCGGATCGTCGGCGCGCATCGCGCAGACGATCGTCGAATCGAGCAGGTGCTGCTCGGTGACGTTGCGCATCGCGCGAAACGGCGCGCAGATACCGAGATCCATCTGCTGGCTCTCGACGAGATCGAGCATCCGCTCCGCGTTCTCGATCGCGACTTCGACGAACACCTTCGGATACGTCTCCTGGAACACGGTGATCGCTTCGGGCAGCAGCCGCTCCGTCACCGCCGGATACGCGCAGATGCCGAGGCGGCCGAGCGTGCCGGCGCGCAACCCGTCCGCGAGTTCGTTCAGCGCATGCAGGCTCGCGTTGGTCCGCTCGGTCTGCTCGAACAGCAGGATCGCTTCGGCCGTCGGCAGCAGCCGGCCCTTCTCGCGCTTGAACAGCTCGACGCCGAGGCTTTCTTCCAGCACCTTCAACTGTTTCGTCACCGCCGGCTGCGAGATGTGCAGGTTGCGTGCCGCCGCCGTCAGCGTCCGGCATCGCACGACCTCGTACAGCAGTTCGACCTGGTGATAGTTGAGCGTTCGCCTTGCCATGTGCCCCTCTCTTCGACGCTGGATACGCGCAAGAGCATAACCCACGGTTATAGGGCGCGGTCCGACAATGTATTGGCGGAACAGGCCGGAATTCGATGAAATCACGGCTTTGAACACAAAAGCGGCCGCAACGGGCAGGTCGGGAGACACAACGATGCAGACTATGTCGAGCTCACGGGCGCAGAAGCCCACGAAATTCCGGTGGTTCATGGTGTTCCTCGCGTTTCTCGCGATCGTCACCAACTACATGGACCGCGCCAACCTGGCGGTCGCGCTGCCGTACATGAATACGGAGCTGCATCTGTCGTCCGCCGAATCGGGTCTGATCCTCGGCGCGTTCTTCTGGACCTATGCGGCGTGCCAGATCCCGGCCGGCATGCTCGTCGACCGGTTCGGCGCGAAACTCGTGTTCGCGGGCGCCGTCGTGTGGTGGTCGGCGTTCACGATGGCGACGAGCCTCGCGCGCGGCGGCGCATCGCTGCTCGGCCTGCGCTTCCTGCTCGGCGTCGGCGAAGCCGGCGCGTTCCCGTCGGCGACGAAATTCGTCGAGCGGTGGTTTCCGCCGACCGAACGCGGCCTCGCGTCCGGCATCTACGATTGCGGCGCGCGCGGCGGCACGCTGATCGCCCTGCCGATCTGCACGGCCATCATCACCGCGTTTGGCTGGCGCGCGTCGTTCATCTTCACCGGCGTGATCGGTCTCCTGTGGGTCGTCGTCTGGCTGCTGGTCGCGAGCGAGTTTCCGTCGCAGAGCCGCTTCGTCAACGAAGCCGAAGCGAAACACGTCGGCCAGGATGCGCCCACCGAAAAGCGTGCGCCGGTCCGCATCAAGTGGCGCGAGCTGTTCACGTCGCGCGTGGTGTGGGCGATGTCGCTGGGCTTCGCGTGCCAGGGCTACGTCGTCTACTTCTTCATCACGTGGTACCCGACCTACCTCGTGAAGGAGCGCGGCTTCAGCCTGCTGCAGCTCGGCTTCTACGGCATTCTGCCGGGCCTCGCGGGGCTGGTCGGCTCGTGGGTCGGCGGCTGGATCTCGGACCGGATCGCCGCGAGCCATTACGGCCTGAACTTCGCGCGCAAGTTCTGCATCGTCGTCGGGATGGCGCTGAGCGCAACGATCGGCCTCGCGGGGCTCGCGTCGCAGGCCTGGCTCGCGCTGCTGCTGCTGTCGATCGCGTTCTTCGGCGTGTCGGTCGCCACGTCGAGCATTCTCGCGCTGCCAGCCGACGTGTCCGCGCGCGGCGAACGCTCGGTGGCCGGCACGGTGGCCGGCTTCCAGAACTGCATCTCCAATCTCGCGGGCATCGCGAGCCCGGCCGTGATCGGCCTGCTGAAGGATGCGACCGGCTCGTTCACGCCGGGCCTGATCTCGGCGTCGGTCATGGCGATCATCGGCTGCCTGATCTACATCTTCATGCTCGGGCCGATCCGTTCGGACGTGCTCGAGCACGTCGTCGCCGACTGACGGGCACGCAGCCGTTCACGCGCAATCCGCCCGCTTATTCAACGAGGAAAACATGCTTTGCGATTCACCGAAGGTGCCGTTTCTTGCCCAGGGTTCCGAGCAGGACACGGAGAAGGTTTCCGCCACGTTCGCCGTGCTCGGCGCGCCCTACGGCGTGCCGTACGGCCCGGCGCTGCTGCACTGCGACGCGTCCAACGCGCCCGACAAGGTGCGCGAGCGCAGCTTCCGCTACGGGCGGCAGGTCGGACACTATGACTTCGACCTGCAAGGCACGCTGTTCGGCGACACGGGCGCGACGTGCGTCGATTGCGGCAACCTGCCCGGCACGCTGGACGTCGCGCGCAACGCGGCGGCCGTCACGTCCGCCGTCGCGTCGCTGCTGGCGCGCGGCGCGATTCCGGTGGTGCTCGGCGGCGACGACTCGATTCCGGCGCTCTGCGTGCGCGCGTTCGACGCGTACGGGCCGCTGAACGTGCTGCAGTTCGACGCGCACCTCGACTTTCGCGACGAAGTCGACGGCGAGCGGCACGGCTATTCGAGCCCGATCCGGCGCATTCGCGAGATGCCGTTCGTCAAGCGGATCGTCCAGGTCGGCCTGCGCGGCAGCGGCAGCGCACGCACGAGCGACGTGGAAGACGCATTGTGCTCGGGCAACGTGCTCGTGCCGGCCGACGTCGTGCACGATGAAGGGATCGAAGCCGTCACGCGGCACCTGGTGGACGACGCGCCGTGGTTCGTGACCGTCGACATCGACGGCCTCGACCCGGGCATCGCGCCGGGCGTGGTCGCACCGATGCCGGGCGGCCTGACGTTCCACCAGACGCGCGGCATCCTCCGCCACCTGTGCGCGCAGACGCGCCTCGCGGGGATCGACGTCGTCGAATATCACCCGGCGCTCGACGTGCGCGAGATGACCGCACTGACGATCGTGCGGCTGCTGACCAACGTGATCGGCACGAGCGCGCGTCGCATGGCGCGGTAACGGCTGCAGGCGTCGAGGCGTCCGACGAGCGCGGGCGCTTCGGCGAAACATGTTCGGAGACGGCCTGGCACAGCTTCATCCAGGCAACGATCTCACCACATCATTCGGAATTCGAATTATTTCCCTCAGCACTCCGGTGCGACCCTCTTCGCCGCCGCCGCATGACCGGCCACCCATCGCCGCGATCGTTCCCCACGGTAGACGCGATTCATCGATTGCTCTATACTCGCCCCAACTTCATCACAAAACGCATGATCTCGTGCGCAACGTGATGTCATTTCGCACTTCGTTGCGTACGCATCCGTTTCGCCACGTCAAAGGGGCCACCGGCCCCAGCGGTCGGTTTCAAGCCGCCCGCATCCATGCCGTCTTCGCAGGACGGTGCCCTGCTCGAACGCGCCTCGTCGTTACGGCGCCGCCGGGCCGAACCTGACAATCAGACGAACGCAGCATCGCGTTCACCCGACCGCCAGCCGCACATCGGTGCAGCCGGCAGCACTGTTTCCGTCAGTTCAATCGCGGCCATGCCGGGATCACGAACTTCCATCGCGACGCCATTCGGCGTCATCGCGGCGTGTGCCTGCGCGCGTGCCGCACCGGATTGAGGAGGCGTATCTTCATGACTCGACGCACTGTCCAGCTGGTGGGCAGCCTGGTGGCAATCATCGCAGTCGGATGGGCATTGGCGCGCGGCATCGGCGCCGACACCTTCCGCCAGCGCGCGGACGATCTCGCCTACTACGCGGGCCAGCACATGCTGCTGGTCGTCTATTCGATGACACTGGCAGTCGTCGTGGGCGTGCCGGCCGGCGTGCTGCTGAGCCGCCCGCGCTTTCAGCATCAGGCCGAGCGCTTCATGCAGGTCTTCAACATCGGCAACACGATCCCGTCGCTCGCCGTGCTGGCCATCGCACTCGGCATCTTCGGCATCGGCAGCGTGCCCGCGATCGTCGCGCTGTTCCTCGCGTCGCTGCTGCCCATTACGCGCAACGCCTACGAAGGCATGAAGAACGTACCGGCCGCGCTGCGCGAGGCCGCCAAAGGCATCGGCATGACGGGCTGGCAGTCGCTGGTTCGCGTGGAATTGCCCGACGCGCTGCCGATCATCGTCGGCGGCGTACGCACCGCGCTCGCGATCAACGTCGGGACGGCGCCGCTCGCATACCTGATCGGCGCGGACAGCCTCGGCTCGCTGATCTTCCCCGGCATCTACCTCGACAACCAGCCGCTGCTGCTGCTCGGCGCGTCGCTCACCGCGATCCTCGCGCTCGTGCTGGACGGTATCGTCGCGGCCGGCAGCCGCCACTGGCTCGCACGCCACGGAGGTACGGCATGACGCTTCACCGCACCCTTCGATCGCTTGCACGCCTGTGCGCCGCCGGCGCGTTGTGCTTCGCGGCCGGCGCGCCGGCCTTCGCCGCAAAGCTCGTGCTGGGCGCGAAGAACTTCACCGAGCAATATGTGCTGGCGGAAGTCACGTCGCAATATCTGCGCTCGCGCGGCTACGACGTGGAAGTCCGCTCGGGCCTCGGCAGCACGCTTGCGCGCAGCGCGCTGGAAAACGGCCAGTTCGACCTGATGTGGGATTACACGGGCACGGCCGCGCTGGTCTACAACAAGATCCAGGACAAGCTCTCGCCCGAAGAAATGTACCGGCGCGTCAAGGCGCTCGACGTGCCGCGCGGGCTCGTGTGGCTCGACGCGTCGCCGCTCAACGACACCTATGCGATCGGCCTGCCGAGCCGGCTCGCGCAGGCGACCGGCATCCGGACCGTATCGCAGCTCGCCGAGCACCTGAAGACCGATCCGGCCGCGAAACACTACGTGTTCGGCATGGACGCGGAATTCGCGAACCGTCCCGACGGCCTGAAGCCGCTGCTTGCCGCCTACGGCATGCAGTTCAGCCGCGCGCAGTTGAAGCAGATGGACCCGGGGCTCGTCTACACGGCGCTGCACAACAACCAGCTGAAGATCGGCCTCGTGTACACGACCGACGGACGCGTAAAGGGTTTCGGCATCGTGCCGCTCGAGGACGACAAGCACTTCTTCCCGCCGTACAACGCGACGCCCGTGGTGCGCAAGGACACGCTCGAGCGCAACCCGAAGCTCGCAGCGCAGCTCAACGCGCTGTCGGCCGCACTCGACAACGACGTGATGCAGGCGATGGCCAAGGCGGTCGACCTCGACGGCAAATCGCCGCGCGACGTCGCCGACGCGTTCCTGCGCACCCATCCGCTACCGTGAAGGAGACCCGATGAGCGTATTCGACTATCTCGCCTCGAGCTGGCCCGAGCTGCTGCAGTTGACGCTGCAGCACGTGTGGCTCGTCGCGATCGCCGTGGGCTGCGCGATCGTCGCGGGCGTGCCGCTCGGCATCCTCATCAATCGCCACGACTGGCTCGCCGGGCCGCTGCTCGGCATCGCCACGATCGTGCTCACGCTGCCGTCCATCGCACTGTTCGGCCTGCTGATCCCGTTCTTCTCGCGCTTCGGCCAGGGCATCGGCGCCGCACCCGCGATCACGGCCGTGTTCCTCTACTCGCTGCTGCCGATCATGCGCAACACCTACCTGGCCTTGCACAACGTCGATGCGGGGATCAAGGAAGCCGGCACCGGCATCGGCATGACCGCGTGGCAGCGCCTGCGGCTCGTCGACCTGCCGCTGGCGGTGCCCGTGATTCTTGCGGGCGTGCGCACCGCGGTCGTGATGAACATCGGCGTGATGACGATCGCCGCCGTGGTGGGCGCAGGTGGCCTCGGCACGCTGATCCTGCGCGCCATCGGGCAGAGCAGCATGATGAAACTGCTGGTGGGCGCGGTGCTCGTGAGCCTGCTCGCGATCGTCGCCGACCGGCTGCTGCAGATGCTGCAGCGGGCATTGACACCGAAGGGAGTGCAGAAGACATGATCGAACTCGACCAACTGACCAAGACCTTCACGCGCAAGGACGGCCAGGCCGTGCGCGCGGTCGACGCCGTGAGCCTGTCGGTGCCCGCCGGGGAAATCTGCGTGTTCCTCGGTCCGTCGGGCTGCGGCAAGACCACCACGCTCAAGATGATCAACCGGCTCATCGCCGCCACGTCGGGCCGCGTGCTCATCAACGGCGAGGATACGGCGCAGCTCGACGAAGTCGACCTGCGGCGCCACATCGGCTACGTGATCCAGCAGATCGGGCTGTTCCCGAACATGACGATCGAGGAGAACATCACCGTCGTGCCGCGCCTGCTCGGTTGGGACAGGAAGCGCTGCGCCGACCGCGCGCGCGACCTGATGTCGATGGTCGCACTCGATCCGAAGCTGTACCTGAAACGCTATCCGCGCGAGCTGTCGGGCGGGCAGCAGCAGCGCATCGGCGTGATTCGCGCGCTGGCCGCCGATCCGCCCGTCCTGCTGATGGACGAGCCGTTCGGCGCGGTCGATCCGATCAATCGCGAATCGATCCAGAACGAGTTCTTCCAGATGCAGCGGCAACTGAACAAGACCGTGATCATGGTCAGCCACGACATTGACGAAGCGATCAAGCTCGGTGATCGCATCGCCGTGTTCCGGCGCGGCCAGCTCGTTCAGTACGACCACCCCGACACGCTGCTCGCGCGCCCGCGCGACGAATTCGTCGCGCAGTTCGTGGGCCAGGACAGCACGCTCAAGCGCCTGCTGCTCGTGAAGGCCGGCGACGCCGCGACACAGCCCCCGACGGCGCGCGTCGATACGCCGCTCGCGCATGCGCTGGCGGTGATGGACGAAACCGACTGCCGCTACCTGACCGTGCTCGACGACGCCGGCCGCACGCTCGGCTACGTGACGCGCCGCGCGGCACGCACCGGCGGCGGCGTGTGCGGCGAACACGTGACGCCGTTCCCCGCCGGCGTCTCGGCGGACGACAACCTCCGGATCGTGCTGTCGAAGATGTACCAGTACAGCGCATCGTGGATGCCGGTGCTCGACCCCGACGGCGTGTGGCTCGGCGAGATCACGCAGGACTCGATCGCCGCGTACCTCAGCTCGGGCCGCTCGCGCCGGCAGACGGGCCAGCCGCCGGGCAGTCCCGCCGATGCGGTCGCCGCGGCCGCCACGCACTGATTCGTCTCCGGAGCCGGTGCGCCGCCGCACCGGCTCCGGGAAGCGAATCGATGGCATGCGCGATGCACGCGTACGTGCGGCCAGGTCTGGCGATCACTCGCCGCTTGAACAACCTTCCATCAAAACCTGCCATACGAAAACCGGCACGCGGACGCCATTTCCGTCATCCGGATTGCTTGCACACGTAATCCATGACCAGCGTCTGGATGGAGTCGCGCTCGACATAGCGGTAATCATCCGGATCTTCGCGGGAAACATGAACCTGGCCCGGCTGTGTTCCGGTCATGCTCGTTTTGCCCAATGCCCATGTCTTGTTCGCGCAGTCGAACGACCAGTCGGAAACGATGCTTTTCACCGGAAACGGCGCCGAGTACCGGCGCGGTTCGGCATAGACGAGCCTGACCGTCACCCACGTATTGAGCGGGCCACGTTCGACGGAAGCGGGATCGGCATAAAGCTCGACGGCCGGTCCGGGGCCTAGCGTGACCCAGTTCCCGGCCCATGCGCCGTGGGCGACGAGCGCAATCCATCCCCCTGCGATCCAGCTTCTTTTCATTGTCTTCCCTTGAATCCCGTTCGGTGAATTCCAGCAGCCTGATTCTACGTTCTGCGCCGATGCGACATTCGCGTGTCGTTTTTTTCACCGGCGCCTGAAGCCTTTCGACTGACCGAAAACCAGTCGCGCATCTCGATCGCGCATCGAAGACATTCACCCCCCGGAATGCATCGCGAATCGCATGAAATCGACTCGCGTAGAATGCCCGCAACCATTCACCCGAGCGGGCCGCCCTTCCATTCCACTCGCATCGGCACAACAACACCAACGAGCGCCGTGACCTCCGCCGTCGCCGCCGCCTCGATCAGGCGCGCACGACCGCGACGATCGTCGACCGGCGAAGCCTTCATGAGCAAACCGATCCTGTATCTCCTCGCCGGCAACGGCAGCGCGGCCGACTGGTGGGACGATGCGCTGCCGCATTTCCGTCACTACCGGCCCGTGCCGCTGGAACTGCCGGGCTTCGGCGACCATCCCGCGCCGCCGTGCGAGGACCTCGCCGCCTACGCGCAAGCCCTGCTCGACGCGACCGAACCGGGCCACGCGATCATGGCGGTCGGCGTGAACGCGCTGCTGGTGCTGCACGCGTTGCAGCGGCGCCCCGGCCACTTCGGCCGCAGCGTGCTGCTCGCACCGGTCGGCGCGTTCCTGTGGGAACGGCGCCTGCCGAAGCTGATGGCGCCGAAGCCGCTACGCAAGACCATCCACTGGCTGCTCGCGCACCACCCGGCGCTGTTCGCCCGCAAGTTCTCGAACCAGACCTGGACACCCGCGCAATATCGCCGCATGGGCGCCGGCTATGCGCGCTGCCGCGCGTTCCTGCCGCACTGGGATCTCGTGCGCGCCGATACCGCATTGCCGCTGCTCGAGTGGATCAACGATCGCATCGAACTCGTGTGGGGCGATCAGGACGCCGTGCTCGGCGTGCGCCAGGCTGCCGCGTGGTCCGCGATCCTCGCGCGTGCCGATCTCACCGTCACGCTGCAGCCCGGCTGGGGCCACTATCCGTGGATCGATGCGCCGGCGGCATTCGCGCAGTGGCTCGAAGCCGGCGACACGGGCTTCGTCGCGCATACGAAAGGCGGGCGCCTCGCGCTGGCCGCGATGGCCGGGCTGCCCGTGCCGCCCGCGCTGTCGCTGACCCGCGCCGACGATCCGCGCCTGCCCGGCTTTCTCGCGAACCAGCCCGACGCCGAATGGGCGGTCCGCTCGTCGAGTCATGGCGAGGACCAGGCCGATGCGGCCAACGCGGGCCTGCACACGACGTTCCTGCGCGTGCCGGCGTCGCAGGCAGCGGCGCGCGTGGCCGAGCTGCTCGACGGCGGCCTCGAGGAAGCCGTCGTGCAGCGCTTCGTCACGCCCGTGCTGTCCGGGATCGCGTTCGTGCGCCATCTCGCCGCCGAAGTCGAATGGGTGGAAGGCCACCTCGAAACGCTCGCCGACGGGCAGGCGAGCCCGCAGCGCGCCATCCTGTCGCGGCTCGGCGAACCCTGGCAGCGCGGCACGTTTCCGGACACGCACGGCCTGACCGCACAGCAGCTGTGGGCGTTCCTGCAACGCGTGCTGCGCGCGTTCCACTACGTGCCGGGCGATGTCGAATGGGCGTGGGACGGCACCCGGCTGTGGCTGCTGCAGTACCGCCCGATCAGCAGCTACGGCTGGCACCGGCACCTGACCGCCGCGAACATCGCCGAGATCCTGCCGCCGCAGCCGAGCCGGCTGGTCGAGTACGCGCAACGTCGCGCGGCCGGCAGCATCCCGGCCATCATGGCGCGCTGGGATGCGCGCGTGCTGCGCGACAACGAGCCGTTCACCGCGCTCTATGGTGACGCGTCATACATCAACAACGACCTGTTCCTCGCCCGTCTCGCGGACTGGGGGGTATCGGCCGCGAACTACAGCGGCGAAATCGGCGGCGCGACGCCGCCGCTGCGCTGGCGGCCGCTGCGCCTGCTGCGTTCGCTGCCGGTGTTCTGGCGCATGCTGCGCGTCGCGCGCGGGCATCTGCCGACACTCGCGCACGGCCTGCAGCGCTTCGACCAGGAGCTCGCGGCGCTCGTCGAACAGCGCACCGACGGCCAGCAACTGGCCGACTGGTTCACGCGCTTCTACGTGTTCGTCGTGCAGGGCAACCTGTGCATCGCTTCATCGCTGGCCAGCAGCGGCGGCGCACTGTGGGGGCGTCCGCCGACCGCATACGGCCAGCTCGACAACAGCCCGCACCGCTTGCCGTGGGAAACCGATCCGGGCACCGCGCGCGCCGCGGCCACCGACCTGCCGCTGCAGGCGTTTCCCGACTGGCCGCTGCCCATCCGCGTGCTGCACGCGCTCGGCGCGCCCGGCATGCGCGGCTGGTATCTGCAGGTGCGCGAGTGGTATCGCGACAACCTGATGCGCGTGTTCTTCCGCCTGCATCACGCGATGCCGGCCGCCGATCGCGACACCTGGTTCGCGCCCCATCCCCAGCGACGCGAGCGCAACGGCAGCTTCTGGCAGGACGGCGGCGAGGGCACCGACGAAGCCGCCGGCTTCATGATCTATCCGGGCCACATGCAAGGTGTGCTCGGCCACGACATCCTGCTGGAAGACTCGCTCGACCCGGGCCGGCACGCGCAATACCAGGCCGCGCGCGCGGTGATCGCGCGCATGGGCGGCCGGCTGTCGCATGGCGCGACGCTGCTGCGCGAACTGCGCAAGCCGTCGGCCGTGCTGCCGCGTGTCGATGCCGAGTGGGTCGGGCGCGAGGTGCGGCTCAGCGACGGCCAGCTGACGCTGGTCGAATAGATGCCCGCCTGGGGATCGAAGGGGCCGGCGCGGCGATCCGGACGCGCATGACGCGCGGCGGTTGTCCCGCGCGGGAGCCGGTACGCGTCAACGCAGCGGCGTGCGGATTTTTCCGTCGACCTTCAACGTGCGCCGGTCGTGCGCGGCCTCGTATTCGACCGTCTGCGCGGGCGTGACCGCGCCATAGGAGCGGCCGTTCACGTAGACGATGCCGTCGCGCAATTCGACCCGGTCGCCGTTGACCGTCGCGGTGGCCCGCTCGCCCTGCAGCACCGCGCCCGAACAGCCGGCGGTCGAGAAACTGCGGACCGACGTGCCCGGCATCGCGGCGTTCCCGCCGCCCTGATCCGCCGCATGCGCCGCACTGCAGGGCAGCGCATCCATGCTGCCGGCGGCGTGGAGCGACTCCGCACCGATGCCGCCTCCGGCAAGCAACGCAATCGTCATCGGCAACAGCTTGTTCATGGTGATCTCCGTGGTCCGCGGTTGCCGGTCGGCGCCCGGTCGACGCCCCTGCCCGCCGGTCGGCCAGCGATGCCCAGTATGCGTCCAATTCGCCGCGCGCGGCCATCCGCTTCAGTACCCGTCTCGGCCCGGTGCGGCGGGTCCGGGTGCGTCGATCCGCGCGGGAGCCGGGTCAACCGGCTCACCTGAAAACCCCCTTGATCAAGTTGCGACTCGCAACTATTATTGATTGCGATACGCAACCTTCTGGGGCTGACCATGGACCTCATCGACGCGCCCGCCAAGCCGCGCGACGCAACCATCCTCGAGCTGCGCGACTTCTCGCGCAAGCTGGTGCGCGAGCTCGGCTTCATGCGGGCGACGCTGGCCGACAGCGACTGGGCGCCGTCGGCCGTTCACGCCATCCTCGAGATCGGGATGGCGCCCGGCATCAACGCGAAGGATCTGGGCGCCATCCTGCGGCTCGACAAATCGAACACGAGCCGCCAGCTCGCGCGGCTCGAGGCGGCCGGTGTCGTGGAGCGGCGCGTGTCGAGCGAGGATGCGCGTGCGATCGAGCTGTACCTGACCGCCGAAGGGAAAAAGCTCCAGAAAAGAATCGACACGTTCGCGACCGATCAGGTGTCGAATGCGCTGCGCCGCATGATTCCGGCCGACCAGCAGGCGCTGCTGCGCTCGCTCGCGCTGTATGCCGATGCCCTCGCACAGGACAACGCAGCCAGGGCGCCCGCGGCAACCGTCGACGCGCCGGCGATTCGCGAAGGCTACCAGCCGGGCTGTATCGGCGATATCGCGAGCCTGCACGCCCGCTTCTATGCGGAGCACTGGGGCTTCGGCGCCTTTTTCGAAAAGCGGGTGGCAACCGAGCTGGCCGAATTTGCGGGCACCTTGCCGGCCGACGGCAAGGCACTGTGGCTCTGCCAGGAAGACGGCCGGACGCTCGCGTCGCTCGCGATCGACGGCGATCCCGCGACCGGCGTCGCGCACCTGCGCTGGTTCATCGTGAACGATGCGTTGCGCGGGTCCGGCGTCGGCCGCCAGATGATGGCGCTGGCGATGCGTTTCGTCGATGAACGGCGGTTTCGCGAAACCTATCTGTGGACGTTCAAGGGGCTGGATGCGGCGCGGCACCTGTACGAATCGTTCGGCTTTACGCTGACCAACGAATCTGCGGGCACGCATTGGGGAACCGAGGTGGTCGAGCAGCGTTTCAGCCGGCCCGGGCCATCCGGCGGCTGATGTCGGCGGACAGCCTTCGCGTCGTGTCGAATGTCGCCATCGTGCTCGCCTCGAACAAAAAAGGACTCACCCATGCTCGAACGTGTCGCGGCCCTCATGCTCTGCGCGGCGGCCGCCGCGCCGGCCGCCGTTGCCGCGCAACCCGATGCCGCGACCGGCACCCACCGGATAGACCGGAAGCTCACGCAGTGCCTGAACGATCCCGAACACGCGTCGACAGGCGGCCAGACCGAATGCGTCGACGATGCGGGCCGTGCGTGGGACGCGCAACTCAACGCCAGCTATCGCGCGCTGCAGGCAGGGCTGCCGGCGGCGGACCGGCCGGCGTTGCTGCACGCGCAGCGCGCGTGGCTCGCCCGCCGCGACGCCGACCTGAAGCTGATCGGCGCCGTCTATGCGACGACGCACGGGACGGTCTACGCGCCGATGAATGCGAACGACGTGATGGCGTTGACGCAGCAACGCGCGCTGACGCTGCAGCGCTTCGAAGCGGATCGCGCGGCGCGCGGCTTCAGCCTGGCCGGGCGCCTGCCGCCTTCGACCGCCGAATCGACCGGGCGCGTCACCGCCGTTCCGCAACGCGGCGCGCGCTTCGAACGCGAGCACTGCGCGGCGCTCACCGGGCTCGACGCGAAAGGCCGTTGCGCAGCGCAGGCCACGCCGCTGTACATGCAGGATATCGACGACGTGACGAACGCGATCGAACGCCGCCTGCCGCGCGGATCGCGCGACACCATGCGGACGTCGTCGCAGAAATGGCGTGCGTTCGTCGCCGCGCAACCGCCGTTGATCGACGCGCTTTACCCGAAGGCCAGCGCTTCCGGCGTGCCGCCGTCCGTCGCGATCGAGACGCGCGACGAGGCTGCCGCCCGCCTGCGGCAACTCGTGTCTGCCGAGGACAGGATCGGCGCCGATTGACGCCGTTGCGCAACGCCCGCGCGTGCGGATCGCGGCGCGCAGCCGCCGCTCATTTGATGCGCTGCATCCGCACGATCCCCCAGATGAACAGGCCGGTGACGACGAGGGTCACCAGGATCGAAAGCCAGATCGAATTCGTCTTGATCCACGTCCCGAGAAACGCCGCGGCGAACACGCCGACCGCAACCCATTCGAGCGCCTTGTCGAGCCGGCCCTCCCGGTAGCGCGGCTTGTCCGGGGTGTCGCGGGCGGCTTCTACCTCCTGTCGCGCGCGCGGCGCGCAGGCGGGAAACGCATCGGCCAGCGCCCGGCTCGGCCACGGATCGACGTCCGCATGCGCGTCGCCTACCCCCGTCGTGCGCCATACGGCGTCGGCATCCGCCGCGCGACGCAACGCCCGAATCTCCTGGGCGAGGCCCGCCTCGGGCGCCCGCTGTTGCTCCAGACGCGCGACCTGCGCAAGCTCGGTCGCGAACGCGTCGTTGCTGTCGCTCACGTCCGGCAAGCCGCTCGTGCGCACCAGCACGAATTCCCCGAACGCGGCGGCCACGTAGTCGACGAACGCGTCGTAGATCGTGCGGTAGCGATCGCCGAGCAGCGCAACGAGCGACTCGCGGCGGGCCGCCGCGCGCGCCAGCGCACTCGCCTTCGTCGTCACCAGATACGGATAGCGCGCATCGCGCTCCTCCGGCGTTGCGCTCTCCAGATACTCGTCGAGCTCGGCCGCCTCGTCATCCGGATCGAAATCGTCGATGCAGTATGCGAAGCGGATATCGTCGGGCCCGAACAGCACGCGCCAGAACAGCGGGATGAACGCGTTCGATTCGAGCGACGGGCCGCCCGCCGCGAAGTAGGACTTCAATTCCCCCTTGCGGCCTTCGGGCATGCGCGGCCACGGCGGACTCTCCAGAAACACGGGATGGGACATATCGCGGGCCCCCAGTCGGAATGATCGGATGGTTGTTGTTCGATGCAACTTTCACCAATGCACGACAGGCCGGGGCATTCTGTCCGACTTTACAAACGCTGTCATCCGGATCTTTCGGGTGCCATTCCGGGCAGCGTTCGGGAGGCGAAGTCGGGCCGGGCGATCAACGGCGGACCACCCGGCGCGCGTTCGCCCGGGCAGACGCTAGCCGCTGAAGGCCTCGCCCGCGGGCTGCCGCACCGCTGCAATGTGGTTGGCCGCCACGTAGCCGAACGTCATCGCCGGGCCGATCGTCGAGCCGGGGCCCGGATAGGTCTTGCCCATCACGGCCGCCGACGTGTTGCCGAGCGCGTACAGGCCGTCGATCGCCGTGCCGTCGGGCCGCAGCACGCGTGCATGCGCATCGGTACGCAGCCCGCCCTTCGTGCCGATCTCGCCCGGGTCGATCCGCAGCGCGTAGAACGGCGCGCGCTCGATCGGCCCGAGGCACGGGTTCGGCTTCGACGACGGATCGCCGTAGTAGCGGTCGAACCGGTTGCCGCCCTTGCCGAATTCCGCATCGATGCCGGTTGCCGCATAACCGTTCATCCGTTCGACGGTCTGCGCGAGACCGCCGGCGTCCACGCCGATCTTCGCGGCCAGTTCGGCCAGCGTGTCCGCACGATAGATGACCGAGTCGAGCCAGCCGGCCGGGATCCGGCTGTCCGGTTGCACGCTGCCAGGCAGCAGCACGCCGCACGGATAGCGCTGGCGGTATTCGGCATCGAAGACCAGCCACGCGGGCACGCAGGCCTGCGTTTGCGCATGATCCGCGATCATCGCGTGGATCACGTCCGGGTACGGCGCGGATTCGTTGACGAAGCGCCGCCCGAGCCCGTTGACCATCACGCAGCGCGGCGCCGAGCGCTCGACGAACAGCCCGCGCTGCTTCTCCTCGCCCGGCACGCGCACCGTCGGCACCCCCCAGACGAAATCCATCAGCGCAACGCCGGCGCCCAGCGCGAGCCCCGCGCGAATGCCGTCGCCGGTATTGATCGGCGGCGCCGCGCTCCACTCGGCGCGCGTCGGCTTCGGCAGGTACTGCTCGCGCATCGCCTGGTTCGCCTCGAACCCGCCGCATGCGAGCACCACGCCGTGCGTCGCGTGGATGCCGACCGTGCGACCGTTCCGTTCGACGACCACGCCGTTCACGCGTGCGCCGTCGGACTGCAACGCGCGCATCGGCGTGTCGAGCCACAGCGCGATGCCGCGCTGCGCGAGCGCCGCGCGCAGGCTTGCCACCAGTGCATTGCCGAGCGTGAGGCGCCGGTCGCGCGCCGTGCGGCGGCGCCAGCGGAAATCGGTCGCATAGCGCAGCATCAGGCGCGCGGTGAGCCGCAACCAGCCGCGCTCCTTCGTGACGATCGTGTGCGCTTCGATCTGCGTCATCGCGATGCGGCCGGCGATCAGCGTGGCCGGCGACGGTGCGCGCAGCGTGTCGAAATGCGTACCGAGGCGCGCGGCGTCGAACGCCGCCGGCTCCATCGTCCGGTAGCCGGGCTTGCCGCCGACGCGATCGGGATAGTAGTCGGGATAGCGCGGCACCGCGTGAAAGCGCGTCTGCGCGTGCTGCGCGAGATACGCGACCATCTTCGGGCCATGCTCGAGATACGCATCGATACGCGGCCGGTCGAAGTCCTCGCCCACGACCTCGCGCAGATACGCAATCGCTTCGTCATACGAATCGTTTCCGCCGAGCGCCGCGATCTGGTCGTTGCAGGGAATCCAGATGCCGCCGCCCGAAACGGCCGTCGTCCCGCCGTACACGGGGCTTTTCTCGACGATCAGGACCGACAGGCCCTGATCGTGCGCGCGCAGCGCCGCCGTCATCGCGCCCGCGCCCGAGCCGACCACCACCACGTCGTACGTGGCGTCGCCGGCGCAATCGTGTCGATCGCCTTGCATGATGGCCGCCCTCCGGTCAGATCGTGGACAGGCGGCTCGCCGCCTCGGCCGGCACGTCGGCGAGCTGGCGCCAGCACGCATCCTCGCCACGGTACTCGTGCACCTCGACACGCGCGTGCTGCGCGGACAACGCGTCGACGTCGGTGTAAAACTGCCGGTACCACTCGCGCAACCGGTAGATGGGCCCGTCGCCTTCGCACAGCAGCGGATTGTCGACGCGCGTCTTGTGCTCCCAGATCGCGACATCCTCGCGGAATGCCGACTGCGCGGCCTGCACGTAACCGTCGACCATCGCGCGGCTCTGTTCGTCCGACAGCGCGGGATCCTTCCGGACCATCACGCCGAAGCGCAGCTCGAAGCGGTTCGTGTCGATCGGCACGTGGCTGTTGAGCAGGATCGAGCTGACCGGCGTGCCCTGCGCCTCGCCCGTCATCAGCGTCACGTGGTACGCGGGGCCGAAGTACGCGGAATCGGCCGTCAGCCGTCCGCTTCCGGCCAGCCGCGAGCTGGTGCCGCGCAGCTTCTGATAGGCCACCGGGCCCGCGAACGTATTGCAGAAGTAGTCGATCGGCGCGCCATGCACGGGGCCGAAGTGCACCATGTCCGACTGGTTGTCGATCAGTTCGCGGCAGTTCGTGTCGATCACCCACTTGACGATGGCCCAGTCGCTCCATGCATCGGAAAAACACGCGTCGATTCGCGGAATCGCAACCGACGGATCGGGTGCATTGCCTTCCGGATCGTTCCACACGAACAGCAGACGGTTCTGCTCCATCGCCGGCCACGACTTGATGCGCGCCTTCGGCGGAATGCGTGCCGAATACGGAATCGCCGCGCAGGTGCCGTCGCCGGCCCACGACCAGCCGTGAAACGGGCACACGAGCGTGTCGCCGTCGACCTGCCCGCGCCCGAGGTCGGCGCCCATGTGCGGGCAATAGCCGTCGAGGATGTGCAGCTGCCCGCCCTCGCCCTGGAACACCGCGACGCGCGTGCCGAAGATCGACAGGCCGTGCGCGCGGCCGTCGCGGTAGTCGTCGGCCAGCCCCAGGCAATGCCAGCCGCGTGCGTAGCGTGCGTCGATGGGGGCGGCGTGAATCCGGTGAATGGGGCGCTGGGTCGCCAGCACGGTGGTATCGGCCATGGATCGTCTCCTCCAGTCAAAGATGGGCGCCGCCCGGCATCTGCATGACCGGCCCTTGCCCGCGAACGCGCCGGCCGGGATTCCAGCCGGAACGCTATGTCACAAACATAAGTATTTGTGCCGCATAATGGCACAAAATTCATTTCTGTGACAACGTGTGCGAAAATGCCGTTCCGACGGATTCGGTCGGTGGATCGGCACACGCCGCGCGGCATGCGGCATCGAGGAAAGGCATGGATCGGCAACTGCGCTGGGGCGACGCCAGTAGGATGGACAGCGTCAATGACGGGCGAAACGCGATCCTGCGCGCGGCGCTCGACGCGATGATCGAACACGGGATCGACAGCCTGTCGATCGACGACGTCGCGCGGCGCGCCAATATTTCGCGGCGTACGCTGTACCGGTATTTCGGCACGAAGAAGGCGCTGATCCAGGGTGTGATCAGCGTCCAGAACGCCGAATTCTTCGACGAGATGCAGCGCGCGCTCACCGGCTTCGAGCACGATTTCGATGCCTACTGCGAGGAGAGCGTGTGCTTCGCGGTGCGCTACCGCGATCGTCATCACGGCGGCTTTCACCACAACTACCTGGCCACGAGCCTGTCGACCGACGTGTTCGGCTTCATCGTCGAGAACATCGCGCCGATGTGGCAGCGCGTGCTGGACAAGCCTTACCGCGCGTACGTCGCGGTGCGCGGCGCGTCGGCGCCCGCGCTCGACGACATCATCGCGCTGGTCAGCCGCATCGGTCTCGCGTACTGCCTGGTTCCGGCGGACGAGCCCGCGATGCGCGCGCAGATGCGGATTCTGTGGCCGGCGCGCGCCGAACCGGCCGGCAAGCCGGTTGCGGCCAAAAGGAAGGCCGTGCAGTAAGCGATGCCGGACGCACGAGGCGTCCGAAATCCGGATAATGTTTGCCCCGCCCATTCACATGACGATGGATCACCTCATGACCCACGGTGTCTCCGTGACCGGCCGCACGCTGGATCGCGCCGAATTGATGCAACTCGTCGAAGGCTCGCCGGCGCCCCTTCGCCTGGAGGACTGCGACCTCGAAGGAGCGGACCTGTCGCGCCTGGATTTGCGCGGCGCGCGCTTCGAGCGATGCGCGCTCGCGGAAGCGTCGTTCGTCGGCGCGACGCTCGCGCACACGTCGTGGATCCGCTGCCGGGCCCGTCAGGCCGATTTTGCGTCGTGCGACCTCGAGGACGCCGCGTTCCAGTCATGCGACCTCAACAATACGAGCTGGCGGCGCAGCAAGCTCGGCTCGGTCCGGTACACCGAATGCAGGCTGACCGGCGCCGATTTTGAGGAATCCAGATCGCTTGGCCTCGAATTCGCCAGCACGCTGCTGGTTGGCGCGAGCCTGCGGCGCTTTTCGTTCCGGAAGACCCGGCTCGTGGCACTCGATTTCTCGGACGCCGACCTCGCCGGCGCGGACTTCCGCGACGCCGTGTTCGAAGGCGGCAGCCTGCGCAACGCTCATCTGAACGATGCCCGGTTCGAGGGCGCCGACCTGCGCGACGTGGATCTGGGCGCCATGCCCAAGCTGCTCTCGTCAGGCGTGCTGCGCGGCGCGACCGTCTCCTACGATCAGGCGGCCATGATGATCGAGAATTTCGGGATCCGGGTCGCGTAAGGGGCCGCCCCGCCTGAACGCGATTTCGCGGCGCGGGCCCCCGCGCCGTCTAATATTCTCATCACTTCGACCACATTTCGGCCGCCCTCCATGCGCTTGCGAGCGCAATACGCGACCGGCCCAACCACGTCGCCGGCCCGCGAATCCCTAGGGGAAAATCCGGAGACATCCTTACAGCGATTTGCCCGATGATTCACGAGAGCGTCATATTTCGGCGATTTCGCTGAATGCCAGGCTTTCAGTTCGTGTCGTGCAGCAGATGCCGCCATGCGGCAAACGCGACGATCGAAACTTGAAACGGCCGCCGTGGGCGAATCGCCGGGTGTTCAATACTTTCAACAACCCGGTCGAGAGTAATCGTGAGAATCCGTGGCCCGCTGGTGCGGTGGAGACGAGGCGATGCGCGCAATTGGCGCGCCGCGATCGCGTCCCCCGACGACCGTGACGGCTGGCGAAGTCCTCGCCTGCCGCTGTCGATCTACACCATCCTGTCCCGCCGTTCCGTTCGCCGTCACAACGCCGTCGCCGCCCGCGCGTCAGTCGCGATCCATACCGACGACGTGGCGTCGCTGCTGCCTTAGCGCTCCGCCCCTTTCCCCGTATCCGTTCGACCTGCGTACCGTGTCGCCTGACCGGCGACGGGACCGGCTCACGTTGCGTTTGCACGCGAGCCATGCGCAATATCGCACGGACTCCTGATTTCATTGCGTCGCCCGTGCTCGTCGAGAGCACCGGTCACGCACGCCTGTTCCATCCGATGAACCGTCGCGCGCCACCCCGCCCATTGCGGCTCGGCGCGCGCACCGCCAGGGAAAACTTCGTCATGCGAATCCGCACGCTTCGCCGCGCCATTTCAGCCGCCGCCCTCCTGTCGATCGCCGTCGCCGGCACGACCGCCCACGCAGCCGGCGAGCTGAACATCTACAACTGGTCCGACTACATCGCGCCGGACACGATCCCGAACTTCCAGAAGCAGACGGGCCTGCACGTCCGCTACGACAACTACGACAGCGACGACACGCTGCAGGCGAAGCTGCTGTCCGGGAATTCAGGCTACGACATCGTCGTGCCGACGTCGAACTACATGGCCAAGCAGATTCAGGCGAGCGTCTACCAGCCGCTCGACAAGTCGAAGCTGCCGAACCTGTCGAACCTCGATCCGCTGCTGATGAAGATGGTCGCCGACGCCGATCCGGGTAACCAGTACGGCGTGCCGTGGGCCTACGGCACCGACGGCATCGGCTACAACGTGCAGGCCGTGAAGAAGGCGCTCGGCGACAAGGCGCCGGTCGACAGCTGGGCGCTGGTGTTCGATCCGGCCAACATGGCGAAGCTGAAGAGCTGCGGCGTGTCGTTCCTCGACCAGGCCGTCGACGTGTTCGCCGCCACGCTGCAATACATGGGCAAGGACCCGAACAGCACGAACCCGGCCGACTACCGTGCCGCGTACGAGGTGCTGAAGAAGGTGCGCCCGTACATCACGCAGTTCAATTCGTCGGGCTATATCAACGATCTCGCGAACAACGACCTGTGCGTGTCGTTCGGCTATTCCGGCGACGTCGGCATCGCGCATCGCCGCGCGGCCGAGGCGAAACGGCCGTACGAGATCCGCTTCGCGAACCCGAAGGAAGGCGGCCTGCTGTGGTTCGACATGATGGTGATCCCGAAGGACGCGCCGAACCGCGACGCCGCGCTGAAGTGGATCAACTACCTGCAGGACCCGAAGGTCAACGCGGGCATCACCAACGCGGTGTTCTATCCAACCGCGAACAAGGCCGCGCGCCAGTACGTGAAGCCGGCCATCGCGCGCGATCCGTCGGTGTATCCGGCCGACGAGATCTTGAGCAAGATGACGCTGCTCAAGCCGATGCCGCCCGAGATCCGCCGGCTGCAGAACCGGCTGTGGGCGCAGCTGAAGACGGGGCGTTGAGCGGGGCGCCGCGCGACTGAACCGTGCCTGCGGCGGCTCGCGCCGCAGGCGCGCCCGCATCGGCAGCCGTCGAGTCGATCGCTCGAACTATTGCGCGCTCCGTGCATGCGCCATCGCCAGCGCATCGTCGACGAACCGGATCACGTCGTCGAGCGACGACGTGCACGCGGCATCCGGCGCCAGCGACTCGAACGCACCGTCCGGCCCGAAGCAGACGAGCGGCTTGCGCCAGCGTTGCGCCAGAGAAATTTCCTGGGCCGTACCGTGCCCGCCCGGCAACGCGACGATCAGATCGCTGCTCAGCACGTTCACGTAGTTGCGGTTGATCGTGTGCGGATCGGCACCCGGTTCGCGGCGCGGCAGCGGCGTGAGGATCGGAATGTCGACGAACGGATGCGGATAACCGTCGAGCGGCACGAAGCCCGCGAGCGGATCGGCCTGCGTCGGCACGATGCCGATCGATCGGCCGGCCCGGCCGGGCACACTGGCGAACGCGCGCGCGACCGCCAGCATCACCCCCTGCCCGCCGCCCGTCAGCAGGTTGAACCCGGCCTGCGCGAGCCACGCGCCGAGCGGCTCCGCAAACGCGAGCCACGGTTCCTTGCCCGAGCCCATCACGCCGATCGTCTTGTTTTGCTGTTGCATCGTGGTTTCCGGTGAAATCGTGGCGGCGCGCGGACGCACCGCGCTCATTCGAGCTCGACGCCCTTGAGTTCGGGAATCAGGAACACCGTCGCGATCATGTCGAGCACGTAGAGGCCGGCGAGCAGCGCGATGGCCGTCTGGAACGAGTAGTGCGCGGCGAGCGCACCGACCGCGACCGGGCCGAAGCCGCCGACCGCGCGGCCGATATTCCACAGCACGTTCTGCGCGGTGGCGCGTGCGGCCGTCGGATAGCCTTCCGACATCAGCGTCCCGTAACCGCCGACCATCCCGTTGACGAACATGCCCATCAGCGCGCCGGCCCACAGCATCGCCGCCGGGTCCGACAGCCGCGCATACGCGATGACCGTCACGACCGATCCGAGCTGGTACAGCAGGAACGTCGGCTTGCGCCCGATACGGTCGGCCAGTTGTCCGAATACCCAGACGCCGACCATCATCCCGACGACGGTCGCCGCCGTCCACAGCCCGGACTTCGTCAGCGAAAAGCCCATCTGCTTCGACAGGAAGGTCGGCAGCCAGATCATGATCCCGTAGTAGCCGAAGTTCTGGACCGAACACAGGATCACGATGCCGAGACTCGTGCGCGCGGTGCGGCTATCGGCGACGAGCATGCGGAACGCGTTGGATGGCGGCTGCGTCGCACGCTGCACGAACGCTTCCGGCTCGTGGAGCTTGTTGCGCATCACCCATGCGAGCAGCGCGGGCAGCACGCCGACCACGAACATGCCGCGCCAGCCGATGTGAAGCAGCAGCAACGGCGTCAGCAGCGCGGCCAGCAGCACGCCGACCTGCCAGCCGAGCGCGACGTAGCACGACACGCGGGCGCGCTTGCTGGCCGGCCACGCTTCCGCCGCGAGCGCCATGCCGATTCCGAACTCGCCGCCGAGGCCGATGCCCGCGATGGTGCGGTAGACGAGCAGATCCCAGAAGCCGCGCGCGAATGCACACAGGCCGGTGAAGATCGCGAACAGCAGGATCGTCCAGGTCAGCACGCGCACACGCCCGTAGCGGTCGCTCAGCGCACCGAACACGATGCCGCCCGCGACCGCGCCGATCAGTGTCCACGTCACCAGCGCGCCGCCCTGCCCGGGCGTCAGCTGCAGCACCGCCGTGATCGCCGGCAGCATGAAGCCGAGGATCAGCAGGTCGAAGCCGTCCATCGCATAGCCGATCGCCGATCCGGCCAGCGCTTTCCACGCGTACGACCCGACCTGCTCCACGCGCGGGGCCGACGGGCCGCCGAGCGTCGAAGATTTCATGTTTGCTGCCATGGTGTCCTGCCACGAATGTCCGGCGACATTCTAAGGCCTGTGCCCACGCACGACGGGCGCGGGCGCGCGTCGGCCCCCGCTTGGCCGGCGGCAACCGGGAAACGGCGGGCGATGAACGGTCGGGGGAAAACGTCGATCCGGTGTCGGCGGCGAGGCCGGCGATGTCGCGGTCAGGCCGGACACCGGATGAAAAACAGCATGCTGGCGGGGAGTTGCCGGCCGGCCCGCCTGCGCGAACCGTACGGCGCCGCGCGGCCTGGCGGCGCGGCGGGCTTCAGCCCTGATCGTCGCCGGGCCACCAGGCCTTGGCCTCGCGGTCGACGGCGAGCGTGTCGAGATCCTTGCCTTCGAGCCATTTCGGCCGCGGGCCGCGCCCCGACCATGAGCGGCCGGTCGTCGGATCGTAGTACTTCGCAGGCGCCTTGCGTTTTCGCTGGACGATGTAGCCGAGCGCGCTCAGCACTTCCTGCTGTGAAATTCCCAAAAGCTCGACCTGTTCCTTGAATGCCGCAAGCGCGGCCTGCTTCTCCTTCTGCTTCGCATCCGACAGCTTGATGTTCAGGTCCCGAAGTTGTGCTTCGAGTTCCTGCAGGGCCTGGGTCATGTATTCATCCTCTTTGGGCATGTTTTTGCAAAAAGCTCCGACGGCCGAACCTACCACGAAGTTCCGCCGATCGGGGCTGTCAAATAAGTGAATCGTTTGCCTGAGCCGGCATGGTTTGCGCGATGCGCACTAAACGACGTCGTGCGTCATTGACAGGCAGGACCAGGCCGGCAACGCCCGGCACGCCGCGTACGAATGCACGGAGCGAACGGCAGCGGCAAGTGATTCGCCGCACCATGGCACTGGCGCGGCATGGCGCGAATGATAGCAGTGCGGGGCGGCGCGTTGCAGAAGTCGCAGAACGCAGCCGGTGCGGATGCGATCGTTCAGCGGTCCGCGCCGTGGGCATCCCACACGATCCGGTCGAACCGCGCGCGCAGCTTCGCGCCACGCGCCGCATTCAGCGCAGTGGCATGCGCGACGCGTCCGGCCAGATGCGCGCGGAAATCCGGATGCGCGTCACGATTCTGCGACGCCGGGCCGTGCCGGATGCAATTGGTCAGGATGGCCTTCAGGAGATCGAACTCGTCGCGCGCCAGGTTCGGATGACGATTGACGACCACGCCGGCCAGTTGCTGCCGCGACCCGCGCCGCATCACGCGCGTCTTGCGCAGTTGCAGCGCGAAGCCTTCTTCGAGCGCAATCGCGGCAACCCTCACCTGCAGCCGCTCGAGGTTGCGCGCGAGCGCATTGCCGCCGGAAAACGCGAGATCGTCCGCATAGCGCGTGTAGGTTGCGTCGAGCGCTCGCGCGAGCGCGGCGAGCCGCAGGTCGAGCCGGAACGCGCACAGGTTCGCGAGCGCCGGCGACGTCGGCGCACCCTGCGGCAGATGCCGTTCCCGATAGCGCTGGCGGCCGATCCAGTCGAACCGGTCGCGCAGGTCCGGCGCGAGCAGCCGCGCCGACGGCACGCGATTGGTGCACAGCCCGGTGAGCGTACGCGCGACTTCGGCCGGATACCCGAGCGTCACGAACAGCGCATGCACGCGCGCGGCGCGCACCGACACGAAAAAATCCGCGAGATCGAAGCGCACGACGACATCGCGATCCGCATGCGGCGCCGCGAACGACACGATCCCGTGCCCCTTGCGAAAACCGTGTACCGCACCGTGCGGCGCAATGCGATCGAGCAGCCCGTGCAGGATGCAGCGCTGTGCTTCGCGCAACCGGCCCTTCGGGATTTCGACGAGGCGGCACCCGCCGCTGCGCTTGTCGACCGCGACATACGTGTAGTGATGCAGCGGCGTGGCGCTGCTGCGCGCGTCGACGCGCCAGTGATCGGACAGCCAGTCGAGCGCCGGCGCGCTCACGCCGAGCCAGCCGGCGAGATCGCCGGGCGTCGCCCATTGCGGCACGTCGCAGCCGGCGAGCGGCGCCGGCAGCGGCTGCTGGGCGAGCGGCCGCCGCACGATACGGATCACCGTCGGCCGACGATCGCCATGCCAGGCGCGCACGAACGCTGGCGCATCGGCCAGGACCGCCGCAAGCGCGTCGATCTCGACGCCGGCCCAGCTCGCACCGAAGCGCGCGAGCGCGGCATCCGCGCACTCCTGGACCCACGGCTGCGCGTCGCCGAGGACGGCCGTCATCCGCGCGATGACGCTGCCGCGCTCGGGCGAACCGGCGAGCATCGCCTCGGCAATCGTACGGGTGGTGTCGCGCAGGGATGAGTGCATGGACAGAGAGGGGCGGGACGATGAGTCAACGTGGCTGGTGCTGCGAGCGCAGTCGTTGCGCAACGCGCAACTCGGGCACTTGCGACGCATCGGCGTATCGATCCGATCCACGGGGTAGCCCCGTAGTCCTGGAACATCGGCTGCCTGTTCCGGGGGTGTGCTTGACCCACCGCCCGCGTCGCGACTGTAATCGGCGGTGACGCCAGGTGTCAAATCGGGCCGGGCGCCGCGCTCATGCGCGCCGGGAAAACAGATCGCTGGACGCGATCGGCGCTACGCCGATGCCCACCATGCTGTTCAGTACCGTCGCCCAGCTCGCGTCGCTCACGCCGACGGGAAACGACCGCACGCGATTGGCGAGCAGCCAGAAGGTACGCGTCATGCCGTCGCTCATCGCGACCTCGTAACCGCTTGCCACCGTCCAGTAGCCAACCGACGGCATCGGCACGGGTGCATCGCGACCTCCCTTGAACCCGGCGGCGGCCGTCGCGAACTTTCTGTCGAGCGGCATGGCCTGGCGCGGTACGCAATCCTGCGAATTCTGCTTCGGGAACGCGGGGCTCGTCTCGAGCCAGCGGCGATAGAACTTGTCGGCGTCGACATGGACGATGAAATGCTCCGGCCCGCCCGGCTGCGCCATCAGATAGCAGTCTGCCTGGTTGGGCACGGGCACGCGCCAGGTTGCGCGCTTCGCGCTCAGGTCGACCAGTTCGCAGGCCATCGGCCGGAGCTGGATCGATGACGCGGATTCGGATTCGCGCAAGTCGCGCGCGCGCAGAATTCCGTTATGAAGACGTGTCAGCATGGGCCCTCTCTTTCTCTCGGTCTTTTGGAATGAGTCAGGGCCCGTGGAGCGAGCCGCGCCGCCGTGGCAGCGGCCGGCAATGCACGGCGTGCCGGCACCGCGATACAGACACCCGGCGCCCTGACGCTCCCGACTGAATCGGGAACCGGCGCAGTGTATCGCCTTTCCGTGCCGGTCCGATGAACGCGACGGTTGCAATGCAGCATGCCGGCACGGGCCGGGCGCCGGGCAGTCCGGCTCAGCGCTCGAGCAGCCGCCCCAGCCGCATCATCGTGACGTTCAGGCCGAGATGGCGCATCGACGGCTGCACGATCACGCAATTGTCATACGGTGTGACGATCACGTCGTCGCCGTCGCGCGCGATCTCGGTACCGGCCTTGTCGATCACCTCGAGCCCCGTGAACGGCTGCGAGAACCGGAAAGCCATCGAGCGGGCGACCACCGGCTCCGTGATCTCGATGAACGTCTGCCGCACCGGCGCGGTTTGCGTGAGGAACGCCGCGACGTCGTCGCGCGCGACAACGCCCGCATGCAGCAGGAAGCGCGCGGCGCTGTCGAGCGCGACGTCGCGCGCGCTCGCGGCGAAGTGCTGGCCCGTCTCGATCAGCAGCGCATTCTTCGCGCTCGCCGGATCGCCGAAGCCGCCGTAGTCGCGCAGCCGCGTGCCGTTCGCATGACCGCGATCGACGATCACGTGTTCGGGCGTGCCGATCGCGGCCGCCAGCGCGATCGCCTTGTCGAGCGGCCCCGTCATCATCAGCGGCGCGGATGCTTCGTGCATCGAATGAATGTCGAGCAGCAGGTCGACCGTATCGAGCAGCGGCCGCATCGCGCGCGCACGCACAAGCTCGCGGCTGTCGCGCGTGCCGTCGAGCGCGGCCGGCGTCCACACGCGGTTCATGTCCTCGTCGAGATAGCGCGTCGCATCGGCGTTCTCCGTGCTGAAGCGCTCGTACGCGCCGACGTTGCCGAACCCGAGCGACAGGCGGCCCGCGACCGGGCGCAGGCCGGCGGCCAGCAGCGCGTCCACCGCGATCGCGCCGCTGACTTCGTTGCCGTGCGTGAGCGCCAGGATCATCACGTGCTTGCCGGGCTTGCCGCTGTCGAACGTATGCAGATAGTCGATGCCCGTATTGCCTGCGCGCCAGCGCGAGATGTCGGGAAAGGCCACTTCGATCGGATAGGCCGGCAGCGCGGCGCGGATGGCTTCAAGCGTAGTCATGTCGGAAGGATTCGTCAGGGTTCGGGAAAGGCGCAGCCGGCGCGTGCCGGTTACGCCCGAATCGGGTTCGCGTGAGGCCGGTCACGCCTCGGTCGCGCGGTGCGACGGCGCGGAGCTTGCCGCCGCACCGCGCATCCGGCGGCCGAGCGAGATCACCGACGTGATGCCGAGTACGGCCGTCGCCATCACGTAGAAACTCGGCGCCAGCTTGTTGTGCGTTGCGTCGATCAGCCAGGTCACGATCAGCGGCGCGAAGCCGCCGAACAGCGTCACCGAGAAGTTGTACGACAGCGCGAGGCCCGTGCCGCGCGTGCTGGTCGGGAAGATGTCGGCGAGCAGCGCCGGCAGCGGCGCAAGGCTCACCGCGATCAGCAGCCCGACGAGCGCCTGCACCGCGAGCAGCGTCTGGACGGTCGGATAGCGGTTCAACATCACGAACAGCGGCCACGTCGTGACGCCGACCAGGATCAGCGCGATCAGCATCACGCGGATGCGGCCGAAGCGATCCGACAGGTGTCCGACGACCGGCGCCGCGACCATCAGCATCGCCCCCGTGACGACCGCGCCGAGATACGACGACGTGGCCGGGATGTGCAGCTGTTTCACCGCATACGTCGGCATGTACAGCTTGTGCACGTAGTTGAACGCCGTGGCCGTCGCGACGACGCCCGCGCCGAGCAGCATGTTCGCGCGATCGCGGACGAACACGTCGCGCAGCGGCGACTTCGCGCGCCCCTGCTCGCCGAGCCGGCGGAAATCGGCCGGTTCGTCGATGTTGCGGCGGATGTACAGGCCGACCGGGCCGATCAGCAGCCCGACCGAGAACGCGACGCGCCAGCCCCACGCATGCAGCTGGTCGGCGGTCAGCAGCAGGCTCAGCAGCGCGGACACGCCGGCCGCGAGCACCGTCGCGAGCCCCTGCGTCGACATCTGCCAGCTCGCGAAGAAGCCGCGGCGCTTCGCGTCGGCCTGCTCGACCATGAACGCGGTCGCCGCGCCGAATTCGCCACCCGTCGAGAAGCCCTGCAGCATCCGCGCGACGACGATCACGAGCGGCGACGCGATGCCGATCTGCGCATACGTCGGCGCGAACGCGATCATCGCGGTGCCGACCATCATCAGCCCGATCGACACCGTGAGCGACGCCTTGCGGCCCGCACGGTCGGCGTAGCTGCCGAGCACGATCGAGCCGAGCGGACGCGTGACGAACGAGATGCCGAACGTGCCGACCGACAGCAGCAGCGAAGTCGCCGCGTCGTGCGTCGGGAAAAACAGCTGGCCGATCTGAATCGCGAAGTAACCGTAGATCAGCAGATCATAGAACTCCAGCGCGTTGCCGATGCTGGCGGCGCAGATCTCGCGCCACGGATTGTGCGGGGCCAGCTGCGCGGCGTGCGGGTTGCGGGTCATGCCTGTGCTCCTCCATTCATGCTGGCCGTCAGGATTTTGAAAGACGGCGCGCGGCGGTTGCCGGCGGCCGTTCGGGCCAGTCAAGCGCGGAGTGTAGGCACCGCGGGGCGAGCGTTCGTGCCGTTTCGGCACGCAATCGTGCTGATCGGCGCATCGCCCGCGCCGGGCGGCGCGGGCGGCGGGTTCAGCCGCCCGGCGCCTCGCCGTCGTCGCGGGACGGCGCGGTGCGCCAGATCGCGTCGAGTACCGGATGCGATTCGTTCCGGCGCCGGTACAGCGCGATGTCGAAGCCGATCTGCCAGTCGGCGCCGCCGACGATCGCAAGCTCGCCGCGCCGCACATCGTCCGCGACGAGCCGTTGCGGCAGCCACGCGAGGCCCAGCCCGCGCCGCGCCATCGCGAGGATCGCTTCGTAGGAGTCGGCCTGGTAGACGGGCCGCAGCGTCGGACGGTTCGGCATTTCGGCGAGATGGCGGGCGAGCACCGCGCGCAACGTCAGCGTGCGGGCGAACGCGAGCCACGGCACCGGCGCCTGCCCGGCCGGCAGCCGGTAGCGCGCGCTGCCGCGCGCATCCAGCGCGCTGACGGGCACCAGCACCTCGCGCGCGACGGACAGCCAGTCGAAGCGGTCGCGATCGATCAGCAGCCGCGTGTGCGGGCTCGAATAGACGATCAGCATGTCGGCTTCGCCGGCCGTGAGCTGCAGGATCGCTTCCTCGGCGCTGCCGGTCGACACGGTCGCCGTGAAAAAGCCTGCGCGCGCAACCGTCTCGTCGTACCAGTCGGGGAAAAAGGTGGCCGACAGCGTGCGGCCGGTCGCGATCCGCAGGTTGTTCTCCAGCACCGGCGACGCTTCCTGCAGTTGCGTGCGCGCGCCGTGCAGGATGTCGAGCGCGTTCGACGCGGCGTCGAGGAAGACGGTGCCGGCCGCCGTCAGTTCAAGCGGCTTCGTGCGCGCGATCAGCCGGGCGCCAACCCATTCCTCCAGCGAACGGATACGCCGGCCGAACGCCGGATGCGTGACGAAGCGGTTTTCGGCCGCACGCGTGAAGCTGCGCGTGCGGGCGAGTTCGACGAAGTCTTCGAGCCATTTCAGTTGCATGGCCTGGCTCCTGGGTGGGCGGTGAGGGGCTGCACGGTGCGCACGCCCGCATGCGGGGCGAACGGGCCGGCCGGTACCGGCGGTGTGGCGCGAACCGCGCGTGCCGACTGATCCTACAGCGCCTGCGGCGCATCGCGCAGCACGGTGCGCAACGCAGTGTCGAACGGCGTCGCGCAATCGATCCCGAGTGCCCGCACGCGCGATGCGTCCAGATGGCAATCGTACGGGCGCGGTGTCGCGTCGGTCGGCTGGTCGATCGGCTTGAGCGATGCGTCGATGCCGAGCGCGGCCGCGATTCGTTGCGCGATGTCGTGCTTCGTCATCGGCTCCTCGCCCGACCAATGGCGGATGCCCGTCACGGTTTCACCCGCGAGGTGACGCAGCGTCAGGGCCCGGATGACTTCCGCGACGTCGGGCGTATAGGTCGGGTAGCGGATCGCCCATGCGTCCATGCCGACCGCGCCGGCGCCCGGCCGCGCGGACGCGACGATCGCCGGGACCAGGCTCGTGACGGCCGATTCGCTCCAGTCGGCAATCGGGCCGAACAGCAACGGCAGGCGCAGCACGCAGGACAGTGGCGACGCGGCGAGAAGTGCCGCCTCGCCTTCCAGTTTGGTGCGGCCGTAGATGTTCAGCGGGTTCGGGGTGGCGTCTTCGCTGTACGGTGCCGCTTTGCCGTCGAAGACATAGTCGGTCGAAATGCCGAGCGTCCATGCGCCGTGTCGCGCGGCGAGCGCGCCGATGCGGGCCGGGGCCGTGACGTTGATCGCGCGTGCGGCAGCGGGATCGCGTTCGCAGACGTCGGGACGGCGCTCGGCTGCGCAGAGGATGACGGCCGCCGGCTTGCGGGTTTCGAACAGGTGTTCGAGGGACGGCTGGTCGAGGACGTCGAGTTCCGCGATGTTTTCCGGTGGCAGCGCGAGCCGTCTTGCGCCGGCGCTTTGCGGGTTCCGGAGGGTCGCCAGCAGCGTCAGCGACGATTCGCGAGCCAGGGTTGCGGCAACCGCGCGGCCGAGGAGGCCGGACGCGCCGATGAGGAGGATGGTGGGGACATCGGTCGACGAGGCTGGATTGGGCACGGGCGGCAAGGCGAGTTGAATGGAGGGGCGCGGGATCGCGTCAGGCGTTCCTGCGGCAGTCGTGCCGAGGATAGCGGAAAAAGCGGCACGGCCGGCGGTCCCGGCAATGGCGCGACCACGTCATCGGGATTGCGGGCGCCGGGACTCAGGGACGGGTTCGTCTCGACGCCGACGCGCCCACCTCGCGCCAACCGGCCAGACTGCGTCGTCCGGGAACGACCGTCTTGCCGGCCGCGTGACGCTGCTGCGCGCCGCATCGCGCTGCCGTTCCCTGCCCGCCCGGCCACGCGCACACTGGCGGCGCGGCGCCGGTCTTCGCCGCACGGCCTTGCGCCGAACCCGGCCGGCGTCGACACGCGGCGGGCCCGGTTGCGACTGCTGGCGGCCGACGCATCGGGCACGACGCCGAGCCCGCCAGCGACAACTTCGCGACCGGCCACCGTCTTTCCATCCCCAAAGAACCAGGCCCGGCACGCTTTCGCGCACCGGGCCCGCTTCCCCGGACAGGACCGTCCGTCGCGTTACTTCCGGTCGACCGAATACCGTCCCGGCCCGCTCAGCGCGAGCAACAGCAGCCCGCCGATGATGCTCACGTTCTTGTAGAAGTTGATCATCGCCATGTACTGCTCCATCCCCTGCAGCGCCCAGTAGCGATGGCCGATCAGCGCGGTCGCAAGCGTATAGGCGGCAAACGCCAGTGCGAGCGGACGCGTATAGAAGCCGATCGCGATCAGCACGCCGCCCACCAGTTCGACCGCCACCGCGATCGCGGCCGCCAGCTCGGGCGCCGGGTTACCCGTCGACGCCATGTAGGCGACCGTGCCCGAAAAGCCGTTCAGCTTCTGCCAGCCGAACAGCACGAACAGGATCATCATCAGTACGCGAGCCGCCAGCAGCAGCTCGTCCTTCTTCGACTCCAGCGAAACGTAACGCATAGCAATCACCCTTGAATTGACGGTTTGATGCATCCGGTGCCGATGCGCGCCGCATCGGTGCGCCAGGCCGGCAACGGACCATTCCTCGCGCAATCGGACGGCAAGCCACCGGGCCCGCCGCCGAAGAATCCGTCCGGTGCGCCGCGCTTGCCGGCGCGCTCCGGATCGGTTCTGGCGAAGCACGGATGCAGTCTACTGTCTCACTGAAAATCATCAATCCGCCGAAACATGATTCGCTGTCTCGAATCAGTGGACAATCGGAGGAAACCGGCTCGTCACGCGGCGTCCTGACCGCCGTTCAGCCCCCTTCCCTCCTGTTTCAGGAATGTGAAACGTCGCCACATCTTTGTCGTGACGGGATTCAATCGATATTGCGCTCTCGAATTGACATGCACCGTCCAGTGCCGTGCATCCCATCCGTTATTCAGTCATGCGCTCGATGTGTGATTCACCGGCGCTCGCTTCGTCCCGGCTACCAGGCCGGATTTGCAATCGACGCCGCATCCTGTTTCGAGCGACCACACATGGCCCGGAAATGCGCTGCGTCGAAGAAAAACATCTCGCATGCATGCGGCCTGGTGTCGCACGTGGCAGTGCGATGCCCGCCAGACAAGGCTCACCGCCCGATATCCGCGAGCACGGACACGCTCGCCACACCGTTCATCCGCTTGATGTTTAGTGCGATGAACGAAAAACATGTCATCAAACATCCATGCTTTCAGAATGTTTTCAATGCCGTCGAAAATCCCTCAATAAATGCAATTAAAATCATGGTCTTGTGCTGAAACTTCGCATGCCTTCGCCGCACCCCGCACTTACCTTCCCCTCGTCACAGTTTTCACAAGAATAATTACAAAAAATTACCAATTAATACCGATTTAAATATACGATAGCGCACCGATTCCTTCTTACGTTTTCCCGACAGCCCTCGCGAACCGCGGTGTGCGTTGTGCGGGAAGCGGCATGCAGGCGAATCGCCACGAGCCCGCGCGGATCGCCGCAGGCAGGCTCGGCAGCCGTTCGTCACAGGATCGCCTTTCAACCGGAGTCACCCATGGCAACGAACTCGCCCGTCAACAGCAGCGCGAACGCGAACGGCCTGTTGCAGCAGGCCGCGCAATCGATCATCAACGGTTCCACCGGCAACCCGGCGATGGATGTCGGCTCGCTCGTCAAGACGCTGGTGAACGCGAAGACGGCCGGCCGGGTCGCGACGCTTGCCGCCGCACAAACGACCGGCAATACGCGGATTTCCGCATTCGGCGCGCTGTCGGCGGCGCTGAGCGCGCTCGACGCAGGCCTGACGTCGCTGAAGAACGGCGCGCTGCAGTCGACGTTCAATGCCGTCGCGAGCGGCAAGGGCCTGACCGCGACGGCGGGTGCCGGCGCGGTCGCCGGCACCTACACGGTGGGCGTCACGCAGATCGCGACCGCCCAGGCGCTGTCCTCGGCGGGCTTCAACGGCAGCAAGGCGCTCGGCACCGGCACGCTGACGCTGTCGCTCGGCAGCCAGTCGTTCAAGGTCGAGGTCGGCAGCACGAACAACACGCTGTCGGGCATCGCGGCGGCGATCAACTCCGCGTCGGGCAACCCGGGGATCAGCGCGACGGTCATCAACGGCACGGACGGCGCACACCTCGTGCTCGCGTCGTCGAAGACGGGCTCCGCGAACGCGATCAGCGTTGCGGTCGGCAACGTGACCAACGACAGCGGCCTGTCGAGCCTCGGCGTTACGTCGACGCCCGACACGGCCGGCGGCGCATCGAAGATCGACTCGGCGAACAGCGCGGCCGCATGGCGGCAGAGCGCCGTCGCACAGGACGCGAAATTCACGATCAACGGGATCGCATCGACCAGCGCGAGCAACGCGGTTTCGGGCGTGTTGACGGGCATCACGCTGAACCTGTCGTCGGCCGCGGTCAGCGCGACCGATACGCAGACGCTGACGGTCAGCACCGACACGAAGTCGCAGGCAGCCACGATCACGAATTTCGTGAACCTGTACAACACGGCCGTCAAGACGATGGGCGCACTGTCGAGCTACACGGCAGGCGCGAGCACGCAGGGCGCGCTGATTGGCGATTCGACGCTGAACACGATCCGCAACTCGCTCGCGTCGATCGTTGCGCGCGGCGTCGAGACCGGCGCCGCCACCGAGAAGGGCAACGGGCACGTGAACCTGCTGTCGATCGGCATCAAGCTCGAGAAGGACGGCACGCTGAGCGTCGACGCCGCGAAGCTCGACGGCGCGCTGTCCGCGAACCCGGCGGGCGTCGCGCGCCTGTTCAATCCGGAGAACGGGATCGGCACGCGGCTGGCCGACCAGATCACGCAGTTCACGAAGAAGAACGGGATGATCGACGTGCGCACGAACGCGCTGACCGCCGATCTGAAGCGCGTGACGCAGCAGCAGTCGGATCTGTCCGACTACGCCACGCAACTGACCAAGCAGTATCAGGCGCAGTTCACGTCGCTCAACACGCTGATGGCCAAGATGAACTCCAACACGCAGTACCTGACCCGGCTGTTCGGCGGCGCGAACAGCAGCGGCGCGCTGTCGAACAAGTAAGCGGCCGGGCAGCACGTTGCGCGCGACGGTTCGAGCCGTCGCGGGCGGCGTCCTGCATGGAAAGGAGTGGTTCATGCCCGGCCGTGCGCAAGCGCTTGCCGGGTTCGCGTCGTCGCGGCCGCCTGGCCGTGTGCGGTTTGCCTGAAACAGGCAGGCGTCAGCCCAGACCTTCGACGCGGTCGGCGAACAGATCGATGGCGCGCGACACCTGACGCCCGAAATAGCCTGGCCGCTCGCGCTCGTAGGCGCGCAGCAGCGACGTGCATTCGCGCTCGGCCCAGCGCCACACGGGGCCCTGCTTCGCGAATACCGGATGATCCTGCAGCTCGGCCGGGACCGCGTGCTCGTCCTCCCAGCCCCAGAAATAGGCCTGGTAGGTCCGGGCGAACGGCATGCCCAGTTGGTCCGCGACGGTCTCGTCGTGGCGCAGCGTGAAGTCGACGATCTCCTTGCGCGTGTGACCGTCGGCGTCGTGGCGCGCTTCGATCCAGCAGTGATACCGCGCAAGCTGCGACAGATGCCGTGCGGTGCGGCGCCGCTCGCGCGTCGTGCACAGCGCATACAGGTTGCCGGCGCCAAAATCCATCACTTCGCCGCCCGCGAACGGCCGGTAGGATTTGCCGGTCAACAGCGTCAGCACCTGCGCGCCGACGATCGCATAGTCGGCACAGCGCATGTAGCCGCTGCGCGTCGTCGCCTCCGACACGCTCCGGTGGACGACCTCGTCGATCACGGCGTGCAGCATGGCATCAACCGGTGCCGCCAGGATCGGTGGCTGGCTTGTCGTCGTCACGTGTTGCATGAGGGGGCGAATGCGGATTCAGCGGTTCATCGGTAAAAAACACTCCGCGGCATAATATTACGAATCGTTACGGGAAGCGAAGAAGCGATTGCACAGATTTGTGCGCTTTTGTCGTGCGACGCAGAAACTTGCGCGGGGCGGCCGGCGGACGCGGCGAAACGCGCGGCGCGGCGAATCGAACAACCGGGCATCGGCGCCACGCTCGCGGGCGGCTCGAGTCGGGATGCGGAAGATGAAAAGCCGGGCGGCACGACGACGCAGCGCCGGCGGGTGGCGTCGCCATCGCCTCAATCGGGCATCGCGGCGGTCGGGTCGCATGCGCGACGCCGGTTTTTCTCGCGGCCAACGGGCGGCCGCATGCACACCCTGCGATCACGCGCCGCGGCACCCGCGCGACGCGCATTATGCCCCGGCGATCCGCCGGCGGAAATGTTCGGTTCCGGCCACGATCTTGTCGAGCACCGCATCGAGCGCCCAGAATCGCTCACGCACGTCGTAGTCGATCGCTCGGCACTTGATCGACGCGAAGGTGCCGATCCGCTGATGGTAAAGCTTCGCGAGCGCCGGGTAGCCCAGCGCTTCCGACACGGCCGACACCACCAGGAACGTGGACAGCTCATCGGCCAGCGCCGGATTCGATTCGCCCTGCGTGCGCAGCCACCGGTAGAGATCCGGGTGGAAGTTGGTGAACACGCCGTTGAAACCGGCGGAACCGGCTTTCATCGCGTCCCATGCAATCGCGGCGTTCGCGTTCAGGATCTTCAGCGGCGACCCCGCGGCAAGCGCAACCCGCCGCTTCACCGTCGCCAGGTCGCAGCTCACGTCCTTGAGCATCACGAACCGGCCCGTGTCGATGCACGCGCGCAGTTCGTCGTCCGACAGCAGCCGCCGGTAAGGCGCCGGACACTCGTACAGGCCGAGCGGGAGATCCGACGGCAGTCGCGCGAGCAGCCGGTGCAGATGGTCGAGCAACGCGGCGCTGCCCTTGCGTTGCGGATCGAGCCGGTTGGTCACGAGCACGACACCCTGCGCACCCGATTCGGCCGCCGCGCACAGCTCGGCGGCTTGCGCGTCGAGATCGTCGCTGATGTGCCCGGACGCGACGACCGGCACGCGGCCGGCCACCCGCTCGACCACGAAGCGTGCGAGTTCCGCGCGTTCGGCCAGACTCAGGAACTGCATCTCGCTCGATTGCGCGACCGCGAACAACGCATCCGAGCCATGCGCCAGATACCATTCGATGAGCCGCTCGAGCCCGGCGTAGTCGATCGCGCCGGCGTCGTCGAACGGCGTCAGCATCACCGGCACGATCCCCTCGATGGTCACGTTCGATTGCTGCGGGTGTTGCATCTGTTTCTCCTTCCTTCAGTGAATGCGGATGCGGGCTGCGCGCTCAAGCCGGCAACGGTCCGGGCGCGGCGTTCGCGGCGTGTTCGGGAATCGGCTTGCGCACCAGCAGCAGGTAGGCCATCGCGCCGGCGAACGCGATCGCCGCGGCCGTCAGCAGCGCGGGCACGAACGACCACTTCTGCGCAATGATGCCTGTCAGGATCGGCGCAAGCGCGCCGCCGATGAAGCCGCCGAAATTCTGGATCGCGCCGAGCGACGCGACACGGCTCGGCGGCGCGGCCGCCGTCGCGAGCGCCCACGAGCAGGCCGACGCCGCGTTCGCGAGAAAGATCACGACCGAAATGCAGGCGAGCGCGACCGTGTTGCTCTGCACGAGCGCGGCCGGGATCGTGAAGGCGACCATCCCGAGCATCGCGACCACCACCGCGTTGCGCCGGCTCACGACCGGCGACCGGCTGCGGCGGGTCACCAGATCCGACAGCCAGCCGGCGACCAGCGAGCCGACGAACCCGCACAGGAACGGCACCGACGCGGCGAATCCGGTGCGGATCAGGCTCATGTGCCGCTCCATCGTCAGGTAACCGGGCAGCCAGGTCAGGTAGACCCAGTTCAGGTACACGGAGCCGAAGAAGCCGATCAGCATCCCCCAGGTCGTGCCGTGCGAGAACAGGCTGCGCCATTCGGCGAAGGTCAGTTTCGGCGCCGCGACGACGCTTTGCGCATCGGCATCGAGATAGCTGCGTTCGGCGGCGGACAGTTGCGCGCGCACCGGATCGCGATACAGCGCGAACCACACGACGGCGACGACGAGGCCGAGTGCGCCGGTCGCGACGAACGCCCAGCGCCAGTCGAACGATGCGACGAGAATCGACAGCAGCAGCGGCGCAAGCGCGGTGCCGAGCGGCGACGCCGCGTTGAAAATGCCGGTCGGCGTGCCGCGCGCGCGCAGCGGAAACCAGTTGCTCACCACGCGCGCGGCCGACGGGAACTGCGGCGCCTCGCCGATGCCGAGCACGATGCGCGCGACGATGAACCAGCCGAACGTCGACACGATGCCGCCCGCCGCCTGCGCGAACGACCAGACGATCAGCCCGATGCCGAGCAGCCGGCGCGGGCCGATGCGATCGACGAGCCCGCCGACCGGAAACTGGCACAGCGCATAGCTCCATGAGAACGCGGACAGCAGCAGCCCCATCTGCGCGAGCGACAGGCCGAGATCGCCGCGAATCGCCGAACTCGCGACGGCCAGCGTGCCGCGATCGAGATAGTTGACGATCCCGCTCGCCATCAACAGCGCGAGCGCGATGCGTTGTCCGCGCCGGATGCGTGGCGGCGCGGGCGGAACAGGTTGGTTTTCGTTCATGTCGGTTGTCTCCATGTCACTGGCATCGGCCGGTTCCGGCCGTTCCGTCGTCTGCGGAATTCAGGTATCCAGACGGATCACTTCGTCGCGCGTCGGGATCGAGCTTTGCGCGCCGTGGCGCGTGACGCTGATCGCGGCCGCACGCTGGCCGAAGCCGATCGCGTCGTCCATCGATGCGCCGCCGGCGCGCGCGGCCGCGAACCCGCCGACGAACGTGTCGCCGGCCGCGGTCGTATCGACGGCCACCACCGCCATCGCCCGATGGCGGCCGTTCCCCGCGCTGCCGCGCCAGCAGACGCCGCGCGCGCCGAGCGTGACCAGCACGTTGCCGACGCCCTTCGCGCACAGTGCATCGGCGGCGCGCACGGCCGACGCATCGTCGCCGACGGCGATGCCGGTCAGCGATTCGGCTTCGGTTTCGTTGACGACGAGGTAGTCGACCCGCGCCAGCAACGCGTCGAACAGCGGCTGCGCGGGTGCTGGGTTGAGCAGCACCGGCGTGCGGTGCGCACTGGCACAGGCAATCGCGCGCGCGACTGTCGCGACCGGCACTTCGAGCTGGCACACGAGCAGCGCGGCCGCGGCGATCGCGTCGCGCGCCGCGTCGATCCGGCCGGCATCGAGACGCGCATTCGCACCAGGCACGACGACGATGCTGTTCGCACCGCCTTCGTCGACCGTGATCGTCGCCACGCCGGTCGCCGTACCGTCGATCCGGTGCAGGTGCGTCACGTCGATGCGCTCCGCCGCGAGCGCGCCGTGCAGGCGTGCCCCGAACGCGTCGTCGCCGACGCAGCCGATCATCGCGACCGATGCGCCCAGGCGCGCGGCCGCGACGGCCTGGTTCGCCCCCTTGCCGCCGTGAACGGTCTGGAATGCCGTGCCGAGCAGCGTCTCGCCCGGCACCGGCAGGCGCGGCGCGCGCGTGACGAGGTCGATGTTGACGCTGCCGACGACAGCGATACGCGGTGAAGTGGTGTCGTTCATGCTTGAATGTAATCGCTTACATTCGAGACCGACAAAATGGCCGAAGAGGCCGTCGTCTCTGAAAATTTCGCGATGCGGGTGGAATCCATGTCTGACATAATACGAAGCAGCAAGAAGATAGCGCTTACATTCTCACAGGATCGAATGCGGATGCAAGCGGGACCACCATGAATCGAGGGTAAACAATGACGCGACTGGCCACGCACGCCGCCGGCAGGCCCACCCCGCCGGGAGACAGCCGATGAGCACGCCTCCGTCCCGCGGTGGCGCGTCGCGGGCACGCCGCGGCAGCGGTCGCTCGGTGCTCGGCGATGTCGCGAAACTGGCCGGCGTGTCGACCGCGACCGTCTCGCGCGTGTACAACGATCCCGGCAAGGTATCGGCCGACGTGCAGCAGCGCGTACGTGACGCGGCGCGCGCACTGAACTGGATTCCGAATGCAGCCGGCCGCGCGCTCGCGTCCACGCGCACGCACATCACCGGCGCGATCATTCCGACGCTCGACGACCAGGTGTTCGCATCGCAGGTCGCGGGCATGCAGACGGTCATGGCCGAGCACGGCATCACGCTGTTCCTCGGCTGCTCGAACTACGATCCCGCGCAGGCACTCGCGCAGGTGCGCGCGATGCTGTCGCGCGGCGTGGAGGCCGTGTCGCTGGTCGGCGAAGCGTATCCGCCGGAACTGTTCGAACTCCTGGCGTTGCATCGCGTGCCGTACGTCGTCACCTATGCGTATCGCGACGACAGCCCGCACTGCTGCATCGGCTTCGACAACCGCGCGGCGTTCGCACGGCTCACCACGCACCTGCTCGACCTCGGTCACCGCGATTTCGCGATCATCATGCAGCCGTCGGCGGACAACGACCGCGTGCAGGCCCGCCTGCGCGGCATTCACGACACGCTGGCCGCGCACGGGCTCGCGGTGCGCCCCGTGCATCAGCACGAAGGGGCGGCCACGATCGCGTTCGGGCGGGCGAGCCTGCGCGCGATCGCGGCGCGCGATGCGGCGACGCGGCCGACCGCCGTGATCTGCGGCAATGACGCACTCGCTCTCGGTGCGTTGCTCGAAGCGCAGGCGCTCGGCATCGACGTGCCCGCGCAATTGTCGATCACCGGGTTCGACGACATCGCGCTCGCACGCGAGATCCAGCCGCCGCTGACGACGATGTGGGTCGACACCGACGCGATCGGGCGCCAGGCCGCGCGTGCGTTGCTCGACGCGCTCGAGAACGGCGCCACGGGGCCCGGCTGTGCCGTCCTGCCCGAGTTGCGCATGCGGGAATCGGCCGCGCCGCCGGCGCAGGTGCGTGCAACGCGCAAGACGTGAAGAAGTGCCGGGCGGCGGCGCCTGCTTACTGCATCACGTCGACCGGCAGCGTCTTGTCGAGCGTGTCGCGCCACGCGTTGATCGTCTTCGGCACGGTTTTCTTCCACGCCGGCACGTTCGAGTAGTAGCGCATCCGGACGTTGTTCCTTGCATCGAACACGAGCAGCCCGATCCACAGATCGGCGCCGCGGCGCATCACGATCGCCGCGTTCGTCGTCGCAATGCCGCGCACCCAGTACGACGTCACGTGTGCGTTGAGCCCATCGAGATCCTTCTCGTCGGCGCTGTCGTTCACCATGTCGACGAGCGTCTGATAATCGGCGCCGAGCAGCTTGTGCGCGGTCGCGTTCTGCTGCGCATCGGCGACGACCTTGAGGCTCAGCAGGTCGGCAGGCGGCCTGGCCCGGGACTGCGCGGCGCTCACGTAGTCGCCTGCGTACATGACGCCCGCGCCGGCGCCGCAGTCGAAATCGGCGCCTTGTTGCGTGACGCGGATACGCCCGCCCTTCCGTTCGAAATCGAGCCGGCACTTGTCCTTGCGGTAGGTACCGCTGTCGCCGTGCAGCACGATGTCGCCGTCAAGCCCGCCGGTATTCGCGCCGTTATTGGCCCCCAGCTCGAAATGCAGGCGCGGCGCCGTGCCGGTCAACGTCAGCACGCCGCCGAACGACGGGTTGTCGCTCGTCATGTACCACGTCTGCTGCCAGCGGTCGGCGGCCAGCGGCGTACCGTTCAGGCTGGCGAGCCGTTCGCGGTAGCGATCGCCGAGACACGACGCGTCGCTGCCGCACTGGTCGCGCTGCTTGAGCCACTTCAACTGCGCGGCCTTCAGCGCGGCCGTATCGCCGCCCTTTGCGAGCGCCCTCTTCCACGCGGCCGACAGGTCGCCGTCGAGCTTCGACAGCGCGGCATCCGCGCAGATCGTCTTCTCGGTCGGCGAAGCGGCCTTCGCGCAGTCGAAACCGGCCGCGTGCGCGGCAACCGGCAGCAGCGCCAGCAGCGCAGCCGCCGCGACAGATGGCAGGCGCGTGCGTCGCTTGTCGGATGCGGAAATCGCGGCGTGTTCGCGCGTATTCGATCGGTTCTGGATGGTCATCGGCTTGATCGTCGCAGGGTCGCGCACCTGTAGAAGCTACCTGCGCGCGACAGTCGAGGTAAAAACGCCCGGCCCGGCATGCAGCGCATGCCACTGCCCGCCGAAGCGTAACCCGAATGCGCGACGCCGATCAATCGACGTTCGATGTCATTGCAACCGCTTCCGCAGCCACGCTGCATTGCACGATACCGTCGCGTAACTCGGCTTCCGTCGCATGATCGAAGATCCCGATGAACACCATCGCGCCATCCCCTTCGTGCGGCGCCAGCCCTTCGTCTTCCATCGACGAGAACCGGATGCGCCGCGCGGCGACCTGGCACACGCGCGTGGCGACCGCACCGGCCGCGTCGGCCACGCGCACGATGCCTTTCGCGCGCAGGATCGTGCGCGGCAATGCTTTCAGCCATGCACGCAACCGCGCCTTGTCGAGTACGTCCGGCACGGCGACGGCGAGGCTTGCGAACGCCGGCATCGCGTCATGACCGATCGGCCGGTGCAAGCGCGCGATACCGCCCGGCAACGCGCAGCGATCAGGCACGGCCGTGTCGAACAGCAGCGCGAGCGGAATCTCGCCCGCCCGTGCCGCAACGACGACATCGGTCGGCGCGCACGCGCGCACGTCGTCGAGCACCGCATCGCGCCGTTCCGGTGCGACCAGGTCGAGCTTGGTCACGACGATCGCGCCGGCGCCGTCGAGCTGGCGCTGCGCCATCGCACCGACGAGCGGATCGGCCAGCGTGTCGCGCCACGCGAGCGCGTCGGCGACGACGAGCACCGACGTCAGCCGGAACGCCCCGTTCAGCAGTCCGATCTGCGCGATCTTCGCGGGATCGGCCACGCCGCTCGCCTCGACGAGCAGCAGTTCGGGCCGCACGTCGCGCGTCGCGACGCGCGTCAGCGCATCGACAAGTGCGCCGCCGATCGTGCAGCAGATGCAGCCGTTGTCGAGTTCGATCACGTCGTCGCCGCGCGCGCGTACGAGCCGCGCGTCGATGTTCACCGCACCGAAGTCGTTGACGAGCACCGCGATGCGCCGGCCATGCGGCGCCTGCAGGATCGCGTTGACGAGCGTCGTCTTGCCCGCGCCGAGATAGCCGCCGATCACCGCGAGGTCGATCGGTGCAGGCGCGGGCGCGGCCATTGCAGCGCGCGCGCTCATCGCGGCGACCGGAACACGCGCCCGCCGAGCACGGTGCCCCACACGGCGAATGCCTTCAAACGCGCGGGCGCGCACACCGACGGATCGTCGTCGAGCACCGCGAAATCCGCATACTTGCCGACTTCGATGCTGCCGACGAGATGGTCCATCCGCAACGTGTAGGCCGCACCCAGCGTGATTGCATGCAGCGCATCGTCCACCGTCAACCGCTCGCCCTCGCCGAGCACACGCCCGGACGCCGTCTCGCGCTGCACCGCGCACCATGCGGTAAACAGCGGATTCAGCGGCGTGATCGGCGCATCCGAATGCAGTGCGAACGGAATACCGAGCCGCCGCGCGGAGCCGGCCGCGTCCATCCGGTTCGCGCGATCGGGGCCGATCGTCTGGCTGTAATGCGCATCGCCCCAGTAGTACAGATGATTCGCGAAGAAGTTCACGCACATCCCGAGCGCGCGAACGCGCTGGAGCTGCGCGGTGTCCGCCATCTGGCAATGCTGCAGCGTATGGCGATGATCGGGACGCGGATGGCGCGCGAGCAGCGTCGTCATCGCATCGAGCACGACATCGGTCGCTTCGTCGCCGTTGGTATGCACGTGCAGTTGCAGCCCCGCGCGATGGAACGGCTCGAACACGTCGACAAGTTGCGCGGGTGGAATCAGCCACAGCCCGTTCGGCTGCCCGCCCGCATAGCCGGGCCAGCGCACGCGTGCGGTGAAGCCCTGGATCGAGCCGTCGACGATGAATTTCACCGGCCCGAAATGCAGCTTGTCGGTGTTGCGTTCGATTTCGCCAAGCACGCTGTCGGCCGACCGCGCCGGATTGCGCTGCGGCGCGAATGCCGGCACGATCCGCACCGGGTAATCCGGATCGGCGGTCACCTCGTGCAGCGTGCGGTTGCCGTCGGCCGACAGGTCGTTGACGAGATCGGTGGCCGTCGTCACGCCCGCGAGCTGCGCGACGCGCCCGAAATTCCAGACCGCGTGCGGCTTCTCGCTCGCGGAAATCGCCAGCTTGCCGCCGATCGTCTGATACACCGGCAGCATCGCCGCGAACTCCTGCAGCTCGCCGGTCGGGCGGCCGTCGGCGTCGCGCGACACGCCGTCGATGTCGGTGTCCTCGTCGATGCCCGCACGCGCCAGCATCGCGCCGTTCACGTTCATCAGGTGCACGCTCGCATGCAGGATCGCGATCGGCCGCCGCGCCGACACGCGATCGAGTTCGCGCACCGTCAGCCGCGCGGTGCCGAAGAAGATCGGATCGAAGCCCCACGCGAGCAGCGGCCCGTCGTCGGTCATCGCGCGCTCGGCGTCGGCGAGCCGGTCGAGCACCGCGTCGAGCGAGCGCAGGCCCGGCCACAGCATGCCGTCGGGGCCGCGCCGGTCGTAGTAGCCGACGTACACGGCATCCCACATCGCACCTTCCATCAGGTGGCAATGCCCTTCGACGAGCCCCGGCATCAACACCTTGTCGCGCAACGTGTCGTCGGCCCCGCACGCCCCGAACCGCGCGGGCCACGCAGCCGCGTCGGTGGCGTCGCCGACCGCGAGGATGCGACCGTCGCGCACGGCGACGTGGGTGGCCGACGGCTGCGCCGGGTTCATCGTCAGGATGCGGCGCGCGGTGAAGACCGTCACGGGTGCGGCCGGAGTGGCGGATGCTTGCATGGGGGGCGGTTCTCCTTTGCGTCAGGATACGGCGTATTGCTTGACGGGACGACCGTGCAGCATCGCATGCACGGCCGCGACGACGAGTACGTTGACGACGAGGCACACGAGGCCGAGGTTGATGCCGCCGAAGTCGACATGGAGCACGTAGAAGATCATCGCGAGCACCTGGCCGCAGATCATCCCGGCGCCCACCGCGACCGGCCGCACCTGGCGCCGTGCGAGCAGGATCAGCACGCCCGGCAGGAACTGCGTGACGCCGTAGTAGGTGGTGTTGATCAGCGTGAGCATCAGGTTCGGCGTGAGCAGCGTGGTCACGATCGACAGCAGCAGGTAGCCGACGATCACGTATTTCGCCGCGCGCTTCTGGCGCGACTCGGGCAGGTTCGGCATCAGGTTGCGCGTGACGATCGGCCCGATCGCGAGGCAGATGCCGGCCAGCACGAGCAGCCCCGACAGCGCGGCGCCGGCCGCGACGAGGCCGATCAGCCAGCCGGGCAGCAGGTGCGTGACGGCCGCGAAGAACGCGTCGTTCGGCGATGCGAGTGTCAGGTTCGCGGTAATCGCGTAATACGACGCAATCACGAGGAACGGATACATCAGCATGTACAGCGGCATCGCGACCTGCGTGCGCCGGATCGCGTTCGGCCCACGCGCGGTGAAGAAATTCTGCGCGGCGAACGGCATCAGGAAGAAGCCGAGCGACTGGAACAGCATCGTGCTCATCGAGAAGCGCAATTGCGATCCGCTCATCGTGTTGCTGACCTGCCGGCTCGCGGCATCGAACACCGGATGCACGCCGCCGGCCTGCCACGCGACGGCGATGCCCGTCACGACGATCGCGAGCAGCATCAGGATGTCCTTCAGGATGGCGATATAGGCCGATGCGCGCACGCCGGAGATCGCGATGTAGGTGAACGCGAGCGCCGCACACACGAGGATCAGGTACAGCGGCTCGACATGCCAGCCGAGCCCCTTGAGCGCCGCGACGAGCCCCGTGAACTGCAGTTGCCCCCACGGGATCAGGAACAGGATCGATGCGCACGCAACCACGAGCTCGAGCCCGCGGCTGCGGTAGTGCCCCTTGAACAGGTCGGGCAGCGTGATCGCGTTGTGGCGCTTGCCGGCCTCCCAGATCTTCGGGCCGATGAAATAGCCGATCGGGTAGGCTAGCAGGATGTAGCCGAGGAACCACACGCCGTAGGTCGGCCCTTTCGCGTAGATGCCGCCGGGAAAGCCGACCATCGTGCCGATGCTGTAGATCTCGCCGGCGGTCAGGAAGAACACGAGCGCCGTGCCGAACTGGCGCGACGCGACGAAGAAGTCATGCACGCTCTGCTTGCCGCGGCCGCGGCCGGATCGAACGGCGAGATAGAGCGACAGCGCGATCAGCGCGGCGAAGACGACCGTTGACATACACACCTCTGCGAAGGGACGGAAAGCGTAGGGTTCGCCGGAAAGCGCGGGCGGCCGGCGGCCCGCCAGGAAGCGACGGCGCGCTACGCGGCGTCGCCCGCGCGGCGGTCGAACAGCATCCAGCACGCGAACAGGCAGCCGGACGTCAGCACGAACCACGCAAAGATCCACATGAAGATGAACGGCACGCCCAGCACGTAGCGGTCCTGCGCGGCGACCCAGGGCAGCACGCCCAGCACGCCGAGATACGGAATACCGATGCCGATCAGGTACCTGAGCATGCGCGTCTCCTCGAAAGCGGGTGTGTACGGGAATGACCCGGCACGGGTGCGGCAGGCAGCGCCTGTGCGGCATCCGGCGGTGAGTCCAGTATTCGAAGACAAAAAGACGCGGGATAGTGCCAGACGCCGGCAATCGCTTGGGCCAGCGGCGGGCGGCCCGGACGAGACGGGAAGATTTGCGCGGAAGCCGCGACGGCAATCCGTCGCGGGCGGCCGGTGCCGGCGATCGCGCGAACGGATGTCAGCCGTCGAACGGCGCCAGCTCGTAACTCGTGCTCCGGCCGCCGGACGACGAACGGCGCAGCACGCGATGCTCGACGAGCTCGGTGATGTCGCGCAGCGCCGTGTCCTGCGAGCACTTCGCGAGGGCCGCCCACTTGGTCGTCGTCAGCTTGCCTTCGAAGCCGTCGAGCAGGCGATTCATCACCTTGATCTGGCGTGCGTTCATCGCGAAACCCGCGCAACGCTGCCAGAAGCGCGCCTTGATCAACACCGCGTCGAGCGTCGTGTGCGCATGGTCGATCGCCCTGCCGAGCGTATTCAGAAACCACGCAAGCCATTCCGTGACGTCGGGCGAGCCGCGCTGCGTGCGCTCCAGCACGTCGTAATACGCGTTGCGCTCGCGCTGGATCTGCGCCGACAGGCTGTAGAAACGCTGCGGACTCCGGTCGGCGCGCGCCAGGACCAGATCGCCGAGCGCGCGCGCGATCCGGCCGTTGCCGTCGTCGAACGGGTGCAGCGTGACGAACCACAGGTGGGCCAGGCCGGCCCGGATCAGCAACGGCTCGGCCGGCGCGGCATTGAGCCACGCGAGAAAGCGCGCGATCTCGTGCGCCAGGCGCGCGGCCGGCGGCGCCTCGAAATGCACGCGCTGCCGGCCGATCGGCCCGGACACCACCTGCATCGGCCCGCTGGCATCCGTGCGCCAGCCGCCGACCGTGATCCGCGACAGACCCGAATAGCCGGTCGGAAACAGCGCGGCGTGCCATCCGAACAGGCGGGCTTCAGTGACCGGCGCCGCCGCATGGGTCGTCGCGTCGAGCACCATGTCGACGACGCCCTCGACGTGGCGGTCGACCGGCGCCAGCGCGCCGATATCGACCCCGAGCCGGCGTGCAATCGACGAGCGGACCGATGCGACGTTCAGGTTTTCGCCCTCGATGGCGCTGGTCTTGACGACGTCCTCCGTCAGCGCGGCGAGGCTGGCCTCGTCGCGCAGCGCCAGGCCGATGTCCGCCAGCCGCCCCGCGAGCATGCCTTGCGCACGGCTGACGTCGGCCAGCGACGTGGCGAGGGCCGGCAGGTCGAAGCGCCACGCAGGCCAGTCGGCCGACTCCCAGATGAAGGTGTAATCTCCGCTCATGATGCGGAGATTATCGCACCGATTCGCCGCAAGTACCCATAATCTCCGCAAAAAATGCGGAGATTAACCACCGCATTCACCGCAAACCCGCCCGCTACCGGTTCCGGCCTGCACCGCTCGCCCGCGCCGGCGCCGGCTCGCCGAGCCGCTCCGCGAGAAACCCGATGAACGTGCGCAGCGTGACGAACCCTTCCCGGTGCTGCGGAAACACCGCATTGAGCGTGATCGGCGACGGCGCGTACGCGTCGAGCACCGGCACGAGCGCGCCGCTGTCGAGCGCCGCGCCGACGATGAAGCGCGGCAGCAGCGCGATGCCGAGCCCCGCGATCGCCGCGTCGCGCACCACTTCGCCGTTGTTCGCGACGAGCGGCCCCTGCACGTCGAACGTGCGCGCCGCGCCGTCGACGCGGAATTCCCAGCCGACGCGCCGCTCGCGCCCGTACAGCAGGCACGTATGGCCGGCGAGCTCGGCCGGCGTCTGCGGCGTGCCCTGCCGCTTCAGGTACGCGGGGCTCGCGCACGCGATCATCGGCCACGCGCCGAGCGCGCGCGCGATCAGCGTCGAATCCTCGAGCGAGCCGATCCGCAGCACGAGGTCGAAACCTTCGCCGATCAGGTCGACCCGACGGTCGGTCAGGTCGAGGTTCAGCCGCACGGCCGGGTGCGCGGACAGGAATTCGGCGATCAGCGGCGACACGTGCGTGATCCCGAACGACAGCGGTGCGCTGATCTTCAGCGAGCCGTGCAGCTCGGTGCTGCGCACCGACATCGCCTGCTCGGCGTCCGCGATCTCGGCAAGGATGCGCTGCGCGCGCGCATAAAACTCCTGCCCGGATTCGGTCACCGCGAGATTGCGCGTATTGCGGTGCAGAAGCCGCACGCCGAGCGACGCCTCCAGCGCCATCGTGCGCCGGCTGACGAACTGCTTGGACAGCATCAGCTGGTCGGCCGCCGCCGTAAAGCTGCCCGCGTCGACGGTCGCGACGAAGATCCTCAGATCGTTGAGTTCCATATTGTCCACTCCATAGCGACAGTCATTATCTCTACAGCCATTTATTTGTCAAATCGATTGACCTAAGATGCATCTCAACGAACGGCCGGGCCCACTTCCGAGGTTCGGCGACTTCAAGGACAAAAATCATGATCGAAATCCGTGCAGCAAACCAACGTGGCCGTGCGGAGCATGGCTGGCTCAGCTCCCGTCATACGTTTTCGTTCGCGAATTACTACGATCCGAAGCAAGTCGGCTTCTCCGACCTGCTCGTGATCAACGACGACCGCGTCGCCCCGGGCCGCGGCTTCGGTACGCACCCGCACCGCGACATGGAAATCCTGTCGTACGTGCTCGACGGCGCACTGGAACACAAGGACTCGATGGGCACCGGTTCGGTGATCGTGCCGGGCGACGTGCAGCTGATGAGCGCGGGCACGGGCGTGCGCCACAGCGAGTTCAACCACTCGCCGGAAACGCCGGTCCACTTCCTGCAGATCTGGGTCGGGCCGGCCGAAAAGGGTGCCGAGCCGCGTTATCAGCAGACGAATGTCACGGCCGACGACAAGCGCGGCAAGCTCGCACTCGTCGTGTCGCCGAACGGCGATGCCGGTTCGCTGAAGATCCGGCAGGACACCCGGATTTACGCGGGCCTGTTCGACGGCGACGAAAGCACTACGCTGGAACTTGACCCGAGCCGCTTTGCTTACGTGCACGTGGCACGCGGCAGCGTGACGGTCAACGGCGTGACGCTCGGCGAAGGCGACGGCGCACGCATCCGCAGCGAACACGCCCTGACGATCGCCGACGGCAAGGATGCCGAAGTGCTGGTGTTCGACCTGCGTCCGGTCGAAGTGACGGCCGAGTGGGCATAACGCCCGTTCGGGAAACCGGGCCCCGCTGAACGCGGGGCCCTTTTAATCGGAGATTCGCAACATGGCCAAGGTTCTCGTTCTGTACTACTCGTCCTACGGGCACGTCGAAACGATGGCGCAACACATCGCGGAAGGCGCGAAATCGGTGGCGGGCGTCGAGGTCACGCTCAAGCGCGTGCCGGAAACGATCCCCGTCGATCAGGCCCGCGCGATCGGCGTGAAGGTCGACCAGGCCGCGCCGGTCGCCACGGTGGACGAACTCGCCGATTACGATGCGATCATCTTCGGCACGCCGACCCGCTTCGGCAACATGGCCGGCCAGATGCGCACGTTCCTCGACCAGACCGGCGGCCTGTGGATGAAGGGTTCGCTCGTCGGCAAGATCGGCAGCGTGTTCGCGTCGACCGGCACGCAGCACGGCGGCCAGGAAACGACGATCACGTCGTTCCACACGACGCTGCTGCACCACGGCATGGTGATCGTGGGCGTGCCGTATGCATGCAGCGGGCTCGTCAACATGAGCGAAATCACCGGCGGCACGCCGTACGGCGCGACGACGCTCGCGGGCGCGGACGGCAGCCGCCAGCCGAGCGCGAACGAGCTCGACATCGCGCGCTACCAGGGCAAGCACGTCGCGGAAATCGCGAGCAAGCTCGCGTCGTAACGCGGCGGCCTCGCGCCCCCGCTGTCCCGCACAGGACGAACGGCGCCGGATCAACCGGCGCCGTTCGTCCTGTGCAAGGCTTTCAGCCGTTACTGGCCCGAAGCCGGTGCAGCCGGCGCCGCCTTCGTCGCGGGCGCCTTCTGCGCGGCGTTCTGCGGATAGTTGCTCTGGTCGTTGGTCAGCCGGTAGCCGCTGCCGGTGCCGATCGCCTTCAGGTCCGACGCGTGCCGCGCGCGCGCCGCCTTGCGCGCCGCCTTCTTCTGCGCCTTGTCGAGCTGCTTCTGCGTCGGCGCGGACGCCGGATCCTGCGCGTATGCCGCCGGCACGGCGGTCAACAACAGACCGAACGACGCCGTTACTGCTACTGCCACCGAAACCACGCGAGACTGCTTCATGGCCGGATCTCCTTGTCGATTGTTGATTGTGGATCGAACACCTGCGCGCACGCGACGGCTTGCGACAACGGCGCCGATGCAACGTTAGCCGATCACTGCACAAATGTCCGTGTGCGTTCCTGAATTCTCCTGATAACAGCCGCGATACATGCGCGCCGTGTGCGCCGTGTTTTCGGCAAATCGTCCGCGCCATCAGGGAAACCGATACCCCGGCGCCCGACGGGGCCCGCTCAGATCCAGCGCGACAGCATCGGCAGCAGGATCGGCACGACGAATGCGGTCAGCACGCCGTTCAGCCCCATCCCGAGCCCCGCGAACGCGCCGGTCTCCTCGCTGACCTGGAACGCGCGCGCCGTGCCGATCCCGTGCGACGCGACGCCGAGCGCGAAGCCGCGCACGGCCGGCTCGTCGACCCGCAGCAGATTCAGGATCCCGCGCGCGCACACCGCGCCGAAGATCCCGGTCGAGATCACGAGCACGGCCGTGAGCGACGGAATGCCGCCGATCTCGGCGGCCACCGCCATCGCGATCGGCGTCGTCGCCGATTTCGGCGCGAGCGACGCGATCGTCTGGTGCGACGCACCAAACAGCGCGGCGATGCCGACCGCCGACACGATCGCGGTCAGCGAACCCGCGAGCAGGCCGACGAGCAGCGGCAGCGCGGTGCGCCGCAGTTTCGACCACTGGCGATACAGCGGCAGCGCGAGCGCGACGGTCGCGGGGCCGAGCAGGAAGTGGACGAACTGCGCGCCTTCGAAATAGGTCGGATACGGCGTATGCGTGATCGTCAGCAGTACGACGATCAGCGCGACCGCGATCAGCACCGGATTCGCGAGCGGGTTGAAGCGCGTCCGCGCATAGACGGCCTGCGCGAACAGATACGCGACCAGCGTGAGGGTCAGGCCGAGCAACGGGCTCGCGGCGAGATAGACCCAGATCGCGCCGAGTTTCGGAAAGGCCGTCATTGCGCGCCCTCCGCGGTGCCGCCCGCGCGGCGCTGGCGCCGCAGCAGCGCGCGCGTGACGAGCGCCGTCACCGCGATCGCCAGCGTGGTGCTGACGGCCAGCGCGACGACGACCGCAACCGCATCGCCGCGCACGCGGTCGGCCGACACCATGATGCCGACGCCGGCCGGCACGAACAGCAGCGACAGGTGACGCAGCAGTTCGAGCGCGGTCGGCTCGATCGCATCGGCCACCTGCGGGCGCAGCATCACGAAGCCGAACAGCAGCAGCATGCCGATCACGGGGCCCGGCACCGGCAGGCCGAACAGATAGGACACGCCTTCCCCGAGACACTGGAAGGTCAGCAAGACCGCGAACGCCTGCAACATGAACGGCTTCTCCCGAACGTGGCGGTGCGACCGTGGAGCCGCGCGGCCGGTGGGCCGGCGGCCTGCGGCGCCGGCGTAAACGATACGCGCGATCGTACCAACAATGCCCGCGACGCGCGCCTGCGCAATCGGCCCTGCCCGCCCACAGCCACTATCGTCATGCACTTTCGGGTACCGGCTGGCCGGCCCGCGCACCCCGGGGTTTGCCGATGATGATCGTGCAGGAGCTGCCGGATGCCCCGTCGCCCGGATTGCAGCGCGTGGCCGGCCTCGGCCGGTACGCACCGGCCGAGCACGTGGGCGCACGCGCTCGATCTTCCCGAGCCGTGGCGCCGGGTCAGCGCGAGCAACCCGGTGATGACGACGGGCGTCGGCCTGCCGCGTACGCCCCGGGAGCCGGCGGCGTGGCCCGAACGCATCGCGCAGACGCATGCGTGCGCGCTGGTCGTCGCGCCGCGGGCCGCGCGAACCTGCCCGACGACGCGAGCGGCGAAGTCGTCGAGATCGGCGCAGGCGGCCTCGTGACCCTGCCGCCGGGCCGGACCGGCCGCCGGGACATCATCGAGCCGGTGCGCGAGGCCTATGCGATCGACTGACGCACGCCGTCACTGCCCCGGCGCGTGAACGCCCTCGCGTCCGCCCGCCGGCGCATCGCCCTTGCCGCGATACCACACCGCATAGACGACCGACAGCACGATCACGAACGGCACGCCGCAGAACAGCGTCATCCGGAATTCGCGCGTGAAGTACGTCGTGACCAGCGCCGCGAGCATCAGCGCCGCGCCGAGCAGCGACGTAACCGGAAAGCCCCACATCCGGAACGCGAGCGCCTGGCCGCGATGGTGCCGGCGGAAGAACAGGTGCGTGACGAAGATCATCAGCCACGTGAACATCGCGCCGAACATCGACACCGACATCATCATCACGAACGACGTGTCCGGATACAGCACGTTCAGCACGGTCGCGAGCGCGATCCCGATCGCCGACAACCCGAGCGCGGCCGCCGGCACGCCGTGCCCCGTCAGCCGGCCGAGCGCCTTCGGCGCGTAGCCCGCGCGCGACAGGCTGAACATCATCCGCGTCGTGATGTAGAGCTGGCTGTTCATCGCGGACAGCGCGGCCACCAGGATCACGAAGTTGATCACGCCGGCCGCGCCCGGCACGTGCGTCGCGGCCATCACCTTCACGAACGGGCTTTCGTCGGAACCGGCGGCCGTCCACGGCACGATCGCGAGCATCAGCGCGAGCGTCAGCAGGTAGAAGAACACGAGGCGCAGCATCGTCGCGCGGAATGCGCGGGTGATCGCCTTGTGCGGATCGCGCGCCTCGCCGGCCGCGACCGCGATCATCTCGATGCTCAGGTAGCTGAAGATCGACACGATCACCGCGACCCACATCCCGCCCACGCCTTTCGGGAAGAAGCCGCCGTGCGCCGTGTAGTTCGAGAAGCCGATGCCCGAACCTGCCGGCGCACCGAACACGACCACCGCGCCGAGCGCGATGAACGCGACGATCGCGGCAATCTTCAGCATCGAGAACACGTACTCGACCGCGCCGAACACCTTCACGCTGACCAGGTTGACGCCGATCAGCGCGGCCGAGAAGCCGACGATCCAGTACCAGCCCGGCACGGCCGGAAACCAGTACTTCATGTACACGGCGATCGCCGTCACCTCGGTGCCGACCGCGAACACGATCGACGCCCAGTACGCATAGCGCACGAGGAAGCCGGCCCACGGGCTCACGTAGTGCTCGGCATACGCGCCGAACGAACCCGACGTCGGGTGTGCGACCGTCATCTCGGCGAGGCAGCCCATCAGCAGCAGCGCGATCAGCGCGCCGATCGCATAGCTGACGAGCACGCTCGGCCCCGCAAAGCCGATCGCGAAACCGCTGCCGAGGAACAGCCCCGTGCCGATCGCGCCGCCGATCGCGATCATCGACAACTGCGCGGTCGACAGCCCGCGATGCAACCCCTTCTCACGTTCGACGATCGTGTCGAATCCTTGCCGCTGGTTCATGCCGTGTCTCCTTCGTCGAACGCGCCCCGCGTCGTGCGGGACGTCGTCCGGTCTCGTTCTGTTGCGTCGTAGTGCGTAGCGCGCCGGCCGTCAGGTCACCGACTTGCGCGCGAGGAATGCATCGGTGTTCCATGCACCGGTCGTCACGACGTCCTTCAATGCGGCGATCGTGTCCCACACGTCGACGTAGCGCACATACAGCGGCGCGAAGCCGAAGCGCAGGATATCGGGCGCGCGGAAGTCGCCGATCATGTTGCGCGCGATCAGCGCCTGCACGATCGCATAGCCTTCCGCGTGCGCGAGCGACACCTGGCTGCCGCGCTGCGCGGCGTCGCGCGGCGACGCGAGCGTGAAGCCGAGACCCGCGAGCTCCTGGTCGACGAGCGCGATGAACAGATCGCCGAGCGCGACGCTCTTGTCGCGCAGCACATGGAGATCGACGCCGTCGAACGCTTCGAGCGCCGCTTCGAGCGCGATCACGCCGAGCTGCGGCGCGGTGCCCGTCAGCATCCGGTCGATCGCCGGGTGCGGCGCGTAGTCGTGCGTGAAGTCGAACGGCTTCGCATGGCCATGCCAGCCCGTCAGCGGCTGCCGCACGTCGGCAAGATGCCGCGACGCGACGAACACGTAGGCCGGCGCGCCGGGCCCGCCGTTCAGGTACTTGTAGCCGCAGCCGACCGCGAAGTCCGCTTCGCACGCGTTCAGCCCGATCGGCATCGCGCCGGCCGAGTGGCACAGGTCCCACACGCTCAGCGCGCCGGCCTCGTGCGCGTGACGCGTGACGGCCGCCATGTCGTAGCGCTTGCCGCTCTTGTAGTTCACGTGCGTCAGCGACACGACCGCGACGGTATCGTCGATCGCCGCGGCGATGTCGTCCGGATCGACGCAGCGCAGTTCGCAGCCGGTCATCTCGGCGACGCTCGCCGCGATATAGACGTCGGTCGGGAAATTGGTGCGCTCGGCGACGATCACGCGGCGCCCGGGGCGCATGCGCGTGGCCGCGACGAGCACCTTGAACAGGTTCACCGACGTCGAATCGGCGACGATCACCTCGCCGTCGTCCGCGCCGATCAGCCGGGCGATCTTGTTGCCGGTGCGCTGCGGCGCCGGGTACCAGTCGGCGTCGTTCCACGAGCGGATCAGGCCGTGCGCCCATTCCTGTTCGAGCGCGCGCTGCATGCGCGCCGGCACGTTCGCGGGCATCGCGCCGAGCGAGTTGCCGTCGAGATAGATCGTGTCGGCGGGCAGGTCGAAGCGCGCGCGGCAGTGGGCGAGCGGGTCGGCCGCATCGAGCGCGGCGCAGTGTTCGCGGGTGGTCATGAAATGCGTGTTCCTTATGGAATGACGGTGGTCGTGAAAGGCGTCAGGCCGCGCGCGACGCCGCCGCGGGCGGCAGGTCGAAGAAGCGCAACGCATTGCCGCCGAGGATCTTGGCTTTCGCGGTATCGGACAGACCGGGATGCTGCTCGACGAGCGAGCCGATCTGCTGCTCGCCGAGCGGGAACGGATAGTCGGAGCCGAGCATCACGCGGTCCTCGCCCATCGTGTCGACCAGGAGGCGCAGCGCGCCGCGATCGAACACCGCGCTGTCCACGTGGAAGCGGTCGAGATAGCTGACGGGCGGATGCGGGCAGTCCTCGCGCACGATGTCGCGCTGCTCCCACGCGTTCTGCACGCGGCCGAGCAGGAACGCGAAGCTGCCGCCGCCGTGCGCGAAGCACAGCTTCAGCGACCGCGGAATCCGCTCGAACGCGCCGGACAGGATCAGCGACACCATGCTGAGCTGCGTCTCGGCCGGCATCGCGACGAGCCACGGCAGCATCCATTTCTTCATCCGGCCGTCGGTCATCATGTCCCACGGATGCACGAGCACCGGAATGCCGTCGTTCGCGCAATGAGCAAGGAACGCGACGAGGTGCGCGTCGTCGAGATCGAGCGGCCCGAGATGGTTGCCGATCTGCACGCCGCGATGGCCGGCGCGGTGCGCGCGCGTCGCTTCGCGGCACGCGAGCTCGACGTCCTGCAGCGGCACCTGCGCGAGCGCGAACATCCGGCCGGGGGCATGCGCGCATAGCTCGAGCGCGCGGTCGTTCATCCGCATCGCCCAGTCGTGCGCGTCGTGCGGCGCGCTGTCGTAGCCGAACATCACGGGCGTCGCGCACATCAGCTGGATGTCGATGCCGAGCGCGTCCATCTCCGCGATGCGCGCGGCAGGGTCCCACAGCGCACGGTAGACCGGGCGGAACGCGCGCTCGCCCGTCATGATCATCCCGTTCTGGCCGTCCGCGTCGATGCGCAGCCACGGCGCGCGCTGCGCGTCGAGGCGCGCGGCCGCTTCCCGCGAAATCGGCGGGAAGAAGTGCGAATGCATGTCGATTCGAAGTGTCATCGTCGTTCTGTCGGTGAAAAGGCGTGGCGGGCTCAGGCCGCCTTGCCGGAATGCACGTGGCCGCAATGCGCGCAGCGGCGCAGCGTGTCCGACGCATAGAACGCGTCGAACAGCGGCGGCAGGTCGGCGACGATGCTCTTGAGCTGCACCTCGACGCGATGGACGAGATGCCCGCATGCGTCGCAGTACCACTCGAAGCCGTCGACGATGCCCGCGGGGCGCTGGCGCTCGATCACGAGGCACGCGCTGCCGGCTTCGGGGCGCTGCGGCGAATGCCGCACGTGCGGCGGCAACAGGAACATGTCGCCTTCCTTCAGGTCGACGCGTTCGCGCTTGCCGTCGATCCACAGGTGCAGATACGCGTTGCCGCGCAGCTGGTAAAAGAATTCCTCGAACGGATCGTCGTGATAGTCGGTGCGGCGATTCGGGCCGCCGACGACGGTCACGATGAAATCGCTGTCCTGCCACACCTGCTGGTTGCCGACCGGCGGCTTCAGCAGGTGCGCATGCTCGTCGATCCAGCGCGAAAAATTGAACGGGGTGCCGTACTTCAGCATGGTTGTCTCCTCCGGGCGGGTGACGCAACACGCCAACCCGCCATGCGTGTCATCGCTTCGGCGCGTACGCGATCGCCTTCATCTCGATCAGCAGATGCGGATGCGGCAGCTGGTGCACCGCGACCGTCGTGCGCGTCGGGCCGGTCTCGTCGAAATACTCGCCGTACACTGCGTTATAGCCGCCGAAATCGTTCATGTTCACGAGAAACGACGAGATCTCGACGAGCGACGACAGGTCGGCGCCTTCGCTGCGCAGGATGTCGCGGATGTTCTCGATCACCGTGCGGGTCTGCTCGCGGATGTCGAGCTGCACGGTGCCGAGCGCATCGGCCGACGCGCCGGCGATCGTGTTGTCGGGCCGCCGCGAACTCGTGCCCGACACGAACAGGAAGTCGCCGGCGCGCGTGATGTGCGGAAAGCGGCCGCGCGGCGTGGCCTTGCCGGGCACGACGCGGCCCTGGATCGAATGGTCTTGGCTCATGATGGTCGAGTGGTGGTGAATTCGGTGCTGCCGAGCCCGTGCACCGTGCAGTGCACGTGCGCGCCGGCAGGTAATGCGTCGGCGGCCGTCGCGGCGCCGGCCATGATCAGCGAGCCGGCCGGCAGCACGAGCCCGCTCGCCGCGATCAGCCGCGACGCCTGCACGACCGAGCGCAGCGGATCGCCGAGGATCGCGGCGGTCGAGCCGGTCTGGACCACGCGGCCGTCGATCCGCATCACGACGCCTGCGTTGCGCAGCCCGTCGAAACGCGTACTCCACGGGCCGAGCGTCAGGCCCGCCGACGAGCAGTTGTCGGCCACCACGTCCTCCAGCGTGAAGCGGAAGTCGCGGTAGCGCGAATCGATGATCTCCATCGCGGGCGCGACGGCTTCCAGGTAGCCGGCCGTTTCCAGCAGCGTCAGCGGGCGGTCGATGTCGCGGCGCGTGAGGAAGCACACTTCCGGCTCCACGCGCGGATGGATGAAGCGATCGAGCGCGACGTGCCCGCCGTCTTCTTCCAGCATCGTGTCGGTGAGCCAGCCCCAGATCAGGCTGTCGACGCCCATCTGGATCATCTTCGCGCGGCTCGTGAAGCCGAGCTTCACGCCGACCATCGTCTCGCCGCGATCGATGCGGCGTTCGATCGACGCGCGCTGGATCACGTATGCCTCGTCGAGCGAGAACGCGGCGCCGGCCGTCAGTTGCGCGATCGCCTCCGCGTGGCGCGCGGCGTCGTCGACACGGGCCGCCAGCCTGTCGAGATCGGTCATGCGGCCTCCCGTGCCTTCAGCATGTCGAGCGCGACGTCGACGATCATGTCCTCCTGCCCGCCGACCATGCGCCGCCGGCCGAGTTCGACCATGATGTCGAACGCGGACAGCCCGTATTTCGCGGCCGCCGCTTCCGTGTGGCGCAGGAAGCTCGAATACACGCCCGCATAGCCGAGCGCGAGCGTCTCGCGGTCGACCCGCACCGGGCGCTCCTGCAGCGGCCGCACGATGTCTTCCGCCGCGTCGATCAGTTGCTTCACGTCGCAACCGTGATTCAGCCCGAGCCGGTCGACCGCCGCGACGAACACTTCGAGCGGTGCGTTGCCGGCGCCCGCGCCCATCCCGGTCAACGACGCATCGATACGGTCGCAACCGTGTTCGAGCGCGACGATCGAATTCGCGACGCCGAGCGACAGGTTGTGGTGCGCGTGCATGCCCGTCTGCGTGGCCGGGTCGAGCACGGCTTTCAGCGCATCGAAGCGCGCCGCCACGTCGCGCATGCCGAGCGCGCCGCCGGAATCGACCACGTACACGCACTGCGCGCCGTAGCTTTCCATCTGCTTCGCCTGTTGCGCGAGCGCGTCGGGCGACGTCATGTGCGACATCATCAGGAAGCCGACGGTGTCCATCCCGAGTTCGCGTGCATACGCGATGTGCTGCTTCGAGATGTCGGCTTCCGTGCAGTGCGTCGCGATCCGCACGATGCGCGCGCCGGCGTCGTACGCGGCACGCAGGTCGTGTACGGTGCCGATGCCCGGCAGCAGCAGCGTCGCGACTCGGGCACGCTTGACCGTGCCGGCCACCGCCTCGATCCACTGCAGGTCGGTATGCGCGCCGAACCCGTAGTTGAAGCTCGATCCCGACAGCCCGTCGCCGTGCGCGACCTCGATGCTGTCAACGCCCGCGTCGTCGAGCGCGCGTGCGATCGTGACAGCGCTGTCGAGCGAATACCGATGACGGATCGCATGCATGCCGTCACGCAGCGTCACGTCGGACAGATAGATTTTTTTCGTGTGGTCGGTCATCGCCGATCTCCCGTCAGGCTGCGACGCGGCTGGCCGCGATCTGTTCGGCGGCGGCAAGCGCGGCCGACGTCATGATGTCCAGGTTCCCCGCATACGACGGCAGGTAATGCGCGGCGCCCTCGACTTCGAGGAACACGCTGACCTTCAGCCCCGCGCGGCGCTCGCCCGCGTCGAACGCGAGCGGTTGCGCAGCGGTATAGCGGTCGAACTGGACGGCCTGCTTCAGCCGGTAGCCGGGCACGTAGCTCGCGACCGCATCGACCATCGTGCGGATCGAACGCTCGATCGCGGCCGTATCGGCGTGTTCGTCGGTCAGGCAGTACACGGTGTCGCGCATCATCAGCGGCGGCTCGGCCGGGTTCAGCACGATGATCGCCTTGCCGCGCGCGGCGCCGCCGACCGTCTCGATCGCCTTCGACGTCGTTTCGGTGAACTCGTCGATGTTCGCGCGCGTGCCGGGGCCGGCCGAGCGGCTCGAGATCGACGCGACGATCTCCGCGTAATGCACGGGCGCGACGCGCGACACCGCATGCACGATCGGGATCGTCGCCTGGCCGCCGCAGGTCACCATGTTCAGGTTCGGCGCGTCGAGATGTTCGAACAGGTTGACGACGGGCACGACGAACGGGCCGATCGCGGCCGGCGTCAGGTCGATCACCTGTACGCCGTGACGGCCGAGCACGTCGGCGTGGCGCGCATGCGCGCCGGCCGACGTCGCGTCGAACGCGATCCGCACGTTCGCGAATCCGGGCATCGCGACGAGGCCGTCGATTCCGCCGGCGGTGGTCGCCACACCGAGCCGCGCGGCGCGCGCGAGGCCGTCGGAGGCCGCATCGATGCCGACCATCGCGGCCATTTCCAGATGCTTCGAATTACGCAGCACCTTGATCATCAGGTCGGTGCCGATATTGCCGGAGCCGATGATGGCCACGGCGAGCTTGTCGAGGTCTTTCATCATTCACGCTCCGGTTGGGTGGAGAAATACGCGCTCACGCTGCCGAGTCCTTCGATCCGCGCGGTGAACACGTCGCCCGGCTGCACGCCGACCATCGGCCCGAGCGCGCCCGTCAGCACGATGTCGCCGGCCTGCAGCGGCGCACCGGCACGCGCCATCGTGTTCGCGAGCCACAGCGCCGCATGCAGCGGATTGCCGAGGCACGCGGCGCCCGCGCCGACGCTCACCGGCTCGCCGCGCCGCTCCATCGCCATCCCGCACTGGATCGCATCGAACGCGCCGAGCGTCACCGGCCGGCTGCCGAGCACGAACAGGCCGCTCGACGCGTTGTCCGCGACCGTGTCGGTCAGGCGGATGTCCCAGTTCGCGATCCGGCTGCCGACGATCTCGATCGCTGGCAGCGCATACGCGGTCGCGCCGATCAGGTCGGCCATCGTGTGCCGTTCGTGCGGCAGGTCGCGTTCGAGCACCAGCGCGATCTCGGCCTCGACCTTCGGCTGCTGCGTGCGCGCCAGCGCGATCTCCTCGCCGTCGGCCACCGCCATGTCATCGAACAGCATCCCGAAGTCGGGCTGACCGACGCCGAGCTGCTTCTGCACGGCCGCCGACGTCAGGCCGATCTTTCGGCCGACGAGCCGCCGCCCCGCTGCGCACTTGCGTGCGGCGTTCGCGCGTTGCACCGCATACGCGGCGTCGAGCGCATCGCCGCCGAGCGCCGCGATCGCGTCGCGTACCGGCGCGCACGGCACGCCGTCGCGCTCGGCCGCCTGCAACGTGTCGGCAATCGCCTGCACCGCATTCCGGTCGAATTCGCTCATGCAACCCTCACGCAGACGTTGGTGGTTTCGGAGTAGAAATCGAGCGAGTGGCGGCCGCCCTCGCGGCCGATGCCCGACAGCTTGGTGCCGCCGAACGGCGTGCGCAGGTCGCGCACGAACCAGGCATTCAGCCACACGATGCCGGTCTCGATCTGCTTCGCGACGCGGTGGCCGCGTGCCAGGTGCGTCGTCCACACGCTCGCGGCCAGACCGTACGCGCTGTGGTTCACGCGGCCGATCACTTCGTCCTCGCTGTCGAACGGCGCGACGTGACACACCGGCCCGAAAATCTCCTCCGTCACGCAACGCGCGGTGTCGGGCAGCCCGGTCCAGATCGTCGGCTGCACGAACGCGCCGTCGTCGCGTGCGTCGCCGAACGCCGGCACGCCGCCGCCCGTGACGACCGTCGCGCCTTCGTCGACGGCCAGCCGGAAATACGACAGCACCTTGTCGCGATGGCCGCGCGAGATCAGCGGCCCCATCGTCGTCGCAGGATCGTCGGGCGCGCCGACGCGCAGCGCTTCGGTGCGCGATTTCAGCGCGGCGACGAAGCGCTCGAAGATCGGCCGCTCGACGTACACGCGCTCGCTGCACAGGCACACCTGCCCGGCGTTGGTGAAGCTCGACTTGACGATGCCGTCCACCGCCGCGTCGAAGTCGGCATCGGCGAACACGACGGCCGCGTTCTTGCCGCCGAGTTCGAACGAGATGTCCTTCACGCCGTCGGCAACGGCCTTCATGATCGCGCTGCCCGTGCGCGATTCGCCGGTGAACGTGATCGCGTCGATGCCGGGGTGGCGCGTGAGGAATTCGCCAGCGGCAGCCGGCCCGTGCCCGTGCACGAGGTTGAACACGCCGCGCGGCAGGCCGGCCGCGTCGATCACTTCGGCCAGCAACGTCGCGGAGCCCGGTGTCTCTTCCGACGGCTTGGCCACGACGCAGTTACCCATTGCGAGCGCCGGCGCGACTTTCCACGTGAACAGCAGCAGCGGCAGGTTCCACGGCGAGATGATGCCGACCACGCCGAGCGGCTTGCGCGTCACGTAGTTGAGGTATTGCGCGCCGTCCGCCGTCTGCGATTCGAAGCAGTCGTCGCCGGCCGTGCGGACCAGGTCGGCGAACGTGCGGAAGTTCGCGATGCCGCGGGCGATGTCGAGCGAGCGGGCCTGTGCGAGCGGGCGGCCGGTGTCGGCCACTTCGGCCGCGACGAAATCGTCGAAGCGCGCCTGGATGCCGTCGGCAATCCGGTGCAGCCAGTCGGCCCGCTGCACGGGTGTCGTGTCGCGCCAGCCGGCCGCCTGCGCGGCGCGGGCCGCGCGCACGGCGGCGTCGACCTGCGCGGCGTCGGCCTCGCATACGCGGGCGATTTCGCGGCCGTCGACCGGGCTCGTATCCGCGAAGGTCCGTGCGGTCTCGACGAATGCGCCGTCGATGTAGTGTCGCAACAGCCGCGGCGGGCGCGCGGCGTCAGTCGTTTCTCGATTCACAACGTCTCCTGCTCGTATGGACTGTCAGCAGGAGTCTAGGGAAGCCGCGCGAGAAGCGACAATCAAACATTCGGCGCTGGCTATGCTAAACGGGAATACCCGTGCGAGCCTTGCGCCGCAACGGTTCCAGCCCGACGCTCAGGTTCCCTCCGGGCACTCCTGCACCGCTTCCTTCAGGCATTCGATGAACGCGCGGCACGCGGCGCTCTGCTCCTTGTTCGAGCGCACCGAGAATCCGACCGTGCCGAACGCGCCCGTTTCTGGCAGATCGAGCACGCGCAACAGCCCGGCCTGCGCGAACTGCCGCGCGGCAACACGCGGCATCAACGCGATGCGCGGCGTATCGAGCAACAGCCCGATATTGGTGAGCAACGACAGCGATTCGACGATGTCGGTCGGCAGCGGCAGCCCGGCCGCACGGAACAGGTGCTCGGCCGCGAGCCGCGACGGCGAGTCGGGCGTCGGCAGGATCCACGGCGCATCGACCAGTTCGCGCAGCGACGGCGCCGGATCGGGCACGGGGCCGTAGCCGTTGCCGACCACCGCGCACATCGATTCGTCGAACAGCGCTTCGTGCGTGAGCGGGAACGCGCTCGCGATCGGCAGCTCGCGCTCCGGCAGCCGGCCGACGACGATGTCGAGGTCACCGGTCGCGAGCGCCGGGAACAGGTGCGCGGTCGTGCCTTCGCGCACGGTCACCAGCACGTGCGGCGTGCGCGCCTTCAGCATCGCGATCGCGCGCGGCAGCAGCCGCGCGGATGCCGAGATCAGCGTGCCGACGATCACGTGGCCGCTCGTGCCGAGCCGGAAATCGTTCAGCTCGTCGGTCATGTAGCGCAGCTCGGCCATCAGCGACTTCACGCGCCGCCCGAGCAGCAGGCCGAGGTCGGTCGGCACCACGCCGCGGTTCGAGCGCGAGAACAGCGCGCCGTCGAAGCACGATTCGAGTTCGTGGATCACTTTCGTCACGGCCGGCTGCGTGAGGCGCATCTCGTTGGCCGCGCGTACCACCGAGCGCGTTTCCAGCACACGCTCGAAAATCATCAACTGGTTCAGCTTGAGCCGGCGGATCAGGGAGATCTCGCTGAGCGGATTCGCGTCCATGTCTGCTTTGTCGTCGAAAAAGGGGGTGGCCGGACTTAGGGTCTGTTTACCTGTGAAACGCGCATGCGTTGCCGCGAGAACGGCCGCTCGCGAGGCGCGCGACGCCGCGAATACTCACGTATTCGCAAGGCGCGCAACGCGGCGAGCGGCCGCTCTCGCGGCAACCCGAAATTGAAAACGCCAGGTCACGGGAAGGCCCGGAATCGCCCGCATGGCGGCTTCACTCGTCGCTTGTTCGGCTCGCCAAACGGCGCGCCTCGCTCCTTGCCCTACGCCCCGGAGGCAGTCTCCTTTGGGGGACGAGCGATTTCGGGCCTTCGCACACGCGTTCCACAGGTAAACAGACCCTAACAACTTTACGTCCGGCGCGCATCGGGAGATGCACGGCACGCGCCTCCCCCCTTTGTATCAGTAGACGCCCATCATCGCGGACAACTCCGCCACATACTCGCCATAACGCGGGTCGCGCTTGATCTCGTCCGGCTGGCGCGGCCGCGGCAGGTCGATCTTCACGTCATGCAGCACGCGGCCCGGGCGCGCGGACATCACCAGTACACGATCCGACAGGAACACGGCCTCGTGAATGCTGTGCGTGACGAGCAGCACCGTCAGCGTGCTCTGCTGCCAGATGCGCAGCAGCTCGACGTTGAGCCGGTCGCGCGTGAGTGCGTCGAGCGCGCCGAACGGCTCGTCCATCAGCATCACGCGCGGCTCCAGCAGCAGGATCTGGCCGATCGCCGCGCGCTGCCGCATCCCGCCCGACAGCTCGTGCGGATAGCGGTCGACGAACTGCGCGAGGCCGAGCGTGTCGAGCAGCGCCGGCAGCCGTGCGTCGACGTGCGCACGCGGCAGGTTGCGCAGCTTCGCGCCGAGCCGGATGTTCGCGCCGACGCTCAGCCACGGCAGCATGTTGCTGGTCTGGAACACGACGCCGATATCGGGATGCGGGCCGGCCACCGGCGTGCCGCCGACGCGAATCGACCCGGCATCGCACGGCACGAGCCCCGCGACCATGCGCAGCAGCGTGCTCTTGCCGCAGCCGCTCGGCCCGAGAATCGACACGAACTCGCGCGGTTGCACGCGCATCGATACCTGTTCCAGCGCGCTGAACGCATCGGCGCCGCCGCGCGCGGCGAAGCGCTTGCCGGCCTGCTCGACGGCGATCAGCGCATCCGCGCGGGCGCCATCCTGCGCGGGCGCCGCTGTCGCGCCTTCGGAAACGGAAGCGCGCCGCACCGGGCGCGCGAGATTGACGATCGTCATCAGGCCGTGACTCCTCTCCACCAGACTGCACGCGAAACCAGCTCGACCGCGCCGTAGAACAGCATCGCGAGCGCGGTCACCATCAGGATCGCCGCGAAGCACAGCGGCGTTTGCGCATTCGACGTCGCGAACACGATCAGATGCCCGAGCCCCGCTTCCGCGCCGATGAACTCGCCGACGATCGCGCCGATCACCGCGAGCGGCATCGCGATCTTCAGGCCGTCCATCAGCGCCGGCAGCGCGGCGGGCAGGCGCAGGTGCCAGAACGTGTGCGCGGCCGACGCGCCGAGCGCGCGGAAATGCTCGTCGAGATGGCGCGGCACGCCCGCGAGGCCGCCCATCGTCGCGACGACGATCGGGAAGAACGCGAACAGCACGGCCGCCGCGAGCTTCGACGCGAAACCGTAGCCGAACCAGACGATCAGCAACGGCGCGAGCGCGATCTTCGGCATGCTCTGCAGCGCGGTCACGAACGGCAGCAGCGTACGCCGCACGAGGTTCGACGCGCTGGCGAGCAGCCCGATCGCGAGGCCGCCGGCCACCGCCAGCGCAAAGCCCGCGAACACTTCCCAGGCAGTCGTCAGCGTGTCGGCCAGCAGTTGTGCGCGCATCTCCCAGCCGGCCGCGAGCACCGACGACAACGACGGCAGCACGTATTCGCGCGTGCCGGTCCAGCGCACGCCGAATTCCCATGCGAGGCCGACGATCGCCCAGAACGCGACCGTTTCGATCAGCCGCTTCATGCCGGGCCTCCTTTCGGCGCATCGCGCGAGGCATCCGCATCGTCGCCGGCAGGCGCGGCCGATGCGGCCGGCGCGTTGCCGCGCGACTTCTCGGCGACGAGATGCGGCGGCGGCGGCACGACGAAGCGCGCGAAGCGGTACTGGTCGAACGATTCGATCGTGCGCTCCCACACCTGCGGCTCGCGCGGATCGCGTTCGCCGATCTGCTCCATCTCGCAGTAGACCTCGACGTTGTTGCCGTCCGGATCCTTGAACACCAGGAACAGGTTGTTGCCGGGCCCGTGCCGCCCGATCCCGCGCACGATCTCGACGCCATGCGACTGCAGCACCTTCACCGAGCGCTCCATCTCCTCGACGCTGTCGACCAGGTACGAGAAGTGTTCGAGGCCCGGGCGCGAATAGCGCGGCAGGTCGTCGAAATCGGGCGAATCCTTCGGCAGCTGCGCGAGCGCGAGATCGTGGTGATCGGTGCCCGCGCGCAGGAACACCATCTGGTCGCCGATCCAGTCGGACACCTTCAGGCCCATCACTTCCGTATAGAACTTCGCAGACCGATGGATATCCCGCACCATCAGCACCATGTGTCCGAGCCGCCTGGGACGCAAGCTGTTCATTACCGTTCTCCTGTGTGCCCGCGCGCCGCGCAGGCCGGGTTGGACCGCCGGCAGCGGCGCGCTGCCGCCACCGCGATCCCGATCGCGTTACTCGACGAAACGATTGGTATAGAGACTGCCGGCCTTGACCTTCGCGCCGAGCGCGAACGCACGCGACACGAAACCGAGCGTCGTGTCGATGCGCTCGGGCCGCAGCCAGCCGAGCCGGTGGCCGGCCGCGTCGTCGGCGATCAACGCATTGGTCTCGTCGATCTGCTCGCGCAGGATCGTGCGGTCGAGCAGCGGATTGCGCGACACGATCGCGTCGACCGCGTCCTGCGGCCGGTCGCGCATCAGCGCGTAGCCGCGATACGTCGCATCGACGAAGCGCTTCACGATGTCCGGATGCTGCGCGACGTACGCATCGGTCGTCACGATCCCGCTGCCGGTCATGTCGAGGCCGAGGTCGCGATACGTGACCTTGCCAAGCGTCTGCCCCGCGCGCCGCGCGAACGCGGCCTGCACCGGCAGGCTCGCGCCTTCCCAGCATTCCGACAGGTCGATGCGCTTCTGCAGCAGCGCGGTATTGATCACGGCCGGATCGAGCCGCACGAGGCGGATCGCGTCGGGCGCCATCCCGTTCTGCTTCAGCCACGCCGGGACGATGTTCTGCACCGCCGACGCATTGCCGCCGCCGAGCGACAGCCCCGCGAGATCCTTCAGCGACGAAGGCTTGAAGCCGGGCCGCTCGAGATAGCACATCGCGCCCGGCCAGCGCGTGTTGATCGCGCCGACCAGCACCGCATGGCCGCCGTGCGCGCGATTCAGGATCACGCTGACCGGGTCGCCGTAGCCGAACTCGAACAGCCCTTCGTCGACTTCATTGACGGTCCGCTGGCCGCCGTAGCCGCGCTGCACCGTCACGGCGAGGCCGGCGTCCTGGTAGAAGCCCTTCGCCTGCGCGACCAGGATCCCGCCGGTGCTGCCCTGCGGCAACCACGCGAGATTGACGCGTACCGCGTCGGCCGCCTGCGCGGCCGGGGCCGCGGCCCACAGGCCCGCGGCCAGCACCGCGCCGCGCGCCAGCGCTTGGATGCGCTCAAACATGTCCTCCTCCTGTCTTGTCGAGTTCGGGGCCGGGCCGACGCGGCACGCGCGGCTTACCCGCGCACCAGCGGGTTTTCGATCGAGCCGATACCGTCGATCGATGCGACCATCACGTCGCCCGGCTGCAGATAGATGCCACGCCCCATGCCGACGCCCGTCGGCGTGCCGGTCGCGATCAGGTCGCCGGGCTGCAGCGTCAGGATCGACGACAGGTAATGGATCTGCTCCGCAATACTGAAGATCATCTCGCCGGTATTGCCGTCCTGCATCGTTTCGCCGTTCACGGCCAGCCGCATCCGCAGGTTCTGCGGTTCGGCGATGCACGCGCGCGGCACGAGCCAGGGCCCGAGCGGACCGAAGGTATCGAAACTCTTGCCGCGAAACCAGTCGTGCTTGAACGGATAGTCGGTGCGGCGATTCAGGTCGCGTGCGCTCACGTCGTTCAGGATCGTGTAGCCCGCGACGTAGTCGAACGCGTCTTCCACCGCGATGTGGCGGCCCGGCCGGCCGATCACGACGGCCAGCTCGACCTCCCAGTCGACGCGCTCGGCCTGCGGCGGCATCACGACGTCGGCGAGCGTCGGCACCACGCTCGTCTCGGCCTTCATGAACATGTACGGCGAGCTTTCCTCGCGCGGGGCAAGCTCGGTGCCCATCTCGCGCGCATGCTCGTAGTAGTTCGACGCAGCCGCGAAAATCCGCCGCGGCGCATACGGCACGTGCAGCCGGTAGCCTGCCAGCGGCTGCGCGTCGAGCCGGCCGGCGGCGATCTCGCGCGCGGCCGCCTCGAGGCGCGCGACGGTCTGCGCGCCGCGCAGCGGCCAGTTCGCGACCAGCGTGTCGACGTCGAGCGGCGCGTCGCCTCCGCCCGCCCGCTGCAGCACGGCCTGCGCGTCGTACAGCGCGCCTTCCATCGCGAGCCCCGCCGCGACGCGGCCATTCAGTTCATACGTTGCGATACCGAACCAGATCACGGTTGTCCTCTTTTGTCGTCGTCAGGAGGGGACGAGTGACGCGTATACAATAGATCACTCGTGTATTCATTTGATATTTCTCGTATACTCCTATCGGGTCGGAAACGAATTCCGCGTACACTGCGCGGCGGGTCCGGTCCGGCGCCGCGCGCCGCAAATTGAGCGGCTCCGGCGGCGGGCGCATAATGGGCCGGCCCGACGGCCGAGGCGTCCCGCGCGGGGTCCGGCCGGCAGGGGCTGCCGACGGCGATGTCCACACCACACACGACACGATGACCACGCTCTCTTCCAAGATCTATCGCCTGCTGTTCGACGAGATCATCGACGGCACGCTCGAACCGGGCCAGAAGCTCGAGGAAATCGCGCTTGCCGAGCGGTTCAACGCGTCGCGCACGCCGATTCGCGAAGCGCTGCGCGAGCTGGCCGCGCGCGGGATGGTCGAGCTGACGCCGCGCAAGGGCGTGGTCGTCGCGCAATTCAGCCTCGACGAACTCGCCGACATGCTCGAAGCGATGTGCGAACTCGAGGCGCTGTGCTGCCGGCTCAGCGCGCAGCGGATGAGCGTCGTCGAGAAGAAGCAGCTCGAGGAGCTGCAGATCGAGATGAACGAGGCGATCGCGCGCGGCGACGAGGCCGACTACTTCCAGCTCAACCGCGAATTCCACGAACTGATCTGCAAGGGCGCGCAAAGCAAGTCGCTCGCGTCGATCATCGCGGTGCAGCGGCAGCGTCTCGCGGGCTTTCGCGCGGCCCAGCCCGCGTCGCCGAAGCGCTTCGAGGCGGCCACCGACGAGCACCGCGAGATCGTCGACGCGATCCTCGCCGCCGAGCCCGAACGCGCGTACAACGCGATGCGCGACCACACCGCGCGCCTGTCGATCGTCGTGCTCGGCCGGCTCAAGCGCCAGCGCAACGAGCGCGAATCGATCTGACGGCAAGCCGGCGCGGCCGCGCGGCGCGTTGAGCCGCGTCATGCGCGCGCCTCGTCGATCGACGGCATCGTGAAGCCGAGCGCGTCGAGCTGCGCGAGCAGCGCGCGCGTATCGGCCGCTGCATGCGACGCAAGCGGCGCGCGCACGCGCGCCCAGTCGCCGTGCCGCGTGAAATGCGCGACCACGGCCTTCAACGCGGGAATCATCGACGGCGATTGCAGCGCGGTGCGCACGGTCGACACGCGCCCTTCCCACGTCGCGCGTGCGACGGCCGTCGGCGCCGCAAGCAGTTGCGCGATCGCGTGCGGCTGCAGGTTCGCAGTCGCCGAGATGCAGCCGGCCGCGCCGAGCGGCAGCGCGCGGCCGAGCAGCGCCTCCGACGCCGGGAACACCGCGAAACCCGGAAAGCGTTCGAGCATCGTCACCGTGTTCGCCCAGTCGCCCGAACTGTCCTTGATGCCGACCACCGTGCGCGGATACGCGGCGACCAGCCGCTCGATCAGCGTGTGCGTGATCGGCACGCCCGTCAGCTGCGGGATGTGATACAGCAGCACGCGCAGCCGCTCCGAGCCGACCGCGTCGATCACGCCCGCGTAGTAGGCGAACAAGCCTTCATCGCTCACGCCCTGGTAGAAGAACGGCGGCAGCATCAGCACGCCCGCGCAGCCGGTCGCCACCGCATGGCGCGTCAACGCGATCGCGTCCGGCAGCGCGCACGCGCCCGTGCCGGGCAGCACTTGCGCGGGATCGATGTCGGCGGCCGCGATCTCGTCGAGCAGCGTGCAGCGCTCCGCAACGCTCAACGAGTTCGCCTCGCTGTTCGTGCCGAACGGTGCGAGGCCCGCGCCCTGCCCGACGAGCCAGCGGCAGAACGCGACGAAGCGCGGCGCGTCGATCGACAGGTCGGCGCGAAACGGCGTGAGGACGGGCGCGAACACGCGCGGCGCGGCAAAGGCGGACATGGGGGAGTCTCCGGTTGGATGAGCCGATCGGCGGGCAGTCATGCGCATGCGCTGAAGAAATCCAGCATCGCGTCGCCCAGCAGCGTTTCGCCCGAATCGAAATGGGCGACCACCGACGTATGGTTGTGGCGTGGCATCTGCATGAAACGCGGCGCGCGCCCCGGACGGCGTTCGCGCTGCCGCGCGCTCGCGACGCGCTCGAAGAACGCCGCGCCGTACGCGTCGAGGTAAGGGTTCTCGTATTCGGCGACGACGATCATCAGCGGCGCGTCGATGCGCGCCGCATGGGCAAGCGGCGATCGCGCGGCATGGCGCGACGGATCGTCGCCGAAATACGCACGCACGCCGGCCGCGTTCGGGTTGTCGGGCAGCGTGTCGGCCGCGAGCCGCGCGCTGATCAGCACCGCGCCCGCGACGCGTTCGCCGCGCCGCGCATCGAGCAGCGGATCGCCGAGATACGTCGCGACATGCGCGCCGCCCGCCGAATGCCCGACGATGAAAATCCGCCCCGGGTGGCCGCCGTAGGACGCGATATGCGCGCGGGTCCAGTCGAGCGCCGCCGCGATGTCCTGCGCGCCGGCCGGATACGGCGCGTCGGGCGCCAGCCGGTATTCGACGTTGACCGCGACATGGCCGTGACGCGCGAACCAGCGCGGCACGTTGTCGTAGATCAACCCGTTGATGCTCTTGCGGCCGCGCACGAACGCGCCGCCGTGCACGAACAGCACGACGTCGGCCGGCGCACCCTGGAGGGTCGCGTGCTGCACGAACACGTCGAGACGCTGGCGCGCATCGGGCCCGTACGGAATGTCGCGCTCGATCTCGCAGCCGAGATCCGTCGCCGCGCGCGCGGCGACGAGCGGCGTGTACGTGTCGATCACCCAGTCGCGGTGCGCATCGATGTCCTGCGCCCAGACGGCGCCGATCTCCGCGAAGCGCGCCCTCAGCGCTTCCGACAGATTACCCAGCGGTTCCTGCCAAGCGTGCATCCCCTGCCTCCCTGCATGACGGCTAGCGGCCGGCGCGTGCCGGTGTTCCGCCGTTCGAACGGCGACGGGGACCATTCTGGTATATAAATCTCGTTTTGTGTATACACAATCACTACGTAGTATACCCAATGAGAATCGAGGCATTTTTGCGCGACAGTCACGCCCATGCATTCATCCGTCGCACGCCGACATTCTTCAAGGACACCCATGGACAAGCTTCGCCACATCGCGCTTTCGGTCGACGACCCGGAAGGGGCCGCGCAATTCTTCGAGCGCGCATTCGGCATGCGCCGCGCGGGCAACGCGATGCGCGGGATCTACATGACGGACGGCACGATCAACGTCGCGCTGCTGAATTTCAAGGACGAGACGGTGCCCGGTTATGCGGGGCTGAAGGACGTGCGCGGCGTGATCCACTTCGGGATGTGGGTGGACGACGTCGACGCGACGGCCGAGCGCGTCGTCGCGGCCGGCGGCACCTACCTGACCGGCCGGCACGAGCAGGACCCGAACGTGTTCTATGAAGTGAAATACCGGATGCCCGACGGCACCGTGTTCGACATCACGTCGAACGGCTGGAAAGGCGCGGTGAAGGAAGTCGTGCCGGCCGGTGCAGCGGGCACGCAACCGTGACCGCGCGGCTGGCGGTGCTCGCGCTGGTGCCGTTGCCGGACACGACGCTCGATGCGCTGCGGCGCGACTACGTGGTGCATTACCACCCGGACGGGATGCCGGCCGACCTGGCCGACGCCGGCGCGATCCGCGCGGTCGTGACCAACGGCACCTGCGGGCTCGACGACGCGCGCATGGCGCGCCTGCCCGCGCTCGAAATCGTCTGCGCATTCGGCGCCGGCTACGAGAACGTCGACGTCGCGGCCGCCGCGCGGCGCGGCATCGTCGTCACGCATGCACCCGGCGCCAATGCGGCGACCGTCGCCGACCACGCGCTCGGCATGCTGCTCGCGCTCGCGCGCGGCTACGCGCCGCTCACCGGCGCGGTGCGGGCCGGCCGCTGGCACGCGTCGCGCGCCGCCCGGCCCACGCTCACCGGCGCCACGCTCGGCGTGATCGGGATGGGCCGCATCGGCCGGCTGATCGCCGCGCGCGCGCAGGGCTTCGACATGACGCTCGGCTATCACGCGCGCGGCCCGCACGACGACGCGCCCGGCCGTTACTACGCCGACCTCGTGCAGCTCGCGGCCGACAGCGACTTTCTCGTGATCGCGTGCCACGGCGGCCCGGCCACCCGGCACCTGGTGGATCGCGCGGTGCTGCTCGCGCTCGGGCCGCACGGCTACGTCGTCAACGTCGCGCGCGGCTCGGTGCTCGACACGGCCGCGCTGCTCGACGCACTCGACGCGGGCGAGCTCGCGGGCGCCGGGCTCGACGTCCTCGAGCACGAACCCGACGTGCCGGCCGCGCTGTTCGACCATCCCGACGTACTCGTCACGCCGCATGTCGCGGGCCGCTCGCCCGCCGCGTGGCTCGCCCAGCGCGACGCGCTGCTCGCGAGTCTCGCGCAGCACTTCTCCCGCCTGCCCGTCGAATTCGCGGTACGCGCCGCGTAGGCGCGAGCGGCGCGTACCCGCGCCGCTTCGCTCGCCGCACGCCCCGCGCGCCGCCCCGGAGATCGCCACCATGAAGGTCCGATCGTTGTGCCTCGCCGCGCTGTACTGCGCGGCCGCCGGCCTGCTGGCCGGCCGTTCCTCCCACGCGCAATCGTCCGCGACGCTGTACGGCCTGATCGGACTCGACGTCGCCAGCGCAAAGCGCAGCGGCGGCCCGCCCGCCGCGATCGCGATGCAGAGCCCCGGGCTCACCGCACCCTACTGGGGGCTGCGCGTGGCCGAAGATCTCGGCGGCGGCTACCGCGCGCTCGCCGTGCTCGAAAGCTTCTTCCAGCCCGTCAACGGCGGCATCGGCCGCACGTCGGCCGACCCGTACTGGGGGCGCAACGCGTATGCGGGCATCGAGGGCCCGTTCGGCACCGTGACGATGGGGCGGCAGACCAACCTGCTCTATCTCGCCGAACAGGCCGTCAATCCGTTTCGCGCTTCGATCCTGTTTTCGCCGCTGGTGATGCAGACCTTCGTCGCGTCATACGGCGGCGCGATCGCAGGCGACACGGTCTGGAACAACGCGATCCAGTACACGAGCCCGACCGCCGGCGGCCTGACCGCGAGCGCCGTCTACGCGCCCGGCGGGCTCGCGGGTGCCAGCGGCGCGGCCAACGCGGGCCTGTCGCTGCGCTATGCGAGCGGCCCGCTCACGGCCGTCGCGACCGCACAGCGCACGCGGATCGTCGCGGGCGCGGCCGCGCCGACGCAGAACGCGTACCTCGCCGGTTTCGCGTACGCGTTCCCGCGCATCACGCTGTACGGCGCGCTACAGGGCACGCGGACGTCTGCAACCGACACGGGTTCGCACACGTTCGAGGCCGGCCTGTCGGTGCCCGTCACGTCGCGGCTGGCCGCACTCGCCGAATGGGCATACACGCGCCGCACCGCGTTACGGACGGCCGTATCGCGCAACACCGGCGCGGCCGGGCTCGACTACACGCTGTCGCGGCGCACCGACGTCTATGCGCTCGCCGTGTACGACCGCCTCGGCGGCAGCGGCGCCGCCGCGACCTGGGCGCTCGGCATCCGGCACCTGTTCTGATGCCGCGCGCATCGCGTATCCGGGTCTACCCGCTATAACCAAACCGCTGTTTTGTATAAAAAAGAAGTGCTTCGGATTCAACAACGTCCGTGCGTATAATTTTTCTCAGTTCATGTATACACAAACGCGATTCATGAACCGGCACGGCCCGCGTCCCGCTCGCGTCATGCGAACCGGCCGCCGCCCGCGGGATCGCCTCGCACGATGCCCGTCCGGCGCAAGCCGCTTCGCCCCGGAAAACAACGACGACTATTTGGAGACCGAATGAAAAAGAAGCTGATCGCGTCCAGTGTCATGCTGCTCGCCTGCGCCGGTGCGCATGCGCAGTCGCGCATTTGGCTGTCGGGTTACATGGACCTGAACATCGAGCACCTGATTTCGTCGGGCCCGGGCGGCAACATCACGCGGATGTCGAGCGGCGGTCTGAACAATTCGCGCTTCAACCTGAGCGGCGTCGAGGAGCTCGGCGGCGGCAACAAGGCCGTCTTCACGATCGAGCCGATGTTTTCAGCGAACACGGGCGTGCAGTCGACGCAGTTCCGGCAGTCGTTCGTCGGCCTCAAGGGCAACTGGGGCGAGCTGACGATGGGTCGCCAGTTCACGCCGTCGTACTGGCTGGCCGGCTATGCGGACCCGACGTGGGCGGCCGACTTCAGCATGGTCAACGACATGCAGTTCTTCTACGCGACCTATCGCGTCGACAATTCTCTGCAGTACAAGACGCCGGCCTTCCACGGCTTCACCGGGCGCGTGATGATCACGACCGGGCTCGGCGACGGCACGCGCGCCGGGCGCTTCTTCAGTACCGGCATCGAGTATCGCAACGGGCCGCTGTTCCTCGGTGCGGTCAGCGAGCTGCAATACACGCGCGACATCTTCCGTTCTTCGCAGATCCATTCGTCGCGCGACAACTACTTCTCGGCCGTGTACCGCTTCGGCGGCTTCGAGCCGACCGTGATCTACCACACGTACAACGGCTATTACGCGTATCCGCCGTATGTCGCATTCAACTCGCAGGGCTGGGACGCGCAGATCGGCGCGCGCTGGAACATCGACGGCATCAACCGCGTGTACCTGAGCGTCGTCCATCGCCACGACGACAACAACACGAGCATCTCGAGCGCGACCGGCGGCGTGATCGGCTACATCTACGGGCTGTCGAAGCGCACCGACCTGTACGTGACCGCCGCGCACGTGAAGAGCCAGCATCGCGTGCCCGTCGCGTATCCGGTCACGTTCCAGGTATATCCGGACGGCGGCCAGAACCCGTCCGGGTTCCAGATCGGGATCCGTCACGCGTTCTGATTTTCCGGATCCGCGCGTCGCGACCGGCCTGCCTGCTGTTCGCGACGCCACGCAACAATCATGACCAGGAGACATTCATGCTTCGACCACGCAACAGACGTATTCCTCAGGCCCGGCTCATCGGCCCGGCGGCCGCATCGATCCTGATCGCGGCATCGGCACTCGCCAGCGCCGCGCAGCCCGCGGCGGACGCACCGGCCACCGCGAGCGCGAGCGTTGCTGCGCCCGGTACGCCCGGCACGCCGGCCGTCGCCGATCCGTATCTCGCCGGCTGGCTGCGCCTCACGCCCGAGCGCCGGCCGGTGCCGCTGAAGCCCGGCGTCGACTACGGGATGGACCCGGCCACCGGCCAGTTCGTGTGGCCGAAGGCGGCGCCCGAAGTCCACCAGGGGCAGCGCTTCCCCGGCGAGCTTTCGACGTGGGACAACAAGCACTATGCGAAGAACGTGAAGGTGCTCGCGTTCTACCCGGGCGTCGATTCGCCCTTCCACGCATGGAACAACATCGTCGACTTCGACGGCAAACGCTACCTGTACATCCACGACCGCGACTACCTGCGCATCATGGACGTGACCGATCCCGCGCACGGCAAGGTCGTGTTCTCGAAGGGCGGCGTGTGGGGGCCGAAGGGCTCGAGCGAGCATTTCGATCCGAACAACGTGCACGACTACCTCGGCGGCGCGACGGTCGCGTGGAGCCGCAAGCTCGGCAAGCCGGTGCTCGTCGCGTCGTTCGAGATCGGCCGCTACGGGCTGATGACCGAGAAGATCGACCAGCCCGACAAGGTCGCCGCGCAGCGCCGCTACAACTCGCTGAAGGGCTTCCGCGTGTACGAGATGGACGGCCCGCTGCCGAGCCAGTGGAAGCTGATCGCGACGCGCACGACCGACTACCGCCACCCCGACGCGCCGATCGGCCAGCAACAGGGTTCCGGCTCGCTCGACGCACCCGAGTACTACGGCGGCAAGTACATGATCGTGGCGGCCGCGCCGGACGACAGCTATGCGCTGACCGAGTATCCGAACTATCTGTACTCGCCGGGTTACCAGGTATGGGACATGTCGGATCCGGCGAACCCCGTGTTCGTGTCGCAGATCGCGGTGCCCGGCCAGATCCTCGGCAACGACGAACACGAGCAGGCGTACCTGATGAATCCGCGCGCCGGCAACCGGACGTCGTGGATGGGCTCGCGCAACCCGATCTTCCTGCCGAAGCCGCTGGAGAACGGCGGCAAGATCGGCTTCGGCGCGATGGGCGGCCTCGGTTTCTACGCGTTCGACCTGAGCGACCCGGCGAAGCCGACGATCCTCGGCAACGTGAACACGCCGCCGAGCTTCGCGGGCACCGAATTCGACAACGCGGACGTGAGCCAGTACGCACGTACCGGCTACGTGCTCACGAACGGCTATCCGATGAACCGCGACTGCTACGAGCCGTACAAGGACATCTTCGTCGTCGATGCGCGCGACCCGTCGCACCTGAAGGTGGCGGCCAAGCTGCCGGTGCCGGAAGTGCCGGCCGGCGCGCCGTTCACGAGCTTCTGCCAGCGCGGCGGCAACTTCGGGCCGAAGCGTGCCAACGCGATCGGCCAGCCCGGCACCTGGCGGCAAGGCATCGTCCCGTATTCGTTCTACAACGCGGGCGTGCAGATCTACGACGTGAAGAACCCGGCGAAGCCGACGATTGCCGGCTACTTTGTCCCGGCGCTCGCGGACGAGAAGGAACTGCCGTCCTATACGCTCGGCAAGGGGGTGTTCGCGATCTACACCGAATACGACCGCAACATCATCTGGGCCTTCACGGAGAACGGTGCGTATGCGCTGTCGACGCCGCTGCTCGGCGAGCCCGTGCTCGGCAAGCCGGCGAAGCCGTGGCCGCCGCGTTGAGTTGCGCCGTGACGCCGCCGGGCGGGTGACCGTCCGGCCGCTTCGTGTGCCACGGCCGCGGCCATATGCGGTGCGGCGCGCGTTGCATCGCTTCGTTTCGATCCCCGCCGGCGACCGGCGGGTTCATCAAGTTCAAGGACGCTTTCCCGATGATGTTCAGATCCCTCGCCGCGCCGCTGTCGTGTGCGCTCCTGCTCGCCACGGCGGCACCGCCCGGCCGCGCCGCGACATCGGCCAGCGAGCAGACCTGCCGCGCATGCCACACGCTCGATACGACGAAAGTCGGGCCGCCGTTCCGCGCGATCGCCGCGCACTACCGCAACGACTCCGATGCGCTCGCGAAACTTAACAAAAGCATGCTCGAAGGCAGTACCGGCAAATGGGGCAGCGCGACGATGCCGCCCAACGCGATCTCGGCCGACGATGCGGCGCGGTTCGCGACGTGGATCATGTCGCTGAACCGGGACGGGAAGTAGCGGACGACCGCAAGCATGCGACGCGCGGGTCGAAACGTTCGATCCCGCGTGCCGGCTGCATGTGAAAAAAGGCGGGCGCACGCCCGCCTCCGCATCGTTCGCGCGCGCACCGCCACACTTGCGGCACGCATGCGAACCCGTCGCGTTACTTCAGCCGCGTCGCGATTTCATTCGCCATCGCCTTCGTCGCGGCCTTCGTCGGCGCATCGTCGGCCAGGTCGTTCAGCAAGCCGAAATCGTGGATCGTGCCGTCGTAGCGCGTGGTCGTCGCGTCCACGCCGGCCGCGTCGAGCTTGCGGCCGTACGCTTCGCCTTCGTCACGCAACACATCGAACTGCGCGACCTGGATCAGCGCGGGCGGCAGGCCCTTCAACTGCGCGATGCTCGCGCGCAGCGGCGACGCGTAGATCTCGTTGCGTTGCGCTTCGTTCTTCGTATAGGCGTCCCAGAACCACTTCATCATCGGCCGCGTCAGGAAGTGGCCCTGCGGGTACGCGTTGTACGAGCCCGTGTTGAAGTCGTGGTCCGTGACCGGCCACATCAGGCCCTGGAAGCGGATCGCGGGGCCGCCCTTGTCCTTCGCCATCAGCGCGACCACGGCCGTCATGTTCCCGCCGACACTGTTGCCGACCACCGCGAGGCGGCTGCCGTCGACACCGATCTCGGCGCCGTGCGCAGCCACCCATTTCGTCGCCGCATAGGCCTGGTTGATCGCGACCGGGTAATGCGCTTCCGGCGACGAAATGAACGGGACGCGGATACCCGGCGCTTGTGCCGCGTCCGATCAGAAGCGATAGCCCAGCGACACAAAGGTCATGATCGGATTGATCTTCAGCCGTGTCGTGCTCGTGACGGTCCCGACCGGCGCGCGCGTCGTGAGGGTCGCCTTCGTGGACAACCACGCGTACGCAAACGAAGCGCCGATGGACCAGTGAGTATCCATATTGTAGGTGAGGCCTGCGTTGAGAATCGGGGCAAAGGACTTGCTCAGCGAGACCGAAGTAGGCCCTTCGAGGCGCGCGCCAACGGATGGCGAGTAGAGGAACTTGCCGGACGCAACCGGATTGCTCAGGTCAATGCTGTTGAACCAGACATACGAGATCCCCGCACCGACATACGGCCGCAAACGTGCCGACGGCGCGCCGAAATGGTACTGCGCGATTATCGCGGGGCTCCAGGCTCGCGCCGTTCCCAACTCCCCGAGTCCCGCAAGCGTCCCCGTGCCGGTGAGATGGAGTTTCGGTGGCACGCCCGCGATCGTCTCCACGGCAATATGGTCGGTCACGAAGTAGGTCGCCGTGAGCGCAACCGTATCGGCATCCGAGATGGTCGCTCCGCTTCCGGCCATCGTGTTCGATCGGCCGAGGGCATTGACCGTCAGCGGCTCGCTGGAATCCTGAGGCGCCATGTGCAACCAGCCCGCATTGATCATGAGTTGTCCTGCAGATTGCGCGTGCACGGAAGAAATGACGGATATCGACAACAGAATTGCCGCGCTCGTATGCTTCATATGGCCTCCAGAGGTTGTTATAAAGGGTTTTCCAGCGGTGCAGGATTCGTCATTCGGGAACCGGCGGGGAGCCCGCCCGTTCCCGAACATTCCACCGCGCAACAAATCGGAACGTCGGTCAACGATTTCTGAGTTTGTTGATCAAGCGCACGCTCGTGACAGCGGCAGCCCGCTTCAGGGACGTCAGCGGATCGGCACGATTCGAGGGCGCGCCCACGGGTAAGCCCCCCAGGCGGGGAAACAGCCGCTGAGCATTACCGGATTCGATCGCCGCGCGCGCGTTGGCATCCCAAACATTCGAATGCTCCAGCGTGTTGCATTGCATCGCCGTCACCGGTGCAGGCGCGAACGGGAAATCGCTGCCGAACAGCACCTGGGACGGATCGACCAATTCGCGCAGCGCCGCTTGAGGAAAGTCGGCCGGAGAGAGCGCGGTGTCAAAGTGGAATCTCCGGATATAGGTCAGCATGCCGGCCGGCATGCTGGATACGAACTCGGGAAGAAGATTGGCGAGCGACAGGCGCCACGCGACATACGGAACGAAGCCGCCCGCATGCGCCAGAATCCAGCGGATATTGGGGTAGCGCTCCATCGTGCCGGTCAGGACGAGGTTCAGCGCGGCACGCGTCGTGTCGCACAGGAACTCGATCAGAAAGCCCGGTGCGATCAACCCGAGCTCCTCGCTTGACCGATGCAGGTTCGGATGCACGAATACAACCGCCTGGCGCCTGTTCAGCTCGGCCATCAGTTCGTCGAATTCCGGCGAGCCCAGAAAGCGCCCCTCGGTACTTCCTAACAGGACGATACCGTCTGCGCCAAGCACATCCAGTGCATGAATCGCCTCCTTGCACGCGTGATCGGTAAACGGCATGGGCAATACCGCGAACGATCCGAAACGATCGGGGTATCGCTGACGCAGTTCAGCGGCGTACTCGTTGCATCCTCGCGCCAGCGCACACGCTTCATCGAGATTGCCGAAATACACGCCTGGCGCCGAGATTGACAGCAACGCGACTCGAATGGCATGAGCATCCATCACCGCGAGCGATTCATTTTCGGTCCAGACGGGAAGATCGGCACCCGCAACCTTTGTCAGGCCACGCCGGGACATGGCGGCTCGATATACGGGTGGAACAAAGTGATGATGAACGTCGATACGGCTCACCCTATTCTCCAGTTTGAATTTAAAATAATATATAGTCCGAACTAAATTTGAGTATCCAGCCCGCTTCGTCAGGCCGAATGAACACCGCGTCCCTAGATCGAGGCCGCTGACGCGCGGTGTACCGTTCCAGGTGCGCTCAGGAGGTCGAGGGCGACGTCGACGATCATGTCCTCCTGTCCGCCAACCATGCCGCGCCGTCCCAGCTCCACGAGAATGTCCATGGTCTTGAGCCCATACTTCGCTGCGGCCTGTTCCGCGTGACGCAGGAAGCTCGAATACACGCCGGCGGAACCCAACGCGAGTGTCTCGCGGTCGACCCGCACCGGGCGATCCTGGAGCGGGCGCACGATGTCGTCGGCGGCGTCCATCAGGCGGTAGAGATCGGTACCATGCCGCCAGCCGAGGCGATCGGCCGCCGCGACGAACACTTCGAGCGGCGCGTTGCCGGCGCCTGCTCCCATGCCGGCAAGACTGGCGTCGATCCGGTCGCAGCCCTCTTCAACCGCGACGATCGAATTCGCAACACCCAGGCTCAGGTTGTGATGCGCATGGATCCCCGTCTGTGTTTCGGGCTTCAGCGTGTCCTTGAATGCCCGCATCCGGTCGCGGACGTCGTTCATGTTCATCGCGCCGCCCGAATCCACCACGTAGCAGCAGGTGGCACCGTAACCCTCCATCAACCTTGCCTGCTCCGCCAATCCTCGAGGCGTCTGCATGTGGCTCATCATCAGGAAGCCCACTGCGTCCATCCCCAGTTCCCGTGCGTACTCGATGTGCTGGCGGGCAATATCGGCTTCGCTACAGTGGGTCGCGACGCGTACGATCCGCGCACCCGCGTCGTATGCGGCCCTCAGATCATGGATGGTGCCGATCCCGGGCAGCAGCAGCGTCGCGACCTTCGCGCGCGTGACGACACTCGCCACGGCCTCGATCCACTCGACGTCCGTATGCGCGCCGAATCCGTAGTTGAAGCTGCTGCCTTGCAGTCCGTCGCCATGCGCGACCTCGATCGAATCGACCCCGGCTGCGTCGAGTGCGGCGGCGATCTCTGTCACGTGCGCGAGGCTGTACTGGTGACGGATAGCATGACTGCCGTCGCGCAACGTCACGTCGGAGATATAGAGCTTCTTGTCCATCGGGCAGGCACTCATTGTTGATTGGCCCCGAGACGGGCCGCGATCCGTTCTGCCGCGGCCTTGGCAGCACTCGTCATGATGTCGAGATTGCCCGCATAAGACGGCAGGTAGTGCGCGGCGCCTTCGACTACGAGCAGGATCGAGGTCTTGAGGCCGGCCATCCGCTCGCCGACGCCGGGGATCCGGATCGGTCGCTCGGCCTCGATACGATCGAACTGGACACGTTGCTTCAGTCGATACCCGGGCACATACGACTGGACGGCTTCGACCATCCCGGCGACCGATGCCTCGATCTCGCGTTCATCGGCGAAGTCGCTCAGCGTGTACACCGTATCGCGCATCATCAGCGGCGGCTCGGCGGGATTGAGCACAATGATCGCCTTCCCCTTCGCTGCACCGCCGACCGCTTCGATCGCCCGTGATGTCGTCTCGGTGAATTCGTCGATGCTGGCGCGGGTGCCGGGTCCGGCACTCCTGCTCGCGATGGACGCGACGATCTCCCCGTAGTGCACTTTCGCGACCCGCGATACCGCCGCGATCATCGGAATCGTTGCCTGGCCGCCGCACGTCACCATGTTGACATTCAACGCGTCGAGATGACGCTCCCCGTTCACCACCGGAATGCAATACGGTCCGATCGCGGCCGGCGTCAGGTCCACGACGCGAATACCGGGCTTGACGGTGCGCAGGAACGCATCGTTCTGCGTATGCGCCGCGGCAGACGTCGCATCGAACACGATGTCGATCTCGTTGAACACGGGCATGCGGGCCAGCCCCTCGACGCCTTCATGCGTCGTCGCGACGCCCAGGCGCGCCGCGCGCTGCAACCCGTCCGACGCCGCATCGATTCCCACCATGGCGCCCATCTCGAGATGTTCGCCGTGGCGCAGGATCTTGATCATCAGGTCGGTACCGATATTCCCGCTGCCGATAATGGCGACTTTCCGTTTGGTGCTCATCGGGCTCGCCCTCATCCGATACGGCAACTGACGCTGCCGAGCGCACCGATCTGCGCGTGAATCGTGTCTCCGGCGCCAACCGGCACCATCGGACCCAGCGCACCCGACAGGATCACGTCGCCCTCACGCAACATCTGTCCGCGCCGCGCCATCATGCGGGCCAGCCAGTACACGGCCCGCAACGGATGGCCGAGGCACGCGGTACCCGTTCCGGTCGATACGGTCTTGCCGTCGCGCGTCATCGACATACCCAGTTCCCCGATGGAAATGCCACCGAGCGACACCGGTTGATTGCCGAGAACGTAGAGGCCGCAGGATGCGTTGTCGGCCACCGTATCCTCGAGCGCGATGCGCCAGTCCGAAATCGCGCTGTCGACGATCTCGAGCGCCGGCAGCGCACAGGCCAGCGCCGACAGGACCTGTCCATAGCTCGGCGCTTCATCGGCCATGTCGCGTCCGACGACGAACGCCACTTCCGCCTCGATCTTCGGCTGCATCAGGCGGCTCAGGGGCACCTCGTCGCCATCGAGATATTCCATGTCGTCGAACAGCACGCCGAAATCGGGCTGGTCGACGCGCAACTGCTGCTGGACGGCAACCGACGTCAGGCCGATCTTCTTGCCGACGATGCGTCGGCCGTCCGCGATCCGGGCCGCGGTGTTGAGTTCCGAGACGGCATACGCCGCGTCGAGACCTGCAATGCCGAACCGCGTGGCAATCGGGTCGATCGGCGTGCGTGATTCACGTGCATCGCGTAATGCTTTCGCAGCCGCCTGAACGGCTGCCGGGTCGAATGAATGAGACATGGCGGAAGAATGTGAAATCGTGGGTCAGGCCGCTTGCGCGACGGTCGGTGCCGTCTTTGACATGCGGGTGAATCCATCGCCTGCGCCGGCTCCGAATCCGAGCCGCTCCCGCAGTTGGCGAATGGTCCTGTCGAGCTCGCCGACGGGAACGACGGCGAAGGCGAAGCGGTCGGGTCTCAGTACCGCAACGGCCTGCGTCTTGAACCCCGCCTTGTTGAACCACGCGATCATCTCGCCACCGATATCCTCGACTTCGGCAACCTCGATCACGTTGTCCCGATTGACGCCTTCGAGCCCTTGCGGGCGGCCGCCATACGCGTACATCGTCACGCTGCGTATCGACAGTGCGCCGAGCGTTGCCCGCGACACATCGTCCATGCAGCGGGAGGGATCGACGTTCAATCCGATCAGCGAAAAGCCGTGTCCGAGCAGGTCGTCCAGTTTCTTCCGGTCACCGTTGAAAAGACGCACCTCGGGTTGCGGAATCAACGCGCCCTCCGGGCCACGTCGGCGACGGCGCGGCAAACCCAGGTATGCGTTCTTTCGATAGACGGGCATCGGCTTGAAGCCGCCCCCCTCGAGCCAGCGCCTGAGCGGCGGTATGGCCCGGATGATGCCGAGGGACGTGTCCCGCACCAGCGTGGCGGACAGACTGCGTGCCGATACGACGTTCTTGAGCAGGACGGACGTGTCGATCATCGCCTTCGCGTGCGCATGCCGTTCCGACTGGTACGTGTCCAGCAGCGTGTCGGCCGCGAGGCCGCGCAAGACGAGATCGAGCTTCCAGCCGAGGTTGTACGCGTCGCGCACGCCGGAACTCGCACCCTGCCCCATGAACTGCGGCGTCATGTGAGCGGCATCGCCGCCGAGCAGCACGCGTCCGACCCGCCACTTCGACGCAATCAGCGCGTTGAACGTATAGACGAGCTTGCGCTTGATCACGAACTGATCGGGATCGACGAACAGCGACAGATACTTCCGGACCGTCTCCGGCCGCTCCATGTTTTCCTTCGTTTCGCCCGGCATCAACATGAATTCGAACCGGTGGAATTTTCCGGGTTGAACGCAGCTCACGACCGGCAGCTTCGGGTCGACGACGAAGTTGAAGTACGGCAGATGACGCAACGCGTCCGTTCCGGGCTTGCGTTCGAGGTCCACGACGAGCCACGGCTCGGGGAAGCTCTTGCCCGACATCTCGATCCCGAGCTTCGTGCGAACGACGCTCCGGCCGCCGTCGGCGCCGACCAGATAGCGCGCCCGCAGGGTTCCGATATCGGGATCGCCTGCCACGCGCGCGCGCGCATCGTGACTGTCGCTGAACCGCGCCTCGCGCGTCGCCTGATGCGTGACGCTCACGCCGTCGGCATCCTGAGCGAAGTCAACGACTTCGCGGCCCCGTCGCACGTCGACGTTCGGATAACGTGCGAGCGTCTCGGCCAGCGTCGTTTCCAGGTACGGCTGGTAAAAGAAGTTGATCACGGGCCAGCCGAACGGACGCTTGCGCGGCATGTATTGTGTGATCGGCGTGCCATCGCGCCGCACGAGCTGGACGGGCGTCTCCATCATCATCCGCGACTGGATCTCGTCGGCCACGTCGAGATGCTGGAAAATCCGCATGCACTCGTCGTCGGTGTATACCGCTCGCGCGTTACCGTAGAACACGGGTTCGCGCTCCAGCACGACGACGTGGTGGCCGGCCTGGCCGAGCATGTGCGCGAGAACGAGGCCGGTCGGCCCCAATCCGACGATCGCGACATCGCACGCATCATTCGGATGCGCTCCGTTCATGAACGTTCTCCTTGTACAGAAAATTCCGGACGCGTCAGCGATGCAAGCGCGCGACGCACGCGCCCCAACCGCACGCCAAGGCTCAGGTTTTCCGGACGATGGCCCCATAGACTGATGCCTTGATAAATCGCCGGGCGCCACGTTTGCTCATCGACCACGATCGGGTTCCAGCCGAGCTCGATCTCGAAGCCCGATGGCGTCTGAACGTAGAACGAGAGTTCACGGTCGTTGGGATGCTGGCCGATCGCATTCGCGATCGGATAGCCCATCGCACGACACCTGAGGTAGGCTTGCGTCACATCGTCGAGGGATGCGCATTGAAGATTCATGTGGTGAATCTGCGTGCGCAGCGGATTCAGGCGGATCCCACGTGTCGATGCAGTCGCGAACGAATGATGTCGTTCGTTGAATCGGAGAAACGCGAAGTCAAGATTCAGGCCTTGCATCCTGTCTTCGATTTCGTCGGAAAGGCGCGCATCGAACACGTCTTTCCAGAACTGCTGCATCACCTCCGGTTGTCGGGTCGTGACGGCGACATGCCCCATCCCCGACGCGCCCGTCACAAAGCCCGTCGCACTCATGCGCAGCGGAAGTTCGCTGATGACCGGTTCCGTGAACAGTTCCGTGCGCAGTTTCTTCGGCCCGGCGAAGAACCAGAATCGCTTCACGCCGCGCAAGGCCGCTTCTTCCTTGCTCCCTTCCTCTACACGCACCCCGCGAGCGGAGATTCGTGCGACGGCAAGCTCAAGCGCCTCGCGGTCGTCGAGGTGCCATCCGATGGCAATGACATCTTCGGCCGTGCCGGCACGGATGATCAAACGCCGGTCGTGCGAGTCGATGCGGCATGCGACCACGCGTGGATCGGGCGTATCGACGTGAAGCCCCAGGCCTTCCGACGCGAATTTCGTCCATTCGCGAAGCCGGGCCGATTCGGCCAGCAGATAGCCCATCCGAACACGACCGAACAAGCTGCTCGTGGGTGACCGCGCACTAACGATTGTCGGCATGACATCACCCTCGATCAGCGGGCAGCGACGACGCGTGCGGTCGCATCGCCCTGCGCAAGGAATGCCAGCACGGCGGCGTTGAATTCGTTCGACCGCTCCCATTGCACCCAGTGCCCGGTATTGCTGAACAGGTAGACATCGCAATTCGGCATGCGCTTCTGGAGCGCGTACGCGCCGCTGGCCCGGTTGACCTTGTCATCCACGCCCCACAAAACGAGCGTCGGGTTGCGCACGGATGCCAGTCGCGCATCCCGCGTGAAGTCGAGATTGCTGAACTTCGGGATGCCCTTGGGGCCCAGCAAAGGCGGGCTCGCGACGACGGCCGGGTCGATGCTGGCCCGAAAGCGTTCCTCGATCATCGACTGCGGCACGAGACTGCCGTCGAACACGAGATCGCCGCGAATGAACGTCGTGAGCTTCTCGAGGCTCGGGCCATCGTCCTTGTAATAGTTCAGCAACCGTTTGAGGCCGGGCGTGGGAACCTGACGCGTCGTATTGACGCCGCCGGGGCCCATCAACACGAGCCGGCCCACCGCTTGAGGGCGCTCCAGCGCCATGCGAAGCGCACAGGCTCCGCCGAGCGAATTCCCGATGGCGTGCGCATTCGGGATCCCGAGCGCGTCCAGCATGCCGAGCATGCCTTCCGCGAGATCTCCGAATGGATCGTTGCGGTCGACGCCTTTCGTGGACTGGCCGAACCCCGGCATGTCGGGCACCAGCACCCGAAAATGGCGCGCGAGCGCGTCGATGTTCCGCGCGTAGTTCGAGAGGCCCGATGCGCCCGGGCCACCGCCATGCAGCATCAGTACGGCGGGCCCTTCGCCAGCTTCCGATAGAAAAACGTGCCGTGCGCCGACCTTGACGGTGCGTTGGCGCATTGCGTGCGTGATGGAGGGGGTGTCCATGGCGTCGACTGCTCCTGATTTCGCTAGGTGTGATTCATTGTAATGAGATTAATGTCATTATGACAATACTCTCGTTTTTACCTAGCTCCCGGTCGGGCGTCCGTAAGCCGCACCGTATAATCGGCACATGAGTGAATCCACGACCATTGATCATCGGACCCGTGTTGCTGCGCAGCGCCGCGAACGGATGCGCGCGCGGCTGATCGAAAGCGCGATGCTCGTTTTTGCCGAGAAAGGGATTGGCGCCAGTGTCATCCAGGACGTCATTGCGGCCGCCGATGTGTCGCAAGGCACCTTCTACAACTACTTCCGTACCAATGAGGAACTGCTCGAAGCGGTGACGCAGGAGCTCAACGATGAGTTGCTCCGCCTGATCGAAACGGTCGTGGGCGCCTACGAAGATCCGGCCCGGAGAATTGCGTGCGGCGTCCGGATGTTTCTGTATGCCGCACGTGCCTATCCGCTGCTTGCACGCTTCATTTCGGCAGCTGGCGTCCATGCCGTCGGCCCGAGCAGCCTGATCTACGTGTACCTGCCGGTCCACATCCAGCAAGGCCTGGCGACCGGCCGATTTCAGGGCGTGACGGTCGAGCTGGCGCTCGACATGATTGCCGGAACCGCGCTCACGACGATTCATCGATTCACCGAAAACGGTGAGGTGGCCGAATCGCCCGAACAGATCGTTGCCGCGATTCTGCGCGGCCTGGGTGTCGATGGAGAGGAAGCGCGGCGGCTCGTGCTTGACGAACTGACGCTGGTCATGCCGCCTGAAACGTCCCTGCTGGAGCGAGGGCGTGTGCGTGCGGCGAAGCAGCCCGACGCCCGGCCGTGATCGACCGCCTCACGGCACGCCATCGGGCGGAGCAGCCGATCGGGGCGACACAGGCCGGTGAGAAAGAACGCGTTGCCCGAATTCGACGCGAACGTTTCGTGCAGATGGATTGTTCGCACCAGACAGCGTCACCAACCCTGCCATCCATGCGCCACCATTCGCGGGCGCCCATTGCTTCGCGCATCCGTGGCATTCCCCGTTCGTCCTGACGGATCCACCAGCCCGTCGTACGCAGCCTGAATCGAACCGAGAGCGGCTGGACCTGACGCAAACGACGGCAGGCCACCCCGATGAACTGCCGCAATCATCGATCGCAGCGTGGGCCCGCGAACCGGAACGGCCTGCCATCGCGTACACCGGCAAAACATCGGACAGCAAGAACGGGCAAGCGATCGGCATCGCTCCACCGCTCCCATGCCGTCGTCACGTCGATTTTCCCCGCATCGCCCCCATCGTCACCCTCCGTCGCGGTCGCCGACCGACACCGAAAGCGGTTTGTCGGTGCATTCCTTGCACACGCCGGAGAATAATTTGACGGTCCCGATGGCGTCCTTAGACTGGTGCGGAGGATCCACAGAGCGCGCGACGACCTCGCGTCGCGCCACACAAGCAGGAGATGCGCATGCTCACGAAAATCGATACACACCATCACATCGTGCCGCCCGCCTACGCAGCATGGCTGGAAAGTCGCGGCATCACGGCGGGAGGTCTTCCGATCCCGCACTGGAGCGAAGAAGGGGCGCTCGATCTGATGGAAGCGGAAGGTACGGCGACGGGCATTTTCTCGGTATCGACGCCGGGGGTTCATCTTGGCGATGACATCGAGGCGCGCGAGAAAGCACGTGAGGTCAACGAATTCACCGCCTCCGTTGTCTCGCGACACCCCGGCCGCTTCGGGTTCTTCGCGACCCTGACGCTACCGGATGTCGAAGGCGCGATCGCGGAGGCAGCCTATGCGATGGATACGCTCCGTGCGGACGGCGTGGTGCTGATCAGCAGCGTACGAGGCACGTACCTCGGTGATGAATCCTGGGCGCCGCTGTTCGAAGAGCTGAACCGGCGTCAGGCAGTTGTCTTCATCCACCCTGGCGATCTACCCTGCGAGCCGGTACCCGGGATTCCCCCGTATGCGGCAGACTTTCTTCTCGACACGACTCGGGCGGCGATCAACATTGCGAAAGCCGGTTGGCTCGAACGCTTTCCCGACGTGAAATTCATCCTGTCGCACGCAGGCGGGTTTGTCCCCTACGCAGCACAGCGAATTGCGCGTGTTGTGTCGCCCGACAACAGCACCGAGGGCGGCCTGGCGCGACTCAGGCGCTACTACTTCGACACGGCGCTCTCGAGCAGCCCCTACGCGCTACCGGCGTTGCTTGCATTCGCCGATCCATCCCGGATTACGTTCGGGAGCGACTGGCCGTATGCCAACAAGGACCGGTCGGTCGATTTCACCCGGATGCTCGAAGCGTTTCCGCTGACGGAAGCGCAGCGACACGCGATTTATCGCGGTAACGCGGAACATCTGTTCCCGCGACTGGCGGTGGCGTAAGAAAAATGCTGGGGGCGCCGGATGCCGGGGCCCCCCGCTTTCTCGTGTGCGTCGACTCTCGGTCGGCAACGGATTCTTATCCGCTGCCGACGCTTCCATTCAGGTGTCGGCGCTCGCGAACCTGCCCTTCGGTTGACCTGATCGCAACGTGCGATATTTGCCGAGCGAGATGAGCAGCGCGCTTGCGATCACCAGCACGATCGGGGCGAGCCGGAGCGGTAACGCGTAGTTGCGATACAGGTCGAAGTAGCGGCCAGCCACGAGCGGGCCGACGACTGCGCCGAAACCGTAGCCCGCGAACGCGATGCCATAGTGAAGGCCGAAACGTCTCAGCCCCAGATAGGCGCGGACCAGATAGGACAGCAAGTCCCCCTCTGCCCCTATCGCGAGGCCGATGCAGGCGCACGCGAGCAGCACGGATGGCAGGGACGCTGCGTTCATGAGCAGCAGGTACCCCAACGCGCCGGCGAGCAGGAAACCCGCGCCGACCAGCGGCGCATGAAGGTAATCGATCAGCGCACCGGAAATCAGGCGCCCGATGAGTATTCCGACGCCGATCAGCGACGCGCAGTTCGCCGCCGCCCCGGGCGACAACCCGCGATCCGCCAACAGCACCGGCAAATGCGGATTGAGCGACAGCGTCGCACTCGAAGCGAGAAAAGCGACCACGACGATCGTGCCGAGCTTGACCGCCGAGAATGGCGGCTCCGCGCCGGCGAGGTCGGCAGGGCGATCGTCCCTTCGTGGCCGCGGCGCCACCTTTCGTTCCCGGATCAGCGCATAGGCAAGGAGCGAGCCCGCGAGCGACACGCACGCGCTGATCTGGTAGGCGTGGCGCCAGTGGAACGCCGCGATGAGGTGCTGGGTGACCGTTGGCGCGGCTGCCGTGCCCACACCGAGTCCGACCATCGCGCAACCCGTCGCGAGCCCGAGGCGCCGGTCGAACCACTGCGGCAGGATCGCAAGGTAGCCGAGCACCGACGTTGCGGCGCCCGACACACCGATCACCAGCGACAGCGCAATCCAGGCGCCGATGGCGCCGCTCTGCAGCCCCATGCATGCCACCGCAAGACTGAACGCGATTGCCGAGACGAGAATCACGCGGCGCACGCCAAAACGATCCATCAGCATGCCGATGAACGGACTCGCCGCAGCGAGCCCGCCCATTGACGCCGCGTAGGACATGGCCGCCTGTTCCCGCGTCCAATGAAATTCACGCAGCACGACGGGCGCGAATACGCCGGCTGTCGCATTGAATACCGGGGCATAACCCAAAGCCATGCCGATTGCTGCCCCTGCGACGATGGTGGCGAGTTGCAGCTTGCTGGGCCCACTGGCACCTGCGCCCTCTCTGGGTGCTGCGCTCATGTCCGACTCCTTGTGATGCTCGATGGGGTTGCCGGCGCGCGGCCATTTGGCCGGATGCGCCGGATAACAGGCGAATGCGAAGGCAAACAGCGGGCGTTCGATTGCGCAAACGATCGCGGCAACACCATGAGCAATCGTCAGCCACAAGACCGCGCGATCTCTCGACGTGTGCTCATACGCACCGGACTGGACGTCCGTGCCCTGCCGGTTCCATTGAGCGAAAGCCGTCAGAGACCGAACGGAACGCACGCACTCCGCGACCCGGGCAACTCGATGAACCCGGCTTCCCGGAACGTGCCGCGGCCATCACCGGCCCGCAAGAAAGAGGCGCGGCACCCGCGACAATCGCGAGTGCCGGCCCGCCTAGTTTTGCAGAAAGTCGAGCACCATGCGATTGAATGCGTCCGCATGCTCCCACTGCGCCCAGTGCCCGCATCGCCCGAATACATGCAGTTGAGCATTCGGCATGCCCCACACGAGCCGCAGGCCCACATCCATCGGCACGAAACGATCGTCGCGCCCCCAGATCACGAGCGCGGGCGACTTGATCTCGTTCAACCGGTAACCATAGTCCGGAAACTGCTTCGGATTGGCCGCCAGACTTTTCACGAAGTTCTCGAGATGATCGCGCCGCGCAAGCATGTTCTCGAGCCGCGTCTGCATCAGCTCTTCCGTCATCGTGCTCGCGTCGTAGACGAAGACGTTGAGCATCTTCTCCAGATTCTCGAGCGTCGGCTCGCGATACAGTCCCTGCAACAGCTTGATCCCTTCGGTCGGCATCGGCACGAACTGGCTCGGGCCGCCCGTGCCGCCGCCCATCAGCACCAGCTTGCCGACGCGCTCCGGATACGACAGCGCGAATGCCACCGCGCTATGCCCGCCCATCGAGTTGCCGACGAGATGTGCGCGTTCGATGCCGAGCGTATCCAGTACGCCCTTCAGCACACGCGCGTTGAGGTCGGAGCGCGAGCCGGTGCAGACGATCGAATCGCTCTTGCCCCAACCGGGACAGTCGACGAGGATCACACGGTAGCCCGCGCGAGCGAATACGTCGACGTTGCGATAAAAGTTGGCCCAGCCGCTCGCACCCGGGCCGGAACCGTGCAGCAGCACCAGCGTTTCCGCCCCTGCGCCGGTGTCGTTGTAGTGCACGCGCAGTTCCGTGCCGCCTTCCATCACGTTCACGAACCTGCTGGTCGCGGCCTCTGTATGAATCACGGTGTCAGTCATGTCGATGTCCTTCGTCAGATCGATTCGGTTCCAAGTGTGTGCGAGCCGTTGGCCGGCTCGCGCGGAGATTTCGCGACCACGGCGAGCGCACCGAGCGCCGCGATCACGATGAGCGGAATGCTCGAGATCACGAGCATCGACGCGCTCTGGCCCAACGCCAGCAGTTGCCCGGCGATCAGCGGGCCGACCATCGAACCCACACGGCCGACGGCCACCGCTGCGCCGACGCCCGTGCCGCGCACCCGCGTCGGATACGTTGCACCGGCAAGCGCATACAGCACCGATTGCGTGCCAACGAGAAACAGCCCCGCCAGCAGGCCGCCCCATGCCATCGACACGCTGCCCGTCGCGCTGGCGAGCGCCAGCAACGCAATCGCGATGCCCGCATACATGCCGACCACGACCGGCCGCTTGCCCATGCGATCCATCAGCCCTGCGATCACGATCGCGCCGACGCCGCCGCCGATGTTGAACATCATCTGCACGATGCTTGCCTGTACCGGTGTGAGGCCGCGCGAGAGCACCATCGACGGCAACCAGTTCATCAGGAAATACAGCACGATCAGCGTTCCCAGGTAGCTGATCCACAGCGCGATGGTCGTCACCGCGCGCCCGTCGCTGAAGAGCGCGCGCACGATACCGTCCTTCGACTCGCGGGTCGCAGCCTGGCTCGCCGCGACGAAGTGCGTCGACTCCTTCAGGAAGAGCGCCAGCAGCGGCAAGGTCAGCAGCGGCCCGATCCCGCCGACATAGAAAATGTGCCGCCAGCCCTCGGCGCCCGGGCTGACGATGCCGATCACGGCCGCGAGCGCCGCGCCGAACGGCATGCCGCAGTACATCGCGCCGACTGCCGTGCTGCGTTGTCCGGGCGCCGCCGCTTCCGCGCACAGCGCGATCAGGTTCGGCATCGCAGCGCCGAGACCGAGGCCCGTGAGAAAGCGCGCGACGAGCAGGCTCTGCAGATCCCACACCTGGGTCGTTGCAATCGAAAATATCCCGAACAGCGCGACCGACATCATCAGCACGCGCTTGCGGCCGATGCGATCCGCGAGCCTGCCGCCAATCGCCGCGCCCGGCAGCAGGCCGAGCGCGCCGATGCCGAATGCCCAGCCGAGCTGCGCGACCGCGAGATGAAACTCGCGTGCCATGCGCGGCGCGGCGATGCCGGTGGATTGCAGGTCGAGCCCCTCGAGGAGCGCGACCGCGAGGCACAGGCCGATGGTGATGGCGCCGCCGGCGCGCGAGGGGAAAGCCGTTGACGTTTTCAATGATGTCTCCAGGTTGAACGGTGCAGCGCTCTTCATGGCGCGTGGCATGACGGATGGTTCAGGCGCGTGCTTCGCGCTTCTTCAGATCGAGCGCAACGTCGACGATCATGTCTTCCTGACCGCCCACCATGCGTCGCTTGCCCAGTTCGACGAGAATGTCGACGGCTTTCAGGCCGTACTTCTTCGCGGCGACTTCGGAATGCCGCAGGAAGCTCGAATACACGCCCGCATAGCCCAGCGCGAGCGTTTCGCGGTCCACGCGCACCGGCCGGTCCTGCAACGGGCGCACGATATCGTCGGCCGCATCGAGCAGGCGATGGAGATCGGTGCCGTGATGCCAGCCAAGGCGCTCGGCCGCCGCGACGAACACTTCGAGAGGGGCATTGCCCGCTCCCGCCCCCATGCCCGCCAGACTCGCATCGATGCGGTCGCACCCCTCCTCGACCGCAACGATCGAGTTGGCGACGCCGAGGCTCAGGTTGTGATGGGCATGCATGCCCGTCCGGGTCTCCGGACGAAGCACCGCCTTGAGCGCCCTGAAGCGTGCCCGGATGTCGTTCATGTTCATCGCGCCGCCGGAATCGACCACGTATACGCAGGTCGCGCCGTAGCTTTCCATCTTCTTCGCTTCGGCCGCGAGGTTGTCGGGCGTGGTCATGTGGCTCATCATCAGAAAGCCGACGGTGTCCATGCCGAGGCTGCGCGCATACTCGATGTGCTGCTTCGAAATGTCCGCTTCCGTGCAATGGGTCGCGACACGGACGACACGCGCGCCCGCGTCGTACGCGGCCTTCAGATCGTGAATCGTGCCGATGCCGGGCAGCAGCAGCGTCGCGATCGTCGCGTGCTTCACCACGTCGGCGACTGCCTCGATCCACTCCAGGTCGCTGTGCGCGCCGAAGCCATAGTTGAAGCTCGAACCCTGCAGGCCATCGCCATGTGCGACCTCGATGCTGTCGACCTTCGCGTCGTCCAGCGCACGGGCGATGTCCTGCACGTTCTGAATCGAATACTGATGACGGATCGCGTGCATGCCGTCGCGCAGCGTCACGTCGGAGATATAGAGTTTCTTGTCCATGATCGAGTGCTCCTTGCTTCAGGCGTTCACAAGCGACGCGGCCATGCGCTCGGCCGTTGCCAGCGCGGCGGAAGTCATGATGTCGAGATTGCCCGCGTAGGCCGGCAGATAATGGGCCGCGCCCTCCACCTCGATGAAGATCGAGGTCTTGAGTCCGCTGAAATGGCCGAGTCCGGGGATATGCAACGGCGCAGCGGCGGGGATGTCGTCGAACTGCACGGATTGCTTCAGGCGATAGCCGGGCACATAGGCCTGGACCGCCGCGGCCATCTGGCTGACCGACGTTTCGATCAGCGCCCGGTCTGCCGCTTCGGACAGCACATAGACCGTGTCGCGCATCATGAGCGGCGGCTCGGCCGGATTGAGCACGATGATCGCCTTGCCCTTGCCGGCGCCGCCGACCGCTTCAATCGCCTTCGACGTCGTCTCCGTGAACTCGTCGATGTTGGCGCGCGTGCCGGGCCCTGCCGACTTGCTGCTGATCGATGCAACGATCTCCGCGTAATGCACCTTTGCGACCCGCGACACGGCGGCGACCATCGGGATCGTCGCCTGTCCGCCGCACGTGACCATGTTCACGTTCGGCGCATCGAGATGCGCGTCGAGGTTCACCACCGGCACACAATACGGGCCGATGGCAGCAGGCGTCAGGTCGATCACGCGAATGCCGGGCCTGAGCGTGCGCAGGAACGCGTCGTTCTTCACATGCGCGCCGGCGGACGTCGCATCGAACACGAAGTCGATCTCGTCGAATACGGGCAGGCGCGCCAGTCCTTCCACGCCTTCATGCGTCGTCGCCACGCCGAGCCTCGCGGCGCGCGCGAGGCCGTCCGAGGCCGGATCGATGCCGACCATCGCCGCGACGTCGAGATGCTTGCTGCGACGCATGATCTTGATCATCAGGTCGGTGCCGATGTTGCCGGATCCGATGATCGCCGCTTTGCACCGGGTGTTGTCTGTTGCCATGGGAATGTCTCCGTCCGTCATTCGCTGAAACTGGCGCGCACACTGCCGAGCCCTTCGATATGCGCGGTATAAGTGCCGGCCGCCTTCACCGCGACCATCGGGCCAAGCGCGCCCGTCAGCACGATGTCGCCCGCGCGCAGCGGCGTGCCGAGGCGAACCATCCGGTCCGCGAGCCACGCAGCCGCATTCAGTGGATTGCCGAGGCACGCGCCGCCATTGCCACGTGAAAGCACTTCGCCGTCCTGCGTGAGCGTCATCGCGCACGCGGTCAGTTCGATATCGCGCAGCAGGACCGGCCGGCTACCGAGCACGAACAGCGCGCTCGACGCGTTGTCCGCCACGGTGTCGAAAAACCGGATGTCCCAGTCGCGGATGCGACTGTCGACGACCTCGATCGCAGCCACCGCATACGCGGTCGCGGAGATCAGATCCGGGAACGTGTGTTTTTCGGCGGTCAGGTCGCGTTCGAGCACGAGCGCGATCTCCGCTTCGACCTTCGGCTGGATCAACGAGGCACGCGGCATCGGCTGGCTGTCGCCGTAAGCCATCGACGCGAACAACGCGCCGAAGTCCGGCTGATCGACGCCGAGTTGCTTCTGCACCGCGGGCGAAGTCAGGCCGATCTTCCTGCCGACGATCCGCTCGCCGTTCGCCTTGCGCAAGTCGTTGTTGATCTGCTGGATCGCGTAGGCGCGCGTCGCGTCGCCTTCTAGACACGTATCGCGCAACGGCGCGATCGGCCGGCGCGAGGCCCGCGCTTCACGCAGGCGCGCGGCCATCGAAACAATGCTGTTGTCATCCGACATGGCTCTATCTCCTGGAAAGGGCCCGTTCTCGCGCATGCATCGCGCCAAAGCCCGCGATCCATTCTGGAATCGCGCGGTAGTAATCGATCGATGCCGCGTATGGGCCGCTCGCCGCAAGCGCACCGAATGCGGCGACCCACGTGCGGATCTCGTGCGCGGACTTGCCCGCATCACGCGTGATCGCTTCGTTCGTGAGGCCATCTGCGGCGGTGATGTCACCGCGTTCGAGCAGCCCGAGAAACATGCGGTCCCATGCGGGATTGAGCGGATGCAGGCGGCTGTCACCCGCCGCGAATGCCTTGGCCGCCGCGACGGTGCGGGATTGCCGCGCATCGCGCGATTCCGGCGACGGGTTGCGGCCCGCAATCAACCGCTCCGCGACGACATCGTCCGCGCCCGCGATTTCCGGCACCGGCGGCTCATGCGAGATACCGCCCGAGCCGATCAGCAACACGCGCCGGTTCGTGCGCGCGACGGCACGGCCAATCGCATCGCCGAGCAGTCGTGCGCGGCGGCACGACGCCATCGGCGGCGCAACCGAGTTGATGAAGACGGGTACCACCGGATAGCGGTCGATGCCGCCCGTGAGCACCTCGAGCGCCTGCGCGCAGCCGTGATCGACCTGCATGCGATACGACACGGCGACGTCGATATCGCTGGCGAGCGTGGCATCGGCGAGCGCGAGCGCCACATCGCGCGCGACGGGCAACGGGCCGGCCGCGCTGCCGAAATCGCCGACAGCCGTCGCCCCTACGCCGATGCAGAACTGCGGCATCACGTCGTAGAAAAATCCGTTGTAGTGATCCGGCGCGAACACGATCACCAACTCCGGATCGAACGCGTCGACCCGCTCGCGCGCCGCGCGCTGCACCCGCTCGACTTCCGCGACAACTGCCGGCGCGGGATCGAAATAACCGTGCAGCGGCGTGTGCGACATGCATTCGAGATGGATCGGCATCTCAGGCTCCTGCCAGGTCGGCGGCGTGCGCGAACGTCGCGTCGCTGGCCGTCGCGCCCGTTGTCGTCGGAAGCGACAGCCTTTGTGCGAGCTGCGACACGCAATCCGATACGCATTGCGGCGAGCACATGCCCGCCACGAAGCGGTCCGGCCGCAACAGCACGACCGATTCCGGCACGCGCGCGAACCAGTCGCGCAGGCGCGAGTCGACATCGCCTATGGCGATCACGTCTTCGGGCACGTCATCGTGGAAGGCGAGCTGCGGGTCGGGCTTCGCGAGCACGAAGCATCCCCCAAGCGCGCTCCAGATGCGGCGCGCCTCGGGCGTCAGGCCGAAGGTCGGGTCCGTGCCCCAGCCCACGATCGCGAAGCGATTGCCGATCGCATCGTCGAGCCGGACGATGCTGCCATCAGCGAGACGCACGCGCGGCTGGATGAACATGCGGCCTACGGGGGTGCCCGCCTGCGCATCACGGCCATGCACCATCCGCCCGATCAGCGATTCGCGCTTCTCGCTCATCAGGCCGACCAGCCGCCCGAACGCGCCGTGCCCCCGCTTCGCGATCAGGCGCGCGAGCAGGCCTTCGGACCGCTCGCGTCGCGCCAGAAGCACGACGCCCTCTTCATAGCGCGGCATCGGCTTGAAGCGCATTTCGACGAAGTAGCGTTTCAGGGAAGGCAGCATGTCGAAACAGCGCACGAACGCGTCGCGCACTTTCGATCCGAAGAAGCTCGTCGGCGCGAAGATGTCGCCCGCGACTTCCGAGAGGTGGATCATCGAGCGCGCGTGGGCGCGCCGCTCCATCGTGTAGGTATCGAGCAGCGCGTCGTGCGCCGTGCCTTTCACGACCATCGCGAGCTTCCAGCCGAGATTGCTCGCGTCGCGAATGCCGCTGTTGTAACCCTGCCCCTGCCACACCGGCATGATGTGCGCGGCGTCCCCCGCGAGCAGGATGCGCTTCACGCGGAACGTGCTCGCGAGCCGCGCGTTGTGCGTATAGACCCGCTGACGAATGTAGTCGACCTTGTCAGGATCGTCGACAACCCCGCGCACCAACGCCGCCATGTTCTCCGGCTTCGACAGCTCCGCCTCCGTCTCCCCGGGCATCACCATGAATTCGAAGCGCCGGATGCCGTGCGGCAGCGCCGCCGACACGTAGGGGCGCCGCGCGTCGCAATGCAGATAGACATGCGGAGAGCCGATCGGATCGTTGCGCACGTCGATCACGATCCATTGATTCGGCTTCGTGCGGCCTTCGAACGGCACGTCGAGCGTGCGGCGCACCAGGCTGTTGCCGCCGTCCGCGCCGACCATGTACGCGGCGCGGATCGTCGTCTTCACGCCGTGCGCGTCGGTCGCGTCGATGGTCACCCCGCACGCGTCCTGCGCGAAGCTGTCGACGCCGTGGCCAAGCAGCGTCGACACATTGTCGAAACGCTCGAGACCGCGATACAGAATCCGATCGGCGAGCGGCTGGATGAACGCATTGCGGCGCGGCCAGCCGAACTCGTCGGTGCGCGGCTCGATCGACGCGAAGCACTTCCCTTTCAGCGTGAAGCGCATCCAGTGATTCGGCGTGGTGTGCGGAAGCAGCGCGTCGACAAGGCCGACCGACTGGAATACACGCAGTGCTTCGTCGTCGAGGCCGATGGCGCGCGGATAGTCGATGATCTGCGCGAGCTTCTCGATCACGGCGACGCGCACGCCCTGCAGGCCGAGAATGTTCGCGATCATCAGGCCGACCGGGCCTGCGCCAATGACGGCGACATCGGCGTCGATCGAACGGTGTGTCGTTTCGCGAGGATGAGCGCGGCCGTTGCCGGCCGCCGGTTCAAAGGCGGGGCGCATGCTTGTCTCCTGACTGGGCTTGTCCGATGTGCTGAACCGGCGAAGCGCCTGGCTCCCGGTCGTTCAGCTTATGAATGCAGTTTATGGACCGCCGAAAACACCCTCAACAAAATCTCCAGAATGTGCATAGAATGCACATGATTGATTTCAATGGGATTTTTGACGTGACAACCTACACCAACGTGCGCGGACTGGCGCGCGGCCTTCAGGTGCTGCGCGCGCTCAACGCGATGGAAGACGGACGCGCAACGAGTCAACAGATCGCCGATCTGACCGGCCTGCATCGCACCACGGTGCGCCGTCTGCTCGAAACGTTGATGGAGGAAGGGTTCGTGCGCCGCAGCACATCGGACGACAGCTTCCGCCTGACGCTCGCCGTGCGTTCGTTGAGCGAGGGATTCACCGATACCGAGCGCATCGCGACCGTGGCGCCGCCGATCATGGGGCAGCTACTGCAGCGCGTTGCGTGGCCATCCGATCTGACCACGCCCGATGGCGACGCGATGATCATCCGCGAGACGACGCATCGCTTCAGCCGGCTGTCGTTTCATCGCGCGATGGTCGGGCGGCGTTTGCCGATCTTGCTGACGGCGGCGGGCCGCGCCTACTTCGCGATGTGCCCCGACGAGGAGCGCGAGGACATTCTGGAACTGTTGCGCTCCGGCGCGGGCGGCGAAGAACAACAGGCGTTCGCGAGAAACGATGCGCTCGTGCGCAAGCTGATCCGGCGTGTGCACGAGGATGGTTTCGGATCGAATCACGGCGACTGGGCCGCCCAGGCGAAAATCGGTGCGGTGGCTGTCGCGATCAGTGCAGACGAACGCGTGATCGCGAGTCTCAATATCGTCTTCCTGTCGCGCGCGGTCAGTCTCGCGGACGCCACGCGCCGCTACGTGCCCGAGTTACAGAAAACGGCGATGGAAATTGCTGCGGCGTTGAAGCGGGAACCAGGGACTCCCCCTCATCAGTCGGCGTAAGCGAATCCGTAAGCGAATCCCCGGCAGCCACCCTCACTGGGGCCGCAACATCCGCTGAATGATCGTCCGCAGCATCGCGCGATGCGTGCGCGGCTTGAATCCCGGCTCGAACACGACGCGACAGACCGCCCCTTCCGCCAGCGCGAGCACCCACGTCGCGACGAGATCCGGCTTCAGGCTTCCGTCGATCTTCCCCTGCGCCACGCCGCGCTTGATCAGCGCGGCCATCCGCCCCTTCACCTGCGCCTCGTTGGCCGCGAACAGCGCGGCAACGTCCGGATTGCGCGTCGCCTCGGCCGCAGTCTCGATGCTGATGCGCGCATAGACGGGATCGCTCGACAGTTCCATCAACGCCAGCGCAATCTCCTCGATTGCCGCCAGCGCGTCGTCGGCGTCCGCATGCCGCGCGAACAACTCGGCCATCTCGCGCTGGTCGTCCTGCGCGATCGCCTCGATGATCGCCGCCTTGGTCGGGAAGTAGTGAAACAGGTTGCCGGGGCTCATGCCGGCCGCCTTGCAGATCGCGGCCGTGGACGTCGCATGGAAGCCGTCGCGCGCAAAACAGTCGATCGCGGCGTCCAGGATCTGGCGCCGCTTCGCTTCCACTCTTTCAGGATCGATCTTTCTCAACGGGAACTCCGGGCTCGACGAAGGCTCAAATATTTATTAGACTGATTAGTCGATCTATTATCATTGCGATGCACCACAGGCGTCAAGGCATCGTGCTCATGCATGGGCCGCCTGCGGCATGCGCTTACACCACCAGAGAGAGGGCCAATGAAACGCATCGCCGTTGCCGGCATCGCACTCGTCCTGTTCGCATGCGTCGCGGCCGGCGCGCTCGTGCTGCGCGGCCTGTCCGATTTCGAACTGAGGGGTGCGAACGTGTCGACGCTCGCATTCCACGCGGGCGGCGCCGACCTCGTCGGCACGCTCGCGCTGCCGGCGCACGCGCCCGATGCGCCGATCGTGCTGCTCGTGCATGGCGACGGGCCGCGCACGCGCTTCTCGGACGACGCGATGCTGCCGCTCGTCAACAGCCTGCTCGACGCCGGCATCGGTGTATTCGCGTGGGACAAGCAGGGCACCGGCCGCAGCGGCGGCGACTGGCTTGCGCAATCGATGCAGGACCGCGCGAACGAAACGATCGCCGCGATGGCGCGCGTGCGCGCCGTCGCCGGCCCCGCACACAAGATCGGCCTGCTCGGCTTCTCGCAGGGCGGCTGGGTCGTCCCGCGCGTGGCGAACGCAGTCCGGCCGGCGTTCTCGGTGATCGTCGGCGGCGCCGCCAGCTGGCGCCGGCAAGGCACCTACCTGACCCGGCAGCGACTCCTGGCAACCGGCCTGCAGCCGGATCGAATCGATGCGACACTGGCCGCCGAGCGGCGCGAGAACGACGCAATCTTCGACCGGGCGGACGTGCCGGCCGATCCGGCCCGGCGCCCGGACATCGAGCCGCGCCGCTTCGGCTTCATCGCGCGCAACTACCCGGAAGACGCGTCACAGGCGCTTGCAACCATGCAGGGGCCCGTGCTGGCCGTGTGGGGTGCGCTGGACCGCAACGTCGACCCGGTCGACGAAGCGCACACCTATGCGCACGCATTCGCGAACCGGCCCGACCGGCGCGTCGTCGTGGTGCCTGCGGCGACGCATGCGTTGCTGCGCGCCGGCTGGTTCGACTACCAGCTCGAGTCCGACTGGCCGAAGTGGAAGACCTGGCTGTACATGGCGCTCGGGCGCCACGCGTATGCACCGGGTACGCTCGGCCCGATCGAAGCGTGGATCCGGTCGCAGTGAACACGTGCGCAACCCGGCGCCGCCTCGGCTGGCGCCGCGCATGAAACAGGCATCAGGCAATACCGGTCGCGCCAACCCGCGTGGCCGCATCAAGGAGAGGTCTCAATGTATTCGTGGTTTGAACGGCGCCTGCCGACTTTCCCGCTCGAAGATCCCGTCACGCCGCCGAAGGGATTCTTCTCGTTCGTCTGGGCGTGCACGAGAGGCGCGCGCAGCTGGATCCTGCTGATCGCGCTGACGTCGGCCGCACTGGCCGCCTACGAAGCCGCGCTGTTCGCGATGATGGGGCACGTGGTCGACTGGCTGTCGACGTCGACACCGGCGGAATTCGGCGGCCGCCACTTCGGCACGCTCGCCGGCTTCGCGGCGATTCTCGCGGGCAGCGCACTGCTGATCGCGCTGCACACGATGGTCAAGCACCAGGTGCTCGCGATCAACTTCCCGATGCGGCTGCGCTGGCTGTTTCACCGGCTGATGCTCGACCAGAGCCTGTCGTTCTATGCGAACGAGTTCGCGGGCCGCGTGACGACCAAGATCATGCAGACCGCGCTCGCGGTCCGCGACGCGCTGTTCATGTCCGTCGACGTCGTGATCGGCGTCACCGCCTACCTGATCGGCATTCTCGTGCTGGCGGCCAGCTTCGACTGGCGGCTGATGATTCCGCTCGTGCTGTGGGCGCTCGGCTACGGCGCGGCGTGCGCGTACTTCGTGCCGCGCCTGGGCGCAGTCGGCAGCCGGCAGGCCGACGCACGCGCGATGATGACGGGCCGCATCACCGATGCGTATTCGAACATCACGACCGTGAAGCTGTTCTCGCACACGCGGCGGGAAGCCGACCATGCACGGCGCGCGATGGAAGCGTTCAAGGCCACCGGCGACGCGCAGATGCGCCTCGTCAGCGCGTTCGAGATCGTCAATCACCTGCTGTCGACGCTGCTGCTGATCGGCTCGGCCGGGCTCGCGCTGTATTTGTGGATGCACGGCGAGGCGAGCGCGGGCGTCGTCGCGGCCGTGATCGCCATGGCGCTGCGCCTGTCGAGCTACTCGCACTGGATCATGTGGGAGATGACCGAGCTGTTCGAGAACGTCGGCACGATCCAGGACGGCATCAACACGCTGACGAAGGTGCGCAGCGTGGTCGACGCGCCCGACGCGAAGGCGCTCGCGGTGCAGCGCGGCGGGATCGTGTTCGACAACGTGCAGTTCGCGCACGAGGACAACGATCGCGCGGTGTTCGACGGGCTGAACCTGGCGATCCGGCCGGGCGAGCGGATCGGCCTGATCGGCCGCTCCGGCGCCGGCAAGTCGACGCTCGTGAACCTGCTGCTGCGTTTTTACGACGTCGGCGGCGGCACGATCCGGATCGACGGGCAGGACATCGCGCACGTGACGCAGGACAGCCTGCGCAGCGCGATCGGGATGGTCACGCAGGACACGTCGCTGCTGCACCGCACGATGCGCGAGAACCTGCTGTACGGGCGGCCCGATGCGACCGAGCACGAGATGCAGGACGCGGCCGTGCGCGCCGAAGCGTCCGAGTTCATCGACCGGCTGCGCGACCGTCACGGGCGCAGCGGCTACGACGTCGAGGTCGGCGAGCGCGGCGTGAAGCTGTCGGGCGGCCAGCGGCAGCGCGTCGCGATCGCACGCGTGATGCTCAAGGACGCGCCGATCCTCGTGCTCGACGAAGCGACCAGCGCACTCGATTCCGAAGTCGAAGTCGCGATCCAGCGCAGCCTCGACACGCTGATGAGCGGCAAGACGGTGATCGCGATCGCACACCGGCTGTCGACGATCGCCGCGATGGACCGGCTGATCGTGCTCGACGAAGGGCGCATCGTCGAGGAAGGCACGCACCAGCAGTTGCTGCAGGCGGGCGGCATTTATGCGGCGCTGTGGGCGCACCAGAGCGGCGGGTTCCTCGGCGAAACGGCGGACGCGGAAGGCGCGGAACAGTAAGCGCGACCGCTGTGGCACCATGGCGGCACGGCGCTCGCCCGGCGGATTCGACCGCGATCGCCGGCCCGCCGGCCGGGCGCGATCGTCCGGCTCACCGTTGTCCGACGCCGATCCAGGAGCCCCCATGACCACACGACCGGATATCGCCACCGCGCTCGACGCGCCCGATTCGGTGCTCGAGGACGACGAGCAGCGATTCGTGCATCAGATTCGCCAGCACGGGTGGTTCCGCACGGAGGTGTTCTCGGAAGGAGACGCCCCGGGCTTTTCGTTCACGACCGGGCTGTGGGTCAACCACGGCTTTCCGGAAATCATCGTGTTCTCGATGCCGGCGCGCATCGTCCATGACGTGCTGTGGGACGTCTACCGGATGGTCGCGGCCGGCACGCCGCCTCCGGTCGGCGAAGTCACGGGCGCGGTCTTCGGCAACGCGAACGCGCTGCTGATGCCGGTCGAGCAAGCCCACTACGAAGCCCATCTCGGCTGGAACCGCTGGTTCTACGGCAACGACGACTTTCCGTGCGTCCAGCTGCTGTGGCCCGACCGCAACGGGGTTTTTCCGTGGCGGCCGGAAGCGGACGGCGCGTTGAATGCCGCGCAGCCGCGCCTGTTCGTCCCGGCCGACGATCGCCGCTGACCGGCGCAGCGGCGTCGCGCGGCACGCCGCGAGCGTGCCGCGCCGCCCGGCCTACAACCGCACGATCGTCGATTTCAGCTCGGTGTACTTGTCGAGCGCATGCAGCGACTTGTCGCGGCCGTTGCCCGACAGCTTGTAACCGCCGAACGGGAAGTTCAGGTCGTCGCTGCCGTCGCCGTAGCAGTTGACCCACACGGTGCCCGCCCGCAAGCGCCGCGCAACCGCATGCGCGGTCGAGAGGTTCGCCGACCATACCGCCGCCGCGAGCCCGTACTCGGTGTCGTTGGCGATGCGTACGGCTTCGTCCACGTCGTCGAACACGATCACCGACAGCACCGGCCCGAAGATCTCCTCCCGCGCAATCGCCGCATCGGGCTTCACCTCGAATACCGTCGGTTCGACATAGAACCCGCCCGTCTCCTCGCGCACCCGCCTGCCGCCCGTCACCAGACGGCCTTCGTCACGCCCGAGACCGATATACCCCATCACGCGATCGAGTTGCGCACGATCGACGATCGCACCCATCGTCACCGCCGGATCGAGCGGATGCCCGGGCGCGAAGCGGCGCGATGCGTCGACCAGCTTCGCGACGAATGCGTCCTTGATGTCGCGATGCACGAGCAGGCGCGAGCCGGCCGTGCACACTTCCCCCATGTTGAAGAAGATCGCATCGGCGGCCGCCTGCGCGGCGCGGTCGAGATCGGGGCAGTCGGGCAGCACGAGGTTCGGCGATTTGCCGCCGAGTTCGAGCCAGACGCGCTTCAGGTTCGAATGCGCGGCGCACGCCATGATCTGCTGCCCGGTGCGGGTCGACCCCGTAAACGCGATGCAGTCGACATCGCGATGCAGCGCCAGCGCCCTGCCCGGCTCCGCGCCGCCCGGCACGACGTTGAATACGCCGGCCGGGATACCGGCGTCGAATGCGAGCTGCGCGACGCGGATCGCGGTCAGCGGCGATTTCTCCGACGGTTTGAGCACCACGCTGTTGCCGGCCGCGAGCGCCGGTGCGAACTTCCACGCGGCCATCAGCAGCGGGAAAATCCACGGCACGACCGCTGCGACGACGCCAATCGGCTCGCGCGTGACGAGCCCGATCAGGTGGTGGTCGGCCGGCGCGACTTCGCCGCCGACCTTGTCGATCGCTTCCGCATACCAGTCGACGCAATGCGCGGCGGCCGGGATGTCGATCGCCGTGGTATCGGCGATCGGCTTGCCGGTGTCGAGCGTCTCGAGCAGCGCGAGTTCGTCCGCGTGCTCGCGCATCAGCGCGGCCCAGCGTTGCAGCACGGCCTTGCGGCCGCGCGGATTCGTGCCGGCCCAGGTTTGCGCATCGAATGCGCGGCGCGCCGCCGCGACCGCGTGGTCGACGTCGTCGGCCGCGCAATCGGCCACGTGCGCGAGCACGCAACCGTCGATCGGGCTCGCGCACGCGAAGGTCGCATCGGCCTGCGCGTGGCGCGCTTCGCCGTCGATGAACGCGCGTCCGTCGATCCGCAGCACGGCCGCACGGGCCTGCCAGTCTTCGAATGTCGTTTGATTCATGGGTTTCCTCGTGACGTGTCGCGTATCACGATCCGCGAACCGGATCGATCGGCGTAAAGATCCCCGCGCGCGCCTCGATCGCTTCGCCAGCGGCGAGACACAGCGCTTCCTGGAAGCGTCCGGCGACGAGCTGCACGCCGGTCGGCACGCCGTCGCGGATGCCGGTCGGCACCGACAGCCCCGGCAGCCCGAGCAGCGCGGTCGCAAGCAGCGGCCCCTGACGGTCGACGATCTCGCGCATCGCGGCGTCGCCCTGCAGGTCGGCGTCGATCGCGAACGGCCGCGCGCACGACACGGGCATCAGCAGCAGCGGATGGCGTGCGAAGAACTGCTGCCAGTCGCGCAGCAGCGCGGTGCGCCGCGCGAGGCCGTTCATGTAACCGGCGAGATCCAGCGGCGCGGCCAGGTTGCGCTGGCTCGCGAACGCGGTGCGGATCGCCGCGTCGCCGTGCTGCATGATCGCGTCGCCGAGCCCGCTGCGCGCCTCGTTGGTCACAAGGTCGAGCCACAGTTCGCACGCTTCGGCGAACCGCGGCGGCGCCGCTTCCTCGACGATGCAGCCGGCCTCTTCGAGCCAGCGCGCCGCCTGCCGGATCGCGTCGGCCACGGCAGGATCGGTCGGCACGCCAGGCAATTCGGCGCACACGGCGACGCGCGCCGGGAACGCGGCCTCGCGCGCGCCCGGTGCCACCGGCATCCACCATGCGTCGCGCGCGTCGCCGGCCGACATCGCGTCGAGCGCAAGACGCAAGTCGCCGACCGTGCGCGCGAGCGGCCCCTGCACGGACGCGAGCTGCACCGCGAGCGTGCGATCCTTCGGCTGCGTCGGGTTGTACGCGGGCACACGCCCGGTACTCGGCCGCAGCCCCGCGACACCGCATGCGTAGGCCGGATAGCGGATCGACCCGCCGAGGTCGTTGCCGTGCGCGATCGCACCGATGCCGGCGGCCACCGCCGCGGCCGCACCGCCGCTGGAGCCGCCCGGCGTCAGCGACGCATCCCACGGATTCGACGTGCGGCCGTGCAGTTCGTTGTCGGTGAACCAGCGGTACGAAAACGCCGGCGCATTGCTGCGCCCGATCACGATCGCGCCGGCCTTGCGCAGGTTCGCGGTCACCGGGCTGTCTTCCTGCGCGATCAGGTCGGAGAACGCGCGCACGCCGTTGGTCGTCGCGTGTCCGGCCGTGTCGACGTTGATCTTCACGGTCACCGGCACGCCGTGCAGCGGGCCGACCGGCGCGCCGCGCGCGATTGCTGCGTCGGCATCGGACGCGGCCTGCATTGCGCTGTCGGCCATCACGTCGACGATCGCGTTGATGACGGGGTTCACCTGCTCGAGCCGCTGCAGGCAGCTGCGCGTGAGTTCGGTTGCCGACACGTCGCGCCGTGCGACATGCGCAGCCATCTCCGCCGCGCTGAGACGCCACAATTCCTGGGTCATGAGTTGCTCCTCGTTGATCTCGATGATTGGATGGACCCGGCCGCGTCAAGCGCCCGGCTGCCCGGCTTGCGGCGCGTGCGACGCATAGATCTTGCGGCATGCCTCGACGACTTCCCACGTGCCGCGAAAACCCGGCGGAATCACGAAGCGGTCGCCCGTGCGCAGCACGCGTTCGCCGCCTTCCGCATCGCGTACGATCGCGACGCCGCTCAGCATCTCGCAATACTCCGACTCGTCGTACTCGATCGTCCAGCGGCCGGGCGTGCATGCCCAGATCCCGCAACTGAACTGGCCGCACGGGCTGATGTAGTGATGCGACAGCGTCTGCATCGGGTTGCCGTCGAGCAGCAGACCGCTCGGCACGCGGCTTTGCGTGAGCTTCGCGGGCGCCCGCATCAGGTCGACGAGATTCGTGATGTTGGTCATGTGTGCCTCCTGGGCTGAGTGTTTCGAAACGTTGCGGTGCCGCCCGGCCGGGGGAGGTCGGCCGGCGCGGGTCAAAGCAGGTCCATCGTCCGGTGCCACGCCATCGCGAGCGCCAGCATCGGCGTGCGCAACAGCCGCCCGCCCGGAAAATCGCGATGGCGAATCCGGCCGAACAGGTCGAAGCGCGCGGCCTGCGCATCGATCGCTTCCGCGATCAGCCGCCCCGCGAGGCCCGTCACGTTGACGCCGTGCCCGGAAAAGCCCTGCGCGAAATACACGGTCGGCTCCAGCCGGCCGAAATGCGGCGCGCGATTCATCGTCGCGTCGATCAGGCCGCCCCACGCGTAATCGATCCGCACGTCGGCCAGCTGCGGGAACGTCTTCAGCATGTCGCGCCGCATTGCGGCTGCCAGGTCGCGCGGCGCCTTCGTCGAGCTGCTCGCCTTGCCGCCCCACAACAGCCGGCCGTCGCGCGTGAGCCGGAAATAGTCGAGCGCCGCATTGCAGTCGCTGATCGCGGCATTCGCCGGCAGCGTCTGCGCTGCGCGTGAGTCGCCGAGCGGCTCCGTCGCGATCAGGTAGGTCGCCACCGGAATGATCTTGCGTGCAAGCGACGGCGCCAGCTGCCCGAGATACGCATTGCAGGCCAGCACCACGTAACGGGCATCCACGTGTCCGCGCGCGCACCGGACACGGTGGTACGGCGCCGCACGATCGAGCGCGAGCGCGGGCGAGTCCTCGTGGATCGTCACGCCGGCCGCGCGCGCCGCTCGCGCGAGACCGAGCGTGTAGTTCAGCGGATGCAGGTGGCCGCTGCCTTCGTCACGCAGGCCGCCGACATAACGGCCAGATGCGACGAAGCGCGGCATGTCGGCACGTTCGACGATGTCATAGCCGCGATAACCGAACCGAGCCGCCGCGGCATCGCGCCATCTGCGCAGCGCATCGAGATGGCGCGGCTTGTTCGCGGCGGTCAGGTAGCCGCCGCTCAGGTCGCAATCGATGCCGTGCCGCTCGACCCGCTGCCTGACGATGTCGACCGATTCCAGCCCCATCGCCCATACGCGCCGGACGTCGTCTTCCGGCAGAAAGGCGGAAAACGTATCGATGTCGCACGAGTACCCGGCGATCAGCTGGCCGCCGTTGCGGCCGCTCGCGCCCCAGCCGATCCTCGACGCCTCGACGACCACGACCGAATGGCCGCGCTCCGCGAGATCGAGCGCCGTGGACAGGCCCGTGAGCCCGCCGCCGATCACGCACACGTCGGCGGTCGCGGCGCCATCGAGCGACGGATGGCGGATACGGTTGTTGGCCGTCGCTGCGTAGTAGGACTGAACATGCTGCTGCTTTTCGAACTTGAGCATAGGTAAGACTCGCGAACGGCGTCGCGTCAGAACGCGTAGATGAGTTGGGTTGCGAGCAGGTCGTTCGACTTCGCATACGACCCGTCGTGACGCAGGAAGACCCGATTGCTCGCCCAGTCGTGCCGGTATTCGACCTTCACCGTCACCTGCTGGGTCGGATAGAACAGCAGGTCGAACGCGGCAGCCTGCCGCGTCGCGCCCTTGCACTCGAAGCCGACGCCGCCGTTCGCCTTCGACTGCGCGAGGCAATCCGCGTCGATGCCGAAGCCGTTGTTCGGGTCCATCCCGTTGCCGTTCAGGCCGATCGACGAGCCGCCCCCGCCGTTCTTCCGGTTCACGAGCAGGTCGTAGCGCAGCGTCGCGCCCATGCGCCCGACCACCGGCATGTTGAACTTGCGGTGCGCGAGCAGCGACAATCCGAACCACTGCGCGAGCCCGCCGTTGAACGCACCGTGCTGCTGCTGGCCGTAGTCGAGTTCCGCGTTGTACTGCGCATCGGCCACCGTATAGGTCGCGTCGGCCTCCCCGAAGAAGAACGCGCCGTACGCGCTCGGCGCGTTGCCGCCCACGCCGTAGCGCACGTTGCCGGTCGCCGGATCGACCGCGCTCACCAGCGTCTGCCGGCCGATGTTGATCGAGCCGCCGAGATCGAGCGCGCTGCCGTGCATGTAATCGACCCGCGCGGTGAAGGTCGGCACCTTGTTGCTCGTCGTAATCGGGTCGCCGAGCGCGTTGACGCCCGTCTGCGTGACCGCGCCCGCGCTGCGGAACTGCTCGTTGCCGACGAAGAATTTCCACGCCCAGTGGCCGTCCGCGCTCTGGTAGTTGATGCCGGCGCCGATCGACGAGCCCGGATCGGAGAAGTCGTACAGCAGGTTGTGCGTGAGCGTGAGCATCTGGCTCGACTGCTGGTACTCGTAGCCGCCGAAGCCGAGCACGAGCCCGCCGACGAACGACGTCGTGCCCGACAGCGGCACCGTGACGACCGCCGTGTTCACGATGTCGAGCCCGCTCGCACCGCTGCCCGTCATCATCGACAGGCCTGCGCCGCGGTTCGGCATCAGCGTGATTTCAGCGGATGGTGCGGTCGGGCCGACCCCGAAGGTCTTCTTGATGTCGAGGAACACGTCGCCGAACGTACTGTTGTAATAGGCGTACGCGTTCTCATGATTGGCGAACTGGAACGACGACGTGCCGCCGCCCCGGTTGTACACGTAGGTCGGGTCGAGATAGCCGGTCACCGACAACCCCGCGATCGGGCCCGTGCGCGCGGCATCGGTCAGCGAATCGACCTTCAGCTGCTGGTTCGCGACCTGCTGGCGGATTTCCGCCACGTCGTCGCGGGTCAGCGCGGCCGGCGCCTGCCCGTAGCCGGGCGCCGACGGGTCGGCTGCCGCTGCGGCGGATGTCGCATTCGACGCGGCCGGTGCCGCCACCGGCTTCGCGGCGAGTTGCGACTGCAGCGCGCTCATCTGCCGCTGCAACACGGCGAGCTGCTGTTGCAGCGCCCTGATCTGGTCGGCGCTCGAATTCGCGGCGGCGAGCCCCGGCAGCGCACCGGCGATCAGCGCGCAAAGCAGTTTCTTTTTCACGGAAAGTCTCCTTGTCGTTGTTCACTTCACGGGATGCGGTGCGGGCGCGGGCCGAAGCTGCGCAGCCGGCGGGCGCGCGGGCGGCATCGCGGGAGACGGCGCCGGTGCATCGAGCATGGCTTCGAGCGTGGACACCGCATGCCACGCACGCGCGTCGCGTGCCTGCTTCCGTTCGCGGGCCTGCATCGCGCGGTTCACGACGACGACGCCGATCGTCACGGCCGTGATGAACACCGTCGCGAGCGCATTCATCTCGGGATTCAGCCCCATCCGCACGCGCGAGAACACGACGAGCGGCAAGGTCGTCGAGCCGGGGCCCGACAGGAACGCGGACAGGATCACGTCGTCGATCGACACCGTGAACGCGAGCAACCAGCCGGACACCAGCGCCTGTGCGATCAGCGGCAGCGTGATCACGAAGAACACCTTCACCGGACGCGCGCCGAGATCGAGCGCGGCTTCCTCGATCGAGCGGTCGAGCTCCTTCACGCGCGACTGCACGATCACTGCGACGAACGACAGGCACAGCATCACGTGACCGATCCAGATCGTCAGCCAGCCGCGCCCGGCCGGCCAGCCGAAGGTCTGCTGCATCGCGACGAACAGCAGCAGCAGCGAGATGCCCTGGATCACTTCGGGAATCACCAGCGGCGCGTTGATCATCGCGGCATACAGCGTGAAGCCGCGAAAGCGCCCCATGCGGGCCAGCACGAAGCCGGCCCACGTGCCGATCGCGACCGACGCGGTGGCCGTCAGCAGCGCGATCTTCAGCGACAGCCACGCAGCCGTCAGCAGTTCGTCGTCGTGCAACAGCGCGCCGTACCATTTCAGCGAGAATCCCGTCCACACCGTCACGAGCTTCGACGCGTTGAACGAATAGACGACGAGACTGGCGATCGGCACGTACAGGAACAGGAAGCCCGCGCCCAGCACGCACGCCGACAGGATGCGATTCGTGCGGGTCATGGTTGTGCCTCCGCTTCGGTCTGGCTGTAATGGAGCAGCGCCATCGGCACGAGCAGCACCAGCACCATCGTCACCGTGACGGCGGACGCCATCGGCCAGTCCATGTTGTTGAAGAACTCGTCCCACATCACGCGGCCGAGCATCAGCGTGTTCGCACCGCCGAGCAGCTCGGGGATCACGTATTCGCCGACGGCCGGGATGAACACGAGCAGGCTGCCCGCGACGATGCCGTTCTTCGACAGCGGCAACGTGATGCGCCAGAACGCGGACCACGGTGTCGCGCCGAGATCGTGCGCGGCCTCGAGCAGCGTGACGTCCATCTTCACGAGGTGCGCGTACAGCGGCATCACCATGAACGGCAGGTACGAATAGACCATCCCGATGTAGACGCCCGCGTCGCTGTGATACAGGCGCAGCGGCATCGCGATCACGCCGAGCGCCGCCAGTGCGTGATTCAGCAACCCGTCGTCCTTCATGATCCCGACCCACGCATAGACGCGGATCAGGAACGACGTCCAGAACGGCAGCATCACGGCCATCATCAGCAGGTTGCGGCGCGCCGGTGCCGCACGCGCGATGCAGTACGCGATCGGGTAGCCGGCCAGCAGGCACATCAGCGTCGATGCGGCGGCCATCTTCAGCGAGCTGACGTACGTGTTCAGGTACAGGTCGTCCTGCAGCAGCAGCGCGTAATGCTTCAGCGACAGCACCAACTGCACCGTGCCGGCCTCCAGCCTGGCGAGCGCGGTGTACGGCGGGATGCCGAGCATCGGGTCGGCGAAGCTGATCTTCAGCACCAGCACGAACGGCAGCGCGAAGAACACGGCAAGCCACAGGAACGGCACGCCG
>NZ_CABVPX010000023.1 GCF_902499125.1 Burkholderia arboris
GGTACTATCGAAGCTGGTGTCCTCTCAGGTATCTGCTGTCTTCGCGATCCACCGCCAGCACCTCTGAAATCCCCGGTACGTTCGTCGATGGGCTGCACCAGCGCACCGTTAGCCGACGTCCTGCCAAGGTCGACGCGCTCAGCTGAGACGTCGTGATAGCCGATGATGAGCGACGTTTGCCGACGATGATCGACAAATCCGGATTTCTGCCGAAAAACTCCCTGCATCATCCATCTGCCTTTCGGCGCGCCGCGTCGAGCTGATGCCCAGGCTTGGCTGCGGTAAATGGCATTCCCGCAAAACCAATCCCTCGACGACATCCCGGCTCAAGAAACGACGACCGTAAATTCAACTCCCGATTCAAATTCCAGTGTCGTGGTCGAAAACCGCGGATCGTCGTCGAGATAGCGCTTGTACGGTCGAGCGGCGTCCTCAGCCGTGTACATGTTGTCGGCAAGTACGATCGATCCCGGGCGCAGCAGACGCTCGATCTGCTTGAATACGGCGACATAGGCGTCGGCCCACACGTCGATGAATACCAAGTCGAAAATGCCGTCCAGTGCGGCAACGGTTTCGAATACGTCGCCCTCCCGCATATCGACATAGGCGTCCAGGCCCGCTGTGTCGACGTGAGCGCGCAGATGTGCGCACTTGAGCGCATCGCGTTCGGTTGCGACGACCACGCCCCGACCCAACGTGCGCAGTGCCTCGGCGAAATACAGCGTGGACACGCCGCGGGAACTGCCGAGCTCGAGGATTCTGGCCGGCCGTTGCGAGAGCACCATGTTGTGCAGGAATCTTCCTGTTTCCGCCGACACGGCTAACGACAGCGGGCTGCCTTCCGGGGACCCGAAGTCTTCGCTGGACAGCCCGATCATGTCGAGAAATCGTCCCCGCAGCCGGGGGGCCAGCGCCTCGTATTCGTCGCCGAGCGTCAGGAACGCTTCGTTCGATCCCTGGAACTGCGCGCGTGCGCGGGCGATGATTTCGGCTCGGCTCTCTTCATGAAGCCGTTGCAGCAGATCGATGGTGGATGAAGCCATTTGCATTCCTAATAGATTATTGAAGTCGACGACATATCCGGCGGCTGCCTCTCCGTCAGGCTTCCTGCGCTGCGGTTCCGTCATCGACGAACCCGGGTGATGCTAGGTCCTTCGGGCGAGCGTGATGGCGCGTTCAGGACACGCCGTCACACAAAGCCCGCATGACCGGCAGGCGTGCGCATTCGGCGTGTAGGCGACTTTCATGCCATGCACGCGCTGTTTCAGGCGATGCATCAGACCGAGGCCGAGGTAATCGGCCTGATCGATGCGCCGGATCTCGAACACGTTCTCAGGGCAGACGGTGACGCAATCCCCCTTGCCTTCGCAACGTTTCAGATCGACGACCGGCGCGATCACCCCCGGCTTCTGTTTGCAGTCGCCCGTTGATTTCTCGCGCATGTTCACTCTCCCGTGCGCGGGTTGCTGCCCGATCGCCATGCGGCCCGAAAACGCTCGCGTTCTTCCGGGGTCATGGATTCCCATTTGCGCCAGTGGCGCCGGCCGTGCCAGCCGCGGTGTCCGCGGAATCCGCCGAACAGAATGCGGCTCAACACGAGCAGGCCCAGCGCACGGGCGAAGTCGATCGTACGGGCACCGACGAATAGCGCCGGAATCACCCAGTTCCACAGCATCATGACGACCCATCCGAGCACGCCTATGGCGATCACCACGAGCACTGCTTTGCCCGCACATCTGATTCGAAAATTCATTCGCCGACTCCTTTAGAGATCCAGTTCGTCATAAATGGGCTGCAGCCGCGCGCGCAGATGCAAGACTGCATAGCGTTTGCGCGCGAGCAGGGTATTGAGCGCGATGCCGCTTTGCGCGGCCATTTCCTTGAAGGACTGCCCCTCGAGTTCATGCGCGATGAAAACCTCACGCTGATTCGATGGCAACTCGTCGAGCGCATCCTGCAAGGCCTTGAGCACGAGCGTGCGAGCGTAGAGCGCTTCGGGGCCGGCATCGTGTGCCGGTAGCGCGAGGTCCAGGCGATACTCGCTGCCCGCTTCGTCCTCGGCCTCGAGCAGGTCGGTCAGCGGCTGCTCCTTCTTCTTGCGAAAGCGATCGATGATGCGGTTGCGCGCGGTACGGAAAAGCCACGCGCTTGCCTGTTCGATTGGCGCAGGCAGTCGATACGCTTGCACGAATTCGTGAAACACATCCTGCAGGATGTCCTCGGCGTCGTCCGGGTCGCGTATTCGACGCCGGATGAAATTCACGAGCCTCGTTCGTTCACGCATCACTGTCGCTGTGATGTCGCGGTCTGGGTCGGTCATCATGTGCGAAGTGGGTGGCGATTCCATGCCTCTGAAGACGTTTCAGGCGCCCGAATATTGTGGCGCCTGTGAAAATCTGCTGCAGCACGCATTCCCGCTATGCGCCACGGGCAGCCGGCACGGTCGTCCGGCCCTGCCGAATCAAGCCGTCCCCTTCCGTTTTCGCCCCCCGCCGATCTCTTGTGTGAACTGGTCTGGCCAGTCAGGCCTTAAGTTCCCGCAGGCGCTGTCGTTAAACAGGACGTTGCCGGCCTTCGGCGACCCCATTCAAATAACGTAGTAACGGAGATCGAAGTCATCATGCTGTCCTCGATTCGTGCTCGGATACTCGCGACCTGCGTCGCCATCGTGGTCACGGCGCTGGCTGTGACGGGGGGGCTGGTCTATTGCGTCGTCAAGAACCACAACGACGAGACCATCGACCAGAATCACAAGTCGATCCTCGCCGGTCACGCGCTGGCGATCAACGAATGGGTGGCCAGCAGGGGACGGGAAACCCAGGCACTGGCCGATACGATCGCCATCGGCGAGGGCGACCCGCTGCCGGCGTTGAAGCTGCTCGGCAAGTCGGGCGGCTTCGAGGTGCTGACGCTTGGACTGCCGGACAAGACCGCCTTCTCGAATGTTCCGCTCGCGCCCGGCTACGACCCGACCGCACGGCCCTGGTACAAGCAAGCCGTCAGCGCGGGCCAGCTGGTCGTGACGGCGCTCTACCGTGATGCGACGACCGGCAAGCCGGCTGTTGCGTTCGCGGTGCCCGTGGTGCGAGACGGCACCGTGAAGGGCGTGCTCGCCGCCAGCCTGTTCATGGAGAGCGTAAGCGCGATTGTCACCTCCGTTCACCCGACACCGGCGAGCTTCGCGTTCCTGGTGGACAAGAGCGGGCGCGTGATCGCGTCGGCCAAGACCGACCTGATCATGAGGCCTGCGACCGGCTTGTCGCCTGCGCTCGACGCCGATCACCTCGGCGCGCTGCAAACGGCGTCCGCCCCCGTCGCGGTCGACATCGACGGGGCCACCAAGCTGATGCGCGCACAACCGATCGCCGGCACGGACTGGTCGCTGGTGCTCGCGCTCGACAAGGCTGACGTGACGGCCGGTATGCGTGCGGTCGCGACGACGACGCTGGCGGCGATCCTGATCGTCGCCGTCATCGCCGCGGCGCTCGTCGGCGCGATGACGAACGCGGCCTTCAAACGCATTCTGCTGGTTCGCGATGCGCTCACGGACGTCTCGAGCGGCAGCGGCGACCTGACGAAACGCCTGCCTGCCGACGGCACGGACGAAGCCGCGCAGATCGCGCATGCGTTCAACCTGTTCGCCGAAAAGATCAGCACGATCCTGCTGCAGATTCGCGAATTCAGCGCATCGGTCAACCTTGCGAGCGCCGAGATCGCCCAGGGCAACCAGGATCTGTCGAGCCGGACCGAACATGCGGCGTCGAGCCTGCAGGAAACGGCCGCTGCACTCGAGGAAATCGCCGGCACGGCCCGCAATTCGGCCGATGCCGCAAGCCAGGTGAGCCGTCTGGCGGAATCCGCGTCGAATGTCGCGCTGCGCGGCGGCTCGGTCGTGAGCGAGGTCGTCTCGACGATGAACGACATTACGCAGGCGTCCGGCGAGATCGCCAACATCGTCGGCGTGATCGACGGCATCGCGTTCCAGACCAACATTCTCGCGTTGAATGCCGCCGTCGAGGCAGCACGTGCGAACGAGCATGGCCGCGGCTTTGCGGTCGTCGCGGGCGAGGTGCGTGCACTCGCGCAGCGCAGCGCGCAGGCCGCCAAGGAGATCAAGCAGTTGATCCACTCGTCGGTCGAGAAGATCGAGGGGGGCTCCGGACTCGTCCAGACGGCCGGCGCGACGATGGATGAAATCGTCGAGGGCGTGCGCGGCATCACGGGCGTGATCGCCGAAATGACCGTCGCAGCGAAGGAGCAGAGCACCGGGCTCGAGCAGGTGAATCAGGCCGTGTCGCATCTCGACAATGCGACCCAGCAGAATGCGGCGCTCGTCGAGCAGTCGGCGGCCGCGGCGACGTTGCTGCGCGAGCAGGCCGCCAAACTCGCGCAGACGGTCGGCGAGTTCAAGCTCGAGGACAGGCGCGCATCGACGATGCAGCCTGTTTGACGACGCGCGACACCGGCCACGCTCGTCTGCTGGATGGGCGGGCGTGGCATCCCTCACGCGTGCCGGCGCGGCTGGCGCACGCAGAGGCGGCACCGCCTCCATCGACAGGCCGAAATGGACGTGACCCGCGACGGGTAGCCGTCCATCGATCCCGCGACGCAGCGATATCGAGAGCGGCCGGCGCCTGTTCCCGGTGGTGCGCGCTGAATGGGAAAGTCACGCGCACGCGGCTGTCCGGACAGACGGAATCCGGCGCAATCTACATGACCTGCGATGCATGCCCGGCAACGACGCGCCAGCCGGTGCCCGCGCGGCGCCAGAGGCGCGTATAGGCAAACGTGCCGTCGAACGCCGCGCCGTCGAAATGGCCGGCGAGGGTCGCCCTCGTCGTGGTCAGGATCATCTCGTCGATCGCGCATGCGCGCATGTCGTGGACGTCGAGTTTCTCCAGACGCAGCAGCTTCGCGCGATGCGCGGCCAGATCGTCCGCCTTCGAGATGACCTGCCCGGTCGGAACGGTGAATACCAGCGCGTCGTCGAGCAATGCGTCGAGCGTTTCGACATCGTTGGCCAGCATCGCCGCGCGCAGCGCGGCTTCAAAAGGTTCGACGACTGTACGGATTGCATCCATGTCAGGGCCTCGCATCATTCCGGAAGGGGCGCGGTTGGGCACACCGTGGTGACGGATCGTGTCTAGCGCGCGTTCGACAACGTTTGACGCCGCACCAGCATCACCATGCAGATGCCGATCGACGCGAGGAGGTTGACGGCCGGATAGAACGCGACCGCCACACTCCACGTACTCAGTGCCAGCAACGCCAGCGCGTACTTGAGCACGCACAGCGCGAAATAGGTGAGGCTCTCGCTCCACGGATCGCGAATCGTCTTGCGCACGGTCGGGCCGAGACCCGCAAGCTCGATCAGCGTGACCAGACAGATCGAGACCGTCGGATCGTCGGTCAGCACCCACAGCGGAATGGCCGACAGCGCCGCGCACAGAAACAACCAGTCGACGGCCGTCCAGCCGCGTTCGCCGCGAAACAGGCTGGCGACCAGCGTCAGGAAACACGTGACGGCAATCGCCGCCGTGCACCATGCGGACGGTCCCGCGCCGGCCACGAACTGGCCGACAGCCGCGATCGCCGTGACGACCGACCACACGAGCCACGTGAACAGATGCGGGCGAACGGTGCGCCGGTAGATCGCGAGCGCGTACGGAATGGCCGCCAGCAAGGACACGGCCGTTCCGATCACGCCAAAGACCGAAGCGGCACCCTGATCGACACCCACCATCGACGTAACCTCGTTCGGACTGGCCGACCAGTATGTGGTCTGACGGATCGGGGCGCAACGTCGTGCGCATCGCGTATCGCCGCGCGCAGGACGTTGAATCGCAGCGGAAAGCCGATGCGCGCGGACACCAACAAACGGCACCGGGACGGCGCGGTGACAGGAAAACCCACTGCACGACAGTCAAATGAATAGAAATAACCTCTTCAGTGAGAAGAAAAACTGTTCTTTCAAATCTCTTTTTGTTGACCGACAGTTTGCCAACCGGACGACGGCTGCGCATCACGGCTGACATGAAAGTCGGCCGTGCCCGCCGGCACTGTCGCCGGGTCGAACCCAGGCGGACAACAATGCACACGCGCCTGGTCGTCACAACGGAGTCTTGAATGAACCCAACTTCAGCAGAACACCATCAGCACGCGGACTGGAGACGTCTCGCGGCGCAGGTCGTCCCGGGAACGCTCGCCCATATCGGCGGCCACAGCGTGCCGGCGCGCAGCGGCCGGACGTTCGCCGCGATCAATCCGGCGACCGAGGCCGTCATCGCGGAGGTCGCATCGTGCGACGCGCCGGATGTCGATGACGCGGTGCGCGCCGCACGCAACGCGTTCGAGTCCGGTGTCTGGTCGCGCTGCGCACCGGCCGAGCGCAAGCGCGTGATGTGCCGCTTCGGTGAGCTCATCGCCGCGCATGGAGAGGAACTCGCGCTGCTCGATTCGCTCAACATGGGCAAGCGCGTCGCAGACGCGTTCAGCATCGACGTGCCGGCCGCCGGCGGCCTGTTCAGCTGGTACGGGGAAGCGGTCGACAAACTGCATGGTGAAGTCGCGTCGACCGACCCCGGCAACCTCGCGGTCGTCACGCGTGAACCGCTCGGTGTGGTCGGCGCGGTCGTGCCGTGGAATTTTCCGCTCGACATGGTCGCGTGGAAGGTGGCGCCGGCGCTCGCGGCCGGCAACAGCATCGTGCTGAAGCCAGCGGAGCAATCGCCGCTGTCCGCGCTGCGTCTCGCGGAACTGGCGCTCGAGGCCGGCCTGCCGCCCGGCGTGCTGAATGTCGTGCCGGGCTACGGCGAGACCGCAGGGCGCGCGCTCGGGCTGCATCCCGACGTCGACGTTCTCGCGTTCACGGGATCGACGGCCGTCGGCAAGAAATTCCTCGAATACGCCGCGCAGTCGAACATGAAGCAGGTGTGGCTCGAATGCGGCGGCAAGAGCCCGAACCTCGTGTTCGACGATACGGACGATCTCGACCTCGCCGCCCGCAAGGCGTGCTTCGGCATCTTCTTCAACCAGGGCGAAGTGTGTTCCGCGAACTCGCGGCTGCTGGTCCAGCGCTCGATCCACGACGCGTTCGTCGACCGGCTGATCTCGCATGCGGCCGCGTTCATGCCGGGCGATCCGCTCGACCCGGCGAGCGGGATGGGCGCGATCGTCGACGAGCAGCAGCACCGGCGCGTGTGTGAGTGGATCGCGCGCGGCCGCGACAGCGCGACACTCGCGATCGGCGGCGGCGCACCGCGTGTCGACGGCAAGGGCTACTTCATCGAGCCGACGATCTTCATCGACGTGATGCCTGGCGACGCGATCGCACGCGAGGAGATCTTCGGGCCCGTGCTGTCGGTGATGGCGTTCGATACCGAGGACGAGGCCGTGCGGCTCGCGAATGACTCGATTTACGGCCTTGCCGCGTCGGTGTGGACCGGCAGCCTGTCGCGTGCGCATCGCGTAGCGGGCCGGCTGCGCGCCGGCACGGTGTCCGTCAACACGGTCGATGCGCTGAGCGCGCAAACGCCGTTCGGCGGGTTCCGCCAGTCGGGCTTCGGCCGCGACCTGTCGCTGCACGCGATCGACAAGTACACGGGACTCAAGACGACCTGGATCAGCTACTGATTCGATGCGGTGGGCCGCTGGCGGCCGCACCGCGCTGCACGTCAACGATTTTCATCCATACAACGAACCGGAGACTCGCTCATGAATGCGCCCAACTTTCCGCATCGTACGACGCAGGACTATCAACGCAGCGACGCCGCGCATCACCTGCATGCATTCGTCGACCAGAAGGCGCTGAACGAAGAGGGCGCGCGCGTGATGGTACGCGGCGAAGGTGTATATCTATGGGATAACGACGGCAACCGCTATCTGGACGGCATGTCCGGGCTGTGGTGCACCAACGTCGGCTATGGCCGCCCGGAGTTGATCGATGCCGCCGCGCGGCAGATGAGGGAACTGTCCTACTACAACATGTTCTTTCATACGACGCACCCGTCGGTGATCGAGCTGTCGGAGCGGCTGTTCGCGCTGCTCGGCAATCGCTTCAGCCACGTCGTGTATACCAATTCGGGTTCCGAATCGAATGAAGTGCTGATCCGCACGGTGCGGCGCTTCTGGGACGTGATGGGCAAGCCCGAGAAGAAGGTGCTGATCGGGCGCGTGAACGGTTATCACGGGTCGACGGTCGGCAGCGCATCGCTGGGCGGCATGGCGTTCATGCATGAAATGGGCGACCTGCCGATTCCGAACGTCACGCACGTCGACGAACCTTACTGGTACGCGAACGGCGGCGACCTGAGCCCCGAGGCGTTCGGCAAGCAGGCGGCGCTGTCGCTCGAGCGCAAGATTCTCGAGATCGGCGCGGACCGCGTCGCCGCGTTTGTCGCGGAGCCATTCCAGGGCGCCGGCGGGATGATTTTTCCGCCGGACGGCTACTGGCAGGAGATCGAGCGCATTTGCCGCCAGTACAACGTGCTGCTCTGCGCGGACGAAGTGATCGGCGGCTTCGGCCGCACCGGCGAGTGGTTCGCGCATCGTCACTTCGGCTTCGAGCCTGACCTGATCTGCATGGCCAAGGGGCTGACGTCGGGCTATGTGCCGATGGGCGGCCTGATCATGAGTCGGCGCGTCGGCGATGCGCTGGTCGACAAGGGCGGCGTCTATGCGCACGGGCTGACCTATTCGGGGCACCCGGTCGCGGCTGCGGTCGCATTGGCGAACCTCGACGTGCTCGAGCGCGACGGGCTCGTCGAGCGGACGAAGACCGATACGGGCCCGTATCTGCAGAAGGCGCTGCGCGACGCGTTCGACGGTCATCCGCTCGTCGGCGAGATCCAGGGCGCGGGGGCGGTCGGCGCGATCCAGTTCGCGAAGAACAAGGCGACGCGCGAGCGCTTCGCGAACGAAGCGGACCTGACCTGGCACAGCCGGACCGTCGGCTTCGAACTCGGTGCGATCGTGCGTTCGACGAACGGGCGCCTGATCGTCGCGCCACCGCTGGTGATCGATCACGCGCAGATCGACGAACTGGTCGGCACGATGCGCAAGGCGGTGGATGCAACCGCGCGCGAAGTGCTGGGGATCGGCTGCTGACGGGTTGAGCGGCGCGCTTTCGTTCCGGTGATTGACGGACGGGAGCGCGTATCGCGACCGAGATTGGTCGACTTCGTGCGGTATTCGGAGCGGCAGTCAGGGGCACGGAAGTTCGGGTATCAAGGGCGGTGATTCGGTGAGATGCCGTTTCATCTTGTTTCAATTAATGAGGAATGCAGAAAACATCGCCGCCCGCGAGCCGACACACATCACGACATAGACAAGGAGACGAAATGAGTCAGGGCGAGTCCATTGCTCATCTCGAGGAAAGCACCATCCAGCCGATTCCGCTGACCGAGCGGCACGGCAGCGCGAAGGACCTGTTCACGATCTGGTTCGGGTCGAACATCATGATGCTGACGATCGTCACCGGATCGCTCGCGACGACGGTGTTCAAGCAGCCGTTCTGGTGGGCCGCGCTGGCCACACTCACCGGCAGCCTGATCGGCGCAGTGTTCATGGCGCTGCATTCCGCGCAGGGGCCGCAGCTTGGCGTGCCGCAGATGATTCAGACACGGGGGCAGTTCGGGTCGTTTGGCGCTCTGCTGGTGGTCGCGCTGGTCGTCGTGATGTATGTCGGCTTCTTCGCGTCGAACTGCGTGTTCGGCGGGCAGGCGCTGCACAGCCTGAGCCCGGCTATTCCGCTCGATGCGGGCGTCGTCGTGATCGGGCTGATCAGCCTGCTCGGGTCGATCTACGGCTACAAGCTGATCCACGCGTATGCGCGACTGCTGAGCTGGTGCTCGGGCAGCGTGCTCGTGCTCGCATTCGTGTGGATCATCTTCGTGCACGGATTGCCGGGCGATACGTTCTCGAAGCATTCGCTGAACCTGTCCGGTTTTCTCGGTGCGATGTCGGTCGCCGCGCTGTGGCAGATCGCGTATGCGCCCTACGTGTCGGACTATTCGCGCTACCTGCCGCCCGACACGGGGCCGCGCAGCGCGTTCTGGTCGAGCTACTGGGGCTGCGTGCTCGGCTCGTTCTTCCCGATGCTGCTCGGCTGCCTGGTCGGCCTCGCGACGCCCGACGGCAACGTCGTGAGCGGCCTCACGGGCCTCACGCAAGGCATCAGCGTGCTCGTGATCGTCGTGCTGTCGTTCGGCATCGCGGCCAGCAACGCGATGGAGCTGTATTGTGGCGCGCTGTCGGCCATCACCGTGCTGCAGACGCTCTTCCCGTCGTGGTCGGGCAAGGCGCGGGCGCGCGCGATCACCGCGATCGTCCTGTGCGGCATCGCGCTCGCGATCGCGCTGTTCGGACAGGACAATTTCCTCGCCGGCTACACGAACTTCATCCTGCTGCTGCTGTACGTGCTCGTGCCGTGGACCGCGATCAACCTCGTCGATTACTACCTCGTGTGTCACGGCGAGTACGACGTCGATTCGTTCTTCCGGCAGGACGGCGGGATCTACGGACGCTTCAACACGATCGCCGTCGGGTCGTATTTCATCGGCATCGTCGCGCAGGCGCCGTTCATGGCGACCGACCTCTATACGGGCGAACTGGCGAGCCGGCTTGGCGGTGCGGACGTGTCGTGGATCGTCGGCCTGTCGCTGACATCGCTCGTCTACTACGCGGGTTGCAGGCTGTTCTCGCGGCCGTTGCAGGGTGTCGCGGCGAGCGCCGACTGAGCGCTTCGTGGTGTCGGCGCCTGCGTGACGTTATGGCACGAACGTCCGCAGGCGCTTCACGCCCGAGGTCATGGCCGAGCTTGCCGGTGCGAACCTCGCAGATGTTCGCGGCGTATCGGCGTCGCGGGACGGGCGCCCCGCGACTTTCGCACGCGTCCCGGTTCAACCGCACGCGCTTCAAGGCTCCACCTCAGCCGCATGCACGTCACGCCGGAATGCGCCGGGGCTCGTGCCCGTCCACTTGCGGAACGCGCGATGAAACGCGCTCGGCTCGGTGAAGCCGAGTTCGACCGCGATCTCCGCGACGCTGAGCGCGTGCCCGCGCAGCAGCGACTGGGCCAGCGCGCCGCGCAACTCGTCCTTGATCGCCGCGAAGCTTTGCCCTTCGCTGCGCAAGCGTCGCCGCAATGTCGCTGGCGTCGTGCCGAGGCGCACGGCCAGCGTGTCGAAGTCGGGCCACTCGGCGGCAGGCAAGGCCTTCAGGTGCGCGCGTGTCTTCGCGACCCAGCCCGTATCGTGCCGGTAGCGGACCAGCAGGTTGCCGGGCGCGCCGCGCAGGAACGTTTTCAGCGCCTGCTCGGAACGGATCGTCGGCAGCGCGAGATACGCGGCATTGAACGCGAGCCGGCTGTCGGGCCGGTCGAAATGCACGGGCACGCCGAAGAACTGGTGATAGTCGCTGCGCTGATCGGGGCTCGGGCAAGCGAAATCGATGCGCTGCAGCGGGATGCGCCGGCCGGTCAGCCAGCACGCGACACCGAGCAGGATCAGCCAGAAGGTCCGGTACGCGAACGCCGGATATGGCGCGCCCGATTGCGTCAGCACGATCTGCGCCTGCCCGTCGGCCACGACGAGCGCGCCGTGCGGCTCGTCGAGCACCACGCGCAGGAACTGCAGCGCGCGCCGCAGCGCCTGCTCGAGCGTACCGGCGTGCAGCACCGCGTGGCACAGCAGCGTGAAGCTGCCGCGCCGCATCGGGCGCGCGGCGAGCCCGAAGAATTCGTCGTCGAGCACGCCGGCGATCGCCAGCCACAGCCGGCCGTACTGCAGCGGCGTGACGGGCTCGCGCACGGCGGCCGGCAGGCCGGCGGCGCGCAGCACAGGCGCCGTCGCGATGTGCTGCCGGCGCAGGCTCGCGAGCGCATCGTCGACGAAATCCGGCGAAATCATCTGCGGCCCCATTTTCCTGCATCCTCCCGACATGGCAAAAGCGATCACGATTCTAGATTCTGTTTGTCATTGATTGCAATGTACGGGCTGTCTACTATCGATGTATCCCCGTCGCGCCCCTGGCTCGCCGGCGGTCATAACGCACAGGAGACACGCATGCCTGATGGAGCTACCGCCCGGGCGGTGCCGGCCTACGCCGACGCCGTGGCCCGGTTCAGTATCGAGACCGCCGCCGCGCAACTGCACGGCGACCTGGAGCGCGGCCTGAACGCGTGCGTCGAATGCTGCGACCGGCACGCGACGGCGGGCGCGGTCGCGCTGGACTGGATCGATATCGGCGGGCAGCACCACCGCTTCACGTTCGCGCAGATGCAGGCGTTGTCGGCCCGCGTGGCGAACCTGCTCGTCGCGCAGGGCGTGAAGCCGGGCGACGTGGTGGCCGGCCTGCTGCCGCGCACGCCGGAGCTTGTCGCGACGATCCTCGGCACGTGGCGCGCGGGCGCCGTCTACCAGCCGCTGTTCACCGCGTTCGGCCCGAAGGCGATCGAGCACCGGTTGCGCATGAGCGATGCGCGCCTCGTCGTGACCAATGTCGCGAATCGCGCGAAGCTCGACGAGATCGCCGATTGCCCGCCGGTCGCGACGGTGCGCGAACCGGGCGACACGCTGCCGGAGCGCGACATCGATTTCCGCGCGGCGCTCGACGCGCAGTCCGACACGTTCGAACCGGTGCTGCGCAAGGGGTCGGACCTGTTCATGATGATGTCGACGTCGGGCACGACGGGTTTGCCGAAGGGCGTGCCGGTGCCGCTGTACGCGCTGCTCGCGTTCGGTGCGTACACGCGCGACGCGGTCGACCTGCGCGCGGGCGACCGGTTCTGGAACATCGCCGATCCGGGCTGGGCGTACGGCCTCTACTACGCGATCACGGGCCCGCTGGTGCTCGGCCATGCGACGACGCTCTACGAAGGCAGCTTCACGGTCGACAGCACGTACGACGTGATCGAACGGCTCGGCATCACGAGCCTGGCCGGCTCGCCGACCGCGTACCGGATGCTGATGGCCGCCGGACCGGAAGCGGCGGCGCGCGTGAAGGGCAAGCTGCGCGTGGTGAGCAGCGCGGGCGAACCGCTGAATCCGGAGGTCGTGCGCTGGTTCGACGCGGCGCTCGGTGCGCCGATTTACGATCACTACGGCCAGACCGAGCTCGGGATGGTCGTGAACAACCATCACGGTCTCGCACACGTGGTGCATGTCGGTTCCGCCGGCTTCGCGATGCCGGGCTACCGGGTCGCGGTGCTCGACGAAGCGGGCCGCGAGCTCGGCCCCGGCGAGCCCGGCAACCTCGCGATCGACATCGCGCGCTCGCCGCTGCTGTGGTTCCGCGGCTACTGGCAGCAGGACACGCCGGCGATCGCGGGTGGCTATTACCGGACGGGCGACAACGTCGAACTGGAGCCGGACGGCACCGTGAGCTTCATCGGCCGCGCGGACGACGTGATCACGTCGTCTGGCTACCGGATCGGCCCGTTCGACGTGGAAAGCGCGCTGATCGAGCATCCGGCCGTCAGCGAAGCGGCCGTGATCGGCGTGCCCGATCCGGAGCGCACGGAAATCGTGAAGGCGTTCGTCGTACTGTCGAAAGGCTTCGACGGTACGCCTGAACTGGCCGAGGAACTGAGCCTGCATGTGAAGCGGCGGCTGTCCGCTCACGCCTATCCACGCGCGATCGACTTCGTCGACGCGCTGCCGAAAACCCCGAGCGGCAAGATCCAGCGCTTCGTGCTGCGCAAGATGGAAGCCGAGAAGGCCGCTCAACCCTGAATATGGACTGCGAATGAATATCAAGGATCGCGTTTTTCTGATTACGGGCGCCGGTTCGGGCCTTGGCGCCGCGGTGGCGCGCATGGTCGTCGAGCAAGGCGGCAAGGCCGTGCTGCTGGACGTCAATGACGATGCGGGCGCGAGCCTCGCGAACGAACTCGGTGCGGCCGCGCGTTTCGTGAAGACCGACGTGACGAGCGAAGCCGATGGCCAGGCGGCCGTCGCCGCCGCGCGCGATGCATTCGGCCGTATCGACGCGCTCGTCAATTGCGCGGGCGTCGCGCCGGGCGAGAAGGTGGTCGGCCGCGACGGCCCGCACTCGCTCGAGCGTTTCGCACGTGCGGTATCGATCAATCTGGTCGGCACGTTCAACATGATCCGGCTGGCCGCCGAAGCGATGTCGAAGCAGGACGCCGACGCGGAAGGCGAGCGCGGCGTGATCGTCAACACCGCATCGGTCGCCGCGTTCGACGGGCAGATCGGGCAGGCGGCGTATGCTGCATCGAAGAGCGGCGTGGTGGGCATGACGCTGCCGGTTGCGCGCGAACTCGCGCGCTTCGGCATTCGCGTCGTGACGGTCGCGCCGGGCATCTTCGCGACGCCGATGATGGCCGGCATGCCGCAGGACGTGCAGGACGCGCTCGGCAAGAGCGTGCCGTTCCCGCCGCGGCTCGGCCGCCCGGAAGAATTTGCGGCGCTGGTGCGCCACATCGCCGAAAACACGATGCTGAACGGCGAAGTCATCCGTCTCGATGGCGCGTTGCGCATGGCACCGCGCTGACACTGGAGGAAGCGAATCATGACGACTCAGGATCCGATCGTAATCGTTGGCACGGCGCGTACGCCGATGGGTGGTTTTCAGGGCGACCTGGCGGCGGCCAGCGCGAGCGACCTTGGCGCGGTCGCCATTCGCGCGGCGCTGGAGCGCGCGAACGTGCCGGCCGAGCGTATCGACGAAATCGTGTTCGGCTGCGTGCTGCCGGCCGGCCAGGGCCAGGCGCCGGCGCGGCAGGCCGCGCTGAAGGCCGGGCTGCCGCTCGGCGCGGGTGCGACCACGGTCAACAAGATGTGCGGTTCGGGGATGAAGGCGGCGATGTTCGCGCATGACCTGCTGCTGGCCGGTTCGGCGGCGGTGGCCGTCGCGGGCGGGATGGAGAGCATGTCGAATGCGCCGTATCTGCTGCCGAAGGCGCGCGCGGGGATGCGCATGGGTCACGGGCAGGTGCTCGACCACATGTTCCTCGACGGGCTCGAAGATGCGTACGAAAAGGGCCGTTTGATGGGCACCTTCGCCGAGGATTGCGCGCAGGCGTACCAGTTCACACGCGAGGCGCAGGATGCGTTCGCGATCGCATCGCTCACGCGCGCGCAGCGCGCGATCGCCGAAGGACATTTCGTGTCGGAGATCGCGCCGGTGACCGTGAAGGCCGGCAAGACCGAAAGCGTCGTGTCGATCGACGAGCAACCGGGCAATGCGAAGCTCGACAAGATCCCGACGCTGAAGCCGGCGTTCCGCGACGGCGGCACGGTGACGGCCGCGAACGCGTCGTCGATCTCGGACGGCGCGGCTGCGCTCGTGATGATGCGCCGCTCCGAAGCCGAGCGCCTCGGCCTCGCACCGAAGGCCGTGATCGTCGGGCATTCGACGTTTGCGGACAAGCCGGGCCTGTTCGCGACCGCGCCGATCGGCGCGCTGCGCAAGCTGTCCGAGAAAACCGGCTGGAACCTGCGCGACGTCGACCTGTTCGAGATCAACGAAGCGTTCGCGGTCGTGCCGATGGCCGCGATGCGCGACCTCGACCTGCCGCACGAGAAGGTCAACGTACACGGCGGCGCGTGCGCGCTCGGGCATCCGATCGGCGCATCGGGTGCGCGCGTGATGGTGACGCTGCTGGCCGCGCTCGAAACGTATGGCCTGAATCGCGGCGTCGCATCGCTGTGCATCGGCGGCGGTGAGGCGACGGCCATCGCGATCGAGCGCATCGCGTAACGTATCGCCGATTACGCACGCTGCAACGCGGGCGACGGGTATCGCGTAAGGCGGACTTGCGCGATACCCGTCGCCCGTTTTTTATTCCGGAGAACTTGCCTTCGGCGATACCGCGCCGCATGCGCGGATCACGAGCTGCACGACCTGTTCGGTCTTCTCGTCGAACGCCTTCTTCGTGAAGGTGCGCTTGCCGCTCAGCGCGCGGATCTGCGCATCGAAATCCGCGTAGTGCTGCGTGGTCGCCCAGATCAGGTACATCAGCGCATGCGCATCGATCGGCGCGAGCAGCCCGCGCGCGATCCAGCCGTCGATCACGCTCACGCGCGTGTCGAACCACGGCCTCACGCGTTCCGACAGGATGTCCTGCATGTGCTCCGCGCCGTGGATGATCTCGTTGGCCCACACCTTGGAGCCGAGCGGTCGCCGTTGCGACAGCGCCATCTTTGCGCGCACGTAGCCGGCGATCGCCTCCACCGGATCGTCATCGGCCTCGAACGAGCCGGCCGCGCGATGCCAGTCCTCGAACAGGTCGTCGAGCACGCGACGGTACAGCGCGAGCTTCGTCGGGAAGTAGTAATGCAGGTTGGCTTTCGGCAAACCGGCACGCTCCGCGATCATCGCGGTGCTCGCGCCGTTGAGCCCGCGTTCCGCGAATACGGCCTCCGCACAGGCGAGCAGATGCGCTTCGTTGGACTCGCGGATGTGCGCCTTGCGTCGCCGCAAAGGCGCGGACGTTTCGTCTCGGTCGGTGGCTTCGGTTGCCGCCTCGTCATGTCTCATCGTTACCCTCGCGCGGCGGGCATGCCGCGTTGGGCTTCATTCTAGCCGCTGATCCGCGTCGAGCGCACGCGTGCGGATGCCGCGCGTGCGTAGCGATGCTGCATTGCGATGGCACGTTTCTCGCTCTGTCGCGTCATGCAAGAAAGACGTTGCGCTGGCCATTTTGATCGTCTAAAACCTGTCCAATCGGACAGGATTTGATGCGTTTTGCGAACGACGGGAACATGCACCGCACTTGGGCGGACATGCCCCGGAACAGGCATCGCACGCACCGGCACAGACCGGGCTGAAAACATTACCGACCCCACAGGAGCGATACGAATGAACGCGGTATCGGAAACAGTGAAGCGGGCAGCTTTCGACACGTCGATCAAGGTCGACGGCAAGCGGTTGTGGGACAGCCTGATGGAAGTCGCGAAGATCGGCGCGACGCCGAAGGGCGGCGTGTGCCGCCTCGCGCTGACCGATCTCGACAAGGCCGGCCGAGACCTGATCGTCGGCTGGGCGAAGGCCGCCGGCTGCACCGTGACGGTCGATACGATGGGCAACGTATTCATGCGCCGTGCGGGCCGCGTGGCCGACGCGGCGCCGGTCGTCACGGGCTCGCACGCGGATTCGCAGCCGACCGGCGGCCGCTTCGACGGCATCTACGGCGTGCTCGGCGGCCTCGAGGTGATTCGCAGTCTCAACGATCACGGGATCGAGACCGAGCATCCGGTCGAGGTCGTGATCTGGACCAACGAGGAAGGTTCGCGCTTCGCGCCCGCGATGGTCGCGTCCGGTGTGTTCGCGGGCGTGTTCCCGCTCGAATACGGGCTGTCGCGCAAGGATGTGGACGGCAAGACGATCGGCGAGGAACTGGCGCGCATCGGCTACGCGGGCGACGTGCCGTGCGGCGGGCGCAAGCTGCACGCGGCATTCGAGCTGCATATCGAGCAGGGGCCGATTCTCGAAGCGGAATGCAAGACGATCGGCGTCGTGACCGACGCGCAGGGACAGCGCTGGTACGAGATCACGTTCACCGGCCAGGAAGCGCACGCGGGGCCGACGCCGATGCCGCGCCGCCGCGATGCGCTGCTCGGCGCGTCGCGTGTGGTCGATCTCGTCAACCGGATCGGCCTCGATCATGCGCCGTTCGGCTGTGCGACGGTCGGGATGATGCAGGTTCACCCGAACTCGCGCAACGTGATTCCCGGGCGCGTGTTCTTCACGGTCGATTTCCGTCATCCGGACGACGCCGTGCTCGCGAAGATGGACGCCGCGCTGCGCGACGGCGTCGCGCGCATTGCGGCCGACATCGGGCTCGAGACCGAACTCGAACAGATTTTCTACTACAAGCCGGTCGCGTTCGATGCCGCCTGCGTCGAAGCCGTGCGCGGCGCGGCCGATCGCTTCGGCTATTCGCATCGCGACATCGTGTCGGGTGCGGGCCACGATGCGTGTTATCTGGCGCAGGTCGCGCCGACGTCGATGGTGTTCGTGCCGTGTGTCGACGGCATCAGCCACAACGAGATCGAGGACGCGACGCCCGCATGGATCGAGGCCGGCGCGAACGTGCTGCTGCACGCGATGCTGTCGCGCGCATGCGAGCCGGCTTCATGATGGATCGGTCATAGCAGCCGGGAGGCTGCGTATCGCCTGAACACAGGATTCCTCAGCATGACCGCCCCGACTGTGCGTTTGCAGCCGGCGGGGACGGCTTTGTCTCCACTCAGTCGAAGGAACGCGTATGACCACCAAGCCAACCGGCGATATCGCCGCGCATCGCCTGTCGTCCACGCAACTCTCGTGCGAATTCGCCGATATCGCGCCGCTGCTCGATCCGACTGCCGCGGCGGCCGCCGCGAGCCGTTGTCACTACTGCTACGACGCGCCATGCGTGCAGGCGTGCCCGACGCAGATCGACATCCCGAGCTTCATCCGCAAGATCGGCAACGGCAACCTGAAAGGCGCCGCGACCGACATCCTGTCCGCGAATCCGCTCGGCGGGATGTGTGCGCGCGTGTGCCCGACCGAGATCCTGTGCGAAGGCGCCTGCGTGCGTAACCACCAGGATGCGCAGCCGGTTGCGATCGGCGCGCTGCAGCGGCATGCGACCGACTGGGCGATGGAAACCGGTGCGGTGCAGTTCCGGCGCGCGCCCGATACGGGCCGTCATGTCGCGGTGGTCGGCGCCGGGCCGGCCGGACTCGCGTGTGCGCACCGGCTCGCGCTTGCCGGGCATCGCGTCACGCTGTTCGACGCGCGCCCGAAGGCCGGTGGCCTTAACGAATACGGGATCGCCGCGTACAAGACCGTCGACGATTTCGCACAGCGCGAAGTCGAGTGGCTGCTGTCGGTCGGCGGCATCACGCTGGAAACCGGGGTTGCGCTCGGGCGAGACGTGACGCTCGACGCACTGCGTGAGCAGCACGACGCGGTATTCCTCGCAATGGGGCTCGGCGGCGTGCGGGCGCTCGCGATCGATGGCGAGCAGCTGGGCGGCGTGATGAATGCGGTCGATTTCATCGAGCAGGTGCGGCAGGCCGACACGCTGGAGAACGTGCCGGTCGGGCGGCGCGTGGTCGTGATCGGCGGCGGCAATACGGCCATCGATGCGTCCGTGCAGAGCCGCAAGCTCGGCGCCGAGCGCGTGACGATGGTGTACCGGCGCGGCGTGGAGGCAATGAGCGCGACGTGGGCCGAGCGCGAGTTCGCGCAGAAGTGCGGCGTCACGCTCGTCACGCATGCGAAGCCGGTGCGCATGGCGGGCGCGAACGGGCAGGTGACGGGTGTCGAATTCGAGGCGGCATCGGGCGAGCGCTTCACCGTCGATGCGGACATGGTGCTGAAGGCGATCGGCCAGACGCTGGTGCCGGACGGTGTCGCCGCCGCGTTGCTGACGGCGGACAGTTCGCGCATCGCGGTGGATGCCGACGGGCGCACGGCGCTGCCCGACGTATGGGCCGGCGGCGACTGTGCGGCGACGGGCGGCATCGACCTCACGGTGCAGGCCGTGCAGGACGGCAAGCGCGCGGCCGCGTCGATCGACGCGGTGCTCGCCGCGCGCGACGCAAAGGCGGCCTGAACGCGCGGCGCACTGCAAGCACATCGAACACGACCCCATTCTCACGGAGCCGACCATGGCCGACCTTCGTTGCACCATCGCAGGCATCACTTCGCCGAATCCGTTCTGGCTGGCGTCCGCGCCGCCGACCGACAAGGCTTACAACGTCAACCGCGCCTTCGAGGCGGGCTGGGGCGGCGTCGTCTGGAAGACGCTCGGGCTCGATCCGCACGTCGTCAACGTCAGTTCGCGCTACGGCGCCGTGCAATGGAACGGCCAGCGCATCGCGGGGCTGAACAACATCGAGCTGATCACCGACCGGCCGCTCGACGTGAACCTGAGAGAGATCGCGCAGGTGAAGCGCGACTGGCCGGACCGCGCGCTGATCGTATCGCTGATGGTGCCGTGCAACGAACGCGACTGGAAGTGGATCCTGCCGCTTGTCGAGGATACCGGCGCCGATGCGGTCGAACTCAACTTCGGCTGCCCGCACGGCATGAGCGAGCGCGGGATGGGCGCGGCCGTCGGGCAGGTGCCCGAATATGTCGAAATGGTCACGCGCTGGGTGAAGGAAGGCACGAAGCTGCCGTGCCTCGTGAAGCTCACGCCGAACATCAGCGATATCCGGATGGGGTCGCGCGCCGCATACAAGGGCGGTGCGGACGGCGTGTCGCTGATCAACACGATCAACTCGATCGTCGCGGTCGATCTCGATCACATGGCGCCGATGCCGACCGTCGACGGCAAGGGCACGCACGGCGGCTATTGCGGCCCGGCGGTCAAGCCGATCGCGCTGAACATGGTCGCCGAGATCGCACGCGACCCGGAAACGCCGAACCTGCCGATTTCGGGCATCGGGGGCATCTCGTCATGGCGCGACGCGGCGGAGTTCATGGTGCTCGGTGCCGGCAGCGTGCAGGTGTGCACCGCGGCGATGCATTACGGATTCCGGATCGTGTCGGACCTCGCAGACGGGTTGTCGAACTGGATGGACGAGAAAGGCTATGCGACGCTCGACGACATCCGCGGCCGCGCGGTGCCGAACGTGACCGACTGGAAATACCTGAACCTGAAGTACGACATCAAGGCGCGCATCGACCAGGACCGCTGCATCCAGTGCGGGCTGTGCCATATCGCGTGCGAGGATACGTCGCACCAGGCCATCACGGCGACGAAGGACGGCGTGCGGCACTTCGAAGTGGTCGATTCGGAGTGCGTCGGGTGCAATCTTTGCATGCATGTGTGTCCGGTCGAGCAATGCATCACGATGGAGCGTGTCGACTCGGGCGACTACGCGAACTGGACCACGCATCCGAACAATCCGGCGAGCGCGGATGCGAGTGCAGGTGCGGCGGCGCCCGAGAAGCACGCGAAGAAGGCTGCCTGACCGGCGTCCGGCGGCGCGGGACTTCCCGCACCGCCGCTTTTCGTTCCACCCGGGCCGGCATCGCATGATGCCGGCACTGGCGTTTTCCGTGGAGTGCGTTCGATGAATCACGCAGCGAATCCCGCCGATCCCGACAGCGCGGCGGCGCCGGGCGGCAGCCTGTACAACGACGACCTCGCGCCGACGACGCCGGCGCAGCGCACGTGGAAGTGGTATCACTTCGCGGCGCTGTGGGTCGGGATGGTGATGAACATCGCGTCGTACATGCTTGCGGCCGGGTTGATTCAGGAGGGCATGTCGCCGTGGCAGGCGGTGACGACGGTGCTGCTCGGCAACCTGATCGTGCTCGTGCCGATGCTGCTGATCGGCCATGCGGGTGCGAAGCACGGGATTCCGTACGCGGTGCTCGTGCGCGCGTCGTTCGGCACGCAGGGCGCGAAGCTGCCGGCGCTGCTGCGGGCGATCGTCGCATGCGGCTGGTACGGCATCCAGACCTGGCTCGGCGGCAGCGCGATCTACACGCTTCTGAACATCCTGACCGGCAATGCGTTGCACGGCGCGGCGCTGCCGCTCGTCGGCATCTCGGTCGGGCAGCTCGCGTGCTTCCTCGTGTTCTGGGCGCTGCAGATCTACTTCATCTGGCACGGCACCGATTCGATCCGCTGGCTCGAAAGCTGGTCCGCGCCGATCAAGGTCGTGATGTGCGTGGCGCTCGTTTGGTGGGCGACGTCGAAGGCGGGCGGCTTCGGCTCGATGCTGTCGGCGCCGTCGCAGTTCGCGGCCGGCGGCAAGAAGGCCGGCCTGTTCTGGGCGACGTTCTGGCCGGGCCTGACCGCGATGGTCGGCTTCTGGGCGACGCTCGCGCTGAACATCCCCGATTTCACGCGCTTCGCGCATTCGCAGCGCGACCAGATGATCGGGCAGTCGATCGGGCTGCCGCTGCCGATGGCGCTGCTGTCGGTGGTGTCGGTCGTCGTGACGTCGGCCACCGTCGTGATCTACGGCAACGCGATCTGGGATCCGATCGACCTGACGAGCCGGATGACGGGCATCGGCGTGGGCATCGCGCTCGTGATCCTCACGCTCGACACGATGTGCTGCAACCTCGCCGCGAATCTCGTGGGCCCTGCTTACGATTTCTCGAGCCTGTGGCCGAAGGCCATCTCGTACCGCACCGGCGGGATGATTACCGCGACGATCGCGATCGTGATGATGCCGTGGAAGATCCTCGCGACGACGGACGGCTATATCTTTACCTGGCTCGTCGGCTATTCGGCGCTGCTCGGGCCCGTCGCGGGCATCCTGATGGTCGACTACTTCCTGATTCGCGGCACGCAGCTCGACACGCGCGCGCTGTTCGACGAGCGCGGCGGCTTCAGCTACGCGCGCGGCTGGAACCCGGCCGCGCTGGCCGCGCTCGCGGTCGGCGTGCTGCCGAACCTGCCCGGCTTCCTGCACACGGCATTCCCGGCTTCGTTCCCGAACGTGCCGGCGTTCTTCAACACGCTTTATACGTATGCGTGGTTCGTCGGCCTCGTGCTGGCGTCCGGCGTGTACGGCACCTGGATGAAGTGGCGCGCCGGACAGCGCGCGCAGATCGCGAGCGCATGACGCACACGGCATGCGATGCAAGCGCGGCATGCGGCACCCGACAGTCAACGAGGAGGCAACGAAATGGCAATCCTGATTCGCGGCGGCACGGTGGTCGATGCGGACCGCTCCTATCGCGCGGACGTGCTCTGTGCGGACCCTGAGGACGGCGGCACGATCCTGCAGATTGCGGAGACGATCGATGCGCCGGCCGGCGCAACCGTCGTCGACGCGCACGACCAGTACGTGATGCCCGGTGGCATCGATCCGCATACGCACATGGAACTGCCGTTCATGGGCACGAGGGCAAGCGACGATTTCTACTCGGGCACGGCTGCCGGGCTGGCGGGCGGCACGACGAGCATCATCGATTTCGTGATCCCGAGCCCGAAGCAGCCGCTGATGGACGCGTTCCGCGAATGGCGCGGCTGGGCCGAGAAGGCGGCTTCCGATTACGGCTTCCACGTGGCCGTGACGTGGTGGGACGAGAGCGTGCACCGCGACATGGGCACGCTCGTGCGCGAGCATGGCGTGTCGAGCTTCAAGCACTTCATGGCGTACAAGAACGCGATCATGGCCGACGACGAGGTGCTCGTGAACAGCTTCACGCGTTCGCTCGAGCTCGGCGCGCTGCCGACCGTGCATGCGGAGAACGGCGAGCTCGTGTTCCAGTTGCAAAAGGCGCTGCTCGCGCGCGGGATGACCGGGCCGGAGGCGCATCCGCTGTCGCGGCCGCCGGAGGTCGAGGGCGAGGCCGCGAACCGCGCGATCCGCATCGCGCAGGTGCTCGGCGTGCCCGTGTACATCGTGCACGTGTCGGCAAAGGATGCGGTCGACGTGATCACGCGCGCGCGCAGCGAAGGGCTGCGCGTGTTCGGCGAGGTGCTGCCGGGCCACCTCGTGATCGACGAGGCCGTCTATCGCGACCCGGACTGGACGCGTGCGGCCGCGCACGTGATGAGCCCGCCGTTTCGCTCGGACGAGCACCGCGAGGCGCTGTGGCGCGGGCTGCAGTCGGGGCAGCTGCATACGACGGCGACCGACCACTGCGTGTTCTGTGCGTCGCAGAAGGCGATGGGCCGTGACGATTTCACGAAGATCCCGAACGGCTGCGGCGGCGTCGAGGACCGCATGTCGGTGCTGTGGCATCACGGCGTGAATCACGGCCGCATCACGCCGAACGAGTTCGTGCGGATCACGTCGACGAACGCCGCGCAGATCTTCAACCTGTATCCGCGCAAGGGCGCCGTGCAGGTCGGCGCCGATGCCGACCTCGTCGTGTGGGATCCGGCCGCGACGAAGACGATCTCGGTGAAGACCCATCACCAGCAGGTCGACTTCAACGTGTTCGAGGGGATGACGGTGCAGGGCGTCGCGACGCACACGCTCACGCGCGGCGCGCTCGCGTGGGCCGACGGTGAGCTGCGCGCGGTGCGCGGCGCGGGCCGCTACCTGAAGCGCCCGCCTGCGGCCGGCTACTACGAGGCCGCGCGGATCGCGAACCGGCTGCGCGAACCGCATCCGGTCGAACGCGCGGGCTGAGCGGCGCGGGTCATGCGGGGCGTGTCCGTTCGGGCGGCGAACGGCGCGCCCCGCATACGTTTTGTGCAAAATAGATAGAATAACTGATCAAATAGACGGGATACGAAACAGGAAACGATCGACGGCAATGGCGACAGCGTTTTTGTCGGCGTTGCAGGCGTGCATATCCAGCGAGTAACATCCACCAACCCCGCACAGGGGCCGCGGGCCAGGGCCGCCCGCCGGACAGTTCAAATAGTGAGAAAGGAGCACAAGGTGGATATTCTGCGCAGTCTCCTCGGTATGCTGTTCCTGTTGCTGGTTGCCTATCTGTTGTCGAACAATCGCCGTGCGGTAAGCGGCCGGACCATGATCGCCGCGCTGCTCACGCAGTTCGCGATCGGCGCGCTGGTGCTGTTCGTGCCGTCGGGCCGCGCGGCGCTGGCGGGGGCCGCGAACGGCGTCAATCGCGTGCTCGACATGGGCAATCACGGCATCGCGTTCGTGTTCGGCGGGCTGGTCGATGCCCGGATGTTCCAGCTGTTCGGCGACGGCGGGTTCGTGTTCGGCCTGCGCGTGCTGCCGATGATCATCTTCGTCACCGCGCTGATCTCGGTGCTGTACTACATCGGCGTGATGAAGTGGATCGTCGCGATCCTCGGCGCGGGGCTCGCGAAAGTGCTCGGCGTGAGCCGCATAGAAGCGTGTTCGGCCGTTGCGACGATCTTTCTCGGGCAAAGCGAGATGCCCGCGCTCGTGAAGCCGTTCGTGCGGAACATGACGAGCGCCGAGATCTTCACGGTGATGGCGAGCGGCATGGCGTCGGTCGCCGGCTCGGTGCTGGTCGGCTACGCCGGCCTCGGCGTGAAGATGGAATACCTGCTCGCCGCATCGTTCATGGCAGTGCCGGGCGGGCTGCTGTTCGGCAAGCTGCTGTTTCCGACCGTCGAACCGAGCCGCATCGTGGTCGACGGTCTCGATTTCGACGACAAGCGGGCCGCCAACGTGATCGAGGCCGCGGCGTCCGGTGCGTCGGTCGGCCTGCGGATCGCGATCAACGTCGGCGCGATGCTGATCGCGTTCGTCGGACTCATCGCGCTGATGAACCTGATCGTCGGAGGCGCGGCCGCGTTCGCAGGCTTTCCGCAGGTCACGCTGGTGGGGCTCATCGGCCACCTGTTCGCGCCGCTCGCGTGGGTCATCGGCGTGCCTTGGCACGATGCGACGCTGGCCGGCAACTTCATCGGCGAGAAACTGATCTTCAACGAATTCGTTGCGTACGGCGACTTGTCGCCGTACCTGAAGGGCGGCGAGCACGTCGCGGCGGCCGGCTTGCAGGTGCTCGACCCGAAGACGCTCGCGATCGTGTCGTTCGCGCTGTGCGGCTTCGCGAACTTCTCGTCGATCGCGATTCTCGCGGGCGGCTTCAGCGCGGTCGCGCCCGAGCGCCGCTCGGAAGTCGCACGACACGGCTTGCGCGCGCTGACGGCGGCAACGCTGTCGAACCTGATGAGCGCGGCGATTGCCGGCCTGTTCTTCTCGCTGCATTGAACCGTGCAGTAGACTCCGACCGTTCGAAGAGAGGCAACGATGTTTCTACCGCAGGAATTCATTCGCAGGAAGCGCGACGGGCAGCCGCTCGATCGCGACGGGATCGCCGCGTTCGTGCGCGGCGTGACCGACGGCAGCGTGACCGAGGGCCAGGTGGCGGCGTTCGCGATGGCCGTGTATTTCAACGACCTGAGCACCGACGAGCGCGTCGCGCTGACGCTCGCGCAGCGCGATTCCGGCGACGTGCTCGACTGGCGTGCGCTCGATCTCGACGGGCCGGTGATCGACAAGCATTCGACGGGCGGCGTCGGCGATGTCGTGTCGTTGATGCTCGGGCCGATGGTGGCTGCGTGCGGCGGCTACGTGCCGATGATTTCGGGGCGCGGGCTCGGCCACACCGGCGGCACGCTCGACAAGCTCAGCGCGATTCCCGGCTACGACGTGATGCCCGCGAGGGATGCGTTTCGCCGCACGGTGCGCGAGGTCGGCGTCGCGATCATCGGGCAGACCGAGCGGCTCGCGCCGGCCGACAAGCGCATCTATGCGATTCGCGACGTGACGGCGACCGTCGAGTCGGTCGCGATGATCACCGCGTCGATCCTGTCGAAGAAGCTTGCGGCGGGGCTCGACGGGCTCGTGATGGACGTGAAGGTCGGCTCCGGCGCGTTCATGCCGACCGCGGAGAAATCGGCGGAACTGGCGCGCAGCATCGTCGACGTCGGCAACGGTGCGGGCATGAAGACGACCGCGATCCTCACCGACATGAACCAGTCGCTCGCGCCGTGCGCGGGCAACGCGCTCGAGGTGGCATGCGCGATCGACTACCTGACGGGCAAGTCGCGCCCGGCGCGTCTGCATGACGTGACGATGGCGCTGTCGGCGGAGCTGCTCGTCACCGGCGGGCTGGCACGCGATGTCGCCCACGCGCGCGTGAAGCTGCAGCAGGCGCTCGATTCGGGCGCGGCGGCCGAACGCTTCGCGAGAATGGTCGTGGCGCTCGGCGGCCCCGCGGACCTGATCGACGCGCCCGCCCGGCATCTGGCGCGGGCGGCGGTGATCGTGCCGGTTGCGTCGCCTGCGGCCGGCGTGGTGCAGCGGGTCGATTGTCGCGGGCTCGGGCTGGCGGTCGTCGCACTCGGCGGTGGCCGCACGCGCGCGGAGGACGCGATCGACGTCAGCGTCGGCCTGACGGCGCTGGCGGAGATCGGGCAGCGCGTCGAGGCCGGCGAGCCGCTCGGCTACGTGCATGCGCACGATCACGCGTCGGCGGCGCATGCGGTGGACGCGGTCCGGCGCAGCTACGTGCTCGGCGAGACCGGCGAAGCGCCGCCGACCCTTTACCGGCAGATCGGCTGACCCTACTCCCGGAGGCACCATTTCGATGGAACGAGACGAACTGATCGAGCAGGCCAAGGCGGCGCGCGAACGCGCGTATGCGCCGTATTCGCGTTTCAAGGTCGGCGCGGCGCTGCAGGCGCGCGACGGGACGGTTTTCCACGGCTGCAACGTCGAGAACGCGTCGTACGGACTGTGCAATTGCGCGGAACGCACGGCGATGTTTTCGGCGATCGCCGCCGGCTATCGTCCCGGCGACTTCGCGCGGCTCGCGGTCGTCGGCGACACGGACGGCCCGATCGCGCCGTGCGGCGCATGCCGTCAGGTGATCATCGAGATCGGCTTGCCCGATATCGAAGTGATCCTGGCCAACCTGAAAGGGGCCGTCGAAGTCACGACGGCCCGCGCGTTGCTGCCGGGGGCGTTCAGCCTGTAACGGCGCGCATCGTGGCGCGCCGCATGCGTCACGCGCCTTCGCGCGTCTCGCGGATCGGGATCACGGTGCGCGCGCCGCACTGGCGCAGCAGGTCGCGCAGCTCGTTGATGACCGGAAACACCTCGTGGTTCCAGTCGGCGCCCTGACGATCGTGCGCTTCCTGCTCGCGTTCGACGATCCAGCGATCCTCGCGGAAGATGCGTTCGGTGAACCACACGAGCAGTGGCCACGCGAGATCGAGTGCGAACGGGATCCCGGGTTTGTGGATCGACAGCAGTCCGAACGTGCGGTTGGTACGCTGCTCGGCGTCGAGCGGAACGTAGACGATCCACAGATCCATCACGAGCGTGCCTTCGCTCGACCGGATCTGCAGCGTCTGGTACGGGTAGCCGGTGCGTACCGTCATCACGCTCTTGTCGGACTGGTCAGCGGGCTTCTTGCTCGCGCCGAACACGAGCGCTTCGCCGACCGGCTGCTTGCCTTCCATCCGCGCGAACGTGTAGTCGACCTCGACCCAGTCGTCGCCGCGGCGGCGGCCGACCGAGCGCGCGCGCATCTGTCCCATCTGCTTGCGGTGCAGGAACTGATGGTTCATGTCCATCAGGTTCTCGTGCATGAACGAGTAGTGGCACTTGACCTCGCGGCCGAAGCGGCGCGTCTTGTACGCACGGTCGTCCGCCGATTCGAGTGCGGGGAACGGCCGTTCTTCGGCGAGCGTCGCGTCGCCCGGGAACACGAAGATCAGCCCATGTGCCTCGCGGCACGGATACGCACGTACGCCGTTGGGCAAGCGTTCGCGGCCGAGGTAGGGCACGTCGACACAGCGGCCGCTGTCGCACGCGTAGGTCCAGCCGTGATAGCAGCAGCGCAGCGTTTCGCCGCTGACGACGCCCGCGTGCAGCGGCACCTGGCGGTGCGCGCAACGATCTTCGAGTGCGTACACGGCGCCGGACTCGGTGCGCACGAGCACGATCGGCTCGCCGGCAAAATGCACGCCGAGCGTCTTGCCGCGCTTGAGCTCGCGCGACCACGCGAGCGGGTACCAGTGATCGGGGTGAATCGGCACGCGGCGCAGGTCGCGCACGGTCGCGCCGGAGGACGATTCTCCAACGGTGTTGCTGTCAGGCAAGGGCACTGCGAGCATGCGTGACGCCTCCTGGCTGGGCGGGTGGTCCGGGCGCCGCAAAAAGCGGCGGGGATCTGGAGAAGTCTACGCGAAGTTGCCCGCCGCGGCGGACGCGATGCGGGTTTGCCCCGGCATGGCGGCCGGGGGTTCGTTGATGCGGCGCAAACCGGTTCGCAGGCGGCGCGTACCGGTCACGTACGGCCGTGCGGCGGGCGGTCTCCCGTCACGCGGCCGGTTGGCGGTCAGGAACGGGCCTCGCGCCACAGCACCGCGTCGGAACGGTACAGCGCCGGGAAGCGCTGCTTCAGCCCGGCGACCTTCGGCAGGTCGTTGAACGCGATATACGGCGCGTCGGGATGCAGTTCGAGGTAGTTCTGGTGATAGGCCTCGGCCGGATAGAACCCCTTGTAGTCCTCGACACGTGTGACGACGGGCACCGGGAACACGTGCGCGGTGCCGAGCTGCGCGATGTACGCGGTCGCGACCGCGCGTTGCTGTGCGGTGGTCGGGAAGATCGCGGACCGGTACTGCGACCCTTCGTCGGGGCCCTGCCGGTTGAGTTCGGTCGGATCGTGCGCGACCGAGAAGAACACCTGCAGCAGCCGGCCGTACGTGATCTGCGTCGGGTCGTAGACGATGCGAACCGATTCCGCGTGCCCCGTCAGCCCCGAGCCGACGAGTGCGTAGTGCGCGGTTTCGGATGCGCCGCCGGCATAGCCCGCCGTGACCTGCTTCACGCCCTTCACGTGCTCGAACACGCCCTGCACGCCCCAGAAACAGCCGCCAGCGAGCACGGCCGTTTCTTCGTGCGCCGCGCCGGGCGTTTCGTCGAGCGTCGGCGCGGGCACCGTGCGCATCGGCTCGGCGGAATTGACGATGCGCTGGTAGCCGAACACGGCGGCGGCCGCGACGGCGACGGCGCCGATGCGGCGCAGCAAAGTCGCGCGGCGTCGCGCTGCGGCATCGCGGGTGGAGATCGGGATCATCGTTTGCTCCTTTTGAATGGGTCGGAGAGCGCGGCGGCCGGATGGCGGCGCATGCGATCAACCGAAAGTGAATGCGTACGCATCGACACCCGGATCGAGAAACTCGATCGCGAACGTGCGGTCGGCGACCGCACCCGGCTGCCGGACGAGCTGGTACAGACGCTGGCCGGTGATCGTGCCGTAGCCCTGCGCGTCGACGTCGGCGCCGTGCGCGGTACCGGGCGCCGCGCCGTCGAGCGTCACGCGAAAGCGCACGGGCCGGCCGTTTGCGCCCGGGCCAAGCACGAGGTGCAGGTCGCGCGCATGGAACCGGTAGACGATCCGGCCGTCGGGCGCGGCGAGCGACGCACGCTCGGCGCCGACACTCCAGGTGCCCGCGAGGCCCCAGTCGTTGAGGTCCAGCCGGGCCGGCGCGGCGTAGCGGTGTGCTGCATCGCGTACCGCGCCGCCCGGCGACGCGAAGCTCTCCGCGCGCGCATAGCCGACATAGGTTTCGGGCGAGCGGACGTCCGCGCTGTCGGCCGCCGCGAGTGCGCCTTTCGCGGGTGCCCCGGTCAGCCCGAGCGGCACGTTCACCGCTTCCGGATGGCCGGCTTCCGCGAGCAGCGACTGGATCGCGCGTTCCGACTGCGCGTATTCGCCTTCGCCGAAGTGGTGATGACGAACACGCCCTTGCGCGTCGATGAAGTAGTGCGCCGGCCAGTATTCGTTGTTAAATGCGCGCCAGATCGAATAACCGTTGTCGATTGCGACCGGGTAGTCGATGCCGAGGTCGTGCACGGCCTTCTTCACGTTGCCGATGTCGCGTTCGAACGCGAACTCCGGCGCGTGTACGCCGATCACGACGAGCCCGTACGGCGCGTATTTGTGCGCCCACGCGTTCGTGTACGGCAGCGTGCGCAGGCAATTGATGCACGAGTACGTCCAGAAATCGACGAGCACGACCTTGCCGCGCAGGCCGGCGGCCGTCAGCGGCGGCGAGTTCAGCCATTGCACGGCGCCGTCGAGCGACGGCAGCGTGCCTTCGACGGGCAGCGCGGCCGGTGTCGTGACAGCCGCGCGCATCATTGCGCTGCCGGCCATCGCACCGCCATCGGCCGGTGCGCCATCGGCCGCCGCGGCCATCATTGCGCCGCCGGTTGCGTTGCCGGCGGTGTTGTCGGTTGCGTTGCCGGTCGCGTCCAGCGCGGCTGGTGCGCGGTTCGAGCGTCCGCCGAGGCGATCGACGAGCTTCGTCTCGAGGCCGCCCGTCGTGACGGTCGACAGTTGGGCAAGCGCACCCGTATCGAGGCCGAGTGCGATCGCGCCGACGCCCGCCAGGAGCGCCGCGCCGATCCCGCGCCGGATCCATTCGCCGGCGCCGAGCGAGCGCTTCATCGCGGCAAACACCTTGCCGCCGATCACGAGCGCGACGCCGAGCGACGTCGCCGCACCGGCCGCATACGCGACGAGCAGCAGCGTCGTGCCGACGCTCGCGCCGCGCAGTGCGGCGCCGGTGAGCACGAGCCCGAGGATCGGGCCGGCGCACGGCGCCCACAGCAGGCCCGTCGCGACGCCGAGCAGCAGCGACGACGCAGGGCCGGCCGGGCGGCCGTCGCGTTGCGCGAACCCGGTGAGCCGGTTGCCGGCGGCGACGAGCGGGCGCGTCAGGTGTTCCGCGAAGCGCGGCATCAGCAGCGTCAGCCCGAACACGGCGAGCAGCACGATGGCGATCCAGCGGCCGGCCTGGTTGGCTTGCGCGACCCAGCCACCGCCGACGGCGGCAAGCGTTGCGACGACGGCGAACGTGAGCGCCATGCCGGCGAGCAGCGGCAGGCCGGTGCGCACGAACGGCTGGTCGGCGCGCGCGAACACGAACGGCAGCACGGGCAGGATGCACGGGCTCAGGATCGTGAGCACGCCGCCGAGATAGGCAAGGACGATGAGCAGCATGGTGCGTTCTCCAGTCGGTCGGGAGTGGGGCCGGATCAGGCGGCGGCCGGGTGGAAGGCGAGCGCGAGGCCGTTCATGCAGTAGCGCAGGCCGGTCGGCGGCGGGCCGTCGTCGAACACGTGGCCGAGATGGCCGCCGCAGCGGCGGCAGTGCACTTCGGTGCGGACCATGCCGAACGTGGTGTCGGCGTCGGTGCCGACCGCGTGGTCGAGCGGCTTCCAGAAGCTCGGCCAGCCCGTATGGCTGTCGAACTTGGTGGCGGACGAGAACAGGGAGAGGCCGCAGCCGGCACAGGCGAACGTGCCGGCCCGGTGCTCGTCGTTCAGCGGGCTGCTGTATGGCCGCTCGGTGCCGGCTTCGCGCAGGATCGTGTACTGGGCGGGCGTGAGCCGGCGATGCCATTCGGCGTCGCTGAGCGTGATCTCGAAAGGGGGGGCCTTCGGTGCGCCGGCCGGCGGCGCGGCGAACGCGCGGCCGACCAGCGCGCGGCGACCGGCGGAGGACAGCGCCGCGAGCGCGGCAAGGCCGGTGGCGCCGGCGAACAGCAAATGTCTGCGGGTAGGCATGGCGGGCTCCTGAAAGCAGGTCCTGAAAACATGCGCCCATCGTAGGCAACGGCCGGTGTCGAAGTCCTCACGGAAAGTTAAATGAATTGTGATGTCTGGGGTGTTTCGTGGGGGGCGGTGAAATCCGTCCGTACCCCAACCGGCAAGGGCCTTCTAGCGGGTGCGCCGCCGATGTTTTACCGAGCACCGGTTCGCGCTGCGATTTTTGGTGTCGTTTTAGTGTTCGTCGAGTTGCGTGGCGAATCCGGACTTTGGCTTGCCGATCAAATCAGGCTGGGAAGCAAGCGTTGTTTGACTGCGGTCGCGAATCACACCGAGCGTCTGATGCGCATTGATAGACGGATGAGTTTGCAAGCTGGCGCGACCGACGTGTGGTGCGCGTGTGGACGCGGAAGTTTGACAGTTTTTACGTAGAAACTTCAGGGGCGAGTTAGGACGTGCGCGGTTATGCGGTGAAAGAGGAGCACGATGCGCTCCGCCGAAATGGTCCATGTCGAGGTAGGATCCGGCGGAATGAAGGGGAAAATAGTAAGGGCCATGTTGCCCTTCATTTCGGGACATCCTGCGAAGCCCCTGCGCCCGTCCCGCTCACGCAACTAATGTTGTGACGCGCCCGAGCACGGCGCTCAGGGTGACCTGATCAAGGTGCTACGCGTAGAACCACCCACACCGCAGCCGGGTAGAGGCCGTCGGCGCGAACACGTGCTCGGCACGTTTCGCGCCGACGAACCAGTACCACCTGGGTTGCTCGACGCGTTGACGCGAGAGGAGCGCAAGGCGCTCTTGCGCTGGCTTGCGGCCTACCGGGAAAGCCAGGCGCGCGCAGATGCGCGCCCGGTGTTGACCGCGGCGCCCGCGCAGCTTGAGTCGCTCGTCAGGGCACTCGAGGTAGCGGCCGACACGTTGTCGGCCGCTGACGCGGATCAAATGTGGGCGCAGCTGCACGCGATCGCGCGAACGCTGAAGCGCACCGGCCATCCGCGGCCTCGCGCGGCGCGCCGGCCGCCGGCGCCGCTGCCCGGACAGCGAGACTTCTTCGATGAATGCGACGATCTCGAGGATCTGGCGGAACAGTGAGCACGTTCTCCGCCACACAAAGATCCCGACTCGAGCAGTCAATGTGCAGATCACGCATTTGCCGAGTTGGGGAAGACGGCTTGCGTGGATCCTCCACGCCTACAGGAAGTTGCCAAAGGCCCATTGAGGGCTAGGCGAGAAATGACGATGCCCACCCGACGAACACCCTCAGTACAACGACACAGGTCTTCCGCGCACGCGAAGCTTGCCAAGACCCTATTGCTTCCGATGCCCCATCAGCAGGCCGAAAAGCTCTCGCTGGAGTATCACGCGGCGTTCGAAGCGTTGCGCATGCACCCGGTTCGGCGCGCGGACTCGCTGTTCTGCTCCAGATGGTCGTGCTCGCTCGCCTTATCGACGAGGCCCGCAAACGCGAACTACGCACTGAGATCCTGGTGGCCAGCGAACGCGGCATCAACGACGCGCTCGAGCGCGGCGGGGACAGCGGCGAATGGTGTCTGGATCCGCAGACGGACGAGCTCGTCGCCGCGCTGATCGCATGGCACGACGATCAGCTGCGCGGGGCTCCGCTCGGCGTGTTCGCCGAGGCGCTCGAGCGGCTTGAACGGATTCGCGACAAGCGCTAGCACCACAGGCCGCCGGCGCACCGTGGTGGTGCCGGAACCTGACTCGGTTGGCGCGACATAGCCAGCGATCTGCTCGTGCATCGCCGTAATGCCATTACATTGACGTTGGCGCGTCACTGGGATTATCCAATATTCTTTCATTAACATTACATAATTTGCAAAAACGTGGCCACATCCTCTTTTCTGATCGGAAATCAGACTTAAATTTTTGTCAAATCTATAAACCGCCTAATCTCTCTGGTCAACTTTGGATAAAATCGCGCGAGCGACACTTAGTCGCAGTGGCTGACCGTCGCCGACGTCGCGTTCTTGGCGGTCGAACCTGAGAGACAAGGAAAAGAAATGGCTCTTCGACCTGTCGGCGCCGCCGATTTGCAGGCGACCACGCTGTACGAATCGATACACCGGGGCTTAATGCAGCACGAGCGATTGCTCATGTTCCGCTCCCCGCTTGGAGCGCAGACCCTGATCCCCGTGCGCGCGAAGGGTTGGTCCAGAATTGGACGAGGCTATCGCTGGGTAGTCGACGTTGTCTCGTTGCGTGACGATATTGACAATCTGGAACTGGAACACCAGCCAGTCACACTGTTTATCCAGCAGAATTCAGCACCCTTTACTGCGTCAACTTATCGTCCAATTCATGGCTTCGTTCACAAATTCCATACTCTCGGGCAAGACGGAAACCTGACCGTCTACCAAATTGAGTTCGAGTCGGCGCTCTTCTTTCTTGGGAAGGCGAGGAAGGACGATCATTGGTTTGATAAAAATGCACGGGATATTATCGTCGAGCTTCTTGGTGCATATCCGCAATTGGCCGGGTGCGTACGTTTTGCCCTGATGGACGAACCGCGCGTACGCTCGTACACGCGGCAGAGCGATACCGACCTGAACTTCTTCCACCGGATTCTCGAAGACGAAGGTTGGTACTTTTACTTCGAGCACGCTCCGGTCCAATATGAAGGCGATCCGCGGGTGTCGACGCTCGTGATCGTCGATCGCCTTTCCGCGTTACCTGAAGCTAAGCCTATCGAGTTCGCTAACGGTAACGTAGGTGGCGAGGTAGACGGCTTCACGCAATGGGCAGCGTTGCAGGTCGCGCAAAGCCTTGCCTACGCAACGACCTCCTTCAATTACAAGGATCCGGAACGCAATTATTCCGTGCAAAGTGATTTGGGCGATAGCGCAGTCACGTACACGACGGAAGAACGACGCCAGCAAGTAAAGCGTGAGGTTCCATATGCGCCCATGATCGTGCGAGAAGCACTGTCGTATGCGTACCCAAACTCGGATGACGGGCGCCGGCGCGCATCCACTCGAACCGAAGCGTGGACTTCCGCCGCCCGCCGCTATTTAGGCGTCGGCGGTGTGCGGTGGATCGATGCCGGATTGCGATTCACGCTCGAGCATCACACACGGCACTTGACTGTCGATCCGAACCTCCGGGAATTCCTGGTCGTCGAGGCCGAATGGTTCATCGAAAACAATGTGCCGGTGTCCAACCATGCCGCGACTTATCCTCTGAGCTTGCAAAGTGACTTGTCCGACTTGCGTCGAGACCACGACCGCCAGTTCAACTCACAAGCCAACCCGATCGACGGCCTTGCCGGCTTCTACTTTGTCAAGGTAGAAGCGCAGCGAACCGGCATCGAATATCGCAGTCCGTTCGAGCATAGGAAGCCCCTGATGCACGCCGAACATGCGCTCGTGAACGGACCTGATGACGAAGAAGCGTGGGCCGATGAGCGCAATCGTATCTACGTGACTTATCCGTGGGATCAGCACCGCGGGACCGGCCTATTGCGGACATCTCCGCCGCTGCTGGTGATGCAGGCGGACACCGGATATGGGTACGGCGGTGTTCATGTCCCCCGGAAGGGCGAATGGGTGCTGGTCGGCTATTTCCAGGGCGATTGCGACCGACCATATGTACTCGGCCGCCTCCCATCCCAGACGACATCGCCGCAGTGGCATACCAACGTCCTGCTCTCGGGACTGATGTCCAACGGCTTCGGAAAGAGCGGCGCATATAACGCATTCGTCCACGACGATTCGACTCATCAAGGGGCTACGCGCCTGACGACGTACACGGGCAAGGTCGGGAATAGCTACAGTCTGTATCACCAGGGCGTCTTGGTCGACCATACGGGCAACAAGAACGCCCGCGGCCGATACCTCGGAAAGGGCGCGCTACTGCATACGGACGACTACCTCGGTTTGCGCGCGAATCGCGGTGCATATATCGGCACGTACCCGAAGGCGCACAACGATGACCAGCTCGACGTCAAGGAAGCACAGGGCCAGTTGATCGGTGCTGAGAGTATCGTTGAGACACTGTCGAATGTCGGCGTCCAACACCACGCTGACAGCCTGCAAGACAGCCACGATTCGCTCAAACAGTTCAGCGACGCTACGCAGCAGTCGGAGGCGCCGGAAGCCAGCGGTGGACGTACTGCCGGCGGAGGAACAGGAAGCGCGAACGCCTTCAAGAAGGCGATTCTGCTGCTCGCCAGTCCGTTCGGCGTCGGTACCTCTACGCAAGACTCGCTGCACATGACGGCTGATCGCCATATCAATCTGGTCAGCGGTCTGAACACACATATCGGCACGGCGGGTGCGTTCATCGTCAATGCCGCCAAGGCGATTGGGATGTTCTCCCAGACGGCGATCAGATTGTTCAGCAAAGGGCCGGTGCAAATTCAGTCCCATGACGCTGACGTCGAGGTGATCGCCAAAGCAGTCCTCAAACTACTGTCTCAAGGTGACATCGAAATCGCCGCCGGCGGAAAGCTGGTACTGACAGCTGGCGGTGCGTCGATCACCCTGGAAGGCGGAAATATCCGGGGACATGCCCCCGGAACGGTCGAGTTCAAGGGCGCGCAGCATTCCTTCAGTGGCCCGGCGAGCATGCGTTACGCGATGCCAGCACTACCCGTCAGTACGCTGGCGCAAAACTCCGCGCATGAATATACGCAGATCTTTGATGTCTCCTCCGTAATCGCGAATCTCGGTTTGGGCCAAAGTCTGGAGGCGCAGACGTACCGCATCTATATGCCGGACGGCACGACGATCCAGCAGCAGGGCGGACTACTCGACGGGGTCACGGCAGCCGTTCATACGCCGGAACCTACGAAGGTTAAGTGCGAAGTAGGCGGTGGCGAGTGGGGCGCTCTGGAGGCCGCGTACGATTATGAAGCGCCGAGTGGTGCCAACGAATTGTCCGACCTGCCGCAAATCGGCTAATGACGCCAGGACGGCCGGATTCGAACCTCATCAGGAGCACATGTGGCAACTAATCAAACACAGGATGCCGCGCCGAAAGCTGGCGTGGCAGTAATGTTTATGTTTCAGGACGTGATGCACACGCCCATCGAGGGACTTTCCGTGCAGTTCAAGGTCGGCACTGGCACCCCCCCAGCACCGCCCTGGGTGGCCGGACCGGATCCGACGAAAGTACAGGAGCCGCCCCCGGCTCCCGCGCCAAGCGCAGCGACCGCAGCACCTGGCGCGGCGTCCGCTCCAGCCTCGGCTTCTGCTCCAGCGGCGACTTCGACGGCGGCGACCGCCGGACAGGCTGCATCAGGCACCAACGCACCCTCGCCTGCCGCCGCAAAGCCGGCAGCGCCGCCACCTCCGCCTCCGCCCCCCATTTCTGACAACACTCTTGAGGCGACAAGTGACAAGGACGGTTATGCGGCGACGATCACCAATGCCGTGCGCAATCAACCGATCGACGTCTTCGTTAAAAATCGACGTGGAGAGTACGCGTGGAAAGCGAAGGTTGTGCCGAAGAAAGATATCAACGCGTTTACCATCATTAGCCCTGAGTTTCACCTTGAGGCGACGACAAAGCCCACACCTAAAGACGATTTTGAGCAAGAATTGAATCTCCCTGTTGTAAAGCAGGGCGAGATCATGACGTTTGATCGCTTGCTGAATGAGTTTTCTCAATATATTACATTTTCTCAAAAAGTAACCGAACAAGGTTTGCTGAAGAAGGACTTCCCGACGAAAAATAAGGAAGTGACCGTCGACGCCAAAACACACAAGAAAAAGACGAAAATCACCGTCGAGCACCACTACAAGGTAGTGGAAACAGGGAAACCGCGAACAGTCGTGCTCAACGTCCTGGGGACGAGACTGAACTATCCCAAGAACCTCGAAATTACCGACGAGAAGTACAAGCAGGTAGCCAAAGATCTTTCATGCGAGGTAGCTGCAATCAAAGCAGTTGCGATGACGGAGAGTCATGGTTCTGGTTTTTGCGTGAACGGCCTGCCAAAAATTCGTTATGAACGGCATATGTTTATGAGGGCCAGTTTGCCGAAGGAGAGGCGAATGGAAGCACCGGCTCTTTTTAGAAAGGAGACAAATCCATTTCCTAAATATCCGAATCTCTGTTTCCCAGCACAAGGCGACTACCAGAACGGCGAGAAAGACGAAAGCGGGTGGGCGAATCTAGAAGATGAGCAGATCATGTATCAGTATGAGCGACTCTTTCGCGCGTGTGCGCTCAATCGGGATTGCGCTATTATGGCATGTTCATGGGGCGCCTTCCAAATCATGGGTATATTTTGGGAGGAGATGGGGTACGCAAGTCCAGTAGAACTGGCCAATCTCTCCATGCAAGGAATCGATGGGCAGCTCGATCTTTTTGTTGCATACTGCAAGATGAACAAAAATGCTATAACTGCGCTCAAGGATAAAAATTGGGCTAATTTTGCAGCAGCATACAACGGCAACAACGCCCCTCCTTCTTACGCTGCATCGATGAGTAAATTCTACAATGAATTTAAGTAAACTATTTAGGATATTGGTCACCCTTGGGACGCTTGCATTCGCGCCGGAGATTGCATTTTCTGGTACGCTCACCATCTATAGCGATCCTGATTTTGTAACCTATAAATCAGGAGATGATATTTATGGATATTACAATGCATATCAGGATCAATTTTCATGCAGCTTCATGTTTTTTGCGAATTCTCGCATCGTAAAAAATCATGATTACGATGGCGTTACGGCTCTCAAGAGCAAGACTTTTTATATTTCGGCGTACAAGAGGCCAGGTGACGGCACGTTTTCATATAAAAACAGAAATCCTGATGCGAGTATCGATGGCGTCCTGTATATAGGTGACGGCGCAGTAGGACTAACGACGAACTCCCCACAGGGGGGATGTCTAAGCGTTGCAGGCATATTTACTGCCAAGCCAGGTACGCGTGGAGCTGAGCAGTTTGAACCTACAACCGAACTTGAAGCGATAGGGATTGCCGTCATTTCTCGGAAGACATTCCTTCACAAAGCACCAGGTTCGGGGAAGGAAGTAAAATATCTTGTGCCTGGAGATTGGGTCGCGGTAATTTCCAGAAAAGGGAAATATTCTTTTGTCCGTTACATTAATCCAAATATGATGATTGAGAGCACGGACCCTAAGAAAATCACAACTGGTTGGGTCCGGGATCTAGATATTTCAAACCCCTTTCCCAGCTCCCTGAAAGCAGAATTGCAGTAGTGAGCGCCGCTATATCGGGGGCTTGATTTTCGTGCACTCTTCCGGCTAGAGGGCTCATGGCACAATCAGTCTCCGAAGGATATTCCCTTCAGAGATGCAACCCCGGCGATTGAAAGCTCACCGACTCCTCAGCCGTTGGCAGCCGGATCGTGTCGACCAGGCCGCATACACCAGTCTCGACGATTGCTCCTACGAACAGGGCTATACCTTCTAGATGTGGTGGAGACCGGGCATAGCCGGCTCGGACATGTGCCGATTAGCATGTCGCCTGCTTCATAAATGGGGGGAATTCGGAGGTGTGCAGACAGTCACGTCATCGCCAAATGCTGGCGTGGGGTGGTGGGATGGTTGTCGCGGGAATCGCCATCCTCTCTTTCTGTATCGTTGCCCTGGCAATTGGAGCTTCGATAAGCTTCAGATTCGGATCGATGAGGTTTCGTTAATTGTCATCGTGCCTGCTCTGGTCACGGTAGCAGGAATCGATGTGATCGTTGTCGGCCTGGTCAACGCATTCAGGGCGCGCTCACAGTCAGTCCGGGCAAAGCAATAACCACTGAGCACGCGAATGATGCGTTAGATCGGGTGCGGCGCACGGCCCGCTGATTCGCGCGTCGTTCGCTTTCGTTGTGGGGAACTATTATGGAACCGAGAACGTATAGACCCTCTCGCCATCAGCAGCTCATGGGGTGGGGCGTTGGGCTGGTTATCGCGGGGATCGGGCTGTTCTCTGTCTTCATTGTCTTTATGGCCATTGGTGCATTCGACCAGTGGCATATTCAAAACGATACGCAGTTAACGTTGGTCTTTTCTGTGCCCGTTTTAATGGCGGTGGTCGGACTCATCCTGATCGTCGTGGGCTTGGTCAAAGCATTCAGAGCGCCGAAATGAACCGAGATGGCCACCTTGCAGGGGGTGTCGTAATGATAGAAGTGCGATGTGATTGCGCGACGGGTCAACGTCAAACAGGAACCGGGGACAGGCGCTTGCATGCGCGGTGTAATTCAGGTGGGAGACGTACACAGTCACGGCGGGCGCGTTGAGTCCGGTGCTTCGAACAGCGAGGTGACGGGACGGCCAGTCGCACGAATCGGCGACCGCTGCACCTGCCCTATCCAAGGCGAGTGTGTGATTGTGGAAGGCGATTCCGATTTCACCGTGGAGGGTAGTCACGGCGCTGGAGCGGGTTTAGCCACGCGAGACCGACCACCTGTGCACGAAACGGCATGTTTTGAGCCGGTGCTGCAACGGCAGCGGGCACCGCTTCAGTAGACGCCGCCTTGGGCGCACGAGACTTCATGAACGCGACGCCGAGCGCCACGGCAGCCACAATGATCAAAATCGGCAGCACGAACAGTTGCTTCATTAAGCCCTCAGGTGTCAAGGGTTGGCCGGCAACCCGAGTCGAATAGTAGAGCGAAAGCGCCGCGACGCCAAAGGCTATCAGCACCAGCACCACAGCGCCGATCCGGCGCGGCCATGTCGAAGACAGCGCACTCATAGGAAGCGAGACACATCGAGCACCCACGACCCGTCTCGTTCATCCGAGATGCGTTTCGGCATCACCGCATCCGGATCGCTCTTGACCCATGCGTCGAGTGGCGTGTTGCTCATCGTTCCTTTACCGAAATACTCTGAGTATTTTTTGCTTGGAGTAGCCTGACTTACGCTGCTGCTGAATCGCCAATCGGCCTCAATGCGCAAGTCGGCCCAATCCTGCGACGTCAACAGACACACGCCGATCGCCACATCATAGGCGAGCGCTTTTTCGGCATGCATCGGATTCGTCATTGTTATCGAATGGTTGGTCGGATTGTTCTTCTCGGTACTCTCGCGATAGGCCTTCACCGTGCTGTTCGCATACACCTGCGAGTGCCTGGCGATCGAGGTCGGCGCCAGCTTGCGGTCGCAGGATGTGATTCTGAGGCTGTCGCGACTGAGGCGGCTGTACGGCAAGCCTGCGTTCGTACGGTCGGACAACGGCGCCGAATTTACCGCCGTCAAGGTCATGCGCTGGCTGCGAGATGCTGCAATCGGCCCGGCCTTCATCACGCCAGGCAGTCCGTGGCAAAACGGGTTCGTCGAGAGCTTCAACGGCAAACTGCGTGACGAATTGCTGAACCGGGAATGGTTCCGCAGCCGCGCCGAAGCCAAGGTGCTCATCGAACGCTGGCGACAGTTCTACAACGAGCGCCGACCCCATAGCGCACATCGCTATCAACCTCCCGCCACGGTCCGTCGAGCCTGGCTGGATTCCGATAATATCGACGCGAGACTCACTGCCTGATTGGCGACAAAATTCCGCCGCGGGTCAGATGGTCCTGGCGTTGCTCTGGGCCGCCATATTGAAGCTGCTCACCGTGAGCAGCACTCTATCCTGGGGAACCATACCAATGACTCAACGCGTGATGCTCTGGCTGCTACCGATCGCTCTGATTGGCGGCATCGTGTATGCCGGCTACAGTGTGTGGGCACGCCAACAGGCGCCACGCTCGTTTGATCCGGCGGCTGTGCAGGCCACCGCCGTTCATGACGATGCAATCGCTGCCGCCGCCGCTCGCGATCCGCGCTTCACGCTGGAGATCCGTCGCTTCGGTGTCACGGTCGATCGCTTCCGCCAGCGCGCGCTACTGATGCGGCTCGATGAGGCCGGCGTGAATGGCAAACTGCTGCTGCAGGATCCGAAAGAGTACCCGTGGGAAGCCATGGCGCGGATGTCCGCTGAGGGACAACGCGAAAACAATGTGTTCGGCTACACGCTGCGCAACTGGACGGATTACTGGCCAATACCTGTTATCGTGGCTGGCCCGCCGAGAGATGAGAACAACATTGATGCGGATCGCATGGCAACGCATATCAGCAGCGCCGACAACGGTGCCGGCATTGGCAACACCCTCTACATTCGTCTCGATGAGATCCATACCGAACATGGTGACGAAGTAATGTCACGTGTATTCAACTTCTTCGATCAGCATCCAGACCTGCCAGCAGTCGTGCTGCTGATCGAGGATGGGTTGAATACCCGGGCATACCTACGCACTCCTGGCGAAGTAGATGTCGAGCAGCAGCGTAAAAATGGCAATTTCGTACCGAAACGCCCCGATAGCTTCGTAGCGTTGCTGGTGACACGCAAGGACCGTGTCGACAAACTGATCCGACCATACACGGTTGACGCGCCGGAAGCGATCGACAACACCAAGACGCAGTACGACGTAATCAAGCTATGGAATTACTTTTGGGCCGAACAGAAAGCCTATTGGGCAGCAAGCGACGCTGCCGGCGAATCAACGCATAAAGAAATGCCCTGGGACTACTGGCAATCGAAGCTGCCGGAATTTTGGAAGACCACGCCGCTGAAAGCGCCGGAAGGTTTCAAACCGAATCCGTGGGTGCCGATTCCATGGACGACCTGGCAGTTGAAAGAGTATGACGACTGGCCGGTGCTGGCCTATCTGCATCGGCCGGTACGGGTGGATCTCAGCGACGGCCACGGCGAATCGCTGAAGAAGGGCGAAAAAATCGAGAAACTACGTGCGGGTTGGCAGCAGGCACTGGACACACTTCCGACTGGCGGCCAGCCGGGCCGCATGTTCTACGACACTGGCGCGTCGAACAGCCAGTTGGCGCTACTGGTGCAGTCGCTCCACGACAATCCGCAGCACATCGATCTGGATGACCCGAAAGATGCATTCGACATGCAACGTCGAATTGGAGGCGACACCGGGACGAGCTCGACTTGGGTTCAACTCGCGCTCGCACTGATGTTGGATTACGGCGACGGCAAAACGAGCGCGTTGGTGAACCTGCGCGACCCGCTTCACGGCACGATCGTGATGCTGACACCACCGGACGAAGCGTCTCGCAAAGCAAACCCACAGACGTTCAGCTGGGATTTTTAGGGGCTAGTCGTGAGCGATAAACCCTACGTCCTCGAGGGCGATACCCATAGTCATGGGGGGCGCGTCCTGTCGGGCGCGCCCCACTCTCGGATCAAGGGTCGAGCGATCGCGCGCTTACACGATCCTGCGATTTGCGAAATTCACGGTCCGACGACCATCGCGAAGGTATCGGGTCGTGGCTGTTTCGACGGCCAGCCAGCCGCGTGTGATGGCGACGAGTTGGCTTGTGGCGCGAAGTTAATCGCAAGCCAAACCAACACGGGCGGCTGATCGGGTGACTTATCATGGCACGGCCAATGGCGTCGTGCTCACGAGCGCGTGCGAACTGGGGATCGCCCGGTGGGCCAAGACGGGAAGCGTGAAGCCGTAGACCAGTCACATGCCGTAGAGCAAAGCAAAGATGTCAATCCGAGGTGTCCGTTGCACGTGGCTCTTGGAGTCCGAGTTGACAGTTTTATCGACAACCTCACCGAAATAATGTCGTCACTTCGTCTATGTCCGAAGCAAAGTCGTCAATTTGCATCGTACGCTCCCCCGCCCGACCGTAGAGCTATGATTTATATGCGATTTGTGGTTTGCGAATCGTTCGGTGGCGGCGCCGCGCCCGGGCTACGGCCTGGAGGCGTGTATAGCCGATGGCGGCTCGGATGCTACGGTCGGCTGCCCGAGTTTACCAGTGGCCTGAACGGGACCGCTCCAAGTTCGCCATCCGGCCAATTGTCACCGATCACGATGGGCCGCTCGCAGTGCATGTTCGACAACCAGGACTGGATCGGCAACAATTCCTCAGTCAAGTCAACACGAAAGCCCTTGCGAGCTATCTACCACCCATCATGTGCGTCGACAGTCAGCTTCGCCCGTTTCGGTCAGAGCAAGAGGTTCTTTCTCAAATCGCCCAATTTAGTCCAGCTGGTGGGGACTGGTTACCGCTCGAGCGTCTTTTGGAAGATCTCTGGAGCGTCGGGGTGTCGGAAAAGTCGTTCAGTGTTCTATTCGGCCTTTTTGAACGATTCCCCGATAGTGATGGGGCGGGAGTGCAGTGGAGCATTGTTCACGGGGTCGAGAGTCTTGACATTCCTTATGAACAGGAGCTGGCAAAGTCGCTCGCGCAATGCTCGTCTCACATGGGCAACATAATGATGTCGCGATTACGGCGCAGTCTTGAATGATGTGCTGGCTGACGAAGAGGTGCAAAGCGGAGGGCGTAATGGTGGAATTGAACATCGCGGAAATTTTGTATCCAAGCGGTGCGCTTAGATACCGCTATAGCAGATACCTGGCCGCTGATGGGCGGCGATGGATTCGACACGGCCTCTTCGTTGAATACAGAGAGGACGGCACGCTCGCGTCTGAAGGAACCTACGAACACGGCGTTGAGCACGGAGTCTGGAAGGATTTCCATCCAAACGGACAACTAGCCGCCCTTGGGGATTACGATCACGGAACCGAAGCAGAGAACTGGACGTATTGGGACACTGAAGGGCAACGCGAGATAAAGTGACGACCGATCTCGACAGCGGCGAGCGTAGGTCTCAGCGTAACTATCTACGCTAACCTTTGTCAGAAAAGGCGCAGGCACTGCTGCATCATTGGCGTGACGGATGCAGGTGCTGCCGTAGTTTGCGTGCTTGAGGTTAGCCCAATTTCCGTCCCGGTATTAGTTGGAAAATTCCGACTCTTCGGGGTGGGCCGAATCGGCCCGATCGGTGCACTGGCGGGCGAATTCCGCCGGCGTCATCCACTGCAGCGCAGAGTGAGGGCGCGCCTCGTTAGAGTACTCGCGCCAGACCTCGATTTTGTGTCTGGCATCCTCCAACGACAAGAACCAATGCGCATTGAGGCATTCCTCCCGGAAGCGTCCGTCGAAGGATTCGTTCTTCGCATTGTCGGTCGGCTTGCCAGGACGCGAGAAGTCAATCTCCACGCCATTCTCGTACGCCCATTTGTCGAGCGCCTTCGATATGAATTCGCTGCCATTGTCTGCCTTGATATAGCGGGGAAGCGGACGATGATGTGCAAGCCGAGTCAGCGCGGCGACAACGTGCTCACCACGCAACGAGCCATCGACTTCAATCGCCAAGCATTCCCGCGTGTAGTTGTCCACGATCGTGAGGGTGCGCAAGCGTCGACCGTCAAACAGCGCGTCAGCGACGAAATCCATACTCCAGATTTCGTTGATTGCGTTCACTGACTGCTTCGGCCGTCGGCGCCGAGCGGATTTGTTTCGACGGGGTCGCTTGTGGCGCAACGAAAGGCCCAGTTCGCGATACACGCGTTCTACTCTCTTATGGTTGTCCCTCCAGCCTTCCCGGCGAAGCATCACGTACACGCGGGGCGCACCATAATGCACCCGCACTTCCGTGATCTCCTTGATGCGCATCTCCAGCGCGCCCTGATCCCGCGCGACCGACTCGTAACGGTAGACCGTGCGGGATAGCTGCAACAACGCGCAGGTCTGCCGCTGGCTTGCGCCGAAACGTTGCATCAAGTCCGTGACAAGCTCACGGCGCCGAGAAGGCTTCAGAGTTTTTTTGACAGCACGTCCTGCGGCATGGCCTTGTCCAGCGACAGATCGGCCACGAGCCGCTTGAGCTTCGCGTTCTCTTTCTCAAGCCGCTTCAGCCGGCGCAGCTCCGAGGGTGAAAGCCCGCCGTACTTCGTCCGCCAGTTGTAAAACGTCGCGTCGCTGATCCCCATCTTGCGGCAGACCTTCGCGACCTGCGTGCCCAGCTCGGCCTGCTTCAACGCGTATGTGATCTGCTCGTCGGTGAACTTGCTCTTCTTCACGGCATGACCTCCTGGTCTCGATGACAACGTCATGCCGGAATTTTCCACTTTCAAAATGGGACAGTTTTGTGGGCTAGGGTCACGCCCGGGCGATCGGCTGAATTATTTCGGAAATAGATTTTAATTGGCGAATAATAAATACAATCTAGGCTTATCTGCGTCGCGTCGATTAAATTGACATTACAATATGTAATGTTATATCTTGGTTTCTCAAAAACAACCGAGAGAAGATAAAGTGGCAATTAACGAGGTGCGTCAAAATAATCATCGCTGGTCGGCCATCGTCGCGTTGTCGGTATTCGTGGGGCTGGCCGGCGCCGCGTCGGCCAATACCGAGCCGTCTCCGACGACGCAACCAAAGCAGGCGCGCATGCCTCGCGTGCCGCAGAATCTGCCGGTGTCGCCCGAACAGGCCCAGTACAACCTGCCGCTCAGCCAGCAGGATCGCGCGGCGCTGACCAAGCCGTCGCAGTTGAAGCAGCCGGCCACGCGCAGCAAGCGCAGCGCGTCGGGCGCCGATTGCCGCGACATGTCGGTGATGACCCAGTATCGCGGCGCGGCGCTCGCCGATTACATCGCGAATCTTCCCGATTACGAATGCCATTACGGCTTGTTCTCGGTCGACAAAGCGCAGGCCACGCAGATTTTCAATGCCGAGAACGTTCACGCCGTCGCGAGTCGTTTCGTGCAGGAAATCTATAAATACGACGCGAGCAATTTGATCCTGGTCAATTTGCTGATTTACCTGCGCTCCGCTTATTACCAATATGACGTATCGGGCATTGCCAACCCGATTCCGGATCTCGCGGTGTCGCTGCGCCCGTATATCAAGCAAAGCCTGGAGGGCGATGCGCTCTATCGCGACAATTCGCGTGCGCCGAGCACCGCGAACGAGCTGATGAAGCTCATCACGAACATGCGGGATGAAGCGTACTACCTGCCGACGCTGAAGATCCGCATCGCGTCGTACACCGTGAGCGCGGCGAATCCGCAGGCTGCGGCGCCGCTGCTGCAGCGCAGTGCGGCGGGCGGCTTCACCGGTTTGCTCACGGTGTTCTTCTACGCGCACCAGCGCAGCGGCGCGCAGCCGATGCTCGACAACGACGCGACGCTCCCGGAGACGCTCGATCGCTTCGTCACTGCGAACCGCGTGAGCCTGTCGAACACGAGCGCCGCCTATCAGCTGGCCGACGCGGCGCGCGAAACGTTTCGCTTCCTCCGCTATCCGACGCAGAAGCCGCGCGTGAAGAAAATGATCCAGGACATGCTCGCGTCGACGAGCATGTCGGGCGCGGACAGCGATCTCTGGCTCGCGGCGGCGGAAGCGGTCGACTACGGCGATCCGGGCCACTGCGCGGACTACGGAACCTGCGACTACAAGAAGCGGCTGGCCGACGCGGTGCTCTCGAATCGCTACGCGTGCAACGCGGGCGTGCGCATTCTCGCGCAGGACATGACGATGCCGCAGCTGCGGTCCGTCTGCACGGCGGTCGCGCAGCAGGACGACTACTTCCACCGGATGATGAAGACCGGGCGCAAGCCGGTCGCGGGCGATCGCAACGACACGATCGAACTCGTCATTTTCGATGACTACGCGAACTATCGAAAATACGCGTCGGTGATCTACGGCATCAGCACCGACAACGGTGGCATGTATCTCGAGGGCGATCCGTCCGCGCCCGGCAACCAGGCGCGCTTCATCGCGCACGAGGCGTCGTGGCTGCGGCCCGAGTTCAAGGTGTGGAACCTCGAGCACGAGTTCACGCACTATCTCGACGGCCGCTACGACATGGCGGGCGACTTCTCGGTGAGCACCGCGAAGCCGACCGTGTGGTGGATCGAAGGCGTGGCCGAATATCTGTCGAGAAAGAACGACAACCCGGAGTCGATCGACGCGGTGCGCACGGGCGCGTACCGGTTCTCGGACGTGCTCGGCACGCGTTACGCGTCGAGTGACTACATTGCGCGCGCGTACCGGTGGGGCTACATGGCGACGCGTTTCATGTTCGAGCGCCATCGCGCGGACGTCGACACGATCGTGTCGCGCTTCCGGGTGGGCGATTACGACGGCTACGCAAACTATGTCGCGTACATCGGCAATCGCTACGACACCGAGTTCGCCGACTGGGCGCGCAACGCGACGACGGCGGGCGAGCCGCCGGTGCCGGCGAAGCGCTGACAGGCACGGGCGGGCGCCGCGTGATCGGATGCCGGTCACCGTGGCGCCCGGCGCAAGTGAGGCGAACGCCACTCTCGGTCGACCGCCACCGATCCGGAAAGCGCGAGCGTAGGTCTTGGCGTGGGTGTGTTCGTCGAGTCTTGTCAGATAAAGAGCAGGTACCCAGGTCGACTACGAGGCCAGCTCGATCGCTGCACACGTTGCTGTACGTGGAAACGAGGCAGGGTCAAGGTTCCGACTCGCATCGTCATCCCAGTCGACTTCATGCCGAGCAGACCTGCGCACTCGATCTGAACTGAATGACCCGGTTCATCCAAGCGGTCGAGAATGCTGCGTTCGCGGACCTGTCTGCCTGAGGGGGCGTCACGCGCGCTCGTCTGCGATCCAGTCGCCGAACAGCTGGATCTTCTGTGGCTGCCCGGACCCGCCCGGATACACGAAGTAATACCCCATCCCAGTCGGGAGCGAGATGTCGAACGGCATCACGAGCCGGTGCGCCGCCACGTTTTCGTCCACCAGCGTCCGGTCGCCGATCGCGATGCCGTAACCGTCGATCGACGCTTGCGTCGCAAGGTCCAGCGTTTCGAAGCTCAACCCGCGCGTCGAATCGACGTGAGGCGCGCCAGCATGGTCGAGCCACCGTTTCCAGTCCCGATGATCGCGGGTCGGATGCAGCAGCGTATGACCGGCCAGGTCGTCGAGACTGGCCAGTGGCTGCCGCTCGAGCAGGCCCGGCGCACAGACGGGCGTCAGCTGCTCGTCGAACAGCGGGATCGCATGCATGTCGGGGCCGGCGCCGGCCGCGTAGATCACCGCGGCATCGAACGGTTCCATGCGGAAATCGACGTGATGGTCCCAGGTCGTCGTGATCTGTACCTGGAGTTCGGGGTGCTCGGCCTGGAACCGCATGATGCGCGGCAGCATCCATTGCATCGTGCAAGTCGGCACCTTCAGCGCGAGCTCGGTGCGCCGGCGCGACAGGCGCATCGACACCTCTTCGATGCGCGCGAAACTTTCGCGCACCGTCGGCAGCAGCAGTTCGCCTTCCACCGTCAGCGTCAGGCCCTTCGGCGTGCGCTTGAACAGCGGGAACTGGTAGAAGCCCTCGAGCGCGAGGATCTGCCGGCTCACGGCACCCTGCGTCAGGCACAGCTGCTCGGCGGCGCGCGTAAAGCTGCCGTTGCGGGCGACGATGTCGAAGATCTGCAGCGCGTTGAGGGAAGGAAGTCGTTTCATCGGAAGGGCTGGCGTGGAACGGACGGCAGGATGCGCCGCGGCATGGCTCAGTGCAGGATCTTCGCGAGGAAGTCCTTCGCGCGTTCCGATTTCGGATTCGAGAAGAAATCGTCCTTGCGGTCGTCCTCGACGATCGCGCCCTTGTCCATGAAGATCACGCGATGCGCGACCTTCTTCGCGAAGCCCATCTCGTGCGTGACGACCATCATCGTCATCCCTTCCTGCGCGAGTTCGACCATCACGTCGAGCACTTCGTTGATCATCTCGGGATCGAGCGCGGACGTCGGTTCGTCGAACAGCATCGCGATCGGGTCCATCGACAGCGCGCGCGCGATCGCGACACGCTGCTGCTGACCGCCCGACAACTGGCCGGGAAACTTGTGCGCGTGCGCCTTCAGGCCGACGCGATCGAGCAGCTTCATGCCCTTCTCGTTCGCCTCGTCCTTGCCGCGGCCGAGCACCTTGACCTGCGCAAGCGTCAGGTTCTCGGTGATCGACAGGTGCGGGAACAGCTCGAAATGCTGGAACACCATCCCGACCTTCGAGCGCAGCTTCGACAGGTTCGTCTTCCTGTTGCCGACCGACTGGCCGTTCACGAGGATCTCGCCCTGCTGGAACGGCTCGAGGCCGTTCACGGTCTTGATCAGCGTCGACTTGCCCGAGCCCGACGGGCCGCACACGACGACCACTTCACCTTTGTTGACCTCGGTCGTGCAGTCGGTGAGGACCTGAAACTGGCCGTACCACTTCGAAACGTTGCTGATGGAAATCATGGGGGATACCTGCATCGTAATGAGGCGCGCGTGGCGCCGGTTCAGCGTGCCTTCGCGACGCGGTAGCGGCGTTCGAGCACGCGGGCGTACCACGTCAACGGGAAGCACATCGCGAAGTAGAGCAGCGCGACCATCGCATAGATCGGAAACGGCTTGAATACCGCGTTGGTGATGATGTTGCCGGTCTTGGTCAGTTCGGTCAGCCCGATGATCGACGTGAGTGCGGTGCTCTTCACCGCCTGCACGAGGAAACCGACGGTCGGCGGCAGCGCGATCTTCCACGCCTGCGGCCACACCACGTAGCGCAGCTGCTGAGTCCACGTCATGCCAAGGCTTGCCGCCGCACTCCATTGGCCGCGCGGTACCGCGTCGACACAGCCGCGCCAGATGTCGGCCAGATAGGCGCTGGCGTTCAGCGTCAGCACGACCGACGCGGCGACCCATGGCGTCACGTCGATGCCGATGAGCGGCAATCCAAAAAATCCTAGGAACAGTTGCATCAGCAACGGCGTGCCCTGGAATACCTCGACGTACAGGATCACGAAGCGGCGCAGCGCGGCCGACGCCGAGATGCGCATCGCGAGCAGCGCGAAGCCGCCGATGCTGCCGCCGACGAACGTGATCAGCGACAGCAGCAAGGTCCAGCGTGCGGCGAGCAGCAGGTTCCACGCAATATCCTGGAAGGTGAATTCGATCATCGTGCACGCTCCGTCGACAGGCCGGTTTCAGGGGAGCGGGCGCGCCACGCGAGGCGGGCAATGCAGGTGCGCCGCGGTGCGGCGGCCGCGCCGTGCGCCGTGCGGCCCGAGAACAGTCGCCGGCCGATGCGATTGAGCAACATACGCAGCGCGATCGACAGCAGCAGGTAAATTGCGGTCACGACGATGTAGATCTCGAACGCACGGAAATTGCGCGACTGGATGAAGTTCGCCGCGTAGGTCAGGTCGGGCACCGAGATCTGCGACACGACGGCCGAGCCGAGCATCACGATCAGTACCTGCCCGAGCAGCGCGGGGTACACATTCGCGAGCGCCTGCGGCAGCACGACGTGACCGAATACCTGCCGGCCGTGCAGCCCGAGCGCCCGCGCGGCCTGCACTTGCCCGTGCGGCACCGATTCGATGCCTGCGCGCAGGATCTCGACCGCATACGCGCCCAGGTTGACCGTCATGGCCAGCACGGCCGCCTGCGCTTCGTCGATGTGTACGCCGATTGCTGGCAGCCCGAAGAAGATGAAGAACAACTGGACCAGAAACGGCGTATTGCGGATCAGCTCGACGTAGGCCGAGACGAGCGCACGCGCCCAGCGCGGGCCGGCGAGTGCGGTCCATGCGCCGGCGGTGCCGATCAGGCCGCCGAGCGCGGTGGCGGCCGCGGTGAGGCCGAGCGTCACGCCGATTCCGCGCGCAAGCATGCCGGCGTAGAGGCCGAAATCGCTGAAGTCGAACACGTAGGTCATCGCGATGCCTTTCGTCGTGAATACGGGGCGGGGGCGGCGCGCATCACAGGTCGGCCGGCAGCGCCGCGTGCAGCCACTTCTGCGACAACGTGTTCAGCGTGCCGCTCTTCTTCGCGCCGGCGATCGCGTCGTTGACCTTCTGCATCAGGCGCGCTTCGTTCTTGTTCAGGCCGACGTGATCGGGCGAGCTGAACAGCGAGAACTTCTGTTCCGGATCGATCGACGGATGACGCGCGATGATCGTTGCGCCGACGTCGTTGCCGACCACCAGCAGCTGCGCCTGTCCCGACAGGAACGCCGCGATCGCACCGTTCGGATCGTCGAAGCGCTTGATCGTCGCGCTCGGCGGCGCGACCTTGCTGACGCTCAGGTCTTCGAGCGTACCGCGCGCGACCGCGACCGATTTGCCGGCGAGATCGGCGGTGCCCTTCACGGCGAGCGACTTCGGGCCGAATACCGCAAGGTAGTACGGCGCGTATGCGTTCGAGAAGTCGATCACCTTCGCGCGTTCCGGCGTCTGTCCGACCGACAACAGCATGTCGGTCTTGCGGTCGGCGAGATAGGCCATCCGGTTGTCGCCGGTGACCTGCACGAGCTCGACCTTCGCGTTGAGCGCCTTGCCGATCAGCGTCGCCATGTCGATGTCGTAACCTTGCGGCTTCATGTCGGGGCCGATCGAGCCGAACGGCGGGTAGTCCTCGAACACGCCGATGCGCACGACGCCGGATTTCGCGATCGTGTCGAGTGCGTCGGCATGTGCGAGCGGCGCGACGGCGGCGAGACCCGCCGCGCAGGTGCAGACGAGGGCGGTGCGGGCGAGCAGGCGTCGCACGAGACGGTGGGCTTGGGTCGATGCGTTCATGATGGAGTCCTTGTTGCTGCGCTGGGGAAAGAACAGGAAATCAGGCGCCGCGTGCGGCGATCAGCTTGCATGCATGCGCGGGTAGCTCGGCGGCGACCGGCATGCCGACGTGCAGGTCGGGCGTTTCGCGCGGCGTCGTCGCGGCCGTCAGCGTGAAGCCGCGGCAATCGATCGTCGCCTCGATCGACGCGCCGACGTCGCGCACGAACGTGACTGTGCCGGCGAGCGTGTTCGGCGCGGACGGCGAGACCGAGGCCGCGCGCACGCACACGTCCTCGGGGCGAATCAGCAGGCGCACGGCGTCGTCCGCGCGCGGCGCGTCGGGCGCGCGCCGGATCGCGAGCCGTTGTCCGCCCGGCAGCACGATCGCGTCGTCTCCGTCGCACGCGACCGGTAGGATGTTGCCGAGGCCGATGAAGTCGGCGACGAATTCGTTGACCGGATCGCGGTAGATGTCGAGCGGCCGGCCCACCTGCTGTATCCGGCCTTTCTCCATCACGACGATCTCGTCGGCCATCGTCATCGCTTCGCGCTGGTCGTGCGTGACCATGATCGTCGTGATGCCGAGCCGTTGCTGGAGCAGCCGGATCTCGACCTGCATCGCCTCGCGCAGCTTCGCGTCGAGCGCCGACAACGGTTCGTCGAGCAGCAGCAGGCGCGGCGACGACGCGATCGCGCGTGCAATCGCGACGCGCTGGCGCTGCCCGCCCGAGAGTTGCGTGACGAGCCGGTCGGCCATGTGCGGAAGCTGGATCAACTCCAGCAACTCGGCGACGCGCCGCGCCTGCGCGGCCTTGGCCGTCTTGCGCAGCCGCAGAGGGTACGCGATGTTCTGCGCGACGGTCATGTGCGGAAACAGCGCGAGCGACTGAAACACCATGCCGAAGTCGCGCCGGTTGGCGGGCACGTTCGTGAGGTCGTGGCCGGCGAACGTCAGGGTGCCGGAGGTCGGCGTTTCCAGGCCGGCGATGATCCGCATCAGCGTGGTCTTGCCGCAGCCGGACGGGCCGAGGAAGCAGACAAGCTTGCCGTCCGGCACCGACAGGTCGACGTGATCGACCGCATACGCCTGATGGAAGCGCTTCGTCACGTTCTGGAGGATGAGCTGGGTCATGAGGGGTCCTTGCGCGGGCGGGAGCGGGGCAGGGCGCGCGTCAGAGCGCGACGCCCTTGTCGCCGACGAGTTTTTCGAGCATCCAGATCAGCGCGAAGTCGATCGCGACGGTGAACACGGCGAAGCAGAACACGGTCGGGTCGAGCGACGACACGGTGCGGCTGTAGAGCCAGACGGGCAGGGTCATCGTGTCGATGCTGTACAGGAAGAACGTCACCGTGAATTCGTTGAACGACACGATGAACGCGAACAGCATCCCGGCGAGAATGCCGGGCCGCATCAGTGGCAGCACGACGTCGACGAGCGCGCGGCGCGGGCTCGCGCCCATCAGGCACGCGGCTTCCTCGAAGTCGGGGCCGATCGAGGCGACCGAGGCGGCGCAGTTCTTCACGGTGAACGGCAGCGTCAGGATCACGTGGGCGACGACGAGCCGCGCGATGCCGAGTTCGACCGGCAGCGCGTTGAACACGATCAGCAGCGCGAGGCCGAGCATCACGAGCGGATAGACGATCGGCAGCGCGACGAGCTGCTCGACGAGCGTCTTGCCGCGGAAGCGGTAGCGCGACAGTGCGTACGCCGCGGGTACCGACACGGCGGTCGCGATCAGCATCGTCGCGACCGCGACGACGAGGCTCGTCGTCAACGCGGCGCCCATCGACTGCGCGCTGCCCGCGTCTGACGAGACGAACGTCTGCCATGCGGCGCGATACCAGTGCAGGCTGAATTCACGCGGCGGGAATTCGAGCGTGCCCGACGCGCCGAACGACATCGTGATCATCGTCAGGATCGGCAGCGCGGCGAGGAACAGCACGAGCGTCGCGAGTGCCCCCGTTACGCGTCCGAGGCGGCCGGGCATGGGCGTGCGCAGGAGCAGGGCGTTCATCGGTTCACCTCGCCGGAACGTTGCAGGGTGCGCACGAGGCGCTGGGAAACCGCCATGACGACGAGCGTCGCGCCCATCAGCACGATGCCCGATGCCGATGCGGCCGGCCAGTTGAGCAGCGGTGCGACCTGGTCGTGCACGAGCACCGCGAGCATCGGCACGCGCCGGCCACCGAGCAGCAGCGGCACCGCGAATGCGCTGGCGTTGTACGCGAACACGAGCAGCGCACCCGAGACGAGGCCGGGCATCGCGAGCGGCAGCGTCACGTGCCGCAGCGTTTGCCAGCGGCTCGCGCCGAGCGTCGCGGCGGCTTCGTCGTACGCGCGGGACACCGCGCGCAGCGCGCTCGACAGCGGCAGCACCGCGAGCGGGAACGCGGTCTGGATCAGGCCGAGCAGCACGCCGTGCTCGCGGTACAGCAATTGCAGCGGCCGCCCGATCATGCCGGTGGCGAGCAGCGCGCGGTTGAGCAACCCGGCCGGGCCGAGCATCACGAGCCAGCCGTACCCTTGCAGCAGCAGGTTCACGAGCAGCGGCAGCAGTACGCCGGCGAGTAGCAGCCGGCGCGCGAGCCGCGATTCGGTGCGCGCCATCGCGAGCGCAACCGGGATCGCGAGCAGCACCGCGCATACCATGCTCTGGAACGCGAGACGCAGCGTGAGCCACAGCGACGTCGTGAAGTACGGATCCGCGAGATCGGCGTAGTTCTGCAGCGTGAAGGTCCGCCATTCGTCGCCGGACACGCCGACGCTCATTCGCAACACCGTGAGCGTCGCGGCGGCAAGCACCGCGAGGAACGCGAGGATCGGTGCGAGCAGCAGCCACGGCGGCATGCCGGCCAGCGCGGCGGCGGTGTCGGGGTCGGCACCGGCCGTTCCGGCGCCGGCCGACCCTGCATCGCGGGGGGAGGGCAGGGAGGCCATGTCGTTATGCCGAGAAGAGGCCCGTGTAGCGCTTGATCCACGCGGGCTGGACGGCCGCGAGCGCCTTGTCGTCGTGCAGCAAGGCCTTCTCCGCGATCTGCTGCGGCGACGGCACGAACGCGCGGCTTTCCGCGGGAATCACGGCCTTGCCGTTCACCGGGCCGTTCAGCACATCGGCCGCCATCCGGCCCTGCACGCCCGCGTCGAGCGAATGGTTGATGAACGCATGAATCAGGTCGAGGTCGCCCGGGTGCGCCTTCGGGATCACGGTGAACATCAGTTGCGTCGCGAAGCCTTCCTTCATCCCGTACGTCACGCCCATCTTGTAGTCGGGCTTGCGGATCTGGTCCGGGAAGAACGCGGGCGAATAGATGCCGCCGATGTCGAGCGAGCCGGTGCGGAACAGGTCGGCTACCTGGTTCGGGTTTTCGCCGAGCGTCATCACGCGATCCTTCAACTGCGCGAGCTTCCTGAATCCCGGATCGATGTTCTGCTGCGAACCACCGGCCAGCTTCGCGGCGATGATCGCGAGGTCGACCGCTTCGGCCCACTCGGGCGGCGGCAGGAACAGGCGGCCCGCATACTTCGGATCCCACAGTGCCTCGTAGCTCGACGGCGCGCTCTTCACGGTCGCCGTGTTGTAGATCAGCCCGTCCGACCACAGCAGGTAGCCGATGCCGAAGCCGTTCGCGCCGGTGCGGTATTGCGGCGCGACGTCCTTCAGGTTCGGCAGCCGGTTCAGGTCCGGCTTCGCGAGCAGGCCCGCATCGGCGAGACCCGCCGCGCCCACGCCGGCGAGCGTGATGACATCGTAGGTCGGCCGTTCACCCGCGGCCTTGACCTTCGCGACCATGCCCGACGTGCCGTCCGCACGATCGGCGATCACGCGTGCGCCGGTCTGCTTGCTGAAGGTTTCCGCGATGTTGCGCAGCGCGGCCGCGCCGGTATCGTCCGACCAGGTGAGCAGGCGCAGCGTCTTGCCGGCGAAGCTGCTCGACTGTGCCTTCGCAGTACTGATGAACGGCATCGGAAGGGCGGATGCGGCGAGTGCCGTGCCGAGGGTTTTGATCACCTGCCTTCTGCCCGCCTTGAAGTGTTGCATGGCCGTCTCCTGATGAACGATGCCGTGTGGTTCGATGCCGCTCGCCGAACGGCGGCGCGGGGTGTGGATGAACTGTAGGGAGGTCAAATTTCCGCAACAAACGAAATATCCGCATGCGCGGCATGACATAAACGCATGGGCTGCGCGACCTCAGCGGGCCGGCAACATGACCTGCTTGATCTCCTGGAACGCGGCCAGCCCGAACGGACCGAGCTCGCGTCCGATGCTGCTGCGCTTGTAGCCGCCCCATGAGGTTTGCGGATAGATCAGCTGCGGCGTGTTGATCCACACGACGCCTGCCTCGAGCGCGTCGGCGACCCGCTTGCCGCGTGCCGTGTCGCGCGTGACGACGGTGGCGACGAGCCCGTACTCGGTATCGTTGGCGGCCGCGATCGCGTCGTCTTCGGTGTCGAACGCGCGTACGCACAGCACCGGGCCGAAGATTTCCTCATACCAGAGCGTGCTGTCGGCCGGCACGTCGGCGAACAGCGCGGGCCGGATGAAGTAGCCGGGGCCGTCGAGCACGTCGCCGCCCGTCACGAGCCGCGCGCCGTCGGCCCGGCCTTGCGCGATGTGGCGCTTCACGCGTTCGTATTGCGCGCGGTTCGTCAGCGGACCCATCTGCACGCCGGGCGAGAACGGCGGGCCGACGACGGTCGCGTCGATCCGCCGCGCGAGGCGCGCGATCAGCTCGCGGGCGAGCGGGGCGGCGACGAGCACGCGCGAGGTTGCCGAACACATCTGCCCGGCGTTGAAGAGGCCGCCGCCCGCGATCAGTTCGACCGCATGATCGAGATCGGCATCGTCGAACACGACGATCGACGACTTGCCGCCGAGTTCGAGGCCGACGCCCTTTATCGTGTCGGCGGCCGTTTTCATGACCTGTGCGCCGACCGCCGTGCTGCCGGTAAACGACACCTTCGCGACGAGCGGATGCGCACACAGCCGCGCGCCGACATCGTGGCCGGTGCCCGTCACGACGTTCAGCACGCCAGGCGGCAGGCCGGCCTCGGCGACGATCGCGGCGAGTTCGAGTTCGGGCAGCGGCGTGATCTCGGACGGCTTCAGCACGACGGTGCAACCGGCCGCGAGCGCGGGCGCGAGCTTCCACGCGGTCGTCACCATCGGGAAATTCCACGGCACGATCAGCGCGGCGACGCCGGCGGGTTCACGCCGGATCCACGCACGATGGTCGCCGCCGGGCAGCGGCACCTCGGTTTCGCCGTCCATGTCGAGGCGGTCCGCGAGGCCTGCGTAGTAGTCGAAGGTGGCGATCACGTCCGCGACGTCGATCTCGGCTTCGGCGAATGGCTTGCCGTTGTTGAGCGACTGCAGTGTCGCGAGCCGCACGCGGCGCGCTTCGACACCGCGTGCGATCGCGCGGAGCAGGGCCGCGCGCACGGCGCCGGTTGTGCGTTTCCAGCCGGAAAACGCGCGCGATGCGGCTTGCACGGCACGCTCGACGTCTGCCTCGCCGCCCGCGCTAACGTCGGCGAGGACCGCTTCCGTCGACGGATCGACGACGGGCAGCGTCGCGCCGCTGAAGCTCGTGCGCCACGTACCGTCGATGAAATGGTGCGTGTGCAGAGGCGGATCGATCGCGAGATCGGGCGTCGTGCTCATTGCTGCACCTGACCGAACCAGGTTGCCTCGTCGATTTCGATCACGGTCGGAATCGCGCGTGTTGCGGCGTCGCGCAGCGCCATGGACAGCGCGTCGGGCGTCGCGGCTGCTTGCGCCGCGCAGCCGAAACCGCGTGCGAGTGCCTGGAAATCGGGCGTATAGGGATCGACGCCGACCGGCGTGATGTCGCGCGCGACCATGTATTTGCGGATCTCTCCGTAGCCGCGGTTGTTCCAGACGATCACGATCACCGGCACGCGTGCCTCGACCGCGCTCGCGAGCTCCGGCAGCGTGAACTGCAGGCCGCCGTCACCGATCAGGCATACGACCGGCCGCGCAGGCGCGGCAAGCTTGGCGCCGATCGCGGCGGGCAGCCCGTAGCCGAGCGTGCCGTAGCCGGTCGACGAGTTGAACCAGCTGCGTGGCGCCGGCGCATCGTGCGTGAAATTGCCGACGTAGACGGGGCTCGTCGAATCGCCCGCGACGATCGCGCCGGGCAGCGCCGCGACGATCGTGTCGATCAGCCGCGCCTGCGCGCGCGCGGGGCCGTCGTGGCCGGATGCGATCGCGGCGCGCACAGCGGCCACTCGAGGCGCGCCCCAGCCGGCCTCGGGTGTCGGCGCCGGCCGTTCGTGCAGTCGGGTCGACAGCGCGCCGAGCGCCAGCCGGGAATCGCCGGCGATGGCGATTTCCGCGCGTGCGTTGCGCATCAGCTGTTGCGCGTCGATGTCGATGCGGATCAACCGGCCGTCGATCGCGAAGCCGCCGTCGAACGTGACGTCGTAATCGGTTTCGCCAAGCTCGGTGCCGACGGCGAGCACCACGTCGGCGTCGCGGATCGCCGCGCGGGTGGCCGGCAGCGACTGGGTGGAGCCGATCAGCAACGGGTGGCCGGCCGGCAGCAACCCCTTTGCGTTGATCGTCAGCGCGACCGGCGCGTGCAGGCGTTCGGCGAGTTCGCGCAGTTCCGCCGCTGCGCGGATGGCGCCGCCGCCCGCGAGGATCAGCGGCCGGCGCGCGTGCGCGAGCAGGTCGGCGGCCGCCCCGAGCGCATTCGCATCCGGCGCGGGTCGCGCGGGCAGCGCGAGCGGCGCGGCGGGCAGCGCCGGTGCCGGCATCACGATCACGTCGAGCGGAATTTCGATATGCACGGGCCGCGGCCGCGCGCCTTCGAAAACCGCGAATGCGCGCGCGAGCACCTGCGGCAGGTCGGCCGCGTCGAGCAGCGTGTGCGAGAACGCGGTGAGTCCCGCAAACACGTCGCGCTGCGATGGCAGTTCGTGCAGGCGGCCGTCGCCGCTGCCGAGTTCGCGCCGTGCGTTGACGCTCGAGATCACCAGCATCGGGATCGAATCCGCGTAGGCCTGTGCCATCGCGGTCGCGATATTGGTCATCCCCGGCCCGGTGATGATGAAGCAGACACCCGGCCGGCCCGTGACGCGTGCGTAGCCGTCGGCCATGAAGCCGGCCCCCTGTTCGTGGCGCGGCGTTACATGGCGTATCGACGAGGCGGCCAGGCCGCGATAGAGCTCGACGGTATGCACGCCGGGAATGCCGAACACGCATTCGACGCCCTGGCGCTCGAGCAGGTCGACGAGCGCTTCGCCACAGGTGCGGGGGTGGGCAGTGAACGGTGCCGCCGTGGCCGTACGGGCCTCGGCGATGCAGGAGACGGTGGCAGGATGGTTCATGGATCGTGGGGTGTCGGTTGGGAGGGTGAGTGGCCCGTACCGCAAGCGAGGGGCATGAAGCGGATTGTCGGCGTCGATCCGGGGCGCCAACAATCGATTAGTTTTCATGCGCGGCATGAGCGCCGTGCATGGCGGAGACGACACATCGCCAAACCGCGGGAAAGTATTCCCGCGAAGAAATCACTGAACCGGCTTACGTCAGCAGCGTGCGCGCCCAGCGTGGATTTGACCTGCGGCGGAATTTTGTAGCCAATCAGGCAGTGAGTCTCGCGTCGATATTATCGGAATCCAGCCAGGCTCGACGGACCGTGGCGGGAGGTTGATAGCGATGTGCGCTATGGGGTCGACGCTCGTTGTAGAGCGGTCGCCAGCGTTCGATGAGCACCTTGGCTTCGGCGCGGCTGCGGAACCATTCCCGGTTCAGCAATTCGTCACGCAGTTTGCCGTTGAAGCTCTCGACGAACCCGTTTTGCCACGGACTGCCTGGCCTCTCGGCCTCTCGCAAGATGCGGATGATCTGCTCGTCGGTAAATCGCTTCTTCATCGAGTTCTCCTTGCTTCCAGGATAAAAGAGAACTCACTTGCCAAATGGCTACAAGAAACGCATCAGGTCATCCCGCGTATCTGGAACAGGACTTCACGGTCGAGACGCCGAATCACTACATGGTGCGGCTTGCGCCGATCCAGCGCGCGGAGTTCCGGATCTACGCGCAGAAGCCCGACGCGCAGGTGCGCCGGCGCCTCGTGATGGAAATCGGCGAGCCGTGTCTGTTATTGAGGCGCCCCACGTGGGTCGACGAGCATGTCGCGACGTCGGTGCGCTTGTGGCATCCGGCATCGCGGTTTCATCTGGCGGGGAAGGTGTGAGCCTGCAGGTTGCCACCCGGCGGCTCAATCCCACGTAGCGATATGCGTTTCATCGTGCCGGTCTAGAGCGACTGCTCTGAATTCTCGCCGCACTGCCGCATAAAACGGTCATCAGCCGGTGGGGGTACGCCGGGGCAAATCATTTCGTATGCACCCGGCAAGATTCGTCGCGCTCCCGGGATAAGGCCGTCCGACAAGGGGTACGGCGAGTTTTCCGTCGTTATTCCCGACCTGCCGTGGCCGCTTTTGCACATCCGGCTCGCGATCTGCATTCAAGCGACGAATCTGTGCATCGCAACAATCCATTTCATTCACGGCAATCGTCCCGGTAAGGTGAACGCACGTTCGAATTTGCTCGAACGAAGCGAATCCACTCCTTGACGATGCCATGAAAACGACTCCCGATCGACCAGCGGAAGCGTCACCCTCGCGCCCCGGCGTCCCGCCGGCAGGCGGCGGAAATGCACGCGCGGCGGGCCTGCGCCTGCCGACCCGGCTGGTGGGTCCGATTGTGCTCGGGACGCTGCTCAACGCGCTGAACTCGTCGATGATCGCGGTCGCGCTCGTCAGCATCCAGCAGGCGTTCAACCCGCAGGGGCATGAACGCATCGACACGATGTGGCTCGTGTCGGGCCTTTATCTCGCGACGGCGGTCGGCCAGCCGACGATGGGGCGGCTCGCCGACCGGTTCGGTGCGAAGCGGATTTTCTGCATCGGCCTTGCGATCGTATTGATCGCGTCCGCGCTCGCGCCGTTCGCGCCGTCGCTCGAGTGGCTGATCGCATCGCGCGTCGCGCTCGGCATCGGCACGTCCGCCGCGTATCCGGCCGGCATGGCGATGATCCGCACCTGGTCGCAGCGACACGCGAACGGCGCGACGCCGACGGGCGGCCTCGGCGCGATCTCGGTCGCGGCACAGGTGGCCGTCGCGTTCGGGCCGCCGCTTGGCGGCGCGCTCGTGCAGTTCGCCGGCTGGCGCGCGATCTTCTGGATCAACGTGCCGATCGTGCTGCTGGCCTTCGTGCTGGCGTGGCTGTGGATTCCGGCCGACGTCGTCCCGCGCGGCGCGCAGGAACGCCGCACGCTGCGGGGCACGCTGAAGGAGCTGGATCTGCCGGGCGTCGCGCTGTTCGTCCTGACGCTCGCGAGCCTGCTGCTGTTCCTGCAATCGGTAACGCACGAGCCCGACTGGCTGCTGCTGGTTGCGACGCTGGTTCTGTGCCCGATGCTCGTCGGGCGCGAGCGGCGGGCCGCGACGCCGCTGATCGACATCCGCATGCTGAGCGACAACCGTGCACTCACGAGCACGTACCTGCGCTGCGTCGGCACCTACGCGGTGTTCTACGCGATCTTCTATGCGCTGCCGATGTGGCTGCAGGAAGCCAAGCACCTGTCCGCCGCCGATGCCGGCCTCGTGATGCTGCCGGTCGCCGGGATCGGCACCGTGGCGACGATGTTCGCGACCCGCCTCGCACACCGTCACGGCTCGCGGCCGGTGCTGATCATCGGCTCCGCGATGCTGTGCGTCGGCAGCGTCGTGATGAGTCTCCTCACCAGCGCGATGCCGGTCTGGTCGATCGTGCTGCTGTCGATCGTGTTCGGCGTACCGAACGGCTTCAACAATCTCGGCAACCAGGCGGCGCTCTACCAGAGCGCGCCGCACGACCGGATCGGCACGGCCTCGGGGCTGTACCGCACCGCGCAGTATGTCGGCGGCAGCCTGTCGTTTGCGCTCGTCGGGCTGGCGCTCGGCCATCCGGCGAGCGATCGCGGCCTGCGCGAGCTGGCCATTGTCCTGGCGGTCATCAGCGTGCTGCTGCTGCTCAACGCGGCATCGAGCCGGCACCTGGATGCCGCCGCTTCTTCCATCTCCCAACAGAAGTGAGGTGTTACATGTCCATTCCGACGCTCAATCGCACGGTTGCCCTGGTCGCCATCGATCTGCAGAACGGCATCGTGTCGCTGCCGGTCGTGCCGTACACCGGTGCGCAGGTCGTGGCGAAGACGGTCGAGCTCGCGACCGCGTTCCGCGCGCTGCAGCTTCCCGTCATCTACGTGCACACAAGCTACCAGCCGGACGGCGGCGTGGCGCTGAAGGTCAAGACGGATGCGCCGTCGGCGCCGCCGAATCTCGATCCCGAATGGAGCGCGTTCGCGCCGGCGCTCGGCGTGGCGCCGTCCGACATCGTCGTGACGAAGCACCAGTGGGGCGCGTTCACCGGCACCGACCTCGACGTGCAGCTGCGCCGGCGCGGCATCACGGACATCGTGCTGACCGGGATCGCAACCAACATCGGCGTCGAATCGACGGCGCGCCAGGCATACGAGAACAACTACAACGTCGTCGTCGTCAGCGACGCGGTCAGCACGTCGTCCACCGACGCGCAGACCTTCGCGCTGACGCAGATCTTCCCGAAGCTCGGGCAGGTGGCCGCGACGGCCGACGTGGAGGCGGCACTGGAGCAGGCGTTTTCGCGCTGAACGAAGCGGCGTGTTCGGCGTGCACCATTCATACAGAGCCATTTAACGAGGCATGACGATGATCAAGACCGATGCATGGGTTCTTTACGCAGGACCGGAACCGAGCAAGAAGCAGGCGCCCGTGGCGGGCGAGCTGCGTCGCGAAACCTTCGAATTCTCCGATCTGGAAGCCGGCGAGGTGCTGGTCGAGCCGCTGTACGGATCGTGGGAAGCGAACCTCGACCACGCGCTGTCGCGCAATCCGGTCGACATCTGCCGGCAGCGCCGCGAGGACAAGATCGTGCTCGGCAACGGTGCGCTGGTGCGCATCGTCGAGCGCGGCCGCGGCGTGAAGACGCTGAAGGAAGGCGAGATCTGCATGGTGATGCCGTTCGGCAAGCGCGACGAATACGGGTTCGCCGAACTCGTCTACGCGTACGACGCGCCGGGCACGATCGGCGTGATGGCGCAGCGGACCAAGATGCGCGCCGACAACCTCGTGGCGGTGCCGACGGACAGCCGGCATTCGCTGCTGCAATGGGCGACGTACGGCCGCTACTTCACCGCGTGGGACAACTGGAAGGTGGCGTCGGCGTGCTGGCGCTCGCAGTTGCCGGACGTCGATCCGGCCGACTACCTGGTATTCGGCTGGGGCGGCGGCACGACGCTCGCCGAACTGCAGCTCGCGAAGCGCGAAGGCTTTCGCGTCGCGATGACGGCGAGCAACGACCGGCGCCTCGAGGAGCTCGCGAAGCTCGGCATCACGCCGGTCGATCGCCGCAAGTTCCCGAATCTCGCGTATGACGACGAGCGCTACAAGACCGATCCCGAGTATCAGGCGAGCTATCGCGAGTCGGAGCGCGTGTTCGCGGAGACGATCGCGGAACTGAGCGGCGGCCGCGGCGTCGCGATCTTCCTCGACAACCTCGGCGGCGCGCTGTATCGCTCGACGATGCGCGTGGTCGGCCGCACCGGCATCGTCACGACGGTCGGCTGGAAGACCGGGATGCGCCTGTGGAACCTGCGCGCGACGGAATGCATCAACCGCCGCCTGCACATCCACACGCACGCGTGGCGCTACGACGACAGCATCACGATCCGCGACTTCCAGGAAACGAGCGGCTGGATCGGCGAGGAGCCGACCGAGATCTTCGATTTCGACGAAGTGCCGAAGCTCGCGTCCGACTACCTGAACGGGAAGATCCAGACGTATTTCCCGATCTACCGGATCAACGCCGTCTGAGCGACAGGTCGCGCGCCGCGCCCCGCATCTTTGCATGTTGATTAGTCATGCAGACGATGCCGGCGCGCGGCGCGCCGTGCAATCCATTTGACTGGAGAACGGCATGGCCACTGTGGAAATCGGGGACGTCGACGCCGGCGCGGCGTCGGACACGTCCAAACGGGCGCCCCTCGACGGCATTCGCGTGATCGACGCCGCGACGCTGTTCGCGGGCCCGCTCTCGGCGACGATGCTCGCGGACTACGGCGCCGACGTGATCAAGGTCGAGCATCCGGACGGCGATCCGGCGCGCAAGTACGGCGCGCGTCGCGACGACGTGCCGTTGTGGTGGAAGGTGCTCGCGCGCAACAAGCGGGCGGTCACGCTGAATCTCGGCACGGCCGACGGCCAGCGGATCTTCCGCGAACTGGTGGCGCAGGCGGACGTGGTCGTCGAGAACTTCCGGCCCGGCACGCTCGAACGCTGGGGGCTCGGCTACGACGTGCTGTCCGCGATCAACCCGCGGCTCGTGCTCGTGCGGGTAACGGGCTTCGGCCAGTTCGGCCCGTATGCGAGCCGGCCGGGCTTCGGTACGCTGGCCGAGGCGATGAGCGGGCTCGCGTCGATCACCGGCGAGGCGGACGGGCCGCCGCTCCTGCCGTCGTTTCCGCTTGCCGACACGGTCGCGGGGCTGACCGCCGCGTTCGCGATCATGACCGCGCTGAAGGCGCGCGAGCAGACCGGGCGCGGCCAGGTCGTCGATCTCGCGATCATCGAGACGATGCTTGCCGCGATGGGCGCGCAAGTCGCGAGCTACGACCAGACGGGCCGGGTGCCCGAGCGTACAGGCAATCGTTCACCGAACAATTCGCCGCGCGGTGTCTACCGCACGTCGGACGGCAAGTGGGTCGCGCTGTCGACGTCTGCGCACAGCATCGCCGAGCGCGTGATGCGCCTCGTCGGCCGCGCGGACCTGATCGACGAACCGTGGTTCGCGAACGGCGCCGAGCGCGCGAAGCACGCGGACGAGCTGGATGCGGCGGTCGGCGGCTGGATCGGGCAGCGCACGCGCGACGAGGTGATCGCCGAATTCGAGCGCGCGCAGGCGGCGGTCGCGCCGATCTACGACGTCGCCGACGTGCTGCGCGATCCGCAGTACGCGGCGCTCGGCTCGGTCGTGTCGGTGCCCGACGCGGAGCTTGGCGCGTTCCGCACGCACAACGTGCCGTTCCGGCTGTCCGACACGCCCGGCGCGATCCGCTGGGGAGGACCTGCGCGCGGCACGCACAACGACGAAGTATTCGGCGCATTGGGACTGGAGCGGCGCGAGATCGCCGATTTGACCGAACGAGGCGTGATATGAAAACCAGCGCAACTTACCGCAGTTACCTTTACGTGCCCGCGCACAAGGCGCAGGTGGTGGAAAAGGCGTATGCAAGCGAAGCCGATGCCATCGTGCTCGACCTCGAGGATGCCGTGCCGGCCAGCCACAAGGCCGAGGCACGCCAGGCGGCCGCCGCGATTCTCGCGGAAGGCCCGCCGAAGCCGACCTACGTGCGGATCAACCCGATCGGCAGCCCGTGGTGCCGCGACGACGTCGAGGCGATCGCGCAGCCGGCGCTGCAGGCGCTGCGCCTGCCGAAATGCGACCTGCCGCAGCATATCCAGGAGGTCGCGGGCTGGCTCGACGCGCTCGGCTGCGAGGCTGGCATCCAGATCCTGATCGAGTCGGCGTACGGCGTCGAGACGGCTTACCAGCTCGCGACCGCGTCGCCGCGGCTCGAACGGATCGGGCTCGGCGAGAGCGACCTGCGCGCGGACCTGCAGATCGGCGTCGACAACTTCACGCTCGAGGTGTGCCGTGCGCGCTGCGTGGTCGTGTCGCGCGCGGCGGGGCTGAACGGGCCGATCCAGACGGTCTATCACACGCTGCCCGATCTCGACGGACTGAAGGAATCGACGCTGCGCGCGAAATCGATGGGGTTCCTCGGCCGCTTCGCGATCCATCCGTCGCAGCTCGCGGTGATCAACGAGGTGTTCACGCCGTCGGAGGACGAGATCCGCGCGGCCGAGCGCGTGCTCGAAGCGGTCGATGCGGCGGCCGGCAAGGCCTCGGCGTCGTCGGTGTTCGTGCTGCCGGACGGCCGCGTGGTCGCGCCGCCGCTGATCGCCAACGCACGCGTGACGCTCGCGCTCGCGAACAATCTTCGACTCAGTGGAGCACTGGCATGAGCACACCCGAAACGCTTTCCGCTCCGGCAGCGGCCGCGACGAACCGGCCCTTGCCGCCCGACGGCATCGTCGGCGCGCTCGGCCGCTTTGCGGCGGAGGTGCGCGCCGAAGGGCTGGAACGCAGGCTGCGCGTCGAGGCCGCCGCGCGCGTGCTGGACGTGGTCGGCAACAGCCTGATCGCGCACGACGAACCGGTCGCGCAGTCGGTGCTGCAGGTCGCGCGGCGCTGGGGCGGCACCGGCCCGGCGAGCGTGATCGGCGCGCCCGACCGGCTGCCGGCCGCGAGCGCCGCGCTCGTCAACGGCACGCTCGCGCATGCGATGGATTTCGACGATTCGCACATGCGCTCGGTGCTGCATCCGAGCGCGTCCGTGATTCCGGCCGCGCTCGCCGCCGCGCAGGCGAGCGGCGCGTCGGGTGCGGCGCTGCTCGATGCGATCACGGTCGGCACCGAGGTGTGCATCCGGCTCGGTGTCGCCGCTTACAACGAGCAGCTCGGCAATTCGGTGTTCTTCGAGCGCGGCCAGCACGCGACGTCGATCTGCGGCACGGTCGGCGCGGCGGCGGCCGCGGCGATGCTGTTCGGGCTCGACGCCGCGCAGATCGCGGCGGCGCTCGGCATTGCCGCGAGCATGGGCGCGGGCCTGCTCGAAGCGAACCGCACCGGCGGCTCGGTGAAGCGGATCCACTGCGGCTGGGCGGCGCACGCGGGCGTGAGCGCGGCGGAACTGGCGGGCGCGGGCGTAACCGCGCCGCCGACCGCGCTCGAAGGCCGCTTCGGTTTCTTCCACGCGTGGTGCGGCGACCTCGCCGACGTCGACGCGGTGCTGCGCGGCCTCGGCGACGAATGGGAGACGAGCCGGATCATCTTCAAGCCCTATCCGTGCAACCACTTCACGCATCCGGGCATCGACGCGGCGCTGCAGCTGAAGGCGCAAGGCGTGACGGCGGACGACGTGGTGTCGGCCGAGCTGCGGGTCGCGACGTCGACGCTGCGCACGATCGGCGAGCCGGCCGAGCTGAAGGCGAATCCGCCGACCGGTTATGCGGCGGCGTTCTCGGGGCCGTACACAGTCGCGGCGGCGCTGCTCGGCGGCGGCGGGCTCGGCGTCTGGTTCGACGATTTCGACGATGCGCTTGCGCAGCACCCCGCACGGCGCGCGCTGGCCGCGAAGGTGCGCTGCGTGGCCGATCCGTGGTGCGACACGCGCTTTCCGAACTTCCTGCCGGCCGTGCTGCGCGTCGAGCTGCGCGACGGGCAGGTGCGCGAGGCGCGGATCGAGTCGAGCAAGGGCACGAATTCGCGGCCGCTGACCGAACAGGAGCTCACCGCGAAATTCGTGCTGGCGGCGAGTTCGGCGCTCGGCATGGAGCGCGCGCTCGCGCTGCGCGACGCGGTGCAGGCGCTCGCCGACGATGCGCCGCTCGACCTGCTTGCGGCGCTGACGTCAGGTACTGAAGGAGGACACCGATCTTGAATGCACCGCGCTGGAAAAAGCGGCCGCCCGGCTCGAACTGGGGCGATTTCGGTCCCGACGATCAGAAGGGGCGGCTGAACTGGCTGACGCCCGACAAGGTGCGGCAGGGCGTTGCCGAAGTCCGGGAAGGACTGTCGTTCTCGCTGAGCCTGCCGCTCGACGTGCCGCGCGGCGGCGGGTTGAACGCGCGGCGCCGGCCGCCGGCGATCATGCCGGCGCTGCTCGGCGACAAGCCGTACTTCGGCTATCGGGCCGACGAACAGGTTGCGAACGCAACCGACGTGGTCTGCGACGACTCGTTCTGCATGCACTCGCAGTTCTCGACGCAATGGGACGGCCTGTCGCACGTGGGCGGCGTGTTCGACGCGGACGACGACGGCGTGCCTGAAATCGTGTTCTACAACGGTTTCCGGATGGGCGAACATCTGCGGGTGCCGCAGGAAGGCGACGCGACGGGCGGCGCGCGCGCGCTCGGCATCGAGGTGATGGCGCAGACGGGCGTGCAGGGGCGCGGCGTGCTGATCGACCTGCGGCGTCATTTCGGCGATGCGCGCACCAAGGTCGGCTTCGCGCAGTTGATGCAGGTGATGGAGGCGGACCGCGTGCAGGTCGAGCGCGGCGACATCGTCTGCATTCACACCGGCTTCGCCGATCTGCTGCTGAACGACGACGGCGGATCGCCGGCGACGGTCGCGAGCGCGTGCGTGCTGGACAGCAGCGATGCGCGGCTGCTGCAATGGATCGACGAATCGGGGCTGGCCGCGCTCGTGGCCGACAACCATGCGATCGAGGAACGTCCGCAGAATGCGCAGCCGCTCCCGCAGCCGGGCGCACTGATGCCGCTGCACGAGCTGTGCCTGTTCAAGCTCGGCATTCACCTCGGCGAGCTGTGGCACCTGACGCCGCTCGCGAACTGGTTGCATGCGCACCGCCGGAACCGGTTTCTGCTGACCGCGCCGCCGTTGCATATCCGTGGCCTGGTCGGCGCGCCGGCGAATCCTGTCGCGACCGTTTGAGCCTGCGGGCGGCGGCTGTGGCGGCCGCCGCCCGCATTTTTTTGCAACGCGACAGGGTTGCGAAAATCGCGAATTAAATGGCCGATTGGCACGGTATTCAGAAGAATCAACGTGAAACGGACCCATTAATTTGAAAACTTAACCAATATCGTCCGATACCTAAAAATATAGATACGTCAAGATTGGACTATTCTTGTGCATTGCACTAAATATCTGGGGATTGCTCCGATTGCAGAATTTCGCAATCGTAATCGGAGGCGGTGATTAACCTGTTTAGTGGATGGTCGCAAACATGAATCTACGTTCGATCGATCTGAACCTGCTGGTCATACTCGATGCGCTATTGACGGAGAAGCAGGTCACACGGGCCGGCCAGAAGGTCGGCCTCACGCAGCCGGCCGTCAGCAACGCGCTGGCGCGGCTGCGATTCCTGTTCAAGGACGAGATCCTCGCGCGCACGGCGGTCGGCATGGAGTTGACGCCGCGCGCGCAGGCGCTGGCCATGCCGATTCGACAAATCATGCAACAAATCGAGGAATTATTTGAATCGGATTATCAATTCAATCCATTTACGTCCGAGCGCCATTTTACGGTGCGCATGTCGGATCTCACCGAATTGCTTTTGCTTCCGGCCCTGCTGCGCTGCATGCGATTGACCAGCCCGAATATCGGCATGGACGTCGTGCATATGAGTGCCACCCGGACCGCCGACGCGCTCGAATCGGGGCTGCTCGACCTGGCGATCAGCGCCGGCCTCGAACATTCGGGCACGCTGTCGTCGCGCATCGTATTTCATGACCGGATGGTCTGCGTGATGAGTTGCAGCCATCCGGACGCGGCCGCGCCGCTGACGCTCGAACGATTCCTCGCGCTCGACTTCCTCAACGTGACGATCAACCCGGTCGACCACAGCCTGATCGACAACCTGCTCGCGACCATGAACTGCACGCGGCGTATCGTGCTCAACGTGCCGCACTGGCTCGTCGTGCCGAACATGCTGGATGCGCTGCCGTACGCGGTGATCATGTCGGAGCGGCACGCGCTGAGCCTCGACGATGCGCGGCTCGTGATCCGCGAACTGCCGCTCGCGATGGAGCCCGTCGCGTGGTCGCTGTACTGGCACCGCCGCTACGACGGCAGCAACGCGCACGCGTGGCTGCGCGGCCGCATCGTCGAGGTCGCGGAAGCGCTCGAGCGGCACGTCGTCGCGGCGGAGGCTTAGGCGTAGGCCGAGCACGCCGGTCAGCCGACGACGAGCAGCGGCGGCAGCGACGCGACGTCGGGCTGCTCGTCGAGCCGCCACAGGTAGTCGAGCGCCGCGTGGATCTGTGCCGGGTTCCAGTGCCGCCGGCAGTTCTTCGTGAACTTCGCGACGTAGTCGTCGCGCCGCATCGGCCGCGTCGGCGAGCCGGGCAGGTCGTCCACCTGCTTCGTGCAGGTCGTGCCGTCTTCGCACACGGCCGTCACGCGATTCGGTGCCTGCGCCGGATAACGCGCGGTCAGCGACGGGTCCTCGCGCACCGTGATCCGCTCGATCAGCGCGCGCAGCGCCGGATCCTGCAGCGCGTCGTGCCGGTAGCTCTCGGTCGTGATGTCGCCGTCGAGCATCGCGCGCGCGACGATGTACGGCAGGCTGTGATCGGCGGTCTCGTGGGTCGATGGCGCCCATTTTTCGCGGTCGCGGCCGGCCGTCACGTAGCCGACCTCGGTCGTGTCGATCTCGATGCGCTGGATGCGGCGCAGGTCGCCGACCTGCGCGGCGACGTCGACTGCGGCCGGAATCGCCGTTTGCGTGAGCCCCTGGGCGGGATAGAACTTCACGAAGCATTTGCCGATCCGGAACGCGCCGCCGCGCCCGCCGAATTCGCGTGTATCGACCGCGAACGGGCCGGACACCTGCGGAAAGAATCCCGCCATGCCTTCGAAGATCGGCGCGGGGCCGGTCAGCCCGGCGCGCGCGAGCTGCGTCGAGAACACCGCGTTGCGCGCGGCGTCCGCATCGGCGAGCGCCTTCCAGTTCGACAACTGCTGGACGCGTGTCTGGTTCAGCGCGAGATGGCTGTTGATCGACAGGTTCACCGCCTGCACCAGCTGCGGCGCGGGCATGCGCATCAGCTTGCCCGCGGCGAGCGCGACGGCGGGCAGGCTGTAGCACGTGTGGTCCCAGCCGCGCGGGCTGATCGCGGCGGCGTCCATCAGCCGGCACGCGATCTCGTACGCGATCGCGATCGACAGGATCAGGTCGCGGCCGTTCGCATGCTGCGCTTCGGCGACGGCGAGGCACGCGGACATGTTGTCGCTTGGATGGCCGGTCTCCTTGCCGGCGTAGGCGTCGTTGAAATCGTAGTAGCGCAGCGCGGTGCCGGTCGCGAACGCGGCGAGATCGGGGCTCGTGCGCTCGCGGGTGCCGACGATGGTCGACACGCCGCCCGGCGACGCAAGCGCCACATCGCGCGCGATCCGCACCGGGCGTTCGTCGTGAGCGGCGATCGCGCAGCCGAGCGCGTCGATCAGGTGCGCCTTGATCGTCTCGACCGTCGCGTCGTCGAGGTCGCGATACTGCAGCCCGGCCGCGTAGTCGGCGAGCTGCTGCGCGAGATCGGGGCGGCCGGTGGTGACGCCGGCGGCCGGCAGCGCGCCGGCGCGGGCGTGGGCGAACGGCAGCGCGAGCGCCGTGCCGGTCAGCGTGGAAAGGAAGTGGCGGCGGTTCATGGTGCGTGGCTCCGGAGGTTCCTGAAACGGGGGGAGAGGCGGGCTCAGAACAGCTTGCGCAGGCCGAGTGCCGCGCCCGCGCTGCTGGCGCGGTCGCCGGCCAGCGTGTAGTGGAGAAAGTTGTAGTTGTAGTTGTCGAAATCGAGCGCGGCGCGGCGTGCGTAGCCGCCTGCCAGGTACACCGTGACGGCCTTCGACAGGAAGTAGTTCAACTGCAGCGTGACCTGCTGCGGGTTCGCCGGGTGCGGTGCGGGCGTCTGCGCGTTCGGCGGATTCTGCGCGCGGATGTCCTCGTAATAGAACGCGCCGATGGCCTGCAGGAAAGGGGTGATCGCGTAGCGCACGCCGGCCCACCAGAACGTGTAGCTCGTCACGACCGATGGCGCGGCGACGCCGCTCTGTCCGTGCGTGACGCCGGCCAGCAGTTGCACGCGGTCGATCGACGCGATCGCGGCGGCGGCGTAGCGGCGGAAATGCGCGAAACCGCCCGGCTGCGGCGTGTTGACGTTGTCGAACGCGGCGGCGACCGAGAATGCGCCGCCGGCATAGTCGAAGCCGGCGCCGTAGGCGGCGTTCGACTGGAACGCGCCGGGCGTGCCGCCGAACGAATAGTGCATTTCGAGCGTCAGCGCGCCGATCTTCGCGAGGTACTTGGCGACGTTGTTCTCGCGGAAGTTGACACCGACGATCGCGCCGGCAGGCTCGTACAGCGTCGAGTACGCGCCCGTCGGCGAATAGTGCTCCATGACGTCGAACAGCGTCGTGTACTGGTGGCCGAGCCGCAGCGCGCCCCAGCGCTCGTGCTGCAGCCCGACCCACGCGGAGCGGTCGAAGCCGCCCGCGCCGGTGCCGGTGCCGTTGTTCAGGTTGATGCCGCTTTCGAGCCGGAACGCGGCCTGCCAGCCGCCGCCGAGCTCCTCGACGCCCTTCAGGCCCCAGCGCGAGCCGCTCTTGCCGCCCGACGCCATCCGCACGAGCGATGCCGACGCGTTATTGCCGGGCGCGGCCTGGTGGGTGAGGAATTCCGTATAGACGTCGGCCACGCCGTACAGCGTGATCGTGTTCTGCGCGCAGGCGCTGGCCGATACGAGGCCCAGTCCGCACAGTGCGGACATCCGCTTGCCCATGGCTTGTCTCCTTCGTGGGTTTATTTATTGGATTGCGGCGTCGCGCCGGTCGAGCGGCGCGACGGTGCTGCGGGGCGACGCTATCCGGGCCGGGCGGCGAACGGGTGGCGTCGTGGCGCGACGCACGCGCGCATTGCGCGACCTGCGCATGCACAGGGACGAAGCGCGGCCATGAAGGGCGGCACGTGCATCACCGGGGCGTGCCGCCGGTACGCGCCTGCACGGCTGCGTGACGCGCGAGCACGCGCTTCGCGCGGGCGACGCCGGGCGCGTCGACCATCCTGCCGTCGACGCGCAGCGCGCCGCGCCCGTTCGCGCGCGCGTCGTCGTAGGCGGCCAGCACCGCGTTCGCGTCGCGCACCGCGTCGTCGTCGGGTCGGAACGCGCGGTTGAGCGCACCGACCTGCAGCGGATGGATGCAGGTCGCGCCCGCATAACCGAGTTCCGCGGACATGCGCGCGATGCGCTCGAACGCGTCGAGATCGCGCAGCTCGTCGAGGCCGCCGACGAGGCCGAGCGGCAGGATGCCGGCCGCGCGCGCGGCGATGATCAGCAACTGCTTCGGCACGCGCAGCACGTCGGCGCTCGCGCCGCTTTCGCAGTTCAGCGCGAAGTCGCCGCCGCCCAGCATCATCGCGACGACGCGCGGCGACGCCCGCGCGATCCGGTCCATGGCCTGGAACGCGCGCGGCGTTTCGACGATCGCGACGATCCGCGTGCCGCCGGGCGGGGCGCCGGTTTCCTCTTCGAGCGCGGCCAGCAGCTCGTCGATCGCCTCGACGTGCGAGCTGCCGCGCACCTTCGGCAGCACGACGCCGTCCACGCCGGCCCGGACGGCCGCGCGCAGGTCGGGCACCAGCAGGTCGAGCGGGCCGTTGGCGCGCACCAGCACATCGCGGCCGGGCGTGCGCAACGCCGGCACGGCGTCGGCCAGCCCGTCGCGGGCGGCCGCCTTGCACGCGGCCGGGACGCTGTCCTCGAGATCGAGGATCAGCGCGTCGGCGTCGCTCGCGGTGGCCGATGCGACGAAACGGGGGATGTGGGCGGGGACGTACAGCAGCGAGCGCCAGGCAGGTTGATGCGAAGAATCCATCGTCGATCTCTAAAAATGAAAGTCACTTTCATTTTTGTGATGGATGATGGCATTCGTCAAGATTATCGTTAACGCCTAGTTTCCAAGGAGATTGCGCGACGATGAGCGAACGAAGCCGTGCGGATTCATGTTGATGCCATCGATGATCTGCGTATAATGAAAGTGACTTTCATTTTTTTGAGTGCCGGCCAACACGGCGCGGCACGGATGCCCGGCATCGCACGAGGTGGACATGAGCAAGGTGGAGACAAGCAATCCGGCAGAAGGCGGCGTGGCCGCGGTCAACCGCGCGCTGACTGCGCTGCTGGCGTTCGGCAACGCGCCCGGCGGGCTGATGCTCGCGCAGGTCAGCGAGGAGACGGGGCTCAACATGAGCACGCTGTTGCGGATGTTCGAGTCGCTCGAGCAGTTCCGCTTCATCAAGCGCCTGCCGGACGGGCGCTACGTGCTGGGGCCCGCCGTGTTCCAGCTGGGGATGATGTATCGCGAGTCGTTCCAGCTGCGCGAGTACGTGATGCCGATCCTGTCGACGCTGTCGGCGGAAACCGGCGAGACCGCCGCGTTCTACGTGCGCGAAGGCGACCAGCGCGTGTGCCTGTTCCGCATCCAGGCGCAGCGCTCGGTGCGCACGCATCTGCGCGAGGGCGACCGCTTCCCGCTCGACGTCGGCGCGGCCGGGCGCGTGCTGCTCGCGTTCAGCGGCACGCGCGGCGGTGAGTACGAGAAGACGGCCGAGCAGGGTTACGCGGTATCGATCGCCGAGCGCGACCCGGAAAGCGCGGCGATCGCGTGCCCGGCGTTCGGCGTTGGTCGCGTGCTGAGCGGCGCGATCTCGCTCGGCGTGCCGCGCTATCGCTTCAACAAGAAGGTGCTGGCCGACTACCTGCCGCGTGTGCAGGCGGCCGCCGCCGAGCTGACGCATGCGCTGGGCGGCGATCTGCCCGCCGCGGGCGCGGCGTTCCGCGCGGCCGACCAGCTCGGCGCGCTGCTCGAGTAGTGCCGCGCGCGGTTGAGCGCGCACTTCGAAGTCCGTATCGAACGACGCACACACCAACCAGGAGACAAGCATGTTCGTTCCCGACACGCAGGCCGCGCACGCGGCCGGCGCGCGCCGTCGCGCGTCCACCGGCCCGATCCGTCCGAAACCGTTCGACGCCAGCGCGCAGGGGCCGCTTGCGGGCGTGCGCGTCGTCGACCTGTCGCGCCTGATGGCGGGCAACATGCTGAGCGTGCAGCTCGCCGATTTCGGCGCGGACGTCGTGAAGGTCGAGAGCGAGCGCGGCGATACGCTGCGCGCGGTCGGCGCGGGCGGGATCAGCACGAACTGGAAGGTGTACGGGCGCAACAAGCGCAGCGTGTGCGTCGACCTGCGCACGCCCGAGGGGATCGACATCGTCCGCCGGCTGGTGCGCGACGCGGACGTGTTCGTCGAGAGCTTCAAGCCCGGCGTCGCCGAGAAGATGGGGCTCGGCCCGGATGACCTGCTCGCGATCCGGCCGGAACTGGTGATCGCACGGATCTCCGGCTGGGGGCAGACGGGGCCGTATCGCCACAAGCCGGGCTTCGGCACGCTCGCGGAAGGGTACGCGGGGTTCGCGGCGATCAACGGCTTCGCCGATCGCGAGCCGGTGCTGCCGCCGATGTTCCTCGGCGACATGACGGCCGGGCTGTCCGGCGCGCTTGCCGTGCTGGTCGCGCTGCATGCGCGCGACCAGCACGGCGCGGCGGGGCAGGTGATCGACGTGTCGCTGTTCGAGCCGCTGCTGTCGATCCTCGGGCCGGCCGCCGCGAACTACGTGATGACGGGCGAGATCAAGGCGCGCACCGGCAGCCGCTCGTCGAACACCGCGCCACGCAACGCGTATCGCACCCGCGACGGCAAGTGGCTGTGCCTGTCGAGCTCGACGCAGGCGATGGCCGAGCGGCTGTTCCGCGCAATCGGCCGCGCGGAGCTGATCGACGATCCACGCTATGCGACCAACGTGCAGCGCGTGCAGCACGCGGAGGCGCTCGATGCGATCGTCGGCGAATTCATCGCCGCGCGCGATCTCGACGCCAATCTCGCGTTTTTCGAAGAAGCGGGCGTGACGGTCGGGCCGATCCAGGACATCGCGCAGATCGTTCAGGATCACTACGTGATCGAACGCGAGGCGCTCGTCGAGCTGCCGGACGACGACGTCGGCAGCCTGCCGATGCACAACATCACGCCGCGCCTGTCGGCCACGCCGGGCACGTTCCGCCGGCCGGCGCCCGCGCTCGGCGAGAACAATCGCGAGATCCTGCTGCCGCTACTCGGCGAACACGAATACGAGCGGCTCGCCGGGCTGGGCGTGATCCGCACGCGCTAGCCGCGAAACCTCGGGCGCGACACGGCCGCGAAGGACGGCCGTGCGCGCCTGCCGCCACACCCTGGATATGGCATGGAGGAGACACCATGAAACCACGCTGGACCCATCGGCCGCCCGGCTCGAACTGGGGCGATTTCGGCCCGGACGATCAGAAAGGGCGCTTGAACTGGCTGACGGCCGACGCGGTGCTGCGCGGCGTCGCGGAGGTGCGCGAAGGCCGCGTGTTTTCTCTGAGCCTGCCGCTCGACGTGCCGCGCGGCGGCGGTCTGAACGCACGGCGCCGGCCGCCGGCGATCATGCCGGCGCTGCTCGGCGACAAGCCATACTTCGGCTATCGGGCCGACGAACAGGTTGCGAACGCAACCGACGTGGTCTGCGACGACTCGTTCTGCATGCACTCGCAGTTCTCGACGCAATGGGATGCGTTGTCGCACGTCGGCTCGCTGTTCGATCCGGCGGGTGACGGCGAGCCAGCCCGCGTGTTCTACAACGGCTACCGGATGGACGAGCACATCCACGTGCCCGAAGCGGGCGCGCCGCGCGGCGGTGCGGGTGCGCTCGGCATCGAGGTGATGGCACAAGCCGGCGTGCAGGGGCGCGGTGTGCTGGTCGACCTGCGCCGCCACTTCGGCGACGAGCGGCGCAAGATCGGCTACGCGGAATGGATGGCGGTGCTGCGCGCGGACGACGTGGTCGTCGAGCGCGGCGACATCGTGTGCGTGCACACGGGTTTCGCCGATCGTCTGCTCGACGCCGACGCGCGTGGCGAGCCCGGCGCGCCGGACCTGTGCTGCGTGCTCGACGGCAACGACCCGCGTCTGCTCGAATGGATCGCCGCATCGGGGCTCGCGGCACTCGCGGCGGACAACCACGCGGTCGAGGAGCGACCGCGCAATGCATCGGCGCGCGAGCGGCCCGGCGCGCTGATGCCGCTGCACGAGCTGTGCCTGTTCAAGCTCGGCATTCATCTCGGCGAGCTATGGCACCTGACGCCGCTTGCCGAATGGTTGCGCGCGCACCGGCGCAATCGCTTCCTGCTGACCGCGCCGCCGCTGCACCTGCGCGGGCTCGTCGGGTCGCCGGTCAACCCGGTCGCCACCGTCTGAACGCCGGCGCCGCGCGCACGCTGCGCCGGCGCCTTGTCCGCCGCTTCGCGCCGGCCGCGCGGGCGGATCATCGAGGAGTCGCCATGTCCCATTCCCATGCGGCGTCGATTGCCGCGCGCATCGACCGCCTGCCCGCGACGGCCAGCATCTGGACGCTCGTGTTGTTCCTGAGCGTCGGCGGGTTTTTCGAGGTCTACGACCTGTTCCAGATGACCTACCTGCCGCCGGGGCTGATCCGCGACGGCATCTTTCATGCGGGCTCGCACGGCGTGTTCGGCATGTCGGACCAGGGCGCGCTTGGCGCGGCGACGTTTGCCGGGCTGTTCGTCGGCGAGATGTTCGTGTCGCGCCTCGCGGACCGCTTCGGGCGGCGCGCGTTGTTCACCGGCGCGCTGCTGCTCTACACGGCGGCGAGCCTTGCGATGTGCGTGCAGACGCATGCGCTCGGCATCCTCGTGTGCCGCTTCATCGCGGGTTGCGGCATCGGCGCGGAGCTGATCACGATCGGCGCGTTCCTGACCGAGCTGGTGCCGAAGGCGGTGCGCGGCCGCGCGTTCGCGCTGTGCTTCGCGGTCGGTTATCTCGCGATGCCCGTGCTCGCGCTGGTGTCGTGGTTATGGGTGCCGCACGATCCGCTCGGGATCTCCGGATGGCGCTGGGTCGTGCTGCTCGGCGGCAGCGGCGCGGTCGTCGTCTGGTGGCTGCAGTCGCGGTTGCCGGAGTCGCCGCGCTGGCTCGCCCGCAACGGCCGCGAGGCCGAGGCCGAAGCCGTGCTGCAGCGTCTCGAGCAGGCGGTCGAGCGGGAATCCGGCCGGCCGCTGCCCGCGGTCCCGGCGCCGGCCGCAACTGCGCCGGCCCCGCAGCGCGCGCCGTCGATGTGGGATGCGCAACATCGCGGCCGCACGGCGATGCTGATCGCGTTCAATGCATTCCTGAGCATCGGCTTCTTCGGCTTCAGCCAGTGGCTGCCGACGCTGCTGGCCGCGCAGGGCGCGAGCGTCACGAAGAGCCTCTGGTATGCGTTCGTGATCGCGTTCGCGTATCCGGTGTCGCCGTTCGTGGCGGGCCTGCTCGCCGACCGGATCGAGCGCAAGTGGCTGATCGTCGCGTCGGCGTTCGGTGTCGCGCTGTTCGGCACCGCGTTCGCGATGTCGGCGCAGGCGCCGTTCGTGATCGCGTTCGGGCTGCTCGTCACGCTGTCCAATACGGTGCTCGCGAGCAACGGCACCGCGTACCAGTCGGAAGTGTTTCCGACCGAGATCCGCGGGCGCGCGCTCGGCTTCGTGCATTCGATCGGCCGCCTGACGGGAATCGCGAGCAGTTTCATCATCGCGCTGCTGCTCGAACGCGCCGGGGTGTCGGCCGTGTTCGTGCTGATCGGCGGCAGCATGGTGATCGTGATGGTGTCGATCGGTGTGTTCGGGCCGTATACCAACAACCGGGCGCTGGACGAGATCACGGGCCGCGGCGGGGAGGGGGGCGAGAGCGGGGCGGCGGTGCGCGGGCTCGCTGTTTTGCCGACTCGGCGTGTCGATGGGCCGCGTAAGGGCGCCGGGGATCGGGCGGTGTAATGGCGCCGGCGGCAGGTTTCATCACGCCGTCTCGGCCGCCGACTCACGCATCGCCGCTCACTCGCGGCGGCGCGGTCGAGCGGTCGCGTCGGCGACGCGGTCGACCCAGCCGCGGTAGAACGCGCGGTACTTGAGCACGAGCTTGTCGTACTTGCTGTACGCGCCGCCGCCGTCCGGCTTCATCCCGTTCCAGATCTTGACGTCGTACCCGACGGCCTGTCTGGTCTGGAGTCCGAACAACACGAAGTCGGTCGCGCGGTGCAGTACGCCGCCAACCTTCTTGATCGAGATGAGCATGTGCATGACGTTCTTGCCGTCGCTCACCGGCGTCACACGCCACCGTGGGCGCAAGCAACTGCGGCGTGAGGCGGGGACGGGCGACCGGTTGGGGGGCGCTCGCCTTTTGATCATCGACCGAAATCGGCCTGATCAGGCTGCGGGGGCTGGTTTTCGATTAGCGCGTCATGAATGGAAAACTTGCAATGCGCTCGTTGCTGCGCCGTCAGCGATTACGGTGGCGGCCTTCGGGCAGAAGCCGCTCGATCGGCGCGCGACACGGCGGGTCATGATCGCCGTGATGAATGCAAGTTGACATAAATACAACGGAAATTTTTTCGATTCCAACGGGCGACTGCCGGTATGTCGGCTGACGAGCATTGACAATTCCGCGGGGTTCCACGCTTCCTGGATGCCAGAATCATTGTCGTATAGGCGTTGTTGGTCATCGGATCGCCCCAACGTTCGGAATTGTCTTACGCAGACATCGGCGAACGGCATGAAAGGAACCTTACCACTACGGCACGATTGCCAATTCAAACTCGGGGGGGCGCACAACACGTGACCACTGCGGCTGGTCGCGGCAACACCATCGCGGGGAGTTGACACGGTCTTCGCGACGCCGCGCACGGCGACTACTTTATTTTTGCCTACGTCTACGAAGCGCTGAATTGCCGGCCAACGGGGGAGTATGTCGATCCGGGGCCGGTCCGGCGGTTGCACATCATCGTCTTCGCGTGGGGCGGCATGCGTCAATCGCAAGCGCCGAATGGTGCTTGCCATTTCCGCACATGATCGATCAACGCCCGCAGCTTCGGCACCATGTTGCGCCGCTGCGGAAAGTAGAGAAAGAAGCCGGGAAACGGCGGCAGGAACGCCTCCAGCAACGGCACGAGCGAGCCGTCGTCGAAATGCGCGCGCAGGCAGTCCTCGGGGGCGAACGTGATGCCGCCGCCCGCCAGCGCGAGACGCAGCATCAGGCGCAGATCGTTCGTCGTCAGTTGTGGTTCGACCGCGACGTCGAAAGGGCGGCCGTCTTCCACGAACTCCCAGCGGTAAGGCGCCAACTCCGGCGCCAGCCGCCAGCCGATACAGCGGTGCCGGACGAGCTCGTCGGGGTGACGGGGCGCGCCGTGCTTCTCGACGTAATCGGGAGAGGCCGCCGCCCGTTCGCGTTGCTCGCCGCCCAGCGGCACGGCAATCATGTCCTTCTCGATTACCTGTCCCAGCCGGATCCCGGCATCGAATCCGCGCTCGACGATATCGAATTCCTCGTCCGTCACGGTTACGTCGATGGTCATGTCGGGATAACACTCCGCAAAGCTTGCCAGCAACGGACCTGACAGGAAGGGTTCGGCGATCGACGTGGCCGTGAGCCGAAGATGGCCGCGCGGCGCGTCGGTCGTGCCCGTTGCATCGAGCGCGCTGCCGATGTCGACGAGCGGCCCTTCCAGCGATTGAACCAGCTGCATGCCCGCGTCGGTCAACTGAACCGACCGCGTGGTGCGCACGACGAGCGCGACGCCGAGCGTGTCTTCGAGCCGCCGGATGCCTTGGCTAACCGCAGAACGGGTGACGCCCATCCGGTCGGCCGCGGCGCGGAAATTCCGTTCTTTCGCGACGGCGAGGAGCAGCGGCAGAAGATTCAGGTCCATATCATTGTCCAGTTACGCTAACCAACCCATCCAGTATTCACCATCTACAAGCGACAGAGAAGCAACGATATCGTCCTGTCATCGAAACAGGGAGGTGTCATGGACAAAGTCATTCTCATCACCGGCGCGTCGAGCGGAATCGGCGAAGGCATCGCGCGCGAGCTGGGCGTACCGGGCGCGAAGCTCATGCTGGGCGCGCGGCGCACGGACCGGCTCGACGCCATCGCGCGCGATCTTCGCGTGGCAGGCGCGGCAGTCGAGACCTGCGCGCTCGACGTGACCGAGCGCCGTTCGGCGCAGGCGTTCGCGGATGCGGCACTGGAAACGTGGGGGCGGATTGACGTGCTGGTGAACAACGCGGGCATCATGCCGCTGTCGCCGCTCGCGGCCGGCCATCACGACGAATGGGACCGCATGATCGACGTCAACATCAAGGGCGTCCTGTGGAACATCGCGGCCGTGCTACCGCACATGGACGCGCGTGGCGCCGGGCAGATCATCAACATCGCGTCGATCGGCGCGCTGTCGGTGGTGCCAACCGCCGCCGTCTACTGTGCGACGAAGTTCGCGGTGCGCGCGTTGACGGAAGGCCTGCGCCAGGAGCATCCGGCACTGCGGATTACCTGCATCAATCCTGGCGTCGTCGAAAGCGAGCTGGCAGACACGATCACGCACGCGCAGACCCAGGCGTTCATGCGCGAATACCGTGCGATCGCGCTGCAACCGGCGGATATCGGGCGCGCGGTACGCCACGTGATCGAGTCGCCGGCGAGCGTCAGCGTGAACGAACTCACGATCCGGCCGACGGGCCAGACGAGCTGAACCACCGTTTCCCCAAGGAGCAACCGATGAACGATCAATCGCCCGTGTGGTTCATTTCCGGCGCATCGTCCGGCCTCGGCCGTGCGCTTGCCGACGCCGTGCTCGAACGCGGCCGGCGTGCGGTTGTGACCGCCCGCCGGCCCGACAGCCTGTCCGATCTCACCGGCCGGTACGGCGAACGCGCGCTTGCGTCGCCGCTCGACGTCACCGATCCGGCCTCGATCGCAAGCGCCGTCGAACAGGCGCGATCGCGTTTCGGCGCGATCGACGTGCTCGTCAACGGCGCCGGCTGCGGCTATCTCGCCGCGATCTAGGAAGGCGAGGAGCGCGAGATCCGCGCGCAGTTCGAGGTCAACGTGTTAGGCCTCAACGCACTGACGCAGCGGATCCTTCCCGGCATGCGGCAGCAGCGCCGCGGCCACATCTTCAACATGTCGTCGCTCGGCGGGCTCGTCGCGTTTGCCGCGACTGGCTACTATCACGCGACGAAATTCGCGGTCGAGGCCCTGTCCGAATCGCTGTCTCATGAACTCGCGCCGCTGGGCATTCGCGTGACGATCGTCGAGCCGGGCGCGTTTTGCACCGACTGGGCGGGGCGTTCGATGATTGAAGCCGCGAGTCGGATCGACGACTACGCGGAAACGGCGGGAAAGCGCCGCGCGGCGGCACGCGCGGTGTCGGGCAAGCCGCCCGGTGACCCGGCGCGCGCGGCTTTCGCGATCATCGGCGCGTACGACGCCGACGAGCCGCCGATGTTTACCGAGAACCGGTTCGCGCCGCGATTTTTAGTGTCGTTTTAGTGTTCGTGTTGACGAAGGCAATGCAAGGAGGAAAGCGCGCGCCATGACCGCCTCACCGATTGAGCACGGAACTCGCCAGCGTTGCTGCGAACGTCAGCAACACAAGCGAGGAGCACCGTAACACGATAGACGCCAGTCGACCTTCCGCACGATTCATGAGCAGCAGTCGCCCCGACCGGGACCATACCAGTCCTATCGGAATCAGGGTGATCAGAAATACGCCTGTCGACAACAAAAAAATATCGAGCGATCTGAATGCCGCCTCCGGGAAAATTGCGCTTGAAAATAACAAAGCCTTGGGATTCATCAAGGTCGCAAAGAAAAGCCCTCGGAACCCCAGCGGCGGTGAGTCAGTCGCATCGAAGTTGGCACCTTTGAACCACATACTCACTGCGAGGTAGAATATGAACATGGCGCTGATCAACTTTACGCAGCTGACAATCCATGGATATTGCGTCGCCAAAGACCAGAGAAAAAATCCCCATACGGTAATGGCTATCACGTAGCCTGACGCCTCCGCCGCGACCAGCCTGCACGCACCACGAAGATTCAGCTTGAGCCCGGCAGAAAGCAGCAGCGTGTTTGTCGGCCCGGGTACCAGCAGCACAATGGCGACGTAGAACGACATTTTTAGAATGGGACTCAATGTCAACATCGACTAACCTCGTCTTTCTAACGATTTGCTTTGTGAAATTATTGATTGTGCTATGGCTGAGAGTGACGAAGAGTGAATTTGTCATGGGCTGCCGGAATGTCGACGCACACGCGATAACTTGATTTTTCGACGACGAGAAAGAGCGCGATCGAGCTTGATCTGTTTATGTCCTTGAGAGATGAGCCGGCCAGCCGGGATCCTGACACCGTACCGCTGCCAGCCGGCTTGATTGCCGCCCCCGGGCCGAGTCCCGCCGGTCCGATGATCGCCATATTCGATAGCGCGGCGCCGACGGCACAAGAGAAAACTTTCTTCTTTGACTTCGCGTGGCATGCAAGGCGATGGTGTCGGTACCCATAATTGTCATGCCAAGTAGGTTCCCGGAATATTGTCAGGGAATCATAGGTGGTGGAGAGCGTCGCTGGCAACTCTTCTTTCTCGCGTTTGAAATTCTTAAACACCGGGGACGCTTGTTCCATTTACTCGTTGCGCGATATGGGCTCGGAGTTTGATTTTTTATGTATCTAATTAAAATCGGAGAAGGTGCAATAGTCATTGCTATTGACTCGGAATTTTTGAGAATTCGTCTGACGGGGGCAAGTGGGGACTGTTTGGTGATCATGCGCTAATCATCAGGCTGTTTACAAATATAAACTTCAATTCGAAATTATTTCACCCCGACGCTGATGGTGTGGAATTTCGATGGAATGCAATGAAATCTGGTGATCGAAAAATAAAAATACTGTCAAATATATCAGTTTGATTTAAATAATCGTCGGCTTATTCTGAATGCGGATCAATTGACCACCGTTGCAGAAGTCCATTCGGGTTTTGAATCCTATGGGAAGCGTGCCATGAGCAATCCGATCAAGAATATCGTCATCGTGGGCGGCGGCACCGCGGGCTGGATGTCCGCCTCGTACCTCGTCCGGGCGCTTCAGCAGCAGGCGAACATTACGCTCGTCGAGTCCGAGGCGATCCCCCGGATCGGCGTGGGCGAGGCGACCATCCCGAATCTGCAGAAGGTGTTCTTCGACTTCCTCGGGATACCGGAGCGGGAGTGGATGCCCCAGGTGAACGGCGCGTTCAAGAGCGCCATCAAGTTCGTGAACTGGAGGAAGTCTCCCGACCCCTCGCGCGACGACTACTTCTACCATTTGTTCGGCAGCGTGCCGAACTGCGACGGCGTGCCGCTTACCCACTACTGGCTGCGCAAGCGCGAACACGGCTTCCAGCAGCCGATGGAGTACGCCTGCTATCCGCAGCCCGAGGCGCTCGACGCCAAGCTGGCACCGTGCCTGCCCGACGGCACCCGCCAGATGCCCCACGCGTGGCACTTCGACGCGCACCTGGTGGCCGATTTTCTGAAGCGCTGGGCCGTCGGGCGCGGGGTGAAACGCGTGGTCGACGAGGTCGTGGAGGTCCACCTGAACGAGCGCGGTTACATCTCCAGCCTGTCCACCAAGGAGGGTCGGACGCTGGAGGCGGACCTGTTCATCGACTGCTCCGGCATGCGAGGGCTCTTGATCAACCAGGCCCTGAAGGAGCCCTTCATTGACATGTCCGACTACCTGCTGTGCGACAGCGCGGTCGCCAGCGCCGTGCCCAACGACGACGCGCGCGTGGGGATCGAGCCGTACACCTCCGCGATCGCCATGAACTCGGGGTGGACCTGGAAGATTCCGATGCTGGGACGGTTCGGCAGCGGCTACGTGTTCTCGAGCAAGTTCACCTCGCGCGACCAGGCCACTGCCGACTTCCTCAACCTCTGGGGCCTCCCGGACAAGCAGCCGCTCAACCAGATCAAGTTCCGGGTCGGGCGCAACGGGCGGGCGTGGGTCAACAACTGCGTCGCGATCGGGCTGTCGTCGTGCTTTCTGGAGCCCCTGGAATCGACGGGGATCTACTTTATCTACGCGGCGCTTTACCAGCTCGTGAAGCACTTCCCCGATGCCTCGTTCGATCCGCGGTTGAGAGACGCGTTCAACGCCGAGATCGTCTACATGTTCGACGACTGCCGGGATTTCGTCCAGGCGCACTATTTCACCACGTCGCGCGACGACACACCGTTCTGGCTCGCGAACCGGCACGACTTGCGGCTCTCGGACGCCATCAGGGAGAAGGTTGAACGTTACAAGGCGGGGTTGCCGCTGACCACCACGTCGTTCGACGACGCCACGTACTACGAAACGTTCGACTACGAATTCAAGAACTTCTGGTTGAACGGAAACTACTACTGCATCTTCGCCGGCTTGGGCATGCTGCCGGACCGGTCGCTGCCGCTCTTGCGGCACCGGCCGGAGTCGATCGACAAGGCCGAGGCGATGTTCGCCCGCATCCGGCGCGAGGCCGAGCGTCTGCGGACGAGCCTGCCGACGAACTACGACTACCTGCGGTCGCTGCGTGAGGGCGACGCGGGGTTGTCTCGCAGCCAGCCCGGGCCGGCGCTCGCAACGCCGGAGATCCTGTAGTGGAGCGCGCCCTGGGCCGGGCATGCGCATTCGCGGCCACGCACGCCACGGTGGCGGCCTGCGATCCGCTGCGGGCGAGGGCGCTCGTTCTGCAGTTGCCGGGCCTGAACCGCAAGAAGGACGTGCCCGGCATCGTCGGTCTGTTGCGCGAGTTCCTCCCGGCGCATGGGATGCCGTCCGGCTGGGGCTTCGTCGAAGCCGCCGCCGCGATGCGGGACATCGGATTCTTCCTGGGGTCGCTCAAACGGCACGGACACGAGCCCGTGGACGTGGTGCCCGGGCTCGAGCCGGTGCTGCTTGACCTGGCGCGCGCGACCGGCCTGCCGCCGCGCGAGACGCTCCTGCATGTGACGGTCTGGAACCCCGCGTCGGCCGACGCGCAGCGGAGCTACACCGGGCTGCGCGACGAAGCGCACCTGCTCGAGAGCGTGCGCATCTCGATGGCGGCCCTCGAGGCGGCCATCGCGTTGATCGTCGAGCTGTCCGACGTGCCGTTGCAGTCGCCCGCGTTCGCGGAAGGGAGCGACGAGCTGGCGGCCTATCTTCAGAAAATGGTCGAATCGATCGTTTACGCTTACCGCTTCATCTCGCCGCAAGTCTTCTACGACGAGCTTCGCCCCTTCTACGAACCGATTCGAGTCGGAGGCCAGAGCTACCTCGGCCCCGGTGCCGTCGAAATGCCCCTCTTCGTGCTGGAGCACGTCCTGTGGGGCTCGCAATCGGACCACCCGGCTTATCGAGAATTCAAGGAGACCTACCTGCCCTACGTGCTTCCGGCGTTCAGGTCGGTTTACGCCCGGTTCGCCGGGCAGCCGGCGCTCGTCGACCGCGTGCTCGGCGAGGCGCAAGCGGCCCGCGCGCGGGGCGAGTCTGTCGGGGCAGGGCTGGCGGCCCTAGAGCGGGTCTTCGAGGTCCTGCTGCACTTCCGGGCGCCTCACCTCAAACTGGCGGAGCGGACGTACGAAGCCGGGCGAAGCGGACCCGCAATCGGCAGCGGGGGGTACGCGCCCAGCATGCTCGGCGATCTGCTCACGCTCACGCGGGCCGCTCGGTCTCGCCTCCGTGCTGCGCTCGACGGGCCCTGACACCTGACACCTGACGCGCGCGGCCATGTGTTCCATCTCACCAGGAGAGCTTGCCCCCATGACTCAGAAGAGCACCGCGAACGAGCACGACAGCAACCACTTCGACGTGATCATCCTCGGCTCGGGCATGTCCGGCACCCAGATGGGGGCGATCCTGGCCAAACAACGGTTTCGTGTGCTGATCATCGAGGAGTCGTCGCACCCGCGGTTCACGATCGGCGAATCGTCGATCCCCGAAACGTCCTTGATGAACCGCATCATCGCCGATCGCTACGGCATTCCGGAGCTTGACCGCATCACGTCGTTCTACGCGACGCAGCGTTACGTCGCGTCGAGCACGGGCATCAAGCGCAACTTCGGCTTCGTGTTCCACAAGCCCGGCCAGGAGCACGACCCGAAGGAATTTACGCAGTGCGTCATTCCCGAGCTGCCGTGGGGGCCGGAGAGCCATTATTACCGGCAAGACGTCGACGCCTACCTGCTGCAAGCCGCCATCAAATACGGCTGCACGGTCCGCCAGAAGACGAACGTGACCGAATATCACGCAGACAAGGACGGCGTCGGCGTGGCCACCGCCCAGGGCGAACGGTTCACCGGCCGGTACATGATCGATTGCGGAGGACCCCGCGCGCCGCTCGCGACCAAGTTCAAGCTCCGCGAAGAGCCGTGCCGCTTCAAGACGCACTCGCGCAGCCTCTACACGCACATGCTCGGGGTCAAGCCGTTCGACGACATCTTCAAGGTCAAGGGGCAGCGCTGGCGCTGGCACGAGGGGACCTTGCACCACATGTTCGCGGGCGGCTGGCTCTGGGTGATTCCGTTCAACAACCACCCGCGCTCGACCAACAACCTGGTGAGCGTCGGCCTGCAGCTCGACCCGCGCGTCTACCCGAAAACGGACGTCTCCGCTCAGCAGGAATTCGACGAATTCCTCGCGCGGTTCCCGAGCATCGGGGCGCAGTTCCGGGACGCCGTGCCGGTGCGCGACTGGGTCAAGACCGACCGCCTGCAGTTCTCGTCGAGCGCCTGCGTCGGTGACCGCTACTGCCTGATGCTGCACGCGAACGGGTTCATCGACCCGCTCTTCTCCCGGGGGCTCGAGAACACCGCGGTGACCATCCACGCGCTCGCGGCGCGCCTCATCAAGGCGCTGCGCGACGACGACTTTTCCCCCGAGCGCTTCGAGTACATCGAGCGCCTGCAGCAGAAGCTTCTGGACCACAACGACGACTTCGTCAGCTGCTGCTACACGGCGTTCACGGACTTCCGCCTGTGGGACGCGTTCCACAGGCTGTGGGCGGTCGGCACGATCCTCGGGCAGTTCCGGCTCGTGCAGGCCCACGCGAGGTTCCGTGCGTCGCGTGACGAGGGCGACCTCGATCGCCTCGACGACAACCCCCCGTACCTCGGGTACCTGTGCGCGGACATGGAGGGGTACTACCAGTTGTTCAACGACGCCAAAGCCGAGGTCGAGGCCGTGAGCGCCGGGCGCAAACCGGCCGAGGAGGCCGCGGCGCGGATTCACGCCCTCATCGACGAACGCGACTTCGCCAAACCGATGTTCGGCTTCGGATACTGCATCACCGGGGCCAAGCCGCAGCTCAACAACTCGAAGTACAGCCTGCTGCCGGCGATGAAGTTGCTGCATTGGACGCAGACCAGCGCGCCGGCAGAGGTGAAAAGGTACTTCGACTACAACCCGATGTTCGCGCTGCTCAGGGCGTACGTCACGACCCGCATCGGCTTGGCGCTGAAGTAGTCGACCGACACCGGCACGAATATGATGAACGACGTTCAATTGGATCAAGCGGGCACCAGGGAGTATCCGTCGGGCGGGTACGACGCGACCACGCGCCTGGCCGCGAGCTGGTACGTCGCGATGCGCTCGGGCGACCTCAAGGACAAGCCGACGGAGTTGACGCTCTTCGGCCGGCCGTGTGTGGCGTGGCGCGGTGCGACGGGGCGGGCCGTGGTGATGGACCGCCACTGCGCGCACCTTGGTGCGAACCTCGCCGACGGGCAGGTCAAGGACGGGTGCATCCGGTGCCCGTTTCACCACTGGCAGTACGACGAGCAGGGCCAGTGCGTCCATATCCCCGGCCACAGCACGGCGGTGCGCCAGCTGGAGCCCGTCCCGCGCGGGGCGCGCCAGCCGACGTTGGTCACGGCCGAACGATACGGCTACGTGTGGGTCTGGTACGGCTCCCCGCAGCCGCTGCACCCGCTGCCCGAAATCGCCGCGGCCGACGTCGACAACGGCGACTTCATGCACCTGCACTTCGCGTTCGAGACGACGACGGCGGTTTTGCGGATCGTCGAGAACTTCTACGACGCGCAGCACGCGACCCCTGTCCACGCGCTCCCGATCTCGGCCTTCGAGCTCAAGCGCTTCGACGACTGGCGCCAGTGGCCGGAGGTCGAGTCGCTGGCCCGGGCCGGTGCGTGGTTCGGCGCCGGGATCGACTTCACCGTGAACCGGTACTTCGGGCCCCTCGGCATGCTGTCGCGCGCGCTTGGCCTGAACATGTCGCAGATGAACCTGCACTTCGATGGCTACCCCGGCGGGTGCGTCATGACCGTCGCCCTGGACGGAGACGCCAAATACAAGCTGCTCCAGTGTGTGACGCCGGTGAGCGAAGGCAAGAACGTCATGCACATGCTCATCTCGATCAAGAAGGTGGGCGGCGTGCTGCGTCGCGCGACCGACTTCGTGTTGTTCGGACTCCAGACCAGACAGGCTGCAGGGTACGACGTCAAGATCTGGAACGGGATGAAGCCGGATGGCGGCGGCGCGTACAGCAAGTACGACAAGCTCGTGCTCAAGTACCGCGCGTTCTACCGGGGCTGGGTCGACCGCGTCGTTCCGTCAGCCGCTAGCGAACATGCCGAGTGGCGTCACGGTCATCAGCGCGATTGTTGACGGGGCCGCCGTGCGATCAAGATTCAGCGCTTCCCGGGCTCGAGCGGGCCTCCGGGATTGCATGGGACGGAGCGTAGTTCCGGGTTGCGTTCAAGTTCGATACACGTGTTTCAAGGTTGCGAGGAAGGTGCGGGGCTCGCGCATCGTCGCTTACCGCGGTTTCATTCGACCTCTGCTTTTGCCGATCGGTGTGCGCGGCGACGCGCCGACAGGAATCTCGGTCAGGGATCTTGCGGCGGGCTCGATGTGCACACCTTCATTCCAACATCAATGCCATGAGGGATCATGAATCAGATCATCCGCAGATACGTTGCTTCCGTGATGCCACGCTCGTTGGCTGGCATGGCACTACTGGTCACAGCGGTCGGTGCGCATGCGCACGGCCGTTTGACCGAACCGCCTTCGCGCATCGTGCTGTGCACGCAAGGCCAGAATCCGGACTGTCCTGTCGACGCGTGGCACGCGAACGCGATGGAGAACGGCAAGTTCTTCCCTGCAACGCAAAGCGGCCTGTCGGATCCGTTCGCGCCGAACGATGCGAAGAATGCCGCGCCACCGATGGACGGCGAAATCGCCGGCGCCAGCACGAACGGCCCGCTGCCCGTGCTGAACGAGCAGTCGCCCGGCCGCTGGCAGAAGATCCCGTTACGTCCGGGCGCGTTGCAGAACTTCAAATGGGAATTCAGCGCCGTGCACAAGACGCGTCGTTGGAACTACTTCATTACACGCGCCGACTGGAATCCGTCGGAAAAGCTGACGCGCGCGCAGTTCGAGGCCACGCCTTTCTGCACGATCCAGAATCCCGGCCAGCCATACTGGGACCCGAATGCGAACCTGGTGCCCCAGCAACCGACCATTCATCAATGCCGGCTGCCGATGCGTAGCGGTTACCACGTGATCCTCGCGGTCTGGGAAGTGGCGGATACGGCGATGGCGTTTTATCAGGTCGTCGACGCGATGTTCACCAATGGCGATACGACACGCAGCCCGTTCTGATGTTGCTGCGCCATGACGCGTTCGGCGGTGCCCGGGGCGTCATGATTCGATTGAGTTCGAAAACGGAATTATCCCGGGCGCCCCGTCATTCTCAGCGTATTGGCGGGGCATCGAGAATGTCGGTGTACGATCCGTCGGCAGGCAGGCAGGGGCGAGGCCTGCGGAAGCGGTTTCGTCCGGTTGAGAAGCCCGGGGCGGAAACTAACCCGGGATTTTCGGGGGCGCGGACATGCCGGTACGTGACGAGGCGGTGTCTCTCGAACCCGGCCGCGCATTCCCTGGCGAAGGGGGCATGCGATTCACACTCTTGCGCAATCCAGGGTCGGCCCGGTTTTGGCATCGTGACCATGCGGGTCGCGCAAGAACGTCTGCCGGGGACGCGGTGGCGAGTACGGATACGAATACGGCAACCGGCTACCCGGCGACCACCTGGTTGCGACCTTGATGCTTCGCGCGGTACAGGCGTTCGTCCGCCTTGCGAAGGATCGCGTCGATCGTCTCGCCGTCCCGACCGAATTCGGAGGCGCCGACGCTTACGGTGACCTTGATCGGTTCGCCGATGCCTGCTTCGAACGGCTCGCCCGCGATCGCCGTGCGGATGCGCTCGCCGATCGATTGAGCGGTGTCCAGCGCGGCGTGCGGCAGCAGCACCATGAATTCCTCTCCGCCCGTCCGCGCGACGCCATCGTACGGCCGGATCGCATCGGCGCATTTGTTGACGAAGCGTTGCAACACCTGATCGCCCGTCTGATGCCCGTAACTGTCGTTGATCGCCTTGAAGTGGTCGAGGTCGAGCGCGAGCAACGAGAACGGCGCGCCGTTGCGCTTTGCCCGGTTGATTTCCGCTTCCACGCTTTCGATGAATTGCCGCCGGTTGGCGGCACCCGTGAGCGGGTCCGTGGCCGCGAGGTGCTCGAGCTTCTCGTTGGTACGTTGAAGCGCCTGCAGCGCTCGCTCCGTCCTTGCCATCGCTTCCCTCAACCGGGCAAACAGTTCTTCCTGGCTGTAGATCTTCGAAAACGAACGGGTTGTGTGAAAGGCCTGCACCACGCCGAAACTGAGCAGGAAGAAGCCGGCCGCAAAAATCGCATGCGCCAGCCACCACATGTGATTCCACGGCCGCGCGAGGATGAAAGCAAGCGAGGACAGTGCGAACGACGTCACCGAAATACCGTAGATCGTCATCAACGGCGAACGGATGCGGCGCACGGCCAGCGCGATGACGTTCACGCTGAAGAACAGCAGTGCGCCCCCCTCCATCGACAGGCGTACCCACAGGTTGCCGGCCACCGGCGAGTAGGCGACCGCGGCGACTGCGACGTCGACGAGTCCGAATACGGCGATCCAGGCAAGCCATGTGCGGCGCCGGCCGCGGATCGCTGCGCTGTCGGCCTTGCGACCATAAGTGAGTTGCCCGACAAAAGCGAAGATCGACATGGTCAGGCGCGAGGCCGGACCGTACAGCAGAAACAACCAGAGGTTGTGATGCGCCATGCCGGTGAACATGCCATGCAGCGCATAGATGAGGGAGAAGCCCAGAAAACCCAGCGTAAGCCAGCGTAGCAACGGCTCGCCCGACAGGCTGTAGCACCGCCAGCAGACATAGGTGACGAATGCGCCTTCAAGCGTGGCAGCCGCGATCGCAAGTTCGTGAAAGGCGTGGTTCTCGAATTTCAGTGACGGGTCCTGGAAGAAGTACAGGTAGGCAATCAGATACGCAGGCGTCAGCGCGAAGCCGACCAGCAGGAGTCTGGCGTACACCCGGGTGACCCGTTGGGCGGTGCCGGTCGATTCTTGGGCGGCAACATTGACAGTCATGTTCTGCCTCCGGTTTCGTTGAATGAATCAAGGATGGGAACGGCAACCATGGCGTCATGGCGGGGCGGTCGCCAATATGATGAAGCACGAGCGCATCGCCTGAATCTCGTCGACTTGAACAATAAGCCAAATGGCTGCGAGATACCGGTTTGAATTGTCGAATGGAGAAAATTGCAATATGGAAATGCAATCGATTGAATATTTCGGATTTCGATATTGTTTGAAGTAATCGATTCCAGGGTTGATGCCGGATGATTATGTAGTATAACCAGTAGCAGACCAGTTGAAATGCGGGTGCCGGATTGGGTCATCGCTCCATCATCCGCCGAAATATCGGTATCCGCCACTGTGCCGAAGGCATGCCATCACGGGCCGGCGTGACAACTTGACGATACCGCTTGCATCGCGTTCTTGCAGGCCTCCGATCTTGCGCGAACGTGAGGCATGACATGCTGCATCGGCATTGACCAGAGTCGGGGCGTTTCACGTCGTTGATATAAAAACAGCATCAATATCGAAATTTGTCTTCAGATGGCAATTTGTAAGGTCGATTTTTTGAATTCGACCTGAGCGGAGCTTTGCCAATCGAAAAGGGGGAAATCATGGACCAGTGACGGAGAGACAGGGTTCGAGAAATGAAACCAGCCGTAAGGCACATGCGGTTTCGCTTTCATTTGCGTTGCTTTCGATGTCTGGCGCAGCGATGCCAGCCTGTGCAGCAAGCTTCCACGATATTGCGAGCGGCGCCGCAGGCAGTTGCACGGCGGTGAAAGTATGACCTGGTCACCAGATGGGAAAGCCCCGGGGCTGATCTGATCACGATGTTTATTATGTAGTACAAATCAATGGTTCAAGTGATTGACGTCCATGTCACGTGTCGGTTTTCCGTTACGCCCGCATGGACGAAGCGCGTCTTCCTGAAATATTCCCCGGCATGGTTTGCGTGAAAGACCGGTGCCGGTAATGCGTATAACGCGATGAGGGCATGAACATGAAGAGCAACCAATCCGGATTCATGCAGCGATCGACCTTGAGGGGTGCGCTGGCGCTTCTGCTGGCATGGTCGTCTTTCGGCACTGGCGCTGCCACGGCGGGCGGGGCGGGTACCGGTACGGCGCCGGCATTCGTATATAGCCCGTACAAGGACGCGACGATTTCGATGAACTGGAACACGAACGTCATCTCGTCGAACGTGACCGGTCAATTGAGCCCGGTGCTGTCGGTGCTGCCAGCCGGTGTGCGTACGCTGACGCTCGCGTTTGCGACCGGCGAATGCGGCAGCGAGAACTGGGCGGGCGTTGACGGCGGCGCGATGGCGTCCGCCAATGTGCCGCTTTTCACCGCGGCCAACGTGAACTACGTGATTTCCACCGGCGGTGCGGCCGGTATGTTCACGTGCGGGACGGATGCGGGCATGGCGACCTTCATCAATCGTTATGCATCGGGCAACCTCATCGGGATCGATTTCGATATCGAAGGCGGGCAGACGCAACAGGTGATCAACGATCTCGTGCAGCGCGTGGCAGTCGCCCAGCAGAATTATCCCGGCCTGCGCTTCAGCTTTACGCTGGCGACACTGGCGCCTTCCCAGCAGGGAGCGACCACGGCCGGCTCCTGGGGCGCCAGCGCACCCGACAGCTTCAACGTGTATGGCGACTGGGTCATGCAGGCCATCCAGGCATCCGGCCTGAAGAACTACACCATCAACCTGATGACGATGGATTACGGGTCGGCCGGGGCGGGGAACTGCGTGGTCGCGAACGGCACCTGCCAGATGGGGCAGTCGGCGCTGCAGGCGGCGATGAACCTGCACGATCACTGGGGTGTACCGTACAGCCAGATCGAGCTGACGCCGATGATCGGCGGCAACGATGTGGCCGGCGAAACCTTTACGCCGGCGGATGCAGACACCGTTGCGCAGTTCGTGAAACAGAATGGCCTCGTGGGGGTCCATTTCTGGTCGTTCGACCGTGACGTCGATTGTCCGCCCGGTGCCGCGTCGTCGACATGCAACTCCATCGGCGGTGTCGGTACGCTCGGTTATACGAACCGGTTTGCCAACGGCCTGGCGCCCGGAAAATGAATGAAGTCTGGCCAGGGAGGAGACCGCGGGGGCCGTCCATATCACGACGAAGTTTCCCGTGGTTTCCGGTTTCCACGACCGGCAACCGGAGGAACGGCCGGGTGCCTACCTTGAACGGCAACTGCTGCTCAAGTGCGAGCTGATCTGCAGGATCGTGGCCGCCGCCGCGCCGACAAAAATCGACAAATCGGAACAGATCGGCGCGGCGTTCCCGCCTACCATCCGGACGTGCCTCGCGCATTCCCGTACCACCGCGGCATCGGCAGATGCATCGCCCGCATTCCGTTGCTCGCGTGTTCCTCGCACCCTCGCATCCTGACAAGCCGCCAAGAAAGCAAAGGATTCGCCATGTCTGCAAGATCACTCGCTTCAATTGCGCTGATGCTGCTGCTTGCCGCGTGCGGCGGCGATGGGGACGTGTCGGCACCGGGCGCCACCGTCGCGGCGACCACGATGCGCGTGTCGCCGGCCGCGGCCTGGAAGCCGCTCGCGCCCGGCACGAGCTGGCAATGGCAGATCGACGGCAACACGATCAACGAGACCGTGCTCGACCGCGTGAACAATTCCCGCAAGATGTTCGACGTCGACATGGAGCAGACCGATGCGGCGGCGATCCAGCGCTTGAAGGCGAAGGGCATCTACGTCGTCTGCTACATGGAGACCGGCGGCCGGGAAGACGGCCGCAGCGATGCGAACCAGTTTCCCGACAGCGTGCTCGGCAACCCCGTCGAAGGATACGAGGATCATGAGCGCTGGCTGGACATCCGTCAGACTGCGATCCTGATGCCCCTGATGCTGGCGCGTCTCGACCGGGCGAAGAAAAAGGGCTGCGACGGCATCGAACCGGATCTGGACGACAGTTATCGGCAGGAAACGGGTTTTCCGCTGACGCGCGACGACCAGTTGCGTTACAACACGGCACTGATCGCCGCCGCACACGATCGCGGGATGTCGATGGGCCTCAAGAACGGTTCGGGGATCGCCACCGCGATGGCGAAGGTCGCCGACTGGGCGCTCAACGAGCAGTGCAACAGGTTCCACGAGTGCGACGGCTACGCGAGCTTCATCGCGCTGAACAAGGCCGTGTTCAATGTCGAGTACACGCGCCCGGACGGCATGAGGCTCGCCGATTTCTGTCCGGCGGACAACCGCGCCAACTTCGACGGCCTTCTGAAATGGTCGAGCGACACGCTCGCGGCGCTGCCGCGCGCGGCATGCCGGTTCGAATGAGCGGCGCGCGGCGTGCGACGGTCGGGGCGATCCGCGGCACGTAAGTCGTGACGAAGCCGTGAACGCAGCCGCGCGAATCTGGGCGACAGATTCCGCGCGCGTGCCCAGGCCATTCAGGCTGAATGGCTTCCGGGCCCGGTTCGCCATCCGGACACGGCGCGGCGTTCTGCTTGTGCCGGGCTTCCTTGCCCGGAATCGTTGCGATGGGTGGTGTTCTCCCGGCGGGAGGGCATCACCGCATGGCAGTGCTGTCGGTGCATCTCGAGTTTCGCCGGTCGCGCGTCATCGTCCACGCCCACTTCGCGAAGATGCCGACGCCAGCATGACGCACGGTCTCCCGATGGCGTGCATGCCGATGCCCGTAAAATCTCCGCCTGGGCCAATCCAGGCACGGGCGTATCGCTTCCCGGCTGCGCGCTTCGCCGGCCCGCAGCGGTAAATCCTTCCCTGAACGGGAGGCCGCGTTTATGATCCGCCCTGCAAGCGGTGGTCGCTGGAATCGTCTGGTTGGTCGCACAACCAGTTCATTCCTTCGGGCACCGCTTTACTTTTGTGCCCAACCTTCACGCGAATTTGCGCAGACACCGGATAACCTGTGGTCTCGTCACCGTCGAATTGAAAGCGATCTGTAAATAACAATGCTGCCGACAAGTTATAACGCGTTGCTCGTTCTTCTTTCGCTCTTGATCGCCATTCTGGCGTCCTACACCGTGCTGGACATGGCCGGGCGTATCAAAACCGCTCGAGGGCACGCCGCACACTGGTGGCTGGTAGGCGGAGCCTGCGTGATGGGTACGGGCATCTGGTCGATGCATTTCGTCGGCATGCTCGCCTTCGCGTTGCCGATTCCAATTGGCTACGATCCGGCCATCACGGTGCTTTCGTGGCTGATCGCCATCGTCTGCTCCACGTGTGCGCTCTGGCTCGTCTGCCAGGACACGCTGAAGTGGCACCGACTGGGCGGCGGAGCCATGTTGATGGGCGCCGGCGTTGCGGGTATGCATTACACGGGCATGGCCTCCATGCGCATGTCGCCGGGCATCCAGTACGATCCGTTGCTCGTGTGCCTGTCGGTCGCGATTGCCGTGGTCGCGTCGGGCGCCGTGCTGTGGATCGTCTTCATTCGGCGGACCCACTCGAATCGCGTGCGCCTGCTCAATCTGGGCTCCGCCGTCTTGATGGGGGCCGCCATCGCCGGCATGCACTACACCGGGATGGCCGCCGCGCGGTTCCCGCTAGGCAGCATCTGCGGGGCAGCCGGCTCCCGCCTGGATGCCGGCTGGCTGGCGCTTGTCATCGTCGTTGCCACGTTGGCCATCCTCGCCATCGCGCTGGTCGTTTCCATCCTCGATCTGCGTCTGGAAGCCCGCACGGCGGTACTGGCGACGTCGCTGGCCGAAGCCAACCAGGAATTGACGTATCTGGCGCTGCACGACAACCTCACCAAGCTCCCCAATCGCGTGCTGCTCGAAGACCGGATCGATCAGGCCATCCAGAACACCGACCGCGAGAAGGGGCGTTTCGCGCTGATGTTCATGGATCTCGATGGATTCAAGGCGGTCAACGACGCCTATGGCCATCATGTCGGCGATCTGTTGCTGGTCGACGTGGCGCGGCGCATCGGCGCGAACCTGCGCTCGCAGGACACGATTGCCCGTCTGGGTGGCGACGAGTTCGTGCTGGTCGTGGCGGTGGACGAGCCCGCGGACGCGGCCGACGTGGCGGACAAGGTATTGGCGGTGATCCGGAAACCGTTCCGCGTGTCCGAGCACGAATTGCGCGTGTCGGCCAGCATCGGTATCGCGCTTTATCCCGGCAACGGCAGCGATTTCCGGGACCTGATGACCAACGCCGATGCCGCGATGTATCACGCGAAGGCGCTCGGCCGGAACGCGTACTGTTTCTTCGAAGCATCGATGAACGCGAATGTCCGCGAGCACTTGAAAATCGTGCAGGAACTCCGTTTGGCGCTGGAGCGGCGTGAACTGGTCCTGCATTACCAGCCGAAGTTCGACGTGCCCCACGGGCCGATCATCGGCGTCGAGGCGCTCTTGCGATGGATGCACCCGACGCGCGGCCTCATCGCACCCGATCAGTTCATCTCGATCGCGGAAAAGACCGGATTGATCGTGCCGATCGGCGAATGGGTCCTGGACGAGGCCTGCCGGCAGATGCGCGTGTGGTGCGATGCAGGCCGGACCGACTGGACGATGGCGGTCAACCTGTCACCGTTGCAATTCGGTCACGCGAGCCTGATCCGGGTCGTGCAGGCCACATTGGAACGGCACGCGCTGGAGCCGCACTGCCTGACGCTGGAGATCACCGAATCCACCGCGATGCGCGACGCGGACGCCAGCTTGAGAATCCTGCAGCAGCTTCACGACATGGGCGTGCGTATTTCCATCGACGATTTTGGAACGGGTTATTCGAGCCTGCTCTATCTCAAGCGCTTGCCGGCCAGCGAGCTCAAGATCGACCGGGGATTTATCCGCGATCTCGAACACGATACCGAAGATGCCGCGATCATTTCCGCGATCGTCGCGCTTGGCCGGGCACTCGACCTGAAGATCGTCGCGGAGGGCGTTGAAACGACCGCGCAGCAGCAGTTCCTGACCAAACTCGGTTGCAACTCGCTGCAGGGCTTCCTGCTCGGGCGTCCGATGCCGGCGGATCACTTCGTCGACGCGACCACGCAAGGTAATGCGATCAAGAACGTTTGAGCGTTTAACGCACGCGGCTCCGGCGTTGCCGCAGCGTACGCAGGTGCCCGCGCTCCGGGCGCCCTGCGAAGGCTGCGATGACGATCCTGCTATTTCACGGGCGTAAGGACCGGCGCGCCCTTGTTCTTGATCAGGAATACGACGAACTTTGCCGGCTTCGTGCTGCTGGCGTTCCGCCCGACCGTATGCACGTCCTCCGGGCCTTCGTGGAACGTGTCGCCGGCGTGGAGCGTGACCTCCTTCCCGCCGTTCAGGCCCATCACGATGCTGCCGTCGAGCACATAGACAAAGGTGTGCGCGTCGTGACGATGAACGGGGTCGACACTGCCGGGCGGATAATCGACCACGATCATTTCGACTTCCTTGCCCGGATACTCGGGCAACGGCTCCGTGGTCAGCTGCGTCACCCTGGCTTGCGGTGCGGCCGCTGCCGGCTGGGCTGGCATCAGCAGCGACAGCGCCAGCGCCAGCGGTGCGAGAACAAGCATGATGCGTTTCATGTCGTCACTCCAGGTCGGCCTTGTCGAGCCCGAACATCTTGTCGAACGAGCCGGGCACGATGCGGAATGCGACATTCAGCCGGTTCCAGCTGTTGATCGCGCCCACGAGGAAGGTGAGATCCGACAATTCCTTCTCCGAATAGTGGGCACGCACGCGTTCGTAGAGATCGTCCGGCACGCCATGCGCCGGGAGTTGCGTCAGTGTGTCGGTCCATTCGAGCGCGGCACGCTCGCGCGGCGAAAAGAGCGTCGACTCGCGCCAGATCGCCACGTGATGGAGACGCAGTTCGCGCTCGCCGTGGATTTTTGCCGTCTTGATGTGCATGTCGACGCAGAACGCGCAACCGTTGAGTTGCGACGCCCGAATCTCGACGAGCTCGCGGACCGGCGTCTCGATCGTCGTCTTCTGGAGCAACCCGTCGAGTTCCACGAGCTTCTTGGTCAGTTCAGGCGATTGCTGAAAGTAGTTGATGCGTTGCGTCATGATCCGTTCTCCTGATCTGTGGAAGCGGGACTACCGGGCCTGCGCATGGCGATTCATCGCAGGACCTGTCTGGCAACCATCGTAATCGCGGGTCTCGCGGGTCAGTAGTGCCGGGAACGTGCGCACTCTGTTGCCGCTTCGGCACCAATCCGGACTTGCGCACGATGCGTGCCGCGCGTCAACGGCCCAGGCACGCACGCAGCGTGTGTGCGTGACGTTGGGCTTCGTCCGCATCGGCGACGTTCGCGAACCCGATGACGAGGCCGCGCGGTGTTTGCTGCGTGTGGCTGTTCATGTACCAGATCGACAGCGGCAACACCGCGAGTCCCGCTTCGCGGGCGCGGGCAGCAACGGCGACGTCGTCGACCGGTCCGTCCGGGCCCTCGGTGAACCGCACCGCGAACTGGATGCCGCCGGGCGGCAATTCGACGATCAGCCGCTCGCCGAACACCTGTCGCAAGGCGTGCACGATCAGCGTGCGTCGCTCGCCGTACAGCGTGCGCATCCGCTTCAGATGCCGGGCAAAGTGCCCCTGTTCGATGAAATCCGCCAGGGCCGCCTGCAACAGCGTCGGCGAGCCGGCGTTCATGCTGCATGCCACGCGTTCGACGCGTTCCACCGCGCGCTCCGGCACGACCGCGTAGGCCAGCCGCAAGCCGGGATACATCGCCTTGCTGAAGGTACCGCAATAGATCACGTGATCCCGCCGGTCGAGGCTCTTCAGGGCCTGCAACGGGCGGCCAAGATAGCGAAACTCGCTGTCGTAGTCGTCCTCGACGATCCAGCCCGACATTTTTTCGGCCCAGTCGAGCAGCGCGATGCGCCGGGCAAGCGACAGCGTATGGCCAAGCGGGCTCTGATGCGACGGTGTCACCAGCGCGAAGCGTGCGTGCGCGTCCAGTTGCATGCCGCGCGCGACGTCGATGCCGTCGGTGTCCACCGGCACCGGGACGAGCTGCACGCCGGTCTCGGACAGAAAGCCGCGTGCGAGCAGATAGCCGGGATCCTCGAACCACACCCGGTCGTTCGGCCGTGCGAGGCTGCGCAGCACGAGTTCCAGCGTTGCGCGGTAGCCGCTGGTGATGAACACCTGCTCCGGCGCGCAGGCGACGCCCCGCGACAGCGTCAGATAAGTGGCGATGTGCTCGCGCAGCGGCCGGTAGCCGGCCGGATTCGGGTAGCCGAGCAGCGCGCGATCGCCGCCACGCGCGCGCTGCGACACGAGCCGATGCCATACCTTGCGCGGAAATGCGTCGAGCGCCGGGACCCCGGGTTGCAACGGGCGCGGCTCGCCGCTCATCGCGACGGCGATCGGCTGCGGACGCCGTGGCGGCGGGTGGTCGTGCCGTGCCGGCTCGTCGGCACGTGCGGGCGCCGACCGCGTCAGCGACGTCGGCAGCGACGGCGATACGAACGTGCCGGCCGCGCCGCGCATTTGCAGATATCCCTCGTCGACCAGGATCGTGTACGCCTGTTCGACCGTGCCGCGCGCCGTGTTCAGTTGGGTCGCCAGCCCGCGCAACGCGGGCACGCGATCGCCGGGGCGCAGATGACCCGCGGCGATCGCTGTTCTGAACCGCTCGCAAATCTGCAGATAGACGGGCAACTGGCGTTGCCGGTCGATTTCGATGGTCAGGGCGGGCGTTTGCGCAGACATCACGGTCTCGTGGGTAAGGGGAGCCGACGCGGCATGGATCAGTCTGATCGACGATTCTTGGCACTTCTGGATAGGACATGATTCTTCCACACTTGCGCCACGCGATGCGACGGTCATGGCCGGATTCACCGGATCCGGCGCCCGTCACGTACTCCGCACGTTTCAGTCAAATCCTTTCGTCAGGAGATTTTGCGATGAAGATCGTTGTCATCGGTGGTTCGGGCCTGATCGGCTCGCGGGTCGTCACGCTGCTCGGCGAAGCCGGCCATCAGGTGCTTGCTGCATCGCCGCGTACCGGCGTCAACACCGTCACGGGCGAAGGCCTGGCCGGCGTATTGACGGGCGCGGACGTTGTCGTGGACGTGGCGAATGCGCCGTCGTGGGAGCCGCAGGCGGTGCTGGACTTCTTCCGCACGTCGGCACGCAATCTCGGCAAGGCCGAAGTGGCAGCGGGCGTGCGCCATCACGTCGCGCTGTCGATCGTCGGCTGCGACCGGATGCCGGAGAACGGCTATTTCGCGGCCAAGGTGGCGCAGGAGCAGGCGATCGAGGCAGCGGGCGTGCCGTACACGATCGTGCGCGCCACGCAATTCATGGAGTTCATCGGCGGTATCGCCGATTTCGGCACCGAAGGCGGCACCGTCCGCATCGGCGACGGACTGTTCCAGCCGATCGCGGCGGAGGACGTTTCGGCACTCGTCGCGCAGATCGCGCTCGACGGGCCGCTGAACGGTACGGTCGAAATTGCCGGCCCGGATCGCGCGCCGTTCGCGGAGATCGTCGCACGCTATTTGAAGTCGGCCGGCGACTCGCGCGCGGTGGTGATCGATGGTGACGCCCGCTACTACGGCGGCCGCGTCGAGGAAGAATCGCTGGTCCCGCTCGGGCCTGCACGACTCGGCCGCATCGGACTCGACCAGTGGCTCGCGAGAAGCTGATTCGCATTGGCACGCGCGGCAGTTCGCCGGCGCAGGTCGGCGACGGGCAATCGGGGGGCGCGACATGTCTGGGGGCACGGGAAATGAATCGGTCGGAAACATCGGAGCACGGCGTTCGTCGCGATCTGGCCAGTCGCGCCGATGCGTTGTCGGCGAGCTTCGGTGCGAGCTATGCAGGCATCCTCGCATTCGTTGCAGTGGCGAGCGAGGGAAGCTTCACCAGGGCTGCCGAACGGCTCGGCGTCGGGCGGCCGGCCGTGAGCCGGAATGTCCAGAAGCTGGAGGCGCAGCTGAGCACGCGGCTGTTTCAGCGCACCACGCGCACGACCGAACTGACGCGCGAGGGCCAACGATTTTTCGAGAACTGCCATCAGGGCGTGGCCCAGATCGTGGAAGCCATGAACGACATGCTGGAGTTGCGGCAGGGGCCGCCGCGCGGCCTCATTCGCATCAGCGCGGCCGTGGGATTCGGCAGGAAGATCGTGGCGCCGCTGCTGGAAAAGTTTGCGGACGCGTATCCGGAAATCGTCATCGATCTGCTGCTCGACGACCGGCCGATTGACCTGGTGTCGGAGCGGATCGACGTATCGTTTCGCAACGGGCGCATCGAGGATTCCAGCATCATTGCCCGTCAATTGATTCCGATGCAGATGGCGCTTTGCGCGGCGCCGTCGTATGTGGCGAGGCACGGTCTCCCGCAGAGCATCGATGATCTCGGCCGGCACGAGTGCATCAATTTCCGGTTTGCGAGCGGGCGCCTGTTCGAATGGGAGTTCAATGTCGACGGGCGCGTGCAAAAGTACCTGCCGACGTCGCGCCTCACGTTCAACGACGCGGATCTGGTGTTGCGTGCGGTGCTGAACGGATCGGGCATCGCACAGATGGCGGGCTACCAGATTCGCGATCACCTCGCGTCGAACGAGCTCGTCGTCGCGCTGGCGAAGCACGTGCCGGAGGATCGCGGCCATTACATCTGCTATCTGAGCCGGCAACATCTTCCGACGCGCATTCGAATCTTCGTCGATTTCATGACCGAACAGATTCGCGCGCGCGATCTGAATTGCATGACCCGGTTCAATCCGGAGACGGCGGATCTGTCGTCGACGGGACTGGCGGCGTGACGCGTCGATGAAGAAAAACGCCCAGGGCCACGGCCGATCCGCCTGACGTCGGTCCCGGTTGAGCGTACGAAAATCGAGGCGCTGTGATGCGAACGGGATGATTCGACCTGATGAGCATGCAACCGACGTCACGTCGGCTCATGCGCTGGAATCCAAATGGAATCGGTATGTGCGCCATCGCGGTCACGCATCCATCAGCGCTTGCGCGTCCGGCGCTGTCGCGGGCACGGGCGACCACGCCGGTGGTGCGATCGCCAGCAACTGCTTCAACTCGTTGACGACCGTTTCCGCCGGCAGGACGCCGGCATGTTCGCCGGCGCGGCCAAGACGCGGCATGATGTGCTGGACGCCATCGTATTGCCAGTGGGATGTCCCCCGCTCGGCCGCCTGCAGCGCACGCAAGAGGATCGACAGGTCGCGCCGGGGGCGCGGCGATTGCGAGACGCGTGCGACCCAGCCCTCGTAACGCTGATGAATCATGACATCGTCGTGCGCGACGAGCGCGATCGTCGACAGGGCGGTCCGGTTGTGAAATCCGATCGGCGACAACCCGAAGTAGTGTTGCGATGCGCGCCCGCGAGGCGCGGCCGACGCAGGCAGCCGGAATACCGCGAGATCGAGTTCGGGATGCTGTTCGATGTGCGTACCCGGGTGATCGAGCAGGGCCTCGGTGCCGGCATGGTGACGCTCGGCGTCGCGCCACAGGGCGTCGGGTATCGATGGCGCATCGAGCCAGTCACGCAAGGTCGGCAACAGCGTGTCAAACACCGTCGCGATGCGCGCGCTGTCATCGCTGAACCCGTGGACATCCTGTAAAACCCGCGCGGCAACCGAGTCCAGTGCGAACGCGAGCCGGCGCGCGACGTCCGAGCGGCCGCGCGCGAAGTCGCCGAAGCGTGCAACGTCGACCAGCAGCGCCTGATGGCGCAACGCGTGGCCAGGCGCGATGAGTGCATAGATCGACGCGAGTCCGTCGAGATCGAAGTGATCGGTCGTCACGCAGTGCACGTCCGGATCGACGGCGCCTTCCGTCACGAAGCGAAGCACGCTTTCTGTCGAAAGGTTGGCCCGATAACGTGCCGGCGTGCGATTCGATGGCCAGTGCGACAGCGTGAGCCGCGTCGCCGCGTTGTGGATCGCGTCGGCCGCGATGTTCGGCACTTCGTCGGCGTGATCGAACGGCAGGAATGCGAGGCGATCGTGCGGCGACAGCCGCACGGCGTCGATCGGGGCGCGCGGGCGGACCGGGTGCGGTGCGAGTGCGGCACGCAACGCGGCATCGTTCCGTTCCGCATAGCGCTGTTCGAGTTCACCGTGCCGGCCGAAATCGTAATGCAGCGTGCGCAGATTGCTGCGCCTCAGGTCGAATGGCACACCGTTTTGCGTGATCGCGCCACGCCCTGCGATCAGGTTCTGAAGATCGTGGAACGTATTGTCGCGGATCGCGATGACGCGGCCGGCGAGCAGACGCAACGCGAAACCGTCGAGATGTGCGGCGACGTCGTCGTCGAATTGCGCTTCGTGGTCGCCGTCGTACAGCGGAACGAACGAGGTCATGGCAGGGATTCCGTCAAGTCGGGTTGTCAGTCATAAGGCGTCCGGGAGCGCAGGCGAGCGGCCCGGCCATCACCGGACAGGCACGCGGCGAGCGACGACGGCGGCCAGCAGGGGCGCGGCCGCGAACAGGCCGAACAACCATGCGGCCGCCTGCTGCGCGCCGGCGAGTCCTCCGGGCGTCGAGAAACCGGCGAGATTGGCGACGAGCCCGCCGAGCGCGGCGCCGATCGCGGTCGCATAGAGCTGCACGGTCGTGATCGACGTCGAAGCGAGGTCTTCCTGCCCGGCCGGTGCGTGCGTCAGAATCCGTGTGAGCAGGTGGGGCCAACCCACGCCGATGCCGCCCCCCACCGCCGTGAGCGCGATGCACAGGATGGTCACCCCGGCCCAGGTTCCGGGCGGGTGCTGCTGCGGGGCGACGAACGCGAGTGCGGCGAGCGCCAGCATCACGACCAGCGGCCCGCCGCGCACCAGCGCTTGCGCGGTACGCGCGCGTTGCCCCGAGCTGAAGACCGAGCCGACCGTCCAGCCTGCCGCCATCAGCGCGGTCAGATAGCCGGCGATCAGCGGCGGGTAGCCGTGAATGACCTGCAGGAAATACGGAACGAACACCTCCGTCGTGATCCCGATCACGAGCAGGCTCATGCACGCGTAGATGGCGCCGAGCGGTGTGCGGATGCTGTAGGCACCCGTCGGCAGCAGCCGGATCGTCGCGTCGCGCTCGACGCGCACGATCAGCGCTGCGATCGCAAGGCCCGCGGCGACACCCGCGATGTTCGCGGCGCGCGCCGTCGACAGGCTGGCCACGGACACGACCAGCACCGAGGCGGCAAGCAGCAGAATCCTGCCGAGCGCGAGCCGCGATGCCGGCTGGCCGGACGCCTCGTATGCGGGCAGCCTGACGATCACGATCAGCGCCAGCACGGCGGCAACGGGCAGCAATGCGACGAACGCGAGCCGCCAGGACCCCGTCTCCGCGAAGATTCCGCCGATTGCCGGCCCGCAAAGCGTCGCGACGCCCCACATGCCGGACACCATCGCCATTGCACGCGACCACAGGCGTGCGTCGAACACGACCCGGATCAACGCGTAGCTGAGCGCGAACAGGATCCCGCCGCCGAATCCCTGTGCGGTACGGCCGACGAGCATCCACGGCATGGTCTGCGCGCTCGCGCACGCGAGCGTGCCCGCGCAAAACACGACGAGCGCAATGAGGTAGGCGGCGCGCGGTCCGAAACGTCCGAGCACGTTGGCAGACAGCGGCGCGCCGACGATCGATGCAGCCATGAACAGCGTCGTATTCCACGCGTAGTATTCGAGCCCGCCGATATCCCGAACGACCGACGGCAGGATGGTCGTTGCGATGTAGATGTTGATCGCATGCAGCGCGACACCGCCGGCCAGCGCCAGCGACCGCATGCCGTTCGCGCCCGACAGCAGCGCACGCCAGCCCGCGGTCGACGGCGCGGCCGATGCAGGCGGCGCGTTCGTGACGTCGTCGATACTCATGTCTTCTCCGATGCGTGATCGCCTGTCCTGGCGACCGGATGCTTGAAAGGGTCATCGGTATCCGTTATAAAACCTCAACCATTGTTGAGGTCAACAGGCGGGGATCATGAAAATCGATATGCAGGTGCCGTTGTCCGTCGGTGAGGTCGCGCGGCGCAGCGGTATTGCCGTGTCGTCGATCCACTTCTACGAAGCCAAGGGATTGATTCACGGCTGGCGTAGCGACGGCAACCAGCGTCGTTATGCGCGCGACGTGCTGCGACGGGTCGCGGTCATCAAGGTTGCGCAGCGCGCGGGCATTCCGCTCGACCGGATCAAGGCCGCGCTGGACGAGCTGCCGTCCGGCAAGGCGCCGAGCGCGGCGGACTGGCGGCGGCTGTCGACAGGATGGCGCGACCTGTTGAACGAACGGATCCGGAAGCTTACCCAGTTGCGCGACCAGATGGACGGGTGCATCGGCTGCGGATGCCTGTCGATGAAGGATTGCCCGTTGAGGAACCCGGGCGATGCATTGAGCGAGCGCGGGCAGGGGGCCGTGCTGCTCGAGGACGAGCCGGGGCGCAAGCGCAGGTCGACGTGACGCGGACTGTCATGTGGACGTGACGATCGATTTCATCCCACCGACGCTGACGCGGGATGCGGATGCGCGCAGCACAAGTCTCCACGACGGTCGTCATATAACGGCGATTCGATTTCAGGCTGAAACCGGAAATGCACGGTCGTTTCCTTTTGTTCACCGGTGAACCGGGAATCCAGATTCGATGCATAAAAATAATTAGAAGAATTCCGGTGGCACTCAGATATTCCCTTCATTCATCTACGCGCGACACGTCGAATCGAATTGCCCGTGTTATTTCCATCGTGTGCGCGTTACGGCGTGCCGTTACGTAACGGGCGACACGATGATCGAGTCGCAAACGTTTTCCAATTGGAATTCGAATTAATCAGACGTTTTGAACAAAAATCATAGGTCATTGTTTTATTGGAATTTTTCTGCACTGCAGCAAGAAAATTCGGAACAGTGGCACGGATTGTGCATTAAACGATGCGTGCCGCAGTAACGAATACCAAGACGATAGACCAAACATGAATCGAAACCACATTCCGAAATCCGGACGCGACGCGGGGGCGAAGCGGTCGAATCCGGACATTCGCACCATTGATCGCTCCGGCAGGCCAATCGATTCAGGCCTGTCCGGGGGCGACGTCATCCTTGCCGCAACGGAACGTACCAGCAGGTTCCAGCAGAACCGATCTGCCGGCATGCGGGCGTAAGCGTAGCCATTTCTCGATTCGAATAATCCAGTCAGGTCATAAAATTAGTATTGCGAAATAAATAATTAATCGATATTTCGTACATGTCGGGGTAAATGATGGACGGGTTCTTCTTGCGCGTGATCGACGGTGCGTTGATCGTGGTCGGCGCCTTTGGCGCATTGCATTTCGGGTTTCCGGCGGACGGCCTGTCGCACGCCGGATTCGATGGCCTGCTCGTGGCTTTCGCGGTTGCGCTCGCGTTGTCCGTGTTTCCGGCATGCGGGCTGTATCGCGGCACTCGCGAACGCTCGGCGGTCAACCTGATGAGTCGAGCGATTGTCGCCTGGCTTATCGTGCAGGCCGGCGGATATGCATTGCTCTTCGTACTGCACCGATTGCATCTGGTGCGCGGACTATGGTTCGTCTACTGGACGATTACCAGCGGGCTCGGGATGCTGCTGGCCCGCACGCTCGCGCTCGCGGTACTGAAGCTGGTCGTGCGTTTCGGCCGGCGCGCGCGCAGTGTGGCGGCACAAGGGCCGGTGGTGGCTTCTCGAATGATGCGGCTCGTGTTCAAGCGCGTTTTCGACCTCGCGCTTTCGATTCCGCTTCTTTTTATTCTGGCTCCATTATTCGTAATACTAATTATCGTGGTGAAGCGTGATGGCGGTCCGGCAATCTTCGGGCACGTACGTGTCGGCCGTGACGGAACGCGTTTCCGGTGCCTGAAATTCCGCACGATGGTCGTCAATTCCGAAGAAGTGTTGCGCGACACGCTCGCCCGCGATCCGGAAGCGCGCGCGGAATGGATGAGGGATTTCAAGCTGAAGAACGACGTGCGCATCACGCCGGTCGGGCATTTCCTGCGACGGACCAGCCTCGACGAATTGCCCCAGTTGTGGAATGTGCTGCGCGGTGAAATGAGTCTCGTGGGCCCGCGCCCCATCGTCGACCAGGAACTCGCGCGCTATGGCAGCGACGCGCACTACTACCTCATGAGCACGCCTGGCATTACCGGGCTATGGCAAGTGAGCGGACGCAGCAATGTCGACTATGCGCAGCGCGTATCGCTCGACGTGTCGTACGTGAAGCAATGGTCGCCCCTGCTCGACTTCGGCATCTTGCTGCGAACCGTCAAGGTCGTGATGCGACGGGAGGGGGCGTACTGACGGTGGCATGTCGTGCGGGATCGATGTCGCGAGGCCGGCCCGCGACGCGGTGGCGTCACGGCGAAGTGGGGGCGGGATTCGCGTAAGCCGAAGATGCCGACCAGCCGTCGTACTGGTACGGGTCGCCAGCCGTGCTGCTTGCTGCGCCGCTGCTCCGGTCGCGGTAACGGGCAAGGTGCTGGCGACGTGTCAGCGGCGCGTGATGCTTGCTCGTCGTACCCGACAGCTTCGGTGCGGCGGGTCTGGCTGACGATGCGGCGTCGCTTGCCGCGCTGGCCGGAACCGGAAGCATCGCCTCGGTCTGCGTGATGCGGGCGGCGTGGGGCGCGCGTTTGGCGGCAGAGGTGGATGCAGGGAACTGTGCAAGGGCGGTGACGCTGAGCGAAATGCTCGTTGCAACAGCAAGCAGGTGCGGGATTTTCATGAAATGGCAAGAAGCGGGATCGTTTCGGGGTGAGTGCGGATATGCCAGGGCGTGCGGTTGCTTTGCGATGCGCGTGATTGACAGAAGACGGTGGAGGATCGATTCGACCCGCCATCCAACATATAGGCCAAAAAGGATGATTGACCCTCTGATCGGTGTTCGAACGATAGCACTGTCCGGCGTATCGAAGGAAGCGCGAAACGTACGCAGCCGGGTTGCACGATGCGGCGGAATCTTGTCGGTCGCACTCGCGCTGACGTGGCTCGGTGGCTGCGCGTTTGCGCCTGGCATGACTTTTCGCGGCGGGTGTCCGGCCGACGTCTCCGCGGATCCGTCGGGGGCCTGTGGCCGTGCGATGCATGCGGCGTCACTTGCGGCTTCGACGGGCGGCACGGCAACCGAAGATGCACCGCCCGCCGGCGCGCTCGTCGAGATCGATGCCGCGCTGATCGTCCAGACGCGAGCGCAGGCCGGGCCGTCGATCCCGAAGGATGTGCTTTCGCTGTTCCAGCAGGCGCGACCGTACACGCTCGGGCCCGGCGATGTCCTCAGCATCGTCGTGTGGGATCACCCGGAACTGAACATGCCCGTCGTCGCGACATCGAACGGCATCGATACGACCGGCTCGAACGCGATCGTTTCCGGCTATACGGTCGACACGAACGGGGTGGTGCAATTCGCGTATGTCGGCCCCGTCAAGGTCGGCGGGCTCACGGAGTTGCAGGCGCGCGACATGCTTGCGCGTCACCTGGCGCGTTATATCCGGGATCCGCAGGTGACCTTGCGGATTCAGGCGTATCGCAGCCGACGCATCTATCTCGACGGTGAAGTTCGCATTCCCGGCCTTCAGGTGATGAACGACCTGCCGATGACGTTGCCCGAAGCGATCAATCGCGCAGGGGGATTCACGTCGAACGGCGATCGCGCGCGCGTCGCGGTCACGCGCGGAGAGGCGACCGTGACCGTGAACCTGCCGCGCATGATCGAGCAGGGACTCAACCCCGACCGGATCCTGCTGCAAAGCGGCGATCTCGTCCGCGTCTATCCCGTGAGCGACAGCAAGGTGTTCGTGCTCGGCGAGGTCGGGCACACGATGACGGCGACGTTCAACAACGGCCGCCTGACGCTGAATGATGCGCTCGGCTATGCGGGCGGCGTCAGTCCGTATTCGGGCGATGCGAGCCAGGTCTATGTCGTGCGTAGCCGGCGCGGCGGGACGCCGACGGTCTTTCACCTGAATGCGACATCGCCGGCAGCGATGGCGCTCGCGAACGATTTCGACCTGATGCCGGACGACGTGGTCTTCGTCGATGCGTCGTCGCTGGTGCGCTGGAGCCGCGTGGTGGGAATGTTCCTGCCTAGCGCGCAGACGCTCGCGACCGGCCGCAATATCGCGTTCTGACATGGACCGTCTGCTCCTGGTTTGCACTGCGAACGTGTGCCGAAGCCCGATGGCGGAGGCGCTGTTTCGACGCGTGCTGGAGGGTGTGCATGTGATGTCGGCCGGCGTCGACGCGATGCCCGGAATGGGCGCCGATCCGGCGGCGATCGCCGTCATGCAGCGCATCGGCCTCGACCTCGGCCAGCATCGCTCGCAACTGCTGGCACGCTGGATGATCGAGTCGTCCGCTCTTGTGCTGACGATGAGCGAGCGTCAGCGCCAGGTCATCGTACACCGCTACCCGTCCGTCTCCGAACGCGTCTGCCGTCTGCTGCCGGACGGGGACGTGGCGGATCCCTATCGGCTCGACAGTGCTGCATACGCGGCGACGGTCGATCGATTGACGACGGGCGTCAGGCACTGGTCCGGCCTGCTGGCCGGTATCACCCGTCACACCCAAACATTGCAGGAAACGACCCATGAACCATCTTGATGCGCCGGTGCATTACGCGGAACCGGAAGACGGGCCGCCCGGGACGGTCGCGAGTTATCTCGACGCGCTTTACGACAACCGGCGGCTGATCGCGTTCGTCACGGGATTGATGCTGTTGATCGGCACGACCTATGCGTTTCTCGGGGTGCCGGTCTATCGGGCCGATATCCTGGTGCAGGTCGAAGAAAACACGAATTCGGCAAAGAGCATGCTCGGCGACATTTCGTCGATGTTCGACGTCAAGACCCAGGCATCGTCGGAAATCGAGGTGCTGAGGTCGCGTCTGGTGGCGAGCAAGGTGGTCGACACCTTGTCGCTGGCCATCGACGCGCATCCGCGCTACTTGCCGCTGATCGGGTCATTGCTGTCCCGGCACGCGACACGTGTGTCGGATCCGCTGCCGTTCGGCTATGTGACCGGCACCGAGCGCATCTCGGTTGCCCAGTTCGACGTGCCCGACAAGCGCTATGGCGAAACGTTCGTCATGGCGCTGCAGCCGGGCAACACGTACCGTCTGTCGGGCCCGGATGTCGACGCGGGCGGCACGATCGGCGTGCCGCTGAAGGTGGTCACGCCGGACGGCCCGCTCTCGCTGCTGGTCACGTCGGTCCGCGGCAAGCCGGGCGCCACGTTCGTGCTGCGCCGGTATTCGACATTGTCGACGATCGAGGATCTCCGGCAGAGCCTGAACATTGCGGAGAAAGGCAAGCAATCGGACGTGATCGGCGTCACGCTCGATGGGTCCGACCCGGTGAAGACGGCGATGATCCTCAACACGCTGGGTAGCGAATATGTTCACCAGAACGAGCGGCGCAAATCCGAGGAAGCCGAGCGATCGATCAGCTTCCTCAATGCACAGTTGCCGGAGTTGAGGAGCCAGCTCGAGCTCTCCGAAAATCGCTTCAACGCGTATCGCGCCAAGCACGGAACGTTGAATCTCGATGAGGAAGCGACTGCGCTGCTGCAGCGCTCGGTCGATGCGCAGTCACGCCTGACCACGCTGAAGCAGAAACGCGACGAACTGATGGCGCGCTTCACGCCGGAACATCCGGCCATCCGTGCGCTCGATGCGCAGCTCGATACGGCCCAGGCGGAAATTGGGGGTATCGAGCAACGTACGCGTGCGTTGCCGCCCGTCGAGCAGGACGTGTTGCGATTGCAACGTGACGTACAGGTCGGAACCGAGCTGTATACGAACCTGCTCAACACGCAGGAGCAACTGCGTCTCGTCAAGGCAGGGAAGGTCGGCAACGTGCGGCTGGTCGACACGGCGGCGGTTCCCGAGGAGCCGGTCAGGCCGAAGCGCCTGCTCGTGATCGTCGGGTCGGCAGTCTTCGGGTTGCTGATCGGCGCGACGGTTGCGTTCAGCCGCCGCCGCATGTTCGACTCGATCGACGACCCGATCGAGGTGGAGCACGTCTGCGGCGTACCCGTGTATGCGACGGTGCCGTATAGCCGCCAGGAAGCGTCGCTGACGCGTTTGCGTCGTGTCGCGAATACGCCGTCACGGGAGCTGATTCTCGCCCACAACGCGATGATGGACCCGGCACTCGAGAGCCTGCGCAGCTTCCGGACCGCACTCGAATTCGCGATGACCGACGTGCCGAACCGGATGGTGTTCATCACCGGCCCGACGCCTTCCGTCGGGAAATCCTTCATCTCGCTGAATTTCGCTGCCGTGCTGGGCTCGGCCGGAAAGCGCGTGCTGCTGGTCGATGCCGACCTGCGTCGAAGCGGACTCCAGCGGACGGTTCCCGTCGGTCCGGGAGCCGGGCTCGTCGAGCTGTTGCAGGGCACGCATCGCGTCGAAGACGTATTGCACCGCGAGATCCTGAAAGGCGTCGATTTCATCGCGACGGGCAGCGTGCAGATCAATGCGAGCGACGCGCTGTTCGATTCGGATCTGCGCACGATTCTGTCCGAACTGGGGGCGACCTACGACGTGATCGTGTGCGACGGCCCGCCGATTCTTGCGGTTCCGGACGCCGCGCAACTGGCCGGCCACGCTGGCGTGACGTTCCTGGTGGTGCGTCAGGGGGTGACGAAACACGGCGAGATCAAGGAATCGATCCGGCGGCTGCGTCACGTGGGCGTGTCCCCGCACGGATTGATCTTCAACGGGCTCAGCGTACGGCCGGGACGCTACGCGTACGGCTACGGGCGCTATCGCCACAATCGCGACAGTCACGCGTACTACGGCAAGGCATGACGGATGTCGGCATGGAACAGGCGACCGGCCGACATGACGGGCGGCCACGGACAACCATCGGGCGAGGATCTGCATGAACGATACAACTTCAATGTGTGACGCCATGACGCGTTCGCAGGCTGACGCGCGGCACACCGATAACGAGACGGGGCGGCATTTCAGTCGCGTCGCCGTCGTGCACGACTGGCTGACGACCTATGCGGGCGCCGAGAAAGTCCTCGCCGAGATCCTCAACATCTGGCCGCAGGCGGACCTGTTCACGGTGGTCGATTTCCTGCCGGACAGCGAGCGCGAGAAGCTGCTCGGCAAGGTCGCCACCACGTCGTTCATCCAGCGGCTGCCGCGCGCACGCTCGGCCTATCGTGCGTACTTGCCGTTGATGCCGTTCGCGATCGAGCAGCTCGACCTGTCCGGCTACGACCTGGTGATTTCATCGAGCCATGCCGTCGCGAAGGGAGTCATTACCGGGCCGGATCAGCTGCACGTGAGCTACGTGCACTCTCCGATCCGCTATGCGTGGGATCTGCAACATCGTTACCTGAACGAGTCGGGCCTGTCGACGGGGTTGAAAGGCTGGATCGCGCGCGCGATGCTCCACTACATTCGCATCTGGGATCAGCGTACCGCGCACGGCGTCGATGCGTTCGTGGCGAACTCCGGCTTCATCGCGAGACGCATCCGCAAGGTGTACGGCTACGATGCGGCGGTCGTCTATCCGCCTGTCGATATCGGGCGATTTTCGCTGGTCACGCAGAAGGAAGACTTCTATCTGACGGCGTCGCGCATGGTGCCGTACAAATGCATGCCGCTCATCGTCGAGGCGTTCGCCCGCATGCCGGAACGGCGCCTCGTCGTGATCGGCGACGGGCCGGATTTCGAGCGCGTCAAGGCCGCCGCCACGCCGAACGTCACGCTGCTGGGCTATCAGCCAGATGCGGTACTCGTCGACTACATGCAGCGGGCGAAGGCGTTCGTATTCGCCGCCGAAGAGGATTTCGGCATCACGCCGGTCGAGGCCCAGGCGTGCGGAACGCCGGTCATCGCTTACGGGCGCGGCGGCGCGCTCGAGACGGTGATCGCATCCGGGGATGCGAGCACACGCACGGGGTTGTTCTTCGAACGGCAGGCAAGCGCGGACATCGTCAACGCGGTGATGCGCTTCGAGGCGGCAGGCGGGTTCGATCCACGGGTGTGCCGCGCCAACGCGCAGCGATTCACGGTCGAGCGATTTCGCGACGGCCTGCTGGAGGTGATGGCCAGCGCGCTGCGCAACCGCGCATCTGCCGCCGGGGCGCGCGACACGGCCGGCGGCTCGGCGAGGGGCGAACCATCGTGGAGTTGAGCCTGTTCGGCGTGATCGTCATTGCGCTCGGCATCCTGACGTTCGTGCTGCCTTATCGGTGGGCGGTCTACGTGATGGTGGCCAGCACGCTGTTCGGGGCGACCGAGGCGGTTGCATTCGGCGGGCTGGGCGTGTTGCCGGCCAGCCTGATGATGCCGCTGTTCGTCGCACGCGCGCTGTTCCTCGAAGATTCGCGCGCGATCCGCAGCAGCCTTCGAGTCGGCTCGCCCGGGTTCTGGCTGCTGGTGCTGACCGGCTACGCGTGCATGACGGCTGTCGTGTTTCCGCGCATGCTGGCCGACACCACGTCGGTTTATTCCATCGATCGTTCCAACATCGGCACGACGCAACTCATGCTGCAGCCGCTCGGCCCCGTGTCCGGAAACCTGAGCCAGTCCGCATACCTGATCGGTGAATGCCTGCTCTATTTGGCCGCCTCGACGGTGATGCGGCGACGCGACGCCAGCCGGGCCGTGGCGGACGCGTTCCTGTTCCTGACCGCGTTGAATGCGATCGCCGCGGCGGCCGATCTGTTCGGCAGCGCTGCGGGCGTCAGTCTGCTGGATCCGCTGAAGACCGCGCAGTACTCGATCCTGGACGGCGCGGAGGTCGGAGGCATGCGGCGAATCAGCGGGACTTTCTCCGAGGCATCGGCATTTGCCGGCTTCTCGCTGCCGCTCTTTGCGTTCACCGCGAATCTTTGGCTGCTCGGCTATCGGCGGAGCCTGTCGGGATGGCTTGCGCTGTTGACGGCCGGTTTCGTGCTGCTGTCGACGTCGAGTACCGGGTACGTGGGGCTGTCGATCTATCTCGCCGTCTTCATGGCCAGTCGCTCCGGCGCGATCGCCCGTAACAGCCAGGCAAGGAAGTTCCGCATGCTGGCGGTGGCGTGCGTGGCGGTCGCGCTGATCGCGTGCGTACTGGTCGCAATCGATTCGCCGATCGTGACGGCCGTGTCCGAGGTAATCAACCGGACGTTGACGAGCAAGATGAGCAGCGATTCGGGCGTCGAGCGCAGCGCGTGGAACATGCAGTCGCTGATCAACTTCGTCGATACATTCGGATTGGGTGCCGGCCTGGGCAGCGCGAGGGCATCGAGCTTCGTCGCGGTGACGCTCGGCAATCTCGGGCTGCTGGGCGCGATGCTGTTCGGACTGTTCCTTTACCGCACCGTGCGCGTACGCGTGCGGCCTGCTACGTGGGCATCGGACCGGATCGTCAGTTTCGCAGCCGTTCAAGCGCTGGCCGCGGCGCTGATCGGCGCGACGCTGTCCGGCACGGTGTTCGACCTCGGGCCGTGCGTCTATCTGTTTGCGGCGGCGGCGTTCGGGGCACTGAACGTCAGGCGTGCATCGAACCGGGAGCCGAGGGCGACATGAACACCACCTCGTCTCGCACGGAATTGCTGGCGGTGTATGTGGCCTACATGTTCCGCTACCTGTACCCGTTGTTCATGCTCCCGTATTACGGGCGCGCGCTCGGCCCGAGCGGTTATGGCCTGGTGCTGGCGGGCGCCTCGCTGTCGAATTCGCTGTGGCTGTTCGTGAGCTACGGCTTTCCGACCGTCGGCGCACGCGATACCGTGCATGCCGCAGGCAGCACCGCGCGGGCCGAGATTCTGCGCACCCACGTGATCGCCCGACAACTGCTGTGCGTGCCGGCCATCGTCGCCGGCACGATCGCGATCGGCGCGTCGCTGGCGTTTCGCCAGCACTGGTCGAGCGGGCCGGTCGTCATCGCCATGGGCCTGGTCTCGGCATTCAACGTCGGGTGGTATCTCGTCAGCACCGGCCGCGCGATCGCGAGCGTCCGGATCGAGGTCGTCGGCTTCGCGATTTCGTTGTCGCTGATCGTCGGCTTCGTGCATCACCCGTCCGATGTCGAGCGTGTATTTCCGTTGCTGCTGACGTCGAGCGTCGTCCAGCTCGGGCTCGCGTACTGGCTGATCCGCCGAGAGTTCGCCGGCGCCGTCGCGAGCCTGAAGCGCGCAGTGGACCTGATCCGCCGGTCGACGGTCATTTTCGTCTATGGCGGCACATCGGTCTTGCTGGCGGGCGCGTCGACGTACCTGTTGTCGACCATGGCGCATGCCTCCGAGGTCAGCGCGTTCGGTGTCGCCGAGCGGCTCGTCGCGGCGGGATTGAGCGTGATGTCGCCGGCCGCGCAGATCCTCGTGCCAAAGCTGACCAGCCTGGTCGGCAGCGATCCGTCGCGCGCGAATCGTCTGATGCGGCGGGTGTTCGTGTGGTTCTTTTCCGGGGCGGCGCTTGCGGCAGTCGCGACTGTCCTGCTGTCGGAGCGGCTCATTCCGCTCGCGCTCGGTGCCGGCTTCGAGCGCTGTGTGCCGGTGTTGAATCTCATGGTGTTCGTGCTTCCCGTCAGCGTATGCACGCAGGTCCTCGGCGCCTATTTCCTGATTCCGCGCAAGCTCGAACGTCTGCTTGCGCAAGCAGGCGTGTTGGGCGCGGTCGTGAGTCTGGCATGTGCGATTCCGCTGGCGAGCCAATGGGGGGCGCTCGGGATGGCAGGTGCACGCCTCGTCGGAGAGTTGACGATGCTGGGGGCGCTGGCAGCCGGTCTGTGGCGCGCGAAGCTGATGACGGAAATTTTCGGTATCGACGGCGTTCCGGCCACGACTGTCAACGACAACCGAATTCGCCAGTAACGAGGGTATGTGATGACTCATGAATGGGAAGTTCGCGAGAGCGGACCCGTGAACGTGCATGACCGTGCGACATCGGGCGCTCCGCGCGTTTGTGCCGGCATTGCGACGCGCGGCCGGCCCGCCGAGCTGGCGAACATCGTTGCCTGCCTGCGTACGCAAACGCTCAGGCCGACGTCGATCATCGTCGCGTGTACGGGGCCGGACGATGTTGGCGCGCTTGCCGAAGCCGATGATCTGTCCATCGTGTTCGTCAAGCCTGGCTTGACGCGTCAGCGCAATGCGATCCTCGACAGGGTGCCGGCGGATACGGACTATGTCGCGTTCTTCGACGACGATTTCGTCCCGCAAACGGACTGGCTGTGCGTGGTTGCCGACGCATTCGAGCGCGACCCGATGCTCGCATGCGTGACGGGGCACGTCGTTGCGGACGGCATTCTTGGCCCCGGGCTCACGATTGACGACGCGAAGCGGGCACTGGCTGCCGTACGGGACGACACGCAGCGATGGACCCAGGACGGCTACAGTCCTTACGGCTGCAACATGGCGTTCCGCGCGTCGGCGGTTGCCGCGTTGCGTTTCGACGAGCGGCTCGTGTTGTACGGCTGGCTGGAGGATCTCGACTTCGGTGCACGGGTCGCCCAGCGCCACGGCCGGCTCGTGAAACTCGGCAGTGCGGTGGGTGTGCATCTCGGCGTGAAGCGCGGCCGCGTGTCCGGACGCCGGCTCGGTTACTCGCAAGTCATGAACCCGGTCTACATGATGGCCAAGGGGACGTTGTCACGTCACGATGCGTGCCGCCAGATCGTGCGCAACTTCGCCGCCAACATGGCGAAATCGATCGCACCGGAAGCCTATATCGATCGACGCGGCCGGCTGGCCGGAAACCTGATCGCATTCGTCGACGTGTTGCGCGGACGCCGGACGCCGGAACGTGCGGAACTGCTATGAGCGGCGGAACGGCATCGGGCGCAAGCACGGACTCGTTGGCGCAGGTATCGCTGCTTCGGCTTGGCAAACCTTTAATATTTGTTACGGTATGCGAAGCATAATGGACTTGGAAGGTATAGTGAAAGCGTATCGTCACCTGAGCGCGACGGCAGATATCCGACGCAAACGTCGGTTTCGCATCCGTGAATGTGCAGGGCGAAGCTGCCGCTCGCATGCCTTTCCGCCATCGTGCCGCTCATTTTCACGCGGTAACGTCCAGCGAGTCTGGAAAAAGTCCTGCGACACAACAATGCCTCCCGATCATCCCACCATGCAGAACCGCGTTCGCCACGGGGCGCCTGGCGCCGACGAAATGCCGCACGCGCCGCGCGTCGCGCTCGTCAACGTGAAGTACAGCCCGAATCTCGGCGACGGCATGCTGTCCGAATGTCTCGAGGCGGAACTCGCGGCGGCGTTACCGGGCATCGAGATTCGCGTGATCGATCTCGCGGGTCGAACCGACTACGCATGCGGCGCAACCTCCCGAAAATCGGTGTTGACGCTGATGCACCACAGCCCGCGTGTCGTGCGTCATGCGATCGTGCACTCGGTGCTCGGGTACAAGTTGCACACGGAACTGCGTCCGCGCTGGCGTTCGGTGTTGCGCGGCGTCGACGCCGTTGTTGTCGGCGGTGGCAATCTGTTGAGCGATGCGGATCTGAACTTCCCGATGAAGCTCGATGCCGCGATGGCGGAAGTCCGTGATCTCGGTTTGCCGGCCGCCGTCTTCGGTGTCGGCGTATCCGGTGACTGGACGTCGCGTGGCGAGCTGCTGTTCCGGCGCGCGCTCGGCGGGGTTTCGCTGTTTCATGCGTCGGTGCGCGAGCGACGCTCGGCCGAGATCTGGCGGGCGCGCTTGTGCGGTGCCGGGATTCGCGCGGCGCAGGTCGTGCACGATCCCGGTCACCTGGTGTCGCGGCATGTCGCGCGATCCCGCACGCCGGATAACGCCGTCACCACGATAGGGCTGGGGATTACCCATCCGATCGCGCTCAAGTACCACGGCGGCAGTATTCGCGTATCGGCAGCGGCGCAAGCCGAATGGTATCGCGCGCTCGTGCGTGCCGGTAGCGCATATGGCTGGCGTTTCGTCGTGTTCGCCAATGGCAGTCCCGAAGACGAGGCTTACATCGACGAACTGCGCCCGATCCTCGCGGAGGCTGCCGGGCCCGGCCGGATCACTTTCGCGCCTCGTGCGGCGACGCCGGCCGACCTCGCGCGACTGATTTCATCGTTCGACTTGTTGATGGCGCACCGGCTTCACGCGAACATCGCCGCATTCTCGTATGCGGTCCCGCAGATCGGGTTCGCGTGGGACGTCAAGCTCGAATCGTTTCTGTCGGGTGTCGGGCGCGGGCACTGCCTTTGTACGGTCGGTGTCGATTCGATCGACGCCGTCGTCGGGCTCGCTGCCCGGCAGCTCGGTGAGGGCATCGATGCGCATGTGCATCGCGCCGTGCTCGACGACGCGTGCGCACACGTGGCCGAACTCGCCGCTGCGCTGAGGGGCGCGGTGGCGGGAGCGCGGCAACCTGCCGGCCGCGCGCCGGTGGCGGGAGCGTCGCTCGTATGAATACAACTCCTCCGCAACGGCTGGTGATCGTCAACGACGTGTCGGTCGCCAATGGGGGTGCGACGGCGCTGGCGTTGCTCGAACTGCGCCTGATGCGAAAACGCGGCGTCGAGGTGACGTACGTCACCGGCGACGACGGCGCCAATCCGGAGTTCGACGCGCTCGGTATCGAGGTCGTCTGCCTGAGAGGCATCGGGTTGCTGCAGGCGGGGGCGGCCGCGTTGGGGCGTGGCGTGTACAACCCGGACACGGTTAGAACGCTCAATGCGTGGATCACGCGTCACGACACGCCGGGTACGGTTTATCACGTGCACGGCTGGAGCCAGATCCTGTCGCCGTCCTTGTTCGCGGCGCTGCGTCGCGTACGCGAGCGGACCGTGATTACGGCGCACGACTTTTTCCTCGTGTGCCCGAACGGCGCATTTGCCGACTACCGTGCCGGCACCGTCTGTACGCGCGTTCCGCTCGGCGCGGCCTGCGTGACGCGCGATTGCGACAAGCGACACTACGCGCACAAGGTGTGGCGTACGGTCAGGCAGGCCGTTCAATCGCACACGCTTCACTTCGATTCCGCCGGGCCTCGCGTCCTGATGATTCACCACGCGATGCGCGAACCGCTCGAGCGCGGCGGCATTCCCGTCGGTTGCTTGCAAACCGTACCCAACCCGGTGACGCCGTGGAGCACCGAGCGCATCGCCGCAGAACACAACGACACGTTCGTGTTCGTCGGCCGGCTGGCATCGGAGAAGGGGCCGGACCTTGCCGCGCGCGCGGCGCGGCGCGCAGGTGCGCGGCTCGTCATCATCGGAGACGGGCCGATGATGCCCGCGTTGCGCGCCGCGTATCCGGAAGTAACGTTTTGCGGCCATCTCGCACCGAGCGAGGTGGCGCAACGTGTGCAATCCGCACGCGCGTTGCTGATGCCCTCGCGCTATCCGGAGCCGTACGGCCTCGTGGCCGCGGAAGCGATGTGGAGCGGATTGCCGGTCGTTGTCGCGCAGTCCGCGTTGCTGGCAGGCGATATCGTTGCGTGCGGCGCCGGCGACGCGTGCGATCCCGCCGACGAGGCGGCATTCGCCGGTGCGATTGCCCGCATTGCGCACGATGACGATGCGACGCGACGGATGAGCATCGCCGCCCACTCGGCGACCCGCCACATGGGGCTGTCACCCGATGCGTGGGTCGAACGTCTGCTCGAAGTCTTCGCGGCGTGCACGGCGCTGGAGCCGCAATCGGCCTAGTTCACGGCCAGCCGGGGGCGGCGCGGGTGGCGGCCCCGAGCCGGGGCGCGATCAGTGTTCCTTCGGCCGCGCACAGCGGCTCGATTTGCCCGCTTCGTCGAGCGCATAGAGCCGCACCCATTTGACGGCGAGCGTCGACGGGTCGGGCGTTTGGTCGATCGGATAACCCGAGCCCAGCGCAAGATTGACGAGCGGATAGAGCGGTGTATCGAGTTCGGCTGGCGTCGCCTGCTCCCAGACGGGGCGGCGATCGAGGTAGTACGTGATCTTGTCCGGCAGCACGCGGACCCCGTAGTCGTGGTACCCGTTGACGAGCGAGTCGGCCGGAACGGGACTGCGATGCGTGACATGGCGCGACTGATTCTGGTTCGCGCCGCGGTACCACACATGAAGTGACGAGGAATACCGATCGGTTGCGTGCCCGTAGTATTCGACGACATCGATTTCGACACGCGGCGCCGGGTCGGCGACGGGTTTGAGGCTCATCAACCAGAATGCCGGCCACGTGCCGGGGCCGGGCGGCATCTTCATGCGTGCTTCGAAGTATCCGTAGCGCACGCCGCGGCCGTTGCCGGACGCGTCTGCCGCGGCGATCAGGCCGGAATGCCAGCGCCCCTGCGGCGTGCGGCTCGCCGTGATGTGCAATTCGCCGTTGACCACGCTGAACGGCCCTTGAGGCCCCGGATCGGAGAACGCGGCATCACCGAAGTCGCCATTCCACGGTGTGTGCGCGATCCATTGTGCGTCGCCCAGGATACGGGGCGACACGCGGAACGCGCTGAAATTCTCGTTGAATACCGGCACGAACTCGCAAAGATTGAGTGGAGCGGATTCTGCGCCGTTGGCCGGTGCGACCGTTGTAACGGCCAGGAGGGCGACGATGGCGGGAAGGATCGGTGAGGACATGTGGTGGGGCGTCTGGGCAATGGATGGGGTGAGTGGCCCGAAGCGAATTCGCCGTGCTGTGTTCGGCCCGCGTCAGGGTGGGATGATGCGCGATTGCACGCAAGACGGCAACATCTGATTCGCATGACTAAGCATTTACTCGATCGAACGTTCTCGACGGATGGCGTGCCGATGTCCCGTTCGTCACGTGTGCGTTACGACGTGCCGTTACGTAACGGCACGTCGCTGCGGGCAGAACGCAAACGTTTTACCGCAGGAGCCGGTTTTATTCAGATATTTTGAGCGACAGATAAAAGTCATTGGTTTGCCGACGTTTTTATGCGGCGCTGCAACCGAATGCTTGGAGATGGCACGAATCATGCGTTGAACGGTATGTGCCGCGTAAATTGATGCCGTAAATTCAGCACCATCGTGAATCGCCAGCGCTGCTCGAGATCGTGGTTCGATGGCGGGCAGCGCGAGTTCGAGACTGACGTTGGCGGCTTGTCCCGTATGACGCGTATGGGTCGGGACGTTGCGCCCCGTTCTCGGGATCGGGTGCCGCGAGATGGGTCATGCAGTCACGGAAATACCGAATCGCTCACGCGCAGCCGAAAGGCCGCCAATTGACTTAATCTCGGAATGGATCGAATGAAGAGTCCTACGATTCGCGAGCTTCAAAAGCAGCTCGGTCACTTGAATCTGATTGTCGAAGAAGCCAGGCAGAAGGAGAAGAAAGTCAAACTCGAGGAGATTGCCGAGCACGTCAAGCTGTTCGACATCACGGAAATCGAGTTGTTGCGGGCGGCGGGTTTCATCAAGGCCAATCGACAAAAGGCTTCGGCAAAGTACTACGACCCGGACACCGGTCGATCGTGGTCGGGAAAAGGTGCACGCCCCAGGTGGCTTGTCGGCAAGAACCTGGATGACTATCTGATTCGGGACACACCGCAGCCATGGTGGCCGGAAAAACAGGCTTGTTGAGCTGTTCTCGCGAATTCGGCATGTGCTCGTCGGAACGGTTGGCGCATGTCGACGCACATTGTCTCGCCAGATGCTCGTCGGTTCATGACGCGGCAGACGCGTTTTCTTGCCGTCCCGCCGGGCCACGGAACCGGTGATCCTGGCATTGCTTGACGACCGGAATTTCAGCTCATGCAGAATCCAGAAATTGACGCGGCGGATCTCGTCGATACGGGACCTGAGAAAAAGGCAAGATATCGCGCCCCGGCGCTCGAGAAGGGCCTTGATATCCTCGAGCTGCTCATCGATCGCGAGTACGGCATGGCGCAGGCGGACATCTGCCGCGCGTTGAAGCGCAGCCGAAGCGAGCTGTACCGGATGATGCAGGTGCTCGAGGATCGTGGTTACATCTACCGGGTGGATCGGTACGACCGGTACGCGCTGACCATGAAGCTCTACTTTCTCGGGCAGCATCACGCGCCGACACGATCGCTGGGCGCGCTCGTCACCCCGCTGTTGCAGCAGTTCGCATTGCAGATGGTCCAGTCGTGCTATCTGACGGTATTCGACGGCGACACGATGATCGTCATCGCAACGGCCGGCAGCGAAACGGAATGGAACATCGCGGTCCGTGTCGGGACGCGCGTGTCGATGCACGGCAGCGCCGCTGGCGAGATGTACCGGTCCTTTCAGGACGAAGACGTGCGGACGCGGCTGTCGCGGGCCGATGGGCACGATATCGAGTCGCGGAATCCGGCGCTCGGCGACGAAGCGTTGCCCGCGCATCTGGTCGACGGCTATCTCTGCCGCCCCAATGAGCGAATTCCCGGCATCACCGATATCGCGACGCCGATCGTGGACAAGTCGGGTTCGGCCATCGCGATCCTCGCTTGCCCGTACCTTGCGCAGTCGGGCGAAGCGGGCGCGCTGTCGGTCACGCAGATCGGCGCGGCGTTGCATGAAACGGCCCGGCGCATCTCCGCGACGGTCGATCAACGGTTCATGCAATCGGCCGTCGATCTGCCCGCGCGCGGTGCGGCACGCACGTAGGACGAGGGCGATTCCACGATCGTCGCGTGGCGACGTCCGCTGTTTGGCGGGGGCTTCAGGATACCGGGGAAATTTCAGGGGCCAGAACGGTAATCGTTGCGGGTACTGGCTTGCAATGCGAGCGTGATCCAAAGATAAACGAAATGTGATCACTTCCCGCCGCAAAATTTTGCACAATGACGGCAGCGCAGCTTTCCGCCGCGATTCGACCCGGGCCATCGATCGCCCGCCGACAACCGTTATCGAACCCGGCTTCGACGTGCCGCCCCCCACCGCCATGGACCAACCGAAACGCATCCTGATCGTCGAGGACGACGCCGACATCGCCGACGTGCTGAGCCTGCACCTGCGTGACGAGCGCTATGAAGTCGTGCACAGCGCGGACGGCGCCGAAGGGCTGCGCCTGCTCGAACAGGGCGGCTGGGACGCGCTGATCCTCGACCTGATGCTGCCGGGCGTCGACGGCCTCGAAATCTGCCGGCGCGCCCGCGCGATGACGCGCTACACGCCGATCATCATCACGAGTGCGCGGTCGAGCGAGGTGCACCGGATCCTCGGCCTCGAACTCGGCGCCGACGACTACCTGGCGAAGCCGTTCTCGGTGCTCGAACTCGTCGCGCGCGTGAAGGCGCTGTTGCGGCGGGTCGACGCGCTCGCGCGCGATTCGCGGATCGACGCCGGCACGCTCGACGTCGCGGGGCTCGCAATCGACCCGATCGCACGGGAGGCGAGCGTCGACGGTGCGCGCATCGACCTCACGCCGCGCGAATTCGACCTGCTGTATTTCTTCGCGCGGCATCCGGGCAAGGTGTTCTCGCGGATGGACCTGCTCAATGCGGTGTGGGGCTACCAGCACGAAGGCTACGAACACACGGTCAATACCCACATCAACCGGCTGCGCGCGAAGATCGAGGCCGATCCGGCCGAGCCGGTGCGAATCCTCACCGTGTGGGGCCGCGGCTACAAGCTCGCCGCGCCGGGCCAGCGGGACGTATGATGAAGCTCACGCTCACCCAGCGGCTGTCGCTCGTGTTTTCGGTCCTGCTGCTCGCGTGCTCGGGCGCGTCCGCGTGGCTGCAGATCCGCGCGAACGACATGCGCGAGAAGGAAGTCGTGCAGGCGTTGTCGCGCGACCTGGCCGCGAACATCGCCAACAGCGCGCCGCTGATGGACGCGAACGGGCTGCGCCCCGATGCCGTGCGTACGCTGTTCAGCCAGCTGATGGGCGTGAACCCGAGCGTCGAGGTGTACCTGCTCGACAACGCGGGGCGTATCCAGGGCGACGATGCTCCGCCCGGCCACGTGAAGCGCGACCGTATCGATCTCGCGCCCGTGCAGCGCTTCATCGCGGGCCAGCCGCTGCCGATTCTCGGCGACGATCCGCGCAGCCCGGACGCGCGCAAGGTGTTCAGCGCCGCGCCGCTGCAGCGCGCGGGGCAGCCGCCGTCGGGCTACATCTACGTGGTGCTGCTCGGCGAAGCGCACGACCGCCTGGCCGCACGCGTCGACGCCGGCAACGTGCTGCGCACCACGCTGTGGTCGATGGCGCTCGTCGCGCTGCTCGGCCTGCTCGCAGGCCTTGTCGCGTTCAGCTTCATCACGCGCCCGCTGCGCCGGCTGACGGACGCGATGCGTGGCTTCGACGCGAACGGCGCGCCCGACACGCAGCCGCCGGTGCCGCGCTCGCCGGCCCGCCGCGGCGACGACATCGTGGTGCTCGAATCCGCGTTCGCGCAGATGGCCGACCGGATCGGCGACCAGTGGCGCGCGCTGACACATCAGGACCAGCAGCGGCGCGAGCTGATCACGAACATCTCGCACGACCTGCGCACGCCGCTCACATCGCTGCACGGCTACCTGGAGACGCTGTCGTTGAAGGCCGACACGCTCGCCGAACCCGAGCGGCGGCGCTACCTGTCGATCGCGCTCGCGCAGAGCGCGAAGGTCGGCCGGCTCGCGCAGGCGCTGTTCGAGCTCGCACGGCTTGAATCGGGCGGCGTGCAGGCCGAGCGCGAGCCGTTCTCGCTCGTCGATCTCGTGCAGGACGTGTTCCAGAAGTTCGAGCTGACCGCGCAGGCGCGCGGCGTCGCGCTGCATGCGCGGATTCCGCCGCGCGTGCCGGTCGTGTCGGCCGATCTCGGGATGATCGAGCGCGTGCTGACCAACCTGCTCGACAACGCGCTGCGGCACACGCCGCCACACGGCGAAATCGAGGTCGCGCTGGAGCCGCAGGGCGACCGCGTGGTCGTGACCGTCGCGGATACCGGCGAAGGGATCCCGGCTGCGCGGCGCGAAGGGCTGTTCCAGCGGCCGCAGCGGCCGATGAGCGGCGGCACGGTGACAAGCGGCGGGCTCGGCCTGCTGATCGTGCACCGGATGCTTGCGCTCAACGGCAGCGGGATCCGGCTCGTCGACCGGGCCGGGCGCGGCGCGGTGTTCGAGTTTGCGCTGGCGGTTGCGTCGCTGCCGGGCGGCGACGCACGCTGACCGCCGCCGTCGTCGGCGGCGGCATCCGCCGCGCTTACCCGCCGCGCTTGCGCCGCACGTCGCTCGGCGTCGTGCCGGTCCAGCGCTTGAACGCGTGGCGGAAGCCGACCGCATCGCTGAAGCCGAGCGTCAGTGCGATGTCCTCGGTGCTGAGCGTGGTCGTGCTGAGGTAGTCGAGCGCGAGCGCCTTGCGCACGCTCGTCAGCAGTTCGCTGTACGACGTGCCTTCGGCTTCGAGCTTGCGGCGCAGCGTGCGCGAGGTCATGCACAGGATGTCCGCGATCGCGTCGATGTCGGGAAACTGCCCGGGCGTGCGCGTGAGTTCCTGGTACACGCGCCGCGTGACGCCGGCCTGGCTGCGCAATTCCTCGAGCAGGCTCGCGCAGTGCGACGACACCTGTGCGACGGTGATCGGATTGGCGAGCTGCGGCGCGCGCGTGAGCCACGCGGCCGGATAGCTGAGCACATGATGCGGCTGGTCGAACGCGATCGGGCATTCGAGCGCATCGGCCAGCGATGCCGCGTGCGGCGGCTCCGGCTGCGCGAACTGCGCACGTGCCGGCACGCACCATGCACCCATCACGTCCTTGATGATCGTCACGTGCAACGCGAACTGCATGTCGATCAGGAAACGGTACAGCGGCTCGTCGAGATCGGGCAGCCCGACCTCGTGCCGGTCCGGAAACAGCCACGAAGCGGTGTCGCCCTGTTCGACCCAGCGGATCGCGAGCATGCCGTTCGCGAGCCGGTGGTACTTGACGGCCGAATCGAACGCGTGCGCGAGCGATTCCGAGCACAGCATCGCGTAGCCGTACATCCCGTAGCTCGACGCGTGCAGCCGGCGGCCGACGCGCACGCCGAGATCGGTGCCGTCGTACCGGCCGATCGCACGGCGCGCGGCCGTCAGGAACTGCAGCGGCGACGTGAGCGTGAACGGATCGGCGACGTCGGCCGGCGTGAGGCCGGTGCCGTCGAGCACCGTGGCCGGGTCGAGGCCGGCCTGTGCCGCCACGTCGAGCAGCACGGCCAGCTTGGCCGGCGTGAAGCGCTGCTCGCGCAGCGCGTGGGCGGGGGCGGCGTCCGGCAGGCGGGCTGCGCGGGCGGCCGTCGGGTTCAAGAGCGCACTGCGCGGCATGACGGGATCCTGCGTCCGAATCGATATCGTTTACGGCACGCAATTCTGCGCGGGAACGATCCCATGCGCTACAGGGTTCACCCTGATACGCGCGCCGGTGCCACCCGGCGCACCCGGCCCGGCCTCGACCGGCGTCAACCGGCCTGGAACACGCCGGCCTGCCACGCGAAGGGCTTGGCGAGCCGGTTCCACGTGTTGATCTGCGCGACGATCAGCGTGAGCGTCGCCAGTTCGTCGCGATCGAAGTGCTCGCGTGTCGCGGCGACGAGCGCGTCGTCGATCGCGTGCTCGCTGATCAGCGTGAGCGCTTCGGCCCAGCGCAGCGCCGCCTGTTCCTTCGGGCTGTAGAGGCCGGGGGTCTCGTGCCATACGGGCAGCAGGTTGTAGCGCAGCGGATCTTCGCCTGCGTGGATGCCTTCCTTGATGTGACGGTCGAGACAATACGCGCAGCCGTTCAGTTGCGACACGCGTGCACGCACCAGCTCGACGAGCCTGAAATCGTGTCCGGTGTGGTTCGCGTATTCCTCGACGTTGAGCACGACGTCGAGCAGCCGGGCGGGGAGTTGTCCAAACGAGATGCGTTCTGGCATGGCGACTGACCTCTTGATGGAGCGGGATAGGTTCGCGGGTTGGATGTGTCGTGTCTGTTGCTCCGGCGCGGCACGTTGCCGCGATCGGCGGCATATGTGAAGTAATCCTGATTAAGCGGCCGCGGGAGCGACCGGCTGGGCCAGGGTATGGCGCAGGCGGAATCCGTTGTGCGGATGCGCGTGTATCGGCTTCATCGGCGGCGTTGCGCGGTGCGCTCGGCCGCGGCGAACCGGAAGCGAAGCGATCGTATCAGGCGCGACCGGCGGCCGGAATCGCCTGATCCCGTATGTTGTCCATGCTGATAACGCGATAGTCGGGCCGCCGGACCGGTCAGCGCTGAGCGTCCGGGCGAGCGCGCAGGATCGCGTCGGCGAACTCGACGAATCCGCTGCCGCCGGGGCCGTGCGTGATCCAGCGCGGCGGCACGGGCAGGTGCTGCAGATACTCGACCACGGTGCTCATGCCGGCCGTGTGCGTGAAATGGCCGAACATCGGCGCGTCGTTCGTGGAGTCGCCGGCGTACGCGACGCACGCTGGCGCGGCATCGGCGTCGACGCCGTAGGTGTCCGACAGCACGCGCAGCGACATCGACAGCTTGTCGTATCCGCCGGCCCAGCCGATGATCCACAGATTGTTGATGGTCGCGTCCGCGCCGGCCGCGACCAGCGCGTCGAGTACCCGGTCGTCCTGGTCGGAGCCGGTGCGTGCATACGCGAGCGACGTCAGCCTGAAGTCCTGGTCGTCCGCGAGGCGTGCAGCGGGTACGATCTTCTCGACATGCTGCGCGATACGCCGGCGTGCGTCGCGCGCGCCGGCGAGCGCGTCGTCCGCGTGCCAGTACCGGCGCTCGACACCGTGTCCGTCCGGGCTGCGCCGAATGAAGAGTCCGCCGTTCTCCGCAATCACGCCGTCGACCGGCCACATGCGCGCCATCTGGTCGCACCAGCCTGCCGGCGCGGCCGTCACGGGAATCACGCGCACGCCGTGCGCCTGCAGCCGCTCGAGTGCTGCATAGGTCTGCGCGGCCAGGCGGCCCCGATGGGTCAGGGTCTCGTCCATGTCGGTCAGCAGGAATCGGACCGACGCGAACGTGTCGGCGGGGGCCAGGGAAAGCGGCTGCATCGTCTCGACGAAAGAATGGCGATCGTCTGATTATGAAGAAGGGCGGCAGCCCGTGCCATGCCGCTTGATGCTTTGCAATCCGCGCGGTGGAATATGCGACTGCCTGCCGCGACAAGCGCGGTTGCCTAGACAAGCGGGCCCGCCCGCATGTCCGTTTCGATCATCTTTTCGGCCGCCCGGATCATTTGCAAAGCGCGTCGCGCGGGCGATAGTCGCCGGTCAGGCGACGGCCCGCGTCCTTCCGGCGTGCAGGCCGCCGTGCGAACGGTGTGCTGCGGGCGCACCGTCCCCCCGTGGAGTGAGACATGACGAAGAGACACTGGACCGGGTCGTATGGCTCGATCCCCGCCGAGATCGATGCCGATCGCCATCCTTCCGTAAGCGCGCTGCTGGACGACGCGATGCGCCGCTTCGCCGACCGTCCGGCGTTCCATGCGTTCGGCCGCACGCTCACCTATGCCGACGTCGACCGCCTGTCGACCGCGCTGGCCGCCTATCTGCAGCAAGTCGTCGGCGTACGCAAGGGCGACCGCGTGGCCGTGATGCTGCCCAACGTGCTCGCGTTTCCGGTCGTGTTCGTCGCCGTCGCGAAGATCGGCGCGATCCAGGTCAACGTGAACCCGCACTACACCGCGCGCGAGCTCGAGCATCAGCTCAACGACGCGGGCGTCGAGGTGGCCGTCGTCTGCGGCGGCTCGATGGGCACGTTCGCCGACGTGGTCGGCGGCACGCGCGTGCGCACCGTGCTGAGCGTGGGGCGCGGCGATCTCGGCGTCGTCGATGCGCCGGCCGGCACGTGCGATGCACTGCCACCCGGTTCGACCGCGCTCGCGGACGCCATTGCGGCCGGCGAATCGCTCGCGTACGAACCGGTTGCGCTGGGCGGCGCGGACCTGCTGCTGCTGCAATACACGGGCGGCACGACCGGCCTGTCGAAGGGCGCGGCGCTGTCGCATCGCAACCTCGTCGCGAACATCGAACAGTTCGCGGCGATCGTGCCGGCCGCGCGCGAGCCGGGCGAGGAGGTCGTCGTTACGGCGATCCCGCTGTATCACATCTTCGCGCTGACGGTGAACTTCCTGTCCTACTTCGCGATCGGCGCGCAGAACTGGCTCGTCGCGAACCCGCGCGACATGGACGGCTTCATCGACGTGCTGAAGGCTGCGCGGCCGACGGTATTCGTCGGCGTGAACACGCTGTACGCGGGGCTCGCCGGCCATCCGCGCCTGAACGAAGTCGACTGGTCGCGGCTGAAGCTGTCGGCCGGCGGCGGCGCGGCGGTGATCGACGTGATCTCGTCGCGCTGGAAGGCGGTGACCGGCAATTTCATCCGCGAGGGTTACGGGCTGTCGGAAACGTCGCCGGTCGTGTCGTTCAACCCGCAGTCGATCGACTCGTTCACGGGCACCACGGGCCTGCCGTTGCCGTCGACCGACGTGATGCTGCTCGACGACCAGGATCGCGAGGTGGCGATCGGCGAAGCGGGCGAGATCTGCGTGAAGGGGCCGCAGGTGATGGGCGGCTACTGGCAGAAACCGGACGCAAACGCGGCCGCGTTCACGGCGGACGGCTATTTCCGCACCGGCGACGTCGGCGTGTTCGACGCGGCCGGCTTCCTGCGGATCGTCGACCGCAAGAAGGACATGATCATCGTGTCGGGCTTCAACGTGTATCCGAACGAAGTGGAAGCCGTCGCGACCGCGCTGCCGGGCGTCGCCGAGTGCGCGTGCATCGGCGTGCCGGACCCGCGCACGGGCGAGGCCGTCAAGCTGTTCGTGGTGCTCGCGCCGGATGCCGGCGTGACCGAGGCCCACCTCGTCGAGCATTGCCGCGCGAGCCTCGCGGCCTACAAGGTGCCGAAGATCGTCCGCTTCGTCGACCGGCTGCCGAAGTCCACGGTCGGCAAGATCCTGCGCCGTGAACTCAGCCGCACCGACTGATGGCGCCGACGCGCCGCGCGGCCGTGGCTGCGCGGCCCGGTGCGCCGAAGGTCCCGAAGGCCCCGAAGGTCCCGAAGGTGACGCACGGGCCGCTCAAGTACAATGCGAGCGGTTCGATCGACGGGGACCCGATGACCGGCTCAGATGCCCTTTCCGCCCGGCCCGGGCGTGCGATGCCGTCGCCGAGCGCGACGGTGCCGATCTCGCTCGTCAACGGTTTCCTCGCGAGCGCGGGGGCGCAGCGCGACGTGGTGGAGCGCTACCTGCGCGGCGCCGGCATTCCGATCGAGCTGCTCGGCGAGCCGCACGCACGCGTGACGGAGGAACAGTTCTCGACGCTGTACCGCACGCTCGCGATCGATCTCGACGACGAGATGCCCGGCATCTTCTCGCGCCCGTTGCGCGGCGGCACGCTCAAGTACCTGTGCCTGAGCCTGCTCGATGCGCGCAACCTCGAAACGGCGCTGCATCGTTTCGGACAGTTTTTCCACATCCTGCTCGACGATTTCTTCGTCGAATCGAAGCGCGACGACCTGATCGCGCAGGTGCTGCTGCGCCCGAACGACGCGATTGGCCCGATCGGCGCGCTCGGCCAGGAACTGATGCTCAAGCTCGTGCACGGCGTGTGCTCCTGGCTGATCGGGCAAAAGATCCCGCTGCTGCAGATCGAATTCGCGTGCCCGCGGCCGCGCCATGCGGTCGACCACCTGTATTTCTTCACCGGCTCCGTGCAGTTCGATTGCGAGCGCACGCTGATGCGTTTCAGCGCCGATTACCTCGAAGCGCCGATCCGGCAGAGCAAGCGCAACCTGCGCAAGTTCCTTGCGCGCGCGCCCGGCGACTGGATCTTCGAATCGTTCAGCGAACAGCTCGTGTGCCATCGCGTGCGGCAGTACCTGTCGGCGGCGCTGCCCGACCTGCCCGTGATCGACCACGCGGCCGAGCACCTGCACTGTTCGGTACGCACGCTGAGCCGCCACCTGGCCGCCGAAGGAACGACGTTCCAGGTGCTGAAGGACGAGTTGCGGCGCGACATCGCGATCCAGCGGCTGACCGACACGCCCGACACGATCGCGGCGATCGGCGCCGATATCGGTTTCGACGATCCGAGCGCGTTTCACCGCGCGTTCCGGCACTGGACAGGGAGTACGCCGGGGACTTACCGGCGGCAGGTGTAGGACGCGGGGACGCCGGTGTGTGCGGCCGGCGCCCGTATCCGGCGCCCGGCGGCGATGCCATCGCGGGTCGCACGCAGATTTCGAAACATGCACATGATTCTGGTAACTTGACGCACCGGCCCGAGCGCTTCGCGACGGCCATCACCCATCTTTCATAATATGACATTACAGATTGGGATTCCGTTGGAGACAGCCACCGGCGAACGGCGCGTAGCGACCGTCCCCGAAGTGGTCGAGAAGCTGGTCAAGCTGGGGTTTTCGGTCGCCGTCCAAAGCGGCGCCGGGGCCGGCGCGAATTTTGACGACGACGCGTACCGCGCGGCCGGCGCGAGCGTTGCCGCGACAGCGGCCGAGCTCTGGTCCGGCAGCGACATCGTGTTCAAGGTGCGTCCGCCGACCGGCGACGAAGTGGCGCTGATGCGCGAGGGCGGCACGCTGATCGGCTTCGTCTGGCCGGCGCAGAACCCCGAACTGATGCAGCAGCTGGCCGCGAAGCGCGCCACCGTGCTGGCGATCGATTCGCTGCCGCGTACGCTGTCGCGCGCGCAGAAGATGGACGCGCTCACGTCGATGGCCAGCATCAGCGGCTACCGCGCGGTGATCGAGGCCGCGCACGCATTCGGCCGCTTCCTGAACGGCCAGGTCACGGCGGCCGGCAAGATTCCGCCGGCCAAGGTGTTCATTGCCGGTGCCGGCGTGGCGGGCCTCGCCGCGATCGGCACGGCCGCCAGCCTCGGCGCGATCGTGCGCGCGAACGACACCCGGGCGGAAGTGGCCGATCAGGTCAAGTCGCTGGGCGGCGAGTTCGTCAAGGTCGACTACGAAGAGGAAGGCTCGGGCGGCGGCGGTTACGCGAAGGTGATGAGCGAAGGCTTCCAGCAGGCGCAGCGCGCGATGTACGCGCAGCAGGCCAAGGATGCCGACATCATCATCACGACCGCGCTGATTCCCGGCAAGCCCGCGCCGAAGCTGATCACGGCCGAGATGGTGCAGTCGATGAAGCCCGGCAGCGTGATCGTCGACATGGCCGCCGAACAGGGCGGCAACTGCGAACTCACGGTACCCGGCGAGGCCGTCGTGCGCCACGGCGTGACGATCGTCGGCTACACGGATCTCGCGTCGCGCCTGTCGCGGCAGTCGTCCACGCTGTATGCGACCAACCTGCTGCGCGTGGTCGAGGAGCTGTGCAAGGCCAAGGACGGCACGATCAACGTCGACTTCGACGACGACGCGATCCGCGGCCTCACCGTCATCAAGGAAGGCAACGTCACGTGGCCGCCGCCGCCGATCAAGCAGGCGGTCGTCGCGCCCAAGCCGCAGGCGGCGCCTGTCGCGACCGCGCCCGCGAAGTCCAAGGGCCACGGACATGCCGGCGAGCCGATGTCGGCCAAGGCGCTCGCGATCGTGTTCGCGATCGGCGCGCTGGCGTTCCTGTTCGTCGGCCAGTTCGCGCCGGCGAGCTTCCTGTCGCACTTCACGGTGTTCGTGCTCGCGTGCTTCGTCGGCTACATGGTGATCTGGAACGTCACGCCGTCGCTGCACACGCCGCTGATGAGCGTGACCAACGCGATCTCGTCGATCATCGCGATCGGCGCGCTCGTCCAGGTCGCACCGCCGCTGGGCGAGCTGGCCAACGCCGGTGACCGTCCGTCCGGGTTGATCCTGGGCCTCGCGGTGGGCGCGCTGACGCTCACGGCCGTCAACATGTTCGGCGGCTTCGCGGTGACGCGTCGCATGCTGGCGATGTTCCGCAAATAAGGGGACGACAACCATGACTGCAAACCTGACTACCGTCTCCTATATCGGCGCCGCGATCCTGTTCATCCTCAGCCTCGGCGGGCTGGCCAACCCTGAAACCGCGCGTCGCGGCAACCTGCTCGGCATGATCGGCATGCTGATCGCGGTGCTGGCCACCGTGGCCGGTCCGCGCGTGTCGGCCGCGGGCATTCCGTACGTGATCGCCGCACTCGTCGTCGGCGGCGCCGTCGGCCTGTACGCCGCGAAGAAGGTGCAGATGACGCAGATGCCGGAACTGGTCGCGCTGATGCACAGCCTGGTCGGTCTGGCGGCTTGCCTGGTGGGCTTCGCGAGCTACATCGACACGTCGCTGCAATTCACCGGTGCCGAGAAGGCGATCCACGAAGTGGAGATCTACGTCGGCATCCTGATCGGCGCCATCACCTTCGCGGGCTCGATCATCGCGTTCGGCAAGCTGTCGGGCAAGATCGGCGGCAAGCCGCTGCTGCTGCCGGCACGGCACTGGATGAACCTGGCCGCGCTGCTGATCGTGATCTACTTCTGCCGTGCATTCCTGCATGCGGAAAGCATTCAGGACGGCATGCTGCCGCTCGTCGTGATGACGGTGATCTCGCTGCTGTTCGGCGTGCACATGGTGATGGCGATCGGCGGGGCGGACATGCCGGTCGTGGTGTCGATGCTCAACAGCTACTCGGGCTGGGCGGCGGCCGCGACCGGTTTCATGCTCGGCAACGACCTGCTGATCGTGATCGGCGCGCTGGTCGGCTCGTCGGGTGCGATCCTGTCGTACATCATGTGCCGCGCGATGAACCGCAACTTCATCAGCGTGATCGCGGGCGGCTTCGGTAGCGGCGCGGGCGCCCCGGCGGCAGCCGGTGGCGGCGGTGCGCAACCGGCCGGCGAAGCGGTCGCGGTGAGCGCGGCGGAAACGGCCGAGCTGCTGCGCGAGGCGAAGCGCGTGATCATCGTACCCGGCTATGGGATGGCGGTGGCGCAGGCCCAGCACACGGTGTTCGAACTGACGAAGCTGCTGCGCGAGAAGGGCGTCGACGTGCGTTTCGCGATTCACCCGGTCGCGGGCCGCATGCCGGGGCACATGAACGTGCTGCTGGCCGAAGCGAAGGTGCCGTACGACATCGTGCTGGAGATGGACGAGATCAACGACGACTTCCCCGAAGCCGACGTGTCGATGGTGATCGGCGCGAACGACATCGTGAACCCGGCGGCGCAGGACGATCCGACGAGCCCGATCGCCGGCATGCCGGTGCTGGAGGTGTGGAAGGCGAAGACGTCGATCGTGATGAAGCGCAGCATGGCTTCGGGCTATGCAGGCGTCGACAATCCGCTGTTCTACAAGGACAACAACCGCATGTTGTTCGGTGATGCGAAGTCGATGCTGAGCGAGGTCTTCGGTGTGCTGAAAGCCTCCTGATCGCGGCCGCGCGACCGGCGCGGGCCGCAGGCCCGTTCCGGACGCGTGGTTCCTGCATACCGTCGGCCCGCCACGTATCGTTGATGCATGGCGGGCCGATGCACATGCGGCGCGGGGCGTTGCTGCCGGTGTTGATGTGGCCCCGATGAACGTGGCACGCGAGCCGGCCCGGCGCGTGATGCAACCGCACCGGGCGCGCGTGGCCGGTATTCGCGTGCGCTTCCCATAACCGGCTCCCATTGCCGCCGGCCCAGGCCCGATCCGCGGCATCGGCGCCTGCCGCGGGCACGCCGATTGCTCGCCGAATCCGCCAAACCCGAATTCGCCACACCCCTGTCCAGCCGGCCTTTCCCGGCAACGCCCCCCTATCTCGTGGCCGATTTTGTCACCATGTGGGCCGGATATGACAATAGGAATCGCCGGCGGCGGCATTACGATGGGTCACCACGTCGCCCGGGTCTGGCCGCTTCTGCCGCATCGAGCCCTGAGCGCACCTCATTCACCGCCTGATTGGAACATCGACCATGAGCTATAACGCCCCCGTCAAGGACATGCTGTTCGTGCTGAAGGAACTCGCAGGTATCGACGCCGTCGCGCAGTTGCCCGGTTTCGAGGATGCCGGTTACGACACGGCGCAGGCCGTGCTCGACGAGTCCGCGAAGTTCTGCGGCGAGGTGCTGGCGCCGCTGAACGTCGAAGGCGACCGCAACCCGAGCAGCTGGAAGGACGGCGTCGTGACCGCGACGCCGGGCTTCGCGGAAGCGTTCCGCCAGTTCGTCGAAGGCGGCTGGCAGGGGCTGCAGCATCCGGCCGAGTACGACGGCCAGGGGCTGCCGAAGCTGATCGCGACGCCGTGCATCGAGATGCTGAACGCGTCGAACCTGTCGTTCGCGCTGTGTCCGCTGTTGACCGACGGCGCGATCGAGGCGCTGCTGACGGCCGGCACCGACGAGCAGAAGCAGCGCTACGTGCCGAAGCTGATCTCGGGCGAATGGACCGGCACGATGAACCTGACCGAGCCGCAGGCGGGCTCCGACCTCGCGCTGGTGCGCTCGCGCGCCGAGCCGCAGGGCGACGGCACCTACAAGGTGTTCGGCACGAAGATCTTCATCACGTGGGGCGAGCACGACATGGCGGACAACATCGTCCACCTGGTGCTGGCGCGCACGCCGAACGCGCCGGAAGGCGTGAAGGGCATCTCGCTGTTCATCGTGCCGAAGTTCATGGTCAACGAAGACGGCTCGCTGGGGGCACGCAACGACGTGCACTGCGTGTCGATCGAGCACAAGCTCGGGATCAAGGCGAGCCCGACGGCGGTGCTGCAGTACGGCGACCACGGCGGCGCGATCGGCTACCTGATCGGCGAAGAAAACCGCGGCCTCGAATATATGTTCATCATGATGAACGCGGCGCGCTTCGGCGTCGGGATGCAGGGGATCGGCGTGGCCGACCGTGCGTACCAGAAGGCGGCGGAATTCGCGAAGGAACGCGTGCAGAGCCGCCCGGTGGACGGGTCGGCCAAGCAGTCGGTGACGATCATCCATCACCCGGACGTGCGCCGCATGCTCGGCACGATGCGCGCGCTGACCGAAGGCGCACGGGCGCTGGCATACGTGGCAGCCGCGCACAGCGACATTGCCCACCGCCATTCGGACGAGGCGACGCGCAGCCGTCATCAGGCAATCTACGAGTATCTGGTGCCGGTGGTGAAGGGCTGGAGCACGGAGATGGTGAACGACGTGGCGAGCCTGGGCGTGCAGGTGCACGGCGGGATGGGCTTCATCGAGGAGACGGGCGCGGCACAGTACTACCGCGATGCACGGATCCTGGCGATCTACGAAGGAACAACCGCGATCCAGGCGAACGACCTGGTCGGGCGCAAGACGATGCGCGACGGCGGCGCGGTGGCGAAGGCGCTGCTCGCGGAAGTCGGCGACACGGTGACGGCGCTGGGCAAGCTGGACGGCGCGGCGGCCGCATCGATGAAGGCGCAGCTGGAGAAGGGCGCCCGCGCGCTGTCGTCGGTGGTGGATTACGTGCTGGCGAACGTGAAGCAGGACCCGAACGCGGTGTTCGCGGGCAGCGTGCCGTACCTGAAGCTGGCGGGCGTGGTGCTGTGCGGGTGGCAGATGGCGCGTGCGCTGGTGGCCGCGCAGGCGAACCGCGCGAGCGACCCGGCGTTCTTCGACGCGAAGATCGCGATCGCGCAATGCTATGCGGAGCACATTCTCGTGCAGGCCGGTGCGCTCGAAGCGTCGATCGTCGGCGCGAAGGGCAACGAGAGCGTGCTCGCGTTGACGGAAGACCAGTTCTGACCGGTTGACGGTCGGGACGCAGGAGGAGACAGGATTTTGACCACACAGGACTTGCTCGCGCAATACGGCCCGCGCGAATCGATGGAATACGACGTCGTGATCGTCGGCGGCGGCCCCGCCGGGCTGTCGGCGGCGA
>NZ_CABVPX010000024.1 GCF_902499125.1 Burkholderia arboris
GGGCTATCCCCCACTACAGGACATGTTCCGATGTATTACTCACCCGTTCGCCACTCGCCACCAGGTGCAAGCACCCGTGCTGCCGTTCGACTTGCATGTGTAAGGCATGCCGCCAGCGTTCAATCTGAGCCAGGATCAAACTCTTCAGTTTAAACCTGTTACTGTTTTCGGTTCGGTTAAGAACCGGTCGCTCACTCAAAGCTGACAGGAATATGAATCACTTCATAAACCTGACTTACTTTAGTGTGAGACTCTTGATACTTTCGCTATCTGATCCGAGGATCAGCTCGCTTCCATCAAGCGCCCACACTTATCGGCTGTTAATTTTTAAAGAGCATTCTGCGAGGAACTTCGCGTTTCTCAGCAGCGCTGCGTTTTCAGCAGCAGAGAAGCGAGATTATGAACCGTGTTTCGCAGCTCGTCAACAACTTTTTTACTACATCGTTGCGACTGCCGGGCTCAACTTCCTGTACCGCCGAGGCCGCTACCACCGGACCTCAACAGCACCGCTTCCCTTCCCTCCCGCGCTGCGTTTCCGTTAGCGCGAAAGAGGCGTGATTCTATGCAGCTCCCGACAATCGCGCAAGGGGTTTCGCAAAAAATATAAGGCCCCGCACGCTGCCGCGTGCGGGGCCTTATATAGAGGCGGCCAAACCGTCAGTCCGTGCGCACCTGGCGCGCGACGATCTCCATATAGTGATCGAGATCCGGCGTCACTTTTCCTTCCTCTTTCGCCGTGTCGTCCCAGCGGCGCAGACGCAGCGCGTCCTCCGCGAACGGGCGCTGCAGGAATGCCGTCGTTTCCTCTTCGCTGAAGATGCCGCCCTGCAGCGCGAGACTGCGCACCGAGTCCGGCGACAGGCTCTCGAAGTAGCCGGCGTCCGTGCGGCACAGGCAGCGCTTCGCATCGACGTGCAGCCGGATCGGCTCCAGCACCGCGTCGGAAAACAGCGGCCGCAGAAACGGCAGCACGTAATACTGATGCAGATCGTCGATCCCGCGCGCACTCGGCGTCTCGCCCTGGCGATTCAGCAGATGGCCGAGGTCGTGCAGGAATGCCGCCGCGACCAATGCTTCGCCGGCGCCCGCCTCTTCCGCCAGCAAGGCGCTCTGCAACGCATGCTCGAGCTGCGTGACCGGCTCTCCGCTATAGGCCACATGGCCATGCTCCCGGTACAGCCCGTGGATCTCTTCCACCGTCAATGCCATTCGTTTACTCCCAAGGCAGCGAAAACGTCTTCAGGTTCGTGAAGCTCTTCATCGCCTCCTGAACGCCTTCCTTGTAACCGAGCCCGGAATCCTTGATCCCGCCGAACGGCGACAGCTCGATCCGGTATCCGGGCACTTCCCATACATTCACCGTGCCGACGTTCAGTTCGTTCACGAACCGCACGACCGCCGACGTGCTGTCGGTACACACCCCCGACGACAGCCCGAACGCCGTCCCGTTGCTGATCCGGATCGCATCGTCGATCGTATCGAACGTCATCACCGGCGACACCGGCCCGAAGGTCTCCTCGCGCACGATCGTCATCGACGGATCGACGTTGTCGAGCACGGTCGGCGAATACAACGCGCCGCGCCGCACGTTGCCGGTCAGCAGGCGCGCGCCCTGTGCGACCGCCTCGTCCACGCGCGCCTCGAACAGCCGCGCCGCCGCCTCGTCGATCACCGTGCCCATTTCATTGGCGGGATCGAACGGATCGCCGTAGTTCCATGCGCGCGTCTTCTCGACCAGCAATTCGGTGAATGCGGGTGCGATCGAACGCTGCACCAGCATCCGCTTGACGGCCGTACAGCGCTGGCCCGAATTCCGGTACGAGCCGAGCACCGCCAGCGACGCCGCACGTTCGAGATCGGCGTCATCGAGCACGATCAGCGGATCGTTGCCGCCCAGTTCCAGCACGATGCGCCGGTAGCCGGCCCGCGCGGCAATCGCCTTGCCGATCGCGACGCCGCCCGTAAAGGTGATCAGCGACGCATGCGGATGCGTGACGAGTTCGTCCGCGATCTCCGCCGGGTCGCCCGTCAGCACCTGCAGCATCGGCTCCGGCAATCCTGCTTCATACAGCAGGTCGGCCAGATAGAACGCCGACAACGGCACCTTCTCCGACGGCTTCACGATCACGCGGTTGTTGGTCGCGATCGCCGGCGCGATCTTGTGCGCCACCTGGTTCATCGGATGATTGAACGGCGTGATGGCGACGATCACGCCATCGAGCGGCTGCCGCTGCGAAAACACGCGCCGCGCCTTGCCGTGAGGCGTCAGGTCGCACGAGAAACTTTGCGAATCGTCGCGTAATGCCTCGACTGCCGCGAACTTCAGCACGTCGGCGACACGGCCGATCTCGTAGCGGGAATCCTGCTTCGACAGCCCCGATTCGAGCGTGATCAGGTCGGACGCTTCCTCGGTGCGCTCGCGCAGCAGCGCAGCCGCACGTTCGAGGATCTGTGAGCGCTCGTAGCGGGTGAGCTTCGGCCGGTAGGCCATCGCGTAATCGAACGCCGCGCGCACGTCGTCGACGCTCGCGAGCGGCGCGGTCCCGACACGCGTGCCCGTGTACGGGTCGGTGACGTCGAGCGTGCGTTCGCGCGTCGCGCGCGTGCCGCACCAGCGCAGCGCTTCTGCGCGAAAGGACGGATGGTCTTGCCGGGGATGCGCCATCATGTCGTGACCCGGTTCAGCACGAAATCGAACACGTCGAAGTTGCGCGGGCGACGCGCGGGATCGTCCCGCTCGATACGCCGGTTGAACAGCAGCGGCACTTCCTGCTCCGACACGCCGCCGTGCGAACGCAGCGGCACCGTGAGGCCTGACAGATCGTGTTCGCGCTCGCGCGTGCCGAGCGTCATGTCGCGGCGGCCGATCACGACGAGATCGCCGATCCGGTCGGCCGGCAACTCGAAACGGGCAGCGGCTTCCGCGTTGTCGAGCACGAGCTCGACGCCGTCGAGGCCGCCGACGCGCCACATCGCCTCGGCCCGGTCGACGCCCGGCGCCAGGTAGATGGTCGCAAACGAGCCGAGCGCGCCGTGATGCACGACGTACGGATCGGTGATCGGCAGGATCACGCGCGCAGCCTGCGCGCCGTACCAGCCGTCGAAGGCGTCCTGCAGATAGATCACGTTCGGGCGCCCCGTCGCCGGGTCGTGCTTCGCGTTCATCCCGTGATCGGCGGTCAGGCCGATCGCCCAGCCGAGCGCGTCGAGCTGCGCGAGGTAACCGTCCATCATCGCGTAGAACGCGTTCGCGCCCGCACTGCCCGGCTCGCACTTGTGCTGCACGTAGTCGGTAGTCGACAGGTACATCAGGTCGACTTGCCGGGTCTGCGCGAGCCGCACGCCGGCTGCGAACACGAATTCCGACAACGCTGCGCTGTAGACGTCCGGCGACGGCAGGCCGACCCAGTCGAGCACGTCGACGATCCCGTTTTCCGCGAGATTCGCCTGCGCCGCCTTCTCCGCGGAGAAGCAGATGCCGTGCATCTGCCAGCCGAGCAGCCGGCGCAGCTTGTCCTTCGCGGTCACGACGGCCACCCGCGCACCGGCGTCGGACGCCGCCGCGAGCAGCGTGCCGGCACGCAGGTAGGCCGGGTCGTTCATCATCACTTCGGCACCGCGCCCGCCGTCGGCGGCCGGATCCCAGAAATAGTTGCCGCAGATCCCGTGGACCGACGGCGGCACGCCGCAGACGATCGACAGGTTGTTCGGGTTGGTGAAGGTCGGTACGACGCAATCGCCGCGCCACGCCGTGCCTTCCGCGATCATCCTGCCGATGAACGGCGCGACGCCCGCTTCCACCGCCCGTTCGAGATAGTCGTACTCGCAGCCGTCGACGCAGACGACGACGGTCGGCTCGACCGGCAGCCGGTAGCGTCGGCCGTTGACGTCGACCGAGCGACCCGCGAGCCCGGTCGACGCGCCGGCGGGTGCCGCGTCACCGGGATGGCGCAATGCGAACGCGGCGTTCATGATGCCGCCCGCTTGCCGCGCGGCACGCGCGCCGCGATCAGCAGCAGCGCCGCGAGCGACGCGCCGAGCATCAGCAGCGACAGCGCCGATGCCGGAAGGTAATAGCCGCGCTCCACCTGGCCGATCACGACGATCGGCACGGTCGCGAAGCCCGGCGGATAGACCGTCAGCGTCGCACCGAGCTCGCCGAGCGACAGCGCGAAGCCGAGCGCGAGGCTCGCGCGCAACGCCGGCACGAGTTGCGGCAGCAGCACGCGGCGCAGCACCATCGCGGGCGGCGCACCGAGGCTCGCCGCGGCTTCGCGCAGCACGGTCAGTTCCGGACGCAGCGCGGCGGCCGCGCAGCGATAGCAGAACGGCAGAATCAGCGCGAGTTGCACGAACACGACGATCGCCGCCGAACTCGACAGGTCGAACGGCTTCTGGTGATACGCGATCAGCACCGCGAGCCCGAGCACGACGCTCGGCACGCCGTTCGGCACCATCACGAGCGCGTCGACCACCGCGCCGAGGCCGCGACGGTCGCGCCCTTCGAGCGCCAGTGCGAGCCACAGCCCGAGGACCGTGCCGATCGCCGACACGCCGAAGCCGATTTCGAGGCTCGTCAGCAGCGCGTCGTATTCCGGCGACCCGAGCCGCTCGAACCAGCGCAGGCTGTAGCCGGCCGGCAAAATCGTGCCCGACCATTGCGTCGACACGCTCGACAGCGCGACGACGACGACCGGCAGCACGAACAACCAGAAGCACGCGAATGCGGCCAGCGCGAGCGCGGCGCGCGACGCATGCTTGAGCAGCGCGTCGCTCCAGCCGATCTGGTGGCGCGGCACGGCTTGCCCGATACGAAATTCAGCGGACATCGTTCCCTCCCGTCGCACGCCGGTTCACCCGGCGATAAACCGCATACAGCGCCAGCGACAACGCCAGCATCACGACCGCGCCGGCCGACGCGGTCGGCAGGTCGAGATCGACGGTCGCGCTGCTGTAGATCGCGACCGGCAGCGTGACGAGCCGCGCGCTGCCGAGCACCAGCAGAATCCCGAACTCGTTCAGCGTCAGCAGGAAGCACAGCACGGTGCCGGCGGCGATGCCCGGCCACGCGATCGGCAGCACGACGCGACGCGCGAGCATCCAGCCGGGCGCGCCGAGGCTGCGCGCGGCTTCGATCAGACGCAGGTCGAGCGTCGCGAACGATGCAAGCGTCGGCCGCACGACGAACGGCGTATAGAACACGGTCTGCGCGAGAATCACGCCGCCGATGCCGAACAGGAAATCGAGCGGCGGATTCTCCAGATGGAACAGGTGCTGCAGCGCAATGCTGATCGACCCTTGCGAGCCGTACAGGAAGATCAGCGTGAACGCGACGAGGAACGACGGGAACGCGACGTAGAGTTCCAGGAAGCGCGTGACGAGCGATGCGCCCGGGAACGGCTTGAAGAACAGCAGCGCGGCCAGCAGCACGCCGAGCACCGATGCGGTGCCGGCGCTCGCGAACAGCACGCCGAGCGTCGTCATCAGCACGCTGCGCGTGTCGGGGTTGCCGAAGAAGGTCCGGTACGCGGCGAAACTCAACCCGTGATCGCCCGACACGCTCAGCAGCACGAGCCGCACCAGCGGATAGACGACGAGCGGGCCGAGCACGACGATCGCGAGCGCGGCCAGGTGCAGGTCGCCCCTGCGCTTGCGGCGCCGTGCGGCGGCGGCGTGCGCGGCGGCCGACGCGAGCACGTGCGGCGGCAGGCCGGCTTCAGGGCTCGATAAGGACGACATCGTCTGCCTCGCATTGCAGGGACACGCGCGCACCGCGCTCGGGGGCCGCGCCGCGGCCGCGTTGCATCGTGACGCGCACGGGCTCGCCGGGCGCCGCGTCGATCACGACCGCGATCGACAGGTCCGCGCCCTGCCATTCGACGGATGCCACCGTACCGTGCAGGCCACCGGCCGATGGCGGCATCACGGTCAGGCGCTCGGGGCGCACGCATGCGACCTTGTCGCGTACGTCGTGGCGCGGATCGCCGACCGGGAAGATCACGTGCGGCGGCAGCAGGTTCGCCGGGCCGAGATAGCGTGCGACGTAGCCGTCCCGCGGCGCGTCGTACAACTGCTGCGGCGTGCCGAGCTGCGCGATGTGGCCGTCGCGCATCAGCAGCGCGCGGTCGGACAGCACGAGCGCGTCGTCGCGGTCGTGCGTCACACAGACGACGGTCAGGTTCGGCAGGCGCTCGTGCAGCGCCTTCAGTTCGCTGCGCACCGATGCGCGCAGGTTGGCGTCGAGCGCCGACAGCGGCTCGTCGAGCAGCAGCACGTCCGGCTCGATCACGAGCGCGCGTGCCAGCGCGACGCGCTGCTGCATCCCGCCAGACAGCTGCGCGGGCAGATGATGGCCCGCATCGCCGAGCTGCACGAGCTTCAGCGCGTCGGCGACGCGGCGCGTCACTTCCGACGACGCCATGCCGCGTGCGCGCAGCCCGAATGCGACGTTCTCGAACACCGACAGGTGCGGGAACAGCGCGTAATTCTGGAACAGCAGACCAAGATTGCGCTTGTGCGGCGGCGCATAGGTCAGGTCGCGCCCGGCAACGGTCAGCGTGCCGGTCAGGCCATCGGCCTTCACGAACCCGGCGATGAAGCGCAGCAGCGTGGTCTTGCCGCAGCCGCTCTTGCCGAGCACGGTCAGAAATTCACCGGCACCGATCGACAGCGACAGATCTTCCAGCACCGTGCGTGCGCCGTAGCGCACGCTCAGGTGTTCGATCTGCACGCCGCCCGGCGCGCCGGACCGCAGCGTCGCGTGCGGTTCGGCGGCGCCGAATGCGCCGGGATGGGTCAGGGTGGTTTCCACCGGGTTCATCCTCTCGCTCACTAATACAGGCGGCGTGTGCCGATCACTTCGGCTTGACGACGTCGAGCTGCTTGCCCGAGCTGCCGATCACGTCCTTCTTCCAGCGCTCGATCCACACCGGCTTCTTCGCCATCACCTGGGTCCAGTCGACCGGGATCAGCTTCACGCCCGCGATCGCCTTCTTGACCGCTTCGCCGTTCTTGCCGGCCAGCGGCACGTCCGTGCGGCCCGGGATGCCGTACATGTCCGGCACCTTCGCCTGCACTTCCGTCGACATCAGGTAGTCGATCAGCTTCTTGCCCACGTCCTGGTTCGGGCCGCTCTTGATCAGGCCGATGCCGTACGGGAGCTGGAACGTGGTCGGCTGGTCGCCGTCCTTCGCGGCCAGGAAGATCGGCTTGACGGACAGCGCGCCGTGCTCGGCGTCGTCGAGGTCCATCTGCAGGTCGCCGTTCGCGACGCTGATCTCGTTACGCGACAGCAGCACGTTCAGGTAGCCCGTGCCCTTCGTGTGGAATTTCACGCTCTGCGACAGCTTCGCGAGGTAGTCGAATGCCTTGTCCTCGCCCATCAGCGACGTCGTCAGGATCAGCACGGCCATCCCGTCGCCGGCCGTGGCCGGGTTCGAGTAAGCGACCTTGCCCGCATAGGTCGGCGACAGCAGGTCGGCGAACGTCTTCGGCTGGTTCTTCACGACGTCCGGGTTGATCGCGAACGAGAAGTAGTTGTTCACGAACGTCGCCCACGTGCCGTCCTCGGCCTTCGCGATGGCCGGCACGTTCTTGTAGTTCACGCTCTGGTACGGCTGCAGCAGGCCCATCTGGCCGGCTTGCTGGATGAACGGCGGCAGCGTGACGATCACGTCGGCCTTCGGCGAATTCTTCTCGATGTTCGCGCGGTTCACGACCTCGCCGCTACCTGCCGTCACGATGTTGACCTTGACGCCTTCCTTCTTCTCGAAGGCCGGCAGCACATCGCGATAGAGGTTCTCGAGACCGTCCGCCGTGTACAGCACGACCGCGTTTGCCGCATGCGCCGGCATCGCGGCACCTTGCAGCAGACCGGCGGCGCAGGCGGCCAGCGCGAGCTTGCGGAACGCGCCGGCAGCGGCGCGCGAGGGTTTCTGCAGTGTCATCTGACTTCTCCGTAGGCGGAACACCAAACGGCCGGGGCACGATCCGGCTCTCTGTTATCTCCGGGCAGGCCGAACGACGGCCCGCCGCGCTACCGCGCTGCGGTTGGTTTCGCGCGGCAACCGAAGGATCACAGCGTTCGATGACAAACCCGTGACGAATGCCACAATTTCCAAAAAATGACACATTTTGCCAATATCATGCAAGTCATTCAGAAATGCCGCCCGGCGTTTCGTTCGACCTCTGCTGGAGAAAAACCATGCCCGACCCGATTCTGCTCACGCCCGGCCCGCTCACCACGTCCGCCACAACCCGCCACGCAATGCAACATGACTGGGGTTCGTGGGACGCCGCTTTCAATCAACTGACGGCCAGCGTCTGCGCCGACCTCGTCACGATCGCGAAAGGGGGCGACGAGTACGTGTGCGTGCCGATGCAGGGCAGCGGCACGTTCTCGGTCGAAGCCGCGCTCGGTACGCTGGTGCCGCGCGACGGCGTCGTGCTCGTACCCGACAACGGCGCGTATTGCGCACGCATCCTGAAGATCCTCGGCCGGCTCGGCATCGACGCGATCGCGCTGCCGTTCGGCGAGGACGCGGCCGTCGACGCGGCGGCGGTCGAGGCCGCGTTCGCGCGCGAGCCGCGCATCACGCACGTCGCGCTCGTGCATCTGGAAACGAGCGCCGGGATCCTGAATCCGCTCGATGCGATCGCGGCCGCGTGCCGGCGCCACGGCAAGCGGCTGATCGTCGACGCGATGAGTTCGTTCGGCGCGTTGCCGATCGCGCTCGCGGACAGCGGCATCGATGCGCTGGTCTCGGCGAGCGGCAAATGCCTCGAAGGCGTGCCGGGGATGGGGTTCGCGATCGTGCGGCGCGATGCGCTCGACGCATGCGAAGGCAACTCGCCGTCGCTCGCGCTCGATCTTCACGACCAGTACGCGTACCTGCGCAAGACGGGCCAGTGGCGCTTCACGCCGCCGACGCACGTGATCGCCGCGCTGCGCGCCGCGCTCGACCAGTACCTCGCCGAAGGCGGCCAGCCGGCGCGCGGCGCGCGCTACGCGGACAACTGCCGGACGCTGGTCGAATCGATGCGTGCGCTCGGCTTCGTGCCGTTCCTCGACACGAGCGTGCAGGCGCCGGTGATCGTCACGTTCCATGCGCCCGACCATCCGGCCTACGATTTCCGCCGCTTCTACGACGCGGTGCGCGATGCCGGCTTCATCCTGTATCCGGGCAAGCTCACGCAGCTCGAGACGTTCCGCGTCGGCTGCATCGGCGCAATCGATTCGGGCGATATCCGGCGCGCGGTCGCGGCGATCGCGCAGGCGGTCGAATCGCTCGGCATCGCCGTGCAACGCGCGTAAGCGCAATGCGCCGGCCGGCATGCCAGCCGGCGCCGCAAACAAAAAGGCCCGGCAGCCGGTTGGCCGCCGGGCTAACGCACTGGATGTGCGTGGAGCCGGTGCTTACAGTTCGATCCGCTTGATGTCGCCGACGACGAAGATGTACGACAGCGCACCGACCAGCGCGATCACGCCGATGAACACGAGCGCGCCGACGAACGAGCCGGTCGACGCGACGATGAAGCCGACGACCAGCGGCGTGACGATGCCCGCGAGGTTCGCCGCGAAGTTGAAGATGCCGCCCGTCACGCCGAGCAGGCCGTCCGGCGCGATGTCCGACACGAGCGTCCAGCCGAGCGCGGCCATGCCCTGCGCGAAGAACGCAACCGACATGATCGCGATCACGGCTTCGTTGCTCTTCACGTAGTTCGCGAGAATGATCGTCGACGCGAGCAGCAGGCCCGCGATGATCGGCAGCTTGCGCGCGAGGTTCGCGGACTTGCCGCGGCGGAGCAGCCAGTCGGAGAAGATCCCGCCGAACATCACGCCGACCGACGCGGCGATGAACGGCATCACCGCGAAGAAGCCGATCTTCAGCCAGCCCATGTGGCGCTCGGTTGCGAGGTAGGTCGGGAACCAGGTCAGGAAGAACACGAGCGTCGAGTTGCCGGCGAACTGGCCGAGGCAGATGCCCGCGAGCTGGCGCTTCTTCAGCAGTTTGCCGGCCATCGCCCAGCTGAACGACTTCTGCTCGCCCTTCGCGCCCTTGCCAGCTTTGTCACCGTCCTTGCGCACGCCGTGCACCAGGCCGCCGCCCGCCTCGATATAGGCCAGCTCCTCCGAATTCGCGCCCGGATGATTGCGCGGCTCGTAATAGAACTTCCACCAGACCAGGCCGAACACGATCCCGACCGCACCGACGACCCAGAACAGCGAGCGCCAGCCGAACGCCCCCATCAGCGCGAACAGCACCGGGCTGAAGAACGCGAGGCCGATGTACTCGCCGACGGTGTAGGTACCCGTCGCCATCGCACGTTCGTTCTGCGGGAACCACGTCGCGACGACGCGGCTGTTGGTCGGGAAGCACGGCGCCTCCGCGACGCCGAGGCCGAGACGGCAGGCGAGCAGCGTTGCGACGCCGGGCACGAAGCCCTGCAGGAACGTGCACAGCGACCACAGCGTCATCGACCAGTAATAGGTGACCTTGCTGCCGAAACGGTCGAGAAAGAGGCCGCCCGGCACCTGCGCGGCCACGTACGTCCACGAAAACGCGGAAAACATGATGCCCATCACGGCCGCGTTGATGCCGAGCTCCTTGGTGAGCTGCGGCGCAGCCACCCCCAGCACCGTACGGTCGAGATAGTTGATCATCGTGCCGATCGCGAGCAACGCGAGAATCTTGTAGCGCGCCGAGGTGCGCCGGACGGTGCCGGACGCCTGCGCCGGCGCGGCGCTCGTATGGGTGGTGTGCTGCATGGTCGTCTCCTGGTCTCTCTTTCTGTAAGGGGTCAGCGCCCGACGAGCGACTGAAAGTGATCGAACATCCGCTCGGCGTCGGGCGTGCGTCCGGTGAAGATCTCGAACGCGTCGACGGCCTGGTAGACGGCCATCCCGCCGCCCGGCAGCGTGGCGCAGCCGGCCGCGCGCGCGGCGTGGATCAGTTCGGTTTCGAGCGGGAAATACACGATGTCGGACACCCACATGCCCGCATGGAGCAGCTCGGCCGGCAGCGGCAGGCCCGGATGCTTGGCCATGCCGGTCGGCGTTGCGTGGATCAGGCCCGTCGCGGCGCGCATCGCGGCCGCGAGATCGCCGCCCGGCACGACCCGTGCCGCGGGGAAACGTTGCTGGAGTTCAGCCGCGAGCGAGGTGGCACGCGTGCCGTCGACATCGAAAATCGTCAGTCCGGCTGCGCCCATCTGCAGCGCCGCATGGGCCACGGCCGCGCCCGCGCCGCCCGCACCGAGCTGGACGACACGCTCGAGCGACGCGTCGGGCAACCCGCGGCGGAACGATTTCGCGAAGCCCGACCAGTCGGTGTTGTGGCCGATCCGCTTGCCGTCCTTGAACAGCACGGTGTTCACCGCGCCGAGCGCGCGCGCGTCGTCCGACAGCGCGTCGAGGTGTTCGATCACGCGCTGCTTGCACGGGTGCGTGATGTTCAGCCCGTTGTAGCCCATCCGCTGCGCGGCATCGAGCAGTTGCGGCAGTGCGTCGACGGTCACGCCGAGCGCATCGAGATCGATGCGCCGGTACACGTAGCCGAAGCCCTGGCGGAAGCCTTCTTCCTCGTGCATCGCGGGCGACAGCGAACCGCCGATGCCCTGGCCGATCAGGCCGATCAGAAACGACGGGCGGCTCATCGTGCGGCTCCCTGCGCGAACAGCGTCGCCAGACGCTGCAGTGCGAACACGTAGCCTTCGGTGCCGCAGCCGCAGATCACGGCTTCGGCGACCGCCGACACATACGAATGGTGGCGAAACGCCTCGCGGCGATGCACGTTCGAGATATGCACTTCGATCACCGGCTTCGCGATCGCGGAAAGCGCGTCGGCCAGCGCGACCGACGTATGCGTATAGGCGGCCGGGTTGATCACGATACCGTCCGTGTCGAGGCGCGCGGCATGCAGCCAGTCGATCAGTTGATGCTCGGCGTTCGACTGGCGGAACTCGATCTCCAGCCCGAGCGCCTCGCCTGCCGTGCAGCAGCGCTGCTCGACGTCGGCTAGCGTTTCCGCGCCGTAGATGTGGGGCTCGCGGGTCCCCAGCAGGTTCAGGTTCGGGCCGTTCAGCACCAGCACCTTGTGCTTGCTCATGGTGATTCTGCTCCTGAAACAGGGGCGGACCAGGACCGGCGCCGCCCCGAAAACATCGGAATTTGGCGCTAGTGTGCGCTCGTGAATGCGGGCTGTCTTTTCGGGTTTTCGCTAATTTGTACCACCTAGTTAGTTTGTACAATACGCACCACTAGCCCAGTAAATTCGGGATATGGCGTGCGCCGGGACTCAATGACTGGTTCATTCAGGGCCGGTTCGATCGACGCCATGCCCCGCTCATCCGCAGGAATCGCCATGCAGCGTTCGATTGCCACCGTGTCACTGTCCGGCACGCTCGCCGAGAAGCTCGCCGCCATCCAGGCAGCGGGCTTCGACGGCGTCGAAATCTTCGAAAACGACCTCGTTTACTTCGACGGATCGCCGGCCGACGTCCGGCGCATGGCCGCCGATCTCGGCCTCGACATCGTGCTGTTCCAGCCGTTTCGCGACTTCGAGGGCGTCAGCGCGGCCCAGCTCGCGCGCAACCTCGACCGGATCAAGCGCAAGTTCGACGTGATGCATGCGCTCGGCACCGACCGCATCCTCGTCTGCAGCAATGTGTCGGCCGACACGATCGCCGACGACGGGCTGCTCGTCGACCAGCTCGGCGCACTCGCCGAAGCGGCGCGGGAGGCCGGCGTGGTCGCCGCGTACGAAGCGCTCGCGTGGGGCCGCGTCGCGAAGCGGTACGGCCATGCATGGACACTCGTGAATGCGGTGAACAGCCCGCACCTCGGCCTCGCGCTCGACAGCTTCCACACGCTGTCGCTCGACGATTCGCCGGATGCGATCGCCGACATCCCCGGCGACCGGATCGCGTTCGTGCAGATCGCCGATGCGCCGAAGCTCGCGATGGACGTGCTCGAATGGAGCCGCCACTACCGCTCGTTCCCGGGCCAGGGCGACTTCGACCTCGCACGGTTCACCGCGCGGGTGATCGAGTCGGGCTATACGGGGCCGCTGTCGCTCGAAATCTTCAACGACGGCTTCCGCGCGGCGCCGACCGCGATCACAGCCGCCGACGGCCATCGCTCGCTGCTCTATCTGGAAGAGTTGACCCGCACGCGGCTCGCGCAGGACGGCCGCGCGCCGGCCGCCGGCCAGCCGCTGTTCGCGCCGCCGGCGCCGCCCGCGCACGTCGGATTCCAGTTCATCGAATTCGCGGTCGACGCCCAGGCGGCGGCGACCGTCGCCGAATGGCTCGGCCGGATGCGCTTCCGGCTCGCCGGCCGGCATCGCTCGAAGGACGTGACGCTGTTCCAGCACGGCGCCGCGTCGATCGTGCTGAACGCCGAGCGCGACTCGTTCGCCGATGCGTTCTTCCAGCAGCACGGGCTGTCGCTGTGCGCGTCGGCATTCCGCGTCGACGACGCGAAGGTGGCGTTCGAACGCGCGGCCGGCTTCGGCTATGCGCCGTTCTCGGGCCGCGTCGGGCCGAACGAGCGCGTGCTGCCGAGCGTGCAGGCGCCGGACGGCAGCCTCGAATATTTCGTCGACGAAGCGCCGAACGCGCCGACGCTGTACGAATCGGACTTCGTGCTGACCGACATCGACGGCCCGAGCGAAGTCGGCCCGCTGACGGGCATCGACCACGTGTGCCTCGCGCTGCCGGCCGATGCGCTCGACACGTGGATCCTGTTCTTCAAGACGGCGTTCGGCTTCGAGGCCGAGCGCAGCTGGCTCGTGCCCGATCCGTACGGGCTGATGCGCAGTCGCGCGGTGCGCAGCGCCGACGGCTCGGTGCGGATCGCGCTGAACGCATCGGTCGACCGCCATACGGCCGTCGCCGAGTCGCTCGACCGCTACCACGGCACGGGGCTGAACCACGTCGCGTTCCGCACGGACGACATCGTGAAGACGGTCGCCGCATTCGCGGCCGACGGCGTGCCGTTCCTGCGCATTCCGCCCAATTACTACGACGATCTCGCCGCGCGCTACGCGCTGCCGGACGACCTGATCGACACGCTGAGCGCGCACCACCTGCTGTACGACCGGGACGAGCACGGCGGCGAATTCCTGCACGCGTATACGGAACTGGTCGACAACCGCTTCTCGCTCGAGATCGTCGAGCGGCGCGGCGCATACGACGGCTACGGCGCGACGAACGCGGCCGTGCGGCTCGCTGCGCAGGCGCAGCGCAGGAAATAAGGGAAGGATGTGAATCGGAGTCGCGGGCCGCGAGCATGGGCGTGATCCGCGGCTGATGCAAAAGGCTGCACCCCGCACGCACCATCGTGGTGAATCACGGCGCCGCGGACCCGCCCGCGCGGCTCGCCGCGATCGGGCCGCAAGCCGCGCCGCGTATGGCGTTACATCCGGTAACCCGTACCGCAGTGCAGCATCCCGTCGCCCGCCACGGTTTTAAGAATCGCTTAAGTCTTCGACGGCACCATCCGCAACCAGTACCCGATGGTTTATCTAGAAAAGGAGGAAAGCGATGAGCGCCGTAGAAGCACCCGCGGGCCGCCCGGCCGCGCCCCCTGCAAAGAAGACGATGCTGCGCCGCCTGCTCAGTCATCATGAAATCGCGACGCTGCTCGTGCTGCTGCATGCACCGATCGGCGCGAACGCCAAACCCGAACTGCCCGCGTTGCAGGAAGCCGGTCTCGTCGAGATGGTCAAGCTCGACCCCGATACGGCCCCGAGCTTCCGGCTGACCGAAGACGGCACCGCCGTCCTGAAAGGGCTCGGCTACCGCTGAGCCGCCGTTTTCACGGCTTCCCCGTATCCCCGCAGCACCCGCAGTACCCCGATCCCTGCGATGCGCCGGCCCGGCCGGCGAATCGCGTTACCCCGCCCGCTCCTGCAGCATCAACCGGTATTCCGTCGGCGTCACGCCGACCGTCGCCTTGAACTGGCGCGTGAACGCGCTGTGATCCGTATAGCCGCATAGCGCCGCGACGTCGGTGACCTTGTCGTGCGTGACGAGCAGCGCGGTGGCCGCGTCGAGCCGCGTCTTCAGCAGCACCTGGCGCGGCGTCAGGTGGAACACCTTGTGGAAGTAGCGCTCGAGCTGCGCGACCGACATCCCGGCCATCTGCGCGAGGTGCTTCAGGTTCAGCGGCTGTACGTAGTGATCCTGGATGTGCTGGACCACGTCGGCGAGCCGGCTGTACGCCGGATGCGATCCCTCGTGCGCCTTCAGGTCGCGCGAGATGCCCGCGAGGCCGACCACCCTGCCCGCGGCGTCGCGCAGCGGCTCCTTGCAGGTCAGGCACCAGCCCGGCTGGCGGCCCGGATACAGGTGCAGCTCGAGCTGGTCCATCAGTTGCTGGCCGGCGTTGATCGTCGCCATGTCCTGCTCGAAATAGCTGCGGCCGAAGCGGCGCGGAAACACTTCGTCGGCCGTCTTGCCGAGCAGGTCGCGCTTGTCCTTGTAGCCGCAGCGCATCGCCAGCGTGCGATTGACGATCGCGTAGCGGCCGCTCGCGTCCTTCACGAAGAACGCGACGTCCGGCAGCGCGTCGAACACGGGTTCAAGCAGGCGGAAATGCGCAAGCATCGCGCCGAGATCGGCGTTGTCGGGCTGGTAGCGCAACGTTTCGGACAGGCTCATGGGCGGTACGGCAAGCAAGGTCGTCATCCCGGCAACCGCGAAGCGAGTGGCAGATGGCGTCGATTATAGAAGCGCCCCTTCGATCGCGTCGCGCCGAGCGCGGGGCAGGCAAGCTGGCGGTGTCGGCCGGGCATGCCGCGCATCCCGATCGACGCCGTCGGCCGACCACACAGGTTGCGCACACAACCACCGCGCAGCGCATGCGCGGCCGGCGGCCGTTCCGCTTTCGCCGCTGCCGGCGCAGCGCTTCGACACAGGCGGCATCATGCACCCGAATCCACCATGCTAAAAATGCGGACGCCCCGCGTCTTGGCGCGATTGCGCATTCGGCGTGACGATTTCGGCATATATCAGGGTTATCGACGATATGCCGATATCGTCGCCGGCTGCGCACCGAACGCGCAAGACGCCCGCATTTTCGCTATCTAGACTTCGCTTCACGGTCACGAGACGACGTCCCGCCGCTGCAGCAATCGGCACGCACGGCCCGCGGCATCTGCCTTCGCGCACGCCGATTCCGGCACAGCGCGGGCAGCACGCGGCGCGCCTGAACGGCCATTGCGTCGGCCGGCCGACCAAACCGTCTCGCCCGGTTTACCGGCGCCGGCCCGCAGGCCGGCGGCGGCCCAACCACGCCATCAAGGGGAAGTGAAAGTGAAGCTGAAGGTATCGCACGTCGCGCTGGCCGCTGCCTGCGCACTGTCGGGCGCGCACGCCATCGCCGCCGACGTCGTCAAGATCGGTTTCGCCGCACCGCTGACCGGCCCGCAGTCGAATTACGGCACGGACATGCAGAAGGGCGTGCAGCTCGCGATCGCCGATTTCAACGCGACGCATCCGACGATCGGCGGCAAGCCCGTCACGTTCCAGCTCGATTCGCAGGACGACCAGGCCGACCCGCGCACCGGCACGACCGTCGCGCAGCGGCTGATCGACGACAACGTCCGCGGGATCATCGGCCACTTCAACTCGGGCACCAGCATTCCGGCCTCCGACCTGTACGACCGCGCCGGGCTGCCGCAGATCTCGATGGCGACGTCGCCGCAATACACGGCGCGCGGCTACAAGACGACCTACCGGCTGCTGACGAGCGACGCACAGGCCGGCCGCATCGTCGGCACGTACGCGGTGAAGACGCTGCGCTTCAAGCGCATCGCGATCATCGACGACCGCACGGCCTATGGCCAGGGCATCGCCGACGAATTCGCGAAAGCGGTGGAAGCGGCGGGCGGCACGATCGTCAAGCGCGACTTCACGAACGACAAGGCGCTCGACTTTTCCGCGATCCTGACCAACCTGAAGGGCGTCAATCCGGACGCAATCTTCTACGGCGGCGGCGACGCGCAATCGTCGCCGATGATCCGCAAGATGCGCCAGCTCGGGATGAAGGCGGCATTCGTGACGGGCGAGATGTCGCGCTCGCCGACGTTCCTGAAGGTCGGCGGCGAAGCGGCCGAGGGCGCGATCGTCTACATGGGCGGGCTGCCGAAGGAAAAGATGCCGGGCTTCTCCGGCTACGCGGCACGCTACAAGGCGCGCTTCAACGAAGACGTGATCACCTACTCGCCTTACTCGTATGACGGCACGATCGCGCTGCTCACCGCGATGAAGGACGCGAACTCGACCGATCCGAAGGTGTACACGCCGTATCTCGGCAAGGTGTCGGTCAAGGGCGTGTCGGCGCCGAGCATCGCGTACGACCCGAAGGGCGACCTGAGGGATGCACCGGTGACGATCTACAAGGTCGAGCACGGCGCGTTCAAGCCGGTCGATACGATCGCCGGCAACTGAACCGGCTGATACGCACACGCTTCTCGCACGGCCCACGGGCGGCTCACCGGCCGCCCGCGCCGCGCACGCTTCGGCTGCCTGGTCCGAAGCCGTCCTCGGCGCGCACTCGCGCGCAGGCATTTCGCGCTCCTGTAGAATCCCCCAACCCGCTTTGACGCTTCGTCTCCGCCGCGCCCCATCCCGGTGCGGCGGCGCGTGTTTCGTGCCTCACCCGGCACGCGGCACGCTTCGACGATGCAAGCCGCGCCTTGTCAGTCCATGCCGATAGCGGGCCCTGGAGACGCAGCACCGACAACAACATTCGAAAACCGATCGTCCTGACCATGCAAGCTTCCGAATTGAGCGGCGTGCCTCGCGCCGCCGAACGCGCGCTCACGCGCAGCGACTACAAGACCCTTGGCCTTGCCGCACTCGGCGGCGCCCTCGAGTTCTACGACTTCATCATCTTCGTGTTCTTCGCGCCGGCGATAGGACAACTCTTCTTCCCGCACGACATTCCCGACTGGCTGCGCCAGCTGCAGACGTTCGGCATCTTCGCGGCCGGCTATCTCGCGCGCCCGCTCGGCGGCGTGATCATGGCGCACTTCGGCGACCTGTTCGGCCGCAAGCGGATGTTCACGCTGAGCGTGCTGATGATGTCGGTACCGACGCTGCTGATGGGCCTGCTGCCGACCTACGACACGATCGGCATCCTCGCGCCGGTGTTGCTGCTGCTGTTCCGCGTGCTGCAGGGCGCGGCGGTCGGCGGCGAAGTGCCGGGCGCGTGGGTGTTCGTGTCCGAGCACGTGCCGTCGCGCCACATCGGCTACGCATGCGGCACGCTGACCGCAGGCCTCACGGCCGGCATCCTGCTCGGCTCGCTCGTCGCGGCCGGCATCAACAGCCGCTACTCGGCCGCCGAAGTCGGCGCGTTCGCGTGGCGCATCCCGTTCCTGCTCGGCGGCGTGTTCGGGCTGTTCTCCGTGTACCTGCGCCGCTGGCTGCACGAAACGCCGGTGTTCGCCGAGATGAAGGCGAAGAAGGCGCTCGCGGCCGAGATTCCGCTGAAGGCCGTGCTGCGCGACCACGGCCGCGCGGTGATCGTGTCGATGCTGCTCACGTGGATGCTGTCGGCCGCGATCGTCGTCGTGATCCTGATGACGCCCGCGCTGCTGCAAAAGCAGTTCCACCTGACGCCCGCGACGACGCTGTTCGCGAACAGCGTCGCGACGCTGTGCCTGACGGCCGGCTGCATCACCGCCGGTTCGCTCGCGGGCATGATCGGCGCGAAGCGCGTGCTCGGCATCGGCGGCATCGGGCTCGCCGCGTGCTACTACCTGCTGTTCGTGCAGGTCGCGGCCGACGCGTCGACGCTGCCGCTCTACTACGGGATCGCGGGCTTCATGGTCGGCACGATCGGCGCGGTGCCGTTCGTGATGGTCAAGAGCTTCCCGGCGGTCGTGCGCTTCTCGGGCATCTCGTTCTCGTACAACGTCGCCTATGCGATCTTCGGCGGCCTCACGCCGGTGATCGTGTCGCTGATGATGAAGTCGAATCCGCTCGCACCGGTCGTGTATGTCGCGGTGATCTGCGTGCTCGGCGCGATCGCCGTGCAGTTCTCGAAAGATGCGAAGGACGTGAAAGACACGCACTGAACGTCGGCGCGCACGCGCCGGCCTCATGAACAAAGGGCCGAATCCCGCGACGTGCGGGATTCGGCCCTTTTGTCTTGCTTCAGCACGACGGCGCGAATCGGCTCAGTTCAACGCAGCACGCCGTACGACGAACTGGGCCGGCGCAGCGCGTCGATGCTCGCGCCGCCGGCCCCGGTGACGAACAGCAGCAGGAAGCCGCCGGCGATCGCCACGTTCTTCCAGAAGTGGATCACCATGTCGTGCTGGACGGCGGCGTTCGTCGCGTCCCAGAAATTGTGCCCGACCATTGCAGTCGCGATCGTGTAGACCGCCATCACCAACGCGAGCGGGCGAACCTTGTAGCCCACGATCAGCAGCAGACCGCCCAGCCCCTCGATCGCGACGACGATCGGCGCAACGACCTGTTGATAGGGCACGTTCATCCCGTGCAGATACGCGACGAAGTCGCTGTAGCCGAGCAGCTTCATGATGCCGCCCCACAGGAACAACGCCGCCAGCGCCAGGCGTGCGAAAAAAATGACGCCGGAATCGACGGAACGCGTCATGCCTCTCTCCTCGTATGCAATTCGGCCGGCCGCACGGGGCGCGCCCGTGAAGCTCGGGCCGCGCAACCCTGCGGGGCCCGCGGCAAATGGGCCAGCATAGAGGGTCTTGCGGCCGTGTCCAAGAAAAAGGTTGTAGCAAATCTTTACACGGCGGCCGCCGCGCGGCCCGCTGGCGGCGGCACGAAAAAGGTGTCGACGCGGACGTTCAGCCCGCGTCGCTCAACAGCACGCCTTTCTTGAAGATGAAGCAGCCGTAGCCGCGCAGCTCGCCGGTGACGATCACCGCGTACGCCTGTTGCGCGCGTTCGTAGAACGCGAAACGGTCGATGCCCGCGAGCGGCACCGCGCGCCCTTCCGCGCGATCGATCTCGGCCTGCACCTCGCGCTGCACGGGCGGCACCGCGGCCGCGTCGCCGACGACTTCCATCCGCCATGCGGGCGTGTCGACGAACGTGTCGAGCGGCAGCACGGACAGCACCGCTCGCACGACGCGCGCCGAATCGGCGCCGTCGATCCGCAGCGCGCGGCCGACCACCGTGTGCTCCGCGACGGATTCCGCCGGGAAATTCGCGTCGCAGATCGCAATTTCGTCACCGTGGCCCATCGCGCGCAGCGTGTGCAGGATGTCGGCGTGCAGCAGCGGGTCGAGATTCTTCAGCATGTCGGCTAGTCTCCGGGATCAGGAACAAACCGCATAACGTTACCCGATCCCGGCCGCTGTTGTGCATGCACCGCTCGCGTCACGACGCCGCGGCCGGCATTTCATCGATGAAACCCGTGACCGACGCGAGGCGGCCCGATGCGTCGACGGTGCCGAAGTCCGAGCCCTTCACGATCGGCGCGCCGTCGGGCGACACGAGTGCCCACGAGAACCGCAAGTACTGGCCGAATGCGTCGACGTCGGTCGTGCGGCGGAAGCGGTATGCCGGGAAGCGCTCCTGCACGGCGGCAATCATCGTGTCGATGCCTGCGTGGCCGTCGCCGGCCATCAGCGGATCGCGATACGCCGCGTCGCTTGCGTAGGTCGCATCGATCAGCGCGCGGCGGCGCGCGGCGTCGGATTCGTTCCATACGTCAAAGTAGCGGTCGATCAGGTCGGCGTGAACGGACGAAGCGGATTGGGCGGTGTTCATGGCGAGGCTCCTTGTGTCGATGAGGGGACGAGGCCGCGAACGTTTCGGGTTCGCGTGCCGCTATCGTCGCCGGGCTCGCGCGGGCGGTCGATTACGTGACAGGTAAGGAAATCGCGCCCGAGCCGCCGCGATCAGCCGGTCGCGCCGTCCACCGCCAGGCTCCACGCCGGATCCTCGTGCTTCGCCCAGTACGCGTCGAACAGCCGGCGCGTCAACGGGCCCGGCCGGCCGTCGCCGATCGCCGCGCCGTTCAGCCGCGTGACGGGCATGATCCCGCCGGCCGTCGATGTGATGAACACTTCGTCCGCGTCGCGCAGTTGCGCGTCGTCGATGCGCGCGGCCTGCGCGTCGATGCCCATCGACGCCGCCAGCTCGAACACGCTTTGCCGCGTGATGCCGTGCAGCACGCCGCGGTCGGGCGTCCGCAGCCGGCCGTCGTGCACGACGAACACGTTGAACCCGGGCCCTTCCGCGATGCTGCCGTCCGTGCATCTCAGCAAGACCGACTCCGCACCCGCGTCATAGCCCTTCAGCAGCCCCGCGACGAGGTCGAGCCAGTGGTAATTCTTGATCTGCGGATCGACCGATTCCGGGGGAATCCGCCGCACGTCGTCGATCAGGTGCAGGTGCAGGCCCTCGCGCAGTTGCCGCTCGTTCGCAACCGAACCGTACGGCACCGCGAACGCGATGAACTGGTTCACGGCGTCGCGCGGGTCGCGACTGAAGGTGGGCGATACCCCGCGCGTACACAGCATCTCGACGTACGCATTGCGCAGGCCCGAGCGGCGCACGCATTCGACGAGGATGTCGCGAAGCGCATCGTCGCTCAGCGACACGTTCAGCCGCAGCCTCGCAAGCGAGCGCCTGAACCGCGCGATGTGCTGGTCGAGCCGGAAGAAGCGGCCGTTCCATACGTGCACGGTGTCGTACGTGACATCGGAATGCAGGAAACCCCAGTCGAGCACCGATACCCGCGCATCGGCGATCGGGATGAAGCGGCCGTTCATGTAGGCGGCGCCCTGCGGAAACGCGGGAGCCTCGACGGACGGAATGCCATGCGGTGCCATGTGCGTCTCCCCGGGAGCGTTCGGCGTGTAGTCGACCTGCGCGGCGAACGACGGAGAATCGGCATCGAACACGCTGCGATGCACGACCGCATTCGGCCCGGCCGCACGATCGAACGACAGCTTGCCGTCGAGATGATCGATTTCGTGCTGCATCAGCTCCGATTCGGCCGGTGACAGTGCGTCGCGCTGATGCGGCTCGCCGTCCAGTGTCGTGTAGCGCACGCTCACCGACGCATGGCGCTCGACGCGCACGAACAGATCCGGAAAGCACATGCAGTCGTCCCACAGCGTCATCCGCGCGTCGCTGCGCCACACGATCTCGGGGTTCACGATCACGTCGGGCCAGCCATCCAGCGCGAGCGCGATCATCCGCTGCCCGATGCCGATCTGCGGCGCGGCCACCGCGCGACCGAAGCCGTGTTCGTCGCGAAACGCACGCAGCGCGGCGCGCAGTGCGCCTGCCGCTTCGCGCACCGCGGGAGCGGCAACGTCGTCGACCGGCCGTGCGACGGCGCGCAACGATGCCGTCCCCACGGGAAGAATTCGCGTATTCATTTGACTACCTCCGACAAAGTCACCTTGTTGCCGCCTTTGAACGTCGAAATCGTTGCCGCCGGATTGCGCAGTTCGCCGTTCGCGTCGAATGCAATCCGGCCGGTCACGCCCTGGAAGTCGACACGATGCAGCGCATCGACGATCTTCGCGGGATCGGTGGACTGCGCGAGCAGGACCGCGTGGTAGACGGCCATCATCGCGTCGTACGCATAGGGCGCGTAAAGCTGCACGGGGGCGCCGTATTTCTGCGTGAAGCGTGCCGCGAAGGCCGGGCCGCCCGGCATCTTCGCAAGGCTCCGGCCGCCGTCCGCGCACACGAGGTTGCCGTCGAGCGCGTCGCCGGCCAGCTTCAGGATCTCGTGCGTGCACAGGCCGTCGCCGCCCAGCAGCGGCGCGGCCATCCGCAACTTCCTCATCTGCCTGAGCATCGGACCGCCCTGCGTATCCATGCCGCCGAAGAAGATCGCATCGGGCGCGTTGCCCTTGAGCAGCGTCAGCGGTGCGCCGAAGTCGAACGCCTTGTCGGTCGTGTATTCGCGCGCAACGACGGTTGCGCCGGAGGTTCCGAGCGCGCCGACGAAGACATCTGCGATGCCTTGCCCGTACGCCGTTCGATCGTCGACGACGCCGATGCGGCGCGCATGCAACTGCCCGACCGCATAGCGGGCGACAGCCTGCCCGAGAAAGTCGTCGTTCGCGAGCAACCGGAACGTGGTGCGATAGCCAAGACGCGTGAACGCCGGATTGGTCGCCGACGGCGTCAGTTCCGCGATGTTCGCCGTCGCGTAGAGCCGCGCGACGGCGATCGACGTCCCCGAATTCTGGTGGCCGATCACGGCGCTGACGTGCGTGTCGACGAAACGCTGCGCAACCGTCGTCGCGACCTTCGGGTCGGCCTGATCGTCCTGCGCGTCGAGCGCGAACGTGACCGGATGCCCGGCGACGCTTGGATGGCCCGCGTTGATTTCGTCGATCGCGAGCCGGATGCCCCGCGCGCTGTCCTCGCCGAAATGTGCCTGGGCGCCCGTGAGCGCGCCGGCAAAACCCACCACGACCGTATCCGCGCCGAACGCGGGAACGGCCAGCACAAGCGGCGCAAGCGCCAGCAGCAGACGTCGGGAACGCATGATGATTTCCTCGCAGCTTCGTCGTTGACGGATGCTACGATTATCGGCAGCCGCTACGAAATCCGATAAACATCACACGGCTCCATGCGTGAATTTGTTTCGTTTTTTCTCCCGAAAGGAAATCCGATGAATTCCATTGCCGCGCCGCTCGACGACTTCGATCTGCGGATCCTCGCCCGTCTCCAGCACGACAACCAGATCACCAACCAGGCGCTCGCCGCCGAGATCGGTCTGAGCCCGCCCGCGTGCCTGCGCCGCGTGAAGCGGCTGCGCGACGAGCGCTATATCCAGCAGGACGTTTCCGTCGTCGATCCGAACAAGGTCGGCCTCCCGCTGACCATGCTCGTGCTCGTCCAGGTGGAGCGCGAACGCGTCGACCTGCTCGACGAATTCAAGCGGTTCCTGAAATCGCTGCCGGAAGTCATGCAGTGCTACGTGGTGACGGGCCGCGCCGATTTCGTGCTGATGATCGCGATGCGCGACATCGACCATTACGAAGAATTTTCCACGCGCGTGTTCCGGCAGCACCACAACATCCGTCACTTCGAGACGATGGTGGTGATGTCGCGCGTGAAGGTGGGGCTGTCGCTGCCGATCGGCATCGAGTGACGATCGGCGGCCGCGGCGGCGCGCCGCAATGAAAACGGGCGCCCGAAGGCGCCCGCACCGTCCTGCTGCCACGCCGGCGCGTATCAGGTCACCGGCGCCGGATTGAACAGCGTCAGCGCATTCGCGAGCTTCCATTGCTCGGCCCACGTGCGGCGCTTGCCGCTCGCGACGTCGAGCATCAGCCGGAACAGTTCCCAGCCCGTGTCCTCGATCGTCGCCGCGCCGGTCGCGATCTGCCCCGCGTCGAGATCCATCAGGTCGTGCCAGCGGCGCGCGAGATCGCTGCGCGTCGCAACCTTGATCACCGGTACCTGCGCGAGGCCATACGGCGTGCCGCGGCCCGTCGTGAAGATGTGCAGGTTCATCCCGGCCGCGAGCTGCAGCGTGCCGCAGATGAAATCGCTCGCGGGCGTCGCCGCGTACAGCAGCCCCTTCTGCCGCGCGCGATCGCCGGGACGCACGACGCCGGCGATCGGCGCGCTGCCCGACTTCACGATCGACCCCATCGCCTTCTCGACGATGTTCGACAGGCCGCCCTTCTTGTTGCCGGGCGTCGTGTTCGCGCTGCGGTCGACGCGGCCGCGCTGCAGGTAGCGGTCGTACCAGTCCATCTCGCGGATGATCTCGCGCGCAACGTCCTCGTTCGCCGCACGCGACGTGAGCTGCGCGACGCCGTCGCGCACTTCGGTCACTTCCGAGAACATGATCGTCGCGCCGGCCCGCACGAGCAGGTCGGCCGCGAAGCCGACGGCCGGGTTCGCGGTGAGCCCCGAAAACGCGTCGCTGCCGCCGCACTGCACGCCGACGACGAGATCAGACGCCGGGCACGTCTCGCGGCGGCGGCGGTTCAGCCGCTCGAGATGCGCTTCGGCCATCTTCATGATCGAGTCGATCATCGAGTTGAAGCCGACGTGCGCGGCGTCCTGCAGGCACACGACGCCGCCGTTGCCGGCCGCGCCGTCGGCGGTCACCGGAATCGCGCCGGGCGGCAACAGGCGCTCGGGCTGCAGCTTCTCGCAGCCGAGGCTCACGGTCATCACTTCGCCGCCGAAGTTCGGATTCAGGCTGATGTTGCGCAGCGTGCGGATCGGGATGTCGGCGTCGGGCGCGTCGATCGCGACGCCGCAGCCGTACGTGTGCTCGAGCCCGACCACATCGTCGACGTTCGGGTAGCGCGGCAGCAGTTCGTCCTTGATCCGCTTCACCGCATGCTCGACGACGCCCGACACGCACTGCACGGTCGTCGTGATCGCGAGGATGTTGCGCGTGCCGACCGAGCCGTCGGCGTTGCGGAAGCCCTCGAACGTATAGCCTTCGAGCGGCTCGAGCGGCGGCGCGGCACGCGTCGCGAGCGGCAGGTCGTCGAGCCCCGGCGGCTCGGGCATGCGCATCGTGCGCTCGTTGACCCAGCTGCCGCGCCGCAGGTCGGTCAGCGCGTAGCCGATCACCACGTTGTAGCGGACGACCGGGTCGCCGGCCGCGAGATCGACGAGCGCGACCTTGTGCCCTTGCGGCACGCCTTCGCACAGCGTCAGCCCGTCGGCGAACGTCGCACCTTCGGGCAGGCCGCCGTCGTTGACGACGATCGCAACGTTGTCGTCCGGGTGCACGCGGATGTAGAGAGGGGAAGCAGTCATTGCAATTCCTGAAGGCAATCGGCCATATTGTTAGTCATCATACGACATTCAACCTCAACCGGCGATGCTGCGTAAACCCTTATCCGGAAAGACCCTACCCTTGATCGGCCAGCAAACCGCTTGCGCCACCCTTCCCCTCGTTGTACGATGACATACAACGACATCGCCAATTCGGCTCGTATGCCGTTCCCGACGAACCCAGCACTCGCGCTAGACGGACGACCCCAACCATGACTTCACCGCAAGAACTCAAACAGATCATCTCCCACGGCCTGCTGTCGTTTCCGCTGACGGATTTCGACGCCGACGGCAGCTTCCGCCCGACCACCTACGCCGAGCGCCTGGAATGGCTGGCGCCGTACGGCGCGAGCGCGCTGTTCGCGGCCGGCGGCACCGGCGAATTCTTCTCGCTCACGCAGCGCGAGTATTCGGACGTGATCCGCGTCGCGACGGAAACCTGCAAGGGCAAGGTGCCGATCCTCGCCGGCGCGGGCGGCGCGACGCGCGTCGCGATCGAATATGCGCAGGAAGCCGAGCGCCTCGGCGCAAGCGGCGTGCTGCTGATGCCGCACTACCTGACCGAAGCGAGCCAGGAAGGGATCGCCGAGCACGTCGAGCAGGTGTGCCGCGCGCTGAAGATCGGTGTGGTGGTGTACAACCGCGCGAATTCGAAGCTGAACGCCGACATGCTCGAGCGCCTCGCCGACCGTTGCCCGAACTTGATCGGCTTCAAGGACGGCGTCGGCGAGATCGAGAGCATGGTCACGATCCGCCGCCGCCTCGGCGACCGGTTCGCGTACCTCGGCGGCCTGCCGACGGCGGAAGTCTATGCCGCCGCGTACAAGGCGCTCGGCGTGCCGGTGTACTCGTCGGCCGTGTTCAACTTCATCCCGAAGACGGCAATGGAATTCTACGAAGCGATCGCAAAGGACGACCACGCGACGGTCGGCCGCCTGATCGACGATTTCTTCCTGCCGTACCTGAAGATCCGCAACCGCCGCGCGGGCTATGCGGTCAGCATCGTCAAGGCGGGCGCGAAGCTCGTCGGCCACGACGCGGGACCGGTGCGTGCGCCGCTCATCGACCTCACCGACGCGGAAGCGGCCGAGCTCGACGTGCTGATCAAGAAGATGGGCCCGCAGTAAGCGAGGTTCGCCGGCGGCGCGGCCGGCAATCCTGCATCGCGGCCGGCACTCGCCGGCCGCGATCGTTTGTTGCCTTCCCTTTCTTTTCCGCAATGACGCACGCATCCGCCGCGATGCATGCCGTCGCCGTCACATCTGCGCGATGATCCCGACGATCCGGTAGCGCACGTTCCCCAGCTTCACCCGTGTCGCCGCGATCTGGCCCTGCGCGCCCGTCCGTGCGCGCGATTTCGATTCGCCGTCGAGGATCTGCCCGAGCACGTCGCGGTCGACGACCGCATCGAAGAAACGGCCGACCGTGATCGTCGCCGACTGCTTCGCGGTCGCGAGCTGGCTGTTCGCCTGCATCAGCGCCTCGGTGCGCAGGCCCGGGTCGCGTTCGTCGATGCCGCGCCGGTACTGAAGCGCGAACACCAGCGCTTCCATGTCCTGCCGGAAACGGCGGACAGCCTGTCCGAACACGAGCGAATGCGCGTCGGCGCCCATGACGAGCCGCCCCTGGTTGATCGTTACGTCGAATTCGCTGCCGCCGAGGTCGCGCTGGAATTCCTGCAGCGCGTTCGCGAGCACGCGCCCTTCGCTGTACTGGCCGATCTGGGTGCGCACGGATGTCGCGACGTCGCCGATCGCTTTCCACAATCCGGCCGCGAACAGGTGATCGCCACGCTTGTTGATGTTCATTGGAGGGTTCCCTCGTTGTCTTTTGTCGGTCTCTCAGGCTCGCCTGCGGGCCGGGCGGCCCGAGGCATCGCTACTGTAGGAGAAATTCCGGCGACGCGAAAGGCACCCTGAAAAAAGCGGAGGCGACCTGCCGGCCGCCTCCGCTTTCGCTCATCCGGCGAGCAGCCCGGCGCTCGGCGACGGGCTGCCTCCCGTTATTCCGCCTTCCCGTCCCGCAGACGCGGAATCGCCAGCGGATTGCCGTCCTGCAACCCGTCGGGCAGCAGGTCGTCCGGGAAATCCTGGTAGCACACGGGCCGCAGGAAACGCTCGATCGCCGTTGCGCCGACCGACGTGACGGCCGGGTTCGACGTCGCGGGGAACGGGCCGCCATGCACCATCGCATCGCACACCTCGACGCCGGTCGGATAGCCGTTGACGAGCAGACGCCCGGCCTTGCGTTCGAGGATCGGCAGCAGACGGCGTGCGAGCGGCTTGTCGTCGGCGTCCATCTGCAGCGTGGCGGTCAGCTGGCCTTCGAGCGCGTCGAGCACGCGCGCGACTTCGTCGAGATCGCGGCAACGCACGATCAGCGACGCCGGCCCGAACACCTCGTGGCTGAACGCCTGCTCGGCCAGGAACGCCTGCGCGGCGACTTCGTACAGCGCGCCGCCCGCCTGGCATTCGGTCTGCGCCGCCTCGCCCGCGCCGACTTCGCGCACGCCCGCCAGTTCGGCCAGCTTGCCGCGGCCGTTGCGGTACGCATCGGCAATGCCGCGCGTGAGCATCACGCCGGCCGGCTTCTTCGCGAGCGCCTGCGCGGCGACGGTTTCGAAGCGGTCGAGATCGGGGCCGTCGATCGCCAGCACGAGGCCCGGGTTCGTACAGAACTGGCCGACGCCGAGCGTCAGCGAATCGACGAAGCCCGTCGCGATCGCGTCGCCGCGCGCGGCAAGCGCGGCCGGGAACAGCACGACCGGGTTGATGCTGCTCATTTCCGCGTAGACGGGAATCGGCTGCGGACGCGCATTCGCGAGGTGCACAAGCGCCATGCCCCCCTGCCGCGAACCGGTGAAGCCGACAGCCTGGACCGCCGGATGGCTGACGAGTGCCGCGCCGATCACGCGGCCGGGGCCCACCAGCAGCGAGAACACGCCTGCCGGCATGCCGGTTTTCGCGACGGCGGCGCGAATCGCGCGGCCGACCAGTTCGGACGTGCCGAGGTGCGCCTCGTGCGCCTTCACGATCACCGGGCAGCCGGCCGCGAGTGCCGACGCGGTATCGCCGCCGGCCACCGAGAATGCGAGCGGGAAGTTGCTCGCGCCGAACACGACGACGGGCCCGAGCGCGACTTTCTGCAAGCGCAGGTCCGAACGCGGCAGCGGCGTGCGCGCGGGCTGCGCGGGATCGATGGACGCGGCGAGGAAGCGCCCGTCGCGCACGACGCGTGCGAACAGCCGGAGCTGGCCGACGGTGCGGCCGCGCTCGCCCTGCAGCCGCGCGACGGGCAGGCCCGTTTCGGCGTGCGCGCGCTCGATCAGCGCGTCGCCGAGCGCGACGATTTCATCGGCGATCGCGTCGAGAAACGCCGCGCGGGCCGCGAGCGGCTGCGCGCGGTACGCATCGAACGCGTCGCGCGCGAGTTCGCACGCGCGGTCGACATCGGCCTGCGTCGCGACGCCGAATGCCGGCGCGTCGATCGGCGCGCCCTTCGTCGGGTCGAACGCGCGCAAGGTTCCGGCCGAGCCGGCCACTGCGTCGGCGCCGATCAGCATCTCTCCTGTCAGTTGCATGGGGTGTGCTCCGTGGTTCGGGAATGGATTGCCCATTGTAGCCCAACAGATACGATGTCTGCCGACATCATTTCATGTTTTGGACCACCGGCCGGGCAACTGCCGATAGGCTCGAGATCCTTACCCGGTCAGTCTAACCGCGAAATATTAACCGTCTCACGGGATCTTCCAGAGGGAAAACCCGAGGTTTCTGCGTCCGGGCATTGCTCATAAACTTCGGCTCATGTCATACGACGACGTACATTAAAGTGCCTAATCAAACCACCCCTCGCGATCTTCCGCTCGACCTCGCGCGCACCGCGCGCCGGACCGCCGTGCGTTACTGGATCCTGGCGATGCTGTTCGTCGTCACGACGCTCAACTATGCGGACCGCGCGACGCTGTCGATCACCGGCACGCCGATCCGCAAGGCATTCGGCATCGATCCGGTGACGATGGGCTACATCTTCTCGGCGTTCAGCTGGGCATACGTGCTCGCGCAACTGCCGAGCGGCTGGCTGCTCGACCGCTTCGGCGCGCGGCGCGTGTACGCGGCGAGCATCTTCCTGTGGTCGGCGTTCACGCTGCTGCAAAGCACGATCGGCCTCGGCGGCAGCGCCGCGTTCGCGGTCGCCGCGCTGTTCGCGATGCGCTTCGCGGTCGGCATCGCCGAAGCGCCCGCGTTCCCCGCCAATGCAAAAGTCGTCGCAAACTGGTTCCCGACCGCCGAGCGCGGCACCGCGTCGGCGATCTTCAATGCCGCGCAGTACTTCGCGGCCGTCGTGTTCTCGCCGCTGATGGCATGGCTCACGCATGCGTACGGCTGGCACCAGGTGTACCTGTGGCTCGGCCTGGCCGGCATCGCGCTCGCGTGCCTGTGGCTGCGCGTCATGAAAGACCCGGCCGACCATCCGGCCGTGAACCGTGCGGAACTCGACCATATCGAACAGGGCGGCGGGCTCGTGCGCTCCACGGTGCGCGGCGCCGACGGCACGCGCGCGGAGGGCAGCCGCGTCGCCGGCTGGTACTACGTGCGCCAGTTGCTGTCGAACCGGATGCTGATCGGCGTGTACCTCGGCCAGTACTGCGTGAACGTGCTCACGTACTTCTTCCTCACCTGGTTCCCGATCTACCTCGTGCAGGCACGCGGGATGTCGCTGCTGAAGGCGGGCTTCATGACGTCGCTGCCCGCGATCTGCGGGTTCCTCGGCGGCGTACTCGGCGGGTTGCTGTCGGATGGTTTGATCCGGCGCGGCGTGTCGCTGACGCTCGCGCGCAAGATTCCGATCGTCGGCGGGATGGCGCTGTCGATGGCGATCATCGGCTGCAACTATGTCGACAGCGAAGTGCTCGTGATCGTGCTGATGGCCGTGTCGTTCTTCGGCAAGGGAATCGGCTCGCTCGGCTGGGCCGTCGTCGCCGACACCGCGCCGAAGGAAGCGATCGGGTTGTCGGGCAGCCTGTTCAACATGTTCGGCAATACCGCGGGCATCGTCGCGCCGATCGCGATCGGCTACCTCGTCGGCGCGAGCGGCTCGTTCAACGGCGCGCTCGTGTTCGTCGGGCTGAATGCGCTCGTCACCGTGTTCAGCTATCTCGTGATCGTGAAGGACATCAAACGCGTCGAATTGCGTCATCGCGACGCCTGAGGATCGACCTCCCAAGGAACGGCGGCCGCTTTCACGCGGCCGCCGTTCTTGCATCAGGTCGACGAATGCGCGACGCTCAGCATGTCGTGCACGCCGGACGTCATCAGCGCAAGAAACGCGAGCAGGCCAACGTAGCAGAGTGCGTAGGTCGTCTTCGTCTCGACCGACGTCGCGTAGTACACGCGGTTCTCCGGCGCGTCGGGATCGAAGCGCCATGCGCGCCGCAGTTGCGGCAGCGCGAGGATCGCCATCACGATCAGCAGCGGGCTCGGGCGATACACGAACAGCGCAATCAGCACGGGTACGCCCGCGAACCAGATGCGCGGCGACAGCACAGCAGTGATCCGTCCGCCGTCGAACGGCGACAGCGGAATCATATTGAACAGGTTCAGGAAGAAACCCGTATACGACAGCGCGAGCAACAGGTTGCTGTCGTAGTGGCGCGCGGCCGCGTAGCAGGCCAGCGCGCCGAGCGTGCCGACAAACGGCCCGGCCAGCCCGACGTACGCCTCGGTTTCCGCATCGTGCGGCAGCTCCTTCAACTGGATCCACGCGCCGACGAACGGAATGAAGGTCGGCAGCCCGACGTCGAGCCCGCGCCGCTGCGCGGCAATGTAGTGACCGGCCTCGTGCACCAGCAGCAGCGCGACGAAACCGGCCGCGAACCGCCAGCCGTAGAACAGCGCATAGACCGCGATCGACGCGAGCATGGTGCCCGCCGACACGAGCACCTTGCCAAGCTTGAGGCCGCCGAAGATCAGCAGCAACAGCTTCGTCATTCCTTGCGCTCCGTGACGGCTGCGTCGGACGCGTCGGCGACGGCCGGCACCGCGGCCGGCTTCGGCTTGCGCCCGAAGAAGCGCTTGAGCGCCGCGCCGCCGGCCAGCAGCGCGACCGCGCCGATCTTGAAGAACTTCACCGCGAACGCGCCGATCAGCGCGAGCAGGCCGAGCTTCTTCGCGCCGACGCCGACGATCAGCGCCGCGAGGCCGTACTCGGCAACGTGGTCGGTCGACTTGTTGAAGTCGGCGTAGCGCTTGCCGTCGTTGAAGCGGATGTTCGACAGCAGGTCGTCGGCCGACGCCTTGTATTTCGGCAGGTCGGCAAGCGTCGACGCCATCGTCAGCGACAGGTAGCCGTCGCGGCCGAGCACGAGCGTCCGGTAGTTCACGCCGTCGTTCTCGGCGTTCGGCGCCGCGCCCTTGTCGCGGATGATCGCGGACCACACGAGCCGGTGCGTGGCCGCGTCGTACGCGGGAGCCTTCGCCCAGCCGACCACTTCGGTTTCCGGCAGGCCGCGCTCCTTGCGCCCGGGGTTGTCTTCCTCGGTGCCGGACTGCAGGCTTTTCAGCAGTTCGTCGGGCTTCCAGTCCTTTGCGTCGTCGTCGCGGATATAGCCGCTCGGCTCGAACGACACGACGGAAATCCAGTCGGCGTCGGGGTCGTCGGGCAGCACGAGGCCGACCAGTTTCGATTCGTCGATCGAGTTGCCCATCGAGCGCAGGTAGCGGCCGGCTTCCGCGGCCGGCACGAACGACTCGCCGGCCTTCAGCTTCAGCACGGCTTCGTGTTTCACGTCGATGTCGGTCGGCCCTTTCACGACCGCTTCGTTGGCAGCCGCGGCAGCGGCCCTCATTTCCACCTGCGCAGCTTCGGTCTGCGCGTGGCCGCTGGTCGCGGCAAGTGCGAGCGTCGCCACGCAGGCGAGCCGGACGGCAAGTTTTTTCATTGTTGGATTCCCCTGGAATGCCTTGTTGTGAATGTGCACGGCAACCGGCCCATGCGTGGTCTCGCGGGCCCGGTGCCGCCTCTCAGTTGGCACGGTCGTCATGGTAACGCAGCGCCGCGACTCGCCCGCGCCCGGGGAGCAGCGCGATGCTTACCTGGCAGGTAATGCCCAAGGCGCGCGGGATTGCCTATCATCGGCATCATGAACCCGACCGCCGCCCTCCATTCGCCCACTCCGTCCGCCGGCCGCGCGTCCGGCATCGGCCCGCTGCTGCGCACGTGGCGGCAACGCCGGCGCCTGAGCCAGATGGCGCTCGCGCTCGACGCGGAAGTGTCCGCGCGCCACCTCAGCTTCGTCGAATCGGGTCGCGCGCAGCCGAGCCGCGACATGGTGCTGCATCTCGCCGAGCGCCTCGACGTGCCGCTGCGCGAACGCAATGCGCTGCTCGTCGCGGCCGGTTTCGCGCCGCTGTTTCGCGAACGGCCGTTTTCGGACCCGCAGCTCGATGCCGCGCGCCACGCGGTCGAAGCGGTGCTGCGCGGCCACGAGCCGTACCCGGCGCTCGCAGTGGACCGCCACTGGACGCTACTCGCCGCGAACCGGATGCTCGGCGCGCTGGTCGCGCAGGCCGATCCGGCGCTGCTGCAGCCGCCCGTCAACGTGCTGCGGCTGAGCCTGCATCCGGACGGCCTCGCGCCGCAGATCGTCAACTGGCATGAATGGCGCGCGCACATCCTGCATCGGCTGCAACGGCAGATCGATGCGAGCGGCGACCGCACGTTGCATGCGCTGCGCGACGAGCTCGCCGCGTATCCGGCGCCGGCCGGCCAGCCCGACGACCCGCCGGCGCGCGCCGATTTCGCGGATATCGCCGTGCCGCTGCGGCTGCGCACCGCGGCCGGCGAACTGACGTTCTTCAGCACGACGACGGTGTTCGGCACGCCGGTCGACGTGACGCTGTCGGAACTCGCGATCGAGGCGTTCTTTCCGGCGAATCCGGACACGGTGGACGCGATGCGGGCGCTGGCGGACGCATCGCCGGCACAGTAACGCGTGCTGTCGGCGCCATCGCGCCGGCGGCACGCGTCGAGGTAACGGCGATCAGCGGCGCTCGAGCGCCAGCTTCACACCAAGCCCCAGCAGGACCACGCCGCTGACGCGATGCATGCGCGTCAGGATGCGCGGGTTGCGGCGGATCGACGCCGACAGCAGGCCGGCGAACAACGCGACGGGCCCCTTGACGAGAAACGTCAGGCCGGCAAACGTCGCGCCCAGCACGAACAGCGACAGCATCGGATGTGCGGCGCCCGCCGGCACGAATTGCGGCAGGAACGCCAGATAGAAAAGCGCGACCTTCGGATTCGACACGTTGGACAACGCGCCTTGCGCGAACGTGCGAAGCCGCGATGCCTGCGCACCGCCGTTGCCGCTGCTCGCGAGCGTCCGTTCACCCGACGAGCGCAACAGCGTGATGCCGAGATACAGCAGGTACACCGCGCCGATCACCTTCAGCGCCGTAAACAGCCATTCGGATGCCTGAAGCAGCGCGCCCAGCCCGAGCGTCGCGAGCATCGTATGCACGAGCAGACCGACGCTGACGCCCGCGGCCGTCACGAGGCCCGCGCGCGTGCCGCCGGACAGCGTGCGCGACATCACGAGAACCATGTCCTGGCCCGGCGTGACGATGATCAGAAGCGACGTTGCGATGAACGGTAGCCAGGATAGATGCGACATGGGAGAGCTCCTGAACGGGATCGCCGACGGGCGGGAATCGCCCGGCCGGTGGTCAGATTATCGGCGCCCTTCCGTGGAGATTGGATGCGAATTTGGCTACTTGAGATAGGTGATTTGGAGCTATTCTCCAGTATCAACGGATTCGATAGTCAAAAATGTCAACCAAACTGGACGCGATCGACCGGCGCATTCTGCGTGCGCTGCAACAGAATTCGAGCCAGACCAATGCCGAACTCGCGCAACAGGCCGGGCTGTCGGCCACCCCCTGCCTGCGCCGCGTGCATCTGCTCGAGGAACAGGGCGTGATCGACGCGTATGTCGCGCTGCTGAATCCCGCCGCCGTCGACCTGCGATTCACCGCGTTCGTGCGCGTCACGCTCGAGCGCCAGGACAAGACGACCGTCGAACGCTTCGCGCGCGAGATGGAGCAGGCGCCCGAAGTGCTCGAATGCCACCTGATGGCCGGCAGCTACGACTATCTGCTGCGCGTGATCGCGCGGGATCTCGACGATTACCAACGCTTCCAGATGGAGACGCTCACGCAGATCGAAGGCGTCCGCAACGTCGAGACCGAGATTCCGCTGAAGCGCATCAAGCAGACGGTTCGCCTGCCGATCTAGGTGTCCAGAAACGTCACGGCCTCCCCGGCCGGCTGCCCGTTCAGCGCACCGTCTCTCACGACGACCTGCCCGCGCACAACCGTATGCACGGGCCAGCCCGTGACCGCGCATCCGTCGTAAGGCGTCCAGCCGCTCACGCTGGCGATCCAGTCGTCGCGAATGATCCGCCGCGCGCGCAGGTCGACGATGCTGAAATCGGCGTCGTAGCCCGGCGCGATGCGCCCCTTCCCTTCGATGCCGAAAATGCGCGCCGGCCCGGCGCTGGTCAGGTCGACCAGCCGTTCGAGGCTCAACCGGCCCGCATGCACGTGGTCGAGCAGCAGCGGCAACAGCGTCTGCACGCCGGTCATCCCGCTTGGCGACTGCGGATACGGGCGGCGTTTTTCGTCACGCGTATGCGGCGCATGATCGCTGCCGATCACGTCGACCACGCCATCGCGGACGGCCCGCCACAGCGCATCCCGATGATGCCGTTCGCGCACGGGCGGATTCATCTGCGCGAACGTGCCGAGCCGCTCGTAGCAATCGGGCGCATGCAGGCTCAGGTGGTGCGGCGTGACTTCGACCGTCACGCGCCGCCGATGTTGCGCAAGAAACGCCATCTCGTCCGCCGTGGACACATGCAGCACGTGCAGCCGGCGGCCGGTCTCGGCAGCCAGCCCGACGATGCGCCGCGTCGCGCTCAGCGCGCTTTCCTCGTCGCGCCAGCGCGGATGGTCGCGCACGTCGCCGCTCGCTTCCACGATCGCCTTGCGCTCGCGCAGCCGCGCCTCGTCCTCCGCATGCACGGCCATGCGCCGCCGCCCGTTGCGCAGGATCCGGCGCAACACGGTTTCGTCGTCGGCCAGCAGATCGCCGAACGAACTCCCCATGAACACCTTCACGCCCGCGCAGCCGGGCAGGCGCTCGAGGTCCGGCAGCCGTTCGGCGTTCACGGCCGAGCCGCCGATGTAGAACGCGTAGTCGCACCACGCACGGCCGCGTGCAAGGTCCAGCTTCGCCTGCAGATCCTGCCCGCTCAACGTCAGCGGATGCGTGTTGGGCATCTCGAAGATCGTCGTGACGCCGCCGAGCACCGCGCCGCGCGTGCCGGCCTCGATGGTCTCCTTGTGCGTCAGCCCCGGTTCGCGAAAATGCACCTGGCTGTCGACGACGCCCGGCAGCACATGCAGTCCACGCGCATCGAGCACGACGTCGGCACTCCAGGTGCCCTGCAGTGCACCCAGCGCGACGACGCGGCCATCCGCGCACGCGACGTCGATCCGTTCGGCGCCGTTGGGCGTCATCACCGCGCCGCCATGCACGAGCAGGTCGACGTGGCGGCGCTTCGGCACGTCGGTTGCTTCACGTCGCATCCACTCGCCCATGACTCAGAACTCGTTCTGGATGTGCTTGTAGCCGAGCACCAGCGCATTGTTCGTGCGCGCGACGTCCTCGGAGAAATCGCTCGCGTCGGCCGTGACCTGCGGCAACGCGGCAAGATCGGTTTCCGGCCCGATGCGCTCGGTCGAACGCACGTAAAAGCCGGGCGGCAGGTGACAGCCGTCGACGACCGCGTTGTAGCGCACGACGCAGCCGTCGTCGATCGTGCAGTTGAACAGCACGCTGTTGAACCCGACGAACACGCCGTCGCCGACCTTGCACGGCCCGTGGACGATCGCGCGATGCGCAATCGACGTATGACGGCCGATCGTCACGCTCGCGCCCGACTTCGAATGGATCACGACGCCGTCCTGGATGTTCGAATGCGCGCCGATCACGATCGGCGCGATCTGGCCGTCGGCATCCGTTTCGTCGGCGCGGATCACCGCGTACGGACCGATGAACACGTTCTCCTCGACGATCACGAGCCCGCACAGGATGGCGGTCGGATCGACGAACGCGTTCGGATGAATCTGCGGCAGGTCGCCGCGCGGGTTCTTGCGGATCATGAGGATTCCTTCTGGGAAACGAGATGGCCGCGCCTGAGCCGCTCGAACAGGCCCGGATCGCGCCACTGCGCGACGATGGCCGGTGCGAACACGATCGCATCGAGGTCGATGCGACCCATGCGCGGGTTGAATGCGTCGTCACGGAAACACTGCGCGTAGCCGGTCTCGGTCTCGTGAACGATGACCGAATGCAGCCGCACGTCGGCTTCGCCGTTCGACATGCGGGTGCACGACAACGCGGCATCGACGAGCCGGAACAGCACACGCGAGAACTGCTCGGCGCTCGGCGACACGGGCAGCGACACCCAGCGTTCGGAATGCCTGCGCATGCTTTCGACGTAGCGCGGATCGTCGTTCGACCACAGCGTCACCGCATGGTCGAACGCATCGATCAGGTCGCGCACGTCGCCCTTGAGCAGCCCGAAGTCGTAGATCATCTGCCCGTGATCCAGCGCATGCGCTTCGAGCAGCAGCTCGACGCGGTACGAATGACCGTGGATCGAATGCGAGCAGCGCCGCGTGCTGCAGCCGCGCACGACGTGCGCATTCTCGAACCGGAACAGCTTGCGGATCAGCATGCGTCGGCGCCTTCGCGAACCGGTGCGGCCCAGGCCACCGCATCGTGCGGATGCAGGCTTTCCAGATGGCGCACGTGAACGCGCGGGTGTGCGTGACGACTTTCCAGCGCAGCCTGTACCCGGCGCGCGGCGTCCTCGACGAACATCAGGTTCCCGCCGTTCAGCACCGCGAACGCCTGCTCGTCCGCGCGCTTGACGGCCGTCTGCACCGGCGTGCCGAGCGCGTGCTCGATGCGATCGATCAGGTCGATCAGCCCCAGCGTCGCGCCATCGGCGGGCAGCGCCACGCTGACGACGGCTTCGCTGCGCTGGCTGTGCGGCGTGGCCAGCGTCGCATGCTGTTTCAGCCATGCGGCAACCGCCGCCGGCTCGACACGAGCCTCGCGCTCGAACGCCGTCAGGAACGCCTGTTCGATCCAATGCCGCGACAACGCGGCCGAGCACGGACACGTCGACGAATAGGCAACCGTCACTTGCGCGCGCAACTCGAACGCGTCGCCCGCAAGCGTCGCATCGACCTGAACCGGGTACGCCTTCCACCCGGCCAGCCCCTCGGTCACGAGCGCCGTGCGGCGGGCCAGCAGATCGAAGCGCAGCCGCACACGCGCGCTGCGCGTGTCGCAGTCGCGATGGCTGTCGACCATCGCACGCAGCACGCGCCGCAGACCGGCCGGTGACAGCGCTTCGCCGTCGGCGAGCCAGTCGAGCAGCCAGTAGAGCCGCGACATGTGAATGCCTTTCACATCCGGCGCAGGCAGATCGACCTGGACGTCGGCGCGCGCATGCACGTCGCGCCGGCAGCCGGGTTCGGCCACCGTCACGGGCAGGTCGATGCCCTGCATGCCGACCCATTCGAGCGGGCGGCGGCCCGGCGCCGCATCGGTCAGGGAAACATCGGGAAGGACTGCATTCATGCTCGGATTCCGGTGGCGCGCCTTCTCCATCCGGATCGATGCAGGAAGCGCGCGTTCAGGTCAGGGCCAGTCGCGAAACGGGCTGTCCCACGTGGTCCAGTGCTCGGGGCCGGTGGCCATCTCGGCGTCGGTCAGGAGACACGCGTCGAAGCGCCCGCGCAGCGCGGGCTCGTCCATGTCCATGCCGATCAGCACGAGCTCCTGGCGCGCGTCGCCGACGCGCTCGTCCCAGCGCGCGCGGATCTGCGCGACGGCTTCGGCGTCCTGCGGCCAGCGCTCGGGCGGCACGGCCGCCCACCAGTGGCCGGCCGGCCCGTGCCGCGCGACCGCGCCGGCCTGCGACCACGACCCGGCGACGGTCGGATGCGTGGCCAGCCAGAAGAACCCTTTCGAGCGGACGACGCCCGGCCATTCGCTTTCGACGAGATCGAAGAAGCGCTGCGGATGGAACGGCCGCCGCGCGCGATAGACGAAGCTGCGGATCCCGTATTCGTCGGTTTCCGGCGTATGCATGCCGCGCATCTCCCGCAACCAGCCCGGCGCGCGCGACGCCTCGTCGAAATCGAACAGGCCCGTATCGAGCACGCGCTCGAGCGGCACCTTGCCGAATTCGGCGATCTCGATCCGCGCACGCGGGTTCAGCCCGCGCAGCAGCGCGATCAGCCGCTCGCGCGCACTGGCGTCGATCAGGTCGATCTTGTTGACCACGATCACGTCGCAGAACTCGATCTGGTCGATCAGCAGATCGACGACCGTGCGCGCATCCTCGTCGCCCATCGATTCGCCGCGCGACTGCAGGCTGTCGCGCGACGCGTAATCGCGCAGGAAATTGAATGCGTCGACCACCGTCACCATCGTGTCGAGCCGCGCGACTTCGCCGAGACTGCGGCCGTCCTCGCCTTCGAACGTGAACGTCTCGGCCACCGGCAGCGGCTCCGAGATGCCGGTCGATTCGATCACGAGCTGGTCGAAGCGCCCTTCGCGCGCGAGCCGATCGACCTCGATCAGCAGATCCTCGCGCAGCGTGCAGCAGATGCAGCCGTTGCTCATCTCGACCAGCTTCTCGTCGGTGCGCGACAGGCCCGCGCCACCGTCGCGGACGAGCGCGGCATCGATGTTGACCTCGGACATGTCGTTGACGATGACCGCGACGCGCCGGCCCTCGCGATTGTTGAGGATGTGGTTGAGCAGTGTCGTCTTGCCCGCGCCGAGGAAGCCGGACAGGACGGTCACGGGAAGCCGCGTGGAGGGAGGCAGTGCGGTACTCATCGGGCGATTCCGGAAGAGGACGTTGAGGAGAGAATGATATATTGTATCGCAACGATATAACATATCATTCCGCGCGTCCAGCATGCCGCTTGCACGGCGCGCGATTCCCGATCCCGCCGGGCACCGGTTCGACGCGAGCGGAAGGCGGCGGCGGCACCGCGCATGTCATGCCGAATGAAAGGTGTGCTTGATAAGCTCTGCGGCGAGACCGCAGGCTGCCCACACCCCATCATGAAAAAGAAAAACCTTGCCGTGTTGTCACTCTGCGCGATGCTGCCCGGCATCGTGCTGGCCCAGTCGATCGCGGCCCCGGCGCTGAAGCCGGGCGATACCTGGACCTACATCAATACCGTCGAAATCGGCCCGAACGGCTGGCGCCAGACGCGCGACCAGATTTCCGTGCAGCGCACCACGTCCGACCACATCTACGTCGAAACGCAGCAAAGCGGCGCGACGCAGGCGCCGCGCGAACTGATCGTTGACTCGGACTGGAGCCGTTCGCGCAGCGTCAACGGCACCGAAACCGTCGTGAACCGCCCGCTGGCGTTTCCGCTGACGGCCGGCAAGACCTGGACGATCAAGTACAGCGAATCGCACCCGAATCCGCAGCATGCGTCGGAAGCGTACGACACGCGTTACAAGGTCGTCGGCCCCGAAACCGTCACCGTGACGGGCGGCAAGTTCGACGCGATCAAGATCGAGGCAGAAGGCACGTGGAAGGCGCAAGCCGCGCCGGGACAGTCGGTCACGTCCGGCGTGTCCCGCAACGCGGGCGGGTCGACGATCGTGATGCAAAGCCACAACAACGGGACGGCGGAAGGGACCGGCAAGACCTACAAGGCGTTCTGGTACGTGCCGGCGGTCGGCCGCTGGGTCAAGTCGGTCGAAGAGTACTACGACACGAACGGCGTGCGGACGGCACGCTATTCGAACGAACTCGCGTCGTACAAGCGCGCCGGGACGGACAGCAGCTCACCGCTGGCCGCCGGGCCTGCGCCCGCTACCGCTACCGTCGCGCCGGACGGCCCGCCGCCCGGCGATCAATGACGGAACGCGCGCTCGCTTACGTATAGAGCGACGCCGGCGGTAGTTCCGCGGTCAGCGCAAACCGGCCGACATCGCGCAGCCGGTAGTCGAGCGGATCGTGCAGCGTATGCGTGCGCGCATTGCGCCAGAAGCGGTCGAGGCCGAGCGACGCGGCCGTCGCGCGCGCGCCGCACGCATCGAACAGCGCTTCGCCGTTGTCGAGCGCCGCGCGCTGCGCGACGATCTTCGCTTCCGATACCGCAAGCGCCACTTCGGCGCGTTCGTCGGCCGTCAGCGCGTCCTGCCGCGACCACGCGCGCTGCAACGCCTCGGCCGCGCGATCGGCCAATACTGCCGCGGCAATCGCCCGCACGCGCATGTCGCCGAAGCGCTGCAGCGTGTACGGATCGTCTTCCGCCTGCGCGACGTCCGCGTGTATCCACGGGCGGCCATGCTGCCGCACGTAATCGCGCGCCTCGGCCAGCGCGCCTTCCGCCAGCCCGACGAACAGGTTCGTCAGCACGAGTTGCGACACGAGCGTGCGCAGCGTCGCGCGCGGCGTCGGCGGCGCCTCGGACCGGTGCAGCACCTCGTCCGGCGCGAGCGTCACGCCGTCGAAGCGCACGCTGCCGCTGTCGGTCTGGCGCTGGCCGACCGGATCCCAGTCCTCGTTGACCGTGATCCCCGGACGGTCGGTCGGCACGACGCCGAACACGGTGCGACCGGTTGCCGGATCATGCGCGGACACCGTCATCCGCTGCGAGCCGCGCGTGCCGGAGCAGAAGCCCTTCACGCCGTCGAGCCGGTAGCCGCCGTCGGGCGTCGCCGTCGCCACGAGCCGCGTGTCGAGCGGATTGACCGCATTGCCCCACCACCAGCGCGCGTCGACGGTGCCGCGCAGGTAGCGTTCGCGCTGCGCGGCGCTGCCCCACACGTCGACGCTCACGACCTGCAGGCACTGGAACCCGACGAGATGCGCGAGCGCGCTGTCGACGCGCGCGACCTGCCGGATCGCGTCGTAGATCGCGGGCCACGCCGCTTCCTGCCCGCCGAACGCGCGCGGCACCGCGAGCGTCAGCAGGCCCGCATCGGCAAGCCACTGTTTCTCCTGCGCCGCGTGGCCGCCCGCGCGGTCGCGCGCGGCGGCGGTCACGCGCAGCGCGTCGATCGCGCGCGCCAGCGCCTCGCGATCGACGGCCGGTGTGTCGGGATCCGGCGCGAAGGTCGCCGGGCCGCGGGGATCGTTCATGCGACAGCGTCCTGTTCAACGGTTTCGCCCGACAGCGGCACCAGCGCATCGATCCGTCGGCCGGTCAGCCGCGCCAGGATCTCGCGCCGCCAGTCGTCATAGATCGCGCGGTATTCGGCGATATCCGCGCCGAACACGTGCGCGGTGTGCGCGTACTCGTCGTGCAGATACCCGTCGAGCCGCGCCTGCGTTTCCTCTTCGGCCGCGATCACGCGATCGATCAGCGCGTCGCGCTCGGCGGGCGGCAACGCCTTCAGCGTGTCGAACCACCACTGGACGATCTGCACGCGATGCCATTCCTCGTCCGGCCGGATCCGGTTCTCGCCGTGCTCGCGCATCGCGCTGTCGCCGATGCGGCCGGTCTTGCGCTGGATCCACAGCTTCGCGAGGATATGCAGCTCGTAATGCCATTCGAACGCGAGAAAACCCGCGAGGTCGCGCACCGCGATGTCGCCGATGCGCGCCCAGTGCGCGGCGACGAGCCGGTCGACTTCCGGCAGCGGATCGCGCCCCGTCAGTTCGGTCACGCGTTCGCGGCCGATCACGGCGTGCGCGCCGTCGTCGCCGAGCTGGCGCGACAGGATCAGCTGGAAATGCGGATCGTCGCGGAACAGCGTGTCGATCGCCTTCGCGACGACCTGCACGATGAACAGGTCGTGCGACGCCATCTTCGTGTAGTAGTCGGCGACGGCGGCCAGCTCGTCGTCGTTGCGCGGCTCGCGCGGCGGTGTGGCGAGCTTGGCCGGGAAGCCCGGACGATAGCGTCGCGCCACGTCGAGAAACAGCGCTTCCTCGAATTCTCCGGTCCATTCGCGCGGCGCGCCGATGGGCAAGGTCATGGGTATCGTTCTCTCAGGATCAGGAATGAAACGAGCGGACGCTCGTGGCGTCGCTCAGGTGCGCCGGGTCACGCGTCGGACCAGGCGGTCGCCCGTGATTTGCACGGCCGAGACGAGCGCGATCAGGATCACGATCACGGTCGCCATGACGGTGGTGTCGAAACGTTGATAGCCGTAGCGGATCGCGAGATCGCCGAGCCCGCCCGCGCCGACGGCGCCCGCCATCGCGGTCGAGCCGATCAGCGCGACGACGGTGATCGTGAAGCCGCCGAGCATGCCGGGCAGCGCCTCCGGCAGCAGCACGTGCCACACGATGTGGCGGCGCTTCGCGCCCATCGCGAGCGCGGCCTCGATCAGCCCGCGATCGACTTCGCGCAGGCTCACTTCGGCGATCCGCGCGAAGAACGGGATCGCGGCGATCGACAGCGGCACGACGGCCGCCCACACGCCGATCGTCGTGCCGATCAGCACGCGCGTGAACGGCAGCAGCGCGACGAGCAGGATGATGAACGGCGTCGAGCGGAACACGTTGACGAGCGCGCCGAGCACCGCGTTCACGCCGCGCCGCGCGTAGATGCCGCCCGGCGCGGTGGTGACGAGGATCACCGCGAGCGGGATGCCGATCAGCGCCGCGATCACGGCCGACGCGGCGACCATCGACAGCGTGTCGCGGATCGCGTCGAGCAGTTCGGGCCACCAGAGCTCAAACATAGCCGAGCACCTCCGCGTGATTCGCATGGCGGCGTGCGCGATCGAGCAGCGCGGCAACGGCGCCGCGCGCGTGCTGCGTGCCGGTATCGTCCACACCGGGCGCGGCCGCGATCACGAGCCGCCCCTGCGCATGGCCTTGAATGCGCTCGATCCCGCCGTGCAGGAATCGCACCGAGCCGCCGAGCGCCGCCGCAAGCGCGCCGACGTCCGGCTCGCCGCCGCTTTCACCCGTATAGCGGACGTCGAGCACGACCTGCGCGCCGTCCGGCAGCGCGGCCTGCTCGGGCAGCGGCTGCACGCGCGCGGCCAGCTCGGCCGGCAGGTCGTGCTGCAGCGTGCTGAGCAGCGCGCGCGTCGCGCCGTGGCGCGGATCGCCGAACACGCGCCACACGGGGCCCGTTTCGACGACTTCACCCTGTTCGATGACCGCAACGGTGTCGCACACCGCACGGATCACTTCCATCTCGTGCGTGATCAGCACGATCGTCAGCCCGAGGCGGCGGTTGATGTCGGCGAGCAGCGCGAGGATCGATTGCGTCGTCTCGGGGTCGAGCGCCGACGTCGCCTCGTCGCACAGCAGCACCTCGGGATCGTGCACCAGCGCGCGGGCAATGCCGACGCGCTGCTTCTGCCCGCCCGACAGGCTCGCCGGGTATGCGTCGCGCTTCGCGGCGAGCCCGACGAGATCGAGCAGCGCCTCGACCTTGCGCACGCGCTCGGCCTTCGGCACGCCGGCGATCTTCAGCGGCAGCGCGACATTTTCGAACACCGTCTTCGCGGACAGCAGGTTGAAATGCTGGAACACCATGCCGGTGCGGCGGCGCAGCGCAACGAGCCCGTCCTCGTCGAGCGCGCCGACGTCGACACCCTGCACGCGCACGCGGCCCGAACTCGGCCGCTCCAGCCCGTTCACGAGCCGCAGCAGCGTCGATTTCCCGGCGCCGCTGCGGCCGATGATCCCGAACACCTCGCCGCGCCGCACATCGAGCGTCACGTCGCGCAGTGCGGCGGCCTGGCCGCGCGGCGTCGCGAATACCTTGCCGACCTGCTCCAGCGACACGGCCACGCCGCCGGCGGCCAACGCGCCCGCTTCCTCATGCGCCGTTACGGCGGCGCCGGCAAGCACGGCCGACGGCTCGATGAAACCCAGCGTATCGAACAATTGCGTCATCGCTTCGCTCCGTCACGTTCAGGCATGCGCGGGATGCGCGGGTTCGGATACGGCTGCCGGCCGGTGCTGCGCGCCGGTGTGCCACGCAGGCAGGCGCGGGCCGGCGCCGAACAGCTTCTCGCGCAGCGTCGGCGCGGGATCGTAGTCTTCCTTGTAGACACCGCGGTTCTGCAGTTCCGGCACGACCCAGTCGACGAAATCCGCGAACGACTCGGGCATCACGGTGCGCGTCAGGTTGAAGCCGTCGATGCCGGTCTCGTCGATCCACGACTGCAGCTCGTCCGCGACCTGTGACGGCGAGCCGACGATCGGCGCATAGCGGCCGCCGAGCGACATCTGTTCGAGCATCCGGCGCACGGTCCACGTACCGGTCGTGCTCTTGCGCGAGATCGCGTCGACGGCCGACTGGATCGAATCGGTCTTCACGTACGAAATCGGCTCGTCCAGGCCGTACTGCGCAAAGTCGATGCCGGTCGAGCTCGCGAAATGCGCGAGGCCGGCTTCGGGGCTCGCATAGCGCCGGTATTCGTCGAACTTCTCTCGTGCGAGCCGTTCGGTCTCGGCCGTCACGACGCTGACGCCCGCGAAGATCTTGATCGATGCCGGGTCGCGCCCCTGCCGTGCAGCCGCCGCGCGAATGTCGAGCGCTGCCGCGCGTGCGGCCGCCTTGCTTTGCCCGTTCACGAACACGCATTCCGCATGACGGCCCGCGAACTCGACGCCGCGCGCGGACGAACCGGCCTGGTACAGCACCGGCGTGCGCTGCAGCGACGGCTCGCTGAGATGAATCGCGTCGATCGAATAGAACGGCCCGTCGTGCTTCACGCGCCGCACCTTGCCCGGCTGCGCGAACACGCGCGCCTGCGCGTCGCGGATCACCGCATCGTCGTCCCAGCTCAGTTCCCACAGCTTGTAGACGACGTCCATGTAGTCGTCCGCGCGCTCGTAGCGGTCGTCGTGGCCGATCTGCTGCGCGAGGCCCATCCCGCGCGCGGCGCTGTCGAGGTAACCGGTGACGATGTTCCAGCCCACGCGGCCTTTCGTCAGATGATCGAGCGTCGACATGCGGCGTGCGAACAGGTAAGGCGGTTCGTAGGTCAGGTTCGCGGTCACGCCGAAGCCGAGATGCCGCGTGACCTGCGCCATCGCGGGCACGAGCAGCAGCGGATCGTTGACGGGCACCTGCACCGATTCGCGCAGCGCGGCATCGGGGCCGCCGCCGAACACGTCGTACACGCCGACGATGTCCGCGAGAAAGATCCCGTCGAACTTGCCGCGCTCGAGCGTCTTCGCGAGATCGGCCCAGTAGTCGAGATCGGTGTAGTGCGCGGAGCGGTCGCGCGGATGCGTCCACAGCCCGTGGTTGATGTGCCCGACGCAGTTCATGTTGAACGCGTTGAGCAGGATCTTCTTGCGGTTCGCCGTCGTCATGCTGGCCTCCGTCACCACGCGATCGCGTACAGCGAGCCGAATGCGTTGTCGAGCGCACGGCGCACGGCCGGCGAGTGCTGGTAGATCGCGATGAACTTGCGAATGCGCGGATCGTTCGCGCTCTCGGGCCGCACGACCCACTGGATCGCGAAGCTCTTGTTCTCGGTGCCGTCGAACAGCAGTGCGCTGTTCGGGTCGGTCGTGCCGGCGAGCTTGATGAAGCTCGGGTAGCCCTGCGCGAGATCGACGTCGTCGAGCGAACGCGCGAGCTGCGACGCTTCGAGCGGGATGATCTTCAGGTGCTTCGGGTTGGCGACGATGTCGTGCGTGGTCGCACGGTAATCGGTGCCCGGCTTCAGCGTGATGAGCCCCGCGCGCTGCAGCAGCAACAGCCCGCGCCCGCCGTTGACCGGATCGTTCGCGATCGCGACGCGCGCGCCGTCCTTCAGCTCGGCGAAGCTTTTCACCTTCTTCGAATAGAGGCCGATCTTCATGATCGTGCCGGGCGCGATCGAGATGAAGTTGTAGCCGCCCTGCTTCTTCGCGTTCTCGAGAAACGGGATGTGCTGGAAGTAGTTGACGTCGATGTCCTTGTTCGCGAGCGCCGCGTTCGGCGTATTCCAGTCGGTGAACTCGACGATCTTGACGTCGAGCCCCTGCTCTTTCGCCTCCTTCGCGGCGATTTTCAGTGCTTCGATCTGCGGGCTGGTCGAGATGCCGACCTTCAGCGGCGCGGTGTCGGCGCGCGCGCCGTTCAGCAGCACGACGCCGAGCAGCGCGGCCATCAGCACGCGGGCCGCGCGGCCGGCGGAAAAGCGGGCGGAAAAAACGGGATGCAGCATGAAACCACTCTCCTGTCCAAAGACGGTATCGACGGATGAGCGACGCCGCGGCGAACGCGCAGGCGTTCTCCGGACAGTCGTCGTCGCGTCGGAAAAGGATCAGCCGATGATAGAGAGCGGCGCAGGGGCGGTCTACGAAGCGATTGTGCGAAGAAAATCGCGCGCGGCGATATGGCGGGCGTCCGAGCGGCCGGCCGGGCGAATCGGAGGCCAGACCGGGCGTCCGGCCGGCCGTCTGGCCGAAATCTCGGCCCGGGGCACCGGGCGAATTCCGAGATCTCGGCCATCCCGCCGGGCAATCCTTTCCGCAGACGAAACAAATCCCTTATAAATCAAGGCATTGAAAATATTCCGGCAGGCCGGATTCCTGGCACGGGGGTTGCGTAATAGACGGCACACGATGCCGCGAAGCAAAGCAGGCATTCCAACATCAGGAGACACGTCTTGCAGACCTCTATCCATACCCCGTCCCATCCGGAGCCGGTTTCCGACGCCGTCGCCACCCCGCGCGAGCGCTTCTGGCCGGAAGGCTGGTGGAAGCTCATGGAAATCCGCATCGGCATCATTCCGCTGCCGGTCTACGTGATCCTGTTCGCGCTGATCGTCGGCTTCTCGGTGACGGGCAAGGTACCTGGCGAGATCTCGATGGCGATCGCCGTGCTCGCGTTCTTCGGCTTCACCTGCGCCGAACTCGGCAAGCGCCTGCCGCTCCTGCGCAACATCGGCGCGGCCGCGATCTTCGCGACCTTCGTGCCGTCGGCGCTCACGTACTACCACGTGCTGCCGAAGCCGGTGCTGAACCTGACGGTCGAATTCACGAAGTCGACCAACTTCCTGTACCTGTTCATCGCGTCGATCATCGTCGGCAGCATCCTGAGCATGGATCGCCGCGTACTGATCCAGGGCTTCGTGAAGATCTTCGTCCCGCTCGCGGCCGGCTCGGTCGCCGCGGCGATCGTCGGCACGGCCGTCGGCACCGCGCTCGGCCTCGGCGCACGCCACACGCTGTTGTATATCGTCGTGCCGATCATGGCCGGTGGCGTCGGCGAAGGCGCGATTCCGCTGTCGATCGGCTATTCGGAACTGATGCACCTGCCGCAGGGCGAGATGTTCGCGATGGTGCTGCCGCCGGTGATGCTCGGCAGCCTGACCGCGATCATCCTGTCGGGCGCGCTCGACATGCTCGGCAAGCGCCTGCCGCACCTGACCGGCAACGGCCGCCTGCAGGTCGGCGAAAGCGGCGACATGACGCCGGAGAACGAAGAGATCCGCGGCCACGTCGACGTCACGCACATCGCGGGCGCCGGCATCACGGCGATCACGCTGTACCTCGTCGGCCTGATGGCGCACAAGCTGTTCGGCCTGCCCGCACCGGTCGCGATGCTGTTCCTCGCGGTGCTGGTGAAGCTCGCACGCGCGGTGTCGCCGCCGCTGCAGGAAGGCGCATTCGTCGTCTACAAGTTCTTCTCGACCGCCGTCACGTATCCGCTGCTGTTCGCGATCGGCGTCGCGATGACGCCGTGGGACAAGCTGACCGCCGCCTTCACGATCGTCAACGTGGTCACGATCGTGTCGACCGTCGCGACGCTGATGGGCACCGGTTTCGTGGTCGGCCGCCTGCTGAAGATGTACCCTATCGACACCGCAATCGTGAACGCCTGCCACAGCGGGCAAGGCGGCACCGGCGACGTCGCGATCCTGACCGCCGCGAACCGGATGCAGCTGATGCCGTTCGCGCAGATCGCCACGCGGATCGGCGGCGCAATCGTCGTCACGGTGACGCTGATCCTGGTCACGCACTTCGGATAATGCGCGGCCGCGCGCACCGTCGCGCAGGCTGCTTCGCACGCGCCGCCGCCGGCCTTGCCGGCGCGCGGCGCGCATCGTTACGGCACGCATCGTTACGGCGGGCATCGTTACGGCGAGCAGTTGCGGAGGGCCGGTAGCGGACGGCCGATAGCGGACAGGCGGCAGCGGGCTTCGATGAGGGCGAACGTGCAAAAAGGCTTCAAGGGAATCCCGTGGTGGGGCTGGGCATCGGCCGCCGTGCTGTATGTCGGCGTGGCCGGTGCGGCCGTCGATTTCGCGTGGGAACGCGCGATCGACGCGCTCGAGGAAACCGGCGCGCACCGGCTCGACCTGTATGCGTCGAGCCTCAAGAGCGAGCTCGGCCGCTTCGAGATCCTGCCCGGCCTCGTCGCGCGCCAGGACGGCGTGCGCGCGATGCTGAAGGCCGCGCCGCACGATGCGCCCGCACTCGTGCACTCGGTGAACACCTACCTCGAAGCCGTGAACCGCGACGCGGGCAGCGGCGCGGTCGACGTGATCGACCTGCAAGGCGAGGTGATCGCCGCCAGCAACTGGAACGAGACGATCAGCTTCGTCGGCACCAACGTGTCGTACCGGCCGTACTTCAAGGACGCGCTCGCGCGCGGCAGCGGCCGCTTCTTCGGGATCGGCACCAACACCGGCGTGCCGGGCGTCTACTTCGCAAGCGCCGTGCGCGACGACGGCGTGCCGATCGGCGTGGCCGCCGTGAAGATCAGCGTCGATCCGCTCGAATCGGCGTGGCGCGCGCCGGGCGTCGCCGCAATGGTCGTCGACAGCAACGGCGTGGTCGTGATCTCGACCGAGCCCGCATGGAAATTCACCGCGCTGCGCCCGATCACCGCGCAGCAGCAGCGCGACATCCAGGCGTCGCGCCAATACGCGGGCCGCACCGTCGACGCGCTGCCGTATCGCCGCATCGGCGACCGCAGCTCGGCCGCGTGGTTCGGCACCTTCCCCGATCTGCGCCACGCCGGCCGCGCCACGCGCTATCTCGTGATGTCGCGCCCCGCACCGCAGGCCGGCGATTCGCTGATGGTGCTGCTCGACATCGCGGGCGCACGGCGCCAGCAGCAGACGGCGTTCGTGTTCGTCACCGGCGCGTTCCTGATCGCCGCGCTGCTGGCCGGTTACGCGATCCAGCGCCGCCGGGCGATCGTCGCGCGGCTGAATGCGCAGGACGCGCTGCGCCTCGCGAACGACCGGCTCGAACTGACCGTCGAGCAGCGCACGGCCGCGCTGACGGCCGCGAACGAGCGGATGCAGCGCGAGATCGTCGAGCGCGAACGCACCGAACAGCGGCTGCGCGCATCGCAACAGGAAGTCGTGCACGCGGGCAAGCTCGCGGTGCTCGGGCAGATGGCCGCCGGCCTCACGCACGAGCTGAACCAGCCGCTCGTCGCGATCCGCACGCTATGCGACAACGCGCGCACGTTCTTCGAGCGCGGGCAGCCGGCGCCGGCGCTCGCGAATCTCGAGCGGATCGGCAAGCTGGTCGACAGCATGGCCGTGCTCACCGGCGAGCTGAAGACCTTCGCGCGCAAGCCCGATGTCGAGCGCGTCGCGGTGTCGCTGAACGAGGCCGTCGCGCATGCGCGATTGATCTACGACGCGCGGATCCGCGACGAAAGCGTGCGGCTCGACGTGAACATCGCGCCCGGCACGACCGTCTCGGCCGAATCGAGCCAGTTGCAGCAGGTGATCGTGAACCTGCTCGGCAATGCGCTCGACGCGGTGCACGACGCGCCGGTGCGCCGCATCGTCATCGCGGCCAGCGGGCCGGACGACGTCGGCCGCGTGCGCTTCACGGTGGCCGACAGCGGCGCCGGCATCGCGCCCGACGTGCTGCCGCACCTGTTCGAGCCGTTCGTCACGACCAAGCCGCGCGGCCAGGGTCTCGGGCTCGGCCTCGCGATCACGTCGCGCATCGTCGAGGCGTTCGGCGCGAAGATCGCCGCGACGAACCGCGACGAAGGCGGCGCGCAGTTCAGTATCGAATTCGCGGCGGCGACGCCGCAACAAAGGATAGAGCATGGAAGATGAGATTCGCGTGCTGGTCGTCGAGGACGATGAAAACGTCCGGATCGGCGTCGAGCAGGCCGTCGCGCTCGCCGGGTTCCCGGTCGACGCCTTCGCGTCCGCTGCCGACGCGCTCACGCACGTCGCGCCCGGCGCGCCGGTGGTGATCGTGTCGGACGTGCGGATGCCGGGCATCGACGGGCTGCAGTTGCTCGACCGCGTGATGGCCCTCGATGCGCAGATCCCGGTCGTGCTGATCAGCGGCCACGCGGACATCTCGACGGCCGTCGGCGCAATGCAGGTCGGCGCGTACGACTTCATCGAGAAGCCGTTTTCGTCGGACGTGATCGCCGGCCGCGTCGCGCGCGCGGTCGAGAAGCGCCGCCTGACGCTCGAGGTGCAGGGGCTGCGCGCGGCGCTGAACAACTGGCAGGGCATCGAGGCGTACGTGCTCGGCAAGTCGCCCGCGATGGCCGACGTGCGCAAGCGGATCCTGCGCCTCGCCGACACGTCGGTGTCGGTGCTGATCACCGGCGAAACCGGCACCGGCAAGGAGCTGATCGCACGCAGCCTGCACGACTTCGGCGGCCGGCGCGACGCGCATTTCGTCGCGCTGAACTGCGGCGGCCTGCCCGAGCAGGTCTTCGAGAGCGAACTGTTCGGCCATGAAGCCGGCGCGTTCACCGGCGCGATCAAGAAGCGCATCGGCAAGGTCGAATGGGCGGATGGCGGCACGCTGTTCCTCGACGAAATCGAGACGATGCCGGTTTCGCTGCAGATCAAGATGCTGCGCGTGCTGCAGGAGCGCGTGGTCGAGCGGCTGGGTGCGAACGAACTGATTCCGGTCGACTGCCGCGTGGTGGCTGCCTCGAAGGCCGATCTCGCCGAACTCGCGGCCGACGGACGCTTTCGCGCGGACCTCTTGTATCGCCTCAACGTCGCGCAGATCGAGCTGCCGCCGCTGCGCGAGCGGCGCGAGGACGTGCCGCTGCTGTTCGAGCACTTCGTGCTCGCGGCCGCGCGGCGCTTCGGACAGCCGGCGCCGGTCGTCACGGCTGCGCAGGTATCCGAACTGATGACGCATGCATGGCCCGGCAACGTGCGCGAACTGCAGAACGTGGCCGACCGTTTCGTGCTCGGGCTGACCGGCGACAGCCTGCTGTCGTCCGGCGATGCACCGGCCGTCGGCGACACGCTCGCGGAACAGCTCGCGTATTTCGAACGGATGCTGATCGAGGACATGCTGCAGCGTCACAACGGCAACGTTGCGGACGCAAGCGTCGCGCTCGGGATGCCGAAGAAAACGCTCTATCACAAGCTGCGCAACCTGCGGATTCCCGCGCGCGGCGACACAGCGGCCGACGGCGGCGAATGACGCGAACGAGGATACGCACAACAGCATGGATCGCATCGAAGTCACCGAACACGGCCGCATCACGGGCCACCTGATCCGCGGCGTTACGCGCGCGCAGAAAACCTTCCGCCCGAGCGACTGGCCCGAGCGCCTCGCGGGCGTCATCACGCTGTTCGTCGGCGAACGGCGGCCCGGCTATCCGTGCGCGCTGTCGCGGCTCGCGATGCCCGTCGTCGACGGCAACGTCAAATGCCTGTTCGTGTCGGACGAATTGCGCGACGCGTGCGCCGACGCATTCGACTTCGCGATGCAGTTCGCCGCCGACAACGACCTTCCCGTCGAGCTTCAGACCACGCCCGCGTTGACGGTGCGCTGAAATGCGGGTAGCGCTCAGTGGTTTAGAAACGCTAGCAAAACGAGGCACTCGTGACAGTCTCTGCCTGCATCATCTGCTGGCTACAGCCTCAAAATTCAATGTGTCAGGGTTTCCAAGATCTCGCGCGTCAAGGGTGCCGTCTTAAACCGGCACTGTCACCATTTCCGGTGTTACGCGCGATCGTTTCCGCTACTAGCGCAGTCGTCGATCGATCGTCAACCGGACGTCGTTGATCCTGCATCAGCCAACGTATCAACGGCGTCGCGATAAAGGTACTCGTAATGGCCATGATGACGAGCATCGTGAAGGTCTGCTTGGGGAGCACGCCAAGGTCGTAACCAATGTTCAACGCGATCAGCTCCATCAATGCACGCGTATTCATCGAAACACCGATCGCCGCCGCGCTCCGTCGGCTTTCCCCCATGATTCGACTAGCGATATAGGTTCCACCGAACTTCGCAACGAACGCGAGCAGGCATACCAAGCCACAAACCACCCAGTCATGCAGTGTCGCCAGGGACCCCACGTCGGTTCGCAGCCCCGTATAAGCAAAGAACACGGGGATAAAAAACACGTGTACGAAGCCGCTTACCCGCTCGTTCCAGTGCGTCACAAATTGCCGGTTGTCATGCAGTGCAACACCTATCACAAAACCGCCGATGATCGCGAAAATACCCAGGTTACTCGTGATCGACGCCGAAACGAGTAGCGCCAGGAGTATCCAGGCAATCGCCCCCGTACTTAAATGCCGTTCCGCGGCCAGGACGCGCGAAAGCCAATATCGCATTGCAGGGCGCACGACCAACAGCACGGCAGATTGCCAGACACGCCAGAACCGATAATGACGATTCTTGCCATATGTAAGAGTCCTTATTTTATTGATAGCGGTAATGAAAGCGTTCCCCCTCGATTGATCAGAGCGCCTTGACGATGCGCACGATCTCTGCAGGTTCCAGTCGGCGGGTATAGTCGCTGTCGACAAAGGCATACGCGACACTTCCGTCCTTGCCGATGACATACGTTGCGGCAAGTGGAAGCTCGTAGCTCGCATCCCCATTGAAGTCCGGCAGATCGACGCCAAGATCCCGATAAATCGGCCGTATGTCGAAGGCAAGCGAAAACACAAGGCCGAAGGATCGCGCGATGTGGTTCCCCGTATCGCTCAGCACCGGAAAGGCGATCGCGCCTGCCTTCACCGTGGCCGCCGTCGAGTGCGGGGTCTGCGGCGAAACCGCGACCAAGGTTGCACCTGCCTCCCGGATTTCCGGAAGCGCACGCTGAAGCGCCGCCAAGGTCAAGTTGCAGAACGGGCACCATTGTCCCCGGTAGAAGGTCAGGACAACCGGTCCGTCCTTGAGCAATTCGTTCAATCGCACAGCGCGACCCTCAGCATCGGGGAGTTCAAAGACCGGGGCGCGCGCGCCTGCCTTCAATGCTGTTTCCGCAATCCCCGAGGCTGCGAGATCCGCAGCGGCCTTACCCATCGCCTGCAGTGCCTCCGCTGGCACCGTATCGGCCATTCCGGCCTTGAGCACATCGATTTGAGCCGACAGTGACATGATGACAATCTCCTTGATAACTGGCTAACGCTTATGTTTACCCGGCAAAACATGATGGGGCGAGAACTTCATCCCGGATTGCGTGGGAACCGTGATGCCTCGCGTCACATAGGCGTCGTGCACCAAGCGAAACGCTTGCTCCCGTTGCGGAAAATTCGCGGCAAGACCAATCGTGATGCCGTCAAGCTCCGCCTCGTCAATCACCCATCGTCGCACCATCTCCCTGCGGTACATACCCGCAGGAATCAAACGACGCACCAAGGTATGTCGCGACGTGACGCGGTCTCTCCGTATGTATGCGTTGACGTCCGGCCGAGCCGCACCCCGCTCATTCTTCAATTGCAACACCTGGCCCTCCTGGCCAATAGCCACTCCATCGGCAATCCGCCCATCGATAGGCGTCGATCGTCAACCCGTGCCAACGGGCGACGAAGGCGGATCGCGTCTCCATGCTTTCTATGAGCCATATAGTTCGTCAACAGATTGTATGGCATCTAACTATATTCTCAACGGTACCCGACCTTGTCAAGCGCCGCGTCTATTGAAGATCTGCGTGGACTTCACAAGACGAGTTCTGTGTCTTCAGCGAATGCCCAAATGAGCGCGCACATTCGTCGAGCATCAGAGACTGTGCCTACGGCAGCAAACCACCGCGTACATGCCCCTCACAACTTGACCACCTGCATCACGCCCTATAAAGTTAGGCACCTTGTAATAAGGCACGCTACCATCATATATATGGAACAGAAATATCTGGCGCTGTTGCATGAAGCGACACGCCGCAATGTCCCGAACCTTGACGGAATTCGCTTGTGCTTCCAGTTGCTTTCTCTGTCCACGGCCATTGATCGTGACTGCGCGTCGCTGCTCGCGCCTCATGGCCTGTCCGAAGGTCGTTTTGTAATCCTCTTCTTGCTTGATGCGGCAGGCGACGGGCTGGCGCCCAACGTGCTGGCCGAACAGGCAGGGGTGACGCGTGCGACCGTGACAGGCTTACTTGACGGATTGGAGAAAGATGCGTTGATCGAACGCACGGCTGACCTAAAGGATCGCCGCGCGCTTCTGATTCGTTTAACGCGCAAAGGCAAGCAGCTCGCCACGAAAATATTTGATCAGCACAGCCGGTGGATCGGCAGCTTGTTTGCCAACCTGACATTAAAGGAGCGCGAGCAACTTGCCACGTTGCTTGTGAAAATCTCGGGCAACACCGGCGTCCAAACCAACACCGAGCTAACGGGGCGTCGGCAACGCATTTGATAGGGAGCTCCACATGTCGCATTACCTGGTGGAACTTTATTCGCCCTCGCCGGCCTGGGAGATTTTGTCAGGCGATCACCGTCGTGTATTCCTTGACGGCATTGCCAAAGGCATGACTGCACTCGGTACGCTAGGTATCGAGATGCTGGCGTTGAGCGAAGTCGACCCCGACGTCCCACGCTCTACGCATCACCGTTTCGTCGGCATCTGGCGCTTCCCCGATGCGACCGCTCGGGACGCTTTACTCCAGGGCATCCACGATAGCGGTTGGTATCGCTACTTCCATCACGTCAATGCCGCAACTCAGACAGGCGAACTAGGCGAGCATCTGCATACGTTGGCGAGCTACCGCTAGAATCTCGTGCTTCGTGTCTGTCATGCAGGCCACGTCATGCGCGAATGTCGTCCCGACCGATCAACAGTGTGGCCGGGGGCCAGACCGGTTTCTCGAAAGCTCGAATGGACGATGTGCAGGCGACTGTACCCCTGCCCCTCGGACCAGGCGCCGCGCCATGAAGCCCCCTCATTTCGCCACCATTGCACGACTGACCGCCACTGCGCTCCCGGTGGCGACGCCTGACTTTCACATTTGTAAGCCGCGATCATCCAGTTCGCGGCATGCCCGGCGGCACTGCTATTGTCGAGCCGGACGCTGCTGCACGTCTTGAAGAAGCACTGGAAGCGTGCCGCTGGCCGGCGCATCAAGGTCATATGGGGGTCTCCGCCCTCCTTCCGACAAGCGTTTCCGTCACAGCCATCAATAAAATTGATCGTCACGATGAAAATTATGCGTTTTCCTTGCAGGTCGCCGTGATGCATAGTTGCGTCGTGTTGACGCACCTTTGAGTCTTTCAGCCATGAACATGCGAATCGAGCCGTCCGTGCTCGCGAACCCCGACCTGCAATTTGCGACGCTTTCGTCAGGCATCAGCCTGCCGTATGTCGAGCGGGGCAGCGGTGCGCCGATGGTGTTCGTGCACGGCTCGCTGTGCGACTACCGCTACTGGGATCCGCAACTCGCCGCGCTGTCGGCCCACTACCGCTGCATCGCACCGAGCCTCAGCCACTACTGGCCGGCCGTCGAAGCAGGTATCCAGGACGAATTCAGCTGGCAGAACCACGTCGACGAGCTCGCCGAATTCATCGACGCACTCGATCTCGGCCCCGTGCATCTGGTCGGCCATTCGCGTGGCGGCAGCGTCGCATTCAACGTCGCACGCCGGCATCCGCACCTCGTCGATACGCTGACGCTCGCCGATCCGGGCGGCCCGCTGCAACAGCCGGGCGTGCGCGAAGCCGCGCTGCCGGCCGCCGCGCTCGCGCTGCGCACGAAGGCCGTGAACCTGATCGGGCAAGGCGACGTCGAATCCGGCCTCGAAATGTTCGTCGATTCCGTGAGCCTGCCGGGCGCATGGAAGAAAAGCACGTCGCGCTTCCGTACGATGGCGATCGACAACGCGAGCACGCTGCCGAAGCAGCTGCGCGACCCGCTGCCCGCGTATTCGCAGCACACGGCCGGCGATATCGCATGCCGCACGCTGCTGATCGACGGCCAGCGCAGCCCGAAGATGTTCCGCCACAACGTCGATACGCTGTCGCAGTGGATCGGCAACGCGCAACGGCAAACCGTCGCCGGCGCGTCGCACGGGATGAACGCTGCAAGCCCCGCCGTGTTCAATCGCTACGTGCACGCGTTCATCGCCGCGTAAGTGTCCGGGCGGCTTCCGCGCCGCCCGATCGCCTCGCTGTTCAACGACGATGCGGATACGCTCCGCATCGCGTCTCGTCAACCGCCGTGTGTCACCGGCGCGTCCGTCCCGTAGATCTGCCTGCGCAATTCCGCCAGCCGCGTCTCGAGCGCCACGCGCTGCTGCTCGCGGTCCGGCACCGTACGCACCACCTCGTCGATGATCTTGCGGCTCTGCGCGACATAGTCGGCATCCTGTCGCTCGCGTGCGGGCGAAGCCGGCCGCTCGCCCATCGCAAGATCGCGCAGGTGCTCGCGCAACGCATCGCTCGCAGCCTGGCGTGCGGCGGCGTCCGGTTCCGCATCCTGCAACAGCAGGTCCGCCAGGCCCGACGCCTCGCGCGGATCGAGCTTGCCCGCATCGGCATCCGCACGCAGTTGCGCGAGCAACGAACGCGCGCGCACCTGGCGGTCGGCCGCATTCAGCGCATCGCGTTCGTGCGCATAGCCGTCGAGCTGCGCGCGAAAATTGACCGGCGACGCGGCCGCTTGATTCGTCATGGCGGATTCCTGGCTGACAACGGTGGAAGAAGCGTGCGGCGCGCCGCCCGGGCGGCCGCTCCACAGCACGACGGCCGACGCGACGGCGCCTGCCGCCAGTGCGACCGTGCCCCATACGATGACGGTTCGGTTCATCATGCGGTTCCTGTGACGTGCGCGAAGAGCGGATCGGTCACGCTCGCCGCACCGGTTTCGACATGGCCGGCCAGTGTGCGCAGATAACCGGCATCTGCATCGATCGTCACGCTGAAGTCGTACCAGCCGCCGCTTGCCGACAGGTTCAGCACCGTGTCGACGGTGGCGCCCGCCGCGACCGTGCCCGAACGCGGCGCGGCGCCGTAGCCGTTATCCGCGAGCGTCGCGACCAGCGGCGTGCGGCCCGCGTTGCGCATCCGCACGACGAGATTGCCATCCGGGCGATACGCGACCGTCACGTCGAGCAGCGGCGCGCTCGTCGTCGCGCCACCCTTGAAGTGGCGGAAAAAGCCGTTCGGCCCATACGCGGCGAGGTCGTAGCGCCCCTGCGTGTCGCGCACCGGCCACCACTGGTCGCTCAGCACGCGGCCGCTCTGGATCGTGTAGAAGCGCGGGCCGTTCTGCGCGATCGCGTCGTGTACATGGAACACCGCGGCCGACGTGCCGGCCGCGTTGCCGGGCACGGCCTTGCCGCTGTTCGCGAAGCTCACGTTCAGCACGCCCGCGCGCGTATCGAGCGCGGCTTCGACGAACAGCTCGTACGGTACCGCGCGCAGCTTGCGCTGCCCCGGTTCCTGCACCGGCAGCGGTGCGTTCTCAGCCGGGTAGCTCGACGGATAGCTCGGCTTCGCGAGGTAGTACTGCACCCAGTACGCGTTGTCGAGCTGCGCCTTCGTCGCGGTCAGGTCGAGCGCCGCCGGCGGCACCGTGCGATCCGCATCGCCCGCGAAGTCGAACGCCGACGTCAGGTCGCCGCACACCGCGCGACGCCACGGCGTGATGTTCGATTCGTAGACGTCCGGATGATCGTCACCGAAACGCTTCTCGATGAAACGGATCACCGACGTGTGATCGAACACTTCCGAGCAGGTCCACCCGCCCTTCGACCACGGCGAAATCGCGAGCAGCGGCACGCGCGTGCCGAGCCCGATCGGCAAGCCCGACTGCTGCTCGATCTCGCCTTCGACGCTGACCGTCGACAGCCCCTTGCCGGCCTTCCACGGCGGCACGGGCGCCGTCACGTGATCGAAGCGGCCGTCGCCTTCGTCGTAGCAGATCAGGAATACGGTCTTCGCCCATACGTCGGGGTTCGACGTGAGCGCATCGAGAATCCGCGACACGAATTCCTCGCCGAACGACGGCCCCCACCACGGATGCTCGGACGACGAGAACGGCGGCACGATCCACGACACCTGCGGCAGCCGGTTCGCGAGCACGTCGTCGCGCAGCGACGAGATGCCGCGCGCGGTCAGCCCGCGCTGGTTCAGCGGCGAGCTCGACGAAGCCGACTTGTACTGCGAAAACCACGCGAGCGCGTTGCAGTCGTAGTTGTTGGTGTTGTCGATCCAGTAGCGGCTCGACAGGAAATTCCACGCGACGTTGAACGAGCCGACGCCGCCTTCCTGATACACGCGCCAGTCGATGCCGGCCTGCTGCAGCCGCTCGGGGAAGGTCTTCCACGACACCGTGCCCGAACGGTCGCCCATCCAGTTCGACATCGCGACCTGGCTGCCGTCCGCGTTCGGCGACGCGCGCCCCGTCATCAGGTAGAGCCGGTTCGGATTGGTCGGCCCCATCATCGACTGGTGGTACGCGTCGCAGATCGTGAACGCGCTCGCGAGCGGGTAGTAGTACGGCAGGTCGGCGCGCTTGAAGTAGCCCATCGCATCGGGCCACTGCACGGCCATCCACTGGTCGTTGCGCCCTTCGTTCCACAGCTTGTGGAACGCATCCCACTCGTGGTTCTCCGGCATCATCCACTGCGCCCACGTCTTCGACGTGTCGAGGTGCCAGGGCACGTAGTCGCGCCCCTTGTAGTTCTGATACCAGACGGCCTTGCCGTCGGGACGTGCGACCGCGCGCGGATCGTTGAAGCCGCGCACGCCCGGGAACGTGCCGAAGTAATGGTCGAATGCGCGGTTTTCCTGCATCAGCACGACGATGTGCTCCACGTCCCGGATCGTTCCGGTCACGCGGGCCGGCTCGACGGCAAGCGCGCGGCGAATGCTTTCGGGCAACGCCGCCGCGAGCGCGGCAGCGCCGGCCGCTTGCGCCGAGCGGGTCAGGAACGTACGGCGATCGATACGCGACATCGGCAATCCCTCCTCGTTTTTCTGGCCGGACGGGGATGGTCATGCAGGCGGCATGCGCCGCGTGCGGGCGATGCGCGGCCTCGGAGCCGCAATACGGTTCCGAACCAGGCGCGCGGCGCGTCGACGGCCCCCTCCTGCCCGCCGCGCGTGTCATCGATCTGTCGGATTCTAGAAAGGGAAATCGGACAGTTTTGTTAAGATGCGACAAAAAACCAGACGATTACGACATTAGAAGTCCTCTACAATTTCTTTCGTCATGCGCCCGGTATCGATGGCATGCGACGCATCAACGAAAAACGGCGGACGCATAGACGTCCGCCGTTCGTTGTCACACCCTCCCGCCAGCGCGGCTTACCACACGGCCGGCTCGGGCTGCGCGTTGCGCGTGACCGAATCCGGCAACCCGAACACGCTGTCGAACGCCCAGTTGTACGTGAACGTGAAGATCGGGAAGAACACGATCAGCACCGCGTCGTACAGGAACGCCTGACGCAACGACACGTCGAGCCACCACGCAATCAGCGGAATCAGGAACGTCACGAGCGCGACCTGGAATCCGATCGCATGCATCACGCGGCGCCCGACCGAGCGCGTGGTCGCCGCGCTGCGTCGCTCCCATGCCTCGAACGCGAGGTTGTACAGAAAATTGACGACGACGCCCGTCGTCGAGATCATCACGCCCAGCAGGCCGCTCGTCGCGGCGCTCGCGCCGCTCAGCATGCCGAGCACCGACGACGCGACCAGGATGCCGAGCAACTCGAACATCACGACATACACTATGCGTCTCTTCCACCCTTGCATGACCATCCACCTTCATCTCGAACAAGGTGGCGAGACTATCAGCGGGCCTCTGTCCGCAAAAGTCAGGTCCTTTCAATTTTTCTGACAGGAGGCCCCGCATGCTGACCAGCGACCACATCGACATGCTGCTGACCGTCATCGAAAAGGGCTCGTTCTCGGCCGCGGCGCGCGCGCTCGGCCGCACGCCGTCGGCCATCAGCATGGCGATCGCGAACCTCGAGGCCGAACTCGACCTCGTGCTGTTCGACCGCGGCACGCGCGAACCGACGCCGACCGCGGCGATGGCCGCGCTGCTGCCCGACGCGCGCTCGATCGCCGAACGGCTGCACGCGCTGCGTGCGCATGCGCAGCACCTGTCGGAAGGCGTCGAGGACACGCTGCGGCTCGGGCTTGCCGCTGAACTCGACGGTGCGCCGGTCGCGCGTGCGCTGACAGCCGTGGCCGCGAAATATCCGGCACTCGCGATCAGCATCGTCACGGCGCCGCAGGACGTGATCGTCGACGCGCTGCATCGATCGGCCATCGATCTCTGTGTCGCGTACGGCGGGCTCGATCTGCATCCGCAGGAACAGATTCATGCGCTGTGGACCGAAACGCTCGTCGCGGTTGCCGCACCGAGCCATCCGGCGATCGCCGAATGCGCACAGCCCGAGGCGATCGAGCGCCTGTCGGGCTTCCGGCAGATCGTGATCGCCGATCCCGAACGGCCGCTGACCGACGTGCGGCCGCTGATCGGTAACCGCACGTGGAAGGTGACCGACATGGCGACCGCGATCGCGCTCGTGAAAGCCGGGCATGGCTGGGCAAATTTGCCGGAATCGATGATCGGCCGCTACGTCGCCGCTGGCGAACTTGCGCCGCTCGTGTTCGCGAATATCCGCAACGGGCTGCCGCTGCCCGTGTATCTGCGCCGCCCGAAGCACACGGGGCTCGGCAAGGCCGCGAGCGAGCTGGCGCGCGCGCTGCGGGCTGCAGGCAACGACAAGTAACCGGAGTGGCGGCAATCGCCGCCACTCCGTCGGTCAACGCCCGACGGCTTGACCGTTAGTTGCGGTTAATGCGAGGCAGCCGCCGCACCCTGAATCGAATCGACCAGCGCAGCGTTGTCATATCGCCGTCCGGCAATGCCCCATCCGCCGTCGACCGCATGCACGACATTCACCCACACTTGCGCCGGCGTCAGCCGCCCGCCCGCGCGATGCAGCACGATCTCGGTCGCCCGTTCGACGAATTGCCGCTGCTTGTCGGGCGCCGCAAGCGCCACCGCAGGCAGCTTCAGCTCGACGAACGCGGCAGGCTCCGCGCGCCCATGCACGAAGGTCCGGTTACGCGGCAGCACGTTGAGCGTGCCCACCACGTTCGGCGCCAGGAAGCCGTTCCCGGCCAATCCCTCGACGTCCAGCAGCGCATCGGTCAACTCGGCAAACACCGGCCCCTCGTCGTCCGGCGTGAAAACCCCTTCGGATACTGTCAGCGTAATCGGCATCGCACTTTCTCCAGGTCAGGTCATCGGAATCGTGACGTGATATAAATATCAGTCACTCTCTATACATTAGACACCGATCGCTCTCTATGCAAGCAATAAAGAGCGATCGCTCTGAAGCGAGCCTGTCATGCGTTATTCCGTCGAGCACAAGCACGAAACCCGCACGCGCATCCTCGAAGCCGCGAGCCGCCTGTTCCGCCAGGAGGGCTATGGCGGCTCCGGCATCGGTCCGCTGACGAAGGCGGCCGGCGTCACCAACGGCGCGTTCTACGGACATTTCAAATCGAAAGGCGAGGCGTTCCGCAACGTCGTGCTCGACGGCCTCGACCAGCTCCGGCAAGGCGTCGCGACGTTCAAGGCCGAGCATGGCGCGCGCTGGCGGCGCCCGTTCGTGTCGTTCTACCTCGGGCCCCGGCGCACCTGCGCACTCGGCGAAAGCTGTGCGCTGCCGAGCCTGTCGCCCGAAGTGATGCGCGCCGACGACGACACGCGCGACGCATACGCAAAGGCGTTGCGGCAGATCGTCGACGAAGTGTCGTCCGGGCTCGGCGACACGCCCGACGACGACCGCGCGATCGCGTTCCTCGCGCTGCTGTCGGGCGGCGTCACGCTCGCACGCGCGGTGCGCGATCCCGAACTGGCGCAGCGCATCGCCGATGCGGTCGGCCGGTATGCGGTGGTCATCGCCGAGCGTACGGACGTACGGCCCGAGCAGCAGCCATAGCAAGCGGCCCATAAAAAACCCCGATCCGCGTTGCCACGGACCGGGGTTCTGCTTCGTTCGGCCACCTGCGTGAACGGCCCTTGGCGGGCCGCTGTTTCAGCGCGCGGCGACCTCCGCCTTGACGGCCGCCGCATCGCCGACCGCCGTCGGCGCCGCACCCCAGCCGCCGCCGAGCGCGCGGATCAGGTTGACGGTCGACACGGCCTGCGCGCCAGTGAGCTGGTTCGCCTGCAGTTGCGACTGCAGCACCGAACGCTCGCTGTCGATCACGTCGAGATAGGCGACCTCGCCTTCCTGGTACTGCGTGCGCGACAGCGTCGCCGCACGGCGCGACGCATTGACGGCTGCATCCTGCGCGCGGATCTGGTCGTCGAGCAGACGCAGGTCGGAAAGATTGTCCTCGACCTCGCGGAACGCGACGAGTACCTGCTGCCGGTAGTTCGCGACCTGCTCGTCGTACTGCGCGCGCGCCTGCTGCACGCCGGCCGCCCGGCGCCCGCCGTCGAACAGCGGCAACGTCAGCGCGGTGCCCGCGAACGGCCCGAGCAGGAACGTGCGGCTCGACCACAGGAACAGGTTGCCGAGCGTCGACGCCTCATAGCCGAACGCTCCGGTGATATCGAGCTTCGGGAAGTACGCGGACTTCGCGAGGCCGATCCGCGCGTTCGCGGCCGCCATCGCCCGCTCGGCCGCCGACACGTCCGGACGGCGTTCGAGCAACGCGGACGGCAGGCCCGGCGGAATCTTCACCGCGACCGGCACGATCGGCGTTTCCTTGAACCCGAAATCCGCCGGTGCCTTGCCGAGCAGGATCGCGAGCGCATGCTCGGACGCCGCGCGCCGGCGCGCGACGCCGACCGCATCGGCCTGTGCGCTCGCCAGCTCGTTCTTCGCACGCGATACGTCGAGCTCGCTGATGTCGCCTTCGTTGAAGCGGCGCTGCACGAGCTTCAGTGCCTGATCGCGCAGCTCCACCGTGCGGCGGTATAGGTCCTGGTCCGAATCGAGCTGGCGCAGTTCGAAGTAGTTCTGCGCGACGTCCGCCTGCAGCGCGAGCTGCACCGAACGGAACAGCGCTTCGCTCTGCGCCTGGTCGGCACGCGACGCCTCGACGTTGCGGCCGACGCGGCCGAACAGGTCGGCCTCGTACGACACCGTGCCCTGCGCACGCCACAGCGTCGCGTTGGTCGGGCCCGTGCCCTGCGGCTGGAACTGCGACGCCGACGACAGCCCCTGGCGCGTCGGCCCGAAACCGGCGCCGACCTGCGGGAACCACTGCGAACGCGCCGTACGCGTCGCCGCACGCGCTTCCTCGACACGCGCGGCCGCGGCCTTCAGGTTCTGGTTCGCGGCGAGCGCCTGCGTCTCGAGCGAATCGAGCACCGGGTCGCCGAACACTTTCCACCATTCGCCGCGATGTTCGCTGTCCGCGGGCTCGGCCGTCTTCCACGTGCCGGCCTGCTCGCCGGCGGCGAGCGTCGGCGCTTCCTTGAACGCGGCCGGCGCCGCGGCATCCGGGCGCTTGTAGTCGGGGCCCACCGCGCACGCGGCGAGCAGCGTCGCGAGCAGGGTGCTCGCGGCCGCCACCTTCGCGAAACGCATCAGGCCGTTCGTGTTGTGCAAGTTGTTCATGTTGTTGTCCTCAAGCATCCGATGCAGGCACGCCCGGAGTCGTCACGCCGTAACCCGCCGAGTCCTTGCCGGCGACGTGGATCTTGCCGCCCGCGAGCGTCCGCAGCACGACGTAGAACACCGGCGTCAGCATCAGCCCGAACAGCGTCACGCCGAGCATCCCGAAGAACACCGCGACACCCATCGCATGGCGCATTTCCGAACCGGCCCCCGTCGACGTGACGAGCGGCACGACACCCATGATGAACGCGATCGACGTCATCAGGATCGGGCGCAGCCGCAGCCGGCTCGCCTCGATCGCGGCCTCGAGCGGCGTCCTGCCGTCGTGTTCGAGCTCGCGTGCGAATTCGACGATCAGGATCGCGTTCTTCGCCGACAACCCCACCAGCACCATCAGACCGATCTGCGTGAAGATGTTGTTGTCGCCCTGCGTGAGCCACACGCCCGTCAGCGCCGACAGAATGCTCATCGGCACGATCAGGATCACCGCGAGCGGCAGCGTCAGGCTTTCATACAGCGCGGCGAGCACGAGGAACACGAGCAGCACGCTGATCGGGAACACATACATCGCCGAATCGCCCGCAAGAATCTGCTGGTACGTGAGGTCGGTCCACTCGAACCGCACGCCGCGCGGCAGCGTTTCGTGCGCGATGCGCTCGATCGCGGCCTGCGCCTGCCCCGACGAGAAACCCGGCGCCGGTCCGCCGTTGATGTCGGCCGCCGTGTAGCCGTTGTAGCGCACGACCATTTCCGGGCCGAACGTCGGCGTCACCGTGACGAGCGACGACAGCGGCACCATCTCGCCCTTGTCGTTGCGCGTCTTCAGTTGCAGGATGTCGTCCGCGCGCTGGCGGAACGGCGCATCGGCCTGCACGCGCACCTGGTACACGCGCCCGAAGCGGTTGAAGTCGTTCACGTACAGCGAGCCGAGATACACCTGCATCGTGTTGAACACGTCCGTGACCGGCACGCCGAGCTGCTTCGCCTTCACGCGGTCGAGATCGACGTTGAGCTGCGGCACGTTGATCTGGTAACTCGTGAACAGCGGGCCGAGTTCAGGCGCCTGCTGCGCGCGCTTGATGAAGTCGTTGGTCGCATCCGCGAGCCGCGCATAGCCGACCGCACCGCGATCCTCGATCTGCATCTTGAACCCGCCGAGCGTACCGAGGCCCAGCACCGGCGGCGGCGGGAACACCGCCACGAACGAGTCCTTCATCGTGCTGTACTGCTGGTTCAGCGCACCCGCGATCGCGCCGGCCGACAGCGCCTTGCCATGCCGTTCCGAGAACGGCTTCAGCGTGACGAACACGATGCCCGCGCTCGAGCTGTTGGTGAAACCGTTCACCGACAGCCCCGGGAACGCCACCGCGCTCTCGACGCCCGGCTGCTTCAGCGCGATCGAACCCATGTCGCGGATCACCTTCTCGGTGCGATCGAGCGATGCACCGTTCGGCAACTGCGCGAACGCGATCAGGTATTCCTTGTCCTGCGCGGGCACGAAGCCGCCCGGCACGACCTTCGACACGAGCACGGTCGCGCCCACCAGCACGAGGTACACGCCGAGCATCAGCGTCTTGCGCGACAGCACGCCGCGCACGCCGCGGCCGTAGTTCTCCGCGCCGCGATGGAACACCTTGTTGAAGCCGCGGAAGAAACCGCCGAGCACGCGGTTCATCACGCGCGTGAGCCAGTCCTCCTTGTCGCCATGGCCCTTCAGCAGGATCGCGGACAGCGCCGGCGACAGCGTCAGCGAGTTGAACGCCGAGATCACCGTCGAGATCGCGATGGTCATCGCGAACTGCTTGTAGAACTGGCCGGTCAGGCCCGACATGAACGCGAGCGGCACGAACACGGCGACGAGCGTCAGCGCGATCGCGATGATCGGCCCGCTCACTTCCTGCATCGCCTTGTAGGTGGCCTGCCGCGCGTTCATCCCGCTCTCGATGTTCCGCTCGACGTTCTCGACCACGACGATCGCATCGTCGACCACGATCCCGATCGCGAGCACCATCCCGAACAATGACAACGCGTTGATCGAATACCCGAACGCCAGCAGCAGCGAGAACGTGCCGATGATCGACACCGGCACCGCAATCAGCGGAATCAGCGACGCACGCCAGGTCTGCAGGAACACGATCACGACGATCACGACCAGCGCGATCGCTTCGAGCAGCGTGTGCACGACGGCCTTGATCGACGAGCGCACGAACTGCGTCGGGTCATAGACGATCTTGTAGTCGATGCCCGCCGGCATGTCCTGCTTCAGCTCGGCCATCGTCTTGCGCACTTCGTCCGAAATCTGCAGCGAGTTCGCGCCCGGCGACTGGTTGATCGCCATCGCGACGGCCGGCTTGTTGTCGAGCAGCGAGCGCAGCCCGTATTCGGACGCATCGAGCTCGATCCGCGCGATGTCGCGCAGGCGCGTGACGCCGCCGTCCGGCGTCGTCTTCACGACGATGTCGCCGAATTCGTCTTCCGTCTGCAGACGGCCGCGCGCGTTCACCGACAGTTGCAGCGGCGTGCCCGGCAGCGACGGCGATGCGCCGATCACGCCGGCCGCGACCTGCACGTTCTGCTCGCGGATCGACTGCACCACGTCCTCGGCCGACAGCCCGCGCTGCGCGACCTTCTGCGGATCGAGCCACACGCGCATCGCGTAGTCGCCCGAACCCCACAGCTGCACCTGGCCGACGCCCTGGATCCGCGACAGGCGATCCTTCACGTTGATCAGCGCGTAGTTGCGCAGGTAGGTCATGTCGTAGCGGTTGTCCGGCGAGATCAGGTGGACCACCATCGTCAGCGTCGGCGAGCTCTTCACCGTCGTGATGCCGAGCCGCTGCACGTCTTCCGGCAAGCGCGGCAGCGCCTGGTTCACGCGGTTCTGCACGAGCTGCGTGGCCTTGTCCGGATCGGTGCCGAGCTTGAACGTGACGGTAATCGTCATGTTGCCGTCGCTGTTCGCCTGCGACTGCATGTAGAGCATGTCCTCGACGCCGTTGATCTGCTCCTCGAGCGGCGACGCGACGGTCTCGGCGATCACTTTCGGGTTCGCGCCCGGGTACTGCGCCTTCACGATCACGGAAGGCGGCACGACTTCCGGATATTCCGAAATCGGCAGCAGGAACATCGCGATCACCCCGCCGAGCAGGATGATCACCGATAGGACTCCTGCAAAGATCGGCCGGTCGATAAAGAATTTGGAAATGTTCATGTGTGGCTCTGTCTGGTTGAACGCGGATGCGAAGCGGCGGGCCGCTTACGAATCCGCCTTCGCCGGTGCGGCCGGCTTCGCGTTGTTCGCGAGCGGCGCGGACGGCGCATCGCCGCCCGTCATCGGGACCATGTGCGGCTTCACCTGCTCGCCAGGGCGCACGCGCTGCGTGCCGTTCACGACCACGCGATCGCCGGCCGCCAGCCCGCTCACGATCACGCGGCGGTTGCCGTGCTGCATCCCCTGCTGCACTTCGCGGTACGACACGCGGCCCTGCTGGTCGACGACGAACACGAACTTCTTGTCCTGGTCGGTGTTGATCGCCGCATCGTCGACGAGCAATGCCTCGTGCGGCGCGCTGCCGCCCACCTTCACGCGTGCGTACAGGCCCGGGACGAGCGCGCCGTCGGCGTTGTCGAAGCGTGCGCGCACGCGGATCGTGCCCGACGACGTATCGAGCCGGTTGTCGACCGAGTCGATCTCGCCGCTGCGCGAATAGCCGGTCTCGTTCGCGAGGCCCAGCTCGACCGGCACCTTGCGGCCGCTGCGCGCGCCGTTGATGTATTGCAAATAGGTCTGTTCGTCCGCGTCGAACGATGCGTAGATCGGCGATACCGACACCAGCGTCGTCAGCGGCGCGGCCGACGCGCCGGCCGACACGACGTTGCCGAGCGTGATTTCCGCGCGCGACACGCGGCCCGACACGGGCGCGGTGATCCGCGTATAGCCGAGGTTGATGCGCGCCGTTTCCAGCGCGGCGTCAGCAGCCTTCAGGTTCGCCGCCGCCTCACGCGCCGCGTTCTGCTTCTCGTCGTAGTCGCGCTTCGCGATCGCGTTGTCGCCGATCAGCCGCTGCGCGCGCTGCCAATCCGTCTGCGCATAGCCGTTGCGCGCCTGGGCGGCGGCGAGCTGCGCGGCCGCGCGATCGGTTTCGGCCTGGTACGGGCGCGGGTCGATCACGAACAGCACGTCGCCCTTCTTCACGAGCGCGCCGTCCTTGAAGTTCACCGCGACGATCGTGCCCGATACCTGCGGGCGCACGTCGACTTTCTCGACCGCCTCGAGGCGGCCCGAGTAGCTTTGCCAGTCGGTCACGGTCTGCGGGACGACGGTCGCGACGTCGACTTCGGGCAGCGGCGCTGCCGCTTTCTCGGGCGCGTTCGCATTGACGCGCATCGCGCCGAACGTGCCGAGGCCGACGACGGCGAGCGTCACGATCGCCGCGGTGGCGATTCGCGAACGGGAGGTGCGTAGGATGGCCATGTGGATCTCCAGTAAACGTGGATTGGTTTTGGTTATGGGTTCGGCTGGCGCGCCTGGAAGCGGCACTGGAAGAAGCGCACGGCTTCCTCGAATGCGGCTTCGTGCGTGGCGAGCGTCGCGTGCGTGATGTCCGGGTAGCGGATCACCTGCGTGAGCACGCCCGACGAGATCAGGCAGCTCGCATATTTCTCCGCTTCGACGTGCAGCACGTCGTTCTGCGCGGTGACGACGAGCGTCGGCGGCAGCCCCGCGAGGCGCACCGATTCGAGCGGCGCCGCGTACGGGTGGATGCGCTGCGCCGCCTGCGGCAGATACGCGCGATAACAGGCCGCGCATTCGCGCGCGGTGATGTCGGAGGCGAGACGTTCGGCGTCGCCGATGCGCGTCATGCTCGGGTCGAGCATCGGCCCGAACAGCGCCTGCGCGACGATCGACACTTCACCGCGGTCACGTGCGATGAAGGCGAGACAGTTCGCGAGCTGGCCGCCCGCGTCGTGGCCCGCGACCCCGATCTTCTTCGGGTTGCCGCCGAACGCGCGGGCGCGTGTCGCGGCCCACACGGCGGCGCGATACGCATCCTCCGGCGCGGCCGGAAAAGGAAAGGCCGGCGCGAGCGAATAGTCGACCGACACTACGAGAGCTGGTAAGCGTTCTGCTAAAAAACGCGCGGCGAAATCCGCGTCTTCGAGCGAACCGCGGACGAAACCGCCGCCGTGGAAATAAAGCACTACTGGCAACCCGGTCTTGTCCGGGCGGCGGTAGAGGCGCAGCACGATGTCCTGCGCGTAGCCGGGAATTTCCACTTCGGCGACCGTCAGCGCCGCGCCTGCCAAGGCTTGCGCGGGCAGCGCGGCTTTCAGGAATTTGCTGAATTCAGAAGCGTCCATGACGATGCAGCATCCATTTCGAGATGGAACGAATTCTGGGTCCGGCAGACATTGGGATAAATGCCTATAATCCGGCAACACAATTCAACGCCCCCGAACAATCCGAGGCTGCGTTTACCCACGAGGTAGCGCAGCCTTGTCGTTCCGGAGGCTCATTAGATTGCGGAGGTTGTGATGGACCGGCTTCAGGCCATGCAGGTGTTTACTCGCGTCGTCGATACAAGCAGCTTCACCAAGGCAGCAGAAACGCTCAGCTTGCCGCGGGCGTCCGTCACGACGATCATCCAGAATCTCGAAGCCTTCCTCGGCGTGCGTTTGATGCACCGGACCACGCGCCGGCTGTCGCTCACGCCGGACGGCGCCGCGTACTACGAACGATGCGTGCGGATCCTCGCGGACGTCGAGGAAACCGAAGCAAGCTTCCAGGCCAACAACCGGAAGCCGCACGGAAAGTTGCGTATCGACATGCCGGGCTCGATCGGGCGGCTGCTCGTGATTCCGTCGCTGTGCGAATTTCATACGCGCTATCCGGACATCGACCTGCAGCTCGGCTTGTCCGACCGGCCGGTCGACCTGCTGCAGGAAGGCGTCGACTGCGTGATCCGCGTCGGCGCGCTGCAGGATTCGTCGCTCGTCGCGCGCCGCGTCGGCCTGTTCGAAGGCGTGACGGTCGCCGCGCCCGACTATCTCGAACGCTTCGGCGAGCCGCAGACGATCGAGGATCTCGGCCAGCACAAGGCCGTCAACTATTTCTCGAGCCGCACCGGCCGCACGATCGACTGGACGTTCCTCAGCGAAGGCAAGGAAGTCGAGGTGAAGATGGACAGCATCGTGTCGGTGAACGACGCGGATGCGTACGTGACCTGCGGGATCGAAGGCTTCGGGCTGATTCAGCCGCCGCTGTTCATGGTGCTGCCGCACCTGCGCGAAGGCCGGCTCAAGGAAGTGCTGCCCGGCGTCAAGCCGCTGCCGATGCCGATCTCGGTCGTGTATCCGCACAGCCGTCACCTGTCGCCGAAGGTGCGCGTGTTCGTCGACTGGGTGGCCGAAGTGTTCGACCGCTGCCCGCTGCTGAGCGGCAAGGGCAGCCTCGACGCGACGTGCAGCAAGCGCACGTTCGAGGAAGCCGAACGCGCGCCGGCGCTCGATACGCCGGTCATCAACGAGTGGGTCGCGTAATCGTCTGACCTGCCTGCGCGGGCCGCCAGGCCCGCGCGTCTCCCCGCCTCCTCACGTCTTCAAGCCGCCGTTCCGCGCGGCGCTTCCGATCCTTCCCGATTCCGCAGCAAACCTTTGTGCCGCGCGCAGCAATCGCCCGCGTGCGCCGTCGCGGGTGGCTGTCGCATCCGTGCGAGCCCCGCCGCACGGGGCTGCCGGCGATTTCCGCATAACCCTGCCGTCCATGCGGATGTCGATTGTTCCTTTGCGACGACAAATCAATTCGCGTCTGCCGCATTTATCGCGACGGAGCAGATACCTAGAGTAAACCCTGTCGCGCACCTCGTTGCGCATCGAACAGATCCCGCCTGACGGGACCGGAGTAAGCGCCGAAGCGCCAGCTCCGACATGGGATCTGAGTAAGCGCTGAAGCGCTAACTCATATCGACACAGGAGTTATGTCATGAACCGCCGCAACCTTCTCTCCGCCCTGGCCCTCACGCTCGCCGTGTCCGCACCGGCCTTCGCCGATTCGGGCACGCCGCACGCCGGCGACTACGGCAACACGTCGTGGTACGCGCAGCACTACGGCCCGCGTACGCGTGCCGAAGTGAGCGCGGAAGTCGAGCAAGCGCGCAAGGACGGCACGCTCGCGTACCTGCGCAAGGCGAATTCGTATCCGCAAGGGCTCGAACTCGCACAAGGCCCGTATCGCCCGATGCCGGAAAGCAACCAACTCGCCGGCGGGGGCCGGTAAACGCGCAACGCCGCGCAGCGGGTTGCCCCGTGCGCGGCGTCGCGACACACCAATCGACGACTCGCTGAGTCAGTTAGCTGCAGGAGCACATGATGAACGACCACCTTCCTTCGCCGCTCGATCACTGGGACGACACCACGCCGGTCTGGACGCCGTTCCGTTCGGCCCCGCACTCGCATTGAGCGCCGGCTGAGTCATCGTCCGGCCCTCAACGACGCGGCACGCCGTCGCGCCATTCGCCCCAGTGCGTGACGATGTCCTGCACGAGCGGATTGCCCGCGCGGTACAGGTTTTCGGTCGCCGGGGCGAAACCGCCCTGGTCCGCGTAGTTCAGCAGGTTGTCGGCACTCGTCTGCCCCGCGTATGGCCGGTCGAAATCGGACCCCGTACGCAACACGGCGACGCGCGACAGGTCGACCCGCTTCACGCCGGCCGCGCGCTTGAGCGCTTCATACGTCGCGTTGTCTTCCTGCGCGGTCATGCAGTACGTGCCCTTGCCGTCGGTCAGGATCTTCGTCCACTGGCGCGCGCGCTCGCCGATCAGCGTGCCCGAGAACCACGTGTTGCCCGATGACGTGTCGCACTGGATCACCGTCGGCGGGCGGTTCGCCGGCGCATACGTGAACTTCGCGCGCGCGGCCTGCGCCTGCGCGCTGTCGGCGAGCACGACGTTGCGCGACAACGCGACCGCGGCGTCGGTCAGCTGCGGATTGAGCTGGAAGACTTCGGTGCGATAGTCGAGCGGCGGCTTGTCGTTCGGGCTCTTCGTATTGATGCCGAGAAAGCCCGTGTTCCAGCCGGCCGGAATCTCGCGCGCATCGAGCTCCCACTGCAGGCTGAAATCGACGAGGTATTTCGACCACGCGGCCGAACCGACCGTGCCTTGCGCGGGGTCGACGCCCGCGATGCCGGAGATCAGGAAATACGTGCGGCGCAGATCGAAGCGCTGCGAGAACGTAAGCGCCATGATCGTCGCCGACGCATTCGCATAGCCCATGCCGGTCGTGACCACGCACACGTCCTGCTTGTTGCAGTGAACGGCCGGATAGTCGGGCGACAGGCCGGGCACGGCGATGTCGCGCCACGGGCCGATCCGGTCGAGCCATGCCTGGCCCTCCGGCCCGAACATCGTGATGATCATGACCTTGACCGGGCGGCCCTGTGCACCGGTCTCGGAGAATGCAGTGTTGCCCGCGTTGTTGCCCCGGTTGTCCTGCGCGATCGACGGCGCGGTCGCGCAGGCTGCGAGCGAAAATGCAGCAGCGGAAAGAATGGAGCGAGTCAGCATCGGCGTTCCTTGTTTCGGTGATGTTGGGTGAGAACGGCTCTCGGAGACTGCGCGAGGGAGTATAGAACGGGCGTACGCAATGCGGAACCCGGCTACGAAACGGCGAGCGGTGTTTCGTGCGAATGGATGCGTGTTGCGTGATGGAATTCGCGCATGCGCCGCTGCATTGCAAACATCAGGAATGCTATCGGGTTTGTCGCCACGTGCAACGTCGGTCGTTTCCTGCGGTACTACACGCGCATCAACCCCGCGACGCCGTAACCGAGCACGACCAGCGCGGCGGCCGCATGGCTCGCCGCGAGCCACCCCGGCGACTTCACGAAGCGACCGATCGCGCTGCCGCCGAACGCGAACACGAGCTGCCCCGCCAGGCTGCCCGCAAACACGCACGCGGCACCGGGCAACCAGTGCCGGTGTGCACCGGCGGCAGCCGTTGCATAGCCGTAGAACAGCAGGATCGTCAGCGGGTTCGCGAGCGTGACGAAGAACATCGACATGAACGGGCGATCGCCCGGCGGCGGCAGGGCATCGCCGTCGAGCGTGCGGCGCCGGTCACGCAGCGCCTGCCACAGCATCCGCATGCCCATTGCGAGCAACACGCATGCACCAACCATACGGAACAGCGACAGATGCGACGCGAGCGTGCTCGCGAGCATCGCGCCGATCGTGAACGCGACGACTGCATAGCAGCCGTCCGCCGCGGCCACGCCGATTGCGGCGCGCACGCCGGCCGCCGTGCCGGCGCGCATGCCGTAGTTCGCGATCATCAGCGCGACGGGCCCGACCGACAGCGCGATCATCAGCCCGAACAGGAAGTCGTTCATCGGTCGTCGATGCCTTCATGGAAGGCATCGATTCTAGCGACGTCAAAACGATCCGGTGTGTGAATCCGGCGTCAGGCGACGTCGACGCGCGAGGGCCCGTCAACCATCTCGCCGATTACGACCGCGCGGTCGAAACCGTCGGCACGGAAGCAGGCGAGCACTTCATCGACGGTTTCCGGTGCGCACGCAACCAGCAAGCCGCCTGACGTCTGCGGATCGGTCAGCAACGCCTGCGCGACGGGGGGCAGGCCGTCGGCGAGCCGCACGTCGGTGCCGTATGCGGCCCAGTTGCGGCCCGACGCGCCGGTGAACACGCCGTCGGTGACGAACGCCTCGACACCGGCAAGCCACGGCAGCGACGCATAGTGCACGCGCGCGGTGAGCTGCGCGCCGCGCGCCAGCTCGAGCGCATGGCCGAGCAGCCCGAAGCCCGTGACGTCGGTCAGCGCATGCACGCCCGGCAGCGCAGCCAGCTCGGCGCCCGGCCGGTTCAGCTTGGTGGTCGTCGCGACCATCTGCGCGTAACCGTCGGCATCGAGCTGGTTCTTCTTCAGCGCGGCCGACAGCACGCCGACGCCGAGCGGCTTGCCGAGCACGAGCACGTCGCCCGCGCGCGCGGCCGCATTGCGCTTCACGCGCGACGGATGCACGACGCCGATCGCCGCGAGCCCGTAGATCGGCTCGACCGAATCGATCGAATGGCCGCCCGCGACCGGAATGCCGGCATCCGCGCACACCGATTCGCCGCCGCGCAACACGGCCGCGATCGTCTCGTGCGGCAGCACGTTGATCGGCATGCCGACCAGCGCGAGCGCGAGGATCGGCTTGCCGCCCATCGCATAGACGTCGGACAGCGCGTTGGTCGCCGCGATGCGGCCGAAGTCGAACGGATCGTCGACGATCGGCATGAAGAAATCGGTGGTCGCGACGATCGCCTGCTCGTCGTTGAGCCGGTAGACGGCCGCGTCGTCGGACGTCTCGGTGCCGACCAGCAGGTCCGGGAACAGCGCGGGCGGCGTCGCGCGCTTCAGCAGCTCGGACAGTACGCCCGGCGCGATCTTGCAGCCGCAGCCGCCCCCGTGCGACAGGCTCGTGAGGCGCGGAACGGCAGGCTGGGCTTGGGTGGCTTCGGTCATCGTCGGCATCCGGTGAATAACAACGTTCCATTATCGACAATTCCGCGCGAACGCGCCGGATACCCACATAATTGACGGCGCTGCTCCTCCCCCGCTCCCGTCCTCACTTCCGTTCATGGATCACCTGTTCATCGGCCTCGTGCTGTGCTCCGCGCTGCTGCACGCGATCTGGAATGCCTTCCTCCACGTCAGTGAAGACCGGCTCGTGCAACTCGGCACGATGTCGCTGCCGTATCTCGCGTTCGGCGTCGCCGGCGCCGCGCTGCTGCCCGCGCCGGCGCCCGCCGCGTGGCCGTACATCGCCGCATCGGCCGCGCTCGAGGTCGCGTACTGCTTCACGCTGGCGCGTGCGTACCGCAGCGGCGAATTCGGGCAGATCTATCCGATCGCGCGCGGCATCTCGCCGCTGCTCGTGTCGGTGCTGGCGCTCGCGTTGCTGCACGAGCGGCCGACGCCGTTCGGCTTCGCGGGCATCGCGCTCGTGTCGTTCGGCATCATGTCGCTCGCGCTGCGGCGCGGCTTCCGGTTCTCCGGCGAAGGCGTGCCGTATGCGCTGCTCACAGGCGTGTTCATCGCCGCGTATTCGATCTGCGACGGGATCGGCTCGCGCATCTCCGGCAGCGCGCTCGGCTACATCGCGTGGGTGTACCTGCTGTGGAGCGTGCCGCAGCTCGTGCTCGTCTGCGCGCTGCGCGGCGGCCCGCGCGCGGTGTTCGCGTCGCGCACCGCGCTCGTGCAGGGCGCGATCGCCGGCACGATCTCGCTCGCCGCCTACGGGATCGTGATCCTTGCGTACCGGCACCTGCCGGTGGCGACGGTATCGGCGCTGCGCGAAACGAGCTCGATCTTCGCGGTCGCGATCGCCTGGTTCGCGATGCGCGAGCGGCCGGGCGTGCAGCGGCTCGCCGCGTGCGCGCTGGTGGTTGCGGGCGCGGCGCTGATCCGGCTGTAAGCGGACAGCGCGCGCCCGCGGCCTGCCGCCGCGTCAGAACTTGTGGCGGATGCCGGTCACCGCGACGATCTGCGTACGTGTGCTCGACGGATTCGAGATCCCTTCGATCGCGGCCACGGCGTTCGACGACGCGCGCTGGTAGAACGCATTCACGTAGATATCGGTGCGCTTCGACAGGAAATACTGCGCACCGGCGCTGGTCTGCAGGTAGTGCGCACTCGGCTTGGGCCCCTGCGACGCGAGCACCTGCGTGTAGGTTTCGCCGAGCGCGAACTGCAGCGCGGGTGTCATCAGGTAGCGCACGCTGCCCTCGTAGTTGTTGAAGCGCATCGCACCGCCCGTCTGCAGGTTGAACAGCGAACTGGTGTACAGCAGCCCGAAGGTCGCGGCGCCCCACGCATACGCGCCGCCCGCGCCCCAGATCTGCTGGCGCGTCACGCCCTTGACGAACGTGTAGTAATTGTCGGACGCGGCCGCGCCGGTCGTGTCGAGTGCCGGATGATCGACACGCACGTACGCGGCGCCAAGCTGCAGCGGCCCGTTCTCGTAGCTCGCGCCGAGGCTCCACACGCGGTTTTCGGCGAACGACGTCGAATTCGAGAAGCCGTACAGGCCGACCGCGCGCAGCCCGTACCACGTGGGCGTCTGGTACTGCACCGCGTTGTTGGTGCGGAACGTGTTGTTCAGGTCGTCGGTGTCGAACGGATGCAGCGCGTACTGCGTGAGCGCGGTGGTCGCACCGATCTGCAGCGGCTCCAGCACTTCCTGAGCCGCGTTGTACTGGCGGCCCATCGTCAGCGTGCCCCAGCGGTCGTTGTCCAGCCCCACGTACGCGCGCCGCCCGAACAGCCGGCCGCCCTGGCTCGCGGTGCCGGTCTCGATGTTGAAGCCGTTCTCGAGCCGGAACACCGCGCGCGTGCCGCCGCCGAGATCCTCCTTGCCGAGCAGCCCCCAGCGCGTGCCCTGCTCGTTGCCGCCGGTCGCCTGCCACGCGGCATGACCGTTCTGGTTGTTCGTGTAGGTGATCCCCGAATCGACGACGCCATACAGCGTCACGCTCGATTGCGCGTGCGCATGCGTCGCGCCTGCCGCGATTGCGATGCCTGCCAGCGCGACCGCCATTTCCTTCCGCTTCATCTCCGACCCCTTTTTGTCGACTAAATATGGGGAGCGATTTAAATCGCCCATGACTTGTTTTATTGAATAAAACATCGTCTTATTAATTGTTGATTTCGACGATTTACAGCGTCAAGTCATGCCAAAAATAGAACGCGAAGGTCACATCCTCCGATTCTCAAGGCGTTTCGAAGAATGAAACAAATCCAATAACGGCGGGCATTACAGGCCGATCAGAGCATGCAGATCCGGCTTTGAAAAAAGCCCTTGACCGCAATTTTCTGCCGTTGTGAAATATTGATACGCTGTTTTAATCATTAAAACAAACGAACGAGACACTTCGAGAAACTAGGTAAAGAACCTGATCCCCATGGTGACGTTTAATTGCAACAACGCGGCCGCCGGCACACCGCCCGCGTATTTCGTCGCGCAACCGACGGCGCCCGCGCTGCCGATCGTCGTCGATTCGCCGCACAGCGGCATCGCGTATCCGCCCGACTTCTCGACCGTCGCGCCCGACGACGCGATCCGCACGACGTGGGACGCGTATATCGACGAACTGTGGGCCGGCACCCCCGCACGCGGCGGCACGCTGCTCGGCGCGACGTTCCCGCGCGCCTACATCGATCCGAACCGTGCGGAAACCGATATCGACGAAACGCTGCTCGCCGAGCCGTGGCCCGCGCCGCTTGCGCCGCAGCCGTACACGCAGCGCGGAATGGGGTTGATCCGGCGCGACGCGCTGCCCGGCGTGCCGCTGTACGACCGCAAGCTGTCGCTCGCTGAAGTGCGCCACCGGATCGACGCGTACTACCTGCCTTACCGCCGCGCGCTCGCCGGCATCGCCGCGCCGCTGCATGCCGCGCACCGCGCGCTGTGGCACATCGACTGCCACTCGATGAAGTCGCGCGGCAACGCGATGAACGTCGACGCGGGTGCGCTGCGGCCGGACGTCGTCGTCAGCGACCGGCGCGGCACGACCGCCGACCCGGCGTTCACCGCGTGGACCGCGCAATGGTTCGCCAGCGCCGGCTACCGCGTGCAGATCAACGACCCGTACCAGGGCGGCGACCTGCTGACCGCGCTTGCCGACCCGGCGCAGCAGCGCCACAGCATCCAGATCGAATTCAACCGTGCGCTGTACATGGACGAAGCCGCGTTCGCCAAAAACGATGGCTTCGCCGCGCTGAAACGCTCGGTCGATGGATACCTCGACGCGCTCGCCGGTTACGTGCGCGCACGCATCGCCTCGCCGGGAGACGCCGCATGACGACCTACATCGTCGACGCCGTCGACAGCGCGCTGAAGCTGCTGACCTACGTGGCCGAGCATCCGAACCTCGGCGTGACCGAACTGGCGTCGCAGCTCGGCATCAACAAATCGCGCACGTACCGGATGCTGTGCACGCTCGAACTGCACCGTTTCGTCGTGCAGGACGCGCGCACGTCCACCTATGCGCTCGGCCCGCAGGCGTTCGTGATCGGCGTGGCCGCGTCGCAGCAGAACGCGCTCGTGCGCGCCGCGCACCGGCACATGCTCGCGCTCAACCAGGCGATCAACGAAACGATCGTGCTGCGCGTGCGCGAAGGGCTCGAATCGGTATGCGTCGCGCGCTGCGAAACGACGCACGCGGTGCGCACCGTCGGCGCGGTCGGCAACCGCCGGCCGGTCAATTTCGGCGCGTCGGGCAAGGTGTTGCTCGCGTTCGCGCCGGAAGCCGTGCGCGACGAATATCTCGCGCAACTGCGCCGGAACGGGCAGGCCGACGATCCGGCGAAGCTGGCCGGCGAACTCGACGCAGTCGCGCGCAAGGGCTACGCGGTCAGCAGCGGCGAGGTGACGCCCGGCGCGGTCGGGATCGCGGTGCCGGTGCGCGACCTGACGGGCGCGACGGTTGCATCCGTCAGCGTGACGGGCCCCGAGGTGCGCGTGAGCCACGCCGACATCCCCGACTATCTCGAACGCCTGCAGGCGTGCAGCCACGCCATTTCCGCCGAACTCGGCTACGTCCCGGCGCGCGCCGCGCTGCAACCGGCCTGACGGCCCGCTCCTTCTTCGACGAGGATCCGATGTCCGCCTCTTCCCCGAACCCGGCCGGCGCGCACGGCGCCGACCCCGCCGCGCGCGCGGCCGACGATCCGGCCGCCCCCGCCGGCCACGCACCGCATCCGCACGGCAAGATGCTGCACCCGGTCGTGATGATGCTGTGGGTACTGGCCGCCGCGATCGCGCTCACGTGGATCGTCGACTCCGGTCACTTCGAGCGCAACGGCCGGCTCGTCGTGCCGGGCACCTATCACGTGGTGCCGAAGACGACCGACCTGTCGACGCTCGTCGCGCCGGCCGTCAGCCACAGCACGCCCGCACAGGCCATGCCGGCGAGCCTCGTATCCGCGTTCGTCGTGGTGCCTCAGGGGCTGCTGAAGAACGCGCCGCTGATCGTGATGGTGATGTTCGTCGGCGGGATGTTCGGCGTGATGCGCCGCACGGGCGTCGTCGATGCGGGCATCGACCGGCTGCTGCAGTTGACCGGCAACAACGCGTACCTACTGACGCCGATGCTGATGATCCTGATCGGGCTCGGCAGCACGCTGCTCGGCTTCATCTCCGAGTACCTCGTGATCATTCCGATGGTCGTCGTGATCGCGCGGCGCCTGGGGCTCTCCGACCTGTACGCGGTCGCGCTCGTCGCGCTCGCCGCGAAGATCGGCTACATCGCGTCGGTCACGAACCCGCTCGCGCTCGCCGTCGCGCAACCGCTCGTCGGCGTGCCGCTGTTCAGCGGCGTCGCGCTGCGCGCGGCCGTATTCGTCGTATTCCTGACGATCGGCATCCTGTACCTGCTGCGCCATGTGCGCAACACCGGCTATCGCGCCGGGCAAACGGCCGCCGGTCACAGCGCGCACGCGGCCGCGAAGCTGTCGCTGCGCCACAAGGCGACGCTCGTCGTGTTCGCCGCGGCCGTCGCGATGCTGATCTACGGCACGCGCGAACTGAAATGGGGCAACGTCGAACTCGCGGCGTTCTACGCGGCCGTGAGCATCGCGACGGCCGCGATCGGCCGGCTCGATTCGCGCAGCGCGGCCGATGCATTCGTCGACGGGATGAAGAACATGATGCTCGCGGCGCTGCTGATGGGGCTCGCCGCGTCGGTCGAACTGCTGCTGCAGAACAGCCTCGTGCTCGACACGCTGATCAATTTCTTCACGCGGCTCGCGGACGGGCAGTCGCCGGTGTGGGTCGCGAACGGGCTGATGGGCGTGCAGATGGTGCTCGACGTGTTCATTCCATCGGTGTCGGGCAAGGCCGCGGTGAGCATGCCGATCATCGGGCCGATCGCGCAGCTGTCCGGTGTGAGCGGCCAGACGTCGGTGCTCGCGTTCGTGCTCGGCGGCGGGCTGACGAATCTCGTCACGCCGACGTCCGGCATGCTGCTCGCCTATCTCGCGACCGCGCGCGTCGATTTCGGCGCGTGGATCCGCTTCGTGCTGCCGCTGTTCGCGATCCTGCTCGCGCTGTCGTGCGTCGCGCTGACGTTCGCGGTGTGGATCGGGTATTGAGGTTCGGCGGCGCTACGTCACGTACATGCTCTCCGCGATGCGGAGCGCATGGCCCGGCCCGGGTACAACGACGGCCATACCCGCGCGATACGGCAGCGGCATGTGCCGCTCAGGCCACCTCGATCACCTTGCCGAACGCCCGCTCGTCGATCGCCTCGGCGAGCGTCGCAAACGCGGTCGCGATCTCGTCCTCCGGCACGCACGCATAGCCGAGCAGCAACCCCGACGCCGCGCGCGCGCGATCCGCGTAGTAACCGGACAGCGGCCGCACGACGATGTTGCGTTCGAGCGCGGCCTGCGCAACCGCGCGATCGTCGACGCCCTCCGGCAGCTGCGTGACGAGATGCAGCCCCGCATCGCTGCCGAGCGCCTGCAGCGTGTCGCCGTAGCGGTGCGCGACCGCGTCGAGCAGCACCTCGCGGCGCTGCCCGTACAGCGTGCGCATCTTGCGGATATGCGACACGAAGTGCCCCTCCGCGATGAATTCGGCGAGCACGGCCTGCTGCAGCAACTGCCCTTCGCGATACAGCTCGGCGCTCGCGGTCGCGAAGCTTTCCGCGAGCGGCTCCGGCGCGACGAGATAGCCGACCCGCAGCCCCGGGAACAGCGTCTTGCCGAAACTGCCGACATAGATCACCTGCCCGGCCGTATCAAGGCCCTGCAGCGACGCAAGCGGCCGGCTGCCGTAGCGGAATTCGCTGTCGTAATCGTCCTCGATGATCCAGCAGCCGTGCTGGCGCGCGTATTCGAGCAGCATCCGGCGCCGCGCGAGGCTCATCACCATCCCGAGCGGATACTGGTGCGACGGCGTGACGAGCATCAGCTTCGGCGGTTCGGCGAGATCGGCGGCCGACGGCGCAATGCCTTCGTCGTCGACCGGAATCGGCCGCGTGGTCAGCCCCGACACGTTCAGCACGCTGCGCACGCCCCAGTAGCACGGGTCCTCGGTCCAGATCGCGTCGCCCGGATCGGTCAGCAGCCGCACCGCGAGGTCGATCGACTGGTGGATGCCGGTGGTGATCACGATCTGCTCGGGCGTGCAGCGCACCGAGCGCGACGTGCGCAGGTAGTCGGCCAGCGTCTCGCGCAGCAGCGCGAGCCCGCCGCCCGGCGCGTAGGTCAGCAGGTCGGGGCGCAGGCGCCGCCAGTACTTGTTGTGCAGCCGCGTCCATACGCGTGCCGGAAATCGCGACACATCGGGCACGCCCGGCATGAACGCGCCGCCCTGGCGCTTCGATACGCCGGCGCCGTCGACCAGCCGCGAACCCCGCGCCGACAGCCGCCGCGTGGACGGCACCACGACGGCCGGGCCGGCCGCCGCGTCGGGCGTTGCGCCGACGATCTCGTCCGGCGCGCTGTCGGCGACGAACGTGCCGCGGCCGGTCGCCGAGTTCACATAGCCTTCGAGCGCAAGCTGTTCGTAAACCTGCGTGACCGTGTTGCGCGCGATTCCGAGCTCGGCGGCCAGCAGCCGCGACGACGGCACGCGCGTGCCGGCCGGCAGTTCGCGCGACAGGATCGCCTGTTGCAGCAGCCGGTGAAGCTGCCGGTAGATCGGCTGCTCGCCGCCGCGCACGAGGCGCTGCGCCAGCCAGTCCGACAACACGCTCGCGCGCATGATTGGCTCCTGAATATTTATTGAAATGGCTCTGATTGTCAGAGCCAAATGTGATTATAGTCCCCTGCATGGGCTGCCAAGGCGCCCGATTTTCTACTCACCGGAAAGAACATCAAGGAGATGACCGTGAAGAATGCCGACCTGCAGGCCCGCAAGAACGCCGCCACCCCGCGCGGCGTCGGCGTGATGTGCGATTTCTACGCAGCCCGCGCCGAGAACGCGGAACTGTGGGATGTCGAAGGCCGCCGCTTCATCGATTTCGCCGCCGGCATCGCGGTGCTGAACACGGGCCACCGCCACCCGAAGATCGTCAAGGCGATCGCGGATCAACTGAACAACTTCACGCACACCGCTTACCAGATCGTCCCGTACGCGTCGTACGTCGAACTGGCCGAGAAGATCAACGACCGCGCGCCGGGCGACTTCCCGAAGAAGACCGCGTTCTTCACGACCGGCGCCGAAGCCGTCGAGAACGCGATCAAGATCGCGCGTGCAGCGACCGGCCGCCCGGGCGTCATCGCGTTCTCGGGCGGCTTCCACGGCCGCACGATGATGGGCATGGCGCTGACCGGCAAGGTCGCCCCGTACAAGCTGAACTTCGGCCCGTTCCCGGGCGACGTGTTCCACGCCCCGTACCCGAACGCGGTGCACGGCGTGACGACGGCCGACTCGATCAAGGCGATCGAGATGCTGTTCAAGGCCGACATCGATCCGAAGCGCGTTGCCGCGATCATCTTCGAACCGGTCCAGGGCGAAGGCGGCTTCAACCCGGCGCCGGCCGAATTCGTGCGCGCCCTGCGCAAGATCTGTAACGAACACGGCATCCTGCTGATCGCCGACGAAGTCCAGACGGGCTTCGCGCGTACCGGCAAGCTGTTCGCGATGCAGCACTACGACGTGCTGGCCGACCTGATCACGATGGCGAAGAGCCTGGCAGGCGGCATGCCGCTGTCGGGCGTCGTCGGCCGTGCGGACGTGATGGACGCGGCAGCGCCCGGCGGCCTCGGCGGCACGTACGCGGGCAACCCGCTGGCCGTCGCATCGGCACATGCGGTGCTCGAGATCATCGACGAAGAGAAGCTGTGCGACCGCGCGACGCAACTCGGCGACGTGCTGAAGGCGAAGCTGAATTCGCTGCAGGCCGACGTGCCGCAGATCGCCGACGTGCGCGGCCCGGGCGCGATGATCGCGGTCGAGTTTCTGAAGCCGGGTTCGGGCGAGCCGGATGCCGAGTTCACGAAGCGTGTGCAGACGCGTGCGCTCGAGCGCGGCCTGCTGCTGCTCGTGTGCGGCGTGTACTCGAACGTCGTGCGCTTCCTGTTCCCGCTGACGATCACGCAGGCCGTGTTCGACGAAGCGCTCGTGGTCCTCGAGGAAGTGCTGAAGGAAACGGTCGGCGTGCCGGCCTGAGTTCCCGTCCACGTCAACTGAATGCGCCGCCGCCGTCGTGAAGACGGCAGCGGCCGTTTTCTTCCGTCCTTATCCGTCCTTTTCAAAGCAGGCGATGCATATGAGCACCGTTCAGGAAACCCTGGCACTGAAAGATCCGTCGCTGTTCCGCCAGCAGGCGTACGTCAATGGCGAATGGCAAGGCGCAACGAACGGCGAGACGTTCGAAGTCCGCAACCCGGCGACGGGCGGCCTGCTCGGCACCGTGCCGGCAATGGGCACGGCCGAGACGCGTCACGCGATCGACGCCGCGAACGCCGCATGGCCGGCGTGGCGCAAGAAGACCGCGAAGGAACGCGCGGTCATCCTGCGCAAGTGGCACGACCTGATGATGGAAAACGCCGACGACCTCGCGCTGATCCTGACGACCGAGCAAGGCAAGTCGCTGGCCGAAGCGAAGGGCGAGATCGGCTACGCCGCATCGTTCCTCGAGTGGTTCGCGGAAGAAGGCAAGCGCGTGTACGGCGACACGATCCCGACGCCGGCGAGCGACAAGCGCATCGTCGTGACGAAGGAAGCGATCGGCGTGTGCGCGGCAATCACGCCGTGGAATTTCCCGGCGGCGATGATCACGCGCAAGGTCGGCCCGGCACTCGCGGCAGGCTGCCCGATCGTCGTGAAGCCGGCGGAAGCGACGCCGTTCTCCGCACTCGCGATGGCCGTGCTGGCCGAGCGCGCGGGCGTGCCGGCCGGCGTGTTCAGCGTCGTCACGGGCGACCCGAAGGCGATCGGCGGCGAACTGACGTCGAACCCGATCGTGCGCAAGCTGTCGTTCACCGGCTCGACGCCGGTCGGCCGCCTGCTGATGGCGCAATGCGCGGCGACGGTCAAGAAGGTGTCGCTGGAGCTCGGCGGCAACGCGCCGTTCATCGTGTTCGACGACGCCGACCTCGATGCGGCCGTGCAGGGCGCGATCGCGTCGAAGTACCGCAACAGCGGCCAGACCTGCGTGTGCACGAACCGCTTCTACGTGCATGAAGCCGTGTACGACCAGTTCGCGCAGAAGCTCGCGGCAGCCGTCGGCCAGCTGAAGGTCGGCCGCGGCACGGAGCCGGGCGTCACGCAAGGACCGCTGATCAACGAAGCGGCCGTGCTGAAGGTCGAGGCGCACATCGAGGATGCACTCGCGAAGGGTGCGACCGTCGTGACGGGCGGCAAGCGCCACGCGCTCGGCCACGGCTTCTTCGAGCCGACCGTGCTGACGGGCGTCACGCCGGCGATGAAGGTCGCGAAGGAAGAGACGTTCGGGCCGCTCGCGCCGCTGTTCAAGTTCGGCAGCGACGAAGAAGTGATCGGTCTCGCGAACGACACCGAGTTCGGCCTGGCCGCCTACTTCTTCAGCCGCGACATCGGCCGCGTGTGGAAGGTGGCGGAAGCGCTCGAATACGGGATGGTCGGCGTGAACACGGGGCTGATCTCGAACGAAGTCGCGCCGTTCGGCGGCGTCAAGCAATCGGGCCTCGGCCGCGAAGGCTCGCACTACGGCATCGACGACTACGTCGTGATCAAGTACCTCTGCCTGGCCGTCTGACGGTTCAGGGCCTGCCGCTTCGGCGACAGGCCCTGACCGCCCGGCCGGAACCGGGCGGTCCGACGCGGGCCGGCGTCCCTCTCCGTTGTGCCCGCGTCATCTCGCAGTGCTACTTTCGAAGTCTTCCGGTTCCCCATATGCGAATTCGCTGCCGCCCAGGCGGAACGTCACACCGTTCGCGAATTTCGTTCACGCCTCATTGCTCGTTCCGCGGCAAGCTGCTGAATCGAGCGTTTCGCTTCGATCCCGTTCAGGAGCGGTCCGCGCGCAACCTGTGTGCGACGTCCCCCGCCATCACCACGAATAGCCCTGCATCCCGTAGTTGGTGTCGTGACGACGCCCCCACCACGGCAGGTAAGCGTTGTTTTCGCCGCGCGCGCGAAACCAGTCCTTGTCCGGATCGATCGGTGTGAGTTTCGACGGGGGCGTCACTACGACAGCGACTGGATGTTTCGGGTCCGTCGTGCCAGCAACCAACGCGTTACCGCCGAAGTGATTGATCCGGCCGATCGCCAGCACGACGTCCGTCAATGCGCTACCGGTTCCCATGTCGCCGAGCAATGCTGCCGTGTTGAACGTCTGATTCTTGTGGTCGTATTCGGGCAGGATTTCAGTCAATGTCTGCGACAGTCCGACAAGACGAGCCGATGCGACATCGCTGCCGGCACCGGCGTCATGAACGACGTACTTGATATCTGGGGTCGCGATCCCTGCGTTGCGTGCTGCCTGGTCGATGGTTGCCTTCCATGCTTGCACCGTTCGTGTTGTACCGGTCTTTTGCGAAAACGCATCGGTGTTGCCGGTCGCAGTCCTGCCGATCCACGCGAGTGGTTCGCGCTCGGTGTTGAAGGTCGGACCAGCGAGGAACAACACGACGAGGTTCTCGTTGATCTGGGCATCGGTGGGCGGGAAACTCGGCGCGTCCCAATTCATCACCCATACGCTCTTGTCGGGGTTCGCCTGCAGGTAGTCCAGCGCGTTGTTCAGCGACGTGAAGCCAGCGCTTGCGCCGCCTTGCGTGATCTGCACATCTGGGGGTGTGCTGTGGCTCCATACCTTCGGAAAATGTGGATTACCGATGGAAAACGTCTTTCGAATCGAGTCTTGCAAGTAGCTTTGAGAATCAGACGCGTCAAGCCGCTCAGGAATGGCAAGCTCTACGCGAATACCGGCCAGCTCCCGCCAGTCTTTTCGATCATCAGGGCTCACTGTGTAGAAATACTTCGGGTTTGTCGCATAGCGTGAACGTAACAGAAGCGGGAATTCGTACATATATTTGTGATAGAAACCCTTGAATGTCTCCGTACCTTCATTTCCGTCGGCAATCCCAGCGACTGATTGGAGTGTCGTAAACGACTTCGGGTCGGTACGCATCATGTCGTCGTTTTTGTTTGGTGCAACAAGCCCTTGCGTCCACAGCGTTTGCCACTCTGTTGAATAGTCTTTGCGTTGCAACGGATTTAGCCAAATCAGGCCGACGACCTGTGCAACGAAGGGTCTTGCGGGTACTTCAGAGTGAGTGACTGCGGTAGTCGCTGCAGCGGGCGGCGGCACCGCTTGCGCGGTACGCGTCATGGCCGTGGTGAGTAAAAACACCATTAGCGCTAGTAAGCCGGGCACGACTACGAATCGTTTCATCCAATCTCCTGTTTTCAAGTGTGCCGGGTCCGGTTGTTCTACATATGCCATTAGAGTGGCCATCAGCAGGGTCGCGATTATCCATGCCACGACCGTGACGGCAATGCGTCGCGGCCATGTTGCGATGATTGCTCTCATCCCGAACCCCCAACCTTGAGATAGAACTGGCCTTCGCGGTCGTCCACGATTGAAGTGGGCATCTTTCCTTCACTGTTTTCGATATGAATCCACTGGTGCATAGGAAGTTGGTCAATATCGCCGCGCGAAAAATAGTCGTAGTACTTATTTACCAGACTGCCGTCGGAAATCCCTTTGCCCATTCGCCAGTCTGCCTCAATTCGAAGCGCTTTCATTTGTTCAGGCGTCAGGTAACACGGACCAATCGCCACGTCATACGCCAGCGCTTTTTCCGCATGCTCCGGGTTGGTCATCGTCGTCGAGTGGTTCGTCGGGCTGTTCGTCGTACCGCGATCAAGCCAATCCACGATCTGCTTGTCGCGCCATTCCTTGTAGCCTTCAGATAGAGCGCTTTTGCCGTCCTCACCGATGACGTGACCATCGCTGTCGACCCACTCCGTGTTCAACGTTCGGCGAGCCTCCATCCGCAGCAGGGCGCGGTCCTCGTAACGCTGCCCGGCTTCACTTTCGGCCGTGCCGTGAGCGTCGCCGTCCATGGTCTTCGCCTTGTATTGGTCGTAAGGATCGTCGGCCTGTTTGTCCGCATCGGCCTTGCTCGCATCGCGCCATGCGGATAGTGGATCGTTGCCTTCGTTGAAGGTACTGGTTGCTTCGCCATCCTCGGTCAGAATCGGCTTGTCGAACCTCAACGCCTGTGGCGGAAACGTCTCGTCCAGCGCCGGTGCGTCCGCCAATACCTCCCAACCCTTCGGCGGATCGGCGTTCACGCGAAACATGTTCATTGCCGAACTGAACCCGGTCGCGACGAACATGATCGGCGCCGAGAACAGCGTTGCCGCCATCCCCCAGACCGACTCATTCCCCTTGAGCGCACCGACCAGATTGAACTTCGCCGGCGGCGAGGGCGGATACCAGAAGCCCCTCTTCGTGCCTTTCTTGCCGTACCGCCAGTCGTCTTCCCAATAGCGGTAGCGCTCCTGCACACCGACATCGAAACCGGAAGCGAACACGCGTTGCGTCAGGACGCCGTGTACGCCGATATCCGTCAGTTCGTGCTTGCCGATGCCGCGCCAACCGATACCCTGCACGGTGATCGCCGAGATCACCTGATCGTGCGGACAGCAATATGCAGTGACGCGCCCGTACGTCGATCCGTTCAGGCCGTGGCGCGCACGGTCGGCCAGTGCGGTATACGACTTGTTGCTCGTCGGCGATACCCGGTGATTCGCCATGTCGGCATCGACCGTGTCGGGCGACGGTTCATGGGCAGCGCGATTGCCGATCAGGGACAAGAAAGTGCGGAGCGTTTGAGTGCGCGCCGCGTAGGTCTGTCGACCACGATTGCCCGCAGCATCCTTCGTCGCACGTTGCGACCAGGTATCCATGAACGTGTCGGATTTGTGCGGGCCTTCACTATTCGCCAGGCTATAAGGAGCGTTGGCCAGCACATAGGCATCCGCGACGCATCGCCCCTCGCACCCACATGGATCTTCCACTTCCGGTAACGCGTCACCGAAGAACGCGCCCGTGAGGCCGACGATATTCCCCTGGCTGTGGCACACGACGGTGATCGGCACGTCGGCGCGCATCTTTCGAATCGACTCGATCAGTTTGGCAAGCCGCAATGCGGCAAGCACGCCATACGCACGCGGCGGCGCGCGATACAGCGGCCGGTTGGTCGGGTTGATGCCCTGCACGGTTATCCAGCCCATGGCTCGATCGTCGAGGCCGCCGTGCCAAAGATCGGGCAAGCTCGAACAGCCATTGGTAAACGGGCCACCTCCCCAATAATCCTTCTCGTTGAGAAAGATCTTGTCGCCGTATTCCTTCAGTTCATCCAGCGTCGCCTTGTAGCCCCACCGAAAATGGATGACGGGCGAAAACGATGGATCAGATTTGACATAGTTTCCCGCCCAAAGCTTCGGATTGAGAAACCCCTCCGGCGTCACGCTCTCGGTGTACCTCGCAGGCGTCAACTGCCCGGCGTCGACACCGTGATACTTCATCTGGTCGTCCAGTCGTCCCAGCCGACGATTCAGGCCTTTGCACAATCCCTCTTCGGACGCCTTGAACCATTCGCCCTCGGAGTTGACGCCGTGGACGAAGATGACGACGCCGGGCAAAGGCAGTTGCTTGACGCAGATGAGCCGCTTGTCCTTGTCGAACAACGTCGGCCCTTGGGTTCGGCCAACGATGATAGGCGGCGGGGCGGACCGCGATGCCGTTGCGTCGGGAGCGCCGGCTGTCGTGGCCGTGCCATCGGCGTGCGTAGCCGCTACCGGCCGAGGATCGAGAAACGAGTCGGTCATGGTCTCAACCATGCTCATCGATGAGCTGCACCGCCAGCGTGTCGAACTGGCCGGCATAGCCAGCCGGCAGTTCGCCGGTCGTGTCGCTCGTAAGGCACACCGACACTGGCCGTTCGAGAAACAACCGGGACGACGGATCGTCACGCGTGGAATCGCAAGTGCCCGCCATCATCCGTTCACGGACGTCAGCGAGACGGACAGCCTTCAGACGACCGGCTGCGCGTTGCTCTTTCCCGAAATGAAAAGCGACCGGTCGCGTGCTCCAGTCGACCGGAGCGGATGCAAAGGTACGAAGTATTGCTGCTATCTGCACGACGGCAATCTCATTATTCTCGGCCCGAATTCAATTTCATCCCAACCGAAATCTCAATAAAAATAATTTCATTCGAAATTTATCGCACTAAGAATATCAAACCCATTCAGCTTGATGCTGAAATTTATATATTGAGATGAAAAATGGCGTCACGAGAAACAGTATTTGACAACTTATGTGACACAATATTTTTATGATAAAAATCTTATTCAAAAAATTGTTTAACGATACGATTCGAAAACTATTTAGCATAAAGCGCCACCGAAGCATTTAATCTTTTTTGTCGAATCGAATTTAGCGCAGACCAAAAATTGGACCTGTCCTAAGTCTCAACAAGCGGATGTCCATTGCGAAGTCGGAACAGGACAAAAAAAAGATGGCGCTAGCCTGCTCAACCGTGCTCTTAGGTTTGTCCAAGCTCTTGTGATTCGCCCTTCAACGCCACTGACAGCGGCTTTGATGCTGCTCGGGAGTTCGCAGCCGGTTGGTGTCGCCGTACCTGACGCGCCGCGAACCGCAATTGCCTAGCGAGGTTCGCGTCGCGATCCAACTGACTCCCACTGGCCGTGCGGCACGAATGACGCTTCGATGTGGTGTAGCGCTCGCGATCCGGGCACCGTGTATTCGCATTCACCCTACCCGGTTGCTCGCAATAGCACCGACTCCAAGGTGACCGATGACAAGCGTGAATGATTTGAAATCGGATACGTTGATTCCGCGGCGCACCGCCTTTCTCATCAGTCGATCTACAGATAAATTGAGTCGAGTGACAGCTTTCCGGTCTTTTCGCCATTTATCGCGTTCCGTTCCGGCTATTCAATTCAATGCGTGAATACAAAATCCGAAACAGGAACGTCGATCCGTTGGCGCATTCCAATTGAATCGAAAAACCTGAACGCGCATCGCACGCGTCAACCATGATGCATTGATCGGGCGCGCACATTGCGTGCGCGCCCCGACCCTCACCGAAACACGTTCACCGCATCCACCAGCCGCGTCGCCTGCTGCTTCAGGCTCTCCGACGCCGCCGTGCTCTGCTCGACGAGCGCCGCGTTCTGCTGCGTGATGTTGTCCAGGTGCACGACCGCCTGATCCACCTGCGCGACACCCGTGCTCTGCTCGGCCGTCGACGAGCTGATCTCCGCGATCAGGTCCGACACGCGCTTCACCTGCGTGACGATATCCTCCATCGTCCTGCCCGCCTCGTCCACGCGCCGCGCGCCCGACTCGACCCGCTCGACGCTCGCGCCGATTAGCGTCTTGATCTCCTTCGCCGCGTTCGCACTGCGCTGCGCGAGCGCGCGCACCTCGCCCGCGACCACCGCGAAACCGCGCCCCTGCTCGCCCGCACGCGCGGCTTCGACCGCCGCGTTCAGCGCAAGAATGTTGGTCTGGAATGCAATGCCGTCTATCACGCCGATGATGTCGGCGATTCTGCGCGAGCTGTCGGTGATGTCGCTCATCGTCGTGACGACCTCGCTCACCACCTGCCCGCCGCGCTCGGCCGCGTCGCTCGCGGAAACCGACAGCTGATTCGCCTGCAGCGCCGTCTCCGCATTGCTCGACACGGTCGCCGTCATCTCGGCCATCGAGGCGGCCGTCTCCTGCACGCTCGATGCGGCCTGCTCGGTGCGTGCGCTCAGGTCGTTGTTGCCCTGCGCGATCTCGTTGCTCGCGCGCTGCACGTTGTGCACCTGTTCGCTGACGTCGTCGACAAGCCAGCGGAACATCAGCCCGAGCTGGTTGATCGTGCGCAGCGTCATGCCGATCTCGTCGACGCGGTTCATCCGCACGCCGCGCCGGCTTTCACCCGTCGCGACGTTCAGCGCCTGCTCGTGCAGCCGCTTCAGTGGTTGCACGATCTGCGCGTCGAGCCACCAGCCCGCTGCGGCCGCCACGCCGGCCGTCACGCCGGCAAACACCGCGAGCCCGCCGCCGGACAGCCCGCATGCCCAGCCCGCGCCGACGACCGCCGGCGCCAGCACGCACAGCGCCGAATGAATGCGCGCGCGCACCGACATCGTCTGCGGCAGCGACGCGATGCGCAGCAGCCCGGTGCGGATCACGAGCCCCTTGTGAAACCGGCGCTGGCCGGCCTTGCCTTCGCGAAACGCGCGATACAGCGCGTCGGCGGCCGCGGTCTCGTCGCTCGGCGCCTTCGTGCGCACCGACATGTAGCCCTGCGGCTCGCCGTTGCGCATCACCGGAATCGCGTTCGCACGCACCCAGTAGTGATCGCCGTTCTTGCGGCGGTTCTTCACGAGCGCGGTCCACGGCTCGCCGCGCTTGAGTGTCGCCCACATGTCGGCGAACGCCTCGCGCGGCATGTCGGGGTGGCGCACGGCATTGTGCGGCTGGCCGACCAGCTCCTCGTTCGAGAAGCCGCTTACCTGCGCGAACGTCGTGTTCGCGTAGGTGATATAGCTGTCGGCATCGGTCGTCGACATCAGCGTGACGTCGTCGGGAAAATCGAATTCCTGTTGGGTAACGGGCTGGTTATTGCGCATGCAAGGCTCCGAAAGGCGGATCTGTTGTCCGCGCCGCGTTGATATCACGCTCAGTAGCCGAAAAACGGTTGATCGCTTTACGACGGTCTCGTCCTTACTGTCGGCAATTCGTCGGAAAACCTTAATCCTGTCGCGCATAAAATATGCAATCGGGCCATTGCCATGATTTCGATCAAATAATCCGGCGATAATCTCCGCGCGCGTTTATCCGCTTGTCACAAAGCCCCGTACCGCTTGACAATGCCGGCATCCGTTGCACGCGGCGAGACAATTTGGCCTATCCGGCCCCATTCCACCGTAATTCGAATTCAATGAAAAAGGCATTGCACGAACTGAATCGGCTGTCCTGGAATACGGCGACGGTCGCGCATAACAGCCACAAAGGCGATCAGGCCGCGTTTTTCCGCAACGGCGGCTCGACGCTGTTTCCGGAAGAGCGCGAACTGCTCGGCGATCTCGCGGGCCTGAGGCTCCTGCATCTGCAATGCAACGCGGGACAGGACACGCTGAGCCTCGTGCGCGACGGCGCGGACGCAACCGGCGTCGACATCTCCGACGAGGCGATCGCGTTCGCGCGGCAACTGTCGGCCGATGCGGGGCTGCCCGCACGGTTCGAGCGCGCCGACGTGCTCGACTGGATGCCCGACGCCGCCGCGCGCGGCGAGCGCTTCGATCGCGTGTTCACGTCGTACGGCGCGATCTGCTGGCTGTCGGACCTGGCCGCATGGGCGCGCGGCATCGCCGCGCTGCTCGCGCCGGGCGGCCGCTTCGCGATGGTCGAGTTCCATCCTTTCGCGCTGTATTTCGACGAACACTGGCAGCCGCACTACGACTACTTCAAGGGCGACGCGACCGAGGAGCCCGCAGGTGTCGGCGATTACGTCGCGGCTTCCGGCACGGGGCTCGGCACGCAGCACGACCATCCGGGCGTCGTCGATTTCGCGAACCCGCATCCGAGCTACGAGTTCATGTGGGGCATCGGCGACGTGGTGAATGCGCTCGTGTCGGCCGGGCTCGCGATCGACCGCCTGAACGAATATCCGTACGCGAACGGCTGGAAGGGTTTCGACGGCATGCGCGAGCTCGAAGGCCACCGGATGGTGCCGCCCGACGGCATGCCGCGCCTGCCGCTGATGTACGCGATCGCCGCGCACCGGGTGGCCGCATGATGCGCCGCACAGCCGCCGAACGCGACGCGCTGTCCGCCCGCCTCCTTGCGCGCGACGACGTGCCGCTCGTGTGGACCATCGACCGGCGCGAGATCATCGAGCACCTGTACGTGCTGCGCGACGGCACGCTGCGCCGCGTGCCGGAGTTCTACGACGTAGCCGGCTGGCCCGACGGCGAAGCCGACCACTACACGCCGATCCTGCTCGACTGCCATGATCGCGGCGGCTGGTTTCTCGGCAGGTTCGACGGCGCGAGGCTCGTCGCGGCGGTCGTCGTCGACAGCCGGCCGCTCGGCCCGCGACGCGACATGCTGCAACTGAAGTTCCTGCACGTGAGCCACGACTGGCGCGGCTGCGGGCTCGGCGAACAGCTCTATCACGCGGCCCGGGCGCAGGCGCGCGCGATGGGCGCCGAACGCCTGTACGTGTCGGCCACGCCGTCGCAGCGCACGATCGACTTCTACCTGCGGCTCGGCTTCACGGTCAGCCCGGCGCCCGACCCCGAGCTTTACGCGCTCGAGCCCGAGGACATTCATCTGGAAGGACCGGCGGCCTGACCGCCCGGCACGCGGGTGAAGCGTAGAATTTCCCGCTCTGCCTCAACCGCCATCCGCCATCACGGAGCACGACATTGAAGAACGACCCGCAACCGCAAGCCACGCCGAAGATTCTCGTCAGCATGTGCGTGATCGGCCATCCGGTCCGTTACAACGGCTCGGCGAAGACCGCCGCGCACGACGCGCTCGAACGGTGGCAGCGTGAAGGGCGTCTCGTGCCCGTCTGCCCGGAACTGGCGGGCGGCTTCAGCGTGCCGCGCCCGCCCGCCGAAATCGCCGGCGGCGAATCGGGAGCGCAGGTTCTGTCGGGCAGGGCACGCATCGTCGACGTGAACGGCACCGACGTGACGGCGCCGTTCGTTTCCGGCGCGCACACCGCGCTGGCCATCGCGCAGGCGCACGATTGCCGCTTCGCGATCCTCGCAGACGGCAGTCCGTCGTGCGGCAGCACGTTCATTTACGACGGGAGTTTCGGGAACCGGCGGCATGCGGGCACCGGGGTCACGGCGGCGTTGCTGCGCGAGCATGGCATCGAGGTGTTCGCGGACACCGAGATCGGCGCGCTCGACGCGCGCCTCGGGCAGCTATCGGAAGCCGGTTAACGACGATGGGCGGCACGGGAATCCTCGTGCCGCCCATCGTTGCGAAGCGCAACAGCAGTCAAGCGGCACAGGTCCGGCCGCTTCACCTCGTCACACTGATCAGACGCGTTCGATCGCGATCGCGATGCCCTGACCCACGCCGATGCACATCGTGCACAGCGCAAAGCGGCCGTTCGTGCGATGCAGCTGGTACATCGCGGTCGTCACGAGACGCGCGCCCGATGCGCCGAGCGGATGGCCGAGCGCGATCGCGCCGCCGTTCGGATTCACGCGCGGATCGTCGTCGGCGACACCCAGCATGCGCAGCACCGCGAGGCCCTGCGACGCGAATGCCTCGTTCAGCTCGATCACGTCGAACTGGTCGATCGTCATCCCGAGCCGCGCGAGCAGCTTCTGCGTGGCCGGCGCCGGGCCGATGCCCATCACGCGCGGTGCCACACCAGCCGTCGCGATCCCGAGCACGCGTGCACGCGGCGTCAGGCCGAAGCGCTTCGCGGTTTCTTCGTTCGCGAGCAGCAGCGCGGCGGCGCCGTCGTTGACGCCCGACGCGTTGCCGGCCGTCACCGAGCCGTCCGGGCGCACGACGCCCTTCAGCTTCGCGAGCGTCTCGAGCGACGTCTCGCGCGGATGTTCGTCGCGCGACACGACCACCGGGTCGCCCTTCTTCTGCGGAATCGTGACCGACACGATTTCATCGGCCAGCGTGCCGTCCTGCTGCGCCCGCGCGGCCTTTTGCTGGCTGCGCAGTGCGAACAGGTCCTGATCCGCACGGCTGATGTTGTAGTCGACCGCGACGTTCTCGGCCGTCTCCGGCATCGAGTCGACGCCGTGCAGCTGTTTCATCAGCGGATTGACGAAGCGCCAGCCGATCGTCGTATCGTAAATGTCGGCCTGACGCGCGAACGCGCTGGCGGCCTTGCCCATCACGAACGGCGCGCGCGTCATGCTCTCGACACCGCCCGCAACCATCAGCGCGGCTTCACCCGACTTGATCGCGCGCGCGGCCACGCCGACCGCATCCATCCCGGAACCGCACAGGCGGTTGATCGTCGAACCCGGCACGCCCTGCGGCAGGCCCGCGAGCAGCGCCGACATGCGCGCGACGTTACGGTTGTCCTCGCCGGCCTGGTTCGCGCAGCCGTAGATCACGTCGTCGATCGCCGTCCAGTCGACGTCGCGGTTGCGCTCGACGAGCGCCTTGAGCGGCACCGCGCCCAGATCGTCGGCGCGCACGCCGGACAGTGCGCCGCCGTAACGCCCGATCGGCGTACGGATCGCATCACACAGAAAAGCTTCGGTCATCAGTGTCTCCGGTCCCATGAAGGCTGGGAAATGAACAGGGCGCGCCCCTTGCATTGCCCGCCGGGATGCGCTTAAATGTTCTATATACGAACATAAGATCGTGTATCGAACGTTCAACGCATCATAGGGAGTGCAGGGACGACCTGTCAAGCGCGCGGTCCGCCGCGCGGTTGGCGTGTCAGGCCCCATGCGCTATCTTCTCGGCTGCACGACATTCCAGGCGCTCATGACAACCGAAGACACTCAGACGAAACCCGGCGACTCCTATGTACAGTCGTTCGCACGCGGCCTCGCGGTGATCCGCGCGTTCGACGCGGCACGCCCCGAGCAGACACTCACCGAGGTCGCATCGGCCACCGGGCTCACGCGCGCGGGCGCGCGCCGGATCCTGCTCACGCTGCAGACGCTCGGCTACGTCGAAGCCGACGGCCGGCTGTTCCGGCTCACGCCGAAGATCCTCGAGCTCGGCTTCGCGTATCTCACGTCGATGCCGTTCTGGAATCTCGCCGATCCGGTGATGGAGCAGTTGTCGGCACAGATCCACGAAAGCTGCTCGGCGGCCGTGCTCGACCGCACCGAGATCGTCTACGTGCTGCGCGTGCCGACGCACAAGATCATGACGATCAACCTGTCGATCGGCAGCCGGCTGCCCGCGTACTGCACGTCGATGGGCCGCGTGCTGCTGTCCGCGCTCGACGACGCGGCGCTCGACGAAACGCTCGCGCAGAGCGGCATCCGCGCGCATACGCCGCGCACGATCACGGATCTCGGCGAGCTGAAGGCGACCATCGCGCAGGTGCGCCAGCAGGGCTGGGCCGTGGTCGACCAGGAACTCGAAGTGGGCCTGATGTCGCTGTCCGCGCCGATCCGCAACCGGCGCGGGCAGATCATCGCGGCGATGAACATCAGCGGCAACGCGCAGCGGCATACCGCGAAGCAGATGGTGAAGGAGTTTCTCGGGCCGCTGCAGCAGGCCGCGCAGACGGTATCGGAGCTGGTTGCACGGCGCGGTTGAGCGACGTGGCCGGGTGCGCACATCGCGCCCGCCCGGCCACGCGTCGACGGCGTGCCGCGCTTCAACCGTTGCCGGTGAATGCCGCTCCTGCCGGCTTCATCCGGATGCCCGGAGCCAGCCGGGTCCATGGCAACTCGGCCGGATCGGCTGTCATCGGGCCCGGCGCCGCGGCAACGAGCACCGCGTGGGCGATGCCCTGGAAATCGGCGCGAAAGTGCACGGAGCTTTTGTTGACGAGGATGCGCATCGCTTCCGGCTCGACGCCGCCCACGCGATAGAGATTGCGGTCGAGCATCTGCGCCTTGCCGCTGCTCACCACGATCAGCACGCCATCGATCCACAGGCAGGCAACCGGCCCGATATCCGCGCGCATGCCGTTCATCATCGGGCCGTCATACCGGCAGATGCCGTCGGACAGGTTCACGACCTCGAAACGCGCGTGGTACGGCTCGTCGCCGGGCACGCCGGAGACACCGCCGAGCGCCACCTCGATGAACGCACCGACCCCGGCGCGATGGGCCGCCGCCGCGGCCGCCGGATCCCAGATCAGGCCGATCGCCGCATCGCGTGCGCCGTTGCGCAGCAACGCCCGCAGCATGCCCGTCGTGTTCGAGTCGCCGCCCGCGCCGGGGTTGTCCTGCGTATCGGCGATGACGACCGGCTTGCCGGCCCCCTCGGCAAGCCGCATCGCTTCGAGCACGGCGGCATCGGGCGACAGGAACGGCACCTGCCACGCGGCCTCGTCCGCCAGCATCCTATCGTAGAGTGCCTGCACGGCTGCCTCGGCCGACACGGCGTCGTCGCCGTAACCCCAGATGACCGGGCCGCATTCCGGGAAATCGGCCGCCGGAAAACCCGGCGCAAACGACAACGACGCCACGGCCCCGGTTTCCAGCGCCGCGAGCTGCGCATACATGCCGCGCGAAGGTTCGAGCAGCGTGCACATGCCGTTGATCGGGATCAGGAACGGCAGCCGGCGCGCCGCGCGATGCAGCGGGCGACCGCCCGCCGCCCGCGAGACGAGCAGGCGCTCGAGCAGCACGGCCGCGCGTTCGCCGGTCTCGGCCATGTCGACATGCGGATAGGTGCGGAAGGCGACCAGCGCGTCGGCCTCGTGCAGCATCCTCGCGGTGACGTTGGCATGCAGGTCGAGCGACGCGACCACCGGCACGGCCGGGCCGACCGCGGCGCGCACGCGCTCCAGCAACGTGCCTTCGCCGTCGTCGGCATGCTCCGCGACCATCGCGCCGTGCAGGTCGAGGTACACGGCGTCGTAGCCTCCGTTGCGAACCGCCGCAAGGATTTCGCCGGCAATGCGCTCGAACGCGTCCTCGGTCACGTGGGCCGACGGGCTTGCGCCCGCCCAGATGACCGGCAGCAGGGTCCAGCCGCGCCGTTCCGCCGCGACGATGAATCCGCCCGCGGGAATGTTGACGTCGCGCAGCGCGAGCACGTCGTCGCCCCGCACCATGGCCGGGAAGCCCTCGCCGCGCTCGAAGTTTGCGTAAGCGGCTTTCGACGGCGCGAACGTATTGGTTTCATGCTGAAAGCCGGCGATTAAAATGCGCGTGTTCAAAAACGTGTCTCCGGAAGTAATGAGTCAATGCACCGGCACAAAGCGCCGTCAGTCCCGCACCGCGATGGATGTCGCGGACGCTTGCGCGAGCGCGACGTCACGCCGTCGCCAATGCGTCGTGCGGCGCGGGAAGCCGGTTCGCCACGAGCACCGCGGCGCCCGCGACCAGCAGCGCGACCATGACCAGCAGGCCGGCTGCCATGCTGCCCGTCGCCGAGTGGATCGCACCGATGATGGTCGGGCTCAGGAAGCCGCCGATCAGGCCGATCGTATTGATCAACGCGATGCCGCCCGCGGCGGCGTCGCCCTTCAGGTATTGCGACGGAATCGCCCAGAACACCGTGTACGCGGCCCAGATCATCGACGTGGCGATCGTCATGCCGACCAGTGAAATGACGAGATTGCCGTTGGCCGTCGTCGCCACGGCCAGCGCGATCGCGCCGATCAGGGCCGGCACCGCGCTGTGGAAACGGCGCTCGCCGCGGCGGTCCGACCGGCGGCCGATGACGACCATCGCGATCGCGGCGCAGACGTACGGGATCATCGAGTACAGCCCGATCTGCATCGTATCGGTCACGCCGTCGGCCTTGAGGATCGACGGCAGCCAGAAACTCACCGCGTAGATCCCGCAGATGATCGTGAAATAGGCGAACGCCAGCAGGTACACGCGCGGGTCGCGCAACACCTGTCCGAACGAGCGATGACCGGCGCCGGGGGTGTGCAGCTCGGCGGCGAGCATCCGCTTCTCGTCGTCGGTCAGCCACTTCGCGTCGGCCGGCCGGTCGGACAGGACCTTGAGTGCGAGCACGCCGAACAGCACGCACGGCAGGCCTTCGACGACGAACATCCACTGCCAGCCTGCCAGGCCGTGGGCACCGGCCAGCCCGGTCATCAGCCATGCCGACAGCGGCGAACCGAAGGCGCCGCCGATCGGGCCGGCGAGCATGACGACCGCCATCACGCCGGCCATGCGGCGCTGGCCATACCAGTAGGTCAGGTAAAAGATCATCCCGGGCGCGAAGCCGGCCTCGAACACGCCGAGCAGGAAGCGCATCGCGTAGAACGTGGTCTCGTCATGGACGAACATCATGCCGGCCGACGTCAGGCCCCACAGCACCATGATCCGGCTGATGGTCTTGCGTGCGCCGATCCGCGGCAGCAGCAGGTTGCTCGGAATCTCGAACAGCACATAGCCGAGAAAGAAGATGCCCGCGCCCAGCCCGTACACCGCATCGGAAATACCCAGGTCGCTCTGCATCGAAAGCTTGGCGAACCCGATATTCACGCGATCGAGATAGGCGAACGTGTAGCAGAGCAGCAGAAAAGGCAGCAGGCGCCAGTTCAGTTTGCGGTACAGGGCCTGATGCGCCGGGCTGTCGGGCGCGACCGGGGCTTGAGGGGATGGAATGGCGGACATGCGCTCTCCTTTAGGGCGTATTGCTTCAAATCCCGCATCGATGTTCGACTCCGTTCGAATCGTCGAGGAGACGAAAAAGCAGCGCAAGAGCAACCTAAGCGAGTTATCGTTGCTCAACGAGCAACACTTCACCGGCCAACGGACCGACACCATGCGCGAACTGAACCAGCGCCGCCTGCGCTATTTCCATGAAGTCCTGACGCACGGCTCCATCCGCGGCGCGGCCGACAGCATCAACACGTCACCGTCCGTCATCACGCGGCAGATCCGCTTGCTCGAGGAAGAAATCGGGGCCCCGTTGTTCGAGCGCCAGCCTCGCGGCGTGCAGCCGACCGAAGCCGCGGCGCACCTGCTCGAGTACTGGCACGGCTGCCGCTCCCAGCAGGAACTGTTCGAAGACCGCCTGCAGGCGCTGCACGGCCTGCAACACGGCCAGATCCGCATCGCCACCAGCGAAGGCTATATCGACTGCCTGATGGACGAGGTGCTCACCGATTTCTGCGCGCGCTATCCGAAGCTCGACGTCACCGTCGATCTCCTGCCGGTCAGCAAATTGCTCCAGGAAGTCGCCGAGAGCCGCGCGCATATCGGCCTCGCCTACAATCCCCCGGCGCATCCGGATATCGAGTACGTCGCCACCGCGCCGCAGCCCGTGGTGGCGCTCGTGCATCCCGGGCACCCGCTCGCCGTGCGGGGCCGGCCAGTCGCGGTACGCGAACTCGCCGAATATCCACTCGCGCTGATGCCGCCGGCGTTCGGTCTCGGACAGGCAGTGCAGATGCTCGCCTACGCGGAGAACATCCAGCTCCACCCGACGCTCACCACCAACTCGCTCGCCGTGCTGCGCCACTTCGTCAAGCGCAACAGCGGCGTCACGCTGCTCGCCGCGTTCGCCGCGTATCAGGAACTGGAGGCGGGAGAACTCGTCGCCCTTCCCGTCGCCCATCCGCTGCTCGAGGCAGCCAACGCGCGGCTGCTGGTCAAGGCCGGCCGCACGCTCGGGGTGGCAGCCGATACGCTGCTGCGCGGCATCCTGCGGGACATGAAGATGTTTTCGAACGCGGGCGGGCGCAACGGCAGGACAACGGCGCGCGGCAAGGCCGGCAAGCGGGCGGCGGGGAATCGCGGCAGATCATGATTGTCCCCACCGACAATGCAGCCCGCCTCGCCGGCTGCGGGAAATCGGCCGACCCGGCGCAAGCCGACATCATGCGGCGATTGATTATTTGAGGAACCCGACATTTCTCGCCGGTTTCGTACGGGTCAGGTTCCACGCGCGCCGCTCACGCCCCAAGTAACATCCCCGTGCGCACCGGCACCGTGCCCGTCACGCGGCCGAGCGGTGCGCCGGCGGTCACGAAGCGGATCGCACGGCGCATGTAGAACACGCCGTCGGTCGCGCTCGAGATCGTCGTGATCGCATCCGTCAGCGGATCGACGATGTCGAACAGCGGATCGCCGGCGCGGATCGTCGCGCCGATCGCCGCGCGGTGCACGAGAATCCCGCTCACCGGCGCGTAGAACTGCTCGCTGCCCGCGAGCGGCGTGGCCGGCGCGGCCAGCGGCGGCAGCGGCGTGCGTTCGCCTTGCACCGCGCCGCGCCAGACGAGATAGTCGACGAGCGCGCCGGCATCGCGCTGCGCATGTTCATACGTCACGTCGCGCTGGCCGCGGCACTCGACCGTCACGGCCACGGCGCCGGCCGCCATCGGCGTGCCTTCCGGCAGATGCTGCCGCAACCGCGACCACAGCAGGTGATGCGCATCGTCGAATGCGTGCCCGCCCGAATCCTCGGCGAGCAGCGATACTTCCGCGCCGAGATAACGCGCGAGCGGCTCGATGTCCGGCCAGGCGGTAGCGCTCGTGTACACATGCATCACCGCTTCGAGCGAGCAATGCAGGTCGATCACGACGTCGGCGTCGTGCGACAGCTTCAGCAGCGCAAGCTGCAGCGCATCGAATTCGGTGCGCGGCGCGATATCGTCGAGCGCCGCGCCGACGCATTCGCGCACGATCGCGCGATTGCGCTCGCCGTCGTCGCCGAGCCGGTCGCGCGAGCGCGCGGCGATCTCCGCGAGCGGCAGGAAGCCGCGATTGAAGTTGCGGCCGCTCGCCAGGTCGAAGCGGCCGATGAACTGCCCGAGCAGATGATGATTGAGGCCGACCGGGTTCGACACCGGCACGAGCACGATCTCGGCCGTGAGCCGGCCTTCGGCATCGAGCTGCGCGAGACGCTGCTTCAGCACGAACGCCGCGAGCATCGCGGGCGTCTCGTCCGCGTGCAGCGCGGCCTGCAGGTAGATCTTGCGGCCGGCATCGGCCGGCCCGAAATGAAAGCTCGTCAGCGTGCGCTGCGTGCCGATCGACGGCGACAGGAGCGGTGTGGTGCGAATCTGCATCGACGGTCTCGAACGGATGAAAACGGGTGAATCGGGTGAATCGGGTGAATCGGGTGAATCGGAGGAATCGGAGGAATCGGGGAAATCGGCCTGCACGACGCTCAGTCGCCGTACGGATTGAAATCGAAGTACTGCTTCGCGATCCGGCCATACGTGCCGTCCTTCAGCATCGATGCGATCGCGCCGTCGATCGACGCCTTCAGCGCCGTATCCGACTGCCGCATGCCGATGCCGACGCCGCGATCGCCCATGTCGAGCGGCGCGCCGACGAATGCGAAGCCCTTGCCGCGCGGCTGGCGCAGGAACCCGTAGTCGGCTTCCACCGTGCCGAGCAGCGCCGCGTCGAGCCGGCCGTTCACGAGATCGGCGAACACGTCGTCCTGGCTCTTGTACGGCACCACGCTGACGCCGGCCGGCGCCCAGTGCGCGAGCGCCCACGATTCGAACTGCGTGCCCGACTGCACGCCGACGCGCTTGCCGGCCAGCGACGCGGTCGTGCTGCCGAGCCGGCTCTCGGGCCGCGCGACGAGCCGCGACTTGAAGCGAAACAGCTTCGACGAGAACAGGATCTGCTTCTCGCGCTTCTCCGTGATCGCCATCGACGACAGGATCGCGTCGATCTTGCGCGCCTGCAGCGCAGGGATCATCCCGGAGAACTCGAGCTCGACCCACTGGCAGCGCAACTGCGCGCGGCGGCAGATCTCGTTGCCGAGATCGACGTCGAAGCCCTTCAGGCTGCCGTCGGGCGCCTTCGCATCCATCGGCGGATAGGTCGGATCGATGCCGAGGCGCACCACGTGCGCGTCGAGCGCAGACGCGGACGTGGCCGCCAGGCCAAGGCACAGGGAAACCAGCGGGACGAGGCAACGTTTCATGGTCGACGGAGGGCAGGAAGCAGGGCAAACGGCATGAGCCGGACTGCCTGCGATCGTAGGCGGCACGCGCCGCCGCCGGAACCATCGACTGCCTTATCATGATCGGTATTTCCGATCACCGGCTTCGCGCTCATCCATGGCGTTCACGCTGTCCCAGCTCCGCATCTTCCAGGCCGTCGTCGAGCACGGCAGCCTGCGCGCCGCCGCACGCGCGCTCGATCTCGCGCAAAGCGGCGTCACGCAGCAGCTGCAGAGCCTCGAGGCGACGCTCGGCGCGACGCTGTTCACGCGCACCAATCGCGGGATCGTGCCGACGGCCGTCGGCCAGCGGCTGCTCGCGCGCTCCGGTTCGATCCTCGGCGAATGCGAGCAGGTCGAGCGGGAAATCCGTCAGTTGAGCGGCGCGTACGAAGGCACCGTCACGCTCGGCCTCGTGGCCGAACCGCTGATCGATGCGTTCGCGCCCGTGCTGACCGCGTTTCGCGCGCGCTTCGACAAGGTCGACGTGCACCTGCGCACCGGCACGTCGCGGATGATGGTCGGCTGGCTGCGCGAAAGCGCGGTTGATTTCGCGATCGCGCTGGTCGCGAAGCAGACCGACACGACCGATCTCACGGTCACGCCGCTGCGTGCGTCGGCACCGGTGGTCGTCTGCCGCAACGGGCATCCGGCAATGCACGCGCAATCGCTCGCGGAGCTGGCCGGTTACGCATGGGTGTCCACCCGCTCGCCGAACCTGAGCGCCGACCCGGTCGTCAACCGGCTGCTCGCGTACTTCGATGCGCATGGCCAGCCGCCGCCGAAGATTCTCGCCACCGTCGAAGGGATGTTCGAGACGCTGCAGATCGTCACGCAGACCGATTCCCTCGCGCTCGAAACCGAAGCGATCACGCGGCACGGGCCGTACGCCGGCGCGCTCGCGAAGGTGCCCGTGCGCGAGCAGGCCGAATCGCAGGACATTTGCCTGCTGCAACGCGCGGCCGTGCCGCTGACGCCCGCCGCGCAGGAACTCGCGACGATGCTCGCGTCATACCTGAGGATGGTGCGCGGGCGGTAAGCGCACGAGCGCGCCCCGCCGCCCGCATCACGCGTCAGTCCAGCGACTCCTGGGCCGTCTCGCGCAGCATCGCGACCGCGATCAGCGACAGCACCACGCACGCGGCCACGTAGCCGGCCGGCGCGAGCTTGCTGCCGGTCGTCTTCACGAGCCAGGTCGCGATCAGCTGCGCGGTGCCGCCGAAGATCGTCACCGCGAGCGCATACGCGATCGAGATGCCGGTCGCCCGCACGTGGCGCGGCAGCGATTCGCACATCAGCGCCATTTCCGACGCCGAGCCGAGCGAATAGAACAGCAGCATCAGTGCGGTCAGCGGCAGGATCACCGACAGCGTCGGATGATGGTTCATCAGCCAGAACGCCGGGAACAGCAGCAGGACCAGCACGCCGCGGCCGACGAAGATCGGCAGGCGCCGGCTGCCGAGCGTGTCCGACAGCCAGCCGAACAGCGGGCACGTGACCAGCATCACGCAGCCCGACGCGACGCCGACGAACATCGACAGCTTCATCGGCAGCCCGAGCGTATGGATCGCGTAGGTCGGCATGTAGAACGTCAGGATGTAGGTCGACACCGTGCCGCCCATCACCGTGAGCATCAGCAGCAACACCGTGCGCGCGTGCTTCGAGAACAGCTCGTGCAGCACGCCGCGCTCGATCCCGTGATGGCTTTCGCCGGGCGCGTCGTCCGCGAGCCGGCGGCGCAGGTACATACCGACCGGCGCGATCAGCACGCCGACGAGGAACGGCAGCCGCCAGCCCCAGCTTTCGAGCGCATCCTTCGTCATGGTGTTCGACAGCAGCGCCGCGAAGCCCGAGCCCATCAGCGCGGCGCCGCCCTGCGTCGCGAGCTGCCAGCTGGCACGGAACGCGCGGCGCGACGTGCCGCCCTGTTCGAGCAGCGTCGTCGTCGCCGCGCCGAATTCGCCGCCCTGCGAGAAGCCCTGCAGCAGCCGCGCGAACACGACGAGCAACGGCGCGGCCACGCCGACCTGCGCATAGGTCGGCGCGATCGCGATCAGGCCCGTGCCGAGCGCCATCAGCATGATCGTCAGGTTCAGCGCGGCCTTGCGTCCCTTGCGGTCCGCATAGACGCCGAGCACGACGCTGCCGAGCGGCCGCGTGAAGAAGCCGGCGGCGAACGTCGCGACCGACAGCAGCAGCGACGTGGTCGCGTCGCTCGACGGGAAGAACAGCTTGCCGATCAGCACCGCGAAGAACCCGTACACGGTGAAATCGAAGAACTCCAGCCAGTTGCCGATCACGGCCGCGGCGATCGCACCGCGCCGCGTGACGGCAGGCGCGCCCGGCGCGCTGGTTGCGGCGGCCCCCGTCGACGCGGGGTGCAGCGCGAGATGGTCTTTCTGCATCGTTGTCGTCTCCTCTCATTGCGGCCGGAAGCGCCGGCCGCGCGCCACCGCCACGATCACTGCCCGAGGTAACGCTCCACGAGGCGCGTCCAGAACGCCGCGCCGATCGGCAGGTTGCGATCGTTGAAGTCGTATTTCGGGTTGTGCACCATGCAGCCGTCCTCGCCTTCGCCGTTGCCGAGCCGCACGAACGAGCCCGGCCGCTGCTGCAGCATGAATGCGAAATCCTCGCTGCCCATCAGCAGGTCGGTCTGCTCGACCACGTGCGCATCGCCGACGAGCTCGCGCGCGACCTGCGCGGCGAAATCCGTTTCGGCATCCGTATTGACGACGACCGGATAGCCTTCGATGTACTCGACATTGGCGGTCGCGCCGTAGCTCGCGGCCTGCGTTTCGGCCAGCTCGGTAATGCGGCGCTTGAGCAGCGCGCGCACGTCCGGGCTGAACGAACGCACGCTCAGCTCGAGGCGCGCGCCGTTCGGAATCACGTTGTTCGCGGTGCCCGCGTGCATCGAGCCGACCGTGACGACCGCCGGCTGCGAGGGATCGACGTTGCGCGCGACGATCGTCTGCAGCGCCATCACGATGCTCGCCGCGACGACGACCGGGTCGACCGTCAAATGCGGCCGCGCCGCATGGCCGCCGACGCCTTCGATCGTGATGATCGCCTTGTCGCCGGCCGACATGAACGGGCCGCGCCGCGTGAGGAACACGCCGGGCGCCGCGCCCGGATGGTTGTGCATGCCGAACACGGCGTCGCACGGGAAGCGTTCGAACAGGCCGTCGTCGATCATCTTCTTCGCGCCGCTGTCGACGCCGTGCTCTTCCGCCGGCTGGAAATACAGGTGCACGGTGCCCGAGAAGTGGCGCGTTTTCGCGAGATGCTGCGCGGCGCCGAGCAGCATCGTCGTATGGCCGTCGTGGCCGCACGCGTGCATCTTGCCGTGCGTGCCGCTCGCATACGGCAGGCCGGTCGCCTCGACGATCGGCAGCGCATCCATGTCGGCGCGAATGCCGATACTGCGCGTGCCGTCGCCCACGCGCAGCGTGCCGACGACGCCCGTCTTGCCGACCCCGCGCGTCACCTGCCAGCCCCATTGCTCGAGCTTGTCCGCGACGAGCGCGGCCGTGTCGTGCTCTTCGTACGCCAGCTCGGGATGGTGGTGGATGTGGTGACGGATCTCGCGCAGCCCGCCGGCGGCGGGCATCAGATCCTCGACTTCGGTGAATCGGGTATCGGTGGTCATCAAGGGGCTCCTGCCGTTTGTCTGCGCACGCCGAAGGCGCGTGCGGGAAAGCGAGCCACTATATCGAGCCGATATCGGTTCAATAAGATGCGGAATTTTTCACCGCGATAAGATTTTTTAATCAGGGTTAATACGGGCAACAGTTGCCGGACCGACCTCGCCCAACGCGATCGGCATGTCGGCCATTGATTTTTGAGACGAACGGTCTATTATTCGCGCATGGACACTCGAACCGATCCGCCGCGTCGCCGCGGCAGGCCGCCCAAGCAGCACGACGATCTCGTCGCCACGCGTGACGTGCTGTTGCGCACCGGGCTGGAGATCCTCACCGAAAAAGGCTTTTCGGCCACCGGGCTCGACGAGATCCTCGGGCGCGCCGGCGTGCCCAAGGGCTCCTTCTATCACTACTTCGACAGCAAGGAAGCGTTCGGCCTGGCGCTGATCGACCGCTACGCGGAGTTCTTCGCCCGCAAGCTGGACCGCCATTTCAGCCAGGCCGGGCACGCGCCGCTGGCGCGCGTGCGTGCCTTCGTCGACGATGCCCGCGACGCCATGGCCCGCTACGCGTACAGCCGCGGCTGCCTGATCGGCAATCTCGGGCAGGAAATGGGCACGCTGCCCGAAAGTTTCCGCGCGCGTCTGCGCGCCACGTTCGAAGACTGGCAGCGCCGCCTGGCCGAATGCCTGGCCGCCGCGCAGCAGGCAGGCGAACTGGCCGAATCGGCCGACCCTGCCGCGCTGGCCGCGTTCTTCTGGATCGGCTGGGAAGGCGCGGTGCTGCGCGCGAAGCTCGAACGCAACGACATGCCGCTCGCGCTGTTCGCGCAGTTTTTCTTCAATGGATTGCCTCGCCGCTGAGTTTTTTTACCATTGACTAGACGATCGGTCTAAAAAGGAGGACGGATGTTCCAGGGCATCGTGATCGACAAGGACGAAACCGGCCAGCACGCGCGGCTGCAGACGCTGGACGACGCGCAGTTGCCTGCCGGCAACGTGACGATCCGTGTCGGCTATTCGACGCTGAACTACAAGGACGGGCTCGCGATCACCGGCAGGATCCCGGTGGTGCGCAAGTTCCCGATGGTGCCGGGCATCGATCTGGTCGGCGAAGTCGAACACAGCACGCACCCGGACTACCGCCCCGGCGACCGCGTCGTGCTCAACGGCTGGGGCGTCGGCGAAACGCACTGGGGCGGCCTCGCGCAGAAGGCGCGTGTCGACGGCGACTGGCTGGTGCCGCTGCCGTCTGCCTTTTCGCCGCAGCAGGCGATGGCCATCGGCACGGCCGGCTACACCGCGATGCTGTGCGTGATGGCGCTGGAACGGCATGGCGTGCGCCCGGACGACGGCGAGATCGTCGTGACCGGCGCGGCTGGCGGTGTCGGCAGCGTCGCCATCGCGATCCTCGCGCGGCTCGGCTATCGCGTCGCCGCCGTGACGGGCCGCCCGGCCGATGCCGACTACCTGCGGCAGCTCGGTGCGGCGGAGATCCTCGATCGCGCGCAATTCAGCGCGCCCGGCAAGCCGCTCGGCAAGGAACGCTGGGCCGGCGCGGTCGACGTCGCGGGCGGCCATGTGCTCGCCAACGTGTGCGCGACCACGCGCTATCGCGGTGTGGTGACGGCCTGCGGCCTCGCCGCCGGCATGGACTTCCCCGCCACCGTCGCACCTTTCATCCTGCGCGGCGTCACGCTCGTCGGCATCGACAGCGTGATGTGCCCGCGCGCCGACCGCCTGGACGCATGGCGCCGGCTCGCATCCGATCTCGATGTCGAAAAGCTGGGCGCCATCGGCCGTCAGGTCGGCCTGGCCGATGCCATCCCGCTGGCAGCGGAACTGATCGACGGCAAGGTGCGCGGCCGCATCGTCGTCGACGTCAACGCGTGACGCCCGCCACGGCGGCCATGTCACTTTCTCAGGAGACCTCATGACTGTTTCGGACAACGCACCCGTCAGCCGCTTCCCGGTGCCGGCCCTCGAAGACCTGCCCGACGACATTCGCGAACGCATCGCGGCCGTCCAGGAAAAGTCGGGCTTCATCCCGAACGTGTTCCTCACCCTCGCGCATCGCCCGGACGAGTTCCGCGCCTTCATGGCGTACCACGACGCGCTGATGGACAAGCCGGGCAATCTCAGCAAGGCCGAGCGCGAAATGATCGTCGTGGCCACCAGCAGCGTGAACCAGTGCCAGTACTGCGTGATCGCGCACGGGGCGATCCTGCGCATTCGCGCGAAGGATCCGCTGATCGCCGACCAGGTCGCCGCCAACTACCGCAAGGCCGACATCACCGCGCGGCAGAAGGCGATGCTGGACTTCGCGATGAAGGTTTCGCAGGCCGCGCACCAGGTGGGCGAGACGGACTTCGACACGCTGAAGTCGCACGGCTTCGCCGAAGAAGACATCTGGGACATTACGGCAATCTCGGCGTTCTTCGGGATGTCCAACCGCATCGCGAACGTGACGAACATGCGGCCCAACGCCGAGTTTTACGCGCTGGGCCGCTGAGCGCCCGGCAGCGGAAACCGTGACGCCATCGGGACGGAAGGCCGGCGCACATCGCCGCGCCGGCCTTCCGTGCGATCCGGGCTGCCACGCTTACCCGATGTCCTTCAGCGCATCCAGCCCGCCCGGCAGCTTCGCATCCGGAAACTGCGTCGACAGCGTCGCATCGCGCCACCGCGCCGCTTCTTCCGCGCGCTGCTGTTCCGCCTGCTCGCAGACGAACAGTGCATCGCCGCCGAGCAGCAAGCGCATCGGCACGTCGTCGCGGCGTGACAAGTCGACGATCAGCGCCGCAATCCGCGCGGGATCGCCGATCTCGTGGCCGCCATACGCACCGAGCAGGTCGAGAATCTTCCCGACCGACGGCTGATAGTCGGGCAGCAAGTCGTCGACGCCGCGCTTCGCCTGCGCGGCCCATTCGGTGCGCATCCCGCCCGGCTCGAGCGTGCACACGCGCACGCCGAACGGCGCGACTTCCTTCGCGAGCACGTCGCTGAACCCGCCGACCGCCCACTTCGCGGCCTGATACGCGGACAGCCCGGCCGTCGACGTGCGGCCGCCGACCGACGACACCTGGAAGATGTGTCCCGCGCGCTGCGCGCGCAGCGTCGGCAGCACCGCACGCGTGAGGTTGATCACGCCGAACAGGTTCGTTTCGATCTGATCGCGAAAATCGCTGGTGCCCATCTGCTCGAACGGCGCCGTGTGGCCGTATCCCGCGTTGTTCACCAGCACGTCGATACGGCCGAACGCCGCATGTGCCGCCGCGACGGCCTGCGCGGCCGCCGCTTCGTCGGTGACGTCGAGCGCGACCGGCAGCAGCCGGTCGCCGTACCGCTCGGCCAGATCGGCCAGCCGTGCGGGATCGCGTGCACCGGCCACCAGCCGGTCGCCTGCCGCCAGCACCGCTTCCGAAATCGCTCGCCCCAGGCCGCGCGCGGCCCCCGTTACCAACCAGACTTTCGACATTTTCCACTCCTTGATCATGGTGAAATCACAAAAATGAATGATTACTCACTCATTAATATGGACGACGATTCGGTCGTTCATGACCTGCATCGCCCTGCCTGACACCCGCTGCCGGCCACTGTCGCGACGCGCGCAACCGCACGCGCCGCCACGACGGCAATCCTTGACTCACACCGCGTGCAACACGGCCCACAACGCGCGAAACCCGGCTTCCCGGTACGCATCGGCCCGCGCCGGATCGCGCGCGATCGACTCCATCGCCGTTTCCGCGATCGACATGAACAATGCCGAGCAGAACGCATGCGCGTCGTCGCGGTCCAGCGCGCCCGTCGCGGCGACCTGCTCGCGCAGCAGCGTGCTGATCCCGCTGAAGCCTTCGGCGCCGGCCGCGCGATGCGCATCGTCGATACGCCCGCTCACGCCGAGCTGCTGCAGCGCGCGCCGCCCGTCCGGATTCGCGGCGCCCCACGACACATAGCCGTTCCACGCATGCCGCACGGCCTGCTCGACCGGCGCGTGTTCCGGAAACCCGGCCATCATCGCTTCGCGCATGTCGGCCTTCAGGCTGAGATACAGCGCGTTCAGCAACGCATCCTTGGTCTCGAAGTACGTGAACACCGTGCCTTCCGCCACGCCGGCGAGCCGGGCGATGCGTGCGGTCGTCGCAGTCGCGCCGTCCTCCGCGAGCGCGCGGGCGGCGGCGGCGAGGATGGCATCGTGCTTGTCGGGACTGCGCGGTCGGGCCACGTTCGATTCCTTTAATGAGTGAGCGCTCAATCATAATCAGGCGATCATGTGAAAGGCAAGCGCTGTTACATCTGGCCGAACGCATACGCAATCCATCAAAACGGTGCACTATTAGGGTTTTGCCGTACCGGCGGCGGCGCAACCTGGCCCGATGCCCTCGACGTTCGTTTCACGTTCACCGTTTCAAACCGCGAACCTCCCATGACGAATCAGCCTACCCAGACCGCGGCCGACCGGCCCGTCGACATGATCATTTTCGGCGGCGGCGGCGACCTGGCCGCCCGCAAGCTGTTGCCCGCGCTGTACATGGCGCACCTGCACTGCAACCTTCCGTCCGAGACGCGCATCATCGCCGTCGGCCGCCGCGACTGGGGCATCGACGGCTATCGCACGTTCATGGAAGAGCAGTCGCGCCCGTTCATCGACGAGAAGGCGTTCGACGCCGATGCGTGGAGCCGCTTCCTCGATCTCTTCAAGTACGTGCTGATCGACGTGAATGCGCCGGAAGACTACCTGCGGCTCGCCGAAGCGGCGCGCGGCGATGCGATCCGCGTGTTCTACCTGTCGACGTCGCCGGAGCTGTTTACGACGATCTGCGACAACCTGTCGGCCGCGCACCTCGTCGACGCGCGCTCGCGCGTCGTCCTCGAAAAGCCGCTGGGCCACGATCTCGCGTCCGCGAAGGCGATCAACAATGCGGTCGGCAAGCACTTCGAGGAATCGCAGATCTATCGGATCGACCACTACCTCGGCAAGGAAACCGTGCAGAACCTGATGGTCCTGCGCTTCGGCAACCCGATCTTCGGGCCGCTGTGGCAGGCGCCGAGCATCCGCAGCGTGCAGATCACGGTGGCGGAAACGGTGGGCGTCGGCAGCCGCGCGGGCTTCTACGACCATACGGGCGCGCTGCGCGACATGGTGCAGAACCACCTGCTGCAGCTGCTGTGCATCGTCGCGATGGAGCCGCCCGTGTCGCTCGACCCGGACGCGGTGCGCGACGAGAAGCTGAAGGTGCTGCGCTCGCTGCGCCCGATGTCGCTGTCCGACGTCGCGCGCGACACCGTGCGCGGCCAGTACACGGCCGGCGCGGTCGACGGCCAGCCGGTGAAAGGCTATCTCGAGGAAGACAACGTGCCGGCCGACAGCCGCGCGGAAACCTTCGTCGCGCTGCGCGCGCACATCAACAACTGGCGCTGGGCGAACGTGCCGTTCTTCCTGCGCACGGGCAAGCGGCTGCAGCGCCGGCAGTCGGAAATCGTGATCGAGTTCGCGGACATGCCGTTCTCGATCATCCCGACCGGCCCGCGCCACTACAGCAACCGCCTCGTGATCCAGCTCCAGCCGGAAGAGTCGATCCAGCTGCAGATGCTCGCGAAGGAACCGGGCAGCGGGATGAACATGGTGCCGGTCAACCTGAACCTCGACCTGCAGCAGGCGATTCCGGAGCGGCGCGCGGAAGCGTACGAACGGCTGCTGATCGACGTGATCCGCGGCCGCCTCACGCACTTCATGCGCCGCGACGAGCTCGAAGCCGCATGGTCGTGGGTCGAGCCGATCCTCGACGGCTGGAAGCAGCTCGGCGACCGGCCGCGGCTGTACACGGCCGGCACGTTCGGGCCCGCGGCATCGTCGGCGCTGCTCGCGCGCGACGGGATGTCCTGGGCGGAAGAGGCGTAACGGCTGCTGCACGACGGCGTGCCGCCCGCGCGGCACGCCCGATCACCCGGGGCGGCGCCCGCCCCGTCTTCCCGGCGAGCCCGCTGCTACAGCGGCTCCAGCCACGCGGCCTTGCGCCGCGCCGGCGCATCGCTGCTGCTGCCGCCCAGCACCTCGATCATGTAGTCGACGAACGACGCGATCCGCGACGAGATCGCGGTATTGCGGTAGTACACCGCATGGATCGGCTGCTCGACCTCGAGCGTCTGGCGCGCGAGCACCTGCACGAGCCGGCCCGCTTCGCGATCCTGCGCGGTCATGAAATCCGACAGGCAGACGACGCCCGCGCCCTCCAGCGCGAGCTGCCGCAGCGTCTCGCCGCTCGACGAACAGACGTCCGGCCCGATGCGGCACGCTTCGCCGTCGGTGCCGAGGATCGGCCACACGTTCAGCGATTCGGGCTGCGTGAAGCCGAGCAGCGTGTGCTTGTCGAGATCCTCGGCCTTGCGCGGCTGGCCGTGCGCGTCGAGATACGCGGGGCTCGCGAGGATGCGCAGCCGGCTGTTGCCGATACGCCGGCTGTGCAGCGTCGAATCCTTCAACCGGCCGATCCGGATCGCGACGTCGGTGCGCCGCTCCAGCAGGTCGATGATGCCCTCGTTGCTGTTCAGTTCCAGCTCGACCTTCGGAAAGCGTTCGCGATAGCCGCGCACGAGCGGCACGATCACGTGCAGCATGAACGGCGTCGCGGCGTCGACGCGCAGGCGCCCCGACGGCATCTCGCGCCGCGCGAGCATCTGTTCTTCCGCGTTCTCGACCGATTCGATGATCGCGCGCGCATCCTGCAGGAACGCACGCCCCTCCTCGGTCAGTTCGAGCCGGCGCGTGGTCCGGCGCAGCAGCGTGGTCTTCAGCTTCTCCTCGAGCCGCGCGAGCGTGCGGCTCGTCGCCGACACGGTGAGGTCGAGCTGCTGGGCGGCAGCGGTAATCGAACCGGTGTCGACCACGGCGGCAAAGGCCTGGAGTTCGTCGAGCGTGATCTTCATTGTTGACTTGAAATCAAAACAATTTGGTTTATAGACCAGTTTTTCCGCAAAAGTAAAGTCGGCACACTGCGATCCATCCTTACTGGAACCTGGATCCCATCATGCCACTCGCCCTGCTTGCGCTGACCATCAGCGCCTTTGCCATCGGCACGACCGAATTCGTGATCGTCGGGCTGATCCCGACGATCGGCGCCGATCTCGGCGTCAGCCTGCCGTCGGCCGGCCTGCTCGTCAGCCTCTATGCGCTGAGCGTCGCCATCGGTGCGCCGCTGCTCACCGCGCTCACCGGCCGCGTGCCGCGCAAGACGCTGCTCGCCGGGCTGATGGCGCTCTTCACCGTCGGCAACCTCGTCGCCTGGCAGGCGCCGGGCTACGAATCGCTGATCGTCGCGCGCGTCCTCACCGGCCTCGCGCACGGCGTGTTCTTCTCGGTCGGCTCGATCATCGCGACGACGCTCGTGCCGAAGGACAAGGCCGCCAGCGCGATCGCGACGATGTTCAGCGGGATGACCGTCGCGTTCGTCGCCGGCATTCCGCTCGGCACCTTCATCGGCCAGCACTTCGGCTGGCGCGCGACGTTCCTGATCGTCGCGCTGTTCGGCCTCGTCGCGTTCCTCGGCGCAGTCGCCTTCGTGCCGCGCGGGCTGCCGCAGACGCCGCCGGCGCCGCTCGCCCGCCAGCTGCGCGTACTCGCCCAGCCGCGCCTGCTGCTCGTGTTCGCGATGACGGCCGTCGGCTACGGCGGTTCGCTGATCGCGTTCACGTACATGGCGCCGCTGCTCGAACAGATCGCCGGCTTCACGCCGTCGCAGGTCAGCCTCGTGCTCGTCGGCTACGGCGTGTCGGTCGCGTTCGGCAACGTGTGGGGCGGCAAGCTCGCGGACGCCGTCGGCCCGGTGAAGGCGCTCAAGCGGATCTTCCTGCTGCTCGCGATCGTGCTGCTCGCGCTGACCTTCACGATCCACGTGAAATGGCTCGCGGTGCTGACGATGCTCGCGTGGGGCGCGGTTGCGTTCGGCAACGTGCCGGGGCTGCAGGTGTACGTCGTCAAGCAGGCGCGCCACTTCGCGCCGGACGCCACCGACGTCGCCTCGGGCTTCAACATCGCCGCCTTCAACCTCGGCGTGGCCGGCGGCTCGTCGCTCGGCGGCCTGATCGTCGCGAACGTCGGCCTCGGCCACACGCCCTGGATCGCTGCCGTCGTCACGCTGGGCGCGTTCGCGCTCACCGCACTGGGCGGCCGTCTCGACCGCCGCCACGGGCTGCCGGAACGCACGGCCGAACCCGTCGAACTCGCTCATTGAACGTCACTTTTTTGCAGGAGCTCATCCGCATGAACGCATCGACCCAACGTCCGCCGTTCGCCGGCAAGACTTTCGAAGTCCGTTACGACGGCCTCACCGCACTCAACGCGTACGACGAGGACGGCCTCCACATGCGCTACGAGATCACCGCAGGCCCGTACACGGGCGCGCAGGGTGAAGTCGAATACACGTGGCAGCGCATCGCCGGCGAGACCTACGCGATCTCGTGGCAGGAAGCCGACCGCGCGACGGTCGTGCACATCGACGATTTCGCCGCCGGCACGTCGCGCACGTTCTTCACCGCGTCGTCGCTCGATTTCCATCGCCTCGAAGGCAGCCTGCGCGCGGTCTGAACGGAGCCCGACATGCCCACTTCACTCGACAAACTCGCCGACGGCGGCTTCAGCGTCGGCATCGAACTGCCGCTCGACAACGACTGGTCGCCGGCCGGCGACGCGAAGCGCCAGCATCAGGGCCGCCGCCCCGGCGTGCCCGACCTGGAGATCCACGCGGAGCTTGCGCAACTGGCCGACACGCTCGGCTTCCGCGCACTCTGGGTACGCGACGTGCCCGTGTACGACCCGTCGTTCGGCGACGCCGCGCAAGTGTTCGAAACGTTCTCGTATCTCGGCTACCTCGCCGGCATCACGCACGACATCCTGCTCGGTACGGCCGCCGTCGTGCTGCCGCTGCGCGAGCCGCTGCTGACGCTGAAATCGGCCGCGACGATCCAGGAACTGAGCGGCGGGCGCCTGATGCTCGGCGTCGCGAGCGGCGACCGGCCGGTCGAATATCCGCTGTTCGGCCGCGACTTCGCATCGCGCGGCGCGAATTTCCGCGACCAGATCGCGCTGCTGCGCGACGGCGCGCGCGGACACCTGCCGCCCGGCCTCGACGTGCTGCCGGCCGCCCGTTCGCCGGTGCCGCTGCTCGTCGCGGGTCTCGCCCAGCAGACGCCCGCGTGGATCGGCGAACACATGGACGGCTGCCTCGCGTATCCGGGGACGCCGGCCGACCAGGCGCAGCGCGCCGCGAACTGGCGCGCGGTGGCCGGCGGCAAGCCGTACGTGAGCTTCATCCACCTCGACCTCGCGGAAGATCCGCACGAGCCGCTGCAGCGGCACCGCTTCGGCGCCCGCGCGGGCCGCCTCGCGCTGACGGAAGAACTCGCGGCGATGCGCGACGCGGGCGTGCAGCACATCGGCCTGCATTTGCGCCGCAACCGCCGCCCGCTCGACGAGACGATGGCCGAGATCGCATCGGACGTGCTGCCCGCATTCCATCCGAAGACGAACGCGCAAACGCGCGCCGCATAAGGCCGGCGACGGTCTTCGGCAGGCCCGCGGCACGATCAATATTTGATTTTAAATCAAATATTATTGACCTCTAAAGGCGTTTATTTCATCAGTCTCAAGCGCCAGAATGACTCCCATACCGCAACCGTTCCCCCTCCCAGGAGCACAAGATGAGCAAGATCCCCGCATTCGGCCTCGGTACTTTCCGCCTGCAAGGCCAGGTTGTCATCGACTCGGTCCGCAACGGCCTCGAAGCCGGCTACCGCGCGATCGACACCGCGCAGATCTACGGCAACGAAGCCGAAGTCGGCGAAGCGATCGCCGCATCGGGCGTGCGTCGTGAAGACCTGTTCCTGACCACGAAGATCTGGGTCGACAACTACGCACCGGAAAAGCTGGTCGCGAGCCTCGAAGAAAGCCTGCGCAAGCTGCGTACCGACACCGTCGACCTGACGCTGATCCACTGGCCGGCCCCGGGCAACGGCGTGTCGATCCAGGCATTCATGACCGCACTCGCCGAAGCGAAAGCGAAGGGCCTCACGCGCCAGATCGGCATCTCGAACTTCAACATCGAACTGACGAAGGAAGCGATTGCGGCCGTCGGCAAGGATGCGATCGCGACGAACCAGATCGAACTGAGCCCGTACCTGCAGAACCGCAAGCTCGTCGAGTTCCTGAACCACGAAGGCATCCACGTGACGTCGTACATGACGCTCGCGTACGGCAAGGTGCTCGGCGACCCGGTGATCGGCGCGATCGCGCAGCGTCACAACGCGACGCCCGCGCAAGTCGCACTCGCCTGGGCGCTGCAGCTCGGCTACTCGGTGATCCCGTCGTCGACGAAGCGCGAAAACCTTGCAAGCAACCTGCTCGCACAGACGCTGCGCCTGACCGACGAAGACATGGCGCAAATCGCCGCGCTCGAGCGCAATGGCCGCGAAGTCGACCCGGCCGGCCTCGCGCCGAAGTGGGACTAGGGCCTGTTCCCGCGAACAGCGGGCTTGCGCTAGCCCTGCCCCCTCAATCGACCCGTCCGCGGCCAGCCGGCCGCGGCACCGACAGGACACCACCATGACCCAGGACCCGCTTTTTCAACCGTTGCGACTCGGCGCGCTGACGCTGCCGAACCGCATCGTGATGCCGCCGATGACGCGTTCGCGCGCCAGCCAGCCCGGCGACGAAGCCAACGAACTGATGGCCGCGTATTACGCGCAGCGCGCGAGTGCGGGCCTGATCGTCAGCGAAGGCACCTACATCGCGCCGCTCGGCAAGGGCTACGCATGGACGCCCGGCATTCACACGCCGGCGCAGGTCGCCGGCTGGCGCAAGGTGACGGACGCCGTGCATGCCGCGCACGGCCGGATCTTCGCGCAGCTGTGGCACGTCGGCCGGTTGAGCCACACGAGCCTGCTCGGCGGCGCGCAGCCCGTATCGTCGTCGCCGATCCAGGCGAAGGGCGTGAACGTGTTCGTCGCCGGTGAAGACGGCAGCACGCCGGGCTTCGTGCAGGCGTCCGAGCCGCGCGCACTGTCCGTCGACGAGATCCGCGAGATCGTCGATCAATACCGCGCCGCCGCACGCCATGCGATCGAAGCCGGCTTCGACGGCGTCGAACTGCACGGCGCGAATGGTTACCTCGTGAACCAGTTCATCGATTCGAACGCAAACACGCGCACCGACGCATACGGCGGCTCGCTGGAGAACCGGCTGCGCTTCCTGCGCGAAGTCACGCAGGCGCTGATCGACGGCACCGGCGACGCATCGCGCGTCGGCATCCGCCTCGCGCCGCTGACCACGCTGAACGGCTGCGTCGACGACGATCCGGAAACGACCTATCTCGCCGCCGCGAAGCTGCTCGGCGAACTCGGCGTCGGCTACCTGCACATCGCGGAAGCCGACTGGGACGACGCACCGCTGATGCCGGTCGCCTTCAAGCAGCAACTGCGCGCCGCGTACCCGGGCGTGCTGATCTATGCCGGCGCGTACACCGCCGAGCGCGCGCGCGAAGCGATCGCCGCCGGCTGGGCCGACCTCGTCGCCTTCGGCCGCCCGTTCGTCGCGAATCCCGACCTGCCCGAGCGCCTGCGCACCGGCGCCACGCTCACGCCGCATGACCGCAACACGCTGTTCGGCGGCGGCGCCCAGGGCCTGACCGACTATCCGACGCTCGCGCAAGCCGCGGCCTGAACGGATCACTGGAGTCCAGCATGAAAGCAACACTCGCCCGGCTCGCGCTCGCCGCGATCCTGCCGTTCGCGGCCGCACAGGCGGCCCACGCCGCCCCGTCCGCAGCGGCGGCCGACTGGTATCCGTCCGTCTATGGCGCGAACGACGAAATCGGCGCGGCCAACCTGCTGACGCCCGACGTCATCAAGCAGGCCGTCGGCCTCGTGAAGGCCGGCAAGACATATCCGCTGGCCGTGCCGGTGGACAAGAACCTGCCGGCATTCCGCCACCGCAGCTTCCGCCTGTACAACGTGCAGGTCGGCCAGCAGGCCGGCAAGAGCCTCGGCCCGAACAAGTTCACGTTCAACGACGAACTCGTCAACGCGTGGACCGGCGTCGGCACGCAGCTCAACGGCATCGGTCACATCGGCATCGACAACGTGTACTACAACGGCAACAAGGCGGCCGATTTCGTGACCGTCGACGGCGTGAAGAAGCTCGGCGTCGAGAAGGTGCCGCCGATCGTCACGCGCGGCGTCGTGCTCGACATGACCGCCTACTACGGCAAGCCGATCGTGCCGGGCGGCACCGAGTTCACGGTCGCCGACATCCAGGCCGTGCTGAAGAAGCAGGGGCTGACGCTGCGCAAAGGCGACGTCGTGCTGTTCAACACCGGCTGGCTGGAGCTGATCGGCAAGGACAACAAGCGGTTCCTCGAAGTCGAGCCCGGCATCGGCATGGAAGCCGCGCAGTGGCTGGCCGACCAGGGAATCGTCGCGTTCGGCGGCGACACGTGGGCGTCGGAGGTCTATCCGAATCCGCACACGCAGGACGAGTTCCCGATCAACCAGTACATGCTCGCGAAGCGCGGCATCTACAACCTGGAGCTGATCGACAGCCGCGCGCTGGTGCGCGACAAGGCGTGGGAATTCCTGTTCGTGCTCGGCCAGCCGCTGTACGTCGGCTCCACACAGGTCAACATCAACCCGGTCGCGATCCGCTGATCGCGCATCCGCCCCCCGACAATCGCGGCCGCTATCGCCGCGATTGTCATTTCCGAATTGCAGCCCGCGCAATCGGCGTCTAACGTTGACGGGATCGACTCCGCACGAGCACGACCGTCACCCGACCTGAAAGGACGCCCCGCCATGCCACGCCGCTCCCCGACACGCAACATGCTGCTGGCCCTTGCGGCCGGTCTTTCCCTGGCGGCATTCAGCGCGCCTGCGCGGGCCGACGAGGCTGCCGGCCTGACGCCGCCAGCGCCGGCCACGCCGGTACTGGCGACCGCCGCGAGCGGCGTGCAGGTCTACACGTGCGAATACGACGCCGAACACCGGCTCGCGTGGGCCTTCCAGCACCCGGAGGCGCTGCTGTTCGATGCCAACGGCACGCTCGTCGTGCGGCACGGCGCGGGGCCGTCGTGGGAAGCGCTCGACGGCAGCCGCATTACCGGCAAGAAACTCGCGGAAGCGCCGAGCACGCGCCCGGCCAGCATTCCGCAACTGCTGCTTGCCGCAACGCCAGCCGCCACGGGCACGCTCGCCGGCGTGCGCTTCGTGCAGCGGCTCGACACGGCGGGCGGCACGCCGCCGGCCGCGACGTGCACGACCGAGCATGCGGTCGGCCGCTTTCCGTACTTCGCGCGATACGTGTTCCTGAAGTGATGTGGGCGGCTTCACACGCACTGGGTACCATCCCGGCGCGCTTCATCACGCCTCCATTTGATCAGTTATCCTGCCTTTAAGGCGTGGAAGCGTGAAATCGTCGGCACCTTCGTTCCGCCTGCTCAGCGTATCCGCATCGACAACTCGACGTCGCCGCCGAACGGCACCGACAGATAGCCGTTTTCCGGTGCGCGCACGTAAGCGAGGTAGTCGGGGCTGTATTCCGCGTTGTCGGCCGCAACGAACGCCCCCGCCCTGAGGTGCGGTTCGACCAGCGCCAGAATCTCCGGATACAGCGCCTTCGCGCCGTCGAGCAGCAACAGATCGACCGAATCCGGAAGATCGACGGCCAGCGTGCGCAGCGCATCGCCTTCGCGAAGCTCCACGAGATCGGCAAGCCCGCCCGCAGTCAGGTTCGCCCGCGCGCGCACGACCTTCGACGGCTCGAACTCGCTCGTGATCAGCCGCCCGCCGCCGTTGTCGCGCAACGCGGCCGCGAGATGCAGCGTCGAAATGCCGAACGACGTGCCGAATTCTACGATCGCCCGCGCGCCGCCGCTGCGCGCGAGCATGTACAGCAGCGTGCCCGTCTCGCGCGACACGGGAAGCGGAAAATCCTTCAGGCGCGCATACAGATCGATGTAATCCGTCTTGCTGCGCATCAGCCGCGCTTGCTCGTCGCGCGACACGTCGGCGAAGGCCGGGCTCGTCGCGGGAGACGACGCCTCGGCTTCGTCGAACAGGCGCGCGAGCAGCGACGCTAGCGGGTCTTGAATCAGGGTGGTCATGCGGATCTCCAGGGTCAGGTTGAGTGCGTCAATGCGCCCGACTAGAATATGACGAACTATTCAGGTTTTACTATTCGCATTGGCAAACCGCCCATGACCGACCGCCGCAACGCCCCGATCGCCACGCGCAAGCTGCCTCGGCAGGCGCGCTCGACCCGTCTCGTCGAAGACGTCCTCCAGGCCGCTATTCAGGTTTTGGCCACCGAAGGCGCGCAGCGTTTCACGATGGCGCGCGTCGCCGAGCGCGCCGGCGTGAGCGTCGGCTCGCTGTACCAGTACTTCCCGAACAAGGCGTCGGTGCTGTTCCGGCTGCAGCACGACGAATGGCGCCAGACGTACGAGATGCTGTGCGGGATCCTGCAAGACCCGCGGAAGACGCCCCCCGAGCGGCTGCGCGCGGCCGTGCACGCGTTCATCCGGTCGGAATGCGACGAGGCGAGCATGCGCATCGCGCTCGACGACGCGGCGCCTCTCTATCGCGACGCCCCCGAGGCGCAGGAAGCGAGGGCCGAGGGCAACCGGGCCTTCAGCGCGTTCATGCGCGAAGCGCTGCCCGACGTGTCCGACGCGACGCATGCGCTCGCTTGCGAGCTGATCGTCACGACGCTCACGTCGGGCGGCAAGGTGTTCTCCGAAACCGCGCGCACGCCGGCGGAAATCGACGCTTTTTCGACCGCGATGGCCGACATGTTCTGCGCGTACCTCGCGCATCTCGCGCCCGCTTGACCCAACGAGGGCCAGAACGCGCGAGCGCAAGCCGCACGCGGCACCGGTATCATCCGGGTGCCGCTTGCGCGCGGCCGCGCATCGCGCCGCACGCCGCCGCCGTCATGCATGTGCGCGGCCCCCATGAAAGACATTCGTAAGATTCAATGCCTCACCCGCTTCCACCCTGCCCGCCGACCCCGCATTCAAATAGTCGCCTTAACGGATTCGAACTAGGCGTATACACGCGTGTCATCGCAACGAAGCCCGGTTGCACGCCGATATAAGCGCTGCGACATGCGCTGCATGCTCTTCCCCCGATGGGACGTGATGGGCCGCTCGCCTAACCTTCGCTACGGCAAAGCACACGTGACGGGGTCGACCACACCACGCGTCGTCCGACGCGACACCCTCGCGCTCGTTTCGATTCGCACGTAACGACACGCATCACGCGTCATTCGTCCCCACGACGTTGCCGACAAATCCCAACTAGATAGATACGAGACACCCTGACGACGGCTCGCTACGGGCCGTTTCAGCATGCTGATAAAGGAGCAAGCTCATGAGTGATACCCCGGTGCAGCCGACGGTCGACGTCGGCTCGGCAGAAACTGACTTTGGCACCAAGGGAGTCATCGACCGGTACTTCGGCATTTCGTCGCGCGGCAGCACGCAGCGCACCGAGATCGTTGCCGGCGTCACCACCTTCCTCGCGATGGTCTATTCCGTGTTCGTCGTGCCCGGCATGTTCGGCAAGGCCGGCTTCGACACAAGTGCGGTGTTCGTCGCGGTCTGCCTCACCACCGCGTTCGGCTCGCTGCTGATGGGCCTGTGGGCGAAGCTGCCGATCGCGATCGGCTGCGCGATCTCGCTGACCGCGTTCACCGCATTCGGCCTCGTGCTCGGCAAGGGCCTGCATCCGACGGTCGCGCTCGGCGCCGTGTTCCTGATGGGCCTCGTGTTCACCGGCATCTCGGTCACCGGCGTGCGTTCGTGGATCCTGCGCAACCTGCCCGCGGGCGTCGCGCACGGCACGGGTATCGGCATCGGCCTGTTCCTGCTGCTGATCGCATCGAACGACGTCGGTCTCGTGATCAAGAACCCGGGCGCCGGCCTGCCGGTCTCGCTCGGCCAGATCACCGCGCTCCCGGTCATCATGTCGGTCGTCGGCCTCGCCGCGATCTTCGGCCTCGAGAAGCGTCGCGTGCCGGGCGGCATCCTGCTCGTCGTGATCGCGATCTCGATCTTCGGCCTGATCTTCGATCCGGCCGTGAAGTACCACGGCATCTTCGCGCTGCCGTCGCTGAGCGCACCGGGCCACGCATCGCTGATCGGCGCGATGGACATCAAGGGCGCACTGTCGATGGCCGTGCTGCCGAGCGTGCTGGCACTGGTGATGACCGCCGTGTTCGACGCGACCGGCACGATCCGCGCGGTCGCCGGGCAAGCCGGCCAGCTCGACGAGAACGGCCGCATCATCAACGGCGGCCGCGCACTGACCGCCGATTCGATCAGCTCGATCTTCTCCGGCTTCCTCGGCGGCGCGCCCGCGGCAGCCTACATCGAGTCGAGCGTCGGCGTGGCCGCCGGCGCGAAGACGGGCCTCGCGGCCGCCGTGGTCGGCCTGCTGTTCCTCGTCGTGATGTTCTTCTCGCCGCTCGCGGGCCTCGTGCCGTCGTACGCCACCGCGCCGGCACTGATGTACGTCGGCCTGCTGATGCTCGGCAGCGTGAGCAAGCTGCACATGGACGACATGGTCGACGCGATGTCGGGCCTCGTCTGCGCGGTGTTCATCGTGCTGACCGCGAACATCGTGACGGGCATCATGCTCGGCTTCTCGACGCTCGTGATCGGCCGCATCGCCAGCGGCGAATTCCGCAAGCTCAACGTCGGCACCGTGCTCATCGCGGCCGTGCTCGTCACCTTCTATCTCGGCGGCTGGGCCATCTGACCGCGAAACATGCGCGACGTCGCCTGCAGAAGGGCGGCGCGCATCGGGACGACGACGTCTCCTCCACCATCATCGTTGATGGTCTCCAAGCCTGGGAACGCAAGTTTCCAGGCTTTTTTTATCGGTGCGGCGCAGCACGATGCGCGTCGCCGAAACGGCGCGACGCGAATCCGCGCCCGATGCTACGATCGCGCTTTGCCCCTTCAGGAGCCGCGATGAACGCGCTCGGCATCGTCTCCGAATCGAGCACCCGGACCTCGGCGCGCAAGCCGCCGTTCATTCCGTCGTTCGGTTTCCACGAAGTGCATGAATCGCAGCCGATCGGCGCGCCGCCCGCACGCATCATCGACGCCGTCGCGTCGCTCGACATGCGCGCCGATCCCGTCATCGACGCGCTGATGATGATGCGCGAATTCCCGGCGGCCGCCGCCGGCGCGCTCCGCAACGGGCCGGCCCGCCCGGAACGCGCGCGCTTCGGCTTCAACTCGTTCACGCTGCTCCATCGCGACGACACGTCGCTGTCGCTCGGCCTCGTCGGCCGCTTCTGGCGTCCCGCGCCCGACGTGCGCACCATCGCCGATGCAGCGGCCTTCATCCGGCACGACGATCCGCGCGATGCGAAGCTGGTGCTCCGGTTCGAGGTCGTCGGGCTCGCATCGGGTGCGCACATGCTGCGCACGGAAACGTTCATTCATTGCCCGAGCGCGCGCACGCGCTGGCTGTTCACGCCGTACTGGCTCGCGATCCGGCTGGGGAGCGGCTGGATCCGGCGCCGCACGCTGGCGGCGGTCGAGATGGCGCTGGCTTAGGCGCAATCCATCAGAACGGCTTGATCACGACCAGCCCGACGACGATCGCCGTCGCGGCCACGACCGCGCCCGCCGCCTGCCCGAGCCACGGTGCCGGCACGACGACCAGATCGTCTCGCTCCATGCGCCGCAGCGTGCCGGCCAGCATGCCGTGCAGCGCCGACAACGCGACGACGACCGCAAGCTTCACCGACAGCCACGCCGCCCCGAACCAGTGACCGCTCAGCGCGATCGCGATCCCCGTGATCCAGACGATCGCGAGTGCAGGCGCCGTCACCGTGCGATCCCAGCGCCGCACCGCGCGATGCACGGCGAGGTTCGCGATCCGGACACCGACGGACAGCATCAGCAGCCCGCCGGCGAACGTAACGACGGCCGCCACATGCACGGCCTTCAGCACCAGGTAGCTCATTGCGCGTGCCTCCGGCGCGCGATCCATCCGGCACTCGCCAGCCCCGCGAACGGCACGACGGCCGACAGCACGAGCCGCGCGACCTCGCCCCTGCTCCACAGCCCGCTCGACGCGGTGCCGACGACCGCCCACACATACATCGCGAACGCGATCCCGTGAACCGGGCCCATGACCGATACCGCGACCGGATAGCCGGCCAGATGCTTGAGCGGCACGGCCACGCACACCAGCACGACGAGCGTGGTGGCCTCCAGCAACGACAGGTATTGCAGGTTCCGCAATGCATTGCGATCGTCTTGTTTCATCGGCAGGGCTCCGGGTTGGTCCACGGCGATTGTCGCGTGTGGTGCGGGTTCGAGCCATTGGCTAGAATGACATCTTTCAACGGATTCTGGCCACGGCCACGAACGCCATGCACACGGTCGCCGTTCTCGCTTTGCCCGATGTCGTCCCGTTCGACCTGGGCGTCGCGTGCGACACGTTCGCGCGCGTGCGGTCGCCCGACGTCGCGCCCGCCTACCGCGTGCGCGTGTGCAGCGAGCAGCCGCGCGTCGCCGGCGACCTGTTCGAGCTGCGCCCGCCGTTTCGTCTCGACGCACTGGCCGACGCCGATACGATCATCGTCCCCGGCACGTCCGTGCCGCTCGCGCCCACACCGCGCCGCGCGATCGCCGCCCTGTGCGATGCGGCCGCGCGCGGTTGCCGGATCGCGTCGATCTGCAGCGGCGCGTTCGTGCTCGCGGAAGCCGGGCTGCTCGACGGCCTGCGCGCGACGACGCACTGGCTCGCGGCCGCCGAACTCGCGCGCCGCTATCCGGACGTCGAGGTCGACCCGAATGTGCTGTTCGTCGACAACGGGCAGATCCTGACGTCGGCCGGCGCGGCGGCCGGCCTCGATCTGTGCCTGCACATGATCCAGGCCGACTACGGCGCGGCGGTCGCCGTCGACGCCGCCCGCGCCGCGGTGGCACCGCGCGTGCGCGAAGGCGGGCAGGCGCAGTTCATCGCGCCCGAATGGCCGGCCGGCAGCGACGGGCTGCACGACCTGATGGACTGGCTGCAGGCGAACCTGCGCAAGCCGCTCACGCTCGATGCGATGGCCCGCCACGCATTGACGAGCGTGCGCACGCTGACGCGACGCTTCCAGGAGCAGACCGGCACGTCGCCGCGGCAATGGCTGCAGACCGCGCGCGTCAGGCATGCTCAGCAGTTGCTGGAGGTGACGGCGCTGTCGATCGAGCATGTCGCAACCGAAGCCGGGTTCGGCTCGGTCACCGCGTTTCGCGAGCGGTTCACCCGCATCGTCGGCACGTCGCCGCAACGTTATCGCCAGGCGTTCCGCGCACGCGCCGGCGCGTGACGTTCCCCGGGACCACGACCTGCAGCATGAAACCGCCGCCCCCATTCGCGCCAACCGGACCCGACCGATGACCCGCATCCGCAATCCCCTGAACATCGCGCAGCTCCAGGCGTTCGTGTCCGCCGCGCACCTCAAGAGCCTGCGCGCCGCCGCGCGCGAACTCGGCGTCACGCAGCCGGCGATCACGCACACGATCCGCGAACTCGAAACCGCGCTCAACGCGGAGCTGCTCGCGCGCAGCGTGCGCGGCGTCGAGCTGACCGCGTGCGGCCACGCGCTGCTGCCGCGCGCCGAGCAGCTGCTCGGCGACATCCGCCGCACGGTCGAGGCCGTCGAGCAGGTGAAAGGCGAGATGTCGGGACGCGTCGCGGTCGGCACGATGCCGTCGATCGCGCTGACCGCTTTGCCGCATGCGGTCACGGCCTTCCGCCAGTCGATGCCGAACGTGAGCCTGCATCTCGAGGAAGTGACGGTGCCCGACGCGCTCGCGCAATTGCGCAACGGCACGCTCGACATCGCTGCAATGCACCATGTGCCCGCACTCGATCGCGATTTCACGCAATCGCCGCTGCTGTCGACCGAATTCACGATCGTGATGCGCGAAGGCCACCCGCTCGCGCATGCGCGCCGTCTAGAGGAACTGCTCGATGCCGAGTGGATCGTCACCGTCGGCGCCGAGCAGTTTCCGCACAGCGTGATGGTCGGGATGTTCGAGACGCACGGGCTGCCGCTGCCCAAACGTTTGCTGCGCTCGCCGATGTCGTTCGCGGTGACGCTCGGGCTCGTCGCGCGCTCGGACGTGATCGGCTGCTTCACGCGCCCGCTCGCCGAGATGGTCGCGCCGCTCGGCATCCGCACGGCCGAACTCGACGAAAGCATGCCGCGCTTCGACCTGTCGATCATCGCGCGGCGCGACCTGCTGCCCACGCCGGCCGTATCGCAATTCGTCACGTGCCTGCAGCGCGCGGTCAACGAAACGCTCGGCTGAATCGTTCCTGTGTCTGAAACGGCGGCGCCCGCAACGCGCCGCCGCCGGGCCCGGTATCGGGGCTTGTCCTAGGCGCCCTGCCGGTATTTTGTCTTGATAATCTTGCGCACGTCGCGCGCCCGCATCGGGCGGGCGAAACGGACAGTCCGACGCGAAGCCGCGGCGGGCCGAAGGCTTACGGCGCGGCACAACCGCGCACCCATCGAACAAAACGAGGAGTCACCTGGTGAAAAAGATTCTTGCGGCTGTGACCGTTGCCCTGCTCGCCGTATCGGCCGGCGGCGCGTACGCGAAGGACTGGTCGACCGTGCGGTTCGGCGTCGACGCAAGCTACCCGCCTTTCGAATCGAAAGGCGCTGACGGCAAGGTTGTGGGTTTCGACGTCGATCTCGGCAACGAAATCTGCCGCCGCATGAACGCGAAGTGCGTGTGGATCGAAAACGACTTCGACGGGATGATCCCGGCGCTGAAGGCCCGCAAGTTCGACGGCGTGCTGTCGTCGATGTCGATGACGCCGGCGCGTCAGGAGCAGATCGCCTTCTCGGCGAAGCTGTTCAACACGCCGACGCGCCTCGTGACGAAGAAGGGCGCGGGCCTGATGCCGACGGCTGAATCGCTGAAGGGCAAGTCGGTCGGCGTCGAGCAGGGCACGATCCAGGAAACCTACGCGAAGACGTACTGGGCCTCGAAGGGCGTGAACGTCGTGCCTTACCAGAACCAGGACCAGGTCTACGCCGACCTGATCTCGGGCCGTCTGGACGGCGCGCTGCAAGACGCGGTGCAGGCCGAAATCGGCTTCCTGAAGACGCCGCGCGGCGCGAATTTCGACTTCGCCGGCAAGGATATCGACGATCCGAAGACGCTCGGCAACGGCGCCGGCATCGGCCTGCGCAAGGAAGACACCGACCTGAAGTCGAAGATCGACGGCGCGATCGCCGGCATGCGCAAGGACGGCACGTACGACAAGATCGCGAAGAAGTACTTCGATTTCGACGTCTACGGCAAGTAATCCGCCACGCAAGCGCACGCTTCGCTTCGGCACAGACGGGCTCCGCAAGGCGCCCGTTTTTTTTGCGCGCGCAGTGCAGACAACATTATTTTTTCCGTGCCAACCTGATGATTCTCAACGGAAAACTGCATGCTCTGGCGCCGGTTTGGTGGCGGTGAGAAAGGCAACGTACAATCGTCCTTCCACGCACACCGGACATTCGCGGCTGCGCCGCACTCCCCTCATCATGCAAACGCAGACCCATCCGCTGATTTCCCCCGCCGTCGGCACCGAACGCCAGATCACGAGCTTCCACTACGGCCCGCGCGGCGGCAAGAAGGTCTACATCCAGTCGTCGCTGCACGCGGACGAACTGCCCGGCATGCTGGTCGCCACGCTGCTGCGCCGCAAGATCGCCGCGCTCGAGACGGCCGGCAAGCTGCGCGGCGAAGTCGTGATCGTGCCCGTGCCGAACCCGATCGGCCTGTCGCAGCACGTGTTCGGCGATCACCTCGGCCGCTTCGAGCTCGGCTCGATGCAGAACTTCAACCGCAATTTCTACGATCTCGCGGCGCTGGTGCTGCCGCGCGTCGAACACCACCTCACGAACGACGCGCAGCGCAACCTCGTCGCCGTGCGCGCCGCGATGCGCGAAGCGCTCGACGAACAGAAGCCGCGCACCGAGCTCGACTCGCAGCGCCTCGCGCTGCAGAAGCTGTCGTTCGACGCCGATATCGTGCTCGACCTGCACTGCGACAGCGATGCCGTGATGCACCTCTACACGAATCCCGATCTGTGGCCGGACGTCGAGCCGCTGTCGCGCTATCTCGACGCGCAGGCGTCGCTGCTCGCGCTGAATTCGGTCGGCAACCCGTTCGACGAAATCCACAGCTTCTGCTGGTCGGATCTGCGCAGCCGCTTCGGCGACCGCTTCCCTATCCCGAACGGCGCGATTTCCGTCACGGTGGAACTGCGCAGCGAACGCGACGTGTCGTACGAGCTCGCCGAAAAGGACGCGCAGGCGATCGTCGAATACCTGACCGAGCGCGGCGTCGTCGACGGCACGCCGGCGCCGCTGCCGCCGCTCGCGCATCCGGCGACGCCGCTCGCGGGCACCGATCCGCTCGTCGCGCCCGTGTCGGGCGTGATCGTGTTCCGCACGCCGGTCGGCGCGATGATCGAGGTCGGCGAGGCAGTGGCCGACATCGTCGACCCGCTGACCGATCGCGTCGTCACGCTGAAGAGCAGCGTATCCGGCGTGCTGTACGCGCGCCAGATCGTGCGCTTCGCGACGGCCGGCATGGAAGTCGCGCGGATCGCCGGCGCGACCGCGATCCGCACGGGTTCGCTGCTGTCGGCCTGAGCGCCCGCTGGGCGCGCCGGGCCACGGCGCGCCTCGCATGCACCAACGAAATCGCCCGCTTGCGCGGGCGATTTGCTTTCCGGCGGGCGCGTCGGCCGCCGGCCGGCACGCGTGAAGACCGGTCAGAACGCCGGCACGATCGCGCCGCTGAACTTCTGGTCGATGAACTTGCGCACGTCGTCCGATTCATAGGCCGCGACGAGCTTCTTCACCCACGGCTTGTCCTTGTCCTGCGCGCGCACCGCGATCAGGTTCGCGTACGGGCCGCGCAGATCCTCGATCGCGATCGCATCCTTCACCGGCGTGAGCCCGGCCTTCACCGCGTAGTCGGTGTTGATCGATGCGGCATCGACGTCGGGCAGCGCGCGCGGCAGCTGCGCGGCGTCGAGTTCGACGATCCTGATCTTCTTCGGGTTCTCGGCGACGTCGAGCGGCGTCGCGTTCACGCCGTTCGTACCGGCGCCCGCCTTCAGCTTGATCACGCCGTACTTCTGCAGCAGCAGGAGCGCGCGGTTGCCGTTCGACGGATCGTTCTGGATCCCGACCTTCGCCCCCACCGGCAAGTCCTTCAGCGACTTGAGCTTCTTCGAATAGAAGCCCATCGGCGCCGTATAGGTGAGCCCGACGTTCACGATCTTGTAGCCGCGCTGCTTGATCTGGCTGTCGAGGAACGGCTGGTGCTGGAAGCCGTTCGCGTCGAGATCCCCCGAATCGAGCGCCGCGTTCGGCTGCACGTAGTCGTTGAATTCGATGACCTTGATCGCGAGGCCGTCGCGCGCGGCGACCTTCGTCACCTCGGTCCAGATCTGCGCGTCGGGGCCGCTCATCGTGCCGATCTTCAGCGTTTGCGAGTCGGCGTGCGCGCCGGGCGCCGCGAATGCCAGCGCGGCAGCGAGTGCGCCGAGGCCGGTCAGGAATGAACGTCGCATGGTGTCCTCTTGTCCCGTGTCGTTTGTTGGAGCACGGATCGTGGCACGGGGCCGGAACGCCACCAACCAAGCTTATTTCATGTGCATATTCCTGATCCGGATCGATTCTCAGCCGAATTCGGTATAACTCCCGACTGTACAACCGGGCAGAATTCAGTGTCGCATCGGCACCACACATTCTTCATATGACAGTCGCTGTCATATTCATTACGTGCCCCGCCGATAAAGTTGCCGCCGGTCCGTGAAAGCGCCCATAGAGAGCGCCGGAACCGCAACTGGACACGCCATTTATTCGCTCGGAGAATCCTTTGAACAAGAAACTGTTGACCATCGCCGTCCTGGCAGCAACGGCCGGCACGGCGCACGCACAAAGCAGCGTGACGCTGTACGGCGTCATCGATGCCGGTATCAGCTACGTGAACCACAGCAAGACCGCCAACGGCGGTACGGGCAAGCTGTTCAAGTATGACGACGGCGTTGCCCAAGGCAGCCGTTGGGGCCTGCGCGGCACCGAAGACCTCGGCGGCGGCCTGAAGGCGATCTTCGTGCTCGAAAACGGCTTCAACAGCGGCAACGGCACGATCGGCCAGGGTGGCGCGATCTTCGGCCGCCAGGCTTACGTCGGCCTGAGCCAGTCGCAATACGGCACGGTCACGTTCGGCCGCCAGTACTCGTTCTCGACCGACATCCTCGGTTCGAACTACTCGACGGGCGGCAACACGGTCGCGGGTAACTACGCGTACCACGTGAACGACATCGACCAGCTCACGTCGAGCCGCATCAACAACGCCGTGAAGTTCCAGAGCGCGAACTACTCGGGCTTCACGTTCGGCGCGTTGTACGGCTTCTCGAACTCGACCGACTTCGCCGGCGCAGCCGCGACGACGTCGGGCACGACGACGACCGCAGGCTCGTCGCGCGCATACAGCTTCGGCCTGAACTACGCGAACGGCCCGCTGTCGGTCGGCGCAGCGTACACGGACATCCGCTTCCCGAGCCAGTCGTCGCCGGCATTCTCGACGACGATCGCGAACCTCAGCACGGGCAACGTCCGCGACCTGCGCACGTACGGTGTCGGTGGCCGCTACGTCTGGGGTCCGGCAACGGCATGGCTGCTGTGGACGCGTACGCAGTTCTCGACCGTTTCGGGCGCGGGCGGCACGTTCTACAACGCCTACGAAGCAGGCGCGAAGTACGCCTTCACGCCGGCTCTGTCGGGCGGCCTCGGCTACACGTACACGAACGCCACGCAGAACGGCAATTCGTGGCACTGGAACCAGGTCAACGGTATCGCCGACTACGCGCTCAGCAAGCGTACGGACGTGTACGGCCTGGTCGTGTACCAGCAGGCTTCGGGCAAGGGCGTGCAAGCGCAGATCGGCTCGAGCACGAGCTACTTCAATACGTCGGGCACGGGTTCGAAGAACCAGATCGCCGCACGTATCGGTATCCGTCACAAGTTCTAAAGCATCCGCTTAACTCGCGGATCACGACGGCAAGAAGCGCCCCGCTCCACGCGGGGCGCTTTTTTATGGGCTTTTAAGTTTCGCTTAATTCTGGGCTGAGAGGATGCTCTCACCCCCCCTGTTGGCCGCCTGAGCATCGGCGGCTTTTTTTTTAGACATGCCGACGGCGCCGCCATCGATTGCCCACAAGACAGGATCGGAGGCCATGATGATCGAAGATACCGTTTTCAGCCATCTGCACGCGATTCTGACGTGCCAACACTCGATGCCGGTCCAGAGCTGCCGCGTATCGGTTGAAATGCAGCGGCCCTGGGGCCGCCCGTATCGTCTCGTCGAATGGACGATGCATCTCGACGCGCCCGCGCGGCGCCAGATCGTGCCGGCCGAATCGACCGACGAAGAGATCGCCGAGGTCGTCGCATCGCACGTGCCGGGCCGGCTTTACGGCGACGGCCGGCTGCAGTTCTGAACGCGTTCCCGCGCCACCCGCTTCCCGTCTTTCGGCCGTCCCGCACACATCGTGCGGCAGTCGGTCTCGTTTGACGCGGCAACGAAACCTGCTACGCTGCGCGTTTTCGTCCACGCAACACACGATGGAAAACGCATTCAACGAACGTGGCGTCATGGTCACGCGCAACGGCCTGTCGGCCGCCGGGCAGGTATTCGCACTGCGTGACATCCGCCAGGTCGATGTCGTCAAGATTCCGAAGAACCGTCTCGTTCCGTCGCTGATCTCATTGATCGGCGCGGCCGTCGCCATCGCGGGCGGCATCGGCGCATCGAGCGCCGCACTCGTCGTCGGCGTGATGCTCGTCGTCGTCGGCTATCTCGCGTGGGCCACGCAGGACATCACGTACCGGCTGATGGTCGAGATGCCCGACGGCAAGCGCGAAGCGCTGTCGAGCGCCGACGCCGCGTTCGTCGAACGCGTCGCGCAGGTCGTGCGCGATGCGCAGGCCGCCAGGACCGTCAGTCCCGCCGGCTGATTCCGTTCGCACGGCTGCACGTTTCGACTCGACGTTGCCAGACGCATGCGGCGAGTGTCGGCGCGTGCGGCTGCCTCGTCGAATCGCATTCCTGTCCGTCATCGCCCGCCCTGCACCTGCGCTGCGCCCGCCGACCGCCTAGTATGGAAAGAGCGGCCCGCCGCCGCATCGTCCGAGGAGGCCAGCATGAACGTCCAGTCGCTGTCCGGCACGCTTCGCGCGCAGGAGTTGCTGATCGTGTCGATGATCCGCGCGCTTCCCCCTGACGCACGCCGTGCGCTCGTCGACCTCTACACCGAACAGATCGTCTTCGCCGAACAGGCGGGCCTCGATGTCCACAGCGATCGCGCAACGCACGATGCGTTCATCGCGCATGCGCGCAACCTGCTGATCCGCATCGAAGCGCTGGCCTGACCGGCCCGCACATATCTCGCGACATTCCCGCCGCGGCTCGCGCGAGCCGCGCGGGCGAGCGCTCGCTAATACGCACCGCGCTTCGATCTTGTATTGATAATAATTCTCATTTACACTGGTAAAGTTGTCAGTTGCCTTTCAATTCGCCGTTTGCCGCATGTCGCGCGCAAACGGGCCAGCCAGGTGAACGCGTCACCCAGCCAGCCTTCGGGCTTGTTATCGTCAATGGGAGACCACCTGTGCATTGCTATACGCTGGCGCGGCGGCCGATCTGTGCCGCGCTGTTCGGCGCGTTCGGCCTGTCCGCCGCCACGGCTCACGCCGATTCGTCGCCGCAAGGCGCCGCCCTGCCTTCTACCGTGCTCGTCGCCGCGTCCGCGCGCGGCGATGCGGCGCTGCTCGACCCCGTCACCGTCACGGCCACCCGTACCGCCACCGCTGCAAGCCGCACCGCGGCGTCCGTGTCGGTGATCACCGACGAGGATCTCGAGGAACAGCAGGCCACCAACATCAAGGACGCGCTGCGCTACGAGCCGGGCATCACGGTGCGCCGCACCGCGTACCGGCCAGGCAGCGCCGCGCTCGGCGGCGGCCGCGACGGCGATTCGAGCATCAACATCCGCGGCCTCGAAGGCAATCGCGTGCTGCTGATGGAAGACGGCATCCGCCTGCCGAACGCGTTCTCGTTCGGCCCGCTCGAAGCGGGGCGCGGCGACTACGCCGATCTCGACACGCTCAAGCGCATCGAGATCCTGCGCGGGCCGGCGTCGGCGCTGTACGGCAGCGACGGCCTGACCGGCGCGGTGAACTTCATCACGAAGGACCCGCGCGACCTGCTGTCGATCTACAACAAGCCTTATTACTTCTCGTTCCGGCCGAGCTACGACTCGGCCGACCGCAGCCTCGGCGCGACCGTGTCGGCCGCGGGCGGCAACGACCGCATCCAGGGGATGATCATCGCCGACGGCCGGCGCGGCCACGAAGTCGACACGCGCGGCAGCAACAACTCGGCGAGCACGCTGCGCACGACGTCGAACCCGCAGGACGTCTATTCGGAATCGCTGCTCGGCAAGCTCGTGCTGACGCCGACCACCCGCGACACGTTCAAGTTCACCGCCGAGACGGTGCAGCGACGCGTGAGCACCGACGTGCTGTCCGCGATCAATGCGCCGACCACGCTCGGCCTCACGACCCACGACCGGCTCGAGCGCAACCGCTTCAGCGTCGACTACGACTTCCGCGACGACGCGTTCCGCTGGTTCCAGACCGCGCACGTGCAGTTCTACTACCAGGACGCGAAGCAGGATCAGTACGCGTTCGAGACGCGCGGCAAACAGCCTTCGCGCTCGCGCGACAACCAGTACAAGGAACGCACGTTCGGCGGCTCCGCGTTCGCCGAGAGCGGCTTCGCGACCGGCCCGTTCGCGCACAAGCTGTTGTACGGCGTGGACGGCAGCCTGTCGCGCGTGACGAACATGCGCGACGGCACGGTGCCCGGCGTCGGCGAAGCATTCCCGAACAAGGCGTTCCCCGACACCGACTACACGCTGTTCGGCGCGTTCGTGCAGGACCAGATCGGTTACGGCCGCCTGCTCGTCACGCCGGGCCTGCGCTTCGACACGTACCGGCTGAGCCCGACCGAAAACGATCCGCTGTTCACCGGCAAGGCCGTGTCGACGAGCGCGAACGAACTGTCGCCGCGCGTCGCCGTGCTCTACGAGATCACGCCCGCGGTCATTCCGTACGTGCAGTACGCGCACGGTTTCCGTGCGCCGACGCCGGACCAGGTGAACAGCAGCTTCTCGAACCCGGTGTACGGCTACACGTCGATCGGCAATCCGAACCTGAAGCCCGAGACGAGCGACACGTTCGAAGCCGGCCTGCGCGGCAAGGCCGGCGCCGGCTACGGCGTCGTGCGCTACAGCGCGGCCGCGTTCACGGGCCGCTACCGCAACTTCATCTCGCGCACGACGATCGCCGGCAGCGGCCGGCCGGCCGACCCGTTCGTGTTCCAGTACGTGAACTTCGCCGACGCGCGCATCCACGGCCTCGAGGGCCGCGCCGAATGGGTGATGCCGAACGGCATCACGCTGAAGACGGCGATGGCGTTCACGAAGGGCTCGACGCAGAACGACGGCGCGGCCAGCCAGCCGCTCAACACCGTCAACCCGTTCTCCGCCGTGTTCGGCGTGCGTTACGAGCCGAGCGAACGCTGGTTCGTGCAGACCGACCTGTTGTTCCAGGCCGCGAAACGCGACAAGGACGTCGACAAGTCCGACTGTTCGAACAAGGCGTGCTTCACGCCGCCGTCGTCGTTCGTCGTCGACCTGCGTGGCGGCTACCGCTTCAACAAGCACGTGAGCGCGACGATCGGCATCCGCAACCTGTTCGACCGCAAGTACTGGAACTGGTCGGACGTGCGCGGCATCGCGGCCGATTCGCAGGTGCTCGACGCGTATTCGTCGCCCGGCCGCACGGTCGCCGTCAGCATGAAAGTGGATTTCTGATGCGCACCGCCTGCGCACCCACCCCAACCGTTACTTGAAGGAGTCCGACATGATGCAATCCGCCCTTCCCGGTCAATCGGCCAGCCCGGCCCGTGCAGCCGCCGCGCTGCGCGACGCATTCGTCAAGCTCAAGACCGAGCGCCAGCTGCGCAACCGCGACGTCGCGCAGGCGCTCGGCGTCAGCGAAGGCGAGGCGCTCGCCGCGTTCGTCGGCGAGCACGTCGTGCGGCTCGACGCGCGTTTTCCGGCGATGTTCGAGGAAATGCCGCGCCTCGGCCGCGTGATGGCGCTCACGCGCAACGACACGGCCGTCCACGAGAAGGACGGCGAATATGCGCAAATGAGCCATGACGGCCCCGTCGGCCTCGCGCTCGGCGACATAGACCTGCGCATCTTCTACCGCCACTGGGTGTCGGCGTTCGCGGTGCGCGACGAGACCGCGCACGGCCCGCTGAAAAGCCTGCAATTCTTCGATGCGCAGGGCCATGCGATCCACAAGGTCTACCTGCGCGCGCACAGCGACCACGCGGCATACGATGCGTTCGTCGAACGCTGGCGCGCGCCGTCGCAGGAGCCCGGCCTCGAGGTCGCGCCCGCCGCGCCGAAAGCGCCCGAGCGCGCGGACACCGAGATCGACGTCGCGGGTTTCCGCGCCGCCTGGGACGCGATGACCGACACGCACCAGTTCTTCGGCCTCACACAGCGTTTCGGCGTGAGCCGCATGCAGGCGCTGCGCCTCGCCGATCCGCAATACGCGTATCCGGTCGAGACCGCGCATGCACTGCGCCACGTGCTCCAGCAGGCCGCACAAAGCGGACAGCCGATCATGGTGTTCGTCGGCAATGCGGGGATGATCCAGATCCACACCGGCCCCGTCGCGAACGTGCGCGAGGTCGGCGCGTGGATCAACGTGCTCGACCCCGGCTTCAACCTGCATGTGCGCGAGGACCTGATCGCGGCCGCGTGGGTCGTGAAGAAGCCGACGAGCGACGGCATCGTCACGTCGCTCGAACTGTTCGACCGGCAGGGCGACCACGTCGCGCTGCTGTTCGGCGAGCGCAAGCCCGGCAAGGTCGAACGCGACGACTGGCGTGCGCTCGTCGCGACGCTGCCGGCGGCCGCACGCGGGGACGCGCGATGAGCGCGCGGCCGTTCGATCCGCGCCGCCGCGCGGTGCTGGCAAGCGCGGCGGCCGGTGCGCTCGCGGGCGC
>NZ_CABVPX010000025.1 GCF_902499125.1 Burkholderia arboris
CGCCGCGCAGGCGCGCGCGTCGGCCGCGTCGCGGCCGGCCTCGCCGGGCGCGGTCGCGATCGAATTCGACGAGCAGGGCGCGGTGCTGCATGCGGCGGGCGCGCGTTACGCGCTCGAAGCCGCGCATCCGCTCGCGGACGACTGGATCGCGGCGCTCGCGGCATTCCTCGATTGCGGCTTCGCGCCGGTCGACGCGCTGGTGCTCGCGCTGGCGTGGCGCGACGGCGACGAGACGCGCGCCGACGACGCGTGGCCGGTCGACGCCGCGCGGTTCCCCCGTGTTGCCGGGCTGCCGCCCGCGCCGGAGCCGGCGTTTGCGCCCTGCCCCGCGCAACTCGGCCTCTATCCGGTCGTACCGGACGCCGAATGGGTCGAACGCGTGCTCGATGGCGGCGCGCGGACCGTGCAACTGCGCGTGAAAGGCGCAACGCCGGACGCGCTGCGTCGGGAAATCGCGCGTGCGGTCGCAGCAGGGCGCCGCTATCCGGATGCGCGCGTGTTCATCAACGATCACTGGCAGATCGCGGTAGATGAAGGCGCGTACGGCGTTCATCTGGGTCAGGAAGACCTCGAAACGGCCGATCTGGCGGCGATCGCGCGCGCGGGCCTGCGGCTCGGACTTTCGAGCCATGGTTATTACGAGATGTTGCGGGCGTTTCACGAGCGCCCGAGCTACCTCGCGCTCGGCCCCGTATACGCCACCGCCACCAAGGCCGTCGCCGCGCCGCCGCAAGGACTGGCGCGGATCGCCCGCTACGCGCGCTTCGCGGGCGCGCGGGCGCCGCTCGTCGCGATCGGCGGGGTGGGGCTCGATGCGCTGCCGGCCGTGCTGGAGACGGGCGTCGGCAGCGTCGCGGTGGTGAGTGCGGTCACGGGCGCCGCCGACTATCGGGCTGCGCTTATTGCGCTGCAGCAATGTTTTGCCGGACAATTTGACAATCATTGACCGCAGGGCCTGGAACGGCGTCACGACATCATTCCAATGCAGGCCCTATAATTCGGCGTTCTGCGTAAAAGGACTGCCAGCTCCGTGAGCCCCACTCCTACCGAGACCCTGCTGGAACTTCGCGACGTCGACTTTGGCTACGGCGACCGCCTCGTCCTGTCCAACCTGAACCTGCGCTTCGGGCGGGGGCAGGTCGTCGCGGTCATGGGCGGGTCGGGTTGCGGCAAGACCACCGTGCTGCGCCTGATCGGCGGCCTCGTGCGCGCGCGTCGCGGCCAGGTGCTGTTCGACGGCGCCGATGTCGGCACGCAATCCCGCGACGGCCTGTATGCACTGCGCCGCAAGATGGGCATGCTGTTCCAGTTCGGCGCGTTGTTCACCGACATGTCGGTGTTCGAGAACGTCGCATTCGCGCTGCGCGAGCATACCGACCTGCCCGAAGACCTGATTCGCGACCTCGTGCTGATGAAGCTCAACGCGGTCGGGCTGCGCGGCGCGCGCGACCTGATGCCGTCCGAGGTGTCGGGCGGGATGGCGCGCCGCATCGCGCTGGCGCGTGCGATCGCGCTCGATCCGCAGCTCATCATGTACGACGAGCCGTTCGCGGGCCTCGACCCGATCTCGCTCGGCATTACGGCGAACCTGATCCGCACGCTGAACCAGGCGCTCGGCGCGACCTCGATCCTCGTCACGCACGACGTGCCGGAATCGTTCGCGATCGCCGATTACGTGTACTTTCTGGCCAACGGCGGCGTGCTCGCGCAGGGGACGCCCGACGAGCTGCGCGCGTCGACCGATCCGAGCGTGCGGCAGTTCATCGACGGCGCGCCGGACGGCCCGTTCAAATTTCATTACACGAGCCCGCCGCTCGCAGCGGATTTCGGGCTCGGCGGAGGGCGCGCATGATCAGCGCGATCGGACGTTACGTCATCGGCGGCCTCGAGCGCGCGGGCTACGGCACGCGGCTGTTCGTGCGCCTCGTGCTGGAATTCTTTCCGCTGCTGCGCCGGCCGCGGCTGGTCACGAAGCAGATCCACTTCCTCGGCAACTATTCGTTCGTGATCATTGCCGTGTCGGGGCTGTTCGTCGGCTTCGTGCTCGGCCTGCAGGGGTATTACACGCTGAACCGCTACGGTTCCGAGCAGGCGCTCGGCCTGCTGGTCGCGCTGTCGCTCGTGCGCGAGCTCGGGCCGGTCGTCACCGCGCTGCTGTTCGCGGGCCGCGCGGGCACGTCGCTCACGGCCGAGATCGGTCTGATGAAAGCCGGTGAACAGCTCACCGCGCTCGAAATGATGGCGGTCGACCCGATCAAGAACGTGATCGCGCCGCGCATGTGGGCCGGCATCATCGCGATGCCGCTGCTCGCCGCGATCTTCAACGCGGTCGGCGTGCTCGGCGGTTACTTCGTCGGCGTCGTGCTGATCGGCGTCGATCCGGGCGCGTTCTGGTCGCAGATGCAGGGCGGAGTCCAGGTCTGGGCCGACGTCGGCAACGGCGTGCTGAAGAGCATCGTGTTCGGGTTCGCCGTGACCTTCATTGCGCTGTATCAGGGGTATGAAGCGAAGCCCACGCCGGAAGGCGTGTCGCGCGCGACCACCAAGACGGTCGTGTTCGCGTCGCTCGCCGTACTCGGCCTCGATTTCCTGCTGACCGCGCTGATGTTCAGCTAAGCCTCAGCCAAGCCAAATTTTGGGATGACGATGAAAAAGACTGCTCTCGACTTCTGGGTCGGCCTGTTCGTGGTGGTGGGCTTCCTTGCGGTGCTGTTCCTGGCGCTGAAGGTCGGCAACATGAGCTCGCTGTCGTTTCAGCCGACCTATGCAGTGAAGATGAAATTCGACAATATCGGCGGATTGAAGCCGCGCGCGGCCGTGAAGAGTGCCGGCGTCGTGGTCGGCCGCGTGAAGTCGATCGGCTTCGACACGAATACCTACCAGGCGCTCGTGACGATCGATGTCGACGGCCAGTACCCGTTCCCGAAGGATTCGTCGGCGAAGATCCTGACGTCGGGCCTGCTCGGCGAGCAATATATTGGTCTCGATCCGGGCGGCGACACGGAAATGCTGAAGGCCGGCGATACGATCACGATGACGCAATCGGCGATCGTGCTCGAGAACCTGATCGGCCAGTTCCTGTACAGCAAGGCCGCCGATGCGGGCGGTGCGAAGCCGGCAGCCGGTGCATCGGCTGCGCCGGCACCGGTGGCGGTACCGGCGTCGGCGGTGTCCGGCGCGGCGGCCCAATAACCACACGAGAGAAAACAAGAGGGTAATGACCATGCAGACGATCCGCATCAGGCACGCAGCGCTGGCGGTAGCGGCAGTCGCCGCGTTGAGCGGCTGCGCGACCGTGCAGACGCCGACCAAGGGCGATCCGCTCGAAGGCTTCAACCGGACGATGTACAAGTTCAACGACACGGTCGACACGTACGCGCTGAAGCCGGTCGCGCAGGGCTACCAGTACGTGGTGCCGCAGCCGGTGCGCGACAGCGTGACGAACTTCTTCTCGAACATCGGCGACGTCTACATCGCGGCGAACAACATCGTGCAGCTGCGGATCGCGGACGGCGTCGGCGACATCATGCGCGTCGTGATCAATACGGTGTTCGGCGTGGGCGGCCTGTTCGACGTCGCGACGATCGCGAAGCTGCCGAAGCACACGGCCGACTTCGGGGTCACGATGGGCCGCTACGGCGTGCCGTCGGGCCCGTACCTCGTGCTGCCGCTGCTCGGCCCGAGCACGCTGCGCGACACGGCCGGCCTCGGCGTCGACTACGTCGGCAACCCGCTCACCTACGTGAAACCGGATGGCCTGAGCTGGGGCCTGTTCGGCGTCAACCTCGTGAACACGCGTTCGAACCTGCTCGGCGCGGGCGACGTGCTGGATGCCGCGGCGCTCGACAAGTACTCGTTCGTGCGCAATGCGTACCTGCAGCGCCGCCAGATGCTGATCAGCAACGCGCGCGGCGAGGCGGCCGCGACGTCGGGCAACGACGCGCTGCCGAAGTACGACCTGCCGGAAGACGGCGCGGCACCGGTGGCGGCCGGTACGGCGGGCGCAGCGGCACCGGCCGGCGCATCGGGCGCGGCGGTTGCGTCGCCGGCCTCGGGCACGGCCGAATCGCCGAATCCGGCCAGCGAAACGAACGTGCCGGCGATGCAGGTGGCGCCGCCGTCGCCGGGCGGGTTCCGTTTCCCGAGCATCCGGCTGCACTGACGGATTTACATTCGTTACAGCCGGAAACGATTCATTCGGTAGCGTACGCGAACTTGCGCGTAAGCTACCTGCTCCAAACTTTGCATCGACTCATTCATGCAGGTCACTATGATGAAAAAACTGTTCCTGATCCCCGTTTTCGCGGCGCTGTTCTCGTTCGGCAGCGCAGCTCACGCGCAAGTCGACCAGTCGAACCCGCAGGCGCTGATCAAGACGGCGACGCAGCAGGTGCTCGACGAAGTCAAGCAGCAGACGATCAAGCAGGGTGATACCAACCGCATCATCACGATCGTCAACAAGGACATCCTGCCGTACACCGATTTCCGCCGCACCACGCAGCTCGCGATGGGCCGCAACTGGCGCACGGCAACGGCCGAGCAGCAGCAGCAGGTTCAGGAGCAGTTCAAGCTGCTGCTGATCCGCACGTACTCGGGTGCGCTGGCGCAACTGAAGCCGGACCAGCAGATCCAGTACCCGCCGTTCCGTGCCGACCCTGCCGATACCGATGTCGTGGTCAAGACGGTCGCGATGAACAACGGCCAGCCGGTCCAGATCGATTACCGTCTGTACAAATCGGCGAGCGGCTGGAAGGTGTATGACCTGAACGTGCTCGGCGCGTGGCTGATCCAGACGTACCAGCAGCAGTTCAACGAGAAGATCCAGCAAAGCGGCGTGGACGGCCTGATCCAGTTCCTGACGCAGCGCAACCAGCAACTTGCCGCTGGCAAGCAAGCGTCGTGAGCGGCTTCGAAGCCGGTTCCTCGCTGACCGTCGCGAGCGCGAAGTCCGCGCTCGCGGACGGTCTTGCGCGCATCGGCGCGGGCGCTACCGCCGTCGATTGCGCGGCGCTGACGCAGTTCGACTCGTCCGCGCTCGCCGTGCTGCTCGCATGGCAACGTGCCGCCAAGGCGCGCGGCGCGACCCTCGACATCCTCAATCTCCCTCCGAAGCTCGCCAGCCTCGCGCGCGCCTACGGCGTCGACGCGCTCATCGAAGGCACCGGGCGACATTGACCCTGTCCGACCGGAGCCTGCCGCGCCAGCCGGCGTGCGCATGCTTCAGGCCGCGCGCCTCCGGCGCCGGCTCCACCAGCCGGTTTGCCCTATAATCAAGCGTTTTGCGGGGCAGTCAATCGGCGTCCGGCCCCCATTTTCATTCGCAGCAAGCACAGAATAGGCGTCGCGGCCCTTGCGTCGCGCACAGTCATGTCAGCCATAGAAATCCGTCACGTCAAGAAGCGCTACAAGTCGCTTCAGGCGCTCAAAGGCGTCAGCCTGTCGGTCGAGGAAGGCGAGTTTTTCGGTCTGCTCGGCCCCAACGGCGCAGGCAAGACCACGCTCATCAGTATCCTCGCCGGGCTCGCCCGGGCCGACGAAGGCAGTATCTCGGTGCGCGGCCACGACGTCGTCAAGGACTTCCGTGGCGCACGTCGCGCGCTCGGCGTCGTGCCGCAGGAACTCGTCTTCGACCCGTTCTTCTCGGTTCGCGAGACGCTGCGGATCCAGTCCGGCTATTTCGGGCTGCGCCGCAACGACGACTGGATCGACGAAGTGATGGCCAATCTCGACCTCACCGAGAAGGCCGACGCGAACATGCGCGCGCTGTCGGGCGGGATGAAGCGCCGCGTGCTCGTCGCGCAGGCGCTCGTGCACCGGCCGCCCGTGATCGTGCTCGACGAGCCGACCGCCGGCGTCGACGTCGAATTGCGCCAGACGCTGTGGAAATTCATCTCGCGCCTGAACCGCGAGGGTCACACGATCGTGCTGACCACCCATTACCTCGAGGAAGCCGAGTCGCTATGCGACCGCATCGCGATGCTGCGCCGTGGCGAAGTGGTCGCGCTCGACCGCACCGATGCGCTGCTGCGCCGCTTCGCGGGGCTGCAGCTCTACCTGCGGCTCGCGACGGGCGCGCTGCCGGCCGAGCTGCGCGGGCTGGAGTCCGATCCGGCCGCGCGCGCGCCGGGCGAGCACCTGCTGCGCCTCGCGAGCTACGACGATGTCGAACGCATCCTCGCGCAATGCCGCGCGGCGGGCTGCTCGTTCGACGAGATCGAGGTCCGCAAGGCCGACCTCGAGGATGTGTTCGTCCAGGTGATGAACGGGGCCGAGGTGATCGAGGGATTGGCATGAGCGGGTTTCAAACGCTGTTCCACAAGGAACTGCTGCGCTTCTGGAAGGTGTCGTTCCAGACGGTGCTGGCGCCGATCGTCACGGCGCTGCTGTATCTGACGATCTTCGGCCATGCGCTGTCGGGCCGCGTCGAGGTCTATCCGGGCGTCGAGTACGTGAGCTTTCTCGTGCCGGGCCTCGTGATGATGAGCGTGCTGCAGAACGCGTTCGCGAACAGTTCGTCGTCGCTGATCCAGTCGAAGATCACCGGCAACCTGGTGTTCATGCTGCTGCCGCCGCTGTCGTACCGCGACATCTTCGGCGCGTACGTGCTCGCGTCGGTCGTGCGCGGGCTCGCGGTCGGCACCGGCGTGTTCGTCGTGACGATCTGGTTTATCCCGATGCATTTCGCGGCGCCGCTGTTCATCATTGCGTTCGCGCTGCTCGGCTCGGCGATCCTCGGCACGCTCGGCCTGATCGCCGGGATCTGGGCCGAGAAGTTCGACCAGCTCGCCGCGTTCCAGAACTTCCTGATCATGCCGCTGACGTTCCTGTCCGGCGTGTTCTATTCGACGCACTCGCTGCCGCCCGTGTGGCGCGAGATCTCGCGTCTCAATCCGTTTTTCTACATGATCGACGGCTTCCGTTTCGGGTTCTTCGGCGCGTCCGACATCAACCCGTTCGCGAGCCTCGCGATCGTCACCGGTTTCTTCGTGCTGCTCGCGCTGATCGCGATGCGGCTGCTCGCGACCGGCTACAAACTGCGTCATTGATATCGACAGGCAGCGGCCGCCCCCGGGGCGGCGCGCGCCGACAGGAGCCTTACACCATGTTGCCGACTCCCGAACAGGTCAAGCAATACATCGCCGGCGGTCTCGCCTGCACGCATCTGGAAGTCGAAGGCGACGGCCAGCATTTCTTCGCGACGATCGTGTCGGCGGCCTTCGAAGGCAAGCGGCCGATCCAGCGGCACCAGCTCGTCTACGCGGCGCTCGGCGATCGCATGAAGCAGGAAATTCACGCGCTCAGCATGAAGACGCTGACGCCCGCCGAATGGCAGAACGCATAACCGGAAATCACTGAGTGCAAGTCACCGTCAACGAGCGCGACGCCGTCAAGAGCGTCGCCACGGCACACCCGGCCGCCAATGGGGAATCGCAGGGACAGGGGATGGACAAGCTCGTGATCGAAGGCGGCAAGCGCCTGTCCGGCGAGATCGTCGTGTCGGGCGCGAAGAACGCCGCACTGCCGATCCTGTGCGCGGGGCTGCTCACCGCCGATCCGGTCGACCTCGACAACGTGCCGAACCTGAAGGACGTGCGGACCACGCTGAAGGTGCTGAACCAGATGGGCGTGAAGAGCGAGACCGACGGCTGCCGCGTGCAGCTCGACGCGTCGCGGGTCGACAACCTCGTCGCGCCGTACGAGCTCGTGAAGACGATGCGCGCATCGATCCTCGTGCTCGGGCCGCTGCTCGCGCGCTTCGGCGAGGCGAAGGTGTCGCTGCCGGGCGGCTGCGCGATCGGCGCGCGCCCGGTCGACCAGCACATCAAGGGCCTGCAGGCGATGGGCGCCGAGATCAGCATCGAGCACGGCTTCATCGAAGCACGCGCGAAGCGCCTGAAGGGCGCGCGCATCGTGACCGACATGATCACGGTGACGGGCACGGAAAACCTGCTGATGGCCGCGACGCTGGCAGACGGCGAGACGGTGATCGAAAACGCCGCGCGCGAACCGGAAGTGAGCGATCTCGCGCACCTGCTGGTCGCGATGGGCGCGAAAATCGACGGCATCGGCACCGATCGCCTGGTGATCCAGGGCGTCGAGCGGCTGCACGGCGCGCGCCATTCGGTGATCCCCGACCGCATCGAGGCCGGCACGTTCCTGTGTGCGGTCGCGGCGGCCGGCGGCGACGTGATGCTGACGGGCGTGCGCCCGCACATCCTCGACGCGGTGATCGACAAGCTGCGCGAAGCCGGCGTGTCGATCGAGGAAGGCGACAGCTGGCTGCGCGTGAAGATGGACCGCCGCCCGTCGGCGGTGACGATCCGCACGTCGGAATACCCGGCGTTCCCGACCGATATGCAGGCGCAGTTCATGGCCCTCAACACGGTCGCGACGGGCACCGCGCAGGTCGTCGAAACCATTTTCGAGAACCGCTTCATGCACGTGCAGGAGCTGAACCGGCTCGGCGCGAACATCACGATCGACGGCAACACGGCGCTCGTGACGGGTGTCGAGAAGCTGTCGGGCGCGAACGTGATGGCGACCGACCTGCGTGCATCGGCGAGCCTCGTGATCGCCGGGCTGCGCGCCGACGGCGAAACGCTCGTCGACCGCATCTATCACCTGGACCGCGGTTACGACCGCATGGAAGCCAAACTGACCGCCGTCGGCGCGAACGTGCGCCGCCTTTCCGGGAGCCAAGCATGACCGCGCCGCTGACCCTCGCCCTGTCGAAGGGCCGGATTTTCGAGGAAACCCTGCCGCTGCTGGCCGCAGCCGGCGTGCAGGTGGCCGAGGATCCGGAAACGTCGCGCAAGCTGATCCTGCCGACGACCGATCCGAACCTGCGCGTGATCATCGTGCGCGCGAGCGACGTGCCGACCTACGTGGAATACGGCGCGGCCGACTTCGGCGTGGCGGGCAAGGACGTGCTGGTCGAGCACGGCGGCTCGGGCCTGTACCAGCCGATCGATCTGAACATCGCGCGCTGCCGGATGTCGGTGGCCGTGCCGGCCGGCTTCGACTATGCGAACGCGGTGCGCCAGGGCGCGCGCCTGCGCGTTGCGACGAAGTACGTCGAAACGGCGCGCGAACACTTTGCCGCGAAGGGCGTGCACGTCGACCTGATCAAGCTGTACGGCTCGATGGAGCTCGCGCCGCTGGTCGGGCTGGCCGACGCGATCGTCGATCTCGTCAGCTCGGGCGGCACGCTGAAGGCGAACAATCTGGTCGAGGTCGAGGAGATCATGGAGATCTCGTCGCGCCTCGTCGTGAACCAGGCCGCGCTGAAGTTGAAGCGCGCAGCGCTCAAGCCGATCCTCGACGCGTTCGAACGCGCGTCGCAGAATGGCGGTTGAGCGCATCACCGTAACGGAACTCCCATGTCCATCACCATCCGCAGGCTCGATTCGACGAACGAAGGCTTCGGCGCCGCGCTGCGCGCCGTGCTCGCATTCGAGGCGAGCGAAGACGAAGCGATCGAGCAATCGGTCGCGCAGATCCTCGCCGACGTGAAGTCGCGCGGCGACGCCGCGGTGCTCGAGTACACGAACCGCTTCGACCGGCTGAGCGCGAACAGCGTCGCCGCGCTCGAACTGCCGCAGGACGCGCTTCAGACGGCGCTCGACGGTCTCGCGCCGAAGGCGCGCGCGGCGCTGGAAGCTGCCGCGGCGCGGGTGCGCGCGTACCACGAGAAGCAGAAGATCGAGTGCGGTACGCATAGCTGGCAGTACACGGAAAGCGACGGCACGGTGCTCGGCCAGAAGGTCATGCCGCTCGATCGCGTCGGCCTGTACGTGCCGGGCGGCAAGGCCGCGTATCCGTCGTCGGTGCTGATGAATGCGATTCCCGCGCGCGTCGCGGGTGTCGGCGAGATCGTGATGGTCGTGCCGACGCCGGACGGCGTGAAGAACGACCTCGTGCTCGCCGCGGCGCTGCTCGGCGGCGTCGATCGCGTGTTCACGATCGGCGGCGCGCAGGCGGTCGGCGCGCTCGCGTACGGCACGGCGACGGTGCCGGCCGTCGACAAGATCTGCGGCCCCGGCAATGCGTATGTCGCGTCGGCGAAGCGCCGCGTGTTCGGCACGGTCGGCATCGACATGATCGCCGGGCCGTCGGAAATTCTCGTGCTGTGCGACGGCACGACCGATCCGAACTGGGTCGCGATGGACCTGTTCTCGCAGGCCGAGCACGACGAACTCGCGCAGTCGATCCTGCTGTGCCCGGACGGCGCGTTCCTCGACCGCGTCGCGAAGGCGATCGACGAGCTGCTGCCGTCGATGCCGCGCCAGGACGTGATCCGCGCATCGCTCGAAGGCCGCGGCGCGCTGATCAAGGTGCGCGACATGGCTGAAGCGTGCCGGATCGCGAACGACATCGCGCCGGAACACCTGGAAATCTCGGCGCTGGAGCCGCAGCAATGGGGCCAGCAGATCCGCCACGCCGGCGCGATCTTCCTCGGCCGCTATACGAGCGAGAGCCTCGGCGACTACTGCGCAGGCCCGAACCACGTGCTGCCGACGTCGCGCACCGCGCGCTTCTCGTCGCCGCTCGGCGTGTACGACTTCATCAAGCGTTCGAGCCTGATCGAAGTCAGCGCGGAAGGCGCGCAGACGCTCGGCGAGATCGCTTCCGAGCTCGCGTACGGCGAAGGGCTGCAGGCGCACGCGAAGAGCGCCGAGTTCCGGATGAAGAGCTGACGGGGCGGGGCCGGGGCGGGCGCCGATGCGCCGGCGCCGGCTGCATCCCCCCGGGGCTGGAGACGAGTGCAGGGCGGCAGCCGCCGCCTTGCCGACCATTTGATGCCGGCGCGACGCACGCCGGCTTGAGACCATGACGACGCCACAAGACATCATCCGCCGCGACGTGCTCGCGATGACGAGCTACCCGGTGCCCGACGCGAGCGGGTTCGTGAAGCTCGACGCGATGGAGAACCCGTATCCACTGCCCGAAGCGCTGGCGGCGGCGCTCGGCGAGCGTCTTGCGCAGGTCGCGCTGAACCGCTACCCGGCGCCGCGCCCGGCCGCGCTGCTCGACAAGCTGCGCCACGCGATGCGCGTGCCGGCCGGATGCGACGTGCTGCTCGGCAACGGTTCCGACGAGATCATCAGCATGATCTCGGTCGCGTGCGCGCAGCCGGGCGCGAAGGTGCTCGCGCCGGTGCCGGGCTTCGTGATGTACGAGCTGTCGGCGAAGCTCGCGCAGCTCGAATTCGTCGGCGTGCCGCTGAAGGCCGACCTGACGCTCGACGTCGACGCGATGCTCGCGGCGATCGCCGAGCACCGGCCGGCGATCGTCTATCTCGCGTATCCGAACAACCCGACCGGCACGCTGTACGACGATGCCGACGTCGAACGGATCATTGCCGCCGCGCGGCACAGCCTGATCGTGATCGACGAGGCGTACCAGCCGTTCGCCGAGCGTTCGTGGCTGCCGCGCGCCGCCGAGTTCGACAACGTCGTCGTGATGCGCACGGTGTCGAAGCTCGGCCTCGCGGGCATCCGCCTCGGCTATCTCGTCGGTTCGCCCGCGTGGCTGAACGAATTCGACAAGGTGCGCCCGCCGTACAACATCAACGTGCTGACCCAGGCGACCGCCGATTTCCTGCTCGACCACCTCGGCGTGCTCGATGCGCAGGCGGCCGAATTGCGTGCGGAACGCACGCGTCTCGCGCAGGCCGTGGCCGCGCTGCCGGGCGCGACGGTGTTCCCGAGCGCCGGCAATTTCCTGCTGGTGCGGGTGCCGGATGCGGCCGCCGTGTTCGATGCGCTGCTCACCGAGCGGGTGCTGGTCAAAAACGTGAGTAAAATGCATCCATTGCTGGCCGAATGCGTGCGGCTGACCGTCGGTTCTCCCGACGAAAACGCCCGCCTGCTGGCCGCCTTGAAACTCGCGCTGCCCGGTTGAGCCCAGGGCGCGGCGCGCGACGATCAATCCCCATTTACATCAGACTCAATCAAGGAATTGCCATGCGTGTGGCGGAAGTCGTTCGCAATACCAGCGAAACGCAGATCCGTGTGAAGCTCGATCTCGACGGCACCGGCCAGCAGAAGCTGGCCACCGGCGTGCCGTTTCTCGACCATATGCTCGACCAGATCGCGCGACACGGTCTGTTCGATCTCGAGGTCGAAGCGCATGGCGACACGCATATCGACGACCACCACACGGTCGAGGACGTCGGCATCACGCTCGGTCAGGCCGTCGCGAAGGCGATCGGCGACCGCAAGGGCATCCGCCGCTACGGCCATTCGTACGTGCCGCTCGACGAGGCGCTGTCGCGCGTCGTGATCGACTTCTCGGGCCGGCCGGGCCTCGAATTCCACGTACCGTTCACGCGTGCGCGGATCGGCACGTTCGACGTCGACCTGTCGATCGAATTCTTCCGCGGTTTCGTGAACCACGCGGGCGTCACGCTGCACATCGACAACCTGCGCGGGATCAACGCGCACCATCAGCTCGAGACGGTGTTCAAGGCCTTCGGCCGTGCGCTGCGCGCGGCGGTGGAGCTGGACGAACGTGCGGCGGGGCAGATTCCGTCGACCAAGGGCAGCCTCTGAACTTCCGAACGGACGGACGCTAAGGACAACCTCACGGCTTCGGCGCGCGGCGCCGGCTTGCGATGGATCTGCTCAAATCGTTCATTTCGCTGCTGGCGCTGATCAATCCGGTCGGTGCGGTGCCGTTCTTCCTGAGCCTGACGGCGCAGCAGACGGACGACGAGCGGCGTCGCACGATCCGGATCGCCGCGGTGTCGGTGTTCTGCGTGATGACGGTGACCGCGCTGCTCGGGCAGCAGATCATCAACTTCTTCGGCATTTCGGTCGGGTCGCTCGAAGTGGGCGGCGGGATCATCATGCTGCTGATGGCGATCAACATGCTGAACGCGCAGATCGGCAACACGCGATCGACGCCGGAGGAGCGCCACGAGGCCGAGCTGAAGGACAACATCGCGGTCGTGCCGCTGGCGATACCGCTGCTCACGGGCCCCGGCTCGATCAGCACGGTGATCATCTATGCGGCGAACGCGCATCACTGGTATGAACGGGCCGGGCTGGTCGCGATCGGCGCGGTCCTGGCTTTTCTGTGTTTCGTCGCGATGCGGCTCGCCGAGCCGATCGCGAACTGGATCGGCCGCACGGGCATCAACATCGCCACGCGGCTGATGGGTCTGATGCTGTCGGCGCTGGCGGTGGAATTCATCGTCAATGGACTGAGGGCGCTACTGCCTGCACTGAGATGAAAACTTCGATTGCGATTGTGGATTATGGGATGGGCAACCTGCGCTCGGTCGCGCAGGCGCTCAAGAAGGCCGAACCGGCCGCCGACGTGGCGATCGTCGACACGCCGGCTGCGATTCGCGCGGCCGACCGCGTCGTGCTGCCGGGCCAGGGCGCGATGCCCGACTGCATGCGCTGTCTCGGCGAATCGGGCCTGCAGGAGGCCGTGATCGAGGCGTCGCGCACGAAGCCGCTGCTCGGCGTGTGCGTCGGCGAGCAGATGCTGTTCGACTGGAGCGCGGAAGGCGACACGAAGGGCCTCGGCCTGTTGCCCGGCAAGGTCGTGCGCTTCGAGCTCGACGGCCGCCTGCAGGACGACGGCTCGCGCTTCAAGGTGCCGCAGATGGGCTGGAACCGCGTGCGCCAGTCGCAGCCGCACCCGCTGTGGGACGGCGTGCCCGACGACGCCTATTTCTACTTCGTGCACAGTTATTACGTGACGCCGGACAACCCGGCGCATACGGTTGGCGAAACGGCATACGGCGCGCCGTTTACGTCCGCGGTCGCGCGGGATAATCTCTTCGCGACCCAATTCCACCCCGAGAAAAGCGCGGAGGTCGGGTTGCGTCTGTATCGCAACTTCGTACACTGGAAACCGTGAACGTCGCGTGCGTGCCACAGTTGGCGGGCTGGAAAGGCCTGTCGCACGGGGCTCACACGAGGGCCTGTTCCCGCCGATAACGGGCTTGCGCTGGCCGCCAGAAGGGCCGAGCGCAAGGATTGCGACGAAGCGAATACTCGACGTATTCGCGACGAGTATGACGTGGCGATCGGCCCTTCTGGCGGCCAGCCCCAGGAAGGATTTTGTTGAATTGCGGGAACGTGCGTTGCCGGCCGTATTGCGGCGTCGATCGTCGCTTGTTTGGCTCGGCCAAACGGCGCTCCTCACTCGTTGCACGACGACCGGCAACGCACGTTCGCAAGCCCGTTATTGGCGGGAACAGGCCCTAAGCGCCGAAAGAGTTGTACTAAACTAGCGAGACGGCGCGGTACCGGATTGGCCGGTACGCGCCGGATTCTTTTCTTTTTCCACGACGACACCCGATTGCTATGTTGCTGATTCCGGCCATCGATCTCAAAGACGGTCAGTGTGTGCGCCTGAAACAGGGCGATATGGACCAGGCCACGATTTTTTCCGAGGACCCGGCGGCGATGGCCCGCAAGTGGGTTGATCTCGGCGCCCGGCGGCTCCATCTGGTCGACCTGAACGGCGCATTCGCCGGCAAGCCGAAGAATCTCGAGGCGATCGAAGCGATCCTCGACGAAGTCGGCGATGAAATCCCCGTACAGCTCGGCGGCGGCATCCGCAGCCTCGAGACGATCGAGAAGTACCTCGATGCGGGCCTGTCCTACGTGATCATCGGCACGGCGGCCGTGAAGGACCCGGGCTTCCTGCAGGACGCGTGCACCGCGTTCGCCGGCAGCATCATCGTCGGCCTCGATGCGAAGGACGGCAAGGTCGCGACCGACGGCTGGAGCAAGCTGACCGGCCACGAAGTGATCGATCTCGCGAAGAAGTTCGAGGACTACGGCGTCGAATCGATCGTCTACACGGACATCGGCCGCGACGGCATGCTGCAGGGCATCAACATCGATGCGACCGTGAAGCTCGCGCAGGCGGTCGGCATCCCGGTGATCGCCAGCGGCGGCCTGTCGAACCTCACGGACATCGAGAACCTGTGCGAAGTGGAAGAGCACGGCGTCGAAGGCGTGATCTGCGGCCGTGCGATCTACTCCGGCGATCTCGATTTCGCGGCCGCGCAAAAGCGCGCGGACGAACTGAACGGCGAACTCGACAACGCGTAACGCGGTTGTCCCGTTCGCCGGGGCTGCCCGCAGGCGGCCCCGACCGGAAGCCTCGCGCGAGGCTTCCGCAACCGGCCGTCCCAGCGCGGCATTTGGCGCAACATCATGGCTCTAGCTAAACGCATCATCCCCTGCCTGGACGTGACAGCCGGGCGTGTCGTCAAGGGCGTCAACTTCGTCGAGCTGCGCGATGCCGGCGATCCCGTCGAAATCGCCCGCCGCTACGACGACCAGGGTGCCGATGAACTGACGTTCCTCGACATCACCGCGACGTCCGACCAGCGCGACCTGATCCTGCCGATCATCGAAGCCGTCGCGTCGCAGGTGTTCATTCCGCTGACCGTCGGCGGCGGCGTGCGTGCCGTCGAGGACGTGCGGCGCCTGCTGAACGCGGGCGCGGACAAGGTCAGCATGAATTCGTCGGCGGTCGCGAACCCGCAGCTCGTGCGCGACGCGGCCGACAAGTACGGCTCGCAGTGCATCGTCGTCGCGATCGACGCGAAGCGCGTGTCGGCCGACGGCGAGACGCCGCGCTGGGAAGTCTTCACGCACGGCGGCCGCAAGAACACGGGCCTCGACGCGATCGAATGGGCGCGCAAGATGGCCGAGCTCGGCGCGGGCGAGATCCTGCTCACGAGCATGGACCGCGACGGCACGAAGTCGGGCTTCGACCTCGCGCTCACGCGCGGCGTGTCGGACGCGGTGCCCGTGCCGGTGATCGCATCGGGCGGCGTCGGGTCGCTGCAGCATCTGGCTGACGGCATCAAGGACGGCCGCGCCGACGCAGTGCTGGCCGCGAGCATCTTCCACTACGGCGAGCACACGGTCGGCGAGGCGAAACGCTTCATGTCCGACCAGGGCATCCCGGTGAGGCTGTGATGAATACGGAAACGAAATCCCTGCCCGCGTGGCTCGACAAGGTCCGCTGGGACGACAACGGCCTCGTGCCGGTGATCGCGCAGGAAGCGTCGACGAACGACGTGCTGATGTTCGCGTGGATGAACCGCGAGGCACTCGCGAAGACGATCGAGACGCAGCGCGCGGTCTACTATTCGCGCTCGCGCAAGCGGTTGTGGTTCAAGGGCGAGGAGTCGGGCCACGTGCAGCACGTGCACGAGGTGCGGCTCGATTGCGACGAGGACGTCGTGCTGCTGAAGGTCGAGCAGGTGTCGGGCATCGCATGCCACACCGGCCGGCATTCGTGCTTCTTCCAGAAATTCGAAGGCACCGTCGACCACGGCGACTGGGTCACGGTCGAACCGGTGCTGAAAGATCCCGAACACATCTACAAATGACGCAATCGACTCAAGACACGCTGCTGCGCCTCGCGGCCGTGATCGATGGCCGCAAGGGCGGCGACCCCGACCAATCGTACGTATCGCGCCTGTTCCACAAGGGCGACGATGCCGTGCTGAAGAAGATCGGCGAAGAGGCGACGGAAGTCGTGCTGGCCGCGAAGGACGTGCGCCAGGGCGGCGCGCCGACCGCGCTCGTCAGCGAGGTGGCCGACCTGTGGTTCCACTGCCTCGTGATGCTGTCGCACTTCGACCTGAGCCCGGCCGACGTGATCGCCGAACTCGAGCGCCGCGAAGGCCTGTCGGGCATCGAGGAAAAAGCGCTGCGCAAGCGCCGCGAGCGCGAGGAAAACGGCGGGTGACAGGCGTTGCCCCGCCGCGGTGGCGACAGTGCGGTAAGCTGTAAGAATTGTCATCTAACGGGGGTAGCATCATGAACGATACGTCGAACCAGTTTCCGACGCCTGCGGTGCCGGGGGCGGCGGATGCCGAGCGCCTGAACGGGCTGCGCACGCTGACTCACGTGCTCTACGGCCTTTATGCATTTCACTGGCTGACGGGCGGCGTCACGGGCATCATCGCGATCATCATCAACTACGTGAAGCGTGGCGATGTGGCCGGCACGCCGTACGCCGATCACTTCGAGTGGCAGATCCGCACGTTCTGGCGCGCGCTGATCGCTTACGTGATCGGGTTCGCGCTGGCGTTCGTGGTGATCGGATTTGCAGTGATGTTTGTCACATGGATCTGGACGCTGTACCGTATCATCAAGGGTTGGCTGTACCTGAACGACAACAAGACGCTCGATCCGCAGGCGTGGTTCTGACCGGCCGCGCGCGGGTGTCTGCAGGAGCAACATGAGTCACGATCCGAATTGCCTGTTCTGCAAGATCGCGGCAGGCGAGATCCCGAGCACGAAAGTGCACGAGGACGACGAATTCGTCGCGTTCCGCGACATCCGCCCGGCGGCCGAGACGCACGTGCTCGTGATTCCGCGCCAGCATCTGCCGACGCTGTCGGCGGCGGGCGAGGCCGATGCGCCGATGCTCGGCCGGCTGATGCTGCTTGTCGCGCGTCTTGCCGACCAGCTCGGCGTCGCGTATACGGGCGGCGAAACCGGTTTTCGCACGGTGATCAATACGGGTCCGGGTGGCGGGCAGGAGGTATACCACCTGCACGCGCATATCCTGGCCGGCCCGCGCCCCTGGCAGCGGATGGGTTGACGACGCGGGGCGTTTCCCCGCATCCGATAGTCGAAGCCGGCGCGTCGCCGGCGATTTGCGCCGCGTAGCGGCGTGGTTGAGGAGAGGTTTCATCATGGGTGGATTGAGCATTTGGCACTGGTTGATCGTGCTGCTGATCGTCGCGCTGGTATTCGGTACGAAGAAACTGCGCAACATCGGCAACGATCTCGGCAGCGCCGTGAAGGGTTTCAAGGACGGCATGAAGGAAGGCGAAACGCCGGCCGACGCGCAGCAACTGCCGCGCACGGGCTCGGTCGACGTCAACGCGAAGGAAACGACGCGTTCCGATTCGAACAAGGCGTAACGCCGGCACGCTGACAGGCATTCGCGATGCTGGATCTCGGTCTTTCCAAGATGGCGCTGATCGGCGTCGTCGCACTCGTGGTGCTCGGCCCCGAGCGCCTGCCGCGCGTCGCGCGTACGGCAGGCGCGCTGTTCGGCCGTGCGCAGCGGTACATCAACGACGTGAAGGCCGAGGTCTCGCGCGAAATCGAACTCGACGCGTTGCGGACGATGAAAACCGATTTCGAATCGGCCGCGCGCAATGTCGAGACGACGATTCACGACAACCTGCGCGAGCACGAGAAAGACCTGAACGACACGTGGCATTCCGCGGTCGGCGGTCTTGACGGGGCTTCCGGCGACGCCGGGTCCTACGGTTCCGGCGCCCCTGCGGCGCCGTCGTGGCGCGGCAGTACGGCCGCGCTTGCGCCGAAGCGCCGCAACTGGCGCGTGAAGCAGGCGGCGACGCCTGTCTGGTACAAACGCACGACCACCCGCCGTACGCATGTGCAGTCGGGCGCCGCGCGTGTCGCGCGCCACCAGCCGGCCAGCCTGCGCCGGCCGACGCGCTTCTTCTGAGCCGAGCGCATGCTCGCTCGTCAATCCTACCGAGGGCCGGCGTGAGCGACCCCCAGCAGAACCCGGGCGACGCCCCGGAAGAAACCTTCATTTCCCATCTCGTCGAGCTTCGCGATCGCATCATTCGCGCGGGCCTGGCCGTGATCGTCGTGTTCCTCGGGCTCGTCTACTGGGCGCCCGACATCTTCCGGCTGCTCGCGCGGCCGCTGATGGAGAACCTGCCGAAAGACGGCAAGATGATCGTCACCGACGTCACCGGCTCGTTCTTCGTGCCGATGAAAGTCACGATGCTCGTCGCGCTCGTGATCGCGCTGCCGGTCGTGCTGTACCAGATCTGGGCGTTTATCGCGCCGGGGCTGTACCAGCACGAGAAGAAGCTCGTCACGCCGCTCGTCGGCAGCAGCTACGTGCTGTTCCTGTGCGGGATGGCATTTGCGTACTTCCTCGTGTTCCCGACGATCTTCCGCGTGATGGCGCACTACAACGCGCCGCTCGGGGCCGAGATGACGACCGACATCGACAACTACCTGAGCTTCGTGCTCGGGATGTTCATCGCGTTCGGGGTGACATTCGAGGTGCCGATCGTCGTCGTGCTGCTCGTCCGGATGGGCGTGCTGTCCTTGAAGAAGCTGAAGGAGATGCGGCCCTACGTGATCGTCGGCGCATTCGTGGTCGCGGCGGTCGTCACGCCGCCGGACGTGTTCTCGCAACTGATGCTCGCGCTGCCGCTGATCGTGCTGTTCGAGATCGGGCTGCTGGCCGCGCGGTTCTTCGTGCCGAAGAAGCCGGCCGAAGAGAGCGAGGCGGGGAACGGCGAAGCCGCGAGTTGACGGCGGCGCGCCGGGTGGCGGGCTGGCCTTCCGGTCAGGCCTGAGCGGCCCGGCGGCGCCGTCAGCCGCCAAGCGTGTGGTGACCACGTTCCCGGCAACGCGAATCGATCGACGCAAAGCAAAAGGGCAGCCGACCGGCTGCCCTTTTTCATTTCCACCGACGGCAACGCGCGTGGTGTCGCGCCGCCCGTCTGTCGACCCTCATTCGGTATCGCTGTCCTGCTCGTCGAGCGCCTGCTTCGGCGGCGGCGGGCGCTTGCCGATCACGACGTTCACGTCCAGCTCCTTGCCCTTGCGCACGACGTGCACCTTGGTCGGCGTGCCGGGCTTGATCTGCGCGACGGTGTTCAGCAGCTTCGTCGTGTCGGTGATCTCCTCGCCGTTCACACTCACGAGGATATCGCCCGGCTTGATGCCGGCCTTGTCGGCCGGGCCGCCCTGCAGCACGCCCGCGACGATCGCGCCCGATTTCTGCTGGAGCCCGAACGACTCGGCGATCTCCGGCGTGACGTCCTGCGGCTCGACGCCGATCCAGCCGCGCGTGACCGAGCCCGTCGTGATGATGCTTTCGAGCACCGTGCGCGCGGTCGACACGGGAATCGCGAAGCCGATGCCGAGCGAGCCGCCCGAGCGCGAATAGATCGCCGTGTTGATCCCGAGCAGGTTGCCGTTCACGTCGACCAGCGCGCCGCCCGAGTTGCCGGGGTTGATCGGCGCATCGGTCTGGATGAAGTTCTCGAACGTGTTGATGCCGAGGTGATTGCGGCCGAGCGCGCTGATGATCCCCATCGTGACCGTCTGGCCGACGCCGAACGGGTTGCCGATCGCGAGCACGACGTCGCCGACCCGCGACTGGTCGGAGCGGCCGAGCGTGATCGTCGGCAGGTTCGTCATGTTGATCTTCAGCACGGCGAGATCGGTCTCGGGATCGCTGCCGATCACCTTCGCGGTGGCCGTACGGCCGTCGGCGAGCGCGACTTCGATCTGGTCGGCGCCGTCCACGACGTGCTGGTTCGTTAGAATGTAACCTTCAGGGCTCACGATAACGCCCGAGCCAAGGTTGGCTGCCGGTTCGTCCTGCTGCTTGCGGGCGTTGCGGTCGCCGAAGAAGTAGCGGAACAGCGGATCTTTTGCGCGCGGGTCGGGCGGCAGCGAGCCGTCCTTGCTGGAGAACACGTTGACGACGGCCGGCATCGCCTTCTGCGCAGCTTCGGCGTACGACGTGGTCGCCGGTGCGCCGCCGATGCCCGGCGCGACTTCCCGCAGCGCAACGATCGGCGTGGCGAGCTGCTTGCCGAGCTGTCCTTGCCGTTGCAGCCATTGCGGCTTGAGCGTCACGACGATGAACATCAGCGCGAGCAGCACGGTAACCGCCTGCGCGAAGAACAGCCAGAAGCGTCTAAGCATCTGAATGGATTAGAGGTTTATATGGATCGGATCGAACTTGAATTGTACTTGAACAATACCCTTGAAACCGCGCGCTTCAAGGACTATTGCCCGAACGGCCTCCAGGTCGAGGGGCGCCGCAAGATCGAGAAGATCGCCACCGGCGTGACGGCGTCGGTCGCGTTCCTCGAGGCGGCGCTCGAATGGGGGGCAGATGCCGTGCTCGTCCATCACGGCTATTTCTGGCGCAACGAGGCGCCGCAGATCACGGGCCGCAAGTACCAGCGCCTGAAGCTGCTGCTCGCGAACGACCTGAACCTGTTCGCGTTCCACCTGCCGCTCGACGCGCATCCCGAATTCGGCAACAACGCGCAGCTCGGCGACAAGCTCGGGCTGATCGGCGAGCAGCGTTTCGGCGAAGGCGATCTCGGCTGGATGGCGACGCTGCCGATGCCCGTCACGCTCGAGCACTTCGTCGCGAAGGTCGAGCGCACGCTCGGCCGCACGCCGCTCGTGCTCGGCGACCCGGAGATGCAACTGCGTCGCATCGCGTGGTGCACGGGCGCCGCGCAGAGTTATTTCGACGCGGCGATCGACGCCGGCGCGGACGTGTACCTGACCGGCGAGGTGTCCGAATACGTGACGCACACGGCGGCCGAGAGCGGCGTCGCGTTCGTTGCGGCGGGGCACCATGCGACCGAACGTTACGGAATCCAGGCACTTGGCGCCCACTTGTCCGAAGAATTCGATCTCGAACACCTTTTTATCGATATCCATAACCCGGTCTGAACGGCGGATTTGCGGCGGTGCATCGAAATTTCGCAATGAAGCGTTCGCTTAAATGCGAAATGATTTAATCGCTCCGATAGTGGGGGATAACCCTTAACTATCAATCACTTCGAAGGGATTTTCATCTCCGGGCCTTGTAAATGGCGACTCCATTCGAGCAAACTAGCGGCGGAATGGAAAGTCGTGACGGAAAATCCAACTCAGAAGTGGGGCGTGTGATGCGAGACAAGGAAGAGAAACGCGTCGACAGCGGCCGCCGTACCTGGCTGATTGCGACATCCGTAGCAGGTGGCGTAGGAGGCGTAGCCACCGTTATACCTTTCGCGGCGTCGCTGGCGCCGTCCGCGAAAGCGAAGGCGGCCGGTGCACCGGTCGAGGTCGATATCAGCGGCCTGAAGCCCGGCGAAATGGTCACCGTGCCGTGGCGCGGCAAACCCGTCTGGATCCTGAATCGCACCGATTCGATGCTGTCCGACGTGGTCAAGGCCGACAAGGAAGTGGCCGATCCGACCACGAAATCCCCGTATTCGATGCCGTTGCCCGCGTATTGCGCCAACGAATATCGCTCGCGGGCCGATCGCAAGAACATTCTCGTCGTGATGGCCGTGTGTACGCACCTCGGCTGCACGCCTAGCCAACGCTTTACGCCTGGTCCGCAGCCGAACCTGCCGGACGACTGGCCGGGCGGTTTCCTGTGCCCGTGCCACGGTTCGACCTACGACCTCGCCGGCCGTGTGTTCAAGAACAAGCCGGCGCCTCAGAATCTCGACATCCCGCCCTACATGTTCACGTCGGCGACGACCCTCGTGATCGGCAAGGACGAGAAAGGAGAAGCGTGATGGCTGCCGACAACAAAGAAGTCTCCACGACAGGTCTCACCGGCTGGATCGACCAGCGCTTCCCGCTCACGTCCACCTGGAAGAAGCACGTTTCCGAGTACTACGCGCCGAAGAACTTCAACTTCTGGTACTTCTTCGGCTCCCTCGCGCTGCTGGTTCTGGTCAACCAGATCGTCACGGGCATCTTCCTGACGATGAACTACAAGCCCGACTCGACGCTCGCGTTCGCGTCGGTCGAGTACATCATGCGCGAGGTGCCGTGGGGCTGGCTGATCCGCTACATGCACTCGACCGGTGCATCGATGTTCTTCGTGGTCGTCTACCTGCACATGTTTCGCGGCCTGCTGTACGGGTCGTACCGCAAGCCGCGCGAGCTCGTGTGGATCTTCGGTTGCGCGATCTTTCTGTGCCTGATGGCCGAGGCGTTCTTCGGCTACCTGCTGCCGTGGGGCCAGATGTCGTTCTGGGGCGCGCAGGTGATCGTGAACCTGTTCTCGGCGATCCCGTTCGTCGGCCCGGACCTGTCGCTGTGGATTCGCGGCGACTATGTCGTGTCCGACGTCACGCTGAACCGCTTCTTCGCGTTCCACGTGATCGCGATTCCGCTCGTGCTGGTCGGCCTCGTGGTCGCGCACCTCGTTGCGCTGCACGAAGTGGGGTCAAATAACCCGGACGGTATCGAGATCAAGGCGAAGAAGGACGAGAACGGCATCCCGCTCGACGGCATCCCGTTCCATCCGTACTACTCGGTGCACGATTTCCTCGGCGTGTGCGTGTTCCTGATGGTGTTCGCACTGATCGTGTTCTTCTCGCCGGAGATGGGCGGCTACTTCCTCGAGGCGAACAACTTCGTCCCGGCGAACCCGCTGCAGACGCCGCCCGAGATCGCGCCGGTCTGGTACTTCACCGCGTTTTACGCGATGCTGCGCGCGACCACCGACCCGTTCAAGATCGTGCTGATGATCGTGATCGCGCTGCTCGGCGTGCTGGCGCTGATCCGTGCGCGCGGCAAGTGGAAGGCCGGGCTGCCGGTGCTGGCCGCGGCGATCGTCGTGTTCATGTACCTGACGGAGTCGAAGTTCTGGGGCGTCGTCGTGATGGGTTCGGCGGTGATCACGCTGTTCTTCCTGCCGTGGCTCGACCGCAGCCCGGTGAAGTCGATCCGCTACCGGCCGCTGTTCCACAAGGTGTTCCTCGGGATCTTCGTCGCGGCGTTCCTGACCCTCGCGTTCCTCGGCACGCGGCCGCCATCGCCGGCGGCGACGCTGATCGCGCAGGCTTGCGCGCTGATCTACTTCGCGTTCTTCCTCGGCATGCCCGTCTGGACGCCGCTTGGCACGTTCAAGCAGCCGCCGGAGCGGGTGCGCTTCAAGCCCCATTAACGTGAGCGAGGAGAGAACGACATGAAGAAACTGCTTTCGACACTCGCGCTGATCGGGGCGACCGCGTGTGCGCTGCTGGTGGCGCCGGCCGTGCGGGCGGAAGGTAATTTTCCGCTCGACCGGGCGCCCGATAACACGGAAAATCTCGTTTCGCTTCAGCACGGCGCGCAATTGTTTGTAAACTATTGCCTGAACTGCCACAGCGCGAACCTGATGCGCTACAACCGTCTGACGGATCTGGGCATATCCCAGAAGGAGATCGAATCGAATCTCCTGTTCACGACCGACAAGGTCGGGAACACGATGTCCGTCGCGATGCGGCCCGAGGACGCGAAGAACTGGCTCGGCACCTCGCCGCCCGACCTGTCGGTCGAAGAGCGCGCGCGCGGCCGCGACTGGCTGTATACGTATCTGCGGAGTTTCTACCGCGACGATACACGGCCGACCGGCTGGAACAACGCGGTGTTCGAGAACGTCGGCATGCCCCATGTGTTGTGGCAGCTGCAGGGGCAGCGCATTGCCAAATTCGAAGACAAGACGGACGAGGAGACGGGCGAGAAGGTCCACACGCTCGTCGGCTTCCAGCAGGTCACGCCGGGGACGCTCTCGTCGCCCGACTATGATGCTGCGGTTGCCGACCTGGTGGCCTATATGACATGGATGTCCGAGCCGGCCCAGCAGACCCGCAAACGCCTCGGCGTGTGGGTGCTGATCTTTCTCGGTGTCCTGACTTTCCTGGCCTGGCGGCTCAATGCCGCGTACTGGAAAGATATCAAGTAAACACGCCTGACCGGCGTGGGGCCGGCGCAAGGCGGAACCCGTGAAAGGGGCTCCGCCGCGTGCCGGCCCTCGGCTTTTTTGAGGAAATGCAAATATGATGGTTCTGTATTCCGGCACAACTTGCCCGTTCTCCCAGCGTTGCCGGCTGGTGCTGTTCGAGAAGGGCATGGACTTCGAAATCCGCGACGTCGACCTGTTCAACAAGCCGGAAGACATTTCGGTGATGAACCCGTACGGTCAAGTGCCGATCCTGGTCGAGCGCGACCTGATCCTGTACGAATCGAACATCATCAACGAGTACATCGACGAGCGCTTCCCGCATCCGCAGCTGATGCCGGCTGACCCGGTGCAACGCGCACGTGCGCGCCTGTTCCTGCTCAACTTCGAGAAGGAGCTGTTCGTCCACGTCAGCACGCTCGAAAACGAGAAGGGCAAGGCAGCAGAGAAGAATCACGAGAAGGCACGCCTTGCGATCCGCGATCGCCTGACGCAGCTCGCGCCGATCTTCGTGAAGAACAAGTACATGCTCGGCGAAGAGTTCTCGATGCTCGACGTCGCGATCGCACCGCTGCTGTGGCGCCTGGATCACTACGGCATCGAGCTGTCGAAGAACGCCGCGCCGCTGATGAAGTACGCCGAACGGATCTTCAGCCGTCCGGCCTACATCGAAGCACTGACGCCGTCCGAAAAGGTCATGCGTCGTTGATGATGCAATGAAGGCAAGACGGAGCGGGTGGCGCGGCGTGCCGCGCGCCCGCTCCGGGTTCGAGGATTGTGATGCAAGAGATTTCAACGAAGCCTTATCTGCTGCGTGCGTTGTACGAGTGGTGCACCGATAACGGTTACACGCCGCACATCGCGGTGAGAGTCGACAACTCGACGCGCGTGCCGCGTCAGTTCGTGCGTGACGGCGAGATCGTGCTCAACATCAGCTTCGAGGCGACGAGCCAGTTGCAGATGGGCAACGAGTGGATCGAGTTCACGGCCCGGTTCTCCGGGAAGGCGCACAAGATCGAGATTCCGGTGGCCAACGTGCTCGCGATCTATGCGCGCGAGAACGGGCAGGGCATGGCGTTCCAGGTCGATGCGGTCGCGGGCGAGGGCGCGGATTCGGGTGCGTTCGACGAAGAAACGCCAACCGAAGACGTGCAGCGTGACGAGCCTGCGTCGCCGTTGACGCCGGTCGCCGACAGCGGCGCGAACGAGGAACCGTCCGAAGGTGCCGACGAACCGCCGAAAACTGACGGCGACGGCTCGAAAGGCGGCAGCAGACCTCGCCTCAAGATCGTGAAATGAGGTAGAATCTCGCGCTTACGCCGGCTTAGCTCATCTGGTAGAGCAGTTGATTTGTAATCATCAGGTGGCGGGTTCGAGTCCTGCAGCCGGCACCACATTGAACGAAGGGCCGGGAGATTGATTCTCCCGGCCCTTCGTCTTTTCTGCGCGCGCTTTTCGGTCGAGCGGATTGTTGCCGTGCCGCAGGCCAACCCCGATCACATCTGCCTGAACAACCCCGCATACGCACGACTGACCGGCAGCATCTCCCGCTGCCCGTGCACGCGAATCCGCAGCCTGCCCAGCAAGTCGCGCTCGACGCGATCGATCGCTGCGTACGCAACGATCACGCCGCGATGCACCTGCGCGAACCGCTCCGGATCGAGCCGCTGCATCAGTTCCTTCAACGGCGTACGAATCACGAGCCGCTCGCTGGCCGTGACGATTTCCGTGTATTTCTCCGATGCCTGGAAGTACAGCACGTCGTCGACCGACACGAGCCGCGTCGCGTCCTTCACGCCGACGGTCAGCCAGCGGATCGGCGCGGCATCTCGCGCTTGCGCTGCCAGCGCCAGCGCATCCGCATGCGCGACGGCCGGCCCGCCGCGCTGAAGCTTCGCGATACAGCGCAGCAGCCGCTCGTCCGTCACCGGTTTCAGCAGGTAGTCGACTGCCGCGCGATCGAACGCATCGACCGCATATTCGTCGTAGGCCGTGACGAACACGACATGCACGTCCGGCGCGAGCGCAGCGAGCTTCAGCCCGTCGATGCCGGGCATCCGGATGTCGAGAAACGCGATGTCCGGGCGCAGCGACGCGTTCAGTGCGGCCAGCGTTTCGACGCCATTGCGCGGCATCGCGACGATCTCCAGTTCGGGCCAGACCTGCCGCAACCGCTGCGCGAGCGAGGCGGACAGGTTCGGTTCGTCGTCGGCGATGAGGGCGGTCGGCATGTCAGTCGATCGGAATCAGCAAGGTGGCGGTGACGCCATGCGCGGCATTGGCGTTCGTTTCGACGGCGACGCGGCCGCGCTCGCCGTGCAGTGCGCGGATGCGCGCGGCGACGTTGGCGAGCCCGACGCCGCCGTGCAGGCTCGAGCCGCCCTGGCCGAGGCCGACGCCCGTGTCGATCACGTTCAATTCGAGCCTGTCGCCGCGCATCCTGCCGCGAATGACGATCACGCCGCCGTCGATCGACGGCTCGATCCCGTGCAGCAGCGCATTCTCGACGAGCGGTTGCAACAGCAGCGGCGAGAACGGCAGCGCGTGCAACTCCGGCGGCACGTCGATCGTATAGGACAGCCGCTCGCCGAGCCGGATCGACGCGATTTTCAGCAACGCGTCGACGAGGTCGAGTTCCTCGCCGAGCGTCGACGTCGCATCGCGCGTGCGCCGCAGGCTGGCGCGCAGATAGCGGTTCAGGCTGTCGAGCATCGTCGATGCACGGGCCGGATCGCGCTCGATCAGGCTTTGCACGTTCGCGAGCGTATTGAACAGGAAGTGCGGCTCGATCTGCGCCTGCAGCAGCGCAAGGCGTGCGGCCGTTTCGGCCTGGCGTGCTTCGGCGGCTTCGCGTCGCTCGGTTTCGAGCGTCGCGCGCATGCGCATCGACTGCAGGAACAGCGACACGCAGACGAACAGCACGGCCGACACGAGGAACGACGGACCGTAGTTGTCCCAGGTTCCGATGCGGGCGTGCCCGAACACGTGCGGCACGTTCCCGTTGACGATGAGCGCTGCGATCTCGAAGCCGGCGAACACGCTGACCGGTGCAATCACGACGGCCTTCAGCACGAGCCCCGGCTTGCGCGGCAGCAGCCGGTCGGCGGCGCGGCTGAGCAGCAGCGCGCAGAAACCGATCGTATTGGCGACGACGACGTAGGGCAGCAGCGGTTCGCCGACATGGATGACCCAGAAGCCCAGGCCGACGACCGAGTTGAAGCAGGCGAACGCGAGCAGCGCGACCGGATCGCGCAGCAGCCGCGGCGCGGCGCCGGCAGGCGGCGGGATCGGTGAAGGGTCGGAGGTGGCTCGCATGGTGTCGGATGAGTATGGGCGCGCGATACGCATGGCGTGACCTTAGCGCCGGATCGGCCGGCGGCACGCGCGTTGCGACGAACGGCGCGCGGCTTCGACGAAGCGCTTTGGCGGACGACGGACGGCCGGCTTCCGTCACGAGTGTAGTGGAACGGGGGGCGGAAGGACACCGGGCGGCGCCGGCTTCGCGTCGTGCCGGATGCGGCGCACGGCCATCGCCGCGATGTGCCACTCGTCCGCGAATTCCGGCCGCTCGTCGCAAGCCGTGCCGTATGGCGCAACCGCGCAGTACGGTGTCGCCGTGTCCACTCCGATCAGGCGACCTCGACCATGTCCGCGCTCCTTCACCTGAAGTCTTACGTGTACGTGATGTTCTGCGTGCTGCTCTATATCGGCATCAAGCGCTGTTTCCCGCGCGAGGTGCCGGCCGCGCGGCCGTTGATCTCGCCGGTCGCGTTCGGGATGCTCGGCATCGTCAGCCTGAACGGGCTTTTCCCGCATACCGGCATCGACGCGAACGCGATTGCGCTCGCGGCCGTCCTGGGCGGCGCGTCGCTGGGCTGGCTGCACGCGAGCCGGTGGCGGCTCGCGTACCGTGCGGTACCGTCCGGCCTGCGCGTGCGCCTGCCGGGCGACGCGAGCCTGCTCGTCACGCTGATGCTGACCTTCGTCGCCGAAACCTGCATGCATTACGCGGTCGCCGCGCGCGCGCCGTGGGCGGCCACGAGCGGCTTCGTGATGCTGTCGTTCGCGGTATGGGGCGTGCTCGTCGGGATGACGCTCGGGCGTGCGGTGAACGTGGTCGTGCGCTGCATGCGTCACGCGAGCGGATCGGGGGACGGCGGTTTCCCGTATTCGGTCGACCCGCGATGACGCAGGCGAGCGCGATGCAGTCCGGCGTCGATCGGAGCCACATAGGATGACAACGGCGTATCGCGCACGTCGGTTTGCCCCTGTTTTGCTGTCACGGCCGCGTCACGAGGCGCCCCTAAGGTTGCACGTTCCCATCGCGGCGGCATCGCAGGATCGGGGCCGCGCGCAACCTGCTTTCGACGACGTGCCCGCGTCGCGGGCAAGGCAACCGGGATCTCGCTCCCGGCGGCGCAGCGGTCATGCATCGCGCCATTTCATTCGAAAACACGATCGACGCCGGTTCGAACCGGATCGCGGACGATCAGGAGACAGGGACCATGCTGAGCCCGCATGAATTCTCGATGCTGTTGCGCATTGCGCGTGCGCCGGACAGTGTCGATCAATCGAATCCGGCTTTCGCCGTGCTGGTCGAGAAGCGGCTGGTCGACGCGTCGCAGTCGCGCATGAATGCGGTGGCCGCGCGCCCGGCGCTGACGCCGATCGGCGAGATGCTGCTGGCGCGCTTCGACGAAGCGGCCTGAGGCGGCGCGTCACGCCTTCGTCGACACGAAGGGCGTGACGCGTCGTAACGGCAGACCGGGCCGCTTACTGCGCGACCGGCACCGTCACGTCGCTGCCGAACCAGTGCATCGAGATTTTCTTCAACGAGCCGTCCTTGCGCAGCGAATCGAGCGCATCGTTGATCGCCTTCTCGAACTTCGGGTTGCCCTTGCGGAACGGGATCGCCATTTCCTGCTTGCCGCCGTTCAGCACCGCACCGGCGCGCAGCGGCAGGTTCGACGTCTTGATCATGTACGGCAGCATCAGGCGGTCGTCGAGCGTCGCCTCGATCCGGCCCGCGGCGAGGTCGCGCAGCTTCTCCGGCGCGCCCGGATACGTCTGCACCTCGATGCCCGGCACGGTGCGCGCCATCTGGTCGTAGTTGGTGCCGAGCGTCACGCCGAGCTTCTTGCCCTTGAAGTCGTCGAGCGACTTGAAGTTGCGCGTGTCGTCCTTGCGCTGGATCAGCTGCGCGGCCGAGTACGTGTACGGCTCGCTGAAGTCGAGCGCTTCCTTGCGCTGCGGCGTGATCGTGACCTGGTTGACGATCACGTCGAACTTGCCGGCCTGCAAGCCGGCAATGATGCCGCTCCATTCGGTCGGGATGAACTGCGTCTTCACGCCGAGCTTGCCGGCGACCGCATTCGCGACGTCGACGTCGAAACCCTCGAGCTGGCCGGACGTGCCGCGCGAGTTGAACGGCGGATACGTGCCTTCGAGGCCGACGCGCAGCACGCCGGCTTTTTTCACGGAATCGAGCAGGTCGTCCGCGTGCGCGGCGACGGCCGTGAAGCCGAGGGCCGACGCGAGCAGCAGGCCCGACAGCAGGAACTTCGAACGTTTCATCGCAGATCTCCAGTGTTCAGTGTCGTCGTGATGAGCGCCGGGTATCGGTCGAACCCCGGGGGTGGCCGGAATACGGGCACGTAGACACTACTCGCAACCGCGCTGCGCCGAAAGTCGAATTGGCCCTGATTGCAATCGATTTCACCGGAAACCGGTGACGTGCCGGCGCATGCGGAATAATCTGATGAAAGCCGTCCACCGGACGGCGTCGAAGCCGTCAGGCCAGGAGCAGACCGCCATGGATTTCAGGTTTTTCGCCGACGTCGCGACCTACGCGTTCGAGGACGGCGTGCACGTCGTCGGTCTCGCGGATCGCGATCCGCCGGCGAACTACGTGATTCTGCAGCGTGGAACCGAAGACGACGAACAGGACCAGGCGCTCGGCCTCGACACGTACTACATGGAAGTGTGCGAGAACGGTGTCGCGGGCTATGGCGGTGTCGAATCCGTATCGCTGCGCGGCGAAATGCTGAATATCGAACTGGCGCCGGATGCGGGATGGGCGCAAGGGCTGAGGCTGGTCACGATCGTGGTGCGCGCGACCGGCGACCTGGAGCGCGTGAAGCAGGGGCTGGCGGCGGTTTTCGCGGGGACCCCGGCGAGGCTGCGCATCGACTGACGTGTGCCGGGAGGCGGGCGGGCGAGGAATTGGCATAATCACGGCCTGCCGCGGAAGTCGCGCGGCCGATGCAACGCAATCAATCCGGATACCACCGCAATACCCATGTCGCTCGATTCCACGACCGCAGTGCCGCTGCACCATATTCTCGAACGCCCCGGCGATTTCTCCGGGTGGCTTTACCTGCCGCCGATGCCGTGGGCGCTCGATACGGAGGGCGCATTCTCCGACGACACCGACGGCGACGCAGACGCCGCGGTGCCCGCCATCGCCCGGCAACCCGGCTGGCGGGTCACGCTGGACGGCGCGACGATCGAGGACATCGTGATCAACGCGCATGACCAGATCGACGAGCCGAGCATGGCCCAGCTGTTCGATGCGTTCGTGTTCTACATCGAAAACGACGCATTCATTCTGTTCTGACGCGATGCCGGCCGCTCGCCGGCGGCATGCCATGTTCAATCGAGAGGGAGCGATGCACGACGTGAATCTGACACCGCTCGCCGAAGCGTTGCGCGATCGCGATTTCGACGAGATCCACGTCTATGCCGGCGATTCCGACGATGGGCCGGTCCACGAGGCGCTTCCGGCTTGCGAGGTCGAGCCGGGCGTTTACGCGCTGCTGGCGTCGCCGGGCCTGACGCTGAATCTCGCACGGGGTGACGTCATTCGCATCGACGACCCCGATCGCCCGGCGACCGTGCTCCGGCGCGGCGGAAACTACTGCATCCAGATCTACGGCGACGTGATTCCGGCCCATGAAATCGACCGGCTCGAACGTGAGGTCGGGAGCGCGCTGGGCGGAGCGCTCGATGGCCGCCACGGCGGTTCGCTGGCGCTATCCGTGCCGGCGAGGGTGGGCGGCGAGCGGATTCGTGCCGTGTTCGACGGCTTTACCGCACGCACCGGGATCGCGTGGTACTACGCGAACATCTACCGGAATTTCGAAGATCCGGACGATGAAACGCTGCTCGACTGGTGGCGCGAATGCGAACCACGAAAGTGATCGAGGAAACCACCGTCGGCAGCCGTTCGCACGTAACCGAAGCGCCATGTGACGACACCGCGCAAGTGATCGCGGCCGTCGAAAGACTGAATGGCATCGATCGCTCGACACTCGTTTTCGATGCGAGCGACGCAACGGTCATGACGATCGGCGGCGGCAACGACGGCCGGTATGTCGTCTTCATCGCATCGGAGATCGATGCCGTCCTGCTGAACCTGGCAACGCCGGAAGCGCCGGCCGACGAAACGATCGAACTCGTCACGGGTGGCCAGCGAGGCGGCTATCCGGCGCAGCAGTGTGTCGATCGCGCGACGGCGACGCGGGCTGCCGTCTATTTCGTGTCGACCGGCGGGGCCGATCCACGGCTATGCTGGCAAACCGGTTGACTCGCCGCATGACAGGAAGGGAAATGAACATGGCAGACGATCCCGCGACGCTGCGTGCGCAACAGGAAGCCATTTGCGCGCGATATGGCCTGCATGCCGTCGAGCCTGAAGACCGGGTCGCTGTCGCGATATCGACGCTCGGGCGCATGCCTGTCTACGGCACGCGCATCTCGCTGTCCGAGGGCGAGAACGTCAGCTGGTTCTTCCATTGCGGCGAATACGCCGACGCCGTCGATTTTTATCAACCGCTGCATGCCGCGCATCTGTCGACTTACCTGCCGTTGGTTCTGCCGTATCTGCGGTTGCCGGCCGGTACGCGTTTCATCATCGACGATGCGGGTTATGAAGACGTCTGGATCGAGTGACGTATTGAAACGCGCGCCAATAAAAAAGGACCGCCCGGCGGTCCTTTTTCCATGAAGCAGCGTTAGAACGACGCGCGCTTCTTACGGCAGCGAAATCGTCAGATTGGCCGATTCCGGCCCGACCTTGATGACCTGCGAATAAGGGGCAAGCGCCTGCAGCGTCTTGTCCTTCAGGTACGTGTTGAGCCCGAGAAAACCGAGCAGCGCAACCAGCGCGAACACGGTCCCGATCGCCCAGACCGGCACCTCGCGCTTCAACCGGTGCGCGATCTGATCCGGCAGCGGCCAGTGGGGCGCGAACGGTGCGCGCTTGCCCTTCATGTGCGCGATCTCGTCGCCGAGCCGGGCCGTCAGATACGCGAGCTTCTCCGGCCCTTCGAGCAGATACTTGCCCTGGAACCCGAGCAGCAGGCACATGTGAAACACCTCGAGCGACTGCAGCCGCGCCGCGCCTTGCGCACGCCCCTCCTCGAGATACTGGTAGAACTTCTCGCCCGCGAGCTGCTCGCCGAACAGCACGAGCTGCAGCGGCCGGCGTTCCCATTCGGTCCGGATCTTGAACTGCGACGACAGCACCATTTCGTCGATGGCCGCGCAAAACGCGAACTTCGCGCTGTAGACATCCTCGGCGGCGATATTCAGCTTCTTCGCGCCGCGTTCGAAATCCGACAGGAATTCCTGGATCCGCGTGCTGAATTCGCTGGCGCTGTCCGGCTCCCGCCCGTTCTTGAGCAGGAACAGCATGAAGAAACCGTCGTACAGCAGGTCGAGCAGCGAGCGGGCCTGGAACGCGGAGTCCGTCGACGCCGGGGTATGCAGGGGGGGCGGCGCGTTGTCGCCGAACAGGGAAGGCGCGTAGCTCATGATGTGACCGCGATCAGTTCGAACTTCAGGTCATTGATGCCAGTCGGCGCGTAGATCATCGCGGACTGGGCCTGCAGCATGCGCTCGTACAGCGGGCTGCGCGAATCGAGCGCGAAGTAGCACGCGCCGGGCCGCACGGGAATCGCGGGCGGTACCTGCGGCGTGTACGACAGCCGCACGCCGGGCATGGCCGACAGCACGAGCTTGTCGACGTCGTCGGGCGCGCCGACCTTGAAGCGGGCCGGCACCGCATCGACGAGCTCGACGCTCGGCATGTCTGCCGACACGGCCAGGTAGAACTCGGTCTTGTCGTCGATCTTGCCGGAATCGAGGCGGCCGAGGTGGAACGACGGACGCACCTCGTCGAGCGTGATCGCGAAGTAGCGCGTCGAGATCACGGTGTCGAGCAGTTCGCGCAGCATCAGGTCGAGACGCGCAAAGCTCGGGCCCGGATCGTCGTGGCGGTACACGGGCAGGTCGGCGAGCGCATAACCCTTCGAGAAGGTCATCAGCTGGCCGGCAAGGCGCAGCAGTTCCTGGAACAGCCGCTCCGGATGCAGCGCGGCGTGCTGGTGCAGGTGCGCGAGCGTCGCGAACGCGGCATTCGCGGTGTGCAGCAGCCAGAACGACGCGATGTCGCCCGAGCGGAACTCGATGATGTTCTTCGACGGCTCGCGGTGGAAGCCGTACAGCGCGTTCACCTTCGCCTGCAGTGCGTCGATCAGCTGGCGCAGCCGCTGGTGCAGGATCGGCGATGCGTCGATCGCGAGGCACGGCGGCACGAAGCTGTCGTCGATCTCGAAACCGGACGTCGCGGTGCGGCGCACGCGCACGAGTGGTACCGACAGCAACTGGTCGCGCGGTTCGCTGTGCGCGATCAGCTTGACCTGCGTCTTCAGGAACGTGATGTCGGCTTCGGCGGCGTCGGTGAAGTTGTCGGCGACGCTCGTCTGCTCGCTGGCGAAACGCGTCATGAAGCCGGCGGCCGGATCGTCGCTGTAGTTGGTGCCGTTCTCGCGCAGCGGGTGCAGCGCGAGATAGAACACGAATTCGTTGATGCCCTCGGGCAACGTGTCCAGCGCGATCGGCGGCGGCAGGTCGTCGGCCTGCGGCGCGGCATACAGTGCGCCGTCCGGGAACACGAGCGCGAGTTCGGCGACCCGCAGCACGTTGCTGCCGAGCGCGTCGCGGTCGATGCGCACCGAGCGCACGCCCCAGTTGTACGGCTGGATCGCCTGGATGGACTCGAACAGGCGCGCCTCGTGGTACGCGTCCTGCCGCTGAAAGTGTTGAGGCCGGAGGAACAGCCCTTCCCCCCACAGCACCTTGGCCGAATAACTCATGTCAAATCCGGTTAATGTCGCGTTGCGATGTAATCGATTTGTTCGTGCCCGAATTAAATCGCCAATTGTTAACTCTTGTTAATTGACATTCGTGCGTCATGTTTAACCGCAGGACACCGAAGAAAGCAAATTCAGCGGTTGCGAAGGCGCACCCTGTTGCGGTGCGATGACCGTGCCGTCGGTGACCGTCATCGCGCAATTATGCAGGCCGATGATTATGCCGGATTTCTCCGACTTCACCGGATCGAACGTCAGTTTCCATCGTTGCAGTGCGGGATCGCGGAACAGCGCGACGATCCCGAATGCCTGCGCTTCGCGCGAAACCTTCTCGGTTGCGGTATAGCGCTGGCCGGGAATCAGCGTGATTTCACGCACATTCAGCAGGTCGGCGCCGAGTGCGGCCTTTTCTTTGGCCGGATCGGTAAAAGCGTCGAACGGCGCCTGCTGGAACGAGGTCGGGTCTTTCAGCGCATAGAGCCGGACAACGAGCGCGAGCGGCTTGTTGTCGGTCGCGGCATTCAGGTTCGGCGCGGCGGCCAGCGTGAGCCCGAGATTGCGCGGCGGCTTCTGCGCGTCCGGCAACTCGGGCTTGCCGATGCCGGCCGCGGACATCACGGCGCTCGCGGCCGAGCCGAGCAGCGGAGCGGCCGCGCATCCGGCCAGAAGGGCGCACGCAACCAGCGGCAGCGCGTAGCGAATCATGGACGATCTCATCGTGTTTCCGGCGTGCCGCCTTTATCCCTGTCAAAACTGCCGGGTATTCCGCGTTCGCTGCGTATCCCCGACTTTGCACTGTTCAACTATTAAGCACGCCTGCTTCGTGGCAGGCGTCCGGAAATTTTTTCCGCCGTCCGGGCGGGGCGTCGTGCGATCAGTAAAACTTGCGCATTCCAGCCGTGAGAAAAACCGCTGCGAGCCTGTAGCGAGAGGCCATTCGAGGGGGTAGCGCACGGATTTAAAAGGAATTACTCTTCACACGACGATTGAATTATGAAAAATTGATCGGTACTATACCCGCGCGCTTCTAGCAAAGCAAAAGAACCAGATTCTCAACGATTTAAAACTCACGCGCCGGTGGATATAACGATGAAAGACCGTCTCTTCGCAAAACTGTCTGGGGTAGTGGTGGCTTGCGGCGTGATCGCCGGCTGTGCGAGCCAGCCTCCCGCGCCGCCGACTGCGGAAGTCTTCAACAAGTCGCTGGCCGATGCAGACGCAGTCGCGAAGGCGGGTGACCAGGACAAGGCCCTCGGCCTGTATCAGCAACTCGCGAAGTCGGATCCGACGCGCGAGGAACCGTGGTCGCGCATCGCGCAAATCCAGTTCGCACAGAACCACTACGGCCAGGCGATCGTGGCCGCCCAGGAAGCGCTGCAGCGCGACGCGACCGATCGTCAGGCGAAGAGCGTGCTGGCCGTTGCCGGCCTGCGGATCGCGACGCAGTCGCTTGGCGAACTGCGCCAGGATTCGTCGCTCGCGGGCGACGCGAAGTCCGATGCACAGGCGCTCGCGAAGCAGTTGCGCGACACGCTGGGCGAATCGGCGCTGTTCCCGCCGGAAACGAAGGTGCAGCCGAAGAAGTACACCCGCCGTCCGGTGCATCGTCCGAAGGTCGCGGCAGGGGCCGCGGCAGCCGAGGCGGCCGCAACCACCACGCCGACGCCGCCCGCGGCGCAAAAGGGCGGCGCTGATCCGTTCGGGGCACTGCGCAACTGACCGCACCTGACCCGCAACTGACGCGATAACCACAACTAACCTGGGAGCCGTCGAGATGGCCAAGAAAGAAAGCATTCAGAAAAGCTTGCAGAAAATACGGCCGCCGCGCGTCCAGCTGACCTACGAGGTCGAGAAGGGCGATGCGATCGAGGTGAAGGAACTGCCGTTCGTCGTCGGGGTCGTTGGCGACCTGGCGGGCCAGTCCGAAATCGAGCAGCCGAAGCTGCGCGACCGCAAGTTCGTCAACATCGACCGCGACAACTTCGACGACGTGATGAAGGCGATCGAGCCGCGTGCCGCGTTCCAGGTGGAAAACCGCCTGAGCCCGGAAGGCGGCAAGTTCGCCGTCGACCTGAAGTTCCGCTCGCTGTCGGATTTCAGCCCGGACGAAGTCGTCGAACAGGTCGAGCCGCTGCGCCGCCTGCTCGAGGCGCGCTCGAAGCTCGCCGACCTGCGCAACAAGCTCGCCGGCAACGACAAGCTCGAGGATCTGCTGTCCGAGGTGCTGAAGAACACGCAGCAGCTGCAGGAGCTCGCGAAGGGCACGGGCAGCGACAAAGACGGCGAATGACGACGGAGTATTGAGATGAACCAGCAAACGGCTGCGGCCCAAGCGAGCGGCGCGGAATACGCCGCCGGGACCTCGCTGCTCGACGACATCGTCGAGAAGAGCAAGGTCGCGAAATCCGATTCCGAGCATGCGCGTGCGAAGGACCTGATCGGCGAACTCGTGCACCAGGTGCTCGACGGCACGGTGATCGTGTCGGACAACCTGTCGGCCACGATCGATGCGCGCGTCGCGGAACTCGACCGCCTGATCTCCACGCAGCTTTCCGCCGTGATGCACGCGCCGGAATTCCAGCGCCTCGAGAGCACGTGGCGCGGGATGGACTATCTGGTCAAGGAAAGCAATACGGGCCAGACGATCAAGATCAAGGCGCTGCACGCACCGAAGCGCGACCTCGTGCGCGATTTCAAGGGCGCGAGCGAGTTCGACCAGAGCGCGCTGTTCAAGAAGGTCTATGAAGAAGAATTCGGCACGTTCGGCGGCTCGCCGTTCGGTGCGCTGATCGGCGATTACGAGATCTCGCGCCAGCCGGAAGACATGTACTTCATCGAGCAGATGTCGCACGTCGCGGCGGCCGCGCATGCGCCGTTCATCGCATCGGCGTCGCCGGAGCTGCTCGGCCTCGAGTCGTTCTCCGACCTCGGCAAGCCGCGCGACCTCGGCAAGGTGTTCGATACCGTCGAATATGCGAAGTGGAAGTCGTTCCGCGACGCCGAAGATTCGCGCTACGTCGGCCTGACGCTGCCGCGCTTCCTCGGCCGCCTGCCGTTCAATCCGAAGGACGGCCAGACCGCGGAGAACTTCAATTTCGTCGAGGACGTCGACGGCACCGACCACGACAAGTACCTGTGGTGCAACGCGTCGTGGGCATTCGCGGCCCGCCTGACGGCCGCGTTCGACGACTTCGGCTGGTGCGCGGCGATCCGCGGCGTCGAAGGCGGCGGCCTGGTCGAAGACTTGCCGACCCACACGTTCAAGACCGACGACGGTGAAGTCGCGCTGAAGTGCCCGACCGAAATCGCGATCACCGATCGCCGCGAGAAGGAGCTGAGCGACCTCGGCTTCATCCCGCTCGTCCATTGCAAGAATTCAGATTACGCCGCGTTCTTCGCTGCGCAGTCGGTGCAGAAACCGAAAAAATACAGCACCGACAGCGCGAATGCGAACGCCGTCCTGTCCGCCCAGCTTCAGTACATCTTCTCGGTATCGCGCGTGGCGCACTACCTGAAGGCGATGATGCGGGACAAGATCGGCAGCTTCGCATCGGCGCAGAACGTGGAGACTTTCCTCAACCGGTGGATTTCGCAATACGTCCTGCTCGACGACAACGCCTCGCAGGAACAGAAAGCGCAATTCCCGCTGCGTGAGGCATCCATACAAGTGTCGGAGATTCCGGGCAAGCCGGGCTCGTATCGTTCGGTCGCGTTCCTGCGCCCGCACTTTCAGCTCGACGAACTCTCGATTTCTCTGCGACTTGTCGCTGATCTGCCCAAACCGGCAAATTCATAAGCGAGTAAATCGCCCGGGCGGGCCGCCTGGGTAGGACGTTAAAACCACCTCTTTGGGGAGTCGAAGGGCCATGTTACATATGCACTTGCAGTTTGGTAGTCCGGCGGTGAAGGGCGAATCCGCGGACAAAGACCATCAGGGCTGGATCGAACTGAAATCGTGGGATCACTCGATCGTTCAGCCGCGTTCGGCAACCGCATCGACCGCTGGCGGTCACACGATGACGCGTTGCGAACACGGCGACATGATCTTCACGAAGGAAATCGATTCGTCGAGCCCGCTGCTGTACCAGCACGCTTCGGGCGGTACCACGTTCGATGAAGTGACGGTCCATTTCTCGCGCGCAGACGGTGAAGGCAAGCGCGTGCAGTATCTGGAAGTCAAGCTCAAGTACGTGATCATCTCGAGCATCGCCCCGAGCGTTCGCGAGGAAGGTCTGCCGCTCGAGACGTTCTCGCTGAAGTACGCAGCCGTGCAGTGGAAGCAAACCCAGCAGAAGATCGGCGGCAACCAGGGCGGTAACACGCAAGGCGCCTGGAGCCTGACGAAGAACGACAAGACCTACGCGGTCTAAGGTCGGTTGCGGCAACGGGGCGCGTTGCGTCCCGTTGCCGTTTTCGCTGTGCACACCGGCCGATGAAACGATTCGAACCCAGTTTTCTCGACAAGCTGTTCGACGACGAACCGCACCTGCCGGCCTCGGCAGCGATGCGGCAATTGTCGCTGGACGAGCTCAAGAACACGGTCGCCCGCGATGTCGAGGCGATCCTCAACACCCGTATCGCGCACACCGAGAACGAACTGGCGACGCTGCCCGAATGCCAGAAATCGGTGCTGACCTACGGGCTGAACGATTTCGCAGGGCTGAGCCTCGCGAGTCACTACGACCGCGCGTTCATCTGCAAGTCGATCCAGCAGGCCATCGCGCGCCACGAGCCGCGCCTGCAGCAGGTGCAGGTGACGTTCGAGCTGAACGAGCAGGCCACCAACGCGCTCTATTTCGCGATCCAGGCGCTGCTCGTCGTGCACCCGGCCGAGGAGCCGGTGAGTTTCGACGCGATGCTGCAGCCGTCGACGCTGCAGTATTCGGTCACGCGCGCACGCGCCGCGAGAATGCAGTAAATCAAGCCGCCGAGCGGGCCGGACCGCCCGGTGGTAGATCAGGTCCGGCAGGAAATATTGAGGTTCGGGGTCGTCGATGGAAGAATTGCTGCCGTATTACGAGCGCGAATTATCGTTTTTGCGGCGCTATTCGCGAGATTTCGCCGAACGCTATCCGAAAATCGCGGCACGGCTCGCGCTGTCGGGCGAGCATTGCGAGGATCCGCACGTCGAGCGGATGATCGAGTCGTTCGCGCTGCTCGGCGCGCGCATCAACAAGAAGCTCGACGACGACTATCCCGAATTCACGGAAGCGCTGCTGGAAGTGCTGTATCCGCACTACCTGCGGCCGTTCCCGTCGTGCTCGATCGCGCAGTTCACGCCGGCGTCGCCCGGCCAGCAGACCGAACCGGTCGTGATCGACCGCGGCACCGAGCTGAAGAGCCGCCCGATCCGCGGCGTGCAGTGCCGGTTCCGCACCGCCTACGACGTGACGCTCGCGCCGATCCGCATCTCGGAAGCCCGCTACACGCCGGTCGCGCTCGCGCCGAGCGCGACGGTGCTGCCGTCGAACGCGACGGGCGTGATCTCGATCACGTTCGAATCGCTGGCCGCGCAGCTCGATCTCGGCGCGCTGAAGCTGTCGACGCTGCGCGCGCACCTGCATGGCGAGCAGTCGTTCGTCGCCGCGCTGACCGATTGCCTGTTCGTCAACGTGCTCGGCGCGTATGTCGAGCCCGAGCGCAACGGCCGCTGGACCGCGCTGCGCAAGCTGCCGATCGCGCAGGCCGGCTTCAGCGAGGACGACGCGCTGATCGACTATCCGGCGAAATCGCATCCCGCATACCGCCTGCTCACCGAATATTTCGCGTTCCCCGACAAGTTCGATTTCGTCGATTTCGACCTCGCGGCGATCGCGCGCGCGTCGGGCCGCTGCCAGCGTGCGACGCTGCATCTCGTGCTGCAGGACGTGCGCAACGATTCGCACGTCGCGCGCCTGCTCGAGCTGCTGACGGCGAGCCATTTCCGGCTGTTCTGCACGCCGATCGTCAACCTGTTCCGCCAGCACGGCGAGCCGATTCGCATCACGCACCGTGCGGTGTCCTATCCGGTGATCGCCGAGGCGCGCCGCGCGTTCGCGTACGAGGTGTACTCGATCGACTCGGTGAAGCTCGTCCGGCAGCAGGCGCATGAGGAATCGGTGATCGAGTTCCGGCCGTTCTATTCGCTGCATCACGGCGAAGCGGCGCGGATCGGCCACTACTGGTTCGCGCGGCGCAACGACTGGGTCGCGCAGAAGAGCCCCGGCTACGAAACCGAGATCTCGATCGTCGACATCGATTTCGAGCCGACGTCGCCGCAAACCGACACGCTGAGCCTCGACCTCACCTGTACGAACCGCGACCTGCCGGCGATGCTGGCATTCGGCCTCGAAGGCGGCGACCTGTTCCAGGAGGGCGGGGCGCAGACGAGCGGCATTTCGCTGCTGCGCCGCCCGACGCAGAGCGTGCGCTTCGAGCGCGGCCGCGCCGCGCACTGGCGGCTCGTGTCGCATCTCGCGCTCAACCACGTGTCGCTCGTCGCGCATGGCCTCGCACCGCTGAAGGAAATGCTGACGCTGTATGACCTGCGCCGCACGGCCGTGTCGATGCGCCAGATCGACGGCCTCGCCGGCGTCGAGCAGCGCGGCGCCGTGCAATGGCTACCCGGCAAGCCGTTCGCGACCTTCGTGCGCGGCATCGAGATCCGGCTGACGATCGACGAGGAGCATTTCGTCGGCGCGAGCCTCGCATCATTCGTGCGCGTGCTCGACAGCTTCTTCGGGCTGTACGTCCACCTCAACAGTTTCGTTCAACTAGTCGTCGTGTCGAAGCGCACCGGCGAGGAGATCATCCGATGCAAGCCCCGGACCGGCGAATCGATCCTGGCGTAGTCGACGCGCTGCTCGACGAGCCGCACCGCTTCGAGTTCTTCCAGGCGGTGCGCGTGCTCGAAGGGCTATTCGCGCGGCAGGCGTCGGATGCGCCCGGCGCGTGGCGGCAGGGCGACGTCGTCGCGCAGCGCATCGAATTCCGCAACACGCTGTCGCTCGGCTTTCCGCCGAGCGAGATCGAGGGCGCGCGTTCGTTCGACGATGACGGCACGCTGCTCGATTCGGGCGAGCAGCGCGGCGCCGCGCTCGCGGCCGGCGAACTCGGCCACGTCGAGCTGACGCCCGCGTTCTTCGGGCTGCTCGGCGGGCAGGGCGCGCTGCCGCTGCACTACACCGAGCAGATCGTCGCGCGCGAGCACCTGCGGCGCGACCACGCGGCTCGCGCGTTCTTCGACGTGTTCTCGAACCGCGCGACCGCGCTGTTCTATGCGGCGTGGAAGAAATACCGGCTGCCGTTCCATTACGAGCTCGACCGCGACGAGCGCTACCTGCCGCTGCTGCTCGCGATCGCGGGCGTGCCGAGCGACGAAGTGCGCGACAGCCTCGCGGCCGGCGTGGGCGGCGTGCTTGACGAAGCCGTGGCCGGCTATGCGCTGGCCGCGCGGCACCGGCCGATGTCGGCCGCGTACCTGCAACGCACGCTGTCCGATTACTTCCGCGTACCGGTGAAGATCGACCAGTTCGTCGGCAAGTGGTACGACGTGCCGCCCGATCAGTTGAGCGTGCTCGGCGAAGTCAACGCGGTGCTCGGCGCAACGGCGCTCGTCGGCGAGCGCGTGTGGCAGCGCGACATGCGCGCGCGGCTCGTCGTCGGCCCGCTGTCCAAGCGCGACTACGAGGCATTCCTGCCCGGCGGCGCGCAGGCCGTCGCGCTCGAGCGGATGCTGACGCTGCTCGCCGGCGTGACGCTCGAGTACGAGGTGAAGCTCGTGCTGAAGCGCACCGAGGTCGGCGCGAGCGTGCTCGGCGCGGGCTCGCGGCTCGGCTGGGACGCGTTCCTCTGCACGCGCGACACGGTCGAGGACCGCTCGGACGCCCGCTACGAGCTGCACGTGATTCACTGATTCCGAACGACAACAAACACGCAATCGAACCTGAGATCGACGCCATGAGCACGCCTCTGAAGACCCTGATCACGAAACTGAACCCGCTGTGCCGCCACGCGACCGAGCGTGCGGCGAGCGCGTGCCTGGCGCGCGGCCATTACGAGGTCGATCTGGAGCACCTGTTCCTCGCGTTGCTCGAGGAAGCGACGGGCGACCTGCCGCTCGCATTGCGCGCGAGCCGCGTCGATCCGCACGCGCTGCGCGCCGATCTGGAGCGCGAACTCACGCGCCTGAAGACGGGCAACACGCGCACGCCGGTGTTCTCCGTGCATCTGATCGCGCTGTTCGAACAGGCGTGGCTGATCGCTTCGCTCGACTCGCAGCTCGGCCGAATTCGCTCCGGCCACCTGCTGCTCGCGCTGCTGACCGCGCCCGATCTCGCGCAGTTCGCGCAACGGATGTCGTCGCAGTTCGCGGAAATGAACGTGACGGACCTGAAGCACAAGTTCGACGAGATCATGGCCGGCTCGAGCGAAGCCGAGCCGCGTCAGGCGGACGACGAGGGCAGCGACGTCGCGCCGGCCGCCGATGGCATGGCACCGGCCGCCGGCCCGTCGAAGACGCCCGCGCTCGACACGTACACGACCAACCTCACGCAGCGCGCGCGCGACGGCAAGATCGATCCGGTGATCGGCCGCGAAGCCGAGATCCGCCAGGCGATCGACATCCTGATGCGCCGCCGCCAGAACAACCCGATCATGACCGGCGAGGCCGGCGTCGGCAAAACGGCGGTCGTCGAAGGGCTCGCGCTGCGGATCGCGGCCGACGACGTGCCGCCCCCGCTGCGCGGCGTCGCGCTGCATGTACTCGACATGGGGCTGCTGCAGGCCGGCGCGAGCGTGAAGGGCGAGTTCGAGAACCGCCTGAAGAGCGTGATCGACGAGGTGAAGAAGAGCGCGCATCCGATCATCCTGTTCATCGACGAGGCGCACACGATCATCGGCGCGGGCGGCCAGGCCGGCCAGAACGACGCGGCGAACCTGCTGAAGCCGGCGCTCGCACGCGGCGAGCTGCGCACGATCGCTGCGACGACGTGGAGCGAATACAAGAAGTATTTCGAGAAGGATGCGGCGCTCGCGCGCCGCTTCCAGGTCGTGAAGGTCGAGGAGCCGAGCGAGCCGCTCGCGGCCGCGATGCTGCGCGGGATGTCGGGCCTGATGGAGAAGCACTTCAACGTGCGGATCCTCGACGATGCGATCACCGAGGCCGTGCGCCTGTCGCACCGCTACATCAGCGGCCGCCAGCTGCCGGACAAGGCGATCAGCGTGCTCGACACCGCGTGCGCGAAAGTCGCGCTCGCGCACAGCGCGACGCCGGCGGCGATCGACGACACGAAGAAGCGCATCGAGCGGATCGACGCGGAAATCGCATCGCTGGAGCGCGAGGCGGCGGGCGGCGCGCCGCACGACGAGCGGCTCGGCGAATTGCGCGGCGCGCGCGATACGGCCCTTGAACAACTCGCGAAGGACGAAGCGCGCTACGAGGCGGAGCGCGTGATCGTCGCCGAGATCGCCGGACTGCGCGACACGCTCGACAAGGCGCGCGGCCCGTCGGAAGACGGCCAGCCGGTCGACGTGCAGGCGACCCGCGACACGCTCGCGGAGCGCGTCGCAGCGCTGCATGCGCTGCAGGGCGGCGAGCCGATGGTGCCGCTGCAGGTCGACGGCCACGTCGTCGCCGAGATCGTCGCCGCGTGGACGGGCATTCCGCTCGGCCGGATGGTGAAGGACGAGATCGACACCGTGCTGAACCTGCAGCCGCTGCTCACCGCGCGCGTGATCGGCCAGGACCATGCGCTCGACGCGATCGCGCAGCGCGTGCGCACGGCCACCGCGAACCTCGAGGATCCGAACAAGCCGCGCGGCGTGTTCATGTTCGTGGGGCCGTCGGGTGTCGGCAAGACCGAGACGGCGCTGGCGCTGGCCGACGTCCTGTACGGCGGCGAGCGCAAGATGGTCACGATCAACATGAGCGAGTATCAGGAAGCGCACAGCGTGTCGGGCCTGAAGGGCTCGCCGCCGGGCTATGTCGGCTATGGCGAGGGCGGCGTGCTGACCGAGGCCGTGCGCCGCAATCCGTATTCCGTCGTGCTGCTCGACGAGGTCGAGAAGGCGCACCCGGACGTGCTCGAGATGTTCTTCCAGGTGTTCGACAAGGGCGCGATGGACGATGCGGAAGGGCGCGAGATCGACTTCCGCAACACGCTGATCATCCTGACGTCGAACGTCGGATCGGCGGCGGTGATGCAGGCCTGCCTGAACAAGCCGGCCGAGGAGCTGCCCGATCCGGACGCACTCGCCGAGACGCTGCGCCCGCAGCTGTACAAGACCTTCAAGCCCGCGTTCCTCGGCCGGATGAAGGTCGTGCCGTACTATCCGATTTCCGACGACGTGCTGGTCGAGATCATCGAGCTGAAGCTCGAACGCATCCGCCGCCGGATCGAGGCGAACCACAAGGCCGCGTTCGAATGGGACGAGTCGCTCGTCGAGGCGGTGCTCGCGCGCTGCACCGAGGTCGACTCGGGGGCCCGCAACGTCGACCATATCCTGAACGGCACGCTGCTGCCGGAGATCGCGGGCCACGTGCTCGGCCGGATCGCCGACGGCGCGGCCATCGCGCGCATCGCGGTGCGCGCGGACGAGGCCGGCGAATTCACGTACACCGTCGAATGAGCGCGGCCGCGCAACGCCCAAGCATTGATGAACTGACCGAACCATGCCGATCAATCTCCCCGAGCTGCTGACGCCGATCAGCGATGCGTCGCCCAGCGGCGGCGACCTGCTGTTTTCGAACGAATTCGACGCGATCCAGGACGCGCGGCGCTACGACGACCCGACGCTCGACCAGGGCGAATGGGTGACCGAGATCAAGGAGGCCGACTGGGGCTTCGTCGTCGACCATGCGGGTGAGCTGCTGCGCACGCGCACGAAGGACCTGCGGCTCGCCGTGTGGCTGACCGAGGCGCTCGCGCTGGAGGACGGCATCACCGGTCTCACCGAAGGCTATGCGCTGCTCGAGGGCCTGTGCCGGGAGTTCTGGGACACCGTCCACCCGCTGCCCGAAGACGACGACACCGAGCACCGGCTCGGCAACGTCGCGTGGCTGTCCGGCCGCACGGCCGAGCTGCTGCGCGCGGTGCCGATGACGGACGGCGCGTCGAACGCGTTCAGCACGCTCGACTGGGAAGTGGCGCAGCACGTCGCGCAGTCGATCAAGCGCGACCCCGAACACGCGGACGACATCGCGCGCGGCAAGCCGTCGATCGAGCAGATCGACGCGTCGCGGCGCGTGACGCCGATCGCGTTCTACACGGCGCTGCTGGCGAACCTGAAGGCGTTCGAATTCGCGCTCGATGCGTTCGAGGAGCGACTCGTCGAGCGCGCGGGCGATTCGGCGCCGAGCTTCCGGCAGGCGCGCGACGCGTTCGAGACCGTCTACCGGCTCGCCGAGCGCTTTGCGCGCGAGCAGGGCTATACGGGCAGCGCGCCCCACACGCAGGCAGCGCAGCAGGCGCAACCCGAGCGTATCGAGCCGGTATTCGGCCATCCGGTCCAGACCGAGGAGACTCACGTGCAGCAGCAGACCGCTTCGCGTCCGCCGGTGACGCAGATGATCGCCGGCATCCAGAACCGTGCGCAGGCCGTCGACCAGCTGCGGGCGGTGGCGCGCTATTTCCGCCAGACCGAGCCGCACAGCCCGGTCGCGTATCTCGCCGACAAGGCGGCCGAATGGGCCGACATGCCGCTGCACAAGTGGCTCGAGAGCGTCGTGAAGGACGACGGCTCGCTGTCGCATATTCGCGAGCTGCTGGGCGTGCGCCCCGACGAGCAGTCGTAAACGCACGACGGGCGGCGCATTGCTGCCGCCGCCCGTCGTGTGCCGCGCCGCTCCGCCACGGAGCGGCCGGCCGGTCCGCCGTTACTGCCCCACGCGGAATTCGATCCGCCGGTTCCGGGCCCGCCCGTCGGCCGTATCGTTCGGCGCGATCGGTTGATCCGGCCCGACGCCCGTCGTCGTCATCTGCTGCGGCTGAATGCTCTTCGTGATCAGGTAGCCCTTCACCGCGTCCGCGCGCGCCTGGCTCAGCGCGATGTTCGATGTCCGGTTCCCCGAGTTGTCGGTGTGACCGATGATGTCGACCGTGCGGTTCTGCATCTTCGCGAGCGCGGCCGCCATCTGGTCGAGGATCAGCCGGCCCTGCGGCGTCAGCGTCGCGCTGCCGGTCTCGAACTCGATCGTCCGGTTCGCGAGCGTCTGGTCGAGCACCCCCTGCTCGGACGCCGACACGCGCAGCCCGTTCTTGATCGTGTACGTCGGGTTCAGCGTGTTCGCCATGTCGCTCGCGAGCTGCTGGCGTTGCGCCTCGTTGTGTACCTCGCCCTTCACCTCGATCTGCGTGCCGTTGATCTTCAACTGGCCCTTGCTGATCTGCTTGAGCTGCGCGCCGAGCAGCTTCTGCACGTTCGCGCTCCAGTTCGGCGGCGTCGCGACGTCGCCCACCTCGATCTGGTCGACGACGTTGGCCGCGCCGTAGGTATCGCGCAGCTTCTGCAGCACGGCGGCCTTGGTCGCCTCGTCGGGTACCTTGCCGCCGGCCACCACCTGGCCGGGTGTCGCGTTCGCGGGCGGCGGCGTGATCGTGCCGGCCGTGCCGTGCACCACCGCGCCGGACGCGGCGCCGGCGTTCGGGTTCGCCTGCGGCAGCGTGGTCGTCGCGACCGTGCCGTTGCCGACCGGCGTGACGGTCGCGCCGGTGTTTTGTGCGAAGGCCGCGCCGCTTGCGACGAGGCCGGCGGCGAACAGGGCGGCGAGGGCGGGCGAGACGGCGGCCGAAAAGCGTGCGCGCCGGACGTGAATCGTGCGATGCATCCCGTCAGCCTCCGATGAACGCTTCGCGGAACGCGTCGATGGCGACGCGCAGCGAGAGTTGCGGTTGGTCGAGGTAGCTGACGAGCTTGCTGATCTGGTGATCGTTTTGCGCATGGGCGTCGATCCACTCGGGATCGTCGATGTCGATGTTGTGGGCGGCGTAGGTCTGCGGGTCGACGACGCTCAGCAGCGTCTTCGCCGACGCGCCGTTGAAGCCGATGACGAGCCGTTCGCGTTCGGCGATCGTGCCGATGAAGATCGCGAGCTCGAAGTCGGCCTGCGCGACGAACGGCGCGATCAGTTCGAGCCAGAACGCGGCGACGAGGCTGCGGTAGAACGGATCGACCGGCAGCGGCAGCGTCAGGCCGCGTTCGATGTGCGACGAGCCGCTCTGCATCACCGGCCGCAGCAGCGAGCCGAGCGCGAGCATCGCGCCGCGCAGCCGCACCGGATGACCGCTTTCGAGCAGCATCTCCTGCAGGCCGTACAGCGACTGGTGTTCGATGAAATCGTTGAAGGTGCCGTCATGCGATGTGCCGGGGCCGCCGACGTCGATCGGCACCTGCGTGTCGCCGAGCGCCTGCAGCGCGCCGGGCGGCTCGTCCTTGCCGAGCAGCGGCGGGATCTGCGTGGCGACGCGCGACCACAGCCGCGCGAACGCGAGCGGGCTGCGCGCGAGGAACGCGAGTGGCCGGTCGACCTCGAGCGCGGTTGCGCCGAGGAACGGGAAGCGGCGCATCGACACGTCGTGGCTCGCGACCATGTGGCCCGCGATCGCGAGCTTGCTGCGCGAGCCGAGGAACGCGAAATGCATCGGCTTCGCATCCTCGTAGACGATCTTCCAGCGCGGATCTTCCGCGAGCAGCTCGAGCGCCTGCGCAATCCAGCGGTCGAGCGTCTGCAGCAGCTGCGGATTGTGCGCGCTCTTCACGAAGTCGCCGCGCGACGGAATCTTGCCGAAGTAGGCGATCTGCGCCTGTACGGTTTGCGTCATTGCGCCCCCTGTGCATTCGTTGCGTTGGCGGCCGCGACGGCCGGCGCTGCGGCCGGCGCGCCCGTGCCGGCGGACTGGGTCGCGTTCTGCGCGGCGCCCGCGCTCGCGTCGGCGACCGACGACGGCAGTTGCAGGCCGCGCAGGCTTTGCTGCTGCGGCTGGTCACCGCCACCGCCCGACGGCTGCGACGTGCTGATGATGCGCATCGTCACCGACACGTTCACGCTGCCTTGTACCCACGTCAGGTCGAAGGTGCCGTCCGGACGGCGCTTGCGTTGCGCCGAGTTGATCAGCTTCTCGAGACCGTAGCGGCCCGGCTCGTTGACGAGCTGCACCGTGCGGCCGTCGAAGGTCGTCGCGGACAGCGTCGCGCCCGGCGAGCCCTGCGGGTTCGGCCACACGAAGTTGGTCCACTGCGGCGGCGTGTTGCGGTAGCGCAGTTGCTGGCCGTCGATCGCGATCGTGTATTCCGTCGTGCCCGTGCTCGGCTGCGGCAGGATCTGGAACACGGTCTGCGGCTCGGACGACGCGGCCGCGCTGCCGGCGGCACCGCCCGCGAGCGGGGCGACCCAGCGCGCGAAGCCGTTCGTGAAGTCCGGCGTGAGCCCGATGCCCATGTCGCCCCACGTGCGGGCGGCGAGCGTGTCGCCGCGGCGCACCGCGAGCGGCCCGAGCGTCGTGCCGACGAACTTCGCGATCGAGCCGTCCGGACCGAACACCTGCGCGATCTCGCCGGCGCCGGCCTCGACCTTCGCGCTGGCCGCGAACGGGTACTTCGTCGCGAGCGAGTTCTGGAACGGCTGGTAGACCTGCGCGTTCCACACCTTGTTGACTTCGGTACTGGCCGGCTGGATCACGACCGCGAACGCCTGCATCAGCGGCCGCACGAGCAGCGGACGCAGCGACTTGCGTTGCGAATCGGTGAGGCCCGTCAGCATCTGCTCGTCGACGAGCTTCAGCGAATCGGCGAGTTCCGAACCGTTGCCGTCGAGCGTCTGCTGCATCAGCTGGCGCGCGCCCGGGCCCGGGTCGCCCTGGTTCTTGATCACGTTGAAGCGCGTGCGGACCTTCGACAGCGAATCCATGTAGCCCTTGAGCATCGACGTGCCGTCATGCGTCGCGACGATCCGCGCGAGCCCGACGAACTCCTGGCCGATCGGACCCATCGGCACCTCGGCCGGATTGCCGTTGATGTCGATGTTGGCGGCCGCCACCTGGCCGGCCTGCGAGCGCGAGAACAGCTGCTTGACCCAGTTCACGACGCCGGTCTGCGCCTTCTTGATCGTCACGTTCGCGAGCGACGGGTTGTCCCACGACGTCTGGTCGTACGCAGTCTCGAGGATCTTGCGGATCGGCGAATCCTGCGGGTCGCCGAGGCGGTTCATCCCGTCGACGGCCTGGCCGAAGCTGCTGAAGCCCTGCACCGCGATGCCCTGCATGAACTTCTGCCAGTGCTGCGCGTACTCGGTCTTGTACATGCCGACGAGCGTCTTCTGGATCTGCTCGGGGCTGCCCTCGAGCGTCAGGTCGTCCTGCGTCGACGTGTTCAGCACCCAGTCCTTCGCCTGCAGTTCCTTGGTCGCCGCATCGCGGATCGCCGGCTGCACGTAGTCGAACCACGCTTCGCGCGTGAACGTGCCCGGAATCGCGTAGCTGCCGGCCACGAGTCCCTGGTTGCCGTCGCCGACGATGCGCGCGATGGTCATCGGCGCGAAGCGGGTCGACGCGCGTGCCTTGATTTCCTCGTAGACGCGCTGGCGGGCCGGCATGCCGCGCACGACGCGGCGCAGGTTCTCGCGGGTCTGGTCGACGAGCGCGAGGTTCGCGTCGATCATCGGCCAGTCGTTGTCGTTCACGCGGGACAGGTAGAACGAGATCATGCGCTCGGCGCTCTTGATCATCTCGTCACGCGGCATGTTGCCGCGATTCGTCTCGAGCCAGCCGCGCCAGAAGCGGGCGAGCTGGTCGGTCAGATGCGCCTGTTCGACGTGACGCTTGTCGGACAGCATCAGGTACGTCTTCAGCGCGTTGTACGCGTCCTGCACGTTGGTCGGCGATGCATCGCTGTAGAGGCCGCCCTGCGGTGCGGCAGCCTGTTGCGGAGCGGCGGCCGGCGTGGTGCCGGATGCGGCCAGCGCGGCGCCGGCCAGCGGCGCGGTGCCTGCCGCGTTCGTCGAGACCGGCAGCGTGCCGCCCTGTACCGCGCCCGATTCGGGCGGGCGCGTCATCGGCACGAGCTGCTCGGGGTGCGCGTTCACGTCCTTCATGAACGACGCGAGGTTTTGCGACACGGGGACCAGCAGGATCTGGCGCACGCCGTTGTAGTACTCGGTCAGCAGGTGCTGCTCGAGACGGTCGCCCTGGTACAGGCCGAGCGACACCGACAGCGGCTTGTCGCGGCGGAACTGTTCGAGCTGTTCGATCCGGTCTTCGAGGATGTCCATCGCCTGCAGGCGCGACTGCAGGTCGTTGCGGCCCTGCTGCAGGCGCGTGACGTTGTCGAGATCGGCCTGCACGTTCGAGACGAGCTGCTGGTTGCCGATCGTCGACCAGGTCCAGCCGCCGAGCGCGATCGCGAGCGCCGCGACGAAGCCGAAGAAGGTCGCGTAGCGCAGCCGCGTCTTGGTCGGGCTCGCGAACTGGCGCACCGTTTGACGGTCGGCGAAGATCACCTTCGAGAACAGGTCGCGCAGGAAGAAGCCGTTCTTCGAGAACGCGCTGTGCGGTTTCGGCAGCGCGTTCCCGTCGAGGCCGAAGCGGTGCGCGATGCGCTGCGCGGCCGTGCTGTTGGTTTCGCCTTCCTGCAACGCGCTGGTGAAGTAGAAGCCGCGGAAGATCGGCTTGTACTGGAACGGGTTGTTCTCGAACAGCGTCGCGAGGAACGCGCGCAGCGACGGCTTGATCGTCGAGAATTCGAGCGGGAAGCTCAGCTGGCCCGGCGACAGCTGGTTGCCGCGCGACAGCGACAGCTGCGCGACGCTGATCTCTTTCAGCCCTTCGTAGAGCTCCTCGAAGTGCGTGTCGAATTGCGCGACGACGTCACGCTTGTCGTCGGGCTCGTAGGGCAGGGTGGCGCCCCACACGCGGTCGTACTCGTGCTTGTCGCTGCTGCTGAAGAATTCGGTGAAGCCGGTGATCAGGTCGGCCTTCGTGAACATCACGTAGACCGGCGCGAACACTTCCAGCTTTTCCGTCAGCTCCTGAACGCGCTGGCGGAGGTTCTTCGCGAGGTTGATCGCGAACTCGGGGCGGTTGCCGGTGAGTTCGGCGATGCTCGCGGTGACGATGATGCCGTTGATCGGCGCCTTCGGACGATAGCGCTTGAGCAGGCCGAGGAAGCCGAGCCACTCGCTGCGGTCTTCTTCGTGCACCGAGTAGCGGCCGGCCGTGTCGAGCAGGATCCCTTCGGTCGTGAAGAACCAGTCGCAGTTACGCGTGCCGCCGATGCCGTGGATCACGGCGCTGTTCTTGTCCGCGAACGGGAACTGCAGGCCGGAATTGAGCACGGCGCTGCTCTTGCCCGCCGCCGGGTTGCCGATCACGATGTACCACGGCAGTTCGTACAGCGCGGAGCCGCCCGATACCTGGCCGATCTTCGACGTCTTGATCGTCTTCACCGCGTCCGACAGGCGCGTGCGCAGCACGTCGAGGTCGGCCGTCTTCGCGTCGGGCGCGAGCGCGGCGGCGGCGGGCGCGGTGATCTTGCCGGTTTCCGCCTGCTCTTCCAGTACCTGGCCGAGCTGCTGGTTCGCACGCTTCACGCGCCAGCGGCGCCACAGCGCGACGACGAGCCACAGCGCGAGGATCGCCGCAAAAGCCATTGCCGCCCACAGGAGCGGCAACTGCAGCATGTCGGCGACGATGAAGAGAATGGCCGCTAGCGCGACGATCCCGACAATCGAGAGCGTACGCGGATGAGTCAGCACGTTGAGGATGCGTTGCATAGGACGTTCAGGTTCCGGTGCGATTCGGTGAGGCGACGCAGGCGCGCCGAGCGGCAAGGGTGGCGCCGCGATGTGTCGCCATGCTGTCAAACGGGATGAAGGGGGCTGGCATCAATGCGCCCGCGGCATCGGAGAAGGCGCGCGCATTAATGAAAGGACGCTGTGAGATTTAAAACGGAAGCGGCGGCCGGAAAAAATCGCGCACCGGAATGCCCGAGTTTCTGCGTCGCCCATATCGTTTCCTGCCGGGATATTAAAAAGCCCCATGCCGCCCTCATTATTTCCTGTCCGGCAGCCCTGGCTAGCTGCCGCGTCCCAGTTTAAAACCGGGTTTATGGTATTCCACGTGCCCGAGATCCATCATTTTCCATCGGCCGCCCCAGGTCAGGCCGACTTGCTCGGCGACCTGGCCGTACAACTGATAGCCTCGCATCGCCCACGGATCTTTCTCGGAAATGACCAGCTTGCCGTCGCGCAGGAATGCGTTATCGGCCGCCAGCCCGAATTGGTGATAACTCTGGAAGGCTGCCGCGTTGGTCACGTTGCTGCCCATCTGCGCCAGCCGGTTCTGCCGATCCGGGCTCCGGTAACCTTCCAGCAGCGCCATTTCATAACCGTATTGTTCGTGCATGATCTTGTAGACCAGCAGCAAACGCGTACGGAAATCCGGGTCCAGCAGGTTCCAGTCGCGGCTCGCATCCTTCAGCGCCGGACGGATCTGTTCGACTTCCTTGGTGGCGAAGACTTCCGGCGGCAGCGGCGGGGGCGGCACGAGTTGTTCGCCCTGCAGCAGCGCGGCGATTTTCTCGTCGGGCACGCGCGCCGTGTCGTCGTACTGGAACAATTGCCGGCCGCGTAACGCAATGGCGACCAATGGCGGCGTCGCAAGAATACCTGCCGATACCATAATCATCAAGCGCCGCCGGATCAGTAAATTTTGCACATCGCTTAATGCGCCGCGCGTAACGCTTGCCGATTTAACAATCTGACTCCGCGTCCGGGCGGCGCGATCGTTCGCACGGCGCGTAAGACGGCCGTGAAACTGGGCAACGGATTCGAAAACGGTCGCGCGGATACCCGGTAAAAGCAACAGTGCCGCAACCGCGACGGCAAGGGCGAAATAGGCGACGAGTGCGACGGCAATCAAAGAAATCCCCGGAAATTGGAATTGATTGTGTTTTGCAATGCTTGCTCTTAGAATCAGGCTGCTTCGAGAGGCCGGGCTATATTATCGCGGTGAATTAAACCAGGATTCAATGAGACGCTGAATGAGTGCGCCGGAAAATTCAAATTCGAAAACTCCGCCCAGCCTGCTGTCCGATACTAAACCGGCAGGCGAGGGAGGACCTCGGCAGTCGCGCATTCTCGCGGATCTGGAAGGACGTGTCACGCCGCCCGCCGAGCCGCCGCGCCGTTCGCTGAAGGCGCCGATCGCGGCCGTCGTTGCTTTGGTGGTGGCCGTCGGCGGCTGGGGCGCATGGCGCATGCAGCAGCCGTCGGGCGAGCAACCCGCCGCCGTCGCGGCCGTGACGCCGCCCGCAGCGGCTGCGCCGGCCAAGGCCGCACCGGCCAGCGATACGGCCGTACAGGTCGCGCAGAATGGCGCGTCCGCCGCATCCGCTGTGCAACCGGCCACGATCGTCAACGACGATGCAGCCTCCCAGTCCGTTGCATCCGCATCCGCTTCGTCCGCGTCTGCCGCGGACGGCAGCCGCCTGTCGCGCGCACTTGCCAATGGCGCCGATGACGCGTCGGGCGCGGCCACGGGCGGTGCGGCCGCAACTGCCGCGGCCGCCGCAGCCGCGACGACCAAGGCCGCGAAGGCCGACGCCGCGAAGAGCGCGAAGGTCGCCGCGCACGGCAAGGCCGACACGAAGGCCGATGCGAAGGCGGAAGCCCGCAAGCATCACAAGGAACAGCAGGCCGAACTCGCGCAGGCGAAGAAGCGTCGCGATGCGACGCCGGCCCGTACCGCGAAGGCTGGCGGGAAGGACGATCCGGATGCCGATCTGCTCGCGGCGCTCGTCGCGCGCACGAAGCCGGCCGACAAGAAACTCGCCGCCCAGAAGGGGCAGGCCGTGCCGACCAAGGCGGCCGCGGCGACCGGCGGCTCGCTGGGGGCGCGCGTGAAGGAGTGTTCGGAGCGCGGTTTCTTCGAGGATCAGCTGTGCCGCTGGCGCGTGTGCGACGGCCACTGGGGCAAGGATCCCGCGTGCCCGAGCGCCGCCCAGTCGGAGACGCGGCAGTAACGCGTCCTGCGTATGCCGCCCGGTCTTGTCCGCGCCGCCCGTTGGGCGGCGCGTTGCTTTGGGGGCAGGGAAGCTGCCGGTATGATGCGGCCTGAGACTGTCACGCGTGCGTCACGCCCGTCGGGCATACGTCTCCTTTCCTTTCCCGGCGCGGGCTCGCGACCCGCGATGCGCGGCGCGGCGCGCGCCGCACGACCTTCGACACGATGGACCTGATCGTACAGACTTACGGCGCGGATACGTCCGGCATGGTGTGCGGATTCCGCTTCGTTCCGGGCGGATCCGGCGCGATGCTCGATGCCGACGCGGCCGCCGCGTGGCTGCGCACGTGCCGCGAGCACGGCGCGGGCGCATCGGGCGATTTCGTCTGGCTGCACTTCAATCTCGCGCACGGCGCGAGCGAGCGCTGGATGCGCACGCATCTCGGGTTGCCCGACAGCTTCTTCGAATTCCTTCACGAAGGCTCGCGTTCGACACGCATCGAGCAGGAAGACGGCGCGTTGCGCGCGATCGTCAACGACGTGATGTTCAACCTCGAGCTGACGCCGTCGGAGATCGCGACGCTGTTCGTCCACGTCGAGCGGCGCATCATGGTGACCGCACGGCTCAAGCCGTTGCGTTCGGTCGACACGCTGCGCGCGTGCGTGCGCGACGGCGAGCAGTTCCGGTCGCCCGCGGAGCTGCTCGTGCACCTGCTGCGCGACCAGGCCGACCTGCTGAGCCAGATCATGCGGCGCACGAGCGTCGACGTCGACCGCATCGAGGATCGCTTCCTGTCGCAGCGGCTCACGTCGAGCCGCATCGAACTCGGCGCGATGCGCCGCACGCTGACGCGCCTGCAGCGCATGCTCGCGCCGGAGCCCGGCTCGATCTTCCGGCTGCTCGCGAAGCCGCCCGCGTGGCTGCATATGGAAGACGTGCAGGAGCTGCGCGAATCGACCGAAGAGTTCTCGCTGGTGCTCGCCGATCTCGCGGGACTCAACGAGCGGATCAAGCTGCTGCAGGAAGAGATCGGCTCGCGCCTCGACGAGCAGAACAACCGGACGCTGTTCACGCTGACGCTCGTGACCGTGATCGCGCTGCCGATCAACATCGTCGCCGGCTTCTTCGGGATGAACGTCGGCGGCGTGCCGTTCTCGGAGAACAAGCACGGCTTCTGGATGATGGTGCTGCTCGTTGCGGGCTTCACGGCGCTGGCCGCATGGTGGGCGTTCCGGCGCCGCAACGACCGCTAGCGCAAGCGCCGCATCACCGTATCAACGCAGCAACGCGATCGCGCGTTCGCCGATCACCATCCCGAGCAGGCCGACGAGCGCAACGAGCGGCGGGGCCGGCGAGCGCACGTGCAGCAACGCGTACAGCACGCCGACGCCGAGGCCCACCGCGAGCGAGGTCACGTAATCCATCATGGCGGTCTCCCGTGCGGTCCGGCGTCAGGGCTTGAGGATCACGCGCTCGCGCGCGCCGGCCAGCACCGCGCGGTAGGCGTCGCGCGCGCGCTCGAGCGGGTACACGTAGTCGTCGCCGATCGGGAACGGACGCAGCGTGCCGTTGCCGAAGCCGGGCGCGAGCGTGTCGAGGATCTGCGCGACCGCGTCGCCGCCGAGCTGCAGCGAATCGATCCCCACGAACGTATGCTGGCCGCGATAGAACGCGAAGATGTCGAACGGTACGCTGCGCTCGATCGTCGAGATGAAGATCTGCCGCGCGCCGATCGCCATCGATGCGTTCGCGGCTTCGAAATACGGGCTGCCGACCGTGTTGTAGACGATGTCCGCGCCGTGGCCGCCGGTGGCCGCGCGTACCGCGTCGGCCACCTGTTCCTTCGACGCGTCGATCATATGCACGTCGCCCGACGCGTGGCCGCGATAGCCGCCGGCACTGCGCTCGACGCCGATCACGGTCGCGCCGCGCGCGCTCGCGAGCTGGATCGCGGCCTGGCCGACCTTGCCGTTCGCGCCGAACACGAGCACGACGTCGCCGGCCGCCGGCATGCCGGCGCGGCGCAGGCCCTCGTACGCGGTGACGAACGGCACGCCCACGCCGGCCGCTTCGTCGAGCGTCAGCACGGCCGGCTTGCGGCGCACGTGTGCGGCATCCAGCACGAGCCATTGCGCGTGCGAGCCGTCCCGCCCGACGCCGAGATCGCCGCCCGAACCCCACACCGGCGCGCCGATCCAGCCGTCCGGGCCGCTGCGCACGATGCCGGCCCAATCGCGCCCGGGCGTACGCGGCCACACCGCGTGCGGCATGCGGCCGAGCGCGGCCTTCACGTCGCTCGGGTTCACGCCGGCCGCGCGCACCTCGATCAGCATCTGGCCGCCGGCCGGTACGGGCGTGTCGATTTCCCGGACCCGGGCGTCGAGCGACTCGATGTCGGCGGCGGGGGTGTCGAAGCGGATGCTGCGCATGATGATCTCCGTGACGGATGGCTGCCGCGCGGCCCGGCAGGCCGGCGCGTGCGGCGGATGAAAACGATGCATGCAGTCTAGTAGGCCCGGTTTGACGCGGAAACGTGCAAAGGCGGATGATTGTTTTGCGTTTTCCGCATAGCCCAAACCGAAGGTCACGAATGGACGACTTCCTTTCCCCGCACCTGGCGCTGTTCGTCGACGTGGTCGACCAGCAGAGTTTCTCGGCGGCGGCGCGCCGGCTCGGCGTCGCCGCGTCGTCGGTCACGCGGCGCATCGATCGCCTCGAAGCGCAGCTCGGCATCCGCCTCCTGCATCGCACCACGCACGCGCTGCGGCCGACCGAGGCCGGGCAGCTGCTGTACGGGCGCGCGACGCGCATGCTGGCCGAACTGCGCGGCCTGCAGGAGGATCTGCACAGCCAGCACGACGAGCCGGGCGGGCTGCTGCGCGTCGACTGCCCGGCGCCGTTCGGCCGGCGGCACCTGATGGCCGCGCTGGCCGCGTTCATGCAGCGTCATCCGGCGCTGCAGGTCGACCTGGTGCTGACCGACAGCATGGTCGACCTGCAGGGCGCGCGGCTCGGCTCCGACGTTGACCTCGCGGTGCGCATCGGCCCGCTCGAGGACACGCGCTTCGTCGCGACGACGCTGGCGCCGCAACGGCGCGTGCTGTGCGCGAGCGGTGCGTACCTCGCGCGGCGCGGTGCGCCCGAATCGCCGGACGCGCTCGCCGGTCACGACTGTCTCGCATGGCATGGCACGCCGCCGCCGGGCGCGTGGCGCTTCGGCGAGCGTCGCCACGTGCCCGTGCAGCCGCGGTTTCGCAGCAATCACTCGGAGGCGTTGCTCGAAGCGGCGATCGACGGGCTCGGACTCGCGCACCTGCCGACCTGGCTCGCCGGGGACGCGCTGCGCGACGGACGGTTGCATGCGGTGCTGCCGCAGTACGCGGCGGCGCCCGAAACGGCGACGATCCACGTGTTGCGCCAGCAGGCGCGCGGCAGTGCGCGCACCTCGCGGCTCGTCGCGTTCCTCGCCACGTGGTTCGCGCAGCCGGCGTGGGACGCCGCGTGGGCGTGACGGCGAGCGGGCGCCGCGCGGAAATAAAAAAGGGCCTCGCATGCGAGGCCCGTCAAAGGTCGGAGAAGCCGGTACGCCGGCCGGCGCCGCGGGCTGCGCGGCACCGGCCGGAGGCGCACCGTTACTGCGTCACTACCTTGCGCGGCTTGAAGACGCCCTGATAGTGCAGTGCCGGGCGTTCCTTCGTCGTCAGCTCGACGCCGCCGAAGGTCGGCGTCTGGCGCAGCTTCATCGCGGCCGGCGAAGCGACCGAGCCGATCGACGTCGAGCGCGAGGCCGGCGCGAGGTTGTTCGCGACGAGCAGCGCGGCTTCGCTCTTCAGGTTCGACAGCAGCACCGGATCGGTCGAGCCGTTGACCTGCGTGAGCAGCCCGCTCCAGGCCGCGTCGCTGTAGTTCACGACGTAGTAGTCGAGACCGCTCGGGTCGGCGACCACGCCCGTGCAGCCGTCGATCCGCGTCTGCGTCTGCGTGTCCTTCAGCGCGAGCGTCGTGCGTTTCGCGAGACCCTGGCCGTACGCGAGCGTGATCGGCACCGTCCACTGCACGCCCGGATACGCGTTCTTGTTCGGGAACGGCTGCTGTTTCAGCGTGATGACCGTCTGGTTCTTCGTCAGGTCGCACTGCGTATCGAGCGAGATCAGCGGCACGCCGGTCTGGCGCACGAAGCTGTCGCCGATCGGGCCGATCGCCTGGCCGCTTTCCTTCGACAGGGCATCCCACAGGCGCTTCGGCGTACCGTTGCCGAACGAGTAGTCGACCAGGTACTGCTGCAGGCCCTTGCGCAGCGTCTGCTCGCCGAGATAGTTCTCGAGCGTCTTCAGCACGTGGCCGCCCTTGTCGTACGTGAACGCGCTGGCGCTCAGCACGAAGTCGTTCGACGCCCAGCCGTTGAAGTTCGGCGCGACCGGGAACGCGTTCGGACCGATGTCACGATTGATCACGCGGTACTTGTTCTTCACCTGGTCGAGCCAGCTGAACTCGTTGGGGAAGAACTGGATCGTCGTCTTCGTCTCGAAGAACGTCGCGAACGACTCGTTGAGCCACACGTTGTCCCACCAGTCGGCCGTGACGAGATCGCCGAACCACTGGTGCGCGACTTCGTGCGTCAGCACCTCGTTGCCGTAGTGCGACATCGGCTGGCCCGGCTGCGGGAGGATGTCGTCGGCGAACTCGAGAATCGATCCCCAGTTCTCCATCCCGCCGAAGTTCAGGTCCTTCTGATCCTTGAACGCGTCGTTCGCGGCCACCGTGTCGAACTTCGTCAGCGGCAGCGCGATGCCCGTGTAGCGGTAGTAGAAGTCGAGGGCCTGCTTGGTGCGGTCCATCGCCGGCTTCGCCCAGTCGCTCATGCCCGGCGGCGTGAACACGCGCAGGTGCAGGCCGCCCTTGCCGCCCGGCAGCGGGCTCGTGAAGTCGTCCTCGTAGGTGTCGAACAGGCCGCCGCCGAAGAACAGCAGGTACGACGGCATCGGCGGTGTCTTGTCGAACTGCACGAGCTTGTAGCCGCCGCCGACGTTGGTCGACGGCTTCTCGGCCGCGTTCGACACGACACGCCAGCTCTGCGGCACTTCGGCCGTCACTTCATAGGTCGGGCGGAAGGCCGGCTCGTCCCAGCCGGGGAACCACTGGCGCGACAGGTTGGTTTCGCCCTGGGTCAGGATCGCGCCGCTCGTCTTGCCGTCGGTGCCTTTCAGGTCGACGCGGAAGATGCCTTCCGCGGCCGAGCAGCCCGGATACGGATCGTCGCCGCAGCTGCCGCCCGTCTTCGCGACCGGATCGTCATACGACTTGAAGTTGATGATGCCCGACCACTCCATGTGCAGCGAATAGTTACCCGGCGAGATCGTGCCGCTCACGGGGCGCAGCTGATAGAAGTCGCCCTTGTCCTGCGGGGTCGCGATCAGCTGGATGTTGCCCGGCTGCAGCGTGATGCGGCCGTTCGTGAACTTGATCCGGTGGCCGGCGATCACGATGTTGTTGACCGGCTTCAGCACCTTGATTTCGACATCGGCGCGGCCGTCGAACGCGTTCAGCGCTTCGTTCGGGCGGAACCACAGCCGGTAGTTCACGGGCACCACGGTGTCCGGCAACTCGACAGGCGACACGCTCTTGTCGACGTTGGACGCGCTCGGCGGCGCGGTGACGGCGGGCGACGAGCCCGTATGCGGCGCGCCGGCGGAGCTGAGCGCGGAAGCGGAGCCTGCACCGCCGTCGTCGCCGCCGCACCCGGCGAGTGCCAGTGCGGCGACGAGCGGCAGATAACGCATCTTGCGAATATGAATCGACATGACTGAAACCTCGATTGTAGAAAGAATCGTTCAGTGCTGCGAAAACGCCGGCAAAAGCAATCCCCTCGCCGTTAATCGACGGCGAAAAAATGGCAATGACGGATTATTCGAAAAGACGGTAGCCGACTACGTGAAGGTAATCATGGTTTACTGCCCCCTCTGGATTTCCGGATATTGGTTAACTTGCCGGTTCAAAATGGCCGGGCGCGTGTTGTACTGAATTGATTTCGCGCGCACGACACCGGGCCGCACGCCCGGCGCGGGCGCGCGATCCCTTTGAACCGACGACCTACGGGGCTGGCCGGGCCAGTCCGCAGGACGGAAGGAAGGCGTGTCGCCGTTCCGTAAATTCGCCGTCATGCGGCTTCAAGGTTTGTCGGCTTGCTCCAAGGATGCGTAAATATACTTGATGGTTTTGGGTAAAGGAAACGAAAAATTTAGAAAGAGCATCTATCGAATTCTCCGTGCTTCATTGAATGCTGGAAGTCATTAATTCGCTTTCCGTTTAGCTGGCGATTTCGTAGTTTTAATCTATTAACGATCTGGCGTCGCGGCGAAAACTACGAAATCCGGCGTGAGGCGGCGTGCTCGGTACAATGCCTCGACGACCCGCTCACCGATCGCCGCGAGGAGGCCTTCCCATGCCACGTGCCCTGTTCCGTATCGCGCTGCTGCGCGCCATGCCGCTGCTGTTCACCGCCGTGTTCCTGCTCGGCGGTTGCGCGGGGCTGACGCGCGCGCCGTTGAGCGTGACGGTCGTCGGGCTCGACCCGCTCGTCGGGCAGGGGCTCGAGATGCGTTTCAGCCTGAAGTTGCGCGTGCAGAATCCGAACGATGCCCCGATCGACTATGACGGCATTTCGGTCGCGCTCGACCTGAACGGCACGCCGTTCGCGAGTGGCGTCAGCGATCGCACGGGCACCGTGCCGCGTTTCGGCGAGGCCGTGCTCGACGTGCCCGTTTCGGTATCGGCTTTCGCCGCCGCGCGGCAGGCGTGGAACCTGCCCGGCGCGGCCGCGAACGGCGAGCTGCCGTATGCGCTGCGCGGCCGGCTCGCCGGCGGCGTGCTCGGTACCGTGCACTTCAACGACGCGGGCACGCTGCGTCTGCCGGCGATGCCGGGGTGGGGCGGGTAGTTCGTGCGGTCGCGTTCAACATCGGCCAAATATTGCCGAAAATTGACTAATTGACGATCTTCAACGTTCATTCTGATGCGATCTCGATTTTTGCCGACGATGCCCATAGACTGGCCGGTGTCCGAGGGCCGGACATTCTTCCAGGAGAAAACCATGGCGGCAAAATTCGAGATCAAGCAAGCCACGAACGGTCAGTACTACTTCCACCTGAAGTCGGCGAACGGCGAGATCATCCTCGCGAGCGAGCGGTACCAGGAGAAAAGCGGCGCGAGAAACGGGATCGCGTCCGTGCGTGAAAATGCACCGCTGGACCATCGCTACGAGCGCAAGCTCGCCCACAACGGTGAGCCGATGTTCAACCTGAAGTCCGCGAATCACCAGGTCATCGGTACCAGTGAAACCTACTCGAGCGTGCAAGCACGCGAGAACGGCATTGCGGCCGTCAAGCGCGATGCGCCCGTTGCGGAAGCGTTCGATCTGGCCTGATCGCCGGTTGCGCCGCGACGGGCGCCTTCGGGCCCGCGTCGCGGCGCCTGTTTTGCCGGGTCGGGCAAAGCGCGGTATGGTGTGGTCCGCGCGGTGAATTCCCGCCGCCGTTGAAGCCAACCGTAACCGAGTTCGCGTGACCGATTTCCCCGTTTTCCACTGGGCCGACGCCGACGGCGCCGATCATGCCGTGCGCTGGCGCTCCGAAGCCGGCGTGCAACCGCCGAAGCGTGCGGTGCCCGCCGACGACCGCCTCACGGCCGACGTGGCCTACCGCCTTGCATGCGAGGGCACCGCGCTCGTCTGGCAGGGCGATTTCCAGAATGCGCGCCAGCTCGTGCAGGCGATGGCGCGCCGTGTCGAACGCAAGCCGAAGAAGGCGAAAACCGCGGCCGGCGTCGATGCATTCAACCTGCATCGCCTCGCGCAGTCGCAGCGCGCCCGTACGCTCGGCATGCTGCTGATCCCGCTCGACGCCGATTACACGATCCCGCTGCGCCGCGCGCCCGACGTGCGCGCCGCCTGCGAGGAAGCGTACGGGCCCGGCGGCGCGCCGTCGGTCGTGTCGCTGCGCGAACTGCTCGGCCTCGTCGGCGCGCATGAGTGGCGCAAGAAGGGGGTGCCGATCCCGGCGCTCGGCGGTGCACCGATTCACCCGCACTACGGCGTGTTCTCGCCGGTGCGCGGCGAATACGTCGAGCTCGTGGCGCGTGCCCCGCTGCCGGCGACGTCGCTCGCGTTCGACATCGGTACCGGCACGGGCGTGCTGGCGGCCGTGCTCGCATCGCGCGGCGTCGCGCGCATCGTCGCAACCGACCAGGATCCGCGCGCGCTGGCCTGCGCGCGCGAGAACGTCGCGCGGCTCGGTCATGCCGGCCAGGTCGACGTCGTCGAGGCCGATCTCTTTCCGGCCGGCCGTGCGCCGCTCGTGGTCTGCAACCCGCCTTGGGTGCCGGCCCGGCCGAGCGCGCCGATCGAATACGCGGTCTACGACCCCGACAGCCGCATGCTGCGCGGCTTCCTCGCGGGGCTCGCCGCGCACCTCGAGCCGGGCGGCGAAGGCTGGCTGATCCTGTCCGATTTCGCCGAACATCTCGGCCTGCGGCCGCGCGACACGCTGCTGCAATGGATCGACGAAGCGGGCCTCGTCGTGCTCGGCCGCGACGACATCCGTCCCGCGCACCCGAAATCGACGGACGCCGACGATCCGCTGCACGCGGCGCGCCAGGCCGAGGTCACGTCGCTGTGGCGGCTCGGCGCGCGAGTCCGAGCCTGACCGCGCATTTTCGGTAAACTGTCGCCATTCCTCACGAATTCCCGCCGCCGGGCCGTGGTCGACCGACCGTGGCCCGGCGCCGCATCACGATGTCGAACCAGACCCACGAAATCCGCCCGGAGCAGTCCGTCGAACTGCTGAAGGAACTGCACATCCTGACCCGCGACGGCAAGCTGAACCAGGACAGCCGCCGCAAGCTGAAGCAGGTCTATCACCTGTTCCAGTTCATCGAGCCGCTGCTCGCCGGCGTGCAGGCCGAAAAAAGCAACGTGACGCTCGTCGATCACGGTGCCGGCAAGTCGTATCTCGGCTTCATCCTGTACGACCTGTTCTTCAAGCAGCAGCCGGGGCACGGCACGCCGGCGTTCGCGTCGCACGTGTACGGGATCGAGACGCGCGAGGCGCTCGTCACGCGCTCGATCGAGCTGGCCGCGCGGCTCGGGTTCGACGGCATGTCGTTCCTGAACCTGTCGGTCGCCGATTCGATCACGTCGCCGCAGCTACCCGAAACCGTCGATGTCGTCACCGCGCTGCATGCCTGCGACACGGCGACCGACGACGCGATCCGCTTCGCGCTCGCGAAGCGCGCGCAGCACATCGTGCTGGTGCCGTGCTGCCAGGCGGAAGTCGCAGGCGTGCTGCGCAAGAACAAGGGCAAGTCGCTCGCGAATGCGCTGACCGAGGTGTGGCGGCATCCGCTGCATACGCGCGAATTCGGCAGCCAGATCACCAACGTGCTGCGCTGCCTGCAGCTCGAAGCGCACGGCTACCAGGTCAGCGTGACCGAACTGGTCGGCTGGGAGCATTCGATGAAGAACGAGCTGATCGTCGCGCAGTACAAGAACCTGCCGCGCCGGCGGCCCGGCGAGCGGTTGAACGAGATCCTCGGGATGTTCGGCCTCGCCGAACTGAACGAGCGCTTCTTCGTGGCGCAAGCCGCGGCAGCGGGCGGCGACGCCGTCGAGCCGGCCGAAGGCTGACGCGCAGCCCGCGCGCCCGCGCAGCGCGTCAGACGTCGTCGCCCGGCCGGCGCATCCATTCGCGCCAGCCGTCGTGGCCGAGGCGGCGCAGTGTTTCCTGATTCTTTTCGTAGATCGCGGACGCGTCCGGGAACGCGTCGACCGCGCGCGCGATGCTGTCTTCGCGCAGCAGGTGCAGGATCGGGTACGGCGCGCGGTTCGTGTAGTTCTCGATGTCGTCGGGCCCGGTGCCTTCGAACCGGTATTGCGGATGGAAGCTCGCGATCTGCAGCACGCCGTCGAGCCGCAGTTGCTGCACGAGCCGCTCGGCAAAGAACAGCGCATCGTTGTAGTCGACGAAATCGGCGAACGCATGCGGGAAGATCACGAGCGTCGTGTCGACCTGCTGCGGGTCCGCTGCGTCGAGCGCGCGTAGCTCGGTTTCGAGTTCGGCGAGTGCGTCTTCCAGCGTCGTCGCTTCGCTGATCGCGTAGCGCACCTGTTCCTTCACATAGACGCTTTTCGCGAACGGGCACAGATTGAGCCCGATCACCGCGCGCGCGAGCCAGTGCCGCGTGGCGGCGAGGATGTCGTCGTGCGATTCGGGGCGGGTATCGGTCATGGTGAAACCAGTCGGGCGGAGGAGCGGCGAGGGCCGCATTGTAGCGGGCCCGCCGCGCTCGGGCGCATGCGCCCGGTCAAGCGCACGCGGCTTCGATCAACTGCGTGACGAGCGCCGGCGCGGTGCCGATCGGCGTTTCGCCGTGCCGGTAGGTCTGGCTCGCCGCGTAGATACCTTCGACCACCAGCGCGAGCGCGTCGGCCAGCGCCTTCGGTTGCCGCGCGCCGGCGCCCTCGCATAGCGCGACGAGCCGCTTCATCAGCTGTTCCTTGTTCTGCGCGACGCGCTCGCGCGCCGGGTGCGACGCGTCCGGAAATTCGGCGGCGACGTTGACGAATGGGCAGCCGCGATAGTCCTTCTGCGTCGCGCGCTCGGCAAGGTCGACGAAATACTGGATCAACTGCGCCTTCGGCTGGCCCGGATGTTTCGCGGTGCTCGTGTCGAGGCGCTCGAAGAAACACGCATCCATCCGCTCCAGATACGCGAGGATCAGCTCGTCCTTCGACGAAAACTGGCGGTACAGGCTCATCTTGTTGACGCCCGCGCGCTCCACGACGGCCTCGACGCCGACCGTGCGAACCCCTTCCTTGTAAAACAGCTCCTCGGCGGCGCGCAGCAGGTGCTCCTGCGCGGTGGCGCCGTCCATCGGCCGGCGCGTGCGGCGCGCCAGCGGTTTGGCGATCTCGATGCCCGACATGATGACCCTCGGCTGCATAGTGAATTGCTTGACATGTTACCGACTGGTAACTACGATCGCAACACACTTGTGACCGGTCGGTAACAATCGCGGCCGGATCAACAGACAAATGCCAAGCGTCGGCCCGGGTCAGCCGATGTTGAAATGTGCGGCGGAGGTGGCCTGGTTGGGGCGGAGCGGGCGCGATGGCGCCGGAACCGCCAACTGGAGAACGCGAAGATGAACTGGGCAGTGACACGAATCGGCGGGCGCTTCCATTACGGATGGCTCGCGGCGGCGGTGGTATTCCTGATCTTGCTGGCGGCAGCCGGCACGCGCGCGACGCCGAGCGTGCTGATGGTGCCGCTCGAGCGCGAGCTCGGCTGGAGCCGGGCGGCGATTTCGCTGGCGATTTCGGTGAACATCGCGCTGTATGGCCTGACGGGCCCGTTCGCGGCCGCCGCGATGCAGCGCTTCGGGCTGCGTCCGACGATCCTCACCGCGCTCGTGACGATGAGCGTGGGTGTCGCGCTGTCGTCGATGATGACGCAGAGCTGGCAGATGGTCGTGATCTGGGGCCTGATGGTTGGCTGCTCGACGGGCGTCGTCGCGCTGACGCTGTCCGCGACCTTCGTCACGCGCTGGTTCCATGCGCGGCGCGGCCTCGTGATGGGGATCCTGACCGCGAGCACGGCCACCGGCCAGCTCGTGTTCCTGCCGATGCTCGCGGCGATCGCGCAGCACCACGGCTGGCGGCCGGTCGTGCTGGGCGTCGCGGTGGCGGCTGCGATCGTGATTCCGCTCGTTGCCTTCCTGCTGCCCGAGCGGCCGGCCGACGTGCAACTGCGCCCGTACGGCGAACCGGCCGATGCGCCGGCCGCGCCGGACGCGTCGAAGGAGAACCCGCTCGCGGTTGCGTTCCGCACGCTGCTGATGGCGAGCCGTTCGCGCGATTTCTGGCTGCTGTTCTTCAGCTTCTTCATCTGCGGCGCGAGCACCAACGGGTATGTCGGCACGCACCTGATCGCCATGTGCAGCGACTACGGGATGACCGAGGTGCAGGGCGCATCGCTGCTCGCGGCGATGGGCGTGTTCGACCTGTTCGGCACGACGCTGTCGGGCTGGCTGTCCGACCGCTACGACAACCGCGTGCTGCTGTTCTGGTACTACGGGCTGCGCGGTCTGTCGCTGATCTACCTGCCGCATGCGTTCGGGATCGACTTCTTTGGGCTGCCGCTGTTCGCGATGTTCTACGGGCTCGACTGGATCGCGACCGTGCCGCCCACCGTGCGGCTCGCAACCGACGTGTTCGGCAAGGCCGCGGCGCCGGTCGTGTTCGGCTGGATCGTCGCCGGCCACCAGCTCGGCGCGGCATTCGCGGCGCTCGGCGCAGGGCTGCTGCGTGCGAGCCTCGGCACCTACACGATCGCGTCGATGATCTCGGGCGGACTGTGCATCGTCGGCGCGCTGATCGTGCTGCGGATCAACCGCGGTCCGTCGCGCGCGGCTGCGCAGGCGGCCTGACCACGATGAGCCCGGCCGGCCGCACACGCTGCGGCCGGCCAATGCAGGCACGCAGATTTGCATAGCGCGGGAGGATCGGGCGCGCAGCCGCTCAAGCGGGTATGCTTGCGGTTCGCCGGGCGTTCGCGCCCCTTCATCGATGTCAGCGAGGAACCGCATGTCCGTCAAACCTGCTCCCACCACTGTTTCGATTCACGATCTGATCGCAGGCCGCTGGAGCCCGCGCGCCTATTCGGACGAGCCCGTCAGCGCCGGCGATCTGCACGCAGTACTCGAAGCCGCGCGCTGGGCCCCGTCCGCGTATAACGCGCAGCCCTGGCGTTTCGTCGTATTCGATCGCGCGCAGGACGAAGACGCATTCAAGCGCGCGTTCGCGACGCTGGTGCCGTTCAACCAGGGCTGGAATGCGCCGGCGCCCGTGCTGATCGCGGTGACCGCGCACACGCTGACGCCGAAGGGCGAGCCGGCGCCGACCGCGTCGTACGACGCGGGTGCCGCCGCGATGTCGCTGGTGCTGCAGGCGCACGCGCTTGGCCTCGCCGCACACCAGATGAGCGGTTTCGACGCGAAGGCGTTTCGCGACGCGTTCGCGATTCCGGCCGACGTCGCGATCCTGTCGATCATCTCGCTCGGCCACTACGGCAACGTCGACAAGCTCGATCCGGTGCTGCGCGACCGCGAAAAGGCGCCGCGTACGCGCCATGCGATCGGCGAAGTTGTCTATGCGGGCGCGTGGAAGAAGAGCTTCGACGCGGCAGCCTGACCGCGCAAGCGGGCGGGCTGCATCGTGCATCCCGTTCGCATGTGTCCCCGGCGCGCCGCACCGCGCGCCGTCGCCATCGGCGCGCGTCGAGCGGCACCGGTGGCCGGCCCCGGTTGTGATCCCGCGGGCTTCATGTTAAAAAGCCCGTCCTTTCCGTTTTCGCGCCGGCCCTGCTGCGGCAACTTCCCATGACTTACTGCGCGATCGATTTCGGCACGTCCAATTCCGCCGTGGCGCTGCCCGACGGCGACGGCATGCGCCTCGCGCCCGTCGAGGGCGACCACCTGACGCTGCCCACCGCGATCTTCTTCAACAACGACGAAGAGACGGTCGAGTACGGCCGTGCGGCGCTGGCTTCCTATATCGACGGCTTCGACGGCCGGCTGATGCGCTCGATGAAGAGCATCCTCGGCTCGCCGCTCGCGGAGACGACGACCGATCTCGGCGACGGCAGCGCGATCGCGTACACCGAAATCATCGCGCGCTTCCTGACGCACCTGAAGCGCAAGGCCGAAGCGCGCGCGGGCGCGCCGATCGGCCGTGCAGTGCTCGGCCGGCCCGTGTTCTTCGTCGACGACGATCCGCGCGCCGACCGCCTCGCGCAGGATCAGCTCGAGGCGGCCGCGCAATCGGTCGGCTTCGCGGACGTGCACTTCCAGTACGAACCGATTGCCGCCGCATTCGACTACGAATCGCGCCAGCAGGCCGAGCGCCTCGTGCTGGTCGCCGACATCGGCGGCGGCACGTCCGACTTCTCGCTGGTGCGCGTCGGGCCCGACCGGATGGCGCGGCTCGAGCGCAAGGACGACGTGCTGGCACACCACGGCGTGCACGTCGCGGGCACCGACTACGACCGGCGTGTCGAACTGGCGGCGATCCTGCCCGTATTCGGCTACCGTTCGCTCGATCCGGAAGGGCGCGAGTTGCCGAACAAGATCTACTTCGATCTCGCGACCTGGCACCTGATCAACACGGTCTATACGCCGAAGCGGGCCGGCGAGCTGACGCTGATGAAGCACCTGTACCAGGACGTGCGGCAGTACGACCGGCTCACGAGCGTGGTCGAGCAGCGGCTCGGGCACGCGCTGATGGCGCGCGCGGAAGAAGCGAAGATCGGTGTTGCGGCGGGCGGGGAGACGATGATCAACCTGAACGACGTGGAAGAAGATCTGCTGATCGCATTCGACTCGGACCGTCTCGTCGATGCGAGCCGCGACGACACCTCACGCATCGTCGACGCCGCGCGCGAGACGGTGCGGCTCGCGGGCGTTGCGCCGCGCGACGTCGGCGCGCTGTATTTCACCGGCGGTTCGACCGGGCTCGCGTTCCTGTCGGGCGCGCTCGCCGGCGCATTCCCGGATGCGCAGCCGGTATTCGGCGACCGCCTCGCGAGTGTCGCGACGGGGCTCGGTATTCACGCACTGCGATTGTTCGGCTGAATGGCGGTCGGCGGTATGGCGTAGCCGCCATGCCGCACCGACGCCCGAAAACAAAAAAGCCCCGCCGAAGCGGGGCTTTTTTACACGAATTATCGCGCCAAGCTTAGACCGGACGGATGTTCGCAGCTTGCAGACCCTTCGGGCCCGTCTTCACTTCGAATTCAACCTTCTGGTTTTCTTGCAGCGTCTTGAAGCCTTCGACGCGGATTTCCGAGAAGTGCGCGAACAGATCGTCGCCGCCGCCTTCCGGGGTGATGAAGCCGAAGCCCTTTGCGTCATTGAACCACTTGACGGTACCGGTTGCCATGTTACTTGTTCCTAAAAAGATAAAACGGGGCCGAGGCCCATGGGGTGCGGAAAATCAAGGAAGGGGTAATAGGACCAACCGGAGTACCGTTGATGGGCGAACTACGAAAGAACCAATTCACTCGCCACTTGAAATCCTGCGAAGTCCTTTATACGGCCAATCGCGTTCATGGTCAACCGTATTCCCATACTCTCAGGGTTATTGCGGAGATCGGGTTTACAAAGCTTGCAAGCGATGCGAATTTTTTGTAGGGGCCGAACGATTTTGGCGGCACGTTTGAGGTGCAACCGTTAAACTACGCGCCGCGTGGACGGGTTGCCCTGATCGGGTGACGCGTCCCCCCAAGAATGCGTGCGCGGTGCTGTCCGAGCCGATCCCGGACCGCAGGCCGACCATGCTTTTTGAGACACAGGAGAGGATGTGAAGAGTTCTATTCAACGGAACATCGGCCCGTTTGCATTGATGCTGACGGGACTGGGTTCGATTATCGGCTCGGGCTGGCTGTTCGGCGCCTGGAAAGCCGCGAAGATCGCCGGTCCGGCGGCGATCTGTGCATGGATTATCGGCGCGGTCGTGATTCTCGCGATTGCACTGACGTACGCGGAACTGGGCGCGATGTTCCCCGAGTCGGGCGGGATGGTGCGCTATGCGCGCTACTCGCACGGTTCGCTGGTGGGCTTCATCAGCGCATGGGCCAACTGGATTGCGATCGTATCCGTGATCCCGATCGAGGCCGAGGCGTCGATCCAGTACATGAGCACGTGGCCATATCCATGGGCGCATGCGTTGTTCGTGAACGGCGAGTTGACCACACCAGGCCTGTTGCTGTCGGCCGTGCTGGTCGTCATCTACTTCCTGCTGAACTACTGGGGCGTGAAGGCCTTTGCGCGTGCGAACACCGCGATCACGATCTTCAAGTTCCTGATCCCGGGCGCCACGATCCTCGGCCTGATGCTGACGAGCTTCCATTCGGAGAACCTCGGCACCGCATCGAATGCGGCCTTCGCGCCGTACGGCTGGTCGGCGGTGCTGACCGCGGTCGCGACGAGCGGCATCGTGTTCGCGTTCAACGGTTTCCAGAGTCCCGTGAACCTGGCGGGCGAAGCGCGCAATCCGTCGCGCAGCGTGCCGTTCGCGGTGATCACGTCGATCCTGATCGCGCTCGTGATCTACGTGCTGCTGCAGATGGCGTACATCGGCTCGGTGAATCCGGCTGACGTCGCGAAGGGCTGGGCGCACTTCAACTTCTCGTCGCCGTTCGCGGAACTCGCGATCGCGCTGAACCTGAACTGGCTCGCGATCCTGCTGTACGTCGACGCGTTCGTCAGCCCGAGCGGCACCGGCACGACCTACATGGCGACGACCACGCGGATGATCTACGCGATGGAGCGCAACAACACGATGCCGAAGATGTTCGGCAACGTGCACCCGATCTACGGTGTGCCGCGCCAGGCGATGTGGTTCAACCTGCTCGTGTCGTTCATCTTCCTGTTCTTCTTCCGCGGCTGGAGCTCCCTCGCGGCCGTGATCTCGGTCGCAACGGTGATCTCGTACCTGACCGGCCCGATCAGCCTGATGGCGCTGCGCCGCGCGGCGACCGACATCGAGCGTCCGCTGTCGATTCCGCTGATGAAGCTGATCGCACCGTTCGCATTCGTGTGCGCGTCGCTGATCCTGTACTGGGCGAAGTGGCCGCTGACGGGCGAAATCATCCTGCTGATGGTCGTCGCACTGCCGGTGTACTTCTTCTTCCAGGCGAAGTCGGGCTGGAGCGGTTGGGGTGCCGACCTGAAGGCGGCATGGTGGCTGGTTGCGTACCTGCCGACGATGGCCGTGCTGTCGCTGATCGGCAGCAAGGAATTCGGCGGTCACGGCTACCTGCCGTACGGCTGGGACATGCTGGTCGTTGCGGCGATCGCGTTGGTGTTCTACTTCTGGGGCGTGAATACCGGCTACCGGACCAAGTATCTCGACGAGCGCGAGTCGCACGACGAGATCCTCGAAGGGATCGGTGCCTGACGCCTGACCTGTTGCCGGATTCGGCGGCGGCAGGATGCAACAACAAAAAGCCCGCCCGAGCATCGCTCGGGCGGGCTTTTTGCTGGCGTCGACGATTGCGTCGCGGCTCAGGCGTCGGCGCTTGCGAACACGTAGTTCGTCATCGCGAGTACGCGCTGGTAGGTGCCGAGCGACTGGATGCCGAGCTGGTAGTCGTCGTCGGCCGCGCCGAGCGCCGTGAAGACCGGCAGCAAATGCTCGTCGGTCGGATGCATCAGCGCCGCGTGCGGCGCCTGCCGGCGGTAGTCGAGCAGTGCATCGACGTCGCGTGCGGCGAGCTTCGCCTCGAACCAGTCGGTGAATTCCGCGACACGCGGGTCCGCATCCTCGGGTGCGGCGCCGAAATCGGCCGCGCGCAGGTTGTGCGTGATCTGGCCCGAGCCGATCACCATCACGCCTTCGTCACGCAGCGGTCGCAGTGCCCGGCCGAGCGCGAAGTGATGCGCGGAATCCGCGCGCGGCTGGATCGACAGCTGCGCGACCGGCACATCAGCCTCCGGGAACATCAGCAGCATCGGTACCCACGCGCCGTGGTCGAGGCCGCGCTCCGTCGTCGCGGTCGCGATGCCGGCCGCGTCCAGCAGCGTGGCCGCGCGCTCGGCGGCATCGGGCGCACCCGGAGCCGGATAGCGGATGTCGTACAGCGCCTGCGGGAAACCGTAGAAATCGTGGATCGTTTCCGGATGCGCGGTGATGCTCGCGACCGGCCGTTGCGTGCCCCAGTGTGCGGACAGCATCAGCACCGCGCGCGGGCGCGGCAATTCGGCGCCGAGGTGCGTGAATGCGCCGGACGGCAGCGTCGGGTCGATCGGCAGCGTCGGGGCGCCGTGGGACAGGTACAGCGAAGGCAAGCGGTTCATGGTGGTGGCCTGCGAAAAGGGTTTGCCTGTGACTATAGGCGCGCACCGTACATTGATAAATCGGTATCCATGAATTTGATTGGTGCCTGTTTGTTGATAATCGACGCAATGCAATGCCTGTCGGCGCGGGTGGCCGTCAGTGTGCTGGAAATCGAGTGAATTGCCGTTTGAATCGGCGAAGATGCGCGAAGAAGGGGGGCTGACGCCGCTTACTGCGCGTGCCGGATACCGGCCCACGGTGTCGTCTGCGGGGCGCTGAGCGCGAACAGGTCGAGCACGCGCGTGACGGTCTGGTCGACGAGTTCCTCGATCGTCTTCGGCATCGCGTAGAACGCGGGCAGCGGCGGAAAGACGATGCCGCCCATTTCGGTGACGGCGGTCATGTTGCGCAGATGCGCGAGGTTGAACGGCGTTTCGCGCACCATGAGCACGAGACGGCGGCGTTCCTTCAGCGTGACGTCGGCTGCGCGCGTGATCAGGTTGTCGGACAGCCCGTGCGCGACGCTCGCGAGCGTCTTCATCGAGCAGGGTGCGATCACCATCCCGTCGGTCGCGAACGAGCCCGACGCGATCGTCGCGCCGACGTCGCGCACCGAGTGCACGACGTCCGCGCGGCTTTCGACATCGGCTTTCGGCAGCTTCAGTTCATGCTGGATGTTGAGCCAGCCGGCGTTCGAAATCAGCAGATGCGTCTCGACGCCGCCAGCGGCGCGCAGCAGGTCGAGCAGCCGCACGCCGTAGATCGCGCCGGTGGCGCCGGTGATCGCGACGATCAGCCGGCGTGGCGGCGCGCTGGGAGATGCCATCGACAGGGGAGCGTTACGCGGCGGCGAACAGTTGCTGCAGTTCGCCCGACTGGTACATCTCCATCATGATGTCCGAGCCGCCGACGAATTCGCCCTTCACGTAGAGCTGCGGGATGGTCGGCCAGTTCGAGAATTCCTTGATGCCCTGGCGGATTTCGTCGTCCTCGAGCACGTTGACCGTCTTGAACTGGTCGACGCCGCAGGCTTTCAGCACCTGCACGGCGCGGCCCGAGAAGCCGCACATCGGGAATTGCGCGTTGCCCTTCATGAAGAGCACGACCTGGTTTTCGTCGACGATTTGCTTGATACGTTGTTGGGTGTCCATGACTGACCTTGCGTTTGCGGGGCGTTAGATCGAAATGATAGCGGATTTCAACCGGGCGGGCCGGGCATCAGCCCGGCAGGCGGCCGCCGGTCGTGCGTTCGATGGCGGCGAGATCGGCGAGCGATTCGACCGCGACGAAGCCGTGCGACGCGAGGATCGCACGGACGGCTTCGGCCTGATCGTAGCCGTGCTCGATCCAGAGCGTGCCGCCCGGTTTCAGACAGGTGCCGGCGCCCGCGACGATCGTGCGGATCGCGCTGAGGCCGTCGGCATCGTCGGTGAGCGCGCCGCGCGGCTCGAAACGCAGGTCGCCCTGCGCGAGGTGCGGATCGTGCTGCGCAATGTACGGCGGGTTGCTGACGATCGTGTCGAACACGAGCGCCGGATCGAGCGCCGCGTACCAGTCGCTTTGCAGCCACTGCAGCGGGCCGCCGGGGCGACGTGCGTCGAGCAGCTTGTCCGCGTTGCGTTGCGCGACGGCGAGCGCGGCCGGCGAACGGTCGAGCGCCCACACCCGCGCATCGGGACGCTCGGCCGCGATCGACACGGCGATCGCGCCGCTGCCGGTGCCGAGATCGAGCACGGCCGGATGCGGCAGTCCGTCGATCGCATCGAGCGCGGCTTCGACGAGCAGTTCGGTTTCGGGGCGCGGGATCAGCACGTCGGCGGTCACGTCGAACGGGCGGCCGAAGAACTCGCGCATCCCGACCAGCTGTGCGACGGGCTCGCCGGCGACACGGCGCGCTTCGAGCGCGCGGTAGCGCTCGACCGCGGCCGCATCAAGCGGTGCGTCGCCGCGCGTGATCAACTGCGTGCGGGTCCAGCCGAGCGCATGCGCGAGCAGCACGCGCGCATCGACCGCGTCGAGCGGCGACGCGCGCAGCAGGTCGTCGGCGGTGGTGTCGGACATCGCGGCCTCAGTCGGCTTCGCCGAGCGACGCAAGCAGCTCGGCTTGGTGCTCGGTGACGAGCACGCCGATCAGTTCGTCGAGATCGCCGTCCATGATCGCCTCGAGCCGGTACAGCGTCAGGTTGATCCGGTGGTCGGTCATCCGGCCTTGCGGGAAGTTGTACGTGCGGATCCGTTCCGAACGGTCGCCGGAGCCGATCAGGCTCTTGCGCGTCGCGGCTTCCTTCGCATGCTGTTCGTGATACTGCTTGTCCTTGATGCGCGCGGCGAGCACCTTCAGCGCGCGATCCTTGTTCTTGTGCTGCGAGCGGTCGTCCTGGCATTCGACGACGATCCCGGTCGGGATGTGCGTGACGCGCACCGCCGAATCGGTCTTGTTGATGTGCTGGCCGCCCGCGCCGGATGCGCGGAACGTGTCGATGCGCAGATCGGCCGGATTGATCTCGACTTCGCCGATTTCGTCGGCTTCCGGCATCACCGCGACCGTGCACGCGGACGTATGGATGCGCCCTTGCGTCTCGGTGGCCGGCACGCGCTGCACGCGATGGCCGCCCGATTCGAACTTCAGGCGCGAGTACGCGCCCTGGCCCGCGATCCGCACGATCACTTCCTTGTAGCCGCCGAGATCCGACGCGCTCTCCGACATCATTTCGACCTGCCAGCGCTGGCGTTCCGCGAAGCGCAGGTACATGCGCAACAGGTCGCCCGCGAACAGCGCCGATTCGTCGCCGCCGGTGCCCGCGCGGATTTCGAGGAAGATGTTGCGGTCGTCGTTGGGATCCTTCGGCAGCAGCATTTTCTGCAGCTCGGTCTCGAGGCGCGCCATGCCGTCGCGCGCACTGCGGATCTCGTCTTCCGCGAAGTCGCGCATCGACGGATCGGAGAGCAGCTCCTGTGCGGCCGTCTCGTCGCTGCGCGACTGGCGCCACAGCGCGTACTGCTCGACGACCGGGCCGAGTTCCGCATGTTCACGCGTCAGCTTGCGGTATTGGTCGAGGTCGGCCGTGACGTTTTCGCGGCTCAGCAGATCGTTCAGTTCGGCCAGCCGTGTGGACAGCTGGTCGAGCTTGCGTTGCATGCTCGTCTTCATGGTGTGGAGCGGCGCTCCCGGGCAAAGGGGTATTCGGAAAGGATAGGCCGGCTCGCGGCCGGCGGCAGGGCGACCGGGCGGCGCTAGTGGCCGGACTGGTCGTTCGAGCGCGGCGCGTGTTGGTAGAAGCCGCGCATCAGGTCGATCAGCGAATCGCGATCGGCGCCGTTCACGCGGTTGAGCGCGCTCGTCGGGCCGTGGATCAGCTTGTTGGTCAGCGCCTGCGACAGGGCTTCGAGTACGGCAGCCGGATCATCACCGCGTGCGAGCAGTTTCTGCGCCTTGTCGACTTCGGCCCGGCGCAGCGCATCGGCCTGCGTATGCATGTGACGGATCACGGGCACGACGCTGCGCGTGTCGAGCCATTGCATGAAATTCTGCACGCGCGTCTCGATGATCGCTTCGGCCTGTGCAACCGCGGCCTGGCGCGACGCGTTGCCTTCGCGCACGATCGCGCCGAGATCGTCGACGGTGTAAAGGAACACGTCCTTCAGCTTGCCGACTTCGGGCTCGATGTCGCGTGGCACCGCGAGGTCGACCATGAAGATCGGCCGGTGGCGGCGCGCCTTCACCGCGCGCTCGACCGCGCCGAGGCCGATGATCGGCAGCGTCGACGCGGTGCACGACACGATGATGTCGAATTCGTGCATGCGGGTGGGCAGGTCCGCCAGCGGCATCGCGCGGCCGTTGAAGCGTTCGGCGAGCCGCTGGCCGCGTTCGGCCGTGCGGTTCGCGACGACGAGCTCACGCGGGCTTTGCGCGGCGAAGTGCGTCGCGCACAGCTCGATCATTTCGCCGGCGCCGATGAACAGCACGCGCTGATCGGACACCTTTTCGAAGATCCGCTGCGCGAGGCGAACTGCAGCGGCGGCCATCGACACCGACTGCGTGCCGATTTCGGTCGTGCCGCGGACTTCCTTCGCCACTGCGAACGTGCGCTGGAACAGCTGGTTCAGATAGGTGCCGAGCGCGCCGGCTTCCGTCGCGGTGCGGACGGCATCCTTCATCTGGCCCAGAATCTGCGTTTCGCCGAGCACCATCGAATCGAGGCCGGATGCGACGCGGAACGCGTGCCGGACCGCTTCCGACTGCGGCAGCGCATAGACGTGCGGCGCGAGCTCGTCGACCGGAATCCGGTGATATTCCGACAGCCAGCGGACCGCCCCTTCGCGGGCCGCACGGTCGTCGGTCGCGCAATACAGCTCGGTGCGGTTGCAGGTGGAGAGGATCGCCGCTTCAGGCGTATTGGGTGCCTGGGGGCCGAGAAACACGTTCTTGAACGTGACGAGAGCCGGCTTGATTTGCTCGAGCGGAAACGCCACGCGTTCGCGCAGGGCGACAGGCGCAGTGTGGTGGTTGATTCCGATCGTGAGGAGTTGCATATCGAGGGCTATCGTTTAGCCCCATATTATAGCGTTTCAGCGATTTCCTCACTCGACGCATACCGGGCATCGGCGTGGCGGGGCCGCGAATTTGGGGGTTCGATCGGCACGCGGTCGAGCTGATAACCGAAGCCGTAGATCGGCAGCAGCCGGTAGCCGCGCTCGGGAAGCAGCTGCAATTTGCTGCGCAGCCGCGACGCGTGCGTGTCGAGCGTGCGCGACTTCATGTCGCGGCGGCGTGCCCACACCGTTTCGAGGATATGGGCGCGGGATATGGGGCGCGACAGGTTCGCGAACAGCAACTGCGCGAAGCGGAACTCCTTCGGCGTGAGTGAAACGATTGCGTCGCCGAAGCGCACGAGGCAATGTGTGGCATCGAATGCGTATTCTCCATACGTTTCGCGCGAGCGGGTCGGCGGCCGGCGTACGCCGGCGCGCCGGCTCAGCGCGTTGACGCGCGCGAGCAGCTCGGGCCCGCTCACGGGGCGCACCAGGCAATCGTCGGCGCCCGCGTGCAGGCACGAGACGATTTCGCTCTCTCGCGGCGATTGCATCACGGCGATGGCCGGCAGTCCGGGCAGGACTGCCTGTGCGCGCGGAATGACTTCCTGGGCTGGCTGGTCGCCGGCCCAGTGGCCGGTGACCAGCATGTCGCAGGTGTTGTCGGCGGCGAGCCACTCGAAGAATGCGGTGCTGGACGGAAACGCGTGGCACACGTGACCGCCCGCGAAGAGCAGGCGGTTCAGGAGTGCGACATGACGCGATTCCGGATCGATCAGAGCGATTCGCATGAGAATTTCTTCAATACGGCAGCCGGTGTGCGCTTGCCATAACGTCGAGTCGGCCCCTACACTCGAATGTTCGCGGCGCCCGGCTGGTCTCGGGTTCGATGGATGAGTCGATGCTAGCCGCTGGCAACGTTCACGCCTATGGGACGAATCTGAATTTATAGAAGGCGTCGAATGAACTGGTTTGGAATCCTTGTCCTGGGAGCGGCCGTCGGGCTGTTCGGCCGCTGGCTGCATCCGATGCGGCGCACGGGCCGGCCGGCGTGGTGGATCGCGGTGCTCGCCGGCATCGTCGGGGCGGTCGCCGCCCGCATGGCCGGCAATCTCTCTGGACTGTTTTACGATGGCGAGACGCTCGAATGGCCGGTGTGCACCGGCGTCGCGTTCCTCGCCGTAGCCGTGACGGTCGCGCTGTCGGCCCGTCGCTGAATGCCCTCAGGTGAAATCATGAATGCCCGTCTTCCCGAAGTCTCGCCGGTGCCGGCCCGCCTCGCGCTGCTGCGCGACGCCATGGCCCGCGAGGACCTGGCCGCCTATCTCGTGCCGTCCGCCGATCCCCATCTGTCCGAATACCTGCCCGAACGCTGGCAGGCGCGCCGCTGGCTGTCCGGCTTCACGGGCTCGGTCGGCACGCTGGTCGTGACCGCGGATTTCGCGGGGCTGTGGGTCGACAGCCGCTACTGGGTGCAGGCCGACGCCGAACTGGCCGGCACGGGGGTGCAACTGATGAAGATGACGGGCGGGCAGCAGAGCGCGCCCCACGTCGACTGGCTCGCGCAGAACGTGGCCGCGGGTGCGACGGTCGGCGTCGACGGCGCTGTGCTCGGCGTCGCGGCCGCGCGCGGGCTGACGGCCGCGCTGAGCGCGCGCGGCATCGCGCTGCGGACCGATCTCGACCTGCTCGATGCGATCTGGCCCGAGCGGCCGGGGCTGCCCGGCGACGCGGTGTTCGAGCACGTCGCGCCGCAGGCCGACACGACGCGGGCGAGCAAGCTGGCCGATGTGCGCCGCGCGATGCACGCGCAGGGCGCGCAATGGCATTTCGTGTCGACGCTCGACGATCTCGCGTGGCTGTTCAACCTGCGCGGCGCCGACGTCAACTTCAATCCCGTATTCGTTGCGCACGCAATGATCGGTGCCGATCGCGCGACGCTGTTCGTCGCCGATGGCAAGGTGCCGCCGGCGCTGGCCGCGTCGCTTGCCCAGGACGGCGTCGACGTTCGCGCATACGACGCCGCGCGCGCGTCGCTCGCGGCGCTGCCCGACGGCGCGACGCTGCTGATCGATCCGCGCCGCGTGACGTTCGGCACGCTCGAGGCCGTGCCGGCCGGCGTGAAGCTCGTCGAGGCCGTGAATCCGTCGACGTTCGCGAAGTCGCGCAAGACATCCGCCGAGATCGAGCACGTGCGCGTGACGATGGAACACGACGGCGCCGCGCTCGCGGAGTTCTTCACGTGGTTCGAGCAGGCCGTGAACCGCGAGACGATCACCGAGCTGACGATCGAGGAGAAACTCACGGCCGCGCGCGCCCGGCGGCCCGGCTATGTGTCGGCGAGCTTCGCGACGATCGCGGGCTTCAACGCGAACGGCGCGATGCCGCACTATCACGCGACGCGCGAGTCGCACGCGACGATTGCCGGCGACGGCCTGCTGCTGATCGATTCGGGCGGCCAGTACGTGACGGGCACGACCGACATCACGCGCGTCGTGCCGGTCGGCACCGTCAGCGACCTGCAGCGGCGCGATTTCACGATCGTGCTGAAGTCGATGATGGCGCTGTCGCGCGCACGCTTCCCGCGCGGCATCCGCTCGCCGATGCTCGACGCGATCGCGCGCGCGCCGATGTGGGCGGCCGGGCTCGACTATGGGCACGGTACCGGGCATGGCGTCGGTTACTTCCTGAACGTGCACGAAGGCCCGCAGGTCATCTCGCACTACGCGCCGGCCGAGCCGTACACGGCGATGGAAGAGGGCATGATCACGTCGATCGAGCCGGGCGTGTACCGCCCGGGCAAGTGGGGCGTCCGGATCGAGAACCTGGTCGTGAACCGCGCGGCCGGGAAGACGGAATTCGGCGATTTCCTCGCGTTCGAGACGCTGACGCTGTGTCCGATCGATACGCGCTGCGTGCTGATCGAGATGCTGCACGACGACGAGCGGGCGTGGCTGAACACGTATCACGCGACGGTGCGCGAGCGCGTCGGCCGCCACCTGAGCGGCGATGCGAAGGCGTGGCTGGACGCGCGCACGCAGCCGATCTGACGGAACATGCGATAACGGCCGGACCACGGCCGGACGACAAAACCGAGGGCAGCCAATGACGGACACCGCAGTGATCGTGATCGACATGCAGCGCGGGCTGGTGGAGCGGGCGCAGCCCGCCTACCGGCTCGACGACGTCGTGTCGGGCATCAACCGGCTGACGGCGGCAGCGCGCGCGGCGAACGCGCCCGTCTGCTTCGTGCAGCACGACGGCGATGCGGACGACGACATCGTCCCCGGCACGCCGGGCTGGGAGCTGCATGCGGGGCTGGTCGTCGGCACCGACGACTGGCGCGTGCGCAAGCAGATGAGCGATTCGTTCCACGACACGCCGCTCGCGGCGCAGCTCGACCGCCACGGCATCCGTTCGGTGCTGATCTGCGGTTATGCGACCGAGTTCTGCGTCGATTCGGCTGCACGCCGTGCCGCGCTGCTCGGCTACCGGACGACCGTCGTGTCCGACCTGCACACGACGAACGAGCGCGCGCACCTGTCGGCCGCGCAGATCGTCGCGCATCACCACTTCATCTGGAACAACAACTCGCTGTCGGGCAACGCGGTGACGCCGCGTCCGCTCGCGGAAGTACTGACTGTGGAGTTCGCATGACGATCAAGGCTGTGGTGTTCGATTTCGGCGGCGTGCTGATCGACTGGAGCCCCGAGTACCTGTACCGTGAACTGATTCCGGACGACGCCGAGCGTCGCTGGTTCCTCACGCACGTCTGCGCGATGGACTGGGTGATCCGCCAGGACGGCGGGCAGACGATCGAGGAAGGCACGGCCGAGCTCGTCGCGAAGTTTCCGGCGCACGAGGCGCCGATCCGCGCGTTCTATGCACGCTGGCACGAGATGATCGGCGGCGTGCTCGAGGAGGGCGCCGCGCTCGTCGACCGGCTGGAGGCGCAGGGGATGCCGCTGTTCGGTCTGACGAACTGGTCCGCGCAGACGTTCCCGTATGCGTGGGACAACTTCCCGGTGTTGCAGCGCTTCAAGGAGATCGTCGTGTCCGGCCGCGTGAAGCTCGTGAAACCCGATCCCGCGATCTATCACGAGATGCATGCGCGGATCGAACCGCACCTGCCGGGCATCGCGCCGCACGAGCTCGTGTTCATCGACGACAACCCGAAGAACGCGGCAGCCGCGACGGCGCTCGGCTGGCACGGCATACACCACACGAGCGCGGCGTCGACCGAGGCGCGGCTGCGCGAACTGGGCGCGCTCGCGTAAGCGTCGGGCCAGGGCCCGGCAGATAAAAAAAGCGGGCCATTGGCCCGCTTTTTCCTTGTGCCGCTCCGGAAGTGGCCCCTTCGGCATCCGGCCCCGCGTTGCCGCAGTGCCGGGCGCCCGGGCCGCGCCGCTCAGCGGCTGATCGGCTTGTAGCGCAGACGCTTCGGCTTCGCGGCTTCCTCGCCGAGGCGCGCACGCTTGTCGGCCTCGTACTCCTGGTAGTTGCCGTCGAAGAACGTGACCTGCGAATCGCCTTCGAACGCGAGGATGTGCGTCGCGATCCGGTCGAGGAACCAGCGATCGTGCGAGATCACCATCACCGAGCCCGCGAATTCGAGCAGTGCGTCTTCCAGCGCGCGCAGCGTTTCGACGTCGAGGTCGTTCGACGGTTCGTCGAGCAGCAGCACGTTGCCGCCCGAGATCAGCGTCTTCGCGAGGTGCAGACGGCCGCGCTCGCCACCGGACAGGTTGCCGACGATCTTCTGCTGGTCGCCGCCCTTGAAGTTGAAGCGGCCGATATACGCACGCGACGGCGTTTCGTACTTGCCGACCGTCAGCACGTCGGCGCCGCCCGAGATTTCCTCGAACACCGTCTTCGAGCCGTCGAGCGCATCGCGGCTCTGGTCGACGTACGCGAGCTTCACCGTCGGGCCCATCACGACTTCGCCCGAATCCGGTTGCTCCTTGCCCGTGAGCATCCGGAACAGCGTCGACTTGCCGGCGCCGTTCGGGCCGATGATGCCGACGATCGCGCCGGCCGGAATCTTCAGGTTCAGGTTGTCGATCAGCAGGCGATCGCCGAACGCCTTGCTGACGTTCTTGAACTCGATCACTTCATTGCCGAGGCGGTCGCCGACCGGAATGAAGATTTCCTGCGTTTCGTTGCGCTTCTGGTATTCCTGGCTGCTCAGTTCCTCGAAGCGCGCGATACGTGCCTTCGACTTCGCCTGACGGCCCTTCGGGTTCTGGCGCACCCACTCCAGTTCCTTCTTGATGGCCTTCTGGCGTGCCGATTCCGACGCTTCTTCCTGCTTCAGGCGCTCTTCCTTCTGGTCGAGCCAGCTGCTGTAGTTGCCCTTCCACGGAATGCCGTGGCCGCGGTCGAGTTCGAGAATCCACTCGGCGGCGTTGTCGAGGAAGTAGCGATCGTGCGTGACGGCGACGACGGTGCCCGGGAAGCGCACCAGGAACTGCTCGAGCCAGTCGACCGATTCGGCGTCGAGGTGGTTGGTCGGTTCGTCGAGCAGCAGCATGTCCGGCTTTTCGAGCAGCAGCTTGCACAGCGCGACGCGGCGCTTTTCGCCGCCGGACAGGTGTTCGATCTTCGCGTCCCACGCCGGCAGGCGCAGCGCGTCGGCCGCCACTTCGAGCTGCTGCTCGGGGCTGCCGCCGTCGCTCGACGCGAGGATCGCCTCGTACTTCGCCTGTTCGGCCGCGAGCGCGTCGAAGTCGGCGTCCGGCTCCGCGTAGGCCGCGTAGATTTCTTCCAGTTTCTTGTTGGCCTGGAACAGGTCGCCGAGGCCTTCCTCGACGGCTTCGCGCACGGTCTTCGTCGGATCGAGCTGCGGCTCCTGCGGCAGGTAGCCGATGTTCAGGTTCGGCATCGGCGTGGCTTCGCCTTCGATGTCCTTGTCGACGCCCGCCATGATGCGGATCAGCGTCGACTTGCCCGAGCCGTTCAGGCCGAGCACGCCGATCTTCGCGCCGGGAAAGAACGACAGCGAGATGTCCTTCAGGATCTGGCGCTTGGGCGGCACGATCTTGCCGACCCGGTTCATCGTGAAAACGTATTGGGCCATTTCGGTGTGAAAGTCAGAAGTGGTTGAGACGGCCGCGCAGCGCGCGGGCGTGGCGGCGTCGGGGGATTCGGTACGGAGCGTGCCGCGCGGGGCGCGGCGGCGTCGCCGCGTGTCGGCGGCGCGAGCGGGTATTGTACTTCGCCGCAGGCTGCCGCTGGCGCGGCGCAGCCATCCGGATGCGCCGCGTTACAGCCACGCGGCGACGCCGCCATGCCCCGAGCACGTGCCGCGCCGGTGGCGGCTGAAGCTGTACGTGCCGTCGCGGCAGCGCGCACTCGCGCCGTCCGGCACGCGGCCCGATTTCGAATGCGCGGGCGCATGCACGGTTTCGCCGTCGCGGTTGCGATACGTGTCGTGACGGTCGAGATCGGCTTCGTTGCCGTAGCCGGGTGACGTGCGATAGGCGTGCGCAGCATGGGGCAACGCGGCGCACGCGACGAAGAGCGCGGCGGATAGGGCCGCGATGTGCGTCGCGCGGCGGAGCAGGGCAGGCATGGTCTCTCCCGGTCGGTCTGTTGTTATCGATGCCGGGCCGATGGCCCGCGCCGCATGTTAGCGGATCGGCGCCGGACAGCCAGGCGACACTACGCCGCGCCGGTCATCGACGCCGCGCCGTCGGCCTGCGCGGCGTCGAGGATCCACCGGCGGAACGCCGCGACCTTCGGCCGTTCGGCGTGATGCGGCGGATAGACGAGGTAGTACGCGAAATCGTCGAGCCACGCGACGTCGGCCAGCTGCACGAGCCGGCCGCTGGCCAGTTCGCCGCGCACCATCGCGGCCGGCAGCAGCCCGGCGCCCTGGCCGGCGACGATCGCCTGCAGCAGCAGGCCCGAGTCGTCGAACGCGGGGCCGCGCGGCGGCCCGAAATCGTCGATCCGCTGCGCGCCGAACCAGATGTGCCAGCCCTTGCGCTCGGCGTCGTGCAAGTGCGGCCAGCCGACGAGGTCGGCCGGCGTCGCCGGCATGCCGAGCCGCGCGACGAGATCGGGCGCCGCGAGCGCGACGATTTCCACCGTCAACAGGCGCTCGCCGCACAGCCCGATGTAGCGCCCGAGGCCGTGGCGGATCGCGACATCGACGCCGTCGCGCGAGAAATCGGCCAGTGCGTGGCTCGTGACGACCTGCAGGTCGACGTCCGGACACGCGTGCCTGAACTGCGCGAGGCGCGGGACGAGCCACGCGGACGCGAAGAACGGCGTGACGCTTACCGTCAGCACGCCGCTGTCGGCGGCGCCCGATACACGCTGCGACGCGTCGGCGATCTGCCGGAATGCGTTGCGCACCGGCGGCAGGTAGTCGCGGCCGGCGGCCGTCAGCAGGATGCCTCGGTTCACGCGCTCGAACAGCTGCACGCCGAGGTGTGTCTCGAGCGTGCGGATCATCTGGCTCACCGCGCCGGGCGTGACCGACAGCTCCTCGGCGGCCGACTTCACCGACAGATGGCGGGCGGCCGCTTCGAACGCGCGCAGTGCATTGAGCGGCGGCAGGCGGGAACGATTCATTTAGTTTTTCTAAAGCGAAAGGCCGACGAAATATCGTTTGAGGCGATGCATGTGCGCGAGTACCGTTGACGCATCGAGTCGCGTGCTGCGTGGCCGTCCTTTGACGGCCGATGCGATCAACATAGTTCATCTATATCCATGAGGCAATCCGGACGCCGCCCGGCGGCCGGTCGAACCTGAGAGGAGCATCGTCATGAACCGCCCGGGCGCCTCGCGCCTCTTCTACGGCTGGTACGTGGTCGCGGCCGCGTTCGCCGTCACGTTCGTCGGGTTCGGCAGCGCGTATACGTTCAGCGCGTTCGTCGAGTCGCTGCAGCGGGATTTCGCCGCGTCGCGCGGGCAGATCTCGCTCGTGTTCTCGCTCGCCGGCTTCCTGTATTTCGGTTTCGGCATCGTCAGCGGGCCGCTGGCCGATCGCTTCGGCTCGCGGCGGCTCGCCGTCGCCGGGATGCTGCTGACGGGCGCCGGGCTCGCGGCCGCCGGCGCCGCGCAGTCGCTGCTGCAGGTGTATGTCGCGTACGGTCTCGGCGTCGGTCTCGGGGTCGGCTGCGCATACGTGCCGGCCGTCGGCGCAGTGCAGCGCTGGTTTGTGCGGCGGCGCGGCTTCGCGTCGGGGCTCGCGGTCGCGGGGATCGGCGTCGGCACGCTCGTGATGCCGCCGCTCGCGTCCGCGTCGATTGCGCATGTCGGCTGGCGCGGTGCGTATTTCACGCTGGCCGCAATCGCTGTCGTGCTGGGCGCCGGCATGTCGCTGCTGATCGAGAACGACCCGCGCGGGCGCGGATTGTTGCCGGACGGCGATGTCGCCGGCGACGGTGGCCGGCATGCCGGTGCTGCGTCGGCCGGCGCGAACGTGCGGGCCGGCGCGACGGTGCGCGAAGCCGTCACGTCGCGGCCGTTCGCGAGTCTTTATGCGGCCTGCCTCGTCTGCTCGTTCGGCGTGTTCGTCCCGTTCGTTCACCTCGTGCCGTATGCACTCGATCATGGCGTCGCGCCATCGACGGCCGTGCTGCTGCTCGGCGCGATCGGCGTCGGCAGCACGGCCGGCCGCTTCTTCCTCGGGGGGCTCGCCGACCGCTTCGGCCGCCGCGCGTCGCTGCTCGCGATGTTCGCCGGCATGGCCGTGGCGCTCGTCGCGTGGGCGGGCGCCGGCACCGTAGCGACGCTGGCCGCGTTCGCGCTCGTGTTCGGCGTGTTCTACGGTGGCTGGGTCGCCGTGCTGCCGGCCGTCGTGATGGACTACTTCGGCGGGCGCAACGTGAGCGCGATCATCGGCATCCTGTACACGAGCGTCGCATTCGGCACGCTGATCGGGCCGGCGGCGGCCGGTTTCATCTACGACGCGGGCGGCGGCTATCTGGTGCCGATCCTCGCGAGCGCCGTCGCGAATGCGATCGCGTTTGCGATTGTCGCGACCACCGGACGGGCGCCGGCGGCCGCGCGCGCAACCGGCGGATAGGCGCACCCGACTGGGCGCATCGTGCGATTTCCGGTAGGGTGGCCGGACCGTCAACCATCGGCGAACGGTCGGGGAGGCATCGTGACATTCGACGAAGTCCGGCAGATCGCGCTCGCGTGGCGCGGTGTCGAGGAGGGCACGTCGTACGGCACGCCCGCGCTCAAGGTGAAGGGCAAGATGCTCGCGCGGCTGCGCGAGGACGGCGACACGCTCGTCGTGAAGGGTGTCGGTCCCGACGAACGCGCATGGCTGATCGAATCGGAACCCGGCGTGTATTACGTGACCGATCACTATGCCGGCTGGCCGATCGTACTGGTGCGCCTGTCGGCCGCGCATCCCGACGCCGTGAAAAGCCTGCTTCTGCGAGAATGGCACGCGATCGTACCTGCGAAGTGGCGGGACGAAGCCGCACGCGACGCGAACTGAGTGCCCTGCGCGCAATGCGGCCGGCATGCCCGTGACGAGCGCACCGGCGCGCGAGCCGTCGCCGAACCGCAGCAAGCGTTGCATCGTTTCGCATCGATGCAACAAGTGGTTCCATCGAAATTCTTCAATTGGTTCTTAGTGAAGAACCGTTTGATGCTTACACTCCTTCGCTTCGAAGGCGGCTGACGACAGCCGACGGAAAGGGCGTACGCGATGCGCCGGCGCCTGGTGCGCTGCATCGCACCCGCAGCTTCGCAGACTGCGCGGGCACACCGATCCGAACGGCCCCATCCGGCCTCATGCCCGCGTGCGACGCACGCGCGGTCGCAGCCGGATTCAAGAACGACAACTCCCCGCGCCGCCTTCACGCGACACCCGGTCGTACCGGAACCGTTTTTTGGAGAGAGACAGATGAGTGGAAGCAACACAGGCCTCGGCACGGGCCTGAAGCAGCGTCACGTGACGATGATGTCGATTGCCGGCGTCATCGGCGCGGGCTTGTTCGTCGGCTCCGGCCACGCGATCGCGGAAGCCGGGCCGGCATCGATACTCGCGTATGCGATCGCGGGCGTGCTGGTCGTGCTGGTGATGCGCATGCTCGGCGAAATGGCCGTCGCGCATCCTGACAGCGGGTCGTTCTCGACCTATGCCGATCGCGCGATCGGCCATTGGGCCGGCTTCACGATCGGCTGGCTGTACTGGTGGTTCTGGGTGCTCGTGATCCCGATCGAGGCGACGGCCGCCGCGACCATCCTCAATGCGTGGTTCCCGGGCATCGCGACCTGGATCTTCGCGCTCGGCATCACGCTGCTGCTCACGATCACCAACCTTTTCTCGGTCAAGAACTACGGCGAATTCGAATTCTGGTTCGCGCTGATCAAGGTCGTCGCGATTGTCGTGTTCCTGTGTATCGGCGGGGCGGCGATCGTTGGAATCATCCCGGCGCCCGCCGTATCGGGGGTGTCGAACCTGTTCGCGCATCAGGGCTTCATGCCGAATGGCGCCGGCGCGGTGCTGGCGGCGATGCTGACGACGATGTTTTCGTTCCTCGGCACCGAGATCGTAACGATCGCGGCCGCCGAATCGGATAACCCGCAGCGCCAGATCGTGCGCGCGACGAATTCGGTCATCTGGCGTATCACGCTGTTCTATCTCGGCTCGATCCTGATCGTCGCGGCCATCGTGCCGTGGAACGATCCGCTGCTGCCGAAGCACGGCTCGTATCAGCGTGCGATGGAACTGATCGGCATCCCGAACGCGAAGGCGATCATCGACGTGATCGTGCTCGTGTCGGTCGCGAGCTGCCTGAATTCGGCGCTGTACACGGCGTCGCGGATGCTGTTCTCGCTGTCGAAGCGCAAGGATGCGCCGGCATTCCTGCATCGCACCGATTCGACCGGCACGCCGCGTGCGGCCGTGCTCGCGTCGACCGCATTCGGCTTCGTGACCGTGATCGCGAACTACCTGATGCCGGAACAGGTGTTCGGCTTCCTGCTCGCAACGTCGGGTGCGATCGCACTGCTCGTGTATCTGGTGATCGCGATCTCGCAACTGCGGATGCGCAAGACGCTCGAATCGACCCGCGCCGACCTGACGCTGCGGATGTGGCTGTTCCCGTGGCTCACGTGGCTCGTGATCCTGTTCATCTGCGGCACGCTGACCGTGATGTTCGTCAGCGAGGATCACCGGATGGAGGTCGGTGCGACGGCCGTGCTGGCGTTGATCGTGCTGTTCGCGTCGTGGCTGAACAAGCGCGGTCGCGATGCGCAGGCGAACGCGGGGCGGCGGGTGTCGGCAACGTGATGCAGTAACGTGACAGCGGGGCGGGGAGCCCCGGTCATGAAAAATGGCCCGATCGGCGTTTGCCGGTCGGGCCATTTGTCTTTTTTGCGGTGCGGATGTCGTTGCGGGGGGAGGACGGCGAGATAGGGTCGAAATTTAAGGGCGAAGAATCGAACTCGTCTGATTTCATTGTCGACGGCCCCTGCATACATTGACCACTTCGACAGCCGGAGTGAATCGATGGCGCAATCGATTTGGTGGGCTTTGTTGTGTGCTCAAGTTTCGAAGCGAGCCAAGTTGCGCGTCATCGCACATGACGCACATCCCTGCCCCGGTGCATTGAGGTCCGGGCAATGACCGGACCACCGACTGCCCGGGTACGTGTCGAGTTTCACGCCGTTGACGGGTACGCGCTTCGAGGAACCTATTTTCCGGCGGAGGCCGGTTCCCGCTCTCCCGTACTCGTCTGTCCTGCTACCGGATTGCGTCAGTCCTTCTATTTCGCATTTGCGGAGTGGCTACGCAATGGTGGTTATCCGACATTCGTATTCGACTATCGGGGGATGGGTGCGTCGCTGAATGGCTGCCACGTCCGTCGATCACGCGTCCGCAAACAGGATTGGGGGCAGCTCGACATGCCTGCTGCGCTCGATTGGCTCCTTGGCGCAACCGGTGCACGTGATGCCCATCTGATTGGGCACAGCGCGGGTGCGCAACTGGTCGGCCTGATGCCGAACCACGCATCGATCCGTTCGCTATGCGCAATATCAGCTTCATCTGGATACGTCGGCAACATCCGGGGGGCGACGCGCATTGCCGCGCTGTTGCTGGCTGATCTCTACGTTCCGGTGACCGCTCGCCTGCTTGGCTATGTCCCCGCCAGGGTGCTCGGCTGGGGCGAGGATCTGCCTGCGCGCGTCGGGCTTCAGTGGGCTCGGTGGTGCCGAAGCCCCGGATACATGGCGAACGAGTTCGGGGTCGGCGTTGCGCATCACTACTACAACGAATTCTCTGCTCCTGTCACGGTAGTCGCAGCGACCGATGACCCCCTTGCGACGCTGGCCAATATCGAGGACTGGCTGCGGTGGTTGCCGAACGCCAGCCGCCACGTCCATTTCATCAGCCCGGAAAACTGTGATGGCCGGGCAATCGGTCACGTCGGCATGTTCCGCCGCACGCATTCGTCGCTGTGGCCGGAACTCACCAGAGGATTGCAGGGTTGACGCTCGGGCGTGCTCGCGTCCTCGTATCAGGAGACCTGGATGGACGATTCAATCGATTTGAAAGCGCGTTTCAAGGCAGTGCGAAATGAGGCGAAGGAGACACGCGCGTCGCTTTACCACCTCACGAATCAATGCAATCTGCGCTGCAAAGGGTGCTGGTTCTTTGAGAACGCGTTCGACGTCGCATCGGATGAGTTGAACGATTCGTCGCGGCTGGAGGCTCGTGTGCAGGACGAGGCCGCACGCGGAATCAATGCGCCATTGCTGATAGGTGGCGAGCCCGCACTGTTTCTCGATCGGATCAGGATATTCCGGAAGCACATGCCGAAGGTGTCCGTTTCGACGAACGGTCTCCGTCGAATTCCTTTCGAGGGTTTCGAAGATATCACCATCGCGATCTCCGTATTCGGCGGCGGGCCGCTCGATGACGAATTGCGCGCGATTGGCCCGAACGGAAAGCGTTTCACAGGTCTGTTCGACAAGGTACTTGCGAATTATCGCGACGACGAGCGGGCTGGTTTCGTCTATGCCGTCTCGATCGACGGCATTGCCTATATCGAAGAAACGGTACGCAGGATTCGGGATAACGGAAATCGGCTGCTGTTCAATTACTACAGTGCCTACGATGTTGCAGGACCCCTTCGCCGGCAAGGTGAGGAACAACTCCTGAATGTATTGCTCGCATTGCAGGCGAAATACCCGGAAACCGTGGTGAGCCATCCGTACTATCTGGCCGCACTCATGCGTGGCGAGACCCACTGGGGAACATTCGGTCATGCGAGTTGCCCGAGTGTCAGCGAAGATCATCCGGAGAACGAGGCGCGGTTCGCTTCGGGATGGCCCGCGTTGCCGAAATTCAACGCGTATCGCGCGGACTTCCAGACGCTGGCGCGCTGTTGTACTTCAGGAGAGTGTACGAAGTGTCGCGACAGCCAGGCCGTGATGTCGTGGTTGCTGGTCAACGCGAGACACGTGCTGCAGGAAGACGGTGGGCTCAGGACCTGGACCGAAGTGGCAGAGAGCTACTTCAGTCAGTTCGTCTGGTCGAGTTACCATCCACGCAACCGCGCCGGGCACATGCTGGATTGCCAGGTGCAGTGACGCGATGCGGTCGCCGGAATAAAAAAGCCCGCGAGTGCGGGCTTTTTGAATGCGTATCGAAGCAACACTACACGTTGAACAGGAAGTTCATCACGTCGCCGTCGTGCACGACATATTCCTTCCCTTCGGCGCGCATCTTGCCGGCTTCCTTCGCGCCTTGCTCGCCCTTGTACGTGACGTAGTCGTCGAACGCGATCGTCTGCGCGCGGATGAAGCCGCGCTCGAAGTCGGTGTGGATCACGCCGGCCGCCTGCGGCGCCGTATCGCCGATATGGATCGTCCACGCGCGCACTTCCTTCACGCCCGCGGTGAAATACGTCTGCAGGCCGAGCAGCTTGAAGCCCGCGCGGATCACGCGGTCGAGGCCCGGCTCTTCCATGCCCATGTCGGCGAGGAACGCTTCCTTGTCCGCGTCGTCGAGATCGGCGATTTCCGCTTCGATCGCCGCGCACACGGCGACCACCGGCGCGTTTTCGCTTTCCGCGTACTTGCGCACTGCATCGAGGTGCGGGTTGTTCTCGAAGCCGTCGTCCTTCACGTTGGCGACGTACATCGTGGGCTTCGCGGTGATCAGGCAGAACGGCTTGAGCAGCACCTGTTCGTCGTCCGACAGCGCGAGGCCGCGCACGGCCTTGCCCTGGTCGAGCTGCGCGCGCACTTTCTCGAGCACCGCGACGAGCTTCGCCGCTTCCTTGTCGTTGCCCGACTTGGCAGCCTTCGAATAGCGCGTGAGCGACTTCTCGACGGTGCCGAGGTCGGCCAGCGCGAGTTCGGTGTTGATCACTTCGATGTCGTCGATCGGGCTGACCTTGCCGGCGACGTGAATGACGTTCTCGTCTTCGAAGCAGCGTACGACGTGCGTGATCGCGTCGGTTTCGCGGATGTTCGCGAGGAACTGGTTGCCGAGGCCTTCACCCTTGCTCGCGCCTGCGACGAGGCCCGCGATGTCGACGAACTCGACGACGGCCGGCACGACACGCTCCGGCTTGACGATCTCCGAGAGCGCCTTCAGGCGCGTATCGGGCACTTCGACGACGCCGACGTTCGGCTCGATCGTGCAGAACGGGTAGTTCTCGGCGGCGATGCCGGCCTTGGTCAGCGCATTGAACAGGGTGGACTTGCCGACGTTGGGCAAGCCGACGATGCCGCATTTGAGACTCATGGAATCCTTCGGACGGGTAAGGCGGCGCGGCCGGACAGGGCACGGCGGCGCGGGAAAAAAGGGCGGCCGGCGCGGGGAGCGCGGCGGGCCGACGGTCAAAGACGCTATTGTACCGTGCCGGCGCCCCGGATTCCGGGGTTGCGCCGAACGGCCGATGCGGCGGGCCGCCGCGCCGCATCGGCCGCCTGCGATTCTGCTGATTTCCCGCAAAGTCCGGCCGCGTAAGGGTTTGGCCCCGCGGCTATAATGCCCGCCATGACTGCCCACCACACCTTCGACGTCGCCGTGGTCGGCGGCGGGCTCGTCGGCAAGACGGCCGCGCTCGCGCTGACCCAGTCCGGCTACAAGACTGCCTTGCTCGCCCAGCCGGCCACGCCGCGCCCCGCCGATCTCGCGTTCGACACGCGCGTCTACGCGCTGTCCTCCAGTTCGCAGGCGCTGCTCGAGCGGCTGCGGGTCTGGCAGGCGCTCGATCACAGCCGGCTCGCGCCCGTCTACGACATGCGCGTGTACGGCGATGCGCACGCGGAACTGCATTTCTCCGCTTACCAGGCCTCCGTGCCGCAACTTGCATGGATCGCCGAATCGTCGCTGGTCGAGGCGTCGCTCGACGCCGCGCTGCGGTTCCAGCCGAATCTCACATGGTTCGAGGCGCGCGCCCAGGGCTTCGACGTGCGCGACGACGCGGCCGTCCTCACGTTGTCGTCGGGGCAGGTGCTCGAAGCCGACCTGATCGTCGGCGCCGACGGCGCGCATTCGTGGGTACGTTCCCAAATGGGGGCCAAGGTCGAACGGCGCGATTACCGGCAGACGGGCGTCGTCGCGAACTTCAAGGCGTCGCTGCCGCACCGCGAGACGGCCTGCCAGTGGTTCCACGAAGGCGAGATCGTCGCGCTGCTGCCGCTGCCGGACGGCCACGTGTCGCTCGTGTGGTCCGCGCACACTGCGCATGCCGATGAATTGCTCGCACTCGATCCGGCGCAGCTCGCGGCCGAGGTCGAGCGCGTGTCGCACGGCCAGGTCGGCACGCTCGAATGCGTGACGCCGGCCGCCGGCTTCCCGCTGGCGCTGCAGACGGTCGACAAGCTGATCGCGCCGCGCGTCGCGCTGGTCGGCGATGCCGCGCATCTGATCCACCCGCTCGCGGGGCAGGGGATGAACCTCGGGCTGCGCGACGTTGCGGCGCTCGCCGACGCGATCGCGGGCAAGGAAAGCTTCCGCAACCTCGGCGATACGGTGCTGCTGCGCCGCTACGAGCGTTCGCGCCGCGAGGACATCCGCGCGCTGATGGTCGCGACCGACGGCCTGCAGCGGCTGTTCGCGGTGCCGGGCTCGCTCGCGAAGGCGGTGCGCAATGCGGGCATGGCCTTCGTCGGCGCGCAGCCGTTCGTGAAGCGCTGGCTCGTGTCGGCCGCACTCGGCTGATCGAACCTTCTGCCGCTTCGCCGGTCGGAGTCGGTTCCGTTACGGCGTACACTGTGCCGTGGACACCGATTGAGCTGAAGGAAGATTTCGATGAAAAAAACGATCCGCATCGCGTCGCTGGCGCTGGCCGTCACGATGGCGACGCTTGGCTGCACCGCCCAGGCCGACCAGACCACCGACAAGCTGAAAGCCACGCTGCAAGCCCGTCTCGGCAACGACGCGCCGATCAAGAGCGTATCGAAGTCGCCGGTCGCGGGCCTCTACGAAGTGAACCTCGGCTCGCAGATCATCTATAGCGACGCGGCAGGCGATTACGTGCTGCTCGGCGATCTCGTCGACACCAAGACGCACAAGAACCTGACCGACGCACGCCTGTCCGAAATCAACAAGATCGACTTCGCGAGCCTGCCGTTCGCGAATGCGATCAAGGTCGTCAAGGGCAACGGCGCACGCAAGATCGCGGTGTTCTCCGATCCGAACTGCCCGTACTGCAAGAAGCTCGAGACGACGCTGCAGTCGATCGACAACGTCACCGTCTACACGTTCCTGTACCCGGTGCTGTCGCCGGATTCGACCGTGAAGTCGAAGGCGATCTGGTGCGCGACCGACCGTGCGAAGACGTGGGAGGGCTGGATGCTCGACCACCGCGCGCCGTCCGGTGCCGGCACCTGCGATACCAGCGCGCTCGACAAGAACCTCGCGCTCGGCCGCGGGATGAACGTCACGGGCACGCCGACGATCTTCCTGCCGGACGGCCGCCGCCTGCCGGGCGCGGTCTCGGCCGACCAGCTCAACCAGGCGCTCGCCTCGAGCAAGTAACCGACCGATACGCCGGGCCGCATGGCCCGGCCAGCGAGGGGCGCCCGCATGATCTGCCGGCGCCTCTCTTCGTTTTCGCCGCCGTATTCGACCGACCGATTGCCACGATGACCCAGCCGATTCGCTATTCGATTGCCCCGAAAGATCTTGCCGCGCACCTGTTCGAAGTGTCGGTGACGGTTACCGATCCCGATCCCGAAGGCCAGCGCTTCTCGCTGCCGGTGTGGATTCCGGGCAGCTACCTCGTGCGCGAGTTCGCGCGCAACATCGTGACGCTCGGTGCGTTCAACGACGCGGGCCGCAAGGTGCGCGTCGCGAAGACCGACAAGCACACGTGGCAGGCCGCGCCCGTGACCGGCGCGCTGACGCTGCGCTACGACGTGTACGCGTGGGACCTGTCGGTGCGCTCCGCGTATCTCGATGAGTCGGGCGGCTTCTTCAACGCGACGGCCGTGTTCCTGAGCGTCGCCGGGCGCGAGGATGCGCCGTGCGAAGTCGACATCGCTAAACCGGCCGGCGCGGCGTTTCGCACGTGGCGCGTCGGCACCGCGCTGCCCGAGGCGCGCGGTACGAAGCGCTACGGTTTCGGCGCGTATCGCGCGGCCAACTACGACGAGCTGTCCGATCATCCGGTGACGATCGGCGAATTCGCGCTCGCGACGTTCGACGCGCACGGCGTGCCGCATGACATCGTGGTCGCGGGGCGCGTGACGCAGCTCGACATGGAGCGGCTGCGTACCGACCTGAAGCGCGTGTGCGAAGCGCAGATCGCGCTGTTCGAGCCGAAGTCGAAGAAGGCGCCGATGGACCGCTACGTGTTCATGACGCTCGCGGTCAGCGACGGCTACGGCGGTCTCGAGCATCGCGCGTCGACTGCGCTGATCTGCAACCGCACCGACCTGCCGGTGAAGGGGCGGCCGGAAACGACGGAAGGCTATCGCACCTATCTCGGTCTCTGCAGCCACGAGTACTTCCACACGTGGAACGTGAAGCGCATCAAGCCGGCGGCGTTCGTGCCGTACGACCTGACGCGCGAGAACTACACGTCGCTGCTGTGGCTGTTCGAAGGTTTCACGTCGTATTACGACGACCTGATGCTGGTGCGCAGCGGGCTGATGTCGCAGGACGAATATTTCACGGCGCTGGGCCGCACGGTCGGCGGCGTGCTGCGCGGTACGGGCCGGCTCAAGCAGAGCGTCGCGGAAAGCTCGTTCGACGCGTGGATCAAGTACTACCGTCAGGACGAGAACGCGACCAACGCGATCGTCAGCTATTACACGAAGGGTTCGCTCGTCGCGCTCGCGTTCGATCTCGCGATCCGCGCGCAGACGCGCAACCGGAAGTCGCTCGACGACGTGATGCGCCTGCTGTGGCAACGCTACGGCCGCGATTTCTACCGCGGCAAGCCGGCCGGCGTCGAGGAGAACGAAGTCGACGCGCTGATCGAAGAGGCGACGGGCGTCGCGCTCGGCCGCCTGTTCACCGACGCCGTGCACGGCACGCGCGACCTGCCGCTCGCCGAGTTGCTCGCGCCGTTCGGGGTGACGCTCGCACCCGATGTCGCACTCGGCGCGGCCGCGAAGCCGACGATCGGCGCGCGCCTGCGCGGCGGCGCGGACTGCACGTTCGCGGCGGTCTACGAAGGCGGCGCCGCGCATCGCGCGGGGCTGTCGGCCGGCGACACGCTGATCGCGGTCGACGGGCTGCGCGTGACGGGCACGAACCTCGATGCGTTGCTCGCGCGCTACCGGCCGGGCGACAAGGTCGAGGTTCACGCGTTCCGCCGCGACGAGCTGCGCACCGCGAAACTCAAGCTCGACGGCCCGGAAGTCACGCGCTACCGGCTGACGGCGGCCGCGAAGCCGGCGGCGGTCGCGAGGGCCCGGGAAGCCTGGCTGAAGGGGTGAACGTAAGGAAGCGGGTATCGGGGCGCGATCGAGTATTGTTCTGCTGCTGCAACAATCCGTCGCCCTGAACCCGCTTTTTCGCGGTCATGCGGCCACGCACAATGGGGTCACTCGCGCTACCGAAGCGCAACCCTACTGGAGCCTGACATGACGACCATTCTGCAAATCAATTCCGCTGCACGTTCGCAAGGTGCGCAATCCACGCTGCTGGCTAACGAACTGACGGCAAAGCTGCAACAATCGAATCCCGGCGCGAACGTCGTGGTTCGCGACTTGCTGGCCGATGCGCTGCCGCACCTCGACGAATCGGTGCTCGGCGCGTTCTTCACGCCGGCCGACAACCGCACCGCGGAGCAGAATGCGATCGTCGCGAAGAGCGATGCACTGATCGCCGAGCTGCAAGCCGCCGACATCATCGTGATCGGCGCGCCGATGTACAACTTCGGCATCTCGTCGCAACTGAAGACGTACTTCGACTGGATCGCCCGTGCCGGCGTCACGTTCCGCTACACCGAGAACGGTCCGGAAGGCCTGATCAAGGGCAAGAAGGTTCACGTCGTGACGGCCCGCGGCGGCAAGTACGCCGGCACGCCGAACGACAGCCAGACGCCGTATCTGCGCACGTTCCTCGGCTTCGTCGGCATGACCGACGTGAGCTTCATCTTCGCGGAAGGCCTGAATCTCGGCCCGGATGCGCAAAGCGCCGCGCTGGCCAGCGCACGCGAAGCGATCGCCGCCGCGTAAGGCCGATGCAGGTGCGACGCACCTGCTGCCTCACCTGATAAAAAAAACGCCGCGCCCCCGAAAGGGGCGCGGCGTTTTTTTGCGTGTCGGCCGGATCCGGGGAAGGAACCGGCGCGGCGCGTTACGCCAGCGTTTCGGCTACGTCCGGTAGGCGCCAGTCGATCGGTTCGCGGCCTGCATCGACCAGATAATCGTTCGCGAGCGCGAAATGGCGGCAGCCGAGGAAGCCGCGATGCGCGGACAGCGGCGACGGATGCGGCGCCTCGAGCACGCAATGCGCGTTCGCGTCGAACAGCGCGCGCTTCGCCTGCGCGTGTGCGCCCCACAGCATGAACACGAGCCCGCGATGGCGGCCGGCGAGTTCGCGGATCAGCGTGTCCGTGCATTGCTCCCAGCCGCGCTTAGCGTGGCTCGCGGCCGCGCCGCGCTCGACCGTCAGCACGGTGTTGAGCAGCAGCACGCCCTGGCGCGCCCACGTGTCGAGACAGCCGTGACGCGGCGTGTCGTGACCGAAGTTCGCGGCGATTTCCTTGAAGATGTTGCGCAGCGACGGCGGCGTGCGAACGGCCGGCGGCACCGAGAACGCAAGCCCGTGCGCCTGCGGCGTGCCGCGATCGTCGCCGTGGTACGGATCCTGGCCGAGAATCACGATCTTGACGTCGTCGGGGCTCGTCAGGCGCAGCGCGCGGAACACGTCGGCCGGGTAGACCGTCTTGCCGGCTGCGCGCTCGTCGTCGACGAAGCGGCACAGCGGCGCGTATGCGTCGCTGTCGGTGAACGGTTTCAGCACGTCGCGCCAGACGGTCGGCAGCGCGTCGAATTGCGCGGCGAGATGCGGCACGTCGGCGGCAGCGGGCCGCGGCGGTACTGCGGCGGCTGGAGCCGCCGGTTCAGCCGCTTTCTTCGCGGGTTTGCGTCCGGCCGCGGGCGCTTCGGGGGCCGGGGACGGCGTATCGGCCGGTGCCGTTTCCGGCACGGGATCATCGAACAGCGACGCCTGTTGCGGCGCGCGGGAAGTCTTGCGGGTTGCCATGCGTGATGCGTGTTTATTGCGCGCGCAGCCGATAGCCGCGCTGCGCCTTGCTGATGTTTTCGGGAACGAGGCCTGGCAGCGCTTGCTGCAGTTCGGCGGCGAGCGTCGCGAGCGCCGCTTCCGGGCCGTCGATCAGTTCGAGTTCGATTTCGCTGATCGGTTCGCGGCGCGTTTCGTGTTCCGCCTGGACGACGATCTCGCCGAGGTCCACCGCGGCTTCGACGGTTGCGCCGCCGATTGCGATGCGCCACAGCGTACGCGAAAAATCCGTGCGGAACAGCGCAGATAGCGCGCCGGCCGCATCTTTCAGCGCGGCGGCGGCTTCCGGCACGTCGCAGGCCGCGACGAGCGCGTCGATTTCGAGCGCGTCGCCGGCGACCGGCAGTTCCCATTCATGGCGGCGATGCAGGCCGCCTTCCGCGCTGCCGACCGTCTTGAACGTCTGCAGCCAGCCGTGCGGCGCGCGCCGCACGCGCACTGCGCTCTTCGAGCGTGCCAGCGCCAGATCGGGCGTGTCGTAATAGACGTTCGCGAGCGTGATGTCGTGACCGGGTTCGCCGGTCAGCGTCTCGAAGAAGTGTCGCGCGGCGTCGGCCTGGCCGGCCGGCAGCGTGAGCTTGATTTCCTTTTCGATCGCCATCAGAAGAACATCCGCGCGAGTTCCTCGCCCGGCTGCTCGGCGCGCATGAACGCTTCGCCGACGAGGAACGCGTTCACGTTCGCCGCACGCATCGTGTCGACGTCGGTGCGCGACAGGATGCCCGATTCGGTCACGACGATGCGGTCCGCCGGAATCATGTCGAGCATGTCGAGCGTGGTCTGGATCGACGTCTCGAACGTGCGCAGGTTGCGGTTGTTGATGCCGAGCAGCGGCGTCTTCAGCGTCAGCGCCTGTTCCATCTCGTTGCGGTCGTGCACTTCGACCAGCACCGCGAGGCCGAGCGAGTGCGCGTAGGCCTCGAGATCCTGCATCAGCGGCGTGTCGAGCGCGGCGGCGATCAGCAGGATCGCGTCGGCGCCCATCGCGCGTGCTTCGAGGATCTGGTACGCGTCGACGATGAAGTCCTTGCGCAGCACCGGCAGCGTGCAGGCCGCGCGCGCCTCTTCGAGGTAGCGGACGCTGCCCTGGAAGAACTGTTCGTCGGTCAGCACCGACAGGCACGCGGCGCCGTGCGCCGCATACGAGCGCGCGATGTCGGCCGGCACGAAATGCTCGCGCAGCACGCCCTTCGACGGGCTGGCCTTCTTGATTTCGGCGATCACGGCGGCGTTGCCGGCCGCGTGCTTCGCACGCAGCGCGCCGACGAAGTCGCGCAGGTCGCGCGCCGATGCGTCCAGCTTCAGTGCCTCGAGCGGCGTGCTGCGCATGGCCGCCGCGACTTCTTCGCGCTTGACGGCGATGATTCGGTCGAGAATGTCGCTCATGTGGGTTCCTGCTTGATTCGTAAGGGGAGTCAGCGCTTGAATTGCTGCGTGAAGCGCACGAGTTCGTCGACCTTCGCGCGCGCCTTGCCGCTCGCGATCGCTTCGCGGGCGAGCTGGATGCCGTCCGCGATCGACTCGGCGACGTTCGCCGCATAGAGCGCGGTGCCCGCGTTCAGCGTGACGATTTCGCGTGCGACGCCCGGCTGGTTGTCCAGCGCGCCGAGCAGCATCGTGCGCGATTCGTCGGCATTTTCGACCTTCAGCGTGCGGTTCGACACCATCTGCAGGCCGAAGTCTTCCGGATGGATCTCGTATTCGTGCACCTTGCCGTCGCGCAACTCGCCGACGAGCGTCGCGGCGCCGAGCGACACCTCGTCCATGCCGTCCTTGCCGTACACGACGAGCACGTGCTGAGCGCCGAGGCGCTGCATCACGCGCACCTGGATGCCGACGAGGTCGGGGTGGAACACGCCCATCAGCTGGTTCGGCGCGCCGGCCGGATTGGTCAGCGGGCCGAGGATGTTGAAGATCGTGCGCACGCCGAGCTCGCGGCGCACGGCCGCGATGTTCTTCATCGCCGGGTGATGGTTCGGCGCGAACATGAAGCCCATGCCGGTTTCGGCGATCGACGCGGCGACCTGCTCCGACTGCAGGTCGATGTTCACGCCGAGCGCCTCGAGCACGTCGGCGCTGCCTGATTTGCTCGACACGCCGCGATTGCCGTGTTTCGCGACCTTCGCGCCGGCCGCGGCCGTGACGAACATGGACGCGGTCGAGATGTTGAACGTGTGCGAGCCGTCGCCGCCGGTGCCGACGATATCGACGAAGTTCGAGTTGTCCTGCACCTCGACGTGATGTGCGAATTCGCGCATTACGGTCGCGGCGGCGGCGATCTCGCCGATCGTCTCCTTCTTCACGCGCAGCCCGGTGATGATCGCGGCCGCCATCACGGGCGACAGGTCGCCGCGCATGATGAGCCGCATCAGGTGCAGCATTTCGTCGTGGAAGATCTCGCGGTGTTCGATCGTGCGCTGCAGCGCTTCCTGCGGGGTAATCGTCATCGTGAGGCTCCCGTCAGGCGGCTTGCGCGGCCGCGGCGCGGGCCAGCTTCAGGAAATTCTCGAGCAGCGCATGGCCGTGCTCGGACAGGATCGATTCCGGGTGGAACTGCACGCCCTCGATCGGCAGTGTCTTGTGGCGCACGCCCATGATTTCGCCGTCGTCGGTCCACGCGGACACCTCGAGGCAGTCGGGCAGCGATTCGCGCTCGATCGCGAGCGAGTGGTAGCGCGTGACGTCGAAATGCTTCGGCAGGTCGGCGAACACGCCGAGGCAGTCGGTTTCGATCCGGCTCACCTTGCCGTGCATGATGGTCGTCGCGCGCACGACGCGGCCGCCGAACGCTTCGCCGATCGCCTGATGGCCGAGGCAGACGCCGAGGATCGGCTTCTTGCCCGAAAACTCACGCAGCACGTCGAGCGTAATGCCTGCGTGTTGCGGATTGCTCGGGCCCGGCGACAGGCAGATCGCGTCGGGATTCAGGCGCGCGATCTCGTCGAGCGTGATTTCGTCGTTGCGGTAGGTACGCACGTCCTCGCCGAGTTCGCCGAAGTACTGGACCAGGTTGTAGGTAAACGAGTCGTAGTTGTCGATCATGAGCAGCATGGTCAGTCTCCGGTCAGAAGTCGCTATCGAGGCCGTCCTGGACCTGTTCGGCCGCACGCAGCACCGCACGCGCCTTGTTCTCGGTCTCTTGCCATTCGGATTCGGGCACCGAATCCGCGACGACGCCGGCCGCCGCTTGCACATACAGGTTGCCGTTGTGGATCAGGCCCGTGCGGATCGCGATCGCGAGATCCATCTCGCCCGAGAACGACAGGTAGCCGACCGCGCCGCCGTACAGCCCGCGCTTGACCGGTTCGAGCTCGTCGATCAGCTCCATCGCGCGCACCTTCGGCGCGCCGGACAGCGTGCCGGCCGGGAACGTCGCGCGCAGCACGTCGTAGTTTGTCATGCCGGGCTTCAGCTTGCCTTCGACCGAGCTGACGATGTGCTGCACGTGCGAGTACTTCTCGATCACCATCTTGTCGGTCACCTGCACCGAGCCGATTTCCGCGATGCGGCCGACGTCGTTGCGCGCGAGGTCGATCAGCATCACGTGCTCGGCGATTTCCTTCGGATCGTTGAGCAGCTCGGTCGCGAGCTCCGCATCGCGCTCGGGCGTGTTGCCGCGCGGGCGCGTGCCGGCGAGCGGACGGATCGTCACGATCTGGTCTTCGCCGCGCTTTTCCTGGCGCACCAGGATTTCCGGCGACGCGCCGACCACGTGGAAATCGCCGAAGTTGTAGTAGTACATGTACGGCGACGGGTTCAGCGAACGCAGCGCGCGATACAGCGACAGCGGATTGTCGCGATACGGCTTCGTCAGCCGCTGGCCGACCTGGATCTGCATCAGTTCGCCGGCCGCGATGTATTCCTTCGCCTGGCGTACGGCGGCCAGATAGTCGTCCTTCTTGAACTCGCGGAACGTCTCGGTGCGCACGCTCGCCGACGTGACGGGCGGCTGCACGGTCGTGCGCAGGCGCTGCTTCAGCTCACGCAGGCGGTGTTTCGCCTTCGCATACGCTTCGGGCTGGCCCGGGTCCGCGTAGATGATCAGGTACAGCTTGCCGGCGAGGTTGTCGATGACCGCGACTTCCTCGGTCAGCAGCAGCTGGATGTCGGGCAGGCCGAGATCGTCGCGCGGCGCGGTGTTCGCGAGCTTCTTCTCGATATAGCGCACCGCGTCGTAGCCGAAGTAGCCGGCGAGACCGCCGCAGAAGCGCGGCAGGCCCGGGCGCTGCGCGACCTTGAAGCGCCCCTGGAACGATTCGATGAACTGGAACGGGTCGCCGTCGTGCGTCTCGACGACCTGGCCGTCTCGCACGACTTCCGACACGCCGTTGCGGGTGCGCACGAGCGTACGGGCAGGCAGGCCGATGAACGAGTAGCGGCCGAAGCGTTCGCCGCCGACAACCGATTCGAGCAGGAACGAATTGGCGCCCGCGCGTTCGGGCTGGGCCAGCTTCAGGTAGAGGGACAGCGGCGTTTCGAGATCGGCGAGGGCTTCCGCGATCAGCGGGATGCGGTTGTAGCCTTCGTTCGCGAGCGATTGGAATTCGAGTTCGGTCATGTTCCGGTCCTGTTCGGGACGAGCGGCGCGTGCGCCAGGGATCACGTGACGCTGCGCGGGTTGCCGTCGGCGAAAGGGCGGTCGATCGAGAAGTGCCTGTTGCCGGCCGGCACTCCGGGCGTGAACGTCGCGAGCCTGCGGCCGATCCTGAACGCAAGCGTTCGGGCGCGGTGGAACTCGAGGTGGTGCGACGGTCGGCGCGCGGATGCGCAGCGAGATAAAAAACGGCGCTGAAGACGTGCTTCAGCGTACCTCATCGAAGAGGTTAGCGCGACCAGCGACGCCAGGGCCAGGCTCCCCGGTCGATGCTGCTCAGACTCCGTTTTTTATTCAGAAACATGCAGATGGAAGAAATAATCAGAGGGTTGGCCGGCCGGCGTTGTGCGCGGAAATGGCGCGAGCCGCGACCAGCAACGAATCGACTATACCATCCGAATTTATCGTTTGTATAGCTTTGCCGTGGTTGTAGCCATACGGCACCGTCAGCGTCGCCATCCCGGCCGCGCGGCCTGCCAGCGCATCGTTTTCCGAGTCGCCGATCGCGACCGCCGCGTCCGGTGCGACGCCGAGCGCATCGCAGGCCGTCAGCATCGGCAGCGGATCGGGCTTCTTGCGCGCGACGCTGTCGCCGCCCAGCACGACGCCGAAGCAGCCGGCCAGCCCGTATTGCTCAAGCAGTTCCACCGCGAAGCGGTGCGGCTTGTTCGTTACGCACGCGAGCCGGATGCCGGCCTCGCGCAGCGCGTCGAGCCCGGCTGCCACGTCCGGATAGAGGCGCGTGTGGCGGCCGTTGATCTTCGCGTATTCGGTCTGGTAGATCGCCAGCGCGTCGTCGAAGCGCGCATGCGCTTCGTCGGCCGGGAAGCGCGGCTTCAGCACGCTCTGGATCAGGTGCTCGGAGCCCTTGCCGACGTAGCCGATCACCTCGTCGCGCGACGTGGCCGGCACGCCGAGCTGCGCGAGCATTCCGTTCAGGCCGGCCGTGAAATCGTCGGCCGTGTCGACCATCGTGCCGTCGAGGTCGATCAGCGCCGCGTCGATGCGCGGTGCGGCGAAGCGGATCGGGGCGGCCCCGGCCGGCGCGTGGCCGGCGAACGACGATTCGGCCACGGCGTCAGCTCCGCTCGACGGTGGCGAGCGCGGCGCGCATCTCGTCGATCACCTTGCGATAGTCGGGCTTGCCGAAGATCGCCGAACCTGCGACGAACGTGTCGGCGCCGGCCGCCGCGATTTCCGCGATGTTGTCGGTCTTCACGCCGCCGTCGACTTCGAGCAGGATCTCGCGGCCCGTGCGCTCGGTGTACGCGTCGATGCGTGCACGTGCTTCGCGCAGCTTGTTCAGCGTCTCCGGAATGAACGACTGGCCGCCGAAGCCCGGGTTGACCGACATCAGCAGCACGAAGTCGAGGCGATCCATCACGTGGTCGAGATAGTTCAGCGGCGTGGCCGGGTTGAACACGAGGCCGGCCTTGCAGCCGTGGTCGCGGATCAGCGACAGCGTGCGGTCGATGTGATCCGAGCCTTCCGGGTGGAAGCTGATCAGGTTCGCACCGGCCTTCGCAAAATCGGGCACGATCCGGTCGACCGGGCGCACCATCAGGTGCACGTCGATCGGCACCTGCACGTGCGGGCGGATCGCCTCGCAGACGAGCGGGCCGATCGTCAGGTTCGGCACATAATGGTTGTCCATCACGTCGAAGTGGATCCAGTCGGCGCCGGCGGCGACCACGTTGCGGACTTCTTCGCCGAGCCGTGCGAAATCGGCCGACAGGATGCTGGGAGCGATGCGGAATTGAGTCATGACAGGGGACCGGGGACGGTGCGGCGCAAAACCGCCATTCTACCGTCCGGCGACCCGGTGCGCGGCGGCAGGCCGTGCGGTTGCGGCCCGATTGCGCATAGAATGCCGAACCAATGCGGCGCGCCCGCGGCCCGGCCGCTCGAGTCGGCGCGCGCGGTTACCTACAGCGGAAACACCATGAGTCAGTATCAGTTCACCGTTTCGGTGAAAACCAGCTACTTGCCGGAACAATCCGACCCCGATCACCGTCAATACGCATTCGCGTACACGCTGACCATCCGCAACACGGGGCAGGTCGCGGCGCAGCTGATCGCACGTCACTGGATCATCACGGACAGCGAAAGCCACGTGCAGGAAGTGAAGGGGCTCGGCGTCGTCGGGCACCAGCCGCTGCTGCAGCCGGGCGAGCACTTCGAATACACGAGCTGGGCCGTGATCGCGACGCCGGTCGGCACGATGCGGGGCGCCTACTTCTGCGTGGCGGAGGACGGCGAGCGTTTCGAGGCGCCGGTCGACGAGTTCGCACTGCACATGCCGCGCACGCTGCATTGAGCGTGCGAAGCGCGTCAGCGCGGCTGGCGGTCGTTGTTGCTGCGGGCGTGCTTCTTTCTGCCCGACGACGTCCACACGACGATGAAGATCAGCAGGGCGAGCGCTACGAAGGCTTCGAGCGCGAAGATGAGCATCGGATATTGGTCGAGAAAATCTGACATGGCGGTTTCCATCAAGAACGGACATTGTATGTGGTTTGGGCCCCGGTTGGCCGGGTGGGTGGCGGCGGCGGCTGCGGCGGCGCTGCTTGCCGCGTGCGGCAGCGCACCGACGCGGACGTCGTCGCTGAAGCCGCCGACCGGCGCGGCGATCGTGCCGGGGCAGATCGCCGCGAAGCGGCTCACGCCGGTCGCGTGGCAGCAGGTGCCGGGCTGGCAGGACGATGCGCTGATCGGTGCGACAGCCGCGTTGCGGCAGAACTGCGTGCGGCTCTCGCGCCAGCCGGCCTGGGCGCGCGCCTGCGCGGCTGCCGACCGGCTCGACGAGCTCGACGTCAGCAGCGCCCGCGCATTCTTCGAAACGTATTTCACGCCGTTCCAGCTCGCGAATACCGACGGGACGCTCGACGGGCTCGTGACCGGCTATTACGAGCCGCTGCTGCATGGTTCGCGCGTGCGCCGCGGCCCGTATCAGTACGCGCTCTATCGCTGGCCTTCCGGCTATCGCGCGGGCGCCGCGCTGCCGGTACGCGCGCAGCTTGAGCGCGCGGGCATCCTGAACGGCAACGAACTCGTGTGGGTCGACGACCCGATCGAGGCGTTCTTCCTGCAGGTGCAGGGCTCGGGGCGCGTGCTGCTCGACGACGGTTCGGTGATGCGGGTCGGCTTCGGCGGCACCAACAACCAGCCGTACCGTTCGATCGGCAAGTGGCTGCTCGATCGCGGCGAGCTGACGCCCGCCCAGGCGACGATGCAGGGCATCAAGGCGTGGGCGAAGGCGAACCCGACCCGTGTCGACACGTTGCTCGACACGAATCCGCGGTTCGTGTTCTTCCGCGACATGCCGACCAAGGAAGATGCGCCGCATGGCGGCGCGGACGGTCCGATCGGCGCGCTTGGCGTGCCGCTGACGCCGGAGCGTTCGATCGCGGTCGATCCGTCGTCGATTCCGCTCGGTACGCCCGTGTTCCTGCAGACCACGCGTCCGCTGACGAATACGCCGATGAACCGGCTCGTCTTTGCGCAGGATACGGGTTCGGCGATCAAGGGCGGCGTGCGGGCCGACTATTTCTGGGGGCTCGGCGACGACGCGGGCGACCAGGCCGGCCGGATGAAGCAGGTCGGCCGGATGTGGCTGCTGTTCCCGAATTCGTGATGCACGGCGGCTGTGTTGGCCGCCCGCGTGCCGCAGCGCAGGCGGTCGAAGTGCAGTAACTGACGTGATGCGACGGGGCCATGCCCGAAACGAAACAGCCCGACCGGTTTTGGCCGATCGGGCTGTTTTCATCGGGTGCGGCGGATTGGCTGGCTTCGCGCGGGCGATGCCGGGCGTCAGCCCTTGCGCTTGTCGACGACGCGGCGCGCCTTGCCGACCGAGCGCTCGATCCCGTTGACGGGCAGCACGTTGATCACGGCCGTCACGCCGATCAGCGACTTGATGTCGTACGCGAGCGCCTGTTTTGCCGCATGGATCGCCGCGGTATCGGGCGCGGTCTCGGGGCAAGGCTCGACGTTGAGCGTCAGCACGTCGAGCGGGCCTTCCTTCGTCAGCACGATCTGATAGTGCGGCGCGAGCGCACGCTGCTTGAGCAACTGCTCCTCGATTTGCGTCGGGAACACATTGACGCCGCGCACGATCATCATGTCGTCCGAACGGCCGGTGATCTTTTCCATCCGGCGCATCGTGCGGGCGGTGCCCGGCAACAGGCGCGTGAGGTCGCGGGTGCGGTAGCGGACGATCGGGAGCGCTTCCTTCGTCAGCGACGTGAACACGAGTTCGCCAAGTTCGCCGTCCGGCAGCACTTCGCCGGTTTCAGGATCGATGATTTCCGGATAGAAGTGGTCTTCCCAGATGGTCGGGCCGTCCTTGGTCTCGACGCATTCGGACGCGACGCCGGGGCCCATCACTTCGGACAGCCCGTAGATGTCGACGGCATCGATGCCCATGCGCTGTTCGATCGCGACGCGCATGTCGTTGGTCCACGGCTCCGCACCGAAGATGCCGATGCGCAGCGAACTCTGCACCGGGTCGAGGCCCTGACGTTCGATTTCATCGGCGATCGACAGCATGTAGCTCGGCGTGACCATGATGATGTCGGGCCGGAAATCCTGGATCAGTTGCACCTGCTTTTCGGTCTGGCCGCCGCCGAACGGGATCACGGTCAGCCCCGCGCGTTCGGCGCCGTAGTGCGCGCCGAGCCCGCCGGTGAACAGGCCATAGCCGTAGCTGATGTGCACCTTGTCGCCGCGGCGCGCACCGGCGGCGCGGACCGAGCGCGCGACCAGATTCGCCCACGTGTCGATGTCGCCGGCCGTATAGCCGACGACTGTCGGCTTGCCGGTCGTGCCCGATGACGCGTGGATGCGCGAGATCTGGTCCTGCGGCACCGCGAACATCCCGAACGGGTAGCTGTCGCGCAGGTCGCCTTTCGTCGTGAACGGGAAGCGCGACAGGTCGGCGAGCGTCTTCAGGTCGTCCGGGTGCACGCCCGCGTCGTCGAACTTTCGGCGATAGACGGGCGAGTGGTCATACGCATGCCGGAGCGACCACTTGAGGCGCTCGAGCTGCAGCGCGGTCAGCTCGTCGCGTGAGGCGGTCTCGATCGGCTCGAGCGGTAGCGGGGTAGTCATGCCTGTCTCCAGTGTTTGTTATGTGCGAGCCGTCGACGTCAGCGGTCTTCCGGGATGACCGTGCCCTTGATCTGGGCGGATTTGCCGCGAAACATCGCGACCGTTTCGCCCGTCTGATTCGTGACGCGGATGTCGTAGATGCCGTGGCGGCCGGCGCGCGCCTGTTCGATCGCCTCGGCCGTCAGCTCGTCACCGCCGTGCACCGGGCGCAGGAATTCGATCGAGCAGCCGGCCGCGACCGTATTCAGGTTGTACGAATTGCATGCGAATGCGAACGTCGAATCGGCGAGCGTGAAGATGATCCCGCCGTGGCAGGTCTGGTGTCCGTTCAGGAATTCGGGGCGCACGCGCATCTGCAAGCGGGCGTAGCCGGCGCGGACTTCGGCGATTTCCATGCCGAACGCGCGACTGCAGGCGTCGGCGTCGTACATGGCCTGCGCCGTGGCGCGGGCCAGCGAATCGGGATCGAGCGTGGCGGTGGCGTTCGTCATGTCAACGCCCCTCGAAGCGCGGCGCGCGCTTCTCGATGAATGCCCGCACGCCTTCCGCGTAGTCGTGCGACTGGCCGAGCTTGCGCTGAAGGTCGCGTTCCTGGTCGAGTTGCTGGTCGAGCGTGTTCGTGACGCTGTCGCGCATCGATTGCTTGATCGACGCGATCGCGAGCGTCGGCTGCTGCGCGAGCTGGGTAGCGAGCTGACGGACCGTCGCGACGAGCGCGTCGTCGTCGACCGCGCGCCAGATCAGGCCCCATTGCTCGGCCTGTTCGGCACCGAGCTTGTCGCCGGTCAGCGCGAGCCCCAGCGCGCGTGCCATGCCGACGCGTTGCGGCAGGAACCACGTGCCGCCTGAATCCGGTACGAGCCCGATCTTGACGAAGGCCTGGATGAAACTGCTCGAGCGGGCGGCGAACACGAGATCGCAGGCGAGTGCGAGATTCGCGCCGGCGCCGGCCGCCGTGCCGTTGACGGCGGCGATCACCGGAATGGGCAGGCGCTGCAGGCGGCGGATCAGTGGATTGAAGTGCTCGTCGATCAGCGTGCCGAGGTCGGTGGACGCGCCTGGCGTGAAGTCGAGATCGGCCAGGTCCTGGCCTGCGCAGAAGCCGCGCCCCGCACCCGTCAGAATCAGCGCGCGTGCGCCGGCTGCTTCGACTTCATCGAGCGCCGACTGCAGTTCGCGATGCATCGCCCGCGTGAAGCTGTTCAGCTTGTCGGGGCGGTTGAGGGTGATCGTGGCCACGCGCGCGGCCTGATCGATATCCAGCTGAATCGCCTGATAGGACATGCAGTGTCTCCTTCATGACTTCGTTATAGGCGCGCGGCGCGTCGGTTACACACGTTCGATCGCGATCGCGATGCCCTGGCCGACGCCGATGCACATCGTACAGAGCGCGAAGCGGCCGCCCGTACGCTCGAGTTGATGAAGCGCCGTGGTCACGAGCCGTGCGCCCGATGCGCCTAGCGGGTGACCCAGGGCAATGGCGCCGCCGTTCGGATTCACGCGCGGGTCGTCGTCGGCGACGCCCAGCATGCGCAGCACGGCGAGGCCCTGCGACGCGAATGCCTCGTTCAGCTCGATCACGTCGAACTGGTCGATGGTCATGCCGAGCTGGCGCAGCAGTTTCTGTGTGGCCGGCGCGGGGCCGATGCCCATCACGCGCGGCTCGACGCCGGCGGTTGCCATGCCGACGACACGCGCGCGACGGCGCAGGCCATACTGGTCGGCGGCCTGCGCATTGGCGAGCAGCAGCGCGCACGCGCCGTCGTTGACGCCCGATGCATTGCCGGCCGTGACCGAGCCGTCCGGTCGCACGACGCCCTTCAGCTTCGCGAGTGCTTCGAGCGACGTCTCGCGCGGGTGTTCGTCGCGCGACACGACGATGGCGTCGCCTTTCTTCTGCGGAATCGTGACCGCGACGATTTCGTCGGCCAGCGTGCCGTCCTGCTGTGCCCGCGCGGCTTTCTGCTGGCTGCGCAGTGCGAACAGGTCCTGGTCGGCACGGCTGATGTTGTGGTCGACCGCGACGTTCTCGGCCGTTTCCGGCATCGAGTCGACGCCGTACAGCTGTTTCATCAGCGGATTGACGAAGCGCCACCCGATCGTCGTATCGAAGATGTCGGCCTGGCGTGCGAATGCGCTCGCGGCCTTGCCCATCACGAACGGCGCGCGCGTCATGCTCTCGACGCCACCCGCGATCATCAGGCGCGCTTCACCCGCCTTGATCGCGCGCGCGGCCGTGCCGACCGCGTCCATCCCGGAGCCGCACAGCCGGTTCAGCGTCGTGCCCGGCACGTCGGTCGGCAGGCCCGCGAGCAGCGCCGACATGCGCGCGACGTTACGGTTGTCCTCGCCGGCCTGGTTCGCGCAGCCGTAGATCACGTCGTCGATCGCCGCCCAGTCGACGTTCCGGTTGCGCTCGATCAGCGCCTTGAGCGGCACCGCGCCGAGGTCGTCGGCGCGGACGTCTTTCAGGGCGCCGCCGTAGCGGCCGATGGGGGTGCGAATCGCGTCGCAGATGTAGGCGTCTGTCATGGGCGTATCGATGAGCAACGAACCCGCCGGGTGGCGGATTCGTTCATGGTAGAGAACGTGGCGGCGTTTGCACGTCGGCCATTCGGGTTATGCCGTCTGGCCAGCTTCCACCGGGACTGCCTTCGGGGCAACATGGACGCGGCTTTGCACCACACGGAACCGGTTGGCGACGAACGCCGGGTCGGCTAGCGCCGCGTTGGCCGCCGGGTTTGCACCGGTGCCGTGGAAATCGGAGAACGCGGCCGACTGGTTGACGAATACGCCACCCGTCAGGTTGATCGACAGCGCGACACCGCCGCGCACCGCTGCGTCGTGTGCAGCGTCGACGATTGCGTCGTCGGTGCTGTAGACGGAGAGGGTCAGCGCGCCATGTTCTGCCGCGACTTCACCGGCGAGATCGAGCGACTGCGCTGTCGAATCGGTCGCGATCACGAACGAGATCGGGCCGAACCACTCCTGCGTGAATTTCGCGCGGTCGGCCACGTCGAGTTGCAGCACGAGCGGTGTGCGCACGCGGGCATCGGGGAAGGCCGGGTGCTGGAGCGTCAGGCTGTCGGCGAGCACGCGACCGAGCTTGCGCGCGTCGTCGATGCGCGCGGACACGCCTTCGTTCTGGATCGCGCCGATCAGCTCGACCGAGCGTGCCGGGTCGCCGGTGAGCTTTTGCACGGCAACCGCGATGGCTTGTGCGACTTCGTCGAAGCTCGCACGGCCGTCAGCCGTGCGGATGCCGTCGCGGGGCACGTAGATGTTTTGCGGGGCCGTACACATCTGGCCGGAGTACAGCGCCAGCGAGAACGCGATGTTCTTGGCGGCGGCCTTCAGGTCGTCGGTCGAGTCGATCACGATCTGGTTGACGCCTGCCTTCTCGGTGTAGACCTGTGCCTGATGGGCATGGCGTTCGAGCCACGTGCCGTTCTGCGTGCTGCCGGTGAAGTCGATCAGCTTGATCTCGGGGCGCAGCGCGAGATCCTGGACGAGGGCGCCGTCGTTGGGTTCGGTCGCGAGGAGCGTGACGACGTTCGGGTCGAATCCGGCTTCGCGCAGCACGTCGCGGGCGATCCGGACCGTGATGGCGAGCGGCAGGATCGCGCCCGGATGCGGTTTGACGATCACGGTATTACCGGTTGCCAGGTCGGCGAACAGGCCCGGGTAGCCGTTCCAGGTCGGGAACGTGCAGCAGCCGAGCACGAGGCCGGTGCCGCGCGGCACGATCGTATAGCGCTTGTGCATCGCGAGCGGCGGGTTCTTGCCTTGCGGTTTTTCCCAGTGCGCATCGGCCGGGATGCGGCGCAGTTCGTCCCATGCATAGGCGACCGCCTCGAGCGCGCGGTCCTGCGCGTGCGGGCCGCCGGCCTGGAACGCCATCATGAAGGCCTGCCCGGTGGTGTGCATCACGCTGTAGGCGATTTCGAAGCTCGCACGATTCAGGCGCGCGAGGATTTCGAGGCTGACACCGACCCAGGCGCTCGGGCCGGCTTCGCGCCACGTGCGTTGCGCGGCCGCTGCGGCAGCGATCAGCGCGTCGGGCGTCGACTTCGGATACTGGATGCCCAGGGCGATGCCATACGGCGAGCGCTCTGCGCCGATCGTTTCACCGGACGCCGGCTGGTCGAGCACGAAGGTCTTGTCGAGGTGCGACTTGAACGCGGCTTCGCCGTCTGCGCTTGCGCTTTCCCCGTACACTTTGGGACTCGGCATTTCGGCGAACGGGCTCCAGTACCCGCGGCTCTCGATGGCGGCGAGTGCGTGCTTCAGCGTGTCTTCGTGCTTCGTGAACAGTGCATGGGTCATGGCGGCAGCCTGATGAACGTTGAGAGGGATCGGATCGATTAATTAACCGACCGGTTGGTCGGAGAATGGTAGCATCAAACTATTCGCATGTGCGAGGCGTTTCTCATTTCATTGATCGAGGAGAAATAGATGGCTTACGAGAACATCCTGGTGGAGACCCGGGGGCGTGTCGGTCTGGTGACGCTGAACCGTCCGAAGGCGCTGAATGCGCTGAACGATGCGCTGATGGACGAGTTGGGTGCTGCGCTGAAGGCGTTCGATGCGGATGACGGCATCGGCGCGATCGTCGTGACCGGGAGCGAGAAGGCGTTCGCTGCGGGCGCGGATATCGGCATGATGGCGACCTACTCCTATATGGATGTTTACCGGAGCGACTACATCACGCGCAACTGGGAGACGGTCCGCGAGATCCGCAAGCCGATCATTGCTGCGGTATCGGGCTTTGCCCTGGGTGGCGGCTGCGAACTCGCGATGATGTGCGACATCATCTTCGCGGCGGACACGGCCAAGTTCGGCCAACCGGAAATCAAGCTGGGCGTCATGCCGGGCGCAGGCGGTACGCAACGTCTGCCGCGTGCGGTGTCGAAGGCGAAGGCGATGGACATGTGCCTGACCGCGCGCTTCATGGACGCCGCCGAGGCCGAGCGTGCAGGACTCGTGTCGCGGGTGCTGCCGGCCGACAAGCTGCTCGACGAGGCGATTGCCGCTGCGACGACGATCGCCGAGTTTTCGCTGCCGGCGGTCATGATGGTCAAGGAGTCGGTGAACCGGGCGTACGAGACGACGCTGGCCGAGGGCGTTCACTTCGAGCGCCGGCTGTTCCATTCGCTGTTCGCGACCGAAGACCAGAAGGAAGGGATGGCGGCATTCGTCGAGAAGCGGAAGCCGGAGTTCAAGCACCGTTGATTGTGCGGTGTGGCGGCAGGCGCCTGGCGATTGGTTGGCGGCGGTTGCCAGCATGATCGCCGGGCCCGTCGAGCCCCAAGCCCCCGTGCGCGTGAGCGCACGGGGGCTTTTTCAAATTTCTTCACAAAGGGGCTTGCGTAGATCGGGGCAGATGCTTAGAATCACGCCTCTTTCGCGCTAACGGAAACGCGGCGCGGGAGGAAGGGAAGCGGTGCTGTTGGGGCTGGGTAGTAGCGGTCTCGGTGGTACAGGAAGTTGAGCCCCGCAGTTGCAACGATGTAGTAAAAAAGTTGTTGACGAGCTGCGAAACACGGTTCATAATCTCGCTTCTCTGCTGCTGAAAACGC